>CAVPTV010000019.1:0-127533 GCA_963708765.1 uncultured Alphaproteobacteria bacterium | reverse complement strand
TGGCAGACGCACTCTCACCGCCTTTGAGGCAGACCAAATTCGACACTTGGACGCCGTCAAATGGCAGTTTGATCTGGATCATCGTCGGGCAAAGGGAGAGAATGCTCGCCTGTTCGGAGCGGAAGGAATTGCTGATGGGCTACGCGGCGATGATGGTGCACCTCGATGTCGAACGCGACTCTGAGCAGCGCGTCCAACTCGCATTGGCCTTGGCGGACCGCTTCGAGGCGGCGCTGATAGGTGTTGCGGGCTTGGCGCTGCCGCCGGCCTTCACGGCGGGGGGCTTGGTCGTCTACTCCGAACCGACCGAGCATGATTTGGAGCGAATGACCGCCTGTTTCGATGCGATGGGCAAGAAATTTCTCACTCAAGGGCAAGCTCTGAAGCACGTTGAATGGCGGGCGGCCCTTGATACTCCCTCGGAGGTTCTTTCACGGGAGGCGAGGGCTGCGGATCTCATCATCGTCGGAGCCAGGCACGCGGCCGGAAATCGGCGCGACCTGCTTGATCCGGGTGTCATTCTGTTGCGGGCAGGACGTCCCATCCTGGTTGTTCCTGAAATCATCCATCCGCTCGCCCTGCGCCGCGTGCTGGTCGCATGGAAGGATACGCGTGAATGCCGCCGCGCCGTGCGCGACGCGCTCCCGTTCTTGCAGCAGGCCAAGGAAGTCTTGATCGTCGGGATTGGCGAGGATGCGGCCGCCCGCAAGGTGAAGAAGACACTTTCCGACATCACGAGCTATCTGGTCCGCCACCAGGTCATCGTAGCGGATGAAATCTGGCGGCGAGCGCGGGGACCGGTCGAAACTGAGCTTCTCCAGCTGGTCCGCGACGAGAACGCCGACCTCATCGTGGCCGGCGGATACGGGCACAGCCGATTAGGTGAATGGATTTTCGGCGGTGTCACCCATGAGCTCCTGGGCGCGAGCCCGGTCTGCTGCATGCTGTCACACTAACTAGTCGCTGCGACAAGTCACCACTGCTTGGAGGACGCCCATCATGACCAGAAACTCGACGACCGTTTGGGGTTGGCCTGCCATCCTGCTGCACTGGATCGGCGCGGTGCTGATCCTGGTCCTTCTCGTCCATGGCGCGTGGATGGTGCATTTCGCACCGCGCCCCGAGCGTGCGGTGAACTACGCCTGGCATGCCGCAATCGGCTACGATTTCCTGGCCTTGCTGGTGCTGCGGCTGTTGTGGCGCTGGATGAATCCCGTTCCGGCGCTGCCGGGCGATCTCAAGCCATGGGAGCGCTACGCCGCCAATATCGGTCACATCGGACTTTACCTCCTGATGTTCGGCGCAACGCTGAGCGGCTGGGCGCTCGCCGGCACCGGGCGAAGGATCTACCAGCTGGATTCGTTCGGGCTGAAGGTGCCGCTGATCTACGCGAGCCAGGATCGCTTCATGCACGATCTGCTCGAAAACACCCACATCATTTTCTCCTACTTGCTCGCCGCGCTGGTGCTGGTGCACCTGGTCGGCGCCCTGCGTCACCATTTCATCAAGCGCAACACCGTCTTGACGCGCATGATCGGGGTGAAGACCTGAGAAGACCGACGGCGTCGTCGCCGCCGCTCGACGGCATTCACCCGATCGCCGGCTCTTTGGACCGGCTTGTGGCGTCGTTCAAGGAGACCGCGATAATGAGATGCAAGAGCCTGGCTCGGTGCCGTGCTGCTCGTGTTGGCGATCTGGGCTGCCCGGCACCGATGCGGTCGCCTATCCCGACCGTCCGGTGCGCGTGATCGTGCCGTTCCCGCCCGGTGGCGGCACCGACGTGGTGGGACGCATTATTGCGGAAAGGCTCAGCGAAACGCTCGGCAAGCAGTTCGTGGTGGAGAATCGGTCGGGCGCGGGCGCGATGCTCGGCGCCGATCAGGTTGCGAAGGCAACTCCGGACGGCCACACCATCCTGGTCGGCACTTCGGCCGAGCTCACGATCTCGCCGGCGCTGTTCGCCAGCGTGCCGTACAATCCGGTCGCGGACTTCACGCCGATCGCGCTGCTCGGCGTCTCGCCCGTGATCCTGCTGGCGAACCCGAAATTCCCGGCTAACGACCTGCGCGAGGCGATCGCACAGTACAAGGCCACGCCCGACAAGGTCACGCTGGCGTCGGGCGGATCGGGCGCCGCGCCGCATCTCGCCGCCGAGCTGTTCAAGAGCATCGCCGCCAAGGGCATCGTCATCGTGCCTTACAAGGGGGCCGCCGATTCGCTGCGGGATCTGATCGGCGGGCAGGTCGATTTGTCGTTTTCGACGATCGCGTCGGCGCTGCCGCACATCGGCAACAAGAGCATCAAGGCGCTGGCGGTGATGTCTCCCAATCGCTCGGCGCTGCTGCCCGACGTGCCGTCTTCGGCCGAGCAGGGTCTGCCGGAGCTGCAGGCGGTCACCTGGTTCGGATTGTTCGTGCCGGCTGCGACTCCGAAGGACATCGTCGCCAAGCTCGGTACGGCGGTCGACCAGGCGCTCAAGGATCGCGCGCTCAAGGAGCGGTTCGAAAAGCTCGCCGTCGAGATCGGCTCGGTGCAGGAAGGCCAGACGCTGCAACAGCGGATCGCGACCGAGCTCGCGCGCTGGAAGGGCGTGGTGCGCGAGGCCGGCATCAGCGTGCAGTAAGTTCTCTCATTCTGCGCGGGATACTGCGACATGACGGACTTGAAGCCGCTCGTCGATCTCAAGCCCATCGCCGGCGTCAAGATCACGCGCGTCGAGACCATCCCGTTGCGGGTGCCGCTGCGGCAGCCAACGAAGATCTCGCAAGGCGCCGCGCGCGACGCCGTCGAGGTCCTGATCGTGCGGCTCCACACCGATGCCGGGGTCGACGGGCATCGGCGAGACGCAGGCCTGGCGGCGGCAGGGCAATGCCGAGACCCTGCCGAGCCTGGTCACGGTGGTGCGGGACCACTTCGCGCCGCTGATCGTCGGCCGTTCGCCGCTCGCGATCGCCGCGATCATGGAGGCGCTCGACCAGGCCATCTATCACAGCCTCTACGCGCAGGCCGCGGTGTCCGACGCGCTCTACGATCTGCAGGGCAAGCTCCTGGGCCTGCCGGTGCATGCGCTCATCGGCGGCAAGTGCCGGGACGCGGTGGCGGCGGGCGCGATCCTCTACATCAAGCCTTCGCTCGAGCAGACGCTCGAAGGCGCGCGCGAGTCCCATGCGCGCGGGTTCCGCAGCTTCAGCATGAAGGTCGGCGTCGATCCGCGCGCCGACCTGCGCAACGTCGCGGCGATCCGCGAAAAGCTCGGCGACGACGTCATCATCCGCGTCGACGCCAATGCCGGGATGGATTTCGACGGCGCGCTCGGCTCTCCTCAAGAAGATCGAGCCGTACGGGATCGACGCCGCCGAGCAGCTGCTGCCGATCTGGGACCTCGACGGCATGGCCGAGCTCGCGCGCCGCTGCGACATTCCGATGATGACCGACGAGTGCGTCGCCACCGACCATGACCTGATCGCGGTCATCAAGAAGCGCGCCGCCACCGTGGTGCAGACCAAGATCGCCAAGAACGGCGGCATCTGGCGGTCGCTGCGGCTGTGGCATATCGCCAAGGCCGCCGGCATGCGCATCTATCCGGGCAACCACCCGAGCACGAGCATCGCCACGATCGCGGCCGCGCATCTCGCCGCCGCCTGGCCCGGGCCGTTGCTCGAGGGCGCCTTCGCGGTCGGGATCGGCACCTTGGCCGAGCGACGTCGTGACCGAGCCGGTTGGGCTCGAGGGCAACCTGGTGCGCGTGCCCGACACGCCCGGCCTCGGCGTCACCTTGGACGAGGACCGCATCCGCAAGATGCGGGTGGATGTGTAGGGTGGGCAAAATCGCGTGCCGTGAAGGCGCGGGTTGACCTAGGCCTCGCGCGATTTTGCCCACCGACCGCCACACCGGTCGAAGCGGTGGGCAAAATCGCGCGAGGCCGCTGTCTACCGCACCGCCACGGCAGGCGATTTTGCCCACCCTACGAAACGGATGCCCCGGCGAGCACGCCCGCCGGGGCATCGAATCAACCGATCGGTTGGGCCGGCGCAGCCTTAGTGCGCCGCCAGCTCCGGCGCCGCGGTGCGCGGCAGCTCCATCGCCGCGACCCGGCTCTTCACCGCCTTCTGCACCTTCTCGAAGGCGCGCACCTCGATCTGGCGAACGCGCTCGCGCGAGACGCCGAACTCGTCGGCGAGCTCCTCGAGCGTGATCGGGTCGTCGGCCAGCCGGCGCGCCTCGAAGATGCGCCGCTCGCGCTCGTTGAGCACGGAGAGCGCCTCGCCGAGCGCCTTGCGGCGGTTGTCGGACTCCTCGCTCTCGGCGAGCCGCGACTCCTGGCTGGCGCTGTCGTCGACCAGCCAGTCCTGCCACTCGCCGGAATCGCCTTCCTCGCGGATCGGGGCGTTGAGCGAGACATCGCCGCCGAGCCGGCGGTTCATGTCGACCACGTCCTGCTCGGTGACGCCGAGACGCTTGGCGATCAGCTTGACCTGGTCGGGCCGCAGGTCGCCCTCTTCCAGCGCCGAGATCTTGCTCTTGGCCTTGCGCAGGTTGAAGAACAGCTTCTTCTGGTTGGCGGTGGTGCCCATCTTCACCAGCGACCACGAGCGCAGGATGTATTCCTGGATGGCGGCCTTGATCCACCACATCGCGTAGGTGGCGAGACGGAACCCCTTGTCGGGCTCGAAGCGCTTGACCGCCTGCATCAGGCCGACATTGCCCTCCGAGATCACCTCGGAAATCGGCAGGCCGTAGCCGCGATAGCCCATGGCGATCTTGGCGACCAGGCGCAAATGGCTGGTGACGAGCTTGTGCGCCGCGTTGCGGTCGCCATGCTCGCGCCAGCGCTTGGCCAGCATGAATTCTTCCTGCGGCTCCAACATCGGGAACCGCCGGATCTCTTCGAGATATCGGGTAAGGCCGGATTCGGCCGTCAGAATCGGCAAAGCCGCAGCGTGGGCCATGATAGCGCCCTCCTAAGTTTGCCCCCGGAGACCCGGCAGGCTGAAAACACCGCCGCTCCCCGAGCCGACGGCGTTCGTTCGTGTTGCGACTGCGAAGCGCGATCGCGTCCGCAGCATACAGGATAAGTGCGCGGCGAAAGAAAGACATCTCGGCGTCACGTCGCCGTGACCCCGTCGTGTACGCCCAAGCCATTGATTGGCCGTGGCTTTTGCCGTTAACCGAGTGTGCCCTGGGCACCGAGGCTGTGGCGTAAACAACGAAGATCGTCCGGCAGTTCCGACCGGAACTCCAGATTCTCGCCCCGCGATGGATGCTCGACCGCCAGTAAATAGGCATGCAGGGCCTGTCTTCCAAGGGCCTCGAGCGCGATTCGGGCCTCGGGGCCCAGCTGGCTGGCCTTGGTCTTGAAGCCGGGCCCGTAAACATCGTCGCCGAGCAGCGGGTGGCCGATCGCGGCCAGATGGACGCGGATCTGGTGGGTGCGGCCGGTTTCGAGCCGGCAGGCGAGCAGGCTGGCGACCGGCGCGCCGTCGGTGCCGGCGTAGCGCTCGAGCACCTGCCAGTGCGTGATGGCCTCGCGGCCGCCGGCGCGCACCGCCATCTTGTCGCGCGCGCGCGGGTGGCGGTCGATCGGCTTGTCGATCGTGCCCTTGGGGCGGTCGGGCACGCCCCAGACGAACGCCAGATAGCCGCGGCGCAACGGCCCGGTGCGGCCATGGTCGGCGAACTGGCGGCTGAGCGCGTTGTGGGCGCGGTCGGTCTTGGCCACCACCATCAGGCCGGTGGTGTCCTTGTCGAGGCGGTGCACGATGCCGGGGCGGCGCACGCCGCCGACGCCCGAGAGGCTGTCGCCGCAATGGGCGACCAGCGCATTGACCAAGGTGCCGGTCCAGTTGCCGGCGGCCGGATGCACCACCAGCCCTTTCGGCTTGTCGATGACGATGATGTCGGCGTCCTCGAACACCACCGTCGAGCGGGATGCTCTCGGGCTTGATCTCGAGGTCCTGCGGCGGCGGCAGATCGAGCGCGATGGTGTCGCCGGCGTTGACGCGGTGGCCCGGATCGCGGATCGTGGCGCGGTCGATCGCGACGCGGCCCGCCAGGATCAGCGCCTTGTGGCGCGAGCGCGACAGCTCGGGCACGCGCGCCGCCAGCACGCGGTCGAGCCGCTCGCCGGCGTCCTCGGCGGCGACCACCACTGTCTCGCTGCGTCCCTCGATCGAGGCCATGAGCAATCCGGACGACGAACCGCCCCTCGATCCCGCGGCCGCGAGCATGGTCGCGAGGGTGCGATGGCTGATGTTGATCTCCGGCGTGACCACCATGGTGGCGATCGCCGCCGTGCTCGGGGTCATCGGCTATCGCGTTTTCAAGACCGAGGGAAGCAGCGCCGCGCCGGCCGACGTCACCGCGACCTTGCCGAAGGGCGCCCGCATCCTCGCCACCGCGGTGGCCGAGGACCGCATCGTGGTCACCGTCGACGTCGGCGGCGCGCTCGAGATCCGCACCTTCGATCTGCGCACGCTCAAGCCCACCGGGCGGCTCAGGTTCGCGACCGAGCCGTGAAATCGTGCGGCGTGGGCCTTCTTGACAACATTCCTATAAAGAACATATCATGAACATATGATTCGCCTCGCCGATGGCGCGCCCTTCGAGCGCCTGACGCGAGCGCGAGCGGCGCCGGCGGCGCGGGGAGAACGTGGCCCCCGCCGCAGGCGTCGCAGGTGGAGCGCCGGGAGGCGCCGCACCCCTACGTCACTGGGGTGCGCGCGCCCTCGCAAGGCGCGCGGCGGACCCTCGCAAGGTTCGCCAGGGGTGCCTCGCAAGCACCCGGCGCCTCCCGGCGCTCCATTTCCCTTGCGTCCGCGAGGGAGAAGGAAAAAGGGAAAGGGCGACGCCCGGCGCCCGAGACGCAAAGTCCCCGGGCGGCGTAAGCGTTGGCTACCCGCCTCGCTAAGCTTCGGCGGGCAAGTGTCGAAGTCCGTCGAAGCCCGCCTTCGGGCGAACGACGGAGGCTGTTTGACAAGTGAATCTGAGCGAACCCCGCGACATGTGCGGGCGATGCGTCGCGCATCGCCCGGACATGTCCCGTGCGAGCCATTGTTCTTTCTTTCCCGAGATGCGACAGCAAGCACGAGCAGCCGGATCGACCGGAACGGGCGCTTGCGCATGACCGGGATCGCCGCTATTTGGACGATCTGCGCCTCACGCTCCCTTCGTCTAGCGGCCCAGGACGTCGCCCTCTCACGGCGAAAACAGGGGTTCGAGTCCCCTAGGGAGCGCCAGCCGCCGTCTCTATGCACTTCCTTCGGGCTTGCGGTCGACCAGTCGGATGACAGGGCGCGACTTCGATTGCGCTTCCGGCCGGCACGCTGCGTCGACCGTATTGAGCATGTGGTACAGGAGCGCGGGCGCCTGCGCGCTGGTCGCCCAAAAGAATTCGTCGGCGAAGTCTTCGCTGTAGGCGTCAATGGTCTCCGCCAGCCGCTTGCGCTTTTCAGGATCGGCCGCCTTGAGGACCTCGTCCATGGCGTCAAGCAACTCCCACATTCCCGTGATAGGACCCTCGCTGCTCATCGAGATAGACTCCCTCGGTTGTGATCAAAATGAAGTCGCTCCCCCGTTGCTCATTTGTGGGCTGTGCCCCGACCCGGAAGATGTCGGACGTCCGAGGATGCAGGTGTCATCCTAGACCAGCTCGCTGAGTGCACATCGGTGCGTGCGCTGACGCAGTCCGCCCCTTCCGCTACCATCGCGACGTAATGAGCCACGCTGCTCCCGCCGTGCCGGCCACCACCGGCAGGAAGACGTAGCGGACCGAGCGCTCGACTACGAGCGCATTTGCCTCACGCCTCGCAGCTCAGCGCACCGGTGCGGCTGCCTCCAAGATCAGCATCCAGAGACGTCGCGGCCACGCTTGCTGGCTTGTGATCGAGGCCTCGAATTCCGCGGATGACCGATCGAAGCGGCCGAGTTCCTGCTGCTTCTCCTGTTCGGTAAGGAACGAGTAGACAAGCGCGTTGCGGGCGAGCGACTTGAGTGTCCGATAGCCGAGGCGGTGCTCGCGCGCGGCGCGGAAATACTCGTTGGTGAGATCGATGCGGGAGACGCCGGGATCATCGGTCGACAGCACCACCGGCACCCCGGCCGCCAAATAGGTCGGCAGCGGGTGGTCGTTGCCGCGCACGTCGAGAATGACATCGCTGCTGGTGAGGCTGATCTCGATCACCACCCGCCGCCGGCGCAGCTCGGCGAGCAGGCCGTCCACGTCGTGCTCGAAGGCGATCGCGGTGCCGTGACCGATGCGTCGCGCGCCGCCGATCTCGACGGCCTGCCGGATGTGGAAGGTGAGGTCGGTCGGCGGGACGAGGCCGATCCACAGCTCGCCCGCGTGCAGCGCGACCTGCACGTCCTTGGCGAGGAATTCGACGATCCGCATATGCCGGGTATAGTCCCGGCGAGCGATCTGATTGTCCTCGGTCTGGACGAAGTTGAGCGCGACGACGCGCGGCTCCGCGCGGATGAGGGCCGCCGCGAACGCGGTCTGCACGAACACGTCCTCGATCGGGGTGTTGCGGCTGACCTGTACGATGAAGCGGTAGTTCACCTTGCAGGCTGGTTTGGCGGGGTCCGCGTCGCAGTTGCGAAGCGCCTCGACCTTGCCGACAATGTCCGCGACCTCGGTACGCGCCTTCGCGACCAGCGCGTCGAGACCGTTCTGCTTGAGCGTCTCCAGCATCGCGGCGAAATCGGTCTGGCCGCGCGATGGTCGCGATGAGCGCCGCGCGCTCTTCCCGGGTCGAGAAGGACAGCATGAATTCGGCGTATTGCACCGACTGGGCGCCGTAGCGCGCCAGCATGTCGACCGTCATTTCGGGGGTGACGCGCCAGGTGATCTCGCCGAACTTTGCGAAGGTCGAGAAGAACTGGTCGTGGCCCGACGGAACGGCGGCCGACGGCGAGAAAAACCGCATCGACATGGCGTTGACCATGGCGTCGAATTTTCTCTGATCGCGCATGGTCTCGGCGACGGAAGGCTTGTCCGCCGCGCATGGCGCCTCGACCAAGAACCAGTCCGCGAGCCGCACGCAGAGGCCTTGCTGCGCGGCCCACTCGATCAGCCGTTCCGCGTAGACCGCACCCGAGAGATGGACGTGCAGGTCGCCGCCCTTCGGCATCCGGTAGAGGAAGGCGCGCAACGCCGGGTGGTCGTCGCGCAAGGTATCGAAGCTCTGCGCGGTGACCGCCGTATCGAAGTCACGGGCGACCATGAAAAGGCGAACGGCGGCGATCATCGCCGCCAACAGGATGACCGCAAGGATGATCCGGCGTCGCAAGGCGTGCCCCCCGCTGCGCTCGACATGGGCGCGCGAAAGCCTAGCCGCGCGCGCGGCAGAACTCAAACCGAGCGCCGCAAGCACCCGCATCTCCGCAATCGTTCGGAATATCGAGTCGATAGAAACCGGACAATGCCGCAATCCGAACTCTGTTGAATCGGAGCGATGGGGGATCCGTCGCCTGAGGGAGCTCGGTCCGAGCGTTGGCGGCCGAAACTGCGCTGATCTCGCTCAATACTTGGCGACGACCGGACTGTTGAACAGGCAGCTGATGCCGATCCGCACGATGTGATCGCGCAGCCGCACGTCGGTGTCCCATCGGTTGCCGTCTATGGTGACGCCATCAAAGAAACGATGCGTGCCGAGATCGATATAGAGATATTCCGCCCGTGCGACCCAGTTCAGAGCAAACATTTTCTCGAACCCGGCGCCAACCGCAAACCCCACCTTGGTCTTGCTTTCGGACAATGCAGACGCGTCGGTGGCAGATGCGATTTGAACTCCCGCAAGAGTGTTCGCCACCGTTGTCGTTCTGGTTGCGCTGTAGCCCACCCGTCCCACCGCCAGACCGCCCGTGGCGTAGAGGAGCCATGTGTCAGCGGCCCATCCGAGACGTCCGCGCGTCGTGCTGAACGATTGGAATTTCCACTCGTTCACAACCGAGACCGTCCGCAAAAATCTTCTCTGACCGCCCTGGTCCACGCTGAGGAAGCTGGTGCCGTTATGGGCACCCTTCTCGCCGGTCATGTCGAAATCTGCTTCCCAGCCGATCACCAAATTCTGGTACTGCCAATTGCGCCCCGCGTGCAAGCCGACGAGCCAGCCATCGACCTTCGGATCTGCCGTGTTCGTGAAGGAAGCAAAGAATGCGTCTTGCGCTGCTATGTTGCCCGCCGGGGTTGCCGCTATGAACGTCCCCGGCGTACCCACGAAACAGGTGGCGAAGTAGGGACAAGTGGTGTCCCACTTGCCCCAGCTATAGCCGACGTGGGCGCCGATATACCAACCGTCCCACGTCCATGCCGGAACCGGCGCCTTGTAGACCGGTGCCTTCACCGGCAATGTCGGCCGCCATCGCAGCAGATCCCATCGCAACCGCTACGGCGGCAAATGCAATGAGACCTGTCCTTCTCATAGCCCGGCCCTGCGCCAAGAACGGACCACATCTGTAGATCAGTTTCATCGGAAAGGATGTGACGCTCAGGCAACACCAGCTTTAAATTGCAGGCGGTTCGCGCTTTCCGGTGGGTGCGGCCGCGGTCGGCGCTGCTGGCGTCGTCGAAAACGGCGAGCTCGATGCGCGGCGTCTCGCCGGTCGCATGGCCTCCTCGATCACGAGGCGGGCGCCGTCGCGCGACGGGCTGCCGATGAAACCGTTTTCGCCGGTGACGGAGACCGCGACGGCGATTTTCACGGTCAGCGCCTCAAAATCGGTTTGTCGGCAGCACATGAGTTGTCCGCCGCCGTCTCTATGCACTTCCTTCGGGCTTGCGGTCGACCAGTCGGATGACAGGGCGCGACTTCGACTGCGCTTCCGGCCGGCACGCTGCGTCGACCGTATTGAGCATGTGGTACAGGAGCGCGGGCGCCTGCGCGCTGGTCGCCCAAAAGAATTCGTCGGCAAAGTCTTCGCTGTAGGCGTCAATGGTCTCCGCCAGCCGCTTGCGCTTTTCAGGATCGGCCGCCTTGAGGACCTCGTCCATGGCGTCAAGCAACTCCCACATTCCCGTGATAGGACCCTCGCTTCTCATCGAAATAGACTCCCTCGGTTGTGATCAAAATGAAGTCGCTCCCCCTGCTCATTTGTGGGCTGCGTCCCCGACCCGGAAGATGTCGGACGTCCGAGGACGCAGGTGCCGTCGTAGACCAGGTCGCAGAGCAGACATCGGCGCGTGCGCCGATGCCGTCCGCCGCTCCGCTACCACCGCGACGTAATCAGCCACGCTGCCCGCCGTGCCGGCGACCGCCAGCAGGCAAGCCGACTGATTCAAGAGAGCGCGAGAGGTCGAGCGACGATCATCCCGCTATGCCGCTCAGATCGCAATCGGTCCGGGCCCGACCGCGAAAGCCAAGTCGAAATCGCCATCGTTCGCAAAGTCACCCGCCGCAGCTCCCTTGCCTGCTGCTGCCCATGCGCGCCGGTCCTGCTTCACGGCAGGTTTCGCGGACGAAATGCCCCAACGCCTTCTCGAGCGTATCAAGCCTCGCCAGCAGGTCACTCATGTCAGGCCGTCCATCAGCCGTCCCGGACTGTTCGTCGCGGATGTCCGAAAAATCGTCCTTGCCGTCCAGCATCGCCGCCCCCGGTCGAATTTCCAACGCGCATACGGTCCGACGAGTCAATCGGCGCAGCCTGATTCGCACAAGGAATGTCGAGCAAAAGTAATGGGGCGTGACATTCCTGTCACAGCGAGAGCCCGCTCTTGCTTGCTCAAGGCCGCTTTGAGGACGTCAGTGCAACCGAATCAGGTGTTGGAAACACATCACTAGGCCTGATCCCCCGCGACGCGCGTCCGGTCAGACGAACAGGTAATCCTGCGCATTGACCGACGCGGCGTTGCTGAACGTGATGATCTCGTGCGAGGCGCCGCCGTTGTAGTTCACCTGCCAATGCGTGGCGTCGATGTTGGTGAAGGTCGCGCCCGGCGCCATAGCCGACGAACAGCAGCGAATCCCCCGCCGCCGCGCCGTTGACCGTCGAAGTCGACGACGGTGTCGCCGTTGGCTTGCCCGACGTTGAACACGAAGGTGTCGTTGCCGGCGTTGCCGGTGAGCATGTCGGCGCCGGCGCCGCCGTCGAGCGTGTTGTCGCCGGAATTGCCGTAGATGTTGTTGGCGAGCGCGTTGCCGGTGCCCGCCAGGTTGCCGGCTCCCTGCAGCACCAGCGTCTCCACGTTCGCCGCCAGCGCTATGGCTGACCGTGGAAAACACCGCGTCGGTGCCCTCGTTGGCGTTCTCGAACACCCCGTCGCCGGCATCGTCACGAAGTAGACGTCGTTGCCGGCGCCGCCGAACATGACGTCGGCGCCGGCGCCGCCGTCGAGGAGATTGCTGCCGGTGTTGCCGTAGAGCGTGTTCGCCAGGCTGTTGCCGTAGCCCTGCAGGTCGGCGCTGCCTTGCAGGACCAGCGTTTCCACGTTCGCCGACAGCGCGAAGTGGGTGGTCGAAAAAACCGCGTCGGTGCCCTCGTTGGCGTTCTCGACCACCGCGTCGCCGGCATTCGACGAAGTAGACGTCGTTGCCGGCCCCGCCGATACATGACGTCGGCGCCGGCGCCGCCGTCGAGGAGATTGCTGCCGGTGTTGCCGTAGAGCGTGTTCGCCAGGCTGTTGCCGTAGCCCTGCAGGTCGGCAGCTGCCTTGCAGGACCAGCGTTTCCACGTTCGCCGACAGCGCGAAATGGGCGGTCGCAAAAACCGCGTCGGTGCCCTCGTTGGCGTTCTCGATCGCCCCGTCGCCGGCATTGTCGACGAAGTAGACGTCGTTGCCGGCCCCGCCGAACATGGCATCGGCGCCGGCGCCGCCGTCGAGGAGATTGCTGCCGGTGTTGCCGTAGAGCGTGTTCGCCAGGCTGTTGCCGTAGCCCTGCAGGTCGGCGCTGCCTTGCAGCACCAGGGTTTCCACGTTCGCCGACAGTCGCGAAGTGGGCGGTCGCAAACACCGCGTCGGTGCCCTCGTTGGCGTTCTCGATCACCGCGTCGCCGGCATTGTCGACGAAGTAGACGTCGTTGCCGGCGCCGCCGAACATGGCATCGGCGCCGGCGCCGCCGTTGAGCAGATTGCTGCCGGTGTTGCCGTAGAGCGTGTTCGCCAGGCTGTTGCCGTATCCCTGCAGGTCGGCAGCTGCCTTGCAGCACCAGCGTTTCCACGTTCGCCGACAGTCGCGAAATGGGCGGTCGAATAGACCGTGTCGGTGCCCGCGCCGGCGTTCTCGCTCGCCTGATCGCCGGCATGGTCGACGAAATACGCGTCGTTGCCGGCACCGCCGGCAAGCGTGTTGGCGCCGCTGTCGCCGGTGAGCGTGTCGTCATGCGCGCTGCCGATGATGTTCTCGATACCGCCGAGAATGTCCCCTTGTGCATCGCCGCCCGAGCCGAGACCGGTCAGGAGGTTCACGGTCACTGCCGCGGCGGACGACGGAGTAGTCCGCCGTATCCATTCCAGGGCCGCCGATCAGCGTGTCGGCGCCGGGGCCGCCCTCGAGCGTGTCGTTCCCGGACCCGCCGAACAGCATGTCGTTTCCGCCCAGCCCGCGAAGAATGTCCGCCTGATCGGCTGACGCCACCATCGGCGTCAGCCTGAAGATTTCGCCGTCGAAGTCGACCAGATAGAGATTGCCGCGAGCATCTTCGCCGAACGACGACGGACTGTTCACCGTGCCGACATCGGTGACGATCTGCGAGGTGCGCTCGGTGGCGACCCACGAGCTGCCGTTGAAGCGCAGGGTGAAGACCTTGTTCTGAACGAAGTCGGCGAAGAAATACTGGCCCTGCAGCGCTTCGCCCTTCGCCGCGATAGACGTAGCCGCCGGTGATCGACTGCCCGACGGTGCGATCGTAGGCGTAGATCGGCGCGACCGCCGATCCGCCGGTGAGCGGACCTCCCCCGGAGAGAGACCGGACCCTCGAACGTGTTCCAACCGTAATTGGCGCCGTTCTGGCCGATGTCGATCTCTTCCCAATGGTTCTGGCCGACATCGGCAATGTAGAAGGTGCCCAGCGCGCGGTCGAAGCTGTTCCGCCACGGATTGCGCAGGCCGAATGCGAAGATCTCGTCGGCGCCGGCCGTCCCGACGAAGGGATTGTCGGCAGGTATCGCATAGTTGCTTTGTCGCATCGCCCGGAAAGGCGTCGCCGTGCACGTCGAGACGCAGGATCGTTGCCGAGCAGGTCGTTGATGTTCTGTCCGGTGTGAAAGGTATCGCCGCCGCCGCCGCCGTCGCCGAGCGCGGCGTAGAGATAGCCGTCGGGTCCGAAACCGAGCCAGCCCGCCTTGTGGTTGCTCGCGGCCGGCTGCGGCGATGGTGATGATCGGCGTGGCGCTCGCCGCGTCCGCAACGTTTGGGTTTGCCGACACGTGATAACGGCGGATCTCGGTGTTGCCGCTGGTGTTGATCAAATAGACGTAGAACAGGCCGTTGCTGGCGTAATTCGGATCGAACGCGAGGCCGAGCAGCCCGCGCTCCCCGTCCGTCAGGATTTGGCTGGACACGTCGAGGAACGGCGTTGCCAGAACCTGTCCGGTAGTGAGATCGAGGACCTTGATCAGCCCGGTCTTCTCGACGATGAACAGGCGACCGGGATCGCCGGGCGGCGCGCCGGCGAAGATCGGCTGATTGAGCCCGCTCGCCACCCGGGTCGCAGTGATGGTGCTGGCGTCGCTCTGCGGTCCGTTCGGGTTGTAGCCGTAGATGACGTCCGCGCCTGCGGTGCCTTGCAGCGAATTGCTGCCGTCATTGCCCACGATGAGATTGACGGGCATGGGAGCCCTCGTCACGAATCGAGTTGCCGATCAGGCCGACCGTCGCAGATCATGGAACAATTCGCTCGGCATCCAAAAGGTCCAGCCAAGGTGGCCGAGGTTCTTAACAAGAACCTAATCGCCGGCTCGGCTTCGAGAAGAAGCGTTCGGGGGCTCCCGCCGAGAGCAAGGTGAACCGCGTCGCCGCCTAGCCCGCAGGCAGCACGTCGCCAAGTACCGCGTCAACGGAAGCCCCGGGGCATTTAAGCACCGGGGCTTCTTCGTGGCACGTTGTCGGGGGAGGGGATGTCGGGGAAGTGACAACGCGTCACTGATATGACAACGCGGCCCCGCAATTGCGGTTCCAGCGGCTGTCGAGACGCCGGAACCTCGTGATGTCACTTCTCGTGATGTCACTTGGTGCAATGGCCACTTATGTCGCGCACGAGCTCGCTCCCGCGAGTTGCGATTGATACACGCGGCCTCGACGCGGCCCTTGGCACCGCCGACGTGACCACCTCGATTACCGCCCATCAGGACCACGGACGCTGTTTGACTACCCGCCGCCAAAGGCGCGATCGCGGCCTTCACCCGCGTGAGATGTGCTCACCATCAAGGCCGGAGCATGGGACGAGCAGGCCAATTGCAGTAGGATCAAGGTGCGGCGCATCGAGCCGCTGCTGGAAGGTCCTTCGGATGAAATCGCAAGTCTGCGCGGTCGCAATCGCTCTCAGCCTGGGAGCGATCGAGACCGCATCGGCGCAGGTCTATCCCGCGCGCCCGATCACGATGGTCGTGCCGTTCCCGGCAGGCGGACCCACGGATACGATCGGGCGCGTGGTGGCCGAGGGCATGCGGCCGTCGCTCGGGCAACCCGTCGTTATCGACAACGTGGGCGGCGCTGCCGGCAGCATCGCGGCCGGCCGCGTCGCCCGCTCGTCGCCCGACGGCTACACCATCGGTCTCGGCAGCGGCACCACGCACGTGGCGAACGGCGCCGTGTACTCGCTCAAATACGACCTGGTGACCGATTTCGAGCCGATCTCGATGCTGACGACGCAGCCGATGCTGATCATTGCCAAGAAGGCGATGCCCGCGAAGGATTTGAGGGAGCTGATCGCCTGGCTCAAGGCCAACCCCGACAAGGCGTCGCAAGGCACCGCCGGCGCCGGCAGCACCTCGCATCTCTCCGGCGTCTTCTTCCAGAAGGAAACCGGCACCCGCTATCAGTTCGTCCCCTATCGCAACACCGGGATGCAGGACCTGATTGCCGGGCTGATCGACTTGATGATCGACCCGGCGGCCAATTCCGTGCCGCAGGTGCATGCCGGCACCATCAAGCCCTACGCCGTCACCGCCAAGCGCCGCCTGGCGGCGGCCCCCGACATACCGACCGTGGATGAGGCGGGAGTGCCCGGGCTCCACATCACGTCCTGGCATGGGCTGTGGGTGCCCAAGGCGACGCCGAAGAGCGTCATCGCCAGGCTCAGCGCCGCGGTCGTGGACGCGTTGGCCGATCCGGTGGTGCGTCAGCGGCTGGCCGACATCGGCAACGAGACGGTCGCGCGCGATCAACAGAACCCGGAAGCGCTCGCCGCTTGGCAGAAGGCCGAGATCGAGAAGTGGTGGCCGATCATCAAGGCGGCGGGCATCAAGGCCGAGTGAGCTATCGATGGATCGGGCGGCGGAAAAGCTCGATGGCGTCGCGCAGCAGGGCTTCCTCTTCGTCGAACGCCGGCTGCGGTTCGGATGCGGCCGATATCGGCGGTGCCGTCAGCGAGCTGTCCGGCGCGGCCGGGTGTGCGGCGTGCCGCAGGCGGTGCTGCCGGCGGCGACTCCGTTTTGGCCGGATCTGTCGACGACGCAGCTGGTGGTGGCGGGGATGCTGCCGGCTCGGCAGGCTGTGACATCGCCGCAAGCCGCGCCATGACGGATGCCTCCGGCACCGCAGGCGGTGGCGTGGGTGGCGACACCGGTTCGACCGAGGGTGACGCCGACGCGGCCGGGACGGTGGGCGATGACACCGGCTCGATGGCGGGTGACGCCGACGCGGGCGGGGCGGTGGGCGGTGACACCGGCTTGACGGCGGGTGACGCCACTGGAGGCGGCGTCGTGACGGATCGCGCCGGCTCGGCGCGCCGTGATGGTGGCGCGCGCGGCGCTGCGGGAGCGGCGATCGGCGCTTCGGCAGGGCGCGACGCCGATGCGCGCGCTCTGAGAAACGCCGGCGTCTTGGTCAGGCGCGAGGCCGATGCCGGCAGCGCCCGCAGCGATGCCACCAGCTTGCCAAGCCGCTGCGCCAATGCCGGCGCTATCGCGAGCGATGGCATCGGTTTGGCAGCGGGTGCGGCCGGCACGGGTGGTGCGGTGACGGATGGCGCCGGCTCGACCGGGAGAGCCTCCGGCGCAGGCGGTACGGTCGGCGGAGCCTCGGGCTCGGCGGGGCGCGATCCGCTATCGCGACTGAACACCAGTCGACGCTCTTCGTCGCCGCAACCGGGGCAACGGAACGTGTGGTGCTCGTAGCCCGGGACCGGCATGGTGTCGTCCCGAACCACCTCCACCACGCGCATCTCGGCGCCGCACGCCAAGCACTGCATCACGCGCACCCACTGCTACAGGACCAAGCCCCTATCGGGCGCCAAGCGCGGTCGGACTGTCAAGATGTCGGGGCAAATCGATCCGGGGTGTGGCCGCGGCGGCACACGTTTGCCCGCGCCGCAGCCACCCGCAAGATTCGATGTCCCAACGGGAACTTGCCGACTCATTAAATCCTCGTAAACGCGGGCCGCTTACCTTCCGGGTCATGCCGCACGTGTCCCGCCGCTTCCTGCTCGCCGGAGCCGTCCTCTCGACCGCATCGCTGCTGGTTCCGATCACCGTTCGCCGGACCGGCGCGGCAGCGGCGAAGGCTGCGGCGGACTACCGCATCACCGATTGGATCATCATCGCGCCGAGCGGGGAGGTCACGCTCGGGCTGTCGCAACCGGAAGTCGGGCAGGGCTCCTACACGGCGCTCCCGCAAATTCTCGCCGACGAGCTCGACGCCGATTGGGCGCGCGTCAAGGTCCGGTTCGTGACCGGCAAGCCGGCCTACAAGATCGCCTTCCGGCAGGAGGCGCCCGCGCAGAAGGAGGGCGCCTCGATGTCGACGACGGCGCTCTACGAGCGGCTCCGCGTCGCCGGCGCCGCCGCGCGCGAGGCGCTCACCCGCGCCGCGGCGCAGCGATGGAAGATCGACGTCTCCCAGTGCCGGACCGAGAACGGTTTCGTCATCAATGCGCGCGGCCGCAAGCTGTCCTACGGCGAGCTTGCCGCGCAAGCCGCCAAGCTTCCGCTGAGCGCCGCGCCGCCGCTCAAGGACCGCAGCCGGTTTCGCCTGATCGGCAAGCCGGTGGCGCGCCTGGATACGCCGGCCAAGTGCGACGGCAGCGCGATCTACGGCATCGACGTGGTGGTGCCCGGAATGCTCAACGCCGCCATCAAGACGGCGCCGTCCTTCACCGGGCAGGTGGTCGCGATCAACAACGAGGCCGATATCCTCAAGATGCCCGGCGTGCGTGCCGTGGTGAAGCTGCCGGCGGTGACGATCGCCGATGAGGACGGCGCCTCGCACCATGCGCCGCAGGCGCCGCGCGACAACGCGGTCTGCGTCATCGCCGACTACTACTGGCAGGCCAAGCGTGCGATCGATTCGCTCGACGTCGTATTCGACCGCGGCAGCGACGGCGATCTCTCGAGCGCCAAGATCGACGCCCTGCTCGACGCGGCGCTGAACGCCGAGAAAGGCGTCACCGCGCTGGTCAGGGGCCGGCCGCGCGAAATCCTGCAGGAGCGCGCGGCATCGGTCATCGAGCGGCGCTTCGTGCTGCCGCACATCGCGCATTCGCCGCACGAGCCGGTCAACGCGACGGCGAGCTACCGCGACGGCGCGGTCGAAATCTGGGGACCGATCCAGTCGGTGACGGCGTGCCAGAACGCGGTCGCGCATGCGGCCGGCTGCGCCGCCGACAACGTCGCCGTGCACGTCACGTTTCTCGGCGGCAGCTTCGGCCGCAAGATCGTCCCGGACTACGTGCTGCAGGCCGTGCACGCCTCCAAGGCGGTCGGGCGTCCGGTCAAGCTCATCCGCTCGCGCGAGGAGGACACCCAGCACGACGTCTACCGGCCGAACGCCGGCGGCCGCCTGCGCGCGGTCGTCGACGACGCCGGCTATCCGCTGGCGGTGCATGCGCGGGTCGCCGGCCAGTCGCTGTTCGGCGCCACCCGCAAGAGCTGGCTCGAGCAGACGCCGGACGGCGCCTGGGACGAGAGCATGGTCGACGGCATCTACAATCAGAGCTATCGGCTGCCGCATTTCCTGGTGGAGACGATCGACACGCCGCTGCCGGTGCCGGTCTACTTCATGCGCTCGGTCGGCTCGACCGCGGCGGTGTTCTTCTGGGAGAGCCTGATCAGCGAGCTCGCCCACCGCGCCAACATCGACCAGCACGGCTACCGGCGCCATCTCCTGTCCGATGATCCGCTGGCGCTGCGCGTGCTCGATGCCGCCGCGCAGGCGTCGGGCTGGGCGACGCCGGCGCCGCCCGATACGTTCCGCGGCATCGCCTTCAATTGCTACATCGGCCGCGGCGGCCGCTTCAAAACCTACGTCGCGGAGGTCGTGGAGCTTCACCGCGTCGCCGACCGGCTCGCGGTCAAGCGCGTGTTCTGCGCGGTCGATCCCGGCCTCGCCGTCAATCCGAACACGCTGCGGGCGCAGATCGAGGGCGGCATCGGCTTCGCGATGACCAACGCGCTCAAGAGCAAGATCACGTTCTCCAACGGCGGCACCGACCAGAGCAACTTCTTCGACTATCCGCTCATCGGCATCGACGAGATGCCGGAGATCGTGCCCATCATCCTGCCGAGCGACCGCCCGCCGCAGGGCGTCGGCGAGGTGGTGCTGGCCCCGCTCGCTCCCGCCATCGCGCAGGCCGTGCTGCACGCCACCGGCCGACGGCTCGACGTGATGCCGTTCCCCGACGATGCCTTCAAGGTGGCGGCCGAGAGCACGAATGCGCGGGGAAAATAGCGACCGCGATGCCAGCACTGAAAGGCTGCCCAACATGTCGGTGAAATTTTCCGTCAATGGCAAGCCGGCCGAGTTCGACGGCCCGGACGACGTCCCGCTGTTGTGGGTCGTGCGCGAGCAGCTGGGGCTGACCGGGAGCAAGTTCGGCTGCGGCGTCGGGCTGTGCGGCGCCTGCACGATGCACATCGACGGCGTGCCGACCCGCACCTGCGTCATGCCGATCGCCAATCTGCAGGGCCACCACGTCACCACCATCGAGGGCCTGTCGCAGAATGCCGATCATCCGGTGCAGAAGGCCTGGATCGAGCTCGATGTTCCGCAATGCGGCTATTGCCAGTCCGGCATGATCATGACGGCGGCCTACCTGCTCAGCCGGCACCCGCATCCGACCGACAAGGACATCGCGGCGGAGATGACCAATCTCTGCCGCTGCGCGACCTATGTGCGCATCCGCGCCGCCATCCATCTCGCCGCCGAGATCGGCACGAAGCGCGGTTAGCGCGCGAGCTTCACTGCTCGAACTCCGCCGGGCGCGGCGGTCCCCAGAGATCGGCCGGAAGCGTGTTCCACACCTTGGGCCGCTGCGGCTTGTCGCGGTGATAGGGGCGCGGATCGAAATAGCCCTGCTCCTCGTTCGAGATGCGGTCGAGCTCGGCGAAGGTCTCGACGATGTTGCCGTCCGGATCGTAGTGATAGGCGTAGAGGTTGTGCCCGGGCCCGTGCCGGCCGATGCCCCAGGCGAGCTTGATCTTGTTCAGGCCCAAGAGGTCGCAGGCGCGCGTGAGGTGGCCGGCGTCGTCGAGCTCCCAGGCGACGTGGAACATGCCGGGCTTCCTGCGCGGTGATGAAGTTCATGGTGTGATGGTCGACATTGCAGCGCAGGAACACGAAGAAATCCCCCAGCCAGTCCGACAGCTTGAAGCCGAGCTGGTCGACGTAGAATGTCTCGCAGCGCTGCGGGTTGCCGGAGCGCATGGCGAGGTGCCCGAGCTTGCGCGGGCCGATGCCGCGCCGCTCGGACAGCCGCCGATGACGGTCGCCGCCTCGCGGTAGAGATAGACCGTGGAGCCGTCGGGGTCGGCGATCTCGATGCAGCTCTTGATGCCGGCGACCGGGTCGGACTTGACCTGCGCCGGCACGCCGGCGGCGCGCAGCGCCGCCAGCGCATCGTCCAGCGGGCCTGCTCCGGCGATCTGGAGCCCGACGTGGCGGAAGCCGGGACGGTCGGCGCGGTGCAGGCTGAGCGCGTGATGACCATGGCCGCAGCCGAAATAGGTTTCGCCGTTGCCGGTGTCGTGCACGATCGGCAGCCCCAGCACGTTTTGGTAGTGATGCGTCATCTCGTCTTGCTTGACGGCGTTGAGGGCGAGAAAGCCGAGGCTCACGACTTTGACTGGCATGATTGCGTTGTGTCTCCCGCTCGCATGCGCCCGGATGTCCCGAGCGCACCATTTGCAATGACGAGCGTAGGCCGCGCCGTGCGGGTCAGCAAGGCGGGTCAAGCAGCGGGGAAATGCGGGGAGTCTTCAGACGAACCGAGGTTGGCCGTCGCATCGCCGATCCGGGAGCGGATCGCCGACGTGAAATTGGCCTGGAGGCGGGACGGGGCGAGAGGCGAGCCTACATGGGCGGCTCGCCGCCGATCATTCCTTACGCGGCTTGCGGCTGCAGCGACGCTTCGGCGTAGGCGCTCGGGCGATCGCCGCTTGCGCTCGGCTTGCCGCTCAGGTCGAGCTCGAGAACGCCCGGGACCATGATCACCGCCTGCGGCCGGTTGCCGTTCTCGTACAGGGCGAACCGCAGGGCCTCGGCGCGGTCGGCGAACAGGCCGCCGCACAGGCCTTGCTGATCTTGCACGACCCAGTTGCCGCGGCTGTTCTTGCCGATGCGGAACAGCCGCGACAGCAGGCAGGAACGCGACGGGAAGGACTGGGCTCGACGCATGACGCTTCTCCTCGGGGCTTCGATTGTTGTTCGTTCGTTGGTCGACCGCATCCCAGCTGCGGTTCACGCCGCGCAAAAAGCACGGCTCACATGAACGCAGCTTGAACGCCGTCAACAGGAATCCTGAATGCCGTGAATCTGAATAATGGTTCAGGCCGCATGGCCGTGTCGGCACACAGCCCAAGACACCCAACGTGAATGTTGGTTCAGGTCGCGTCCGCGCGAACAATGACGCGAGCAGGTCTGGCCACGGCTTGCTGCGCGCTCTCATCAGCGCGGCCGTCAAGCATCACGCCGGCAAGTCCAGTGCTGCGGCACTTATGTCGCGCTTATGACAATGACGCGCCGGCAATCTCGAATTCCTATCCCCCGCGCCATTTAATGTGCCGGGAAAGGGAGAATGGCCATGGACCACCGACTCGCAATCCGGGTGTCCGACCTCGCCTCCGCGGTCAGTCGGGCCTGGACGGCGTTGATGGAGTCCTGGCGGACGCTGACGGCCGTCCAGGTGAGGACCTATCGACCGAGGCATATTACATGCGCGGTCCTGGGCCCGAAGTGGCGCGAGAAGCACGCCCGGGGTCGCGACTCCGTCCTGCGGTAGGGTGATTTGCCGATTTCGGCAGCTTGACGATCGCGCCGCCGATCGGCGCGCCGGCACGTACGCTCAGCGCGGCAGGCTCGCCCACAAGCTTCGCCGCTTGGTCTTGGACGCTTGCGGTGACCTTCCCTCGGAGCTCGACTGCGGCTTCAAAAGCTCGTCTCAGACGAAGGTCGTCGATCCGTGCGAGATGCCGTTTCAAAATAACCGCCCGCTTGGGATCATCGGTCACCGTGATTGCATTGCATATCTCGGCGCTTGTTCGCCGAAAGAAGCTGGGGGCCGACGGCCGCCACTGCAGGCCGAGCGAGTTCAGCTCATCGGCCTTGCCGAACACACCAGCTTCATCGTTCGAATCTCGCGTGACGGCGAAGCGCAGAATGAGCAGCAGCCATTCCCGAATCTGCCCGGCTCGCCGATCCTGCGAAGCGATGGCGCGCTCGACTGGAGTTGACCCCCAAGCGTAGCTCCGCTCCTTCGTGATTTCGTTGCTGTCGTGTGTCGACACCGCGGCGGGTTGCTCGAGCACGAGTGCCTTGGAACCCATTACGCCACCATTTCGTAACCTGGAGGGGAAACGAACCGACATGCGACGCAAGCCTCGCTAGGAAACTAGCACAAGTTTCTGTTTTTGTCGCATGCCGCTGATGGACCGAATGCCGTTCTGATGCTGCCCGAAGACAGTGCCGATCATGCAGCCCGGATATGCCACGCATGCTTGCGCCAGGACCCTGTCGATCTCGGCTTTGCTCTCGTTCCTCAATTCGACCAGCGGCAGACGAACGCGCGGCGACATGAGCTGCATCGAGCTGAGCGCATATTTGACCGGAGCCGGACTGCTCTCCCTGAACAGGGCGGCAGTCAACTTCGCGACCAGTGCCGCGAGCCGCTGGGCCTGAGCGGAATGGCCCTCCTTGCATGCCGAGTACATGGCGCGGCAAAGACCCGGCGCCACATTCGAGGTGACCGAGATGCAGCCGTCGCCGCCCATCGCGAAGAAGGCGAGGGCGGTCGCGTCATCGCCGGACAGCAGTCGAAAGTCCGGCCCCAGCAACGATCGCAGGCGCAGCGGGCGCGTGACGTCGGCGGTCGCATCCTTGAGACCGATGAACTGCGGCAGCTCGGCGAGCCGCGCAATCGTCTCGTCGGCCAGGCCGCAAACGGTGCGAGAGGGAACGTCGTAGAGGATGATCGGCAGGCCGGTCGATTTGGCGATGGCGCGAAAATGCGCGTACATTCCCGACTGTGTCGGCTTGTTGTAGTAGGGCACGACCGACAACACGGCGTCGGCGCCGGCCGCTTCGGCATCCTTGCTCAATTCGATCGCCTGGTTGGTCGAATTGGAGCCGGCGCCCGCGATCACCGGTATTCGGCCGCGCGCGGCCTCGACCGCAACGCGGACGATGATGTCGTGCTCCGCTCTGCTCAAGTTCGGCGCTTCGCCGGTGGTCCCGCACACGACCAGCGCGGCGGCGCCGGCGTGGATTTGACGATCGCAAAGCTGCTCCAGTGCGGCGACATCGAGCTCTCCTGCGTCGTCGAACGGCGTCGGCAGCGCCGGCGCGTAGCCCGCAAGCTTCGAAACCTGGCGTCCCGTGGCTGACGTCATGACGCGCTCACGCGGCTATGGCCAGTTGCGCTGCGTCCCGCCGGCGTGCCGAAACCGCGATCCCGTGCTCGCAGCGGGTGCCCGCCTCGATCTGAAAGCCCAGCCGTTCCAGCACCGATGCGAGCTTCCGGTCGCCCGCGCGGTCATTCGACTCGACCCGGATCACCAGCACAGCCGCTGATGTCAGAAAGTGGACCAGCCAGTCCAAGGTGGTTTCAAGCGCCTTGATGGAGTGCTGCCAGTCGACCAGCGCCACATCGAATTGGCCGCGCGGCAGCCCGCAATTCGCGCTCGTCGCGACGCGCGCATATCCGCGGCGATGGAGCTCGAACATGTGCTCGGGGCTGTTCGCGCCCGCTACGATGATCCGATGATGCGGGAGCAGCGGGCGAGCTCGATCATCGGCGCGACGATACGCTCGCCCGATGGCGTGGGATCGAATCGGTTCATGTGAGCCACCTGTCGATGGTTGCCTTGCGGACGGGAGCGGCGTCAGGCGACGCGCTGCAGCGGGGCCGCCGCGCTGGCCTTGGAGTGGTGGTGGCCTTGGGACTTGCCGCTCATGTCGAGCTCGAGAATGCCGGGAACCATGATCACGGCCTGCGGACGATGTCCGTTCTCGAACAGCGCAAATCGCAGCGCTTCGGCACGATCAACGAACAGACCGCCGCAGAGGCCCTGTTGATCCTGGACGACCCAGTTGCCATCGCTGTCCCTGCCGATGCGGAACAGCCGCGACGACAGAGATGAGCGCGTAGAGGGAGGTTCAGATTGGCCCATGACACTTCTCCTTCGGGTGATGGTCTGGTGGTTCAGCGGATGATCGGGAGGTCGTTGTCGTTCTTGGACGAGAGGCCCGATCAGTATGGCCTTGCCGCCAATGTGCTCACCGGCGCGTATGAATTCGAGAGGGAGGTCGGCACGTTTTCATAAGTGCAGCATAAAGGTCGTCGGAATGCGGCTCGCGCCGATCAGCCGCCCAGCAGGGCGACCAGATCGACCTTGAGGATCGCGATGACGATCGTCATGACGCCCACGGTCACGGCCGCGGCCGCCGCCAGCGCGAGCACCGCCTTGAAATAGTCTCTCATGACCGTGCCCATCGGTCATCCGCCGGTCAGGAAAAGTTGTCGCAGCACATCGCATGGCCCTGACGCCGGCCGAACCGACGGCACCGTGGCAACCCGAGTCTCGTCGGCGGCAGTCGCGTCCAGCGCCTGGAGAAACGTCGTCAGGACGGCCAGCGGCAGGATTTCGTGACGCGGCCTCTGCGACCTCGTCGAGATCGACAGGAAGCCACGGCTGCCGGGAGAGCGAGCAAATCCATTCGCCGTCGTCGTGGACGAGGCGGCGCAGCTTCCAGTGCGGCAACTCGAGCTCGATCAGCGCAAGCGCCGCATCGGTGTAAGCGCCGGCCTCGATCAGGCGATCGACCCTGACCTCTGCCGTGTCAGCGTGCTGCGAGAAGCGAACGCACGCTCCAGCGATCACGTCGGAAAAGAGATCGGGCGTGACGGCGCGTGCACGTCGAAGCTGCTCCTCCAATTGACCGAGACGGTCTTCGCGATTCGGACGGAACAACATGGCACCATCTCACATGAATAGCAACGGATGGCGACCGTGCGATAAGATGGGCAAAGACCATAAAGAAGCGAGACGGAGGGAAGCCGGTATAGGGATCTCGTAAGAAAGCCGGCGTCTTATAAGGACCGCTTCGAGCCGGACCGCAGCGCGGCCGTTTGGAGCTGATGGCGCGCCCTGCGGATCCATGCAACGCTATGCCGCGCTGCCAAATCGCTGATCCAAAGGCCAGCGCCTCAAGACCGCATGGGCGAGAGCGCAGGACCGAGCCAGATGCACGGCAATTCAAGCAAGTCAGTTCCGAGCCGGCATGTATTATCCATCTTGCGTCGTGGCCGCGCTTCAGCTTGGCGGTAGACGCCTTCGATCTTTATGAGATTCCTATAACGGAGCCGGCGCTCCCATCTCGAAAACATATGCCGTCATCGGCAAGTATTCGGCCTTCGAGGGCGTGGATGCCAATGCGCCGCGCCGCTTGATGCACGTCGAGACGGTGTGCGCTCTGCAGCGATCGGCTGTCGCATCGATGCGCTGGCTTTCGCAAGGAGCATCCGATGCTGGACCTCATCCTGCTGGCCGTTGGGCTCGGCTTCTTCGCGCTGTCGGTCGGCTACGCGTTCGCCTGCGATCGGCTCTGAGGAGGCTGCCATGATCTTCGACTATTCGCTCGCCGCGCTCGTGACCGCGGGGCTGCTGGTCTACCTCACCTACGCGCTGCTGCGGCCCGAGCGGTTCTGAGAGGCGCACGACCATGACGGTCATCGGCTGGATTCAGATCGTCCTCTACTGCGCGATCGTCGTCGCGCTGGTGAAGCCGCTCGGCTGGTACATGACGCGCGTCTTCAACGGCGAGCGCACGTTCCTGTCGCCGGTCCTGCGGCCGGTCGAGGCGGCGCTCTACCGGGCTCGGCGGCGTCGACGAGAAGCGCGAGCAGCATTGGCTCACCTACACGGTCGCCATGCTGTTCTTCCATGTCGGCGGCTTTCTCATCCTCTACGCGCTGATGCGCTTGCAGGCCGTGCTGCCGTTCAATCCGGCGGAGCAGTCGGCGGTCGCCGCCGGACCTCGCCTTCAACACCGCGGTCAGCTTCATCACCAACACCAACTGGCAGAACTACGGCGGCGAAAGCACGATGTCCTATCTCGTGCAGATGCTCGGCCTGACGCACCAGAACTTCCTGTCGGCGGCGACCGGCATCGTGCTCGCGGTCGCGCTGATCCGCGGCTTCGCGCGCGCGTCGATGCAGACGATCGGCAATTTCTGGGTCGATATCACCCGCTGCACGCTCTACATCCTGCTGCCGATCTGCATCGTCTACGCGCTGTTCCTGGTCTGGCAGGGCATGCCGCAGACGCTCGGCCCCTATGTCGAGGCGACGACGCTCGAAGGCGCCAAGCAGACCATCGCGGTCGGCCCGGTCGCCTCGCAGATCGCCATCAAGATGCTCGGCACCAATGGCGGCGGCTTCTTCAACGCCAATGCCGCGCATCCGTTCGAGAACCCGACCGCGCTGTCGAACTTCGTGCAGATGATCTCGATCTTCGCGATCGGCGCCGCGCTCACCAACGTGTTCGGCCGCATGGTCGGCAACCAGCGCCAGGGCTGGGCGATCCTCGCCGTGATGGGCGTGCTGTTCATCGCCGGCGTCGCCGTCGCCTACTGGGCGGAAGCGCGCGGCAACGACGCCTTCACCGCGCTCGGCCTCACCGGCGGCAACATGGAGGGCAAGGAGGTCCGCTTCGGCATCGTCGCCTCCGCGCTGTTCGCCGTCATCACGACCGCCGCCTCCTGCGGCGCCGTCAACGCCATGCACGACTCGTTCACCGCGCTCGGCGGCATGATCCCGCTGATCAACATGCAGCTCGGCGAGATCATCGTCGGCGGCGTCGGCGCCGGCCTGTACGGCATGCTGCTGTTCGTCATCCTGGCGATCTTCGTCGCCGGCCTGATGGTCGGCCGCACGCCGGAATATGTCGGCAAGAAGATCGAGGCGAAGGAGGTCAAGATGGCGATGCTCGCCATCCTGATCCTGCCGCTGATGTATCTCGGCTGGACGGCGGTCGCGGTGGTCTATCCCGACCGCGGTCGCCTCGATGGCGAATCCCGGGCCGCACGGCTTCACCGAGGTGCTCTATGCCTACACCTCGCAGACCGGCAACAACGGCTCGGCCTTCGGCGGCCTCACCGGCAACACCCTCTTCTACAACGTCACCGGCGCCATCGCGATGCTGGTCGGCCGCTTCTGGATGATCATTCCGGCGATGGCGATCGCCGGCTCGCTCGCGGCGAAGAAGTCGGTGCCGCCGTCGGCCGGCACGTTCCCGACCACCGGCGGCCTGTTCGTCGGCCTGGTCGTCGGCGTGATCCTGATCATCGGCGGCCTCACCTTCTTCCCGGCGCTCGCGCTCGGACCCATCGTCGAGCATCTCGCGATGACCGCCGGCACGCTGTTCTCATCGAATTGATCCGGAGTCACCTCCATGGAAACCTCACAATATCCGCAAGCGGATGCCGGTGTCGGCGCTGTTCGATCCCAAGATCGTCGTGCCGGCGATCGGCTCGGCCTTCGTCAAGCTCGATCCGCGCACGCTGATCAAGAATCCGGTGATGTTCGTGCTCGAGGTCGTCACGGTGCTGACCACGGTCATCTTGCGTCCGCGACCTCGTCACCGGCGGCGGCGAATCTCGGCTTCGACGTTCCAGATCGTCCTCTGGCTCTGGTTCACGGTGCTGTTCGCCAACTTCGCCGAAGCGGTCGCCGAAGGCCGCGGCAAGGCGCAGGCCGATGCGCTGCGGCGCGACGCGCACGCGAGACGCAGGCCAAGCTGCTGACCGGATCCGGACGCGCAAGGACTATCAAGCTGGTGCCGGGCACGAGCCTCAAGGTCGGCGACGTCGTGCTGGTCGAGGCCGGCGACATCATCCCGTCCGACGGCGAGGTCGATCGAGGGCGTCGCCTCGGTCAACGAGGCGGCGATCACCGGCGAATCGGCGCCGGTCATCCGCGAGTCGGGCGGCGACCGCTCGGCCGTCACCGGCGGCACGCAGGTGCTGTCCGACTGGATCCGCGTGCGCATCACCGCGGCGCCCGGCTCGACCTTCCTCGATCGCATGATCCGGCTGGTCGAAGGCGCCGAGCGCCAGAAGACGCCGAACGAGATCGCGCTCAACATCCTGCTCGTCGGCCTGACCATCATCTTCGTGTTCGCGACCGCGACCATCCCGAGCTACGTCGCCTATGCCGGCGGCGCGATCTCGGTCGTCGTCCTGGTCGCGCTGTTCGTGACGCTGATCCCGACCACCATCGGCGCGCTGCTGTCGGCGATCGGCATCGCCGGCATGGACCGGCTGGTGCGCTTCAACGTGCTGGCGATGTCGGGCCGCGCGGTCGAGGCGGCGGGCGACGTCGATACGCTCCTGCTCGACAAGACCGGCACCATCACGCTCGGCAACCGCCAGGCGACCGAGTTCAAGCCGCTGCGCGGCGTGACCGAGCAGGAGCTGGCGGACGCGGCGCAGCTTGCCTCGCTCGCCGACGAGACGCCGGAGGGCCGCTCCATCGTCGTGCTGGCCAAGGAGAAGTACGGCATCCGCGGCCGCGACCTGGCCGAGCTGCGCGCCAACTTCATTCCGTTCACCGCGCAGAGCCGCATGAGCGGCGTCGAGGTCGGCGGCTCGTGGGTCCGCAAGGGCGCGGTCGATGCGATCCTCGAACTACCTCAACGCGTCCGGCGACGGCGGTGGGCCCGGCCGGCGCGGTGCGCGCGCTGCAGCCGGCGGTCAGCGCCGAGGCGGTGCGCGAGATCCACGCGATCGCCGACGACGATCGCCAAGTCCGGCGGCACGCCGCTCGCCGTCGCCAAGGACGGCCGGCTGCTCGGCGTCATCCACCTCAAGGACATCGTCAAGGGCGGCATCCGCGAGCGCTTCGCCGAGCTGCGCCGCATGGGCATCCGCACCGTCATGATCACCGGCGACAACCCGATGACCGCGGCCGCCATCGCGGCCGAGGCCGGCGTCGACGACTTCCTCGCGCAGGCGACGCCGGAGGACAAGCTCAAGCTCATCCGCGACGAGCAGGCCAAGGGCAAGCTGGTCGCCATGTGCGGCGACGGCACCAACGACGCGCCGGCGCTCGCGCAGGCCGATGTCGGCGTCGCCATGAACACCGGCACGCAGGCGGCGCGCGAGGCCGGCAACATGGTCGATCTCGACTCCAACCCGACCAAGCTGATCGAGATCGTCGAGATCGGCAAGCAGCTGCTGATGACGCGCGGCGCGCTCACCACCTTCTCGATCGCCAACGACGTGGCGAAGTACTTCGCCATCATCCCGGCGATGTTCCTCGCCTTCTATCCGCAGCTGCAGGCGCTCAACATCATGAACCTGGCGACGCCGCAGAGCGCCATCCTGTCGGCGATCATCTTCAACGCGCTGATCATCATCGCGCTCATCCCGCTGGCGCTGAAGGGCGTCGCCTATCGCCCGATCGGCGCCGGGCCGCTGCTGCGCCGCAACCTGCTGATCTACGGCGTCGGCGGCGTCATCGTTCCGTTCATCGGCATCAAGGCCATCGACCTCGTGGTCACGGCCTTGCGCCTCGCCTGAGGAGAGCAGTCATGTTGAAAGAAATCCGCCCCGCGATCGTCTTCGTCGTCGCCCTCACGCTGATCACCGGGCCTCGTCTATCCGCTGGCCATGACCGGCATCGCCGGAGTCGATCTTCCCGTCGCAGGCGCAGGGCAGCCTGATCGAGCGGGACGGCAAGGTCGTCGGCTCGGCGCTGATCGGGCAGGAGTTCACCAGCGACCGCTACTTCCACGGCCGGCCGTCGGCGACCACCGCGCCCGATCCGAAGGATCCGACCAAGACCGTCGCCGGCGCCCTACAATGCCGCCAACTCGGGCGGCTCGAATCTCGGCCCGACCAACAAGGCGCTGGTCGAGCGCGTCAAGGGCGACGTCGAGAAGCTGAAGGCGCGAGAACCCGTCGGCGCCGGTGCCGATCGACCTGGTGACGACGTCGGGCAGCGGCCTCGATCCGCACATCTCGCCGGAGGCGGCGCTGTTCCAGGTGCCGCGCGTTGCGAAGGCGCGCAACATGCCGGAAGATCGCGTGCGCCAGCTCGTCGACGAGCACACCGAGGGCCGCTTGCTCGGCCTGCTCGGCGAGCCGCGCGTGAACGTGCTGGCGCTCAACCTGGCGCTGGACCGCGCGGCCGCGCGCTGAGATCGTCCGGCGCGCGCGACCAGAGACATCCTGATGCGCGGATGGCGGATCAGCGGCGCGATCCTGAACAGCGACCCTCGCCGGAGGCCCTGCTCGAAGCGGCCCGGCGGGAAGAGAGCCGCGTCGGCAAGCTCAAGATCTTCGTCGGCGCGGCGCCCGGCGTCGGCAAGACCTACGAGATGCTGGAGACGGCGCGCGCCAGGCGCAAGGACGGCTACGACGTCGTCGTCGGCGTGGTCGAGACGCACGGCCGCAAGGAGACCGAGGCGCTGCTCGAGGGCCTCGAGGTCGTCCCGCGCCGGCGCATCGAATACAAGGGCCAGTGGCTCGAGGAGATGGACCTCGATGCCATCATCGCCCGCCGGCCGCAGATCGTCGCTGGTCGACGAGCTCGCCCACACCAATGCGCCCGGCAGCCGCCATCCGAAGCGCTATCTCGACGTCGAAGAGCTGCTGAGCCGCGGCATCGACGTCTACACCACCGTCAACATCCAGCACATCGAAAGCCTCAACGACGTCGTCGCGCAGATCACGCATGTGCGCGTGCGCGAGACCGTGCCGGATTCGATCTTCGACCGCGCCGATGCGGTCGAGCTCGTCGATCTCACGCCCGACGACCTGATCCAGCGCCTCAAGGAGGGCAAGGTCTACGTCCCGCAAGCAGGCCGAGCGGGCGCTGGAGCACTTCTTCTCCCCGGCCAACCTGACGGCGCTGCGCGAGCTGGCGCTGCGCCGCACCGCCGAGCGGGTCGACGAGCAGCTGCTCACGCAGATGCAGGCGCGCGCCATCTCCGGGCCCTGGGCGGCGGGCGAGCGCGTTCTCGTCTGCGTCAGCGAGGATCCGCGCGCCGCCGGGCTCGTGCGCTACGCCAAGCGGCTGGCCGACCGGCTGCACGCGCCCTGGACGGCGCTCTACGTCGAGAGCCGGCGCAGCCTGCAGCTGCAGCGAGGAGGAGCGCGACCGCATCGCCGACACGCTGCGGCTGGCGCGAGGCGCTCGGCGGCGAGGCGGTCACCATTCCCGGCGGCGACCGGCGCATTGCCGACGACGTGATCGGCTATGCGCAGGCCAACAACGTCACCCAGATCATCATCGGCAAGTCGACCCGCTCGCGCTGGTTCGAGATCCTGCACGGCTCGGTCGTGCACGATCTGGTGCGCCGGTCCGGCAATATCAGCGTCCACGTCATCGCCGGCGACGAGATCGCCGGCGAGCCGATCCCGAAGAAGACGGTGCGCACCGCCGACGGGGCCGAGCCGTTCGATGCCGCGTCCTTACGTGGTCGCGCTCGTCGCGGTCGCCGTGGCGCTCGGCGTCGGCCGCGCTGATCCAGCCGCTGGTTCGGCATCGAGAATGTCGACCTGGTCTTCCTGACCGCGGTCGTCGGCGTCGCGGTGCGCTACGGCCTGTGGCCGTCGCTGTTCGCCAGCGTCGCGGCGTCGCTCTGCTACAATTTCTTCTTCCTGCCGCCGATCTACACCTTCACGATCGCCGATCCGACCAACGTCGCGGCGTTCGTCTTCTTCATCGATCATGGCGGTCATCGTCTCGAACGTCGCGGCGCGCGTGCGCACGCAGGCGGTCGCCGCCATGGGCCGGGCGCGCACGACCGAGTCGCTCTACGCGTTCAGCCGCAAGCTGGCCGGCGTCGGCACGCTCGACGACGTGCTCTGGGCGACCGCCTACCAGACCGCCTTGATGCTGAAGGTGCGGGTCGTCCTGCTGCTGCCGGAGAACGGCTCGATCGCGGTCAAGGCCGGCTACCCGCCGGAGGACACGCTCGACGACGCCGATCTCGCCGCCGCCAAATGGGCCTGGGAGAACGACCGGCCGGCGGGACGCGGCTCCGACACGCTGCCGGGCGCCAAGCGCCTGTTCCTGCCGATGCGCACCGGCCGCGGCGCGATCGGCGTCGTCGGCATCGACAGCGACAAGCCGGGCCCGCTGCTCACGCCCGGACCAGCGCCGGCTGCTCGATGCCCTGATCGACCAGGGCGCGCTGGCGATCGAGCGCGTCCGCCTGGTCGAGGACCTGGACCGGGTCAAGCGCACCGCCGAGACCGATCGCCTGCGCTCCGCGCTGCTCACCTCGATCTCGCACGACCTCAAGACGCCGCTCGCCGCGGTGCTCGGCGCGGCCGGGACGCTGCGCGACCTGTCGGACGCAGCTCGACGAGCAGAGCCAAGGCCGAGCTGCTCGCCACGATCATCGACGAAGCCGAGCGGCTCAACCGCTTCATCGCCAACCTGCTCGACATGACCAAGCTCGAGTCCGGCGCCGATCGTGCCGAACGCCGCGCTGCACGACCTCGGCGAGATCGTCGGCAGCGCGCTGCGCGCGCGCCGAGCAAGATCCTGGCGCAGCATCGGGTCGAGGTCGAGCTCGCCGAGGACCTGCCGATGCTCGAGCTCGATGCGGTCCTGTTCGAGCAGGTGCTGTTCAACCTGCTCGACAACGCCGCCAAGTATGCCGCCGCCGGCACCACCATCCGCATCCAGAGCTGGCGCGACGGCGACTCGGTCGGCCTGCAGATGCTGGACGAGGGCGAGGGCATTCCGCCCGGCGACCTCGAGCACATCTTCGACAAGTTCTACCGCGCGCAGAAAGGCGACCAGGTGCGGGCCGGCACCGGGCTCGGCCTCGCGATCTCGCGCGGCTTCGTCGAGGCCATGCACGGCACCATCGCGGCGGCCAACCGCACCGATCGGACCGGCGCCGTGTTCACGATCAGGCTGCCGATGCCGGCCGAAGCCGAGCGGCTGGACACCGCCGCATGAGCGCCGCCCCGCTCAAGGTCCTGGTCGTCGACGACGAGCCGCCGATCCGCAAGCTGCTGCGGATGGGGCTGAGCACGCAGGGCTATGAGATCCTCGAGGCGCCGAACGGCAAGACCGCGCTCGAGCTGCTCGAGCAGAAGCCCGACCTGGTCATCCTCGATCTCGGCCTGCCCGACATTCAGGGGCTCGAGCTGCTGCGGACGATCCGCGCGCGCAACGAGAGCGTCCCGATCGTGGTGCTGTCGAGCCGCGGCGACGAGGCCGGCAAGGTCGCAGGCGCTCGATCTCGGCGCCGACGACTACGTCACCAAGCCGTTCGGCATGGACGAGCTGCTCGCCCGCATGCGCGCGGCGCTGCGCCATCAGCTGCAGGTCCACGGCGAGCGGCCGGTCTTCCGCGTCGGCGATCTGTCGGTCGATCTCGTGCGGCGCATCGTCAAGGTCGGCGACAAGGAGGTGAAGCTGTCGCCCAAGGAGTACGATCTGCTGCGCGTGCTGGTGCAGCACGCCGGCAAGGTGCTGACCCACAAGTTCCTGCTCGGCGAGCTGTGGGACGACCTGACCGATGCGCAGTATCTGCGGGTCTATGTGCGCCAGCTCCGGCAGAAGATCGAAGCCGATCCCGAGCGGCCGCAATACATCCTGACCGAAACCGGGATCGGCTATCGCCTGCGCGCGCCAGACTGATATAGCCGGGCCGATCATTCCCCATCGAACCAGGCCATCTGCCCTCGGATCGCTTCGCCACAGGAGCCGACCATGGACATCAAGGATTTTCTCTCGCCGGCCGATGCCATGGTGGACGTGCGGGTCTCCGACAAGGCTCGGTTGCTGCAGGAGCTCACCCGGCGCGCAGCCGCGACGCTCGACCTGCCGGCCGATTCGGTCGCCGGCGAAATTCTCAAGCGCGAGAAGCTCGGTTCTACCGGAATGGGCGACGGTGTCGCGATCCCGCACGCTCGGCTGAAGGGTTTGAACCGGCCGTTTGGAATCATGGCGCGCCTCAAGCCGGCGATCGAGTTCGACGCCATCGATGGCCGCCCGGTCGATCTCGTGTTCCTGCTGTTGCTGCCGGCCGCCCCGGAAGGCAAGCCGCTCGACGCGCTTGCCTCGGTCGCCCGCAAGCTGAGGGACCCGGACTCGGTACGCCGTCTGCGCAGCGCCACGGACAGCGCCGGACTTTACCACGCCATGACAACGGATCGCGCGCCGCCCTCGTAAGCAATCCTTTGCTTCGTTTCGCTGGATCGGCGACGGTTCGGCCACGATTGTGCCGGCATTTCATGCGCGCCTATTTTTCCGCAACAGCAGGCGGCAGACCATCATGACCATCCGGATCGGCACCTCCGAGCGCGACGGCACGTTCTACAGCCAGGGCCACGCGCTCAAGACGATCTTCGAGCGCTCCGCCGCGCTGGCGCCGGTCGAGGTGCTCGAATCCAATTCCGCCAGCACCGAGAATGCCAATCGCCTGCACGACGGCGAGATCGAGTTCGGCTTCATGGCGTCGAACTGGATCGGCCGCGCCAAGAACGGCGAGGCGCCGTTCACCCGGCCGCTCGATCTCGCCATGGCGGCGCCGATGAACGCCGGCCCGCTGTTCTTCATCGCGCGAGCGGACTCGCCGATCCGCTCGTTCGCGGACCTGCGCGGCCGGCGGATCGCGGTCGGGCCGCGCACCAGCGGCATGGTGCAGCACGCGCACGTCATCTTCGGCGCGCTGGGCATGGGCTTTTCCGACTTTTCGCCGGCCTACCTCGATTTCGCCGCCGGCGCGCGAGGCGCTGGCGGCGGGCGAGATCGACGCGCAGTTCCAGTGCCCGATCCCCAACAAGGTGATGAGCGAGCTGGCCGAGCGGGTTGCCTTGCGCGTCGTCTCCTACGCGCCGGGCCAGCTCGAAACCGTGCTGCAAGCGGTTCCGTATTATCGGCGCACGGTGATGCGCAAGGGCGCGATCCGCGGGCTCGATGCCGACACGCCGCAGGTCGCGGTGATCAACGTGCTGGTGACGCATCCGCGTGTCCCCGAAGCGACCGTGCGCGAGGCGGTCGCGGCGATCGTCGCGAGCGGCGACCGAGCTCGGCCGGCTCAATCCGCTGTTCGCGGAGATGGCGGCAGCTGTTCGCCCCGCTGCGGTCGCAAGGTGCGGCGGCGCTGGAGTTCGGCGGCGTGCCGCTCCATCCCGGCGCGCGCCGTGCCTTATCGCGAGCTCGGGCTGCTCGCAGTGGGTTAGCGGCGGATGCGGAGGAAGATGTGACACCTCGCTGGGCGGTTCTCCTCACTCGCTTTCGACTCTCGCTTGCCGGCTGTGTCGAGGCGCAAGAGCGGCAGATGTCGCAATGTCGCCTCGACGCCACCAAGGGGCTGACCGGCGAGCAGGTCCTGGCCGGGCAGCACACCGGACCGGTCCGATCTTGCATGCGTGACGGCGGCTACGCGTTCGATGACACGCTCGCGCTCTGCCGCGCAGCTACCGAAGGGTTCATCAGCGAGCGGGCGGCTTGCTATGAGCCCGCCGACTTGATCGGGCGGGTCATTCACCGTCTCGAATTGTACGTTCGCCGGCAGCTGCCGCAGTGACTGCTCCGACGCTACTGCGGCGTGATGCCGGCTTCCTTGATCACCTTGCTCCAGAGCGCGGCTTCGCCGGCGAAGAAGGCGGTGGTCTCGCTCGGCGAGGTGGCGCCGGCCTCGAGCGAGAGCTTGCGCAGCATCTCGACGACCTCCTGGCGCCTGAGGATCTCGACCGCGTCGCGGTTGATCTTCTCGGCCAGCGCCAACGGCGTCGCCGGCGGCGCCACCAGGCCGAACCAGGTGATCGATTTGAAGCCCGGCAGCCCGGCCTCCGAAAAGGTCGGCACCTCGGGCACGGCGGCGGCGCGTTGCAGATCGGCGACGCCCAGGAGCTTCACCGTGCCGTTGCGATAGAGCGGCACCGAGGTGGCGAGCGTGTCGAAGAACATGTCGACGTGGCCGGCGACCACGTCGGTCAGCGCCGGCTGGGCGCCGCGATAGGGCACGTGCACCATCTTGATGCCGGCCAGCGCTTCGAGCTGCGCCCCCGACAGATGCGCGGTCGAGCCGACGCCCTGCGACGCATAGGTGAGCTTGCCGGGATTGGCCTTGGCGTAGGCGATGAGCTCCTTCAGCGACGCCGCCGGGAGCTCCTTGCGGACCACCAGGACGTTGGGGATTTTCGCCAGCAGGGTGATCGGCACGAACTTGGCGGGATCGTAGCCGAGGTCCTTGTAGATCAGGTGGCTGAACGAGAGCGGTGACGGCGGCGCCACGAACAGCGTGTAGCCGTCGGGCGCCGCGCGCGCGACGCTGGCGGCGCCGATATTCATCGCGCCGCCGGCGACGTTCTCGACGATCGTGGCCTTGCCCCATTTCTGGCCGAGCTGGTCGGCCACCAGCCGCGCCAAGGTGTCGGTGGTGGAGCCGGGCGCGGACGGAATGACGATCTTCACGGTCCGCGACGGATAGGGCTCCTGCGCGGCGCTCGGTGTGCGCCCCGAGCGCGCAGCCCGCGGCCGCGACCAGCGCAAGGAAACCAAGGGTCCGGAGCATCGCCGTCCTTTCCGCCTCGACGCTGCGCCGTGGTCACGGCTTGTCGAACACCATCACCTTGGAGACGAAGGCGTTGACGTCGCGGCGATGCGTCAGGCCGCAAGCGCGCGCGATCGCGCCGAAGTCCTCCCGCAGATAGCTGGCGTAATAGGGCTCGTGATAGTTCTGCGGGAACAGCTCGAGCGCGCCGTCGTAATCCGGCTCGTCGCCGAATTGCAGCGAGTCGATGAGGACGAGCCGGCCGCCGGGCTTCAGCACGCGGGCGAGCTCGCGAAACACGGCGCGGCGCACCTTCGGCGGCAGCTCGTGGAACGTGAAGATGCAGGTCGCCGCGTCCTGGCTTTCGTCCGGCACCGGCATGGCTTCGCCTTTGGCCACGATCAGATTGAGCCAGCACCAGGCGCTTGAGATGACGCTTGGCCTCGGCCACGTAGGCCTCCGACATGTCGATCCCCAGCGCCGGCAGGCGCGGCCAGGCCTGCTTGACGAAGTCGAGAAAGCGCCCGGTGCCGCAGCCGAGATCGATGAGCCGCAGGCGGCGCTGATCGCGGCCGGCGAACACCTCGTGCAGCGGCGGCAGCGCCTGCCGCCGGATCGCATTGGCGGTGCCCTTGAACAGCACCTCGACCTGGGTGTCGTAGCGCTTGGCCGACTTGTCCGTCATCCAGCCGCCCGACTGGAAGTGGAAATTCTGCAGATAGTAGTCGGGCCGCTTGCCGCGGGTCTCCGCGCTCAGCACTTCCCGCCGCTCGCCCTTCTCGCGGCGGCGGTGGACCTCCGGCAGGTCCTCGAAGAACAGCCGCGAGCGCGCGAGCAGGCGCGGCAGCGGGCCGTCGTGATCCGCCGGCTGCGGATAGATGCCGGCCTCGACATTGGCGAGGTCGCGCTGGAGGAGAGCGGCCATGTCCGCGTAGAGCCGCCTGCTGTCGGGCACCGGCGCATCGGTGCGGGCACGCGGCCGCGTGGTCCCGCCGTCGCGTCGACGCGCCTCCTCGGACAGTCGTCGCATCAGCAGGCCGTGGCCGACATACCAGGCGACCCGTGGCAGCTGCCTGGCGCCATAGGCGATGCGGGTGGAGAGGCTGGAGACCGGACTGGCCATGCTGTCTCTACTCCGAGATGTGCGTTGGCTGCCGCCAAATATCGGCAGCAACGAGGAACTGCTCCGGCGGGTCAAGGCCGCTTGTGCCGCCGGCGGCGCCACTACGGCCCCAAGGGATCGTCGCGACACCCTCCATAGAAAACAAGATTAGCGTGCCTTGCGCGAGTGGATCGAGCGAATTGGGAGAGGGGAACGGCTTTTTGCGCCAAGGCACCGTTCCTTTCGGAGACCGGATAGTCACCGGGCAAGAGATGAACAGTTCCATTCACCTCGACTCCGTGTCCGGTTACATACATGATTGCGAATTCCGCGGCAGCCGAGCGTTCCGCGAACCGCCGCAGCATATCCGGCAACTCGATACGATTCGGATCTACGATCCCCTCCGTCTGGAAGCCAGCCCCTGTGAGGGCTGCGGCAATGCGGCTCGCATCATGCTTGGCGCCCGGAAGTGATGTTGCTCCTCCGGATGCGGAATAGTCAGAGAACACGATCACCATTGCCATCCTGGTTTCGTCCGCGGGCTTGGGCCGAATTTTCCAGCGGGCCGGTTCCGCTCGAGATGGAACATCCGGGGTCTGAAACCCGTCGCTCTTACGAACAGTGAGCCTCCTCAACTCGGACGGAAACGCTGCAAGCGACAGATCGGGGTGAGATAGTAATTCGATGAGAGCGCTGGCGAACGGGTTCCCTCCACCTTCGCCCTGATCGAGCGTTTGCTGCCCAGGCTGCGACGCGTACAAGAGAATGGGAGCCGGCGGTCCACCGGGGACGGCAGGATCGGCGAGGAGCCAAAGGGCGGGCATCAGGGCCGCCGCAGTGACAGCTGCGATACGCGCCTTCTTCACTGCCATCTCCATCATGCGAGCGAATGATGCCGAACCCTACGCGGCGCATTCGCCGCGTGCGACCTACTTCCGTTCGCCGCCGATCGCATTATAGCGCGCGATCACGTCCTTTGGGGTCGCGGCGGTGTGCGCCAATAGCCGCAGGATGGCGGCGCCGTCGATCGGGCTCATGTCGATGCCGAGCTTCTCGGCCTCCTCGACGAAGCCCTTGTCGCGGCACATCGCCATGAACGCCGCCTGCAGCGCCTGGGCGCGGTCCGCCGGAAGATCGGGCGGTGCCGCGAACGGCAGTGCCATAAAGAACGGCAGCTCGGCGAAGTCGATCAGCGCGAGCGCGCCGGGATCGCCGGTCAGCTCGCGGCCGATCGGCATGTCGGGAAACTCCGCGTGTCGCTTGGTGCGGCCGAACGCCATCAGCGGCCGGAACACCTTGCGGTTCCACAAATCGCGCTGGCCGGTGCGCACCGAGCTCAGGCCCACCATCTGGCCGTCGAGCTCGCCGCGCTGCATGGCGAGAAACAGCGGCGCCGCGCCGGTATAGCCGCGCACCACGTTGACGTTGAGGCCGAGCACCTCCTTGGCGATGACCGCGAAGATCAGGTTGCTCGACGCCACGTGGTCGGCGCCGAGCGCCACCGCGACGCCGGGCGGCTTGAGATCGGCCACGCGTCTTGGCCGCATGATTGGTGTTGATCAGCATCAGGTAGGCGTCGTCCGCGTAGGACGACAGGCTGCCGAGCCAGGTGAACTGCATCGGGTCGAACTGGGCATTGGGGTTGCCCTGGATCGCGAGCTGCGGCACCGCGCGCTCGAGCTTGGCGAGCACGCTGCCGTCCTTCTCGACGTTGACGAACAGGCGATTGGCGGTGACGAGCCCGCCGGCGCCGGGATTGTTCTGCACGACGAAGCTCGGGGTTGCCCGGCAGGAAGCGGCCGAGATGGCGCGCCACCAGCCGCGCCGAGATGTCGTTGATGCCGCCCGGCGCGACGCCGACCAGCATGGTGACGGTGCGGCCCTTGTAGAACTGCTCGACCGATTGCGCCGCGGCCTGCATGCGACGCCGTCGGCGCGATGCACAGCACCGCGGCCAAGATCGGGAGGCATCTGCTCGATCGGATCATCGTCCGTCGCTCCGGCGCGACTTCATCGCTTCGTTTTGGTTGCGCTCAGGGCAGCGCCGCCAACAGGTGGCCGAAGCCTTGCCGCGGCTCGCCGGACGTGCAGCCGCTTCTGGATTTCCCAGACCCGCGCGGTGACCGGATGCACCACCGGCACCTGCAAATCCTGCTCCAAGGTCGCGATGATGTCGAGGGTGCGCCAGCCGGAGCCGAGCATGTAGATCGCGTCGGCGCCCTTGTGCTTGAGGAAGTTGCGCTTGATATGGGCGTAGACCTGCTGGCTCGCCAGCTCCTGCACCTTGTCGAACGGCACGTCGATGCCGTCCATGCCGCGCACCGTGAAGCCGGCGTCGCGGAAATACTTGGCGAAGATCGCGTTGAGCTTCGCCGGGAAATAGGTCGCGCCGACGATGCTCTTGGCCTTGAGCGCCTTGAGCGCATTCACGTGGTTCTGCGCCACGGTCATGATCGGGGTCTTGTAGGTCTTCTCCCAGCGCCGGATGATCTCGGCTTCCTTCTTGCGCCCCTGCACCATGAACGGCGGCGCGCCGTGCGGATGAATCAGATCGCAGCCGTGCTCGGCCAGCACCGCGACCTGCTCCTCGTAGGCCGGCATCATGCGTCTTCGAACTCGTCCTCGGTGCCGCGCCGGATGTTGAGGAACAGCGGAATGAGCCCGATGCCTTCCGGCAGCAGGCGGATGACCTCCTCGGTCACGCCCGGCCGCATGGTCGGATTGATCATGCCGACGACGCCGCGCCAACTGGAGAATGCCATGGTGAACGCTCCTCGCTATCGCGCACGATTTAGTCGTTCTTCTTTCGCGCTCCGCCGTCACATAGCCCTCGGCGATATCGCGGGCAAGCGCGGCCGGATCGCGCTCGGCGCGGATCGCCGTAGCCGCCGCCGCCCGCGCTCTGCAGCAGGAAGCGCTCGCCGGCCTGCATCTCGTAGCGGCCCGACGACGGCGTCACGTATTCCTGCGTCGGTGCCGAGCCGGATCACGAAGCGGGCGCCGCTGCCGGCCTTGCCGCCGGCGACGCCGTCCGGCGGAAAGCGGCTCTTGTCGTAGCGGCGGATCACGGTCGCGTCCTCCAGCAGCTCGTATTCGCGCACGCAGGCTCAGGCCGCCGCGCCACTGCCCGGCGCCGCCGGAATCCGGCACCAGCTCGAAGCGCGTGATGCGGCAGGGAAACTCGGATTCGAGAATCTCGATCGGCGTGATGTGCAGGTTGCTCAGATGGGTCGCGGTGGCGGAGGCGCCGTCGTGGCCCATGCCGCCGCCATAGGCCGAGCCCATGATCTCGTATTGCATGGTGGACTGGCCGGGCCGGCCCTTGGCCCAGGCGATGCTGAGCGCGCTCGACGAGCCGGCATTGGCGATCGCGCGCGCCGGATGGAAATGCGCGAGCGCCTCCAGGATGACGTCGACCAGCTTGAGGTTGACCATCTGGTAGTTGGAGACCGGGGCCGGGCGGCTCGGCATTGGTGATGGTGCGCGGCGCGAAGGTCAAGCGCACCACGTCGCGCATGCCGTCGTTGAAATGCAGGTTCGGGCCGAGGCAGCCGATCAGCGAATAGAACACGCAGGCCTCGACCATCGAGGGCCGCAGGTTGACCGGGCCCGCGCGCCTGCGGGTCGCTGTCGGAGAAATCGAAGCTGCGCGATGCCGTCCTTGATCGTGACGGTGACGGCGAGCTTGATCGGCTTGTCGACCACGACGCCGTCGCTGTCGAGCAGCCCTTCGGCCGAGGACTCGCCTTCCGGCAACTTGGCGATGGCGGCGCGCAGCTCGTCGGCGGCGCCCTTGAGGATCGCCGCGAAGGCGTCGGTCACGGTGGCGGCGCCGAAGCGCGCGCACAGCTCCTTGACGCGCGCGGCGCCCATCTGCGTCACCGCGATCTGCGCATGGATGTCGCCGCGCACCAGCGCCGGCTGCCGGCTGTTGGTCAGGATGATGCGCTCGATGTCGGGTTGCGGCTGCCCGCGCCGCGAGATCTTGACCGGCGGCACCAGCAGGCCCTCGTGAAACATCTCGGTGGCGTTGGCCGAGGTCGAGCCCGCGCACCGCGCCGCCGACGTCGGCCTTGTGGGCGATCGAGCCCGCGAAGGCGACGATCTTGCCGTCGGCGAACACCGGCGCGACGAACGCCATGTCGGAGACGTGCGGCAGGCCGCCCTCGTAGGGATGGTTCGAGACGAACACGTCGCCGTCCTCGATGGTGCGGCCGTCGCTGCCGCCGCCGTAGACCTGCGAGGATGCGGCCGACCAGATGGCGATAGACCGGCGCGTGGAAGAACATCGGCGGCGCCACGATCAGGCGGCCGTCGCGGTCGAGGATCACGCAGCTGAAGTCGCGCGACTCGCGGATGATGGTGGAATAGCCCGAGCGATAGAAATGATAGTGCATCTCGTCGACCAGGCTCGCGATCTTGTTGCGCAGGATCTGGATGGTGATGGCGTCCATGGTCACGCCTTTTGCAGGATCAAATTGCGATAGCCGTCGACCCGCGCGCTCCAGCCGGGCGGGATGACGGTGGTGGCGTCGAACTGCTCGACGATGGCAGGCCCGGCGACCGTCGCGCCGATGTCGAGCCGGTCGCGCTCGTAGACGCGTCGCCTCGATCATCTTGCCGTCGAGTGAGATGCCGCGCTTGCCTTTCACCGCCTCCGCGACGGCGCGCGGCGAGGCCGGCGCGCTTCCTCGCGCGGCTCGTATTTCGGCACCGCGACGCGCACGCGCAGGCGATAGCTCACCACCTCGACCGGCCGCTCCTTGGCGGCATGGCCGTGGATCTGGGCGTGGCGCTCGTCGAATTTTTCGCGCGCGGCGGCGAGCGACTCCGCGCGTCAGCCGCTCGGCGAACAAGCCATCGAGCGGCGTGCGCAGCTCGTAGCCCTGGCCGGTGTAGCGCAGGTCGAGCTCGCGCGCGAAGCGCGCATCGGCTCGGGTTCATGCCCTTCGGCCTCGAGCTCCGCGCGCGCCTTCGCCTCCAACTGCCGGAAGATCTCCTCGGCATGCTCGGCGGCGACCTCGGCGAGCGGGCGCAGCTCCGAGCGGATGTAGTCGTGCACCACGTCGGTGCAGAGCAGGCCGAGCGCCGAGAACGCGCCCGGCCGCGGCGGCACCAGGATGCGCCGCATGCCGAGCTCCTCGGCGACCGCGGCGGCATGCACGGCGCCGGCGCCGCCGAACGGCAGCAGCGTGAAGGCCGTGAGATCGACGCCGCGCTTGGCCGCGAACACCCGCACCTCGTCGGCCATGCGCATGTCGACGATGCGCTGGATGCCGGCGGCGGCGGCGAGCACGTCCATCTTCAGCGGGTCGGCAATGTGCGTCTGCAGCGCCGCGCGCGCGGCCGCGACGTCGAGCGTCTGCGCGCCGCCGAGGAAATAATCCGGGTTGAGATAGCCGCAGACGAGATCGGCGTCGGTGACGGTCGGCCGCGTGCCGCCGCGGCCGTAGCAGGCCGGGCCCGGATCGGCGCCGGCGCTCTGCGGCCCGACATTGAGGAAGCCGCCGCCGTCGATCCAGGCGATCGAGCCGCCGCCGGCCGAGATCGTCGTCATGTCGAGCGCCGGCACGTCGACCTGCCGGCGCGCGATCACGCCTTCGGTGACTTCCAGCGGCACGCCGCCCTCGATGAAGGCGATGTCGGCCGAGGTGCCGCCCATGTCGAGGGTGACGAGGCCGCGTTGCGCGTCCGCGCGCGCCAGATAGGCGCTCGCCTGCGCGCCGGCGGCGGGGCCGGAGAACAGCGTGTGCACGGTGCGCCCGCCCGCGATCGCGGCGGTGAACGGCATCACGCCGCCGTTCGACTGCATCAGGAAGCGCTGCCGGGTGCGCGACGCCGGCCTCGTCCAGGCCGGTGTTGAGATGGTCGATGTAGTGCACCATCACCGGCTCGAGATAGGCGTTGAGCAGCGTGGTCGAGAGCCGCGGCCATTCGCGGATGCGCGGCAGCACCTCGCTCGACAGCGACACGTGCACGCCGGGAAATTCCTGCGCGATGATGGCGCGGGTCTCCTCCTCGTGGCCGGGTTCATGAACGAGAACAGGTAGCAGACCGCGATCGACTCGACGCCCGCGGCCTTCAGCTCGCGCGCCGCGCTGCGCACCGCCTCGCGGTCGAGCGGGACGGAGCACGTTGCCGGCGTAGTCGGAGCGCTCGGGGATTTCCCTGGTCAGGCTCTGCGGCGCGATCGGCGCGGGCTTGGCGTAGAAATAGTCGAACAGGTTGCCGTCGCGCGCCTGGTTCTGGATTTCCTGCACCGCGCGATAGCCCTTGGTGATCAGCAGCCCGACCTTGGCGCCGCGCATCTCCAGCAGCGCGTTGGTGGTGATGGTGGTGCCGTGCGCGAAGAAGCCGATCTCGCGCCGGCGGGATGCCGCGGGCGACGAACCGGGCGACGCCGTCGAGCACGCCGAGCGCGGGATTCTTCGGCGTGCTGGCGACCTTCTCGACCATGCAGCTCGCCGCTCGCGGTGTCGAGCAGCACCAGGTCGGTGTGGGTGCCGCCCACGTCGACGCCGAGCCGGTAGCGGGGTGGTCATGCGGTCCGGTGCCAGGCGCGCTCTCCCCTGGGGAGGGGTGGGGTGACTACCGGCCGAGATCGACCCCTCACCTCGCCCGCTTCGGGGAGGGACCCGCCGAGTCGGCGACTAATCATCGCGGTTCAGATGATAATCCGCGGTCGGCGGCGGGCCCCAGCCGGAGAGCGCGCGGTTGTCGGGGGTCCACACCTTCGGCCGCTGCGGGCGGTCGGTGTGCCACGGCCGCGGATCGAAATAGCCGAGCTCCTCGTCCAGGATCTGATCGAGCTCGGCGAAGAACTCGACCACGTGCTGGTCCGGATTGCGGTGGTAGATCGAGACATTGTGCCCCGGTCCGTGGCGCAGCGGCCCCCAGATGATCGGGATGTGGTGATGCGAGAGCACGTCGCAGCCGTGCTCGACCGCGGAGAAGTCGCGCACCTCGAACGCGATGTGGTGCATGCGGGCGCGCTTGCCGCGCAGGAAGTTCACCGTGTGATGGTCGGGATTGCAGCGCATGAACACGAAGAAGTCGCCGCTCCAGTCCGACACCTTGAAGCCCAGCACGCGCTCGTAGAAATCGCAGGTCTGCTGCACGTCCGGCACCACGAAGGCGCAATGGCCGAGCTTGAGCGGGCCGACGCCGAGCACCTGCTGGTTCGGGCGTGAGATAGTCCCACTCGGCGAACACCTCGATGATCGTGCCCTTGTTGTCCTCGAAGGCGAGCAGCTTGGGCGTGCCGGGAAGGTCGTCGCTGCGCAGGTCGCTCTTGATGCCCTCGGCCGCCAGCGCCTTGGCCAGCTCCTTGAAGTCCGAATCGGGCGCCACCTGAAACGCCTGCTTGGCGCAGCGCGGCTCGTCGCCCTTCTTGAGCTGCACCACCAGCTGGCCGATCCTGCTCGCCAGCAGCGCACGGTCCTTCTCGCGCGCCGCGACCACGAGCCCGGCCACCTGCGTGTAGTAGTCGATCTGCCGCTCGAGATCGGGCGTCTCGAAGGTGACGTGTCCGATGCGTCGCACCTTGATCATGGTGGTTCCTCCTTCGCGCCACAGCACGCGCACGTCGACCGCGACCGCGCCGATCGCGCGCACCATCAGCGGATTGATCTCGATGTCCGCGATGCGCGCGCGATGATCGAGAAAGAAACGGCCGAGCGCGAGCGCGGCGGCTTCGAGCGCCGCGCGGTCGGCGGCCGGCCGGCCGCGATAGCCGGCGAGGAGCTTCGAGAGCTTCAGGCCGTCGACCATCGCGGTCACGTCGCCGGCGGTGACCGGAAGGAGCCGCAGCGCCGCGTCCCTGGCGAGCTCGACCAGCACGCCGCCGGCGCCGATCAGCAGCATCGGCCCGTAGAGCGGATCGCTGCGCGCGCCGACGATCGCCTCGACGCCCGAAACCATCTCCTGCACCAGGAAGCCGTCGATGCGCGCGCCGGGCTGCGTCGGCGCGCGCCGACGCCGCCATCGCGTCGGCGGCGGCCATGCACCGCCTCGCGGCTCTCGAGGCCGAGCGCCACGCCGCCGGCCTCGGTCTTGTGCAGGATGTCGGGCGAGCGGATTTTCAGCGCGACCGGAAAGCCGATCGCCTCCGCCGCCGCGGCGGCCTCGGCGGCGCTCGCGACCGCCTTGCTCTTCGGCAGCGCGATGCCGTAGCGCGCGAGCGTCGCGTCGAGCGTCGCCGGCGAAAGCTCGCTCGGCGGCGCCGGCGGCGGCGCGGCCGGCGCGCGGCCCGCGCCGCGCGGCGTGGAACCACAAGCCGTTGAGCGCGCGGATGGTCGGCTCGATCCCCTGCAGGAACGGAAAGCCCGCCGCCTGCTGCGCCGCGACGTGCTCCTCGCCGACCTGGTGGATCACGCGGCCGAAGCCGACGATCGGCTTGTCGGTCTTGCCGAGCAGCTGCCGCATCGGCGTCATGTCGCCCCAGGCTTCGCCCTTGCGCGGCATGGGCGAGGCCCACGCCACCATGTCGATATTGGGATCGCGCGCCGCGGTCTCGCAGAGCTTCGGCGGCGACCTGGATGGTCGAGGGAATGCCGACGTCGAGCGGATTCTTCGGCGCGATGCCGTCCTGCATCAGCGGCAGCAGCGCCGCCTTGGTGGCGTCGGTGAAATCCGGCATCGCGGCGCCTTCGGCCTCGGCGTAGTCGTAGAGCAGGTCGACGGTGCGCGCCCGAGGTGGTGACGAAGCCGATGCGCGGGCCTTTCGGCAGCCGGCCGCCGTCGAAGGCGAGCGCGGTCTCGACCAGATCGTCGAGCGAGCGGCAGTTGACGATGCCGTAGCGCTCGCACATCGCCAGATAGGCCGCATAGTCGCCGGCGATGGCGCCGGTGTGGGACTGCGAGGCGGCCTGCGATTTCGCGGTGACGCCGGTCTTGATGGCGAGGATCGGCTTGCCCATGGCGAGCGCGCGGCCGGCCGCGTGCATGAACGCCTGCGGCCGGCGGATGCCTTCGATGAACAGCACGACCTGGCGCGTCTGCGGATCGTCGATGACGAAATTGAGATAGTCGGCGAGCCCGAGATCGGGCTCGTTGCCCGACGTGATGCAATAGGAGAAGCGCAGCCCCCGGTCGGCGGCCGACTTCATCCAGAACTGGATCAGGCCGCCGGACTGGAAGATGCAGGCGACCGGGCCGGGCTCGAGCCGGCACAGCTCGGTGTTGGGATAGCCGAGCACGCGCTCGCGGATACGAATAGGCGCCCATGCAGTTCGGGCCGGCGACGCGCAGCCGGCTCGTCGGCCACGAACTCCTTGAGCCAGGCGCCGCGCTGCTGCGATTCCGGATCGCTCGCCGTCGCCCATCATCGACGCATAGACGGTGGCGGACTTGATGCCGGCGGCCTCGGCGTCGGTGAGCACCGCCGGCACCGCCGGCGGCCGGGACGATGACCAGGGCATGATCGACCGGCTCGGGCAGCTCGCGCAGCGACGGATAGCAGCGCTCGCCGAACACCTGCGCTCTGCCGCGGATTGATCAGCGCGATGCGCCCGGGATAGCCGAACTCGCGCAGGTTGCGATAAATCTCGCTCGGCCAGCGGGCGCGCTCGGACGCGCCGACGATGGCGAGCGACTTCGCCTGCAGCGTGCTGGCGGCCTGACGGAATAGAGTGTTGTTGTCGGCCGTCGCCGCGCCCGCTTCCGGCACATCCCGCTCCCAAGACGTTCTTGCTCGGCGTCTTTCTTAGGACCTCGCCGCGGGCGGGTCAAAGCCCGGGACGGCGGTTTGGCGCGGCTGCGTCGCGATCGGCACCGAGGCGCTCGCCCTCTCTGGGCGCTCGCCGTGCGAGCCCGGCCTCGCCGCGCGAGCCACGGCAACGCGCGGAGCCGTTCACCTCAGGCGCGCGAAGCGCGCGCCCAGCATACGGAAGCGTGTCGCATCACACCGACGGGATCAACTTCATCGCCGGGAACCACTGGCCGAGCAAGGTCGGCGGCCACGGCACCGACATGAACACGTCGAACACGACGTAGATGCCGAGCACCAGGATCACCGCATAGGGAATGACCAGCGACCAGCGTTCCGGCGCCTTCGAAGCGCATGAAGAACAGCACCAGCAGCGCCACCGTCGGGATCAGCCCGATCAGCCACATCACCGCCATGAAGGCGATCAGATAGCCGAAGAAGCGGCAGGCGCCGAGCACGATCTCGCGCACCGGCAGATGCCCGGTGTCGGAGGTCAGATCCATGTGGATCTTCTCGTGGATGGTCTCCGCGACGTCGTGCTCCGCCTGCTCGGCCAGCCCCTCGGCGCGGACCGCGGTCGGCTTGCGGCACATGTCGTTGAACAGGCTCAGCGCCGCCATCAGCAGGCCGGTGGTGCCGATCACGAGCGGCACGATCTTGGCGCTGAAGTCCCACCGCAGCGACACCGCGAGCGCCGTGCCGATCAGCGCGATCATGAACATCGTGAACAGTTGCGAGGGGTGGAAGGTCGGCGCCTGGAAGCTCCTGAGCGATCTTGCGCAGGCCGCCCTGGCGGCGGATGTCCTGCACGAACGGCCGCACCAGGCCGATGATCGCCATCGTGAACAGGATCGCCACCACCGGACGGAGCAGCCAGCTCAGGCCGTAGCGCTCGACCGAGATGAACATGTAGCGCTCGATGGTGTCGCCCAGCACCACGCCGAGGATGAGCGGCGGCCGCGGCCACTTGAACTGCTTCATGATCCAGCCGACCAGGCCGAAGAACAGCAGCGTGATCAGGTCGCCCCACTGAGCGCGTCGCCTCGAACGCGCCGATATAGACGATGCCGAGCACCGCCGGCAGGATCAGCGTGTAGCGCAGGGTCGCGATGCGGGCGAATTGCGGGCTGAACGCGTAGCAGAGACCGGCGCCCAGGATGTTGGCCAGCGCCACCGACCACACCATCGAATAGGTGATGCTGAGGTTCTTGGTCAGCATGTCGGGGCCGGGCACCAGTCCGTGGATCAGAAAGGCGCCGAGCAGGATCGCCATGGTGGCGCTGCCGGGCACGCCGAAGGCGACGGTCGGCACCAGCGCGCCGCCCTCCTTGGCGTTGTTCGAGCTCTCCGACGCGATCACGCCGCGCACGTCGCCCTTGCCGAAGGTCTGGTGTCGCGCCCTTCTCGGTCTTGAGCGCGTGGCCGTAGGCGAGCCAGTCGACCACCGATGCGCTGATGCCGGGGATCGAGCCGATGCCGCCGCCGATCCACGAGCAGCGCAGGATCAGCCACCAATTGTCGAAGCAGTCCTTCACGCCCTGCCACTGGCCCTTGTAGATGTTGTTGGTCGCGCCCTTCGACGAGATCGCGACCCGGGCGATCAGCAGGTCGCACAGTTCCGGCAGCGCGAACACGCCGAGCAGCAGCGGCGTCAGCGGCAAGCCGTCCCACAGATAGAGCGTGTCGAAGGTCCAGCGCAGCGTGCCGGTCTGCGGATCGGTGCCGATCATCGCGATCATGACGCCGAGGCAGCCGGCGGCGACGCCGCGCAGCGGCGCATTGCCGGACAGCACCGCGACCATGGATATGCCGAGGATCGAGAACGCCAGCAGCTCCGGCGAGCCGAGATAGAGCATCACCGGCCGCAGGATCGGGATCGAGATCGCGAGCAGCGCCGCGCCGAAAATCCCGCCCATCAGCGACGACATGTAGGCGGCGCTGAGCGCGCGCCCGGCCTCGCCGCGCTTGGCCATCGGGATGGCCGTCGAGCACGGTCGCCGCCGAGGCGGCGCCGCCCGGCACCCCGAACAGCACCGCCGGGATCGGATCGCCGGTCGCGGTGGTCGAGCCGAGGCCGAGCAGCAGCGCGAACGCCGAATACGGGTCCATCGTGAAGGTGAACGGCAGCAGCATCGCGGTGCCGGCGAGCCCGCCGATCCCGGGAACGATCCCGAGCACCAGGCCCATGATGCAGCCGAGCGCCGAGGAACATCAGGCGCTGCGGCTCCATCAGGATCAGGAACGCCTTGCCGGCCGAGGCCGCCATGAAGCTCAGTTCGCCCGCGAAACCTTCCATCTCTCCCTCGCCTCCCCGAGCTTGCGTGCGAGCTTACGAGATTGCAGTGCGTCTGATGGGCGCGCTCATGCCCGGCCGCGCCGTCGCCGGCGCGGCGGGCCACCGTCAATGCGGGTGAAGCCGGGCGTCGGCCGGGCTGCCGCGGCCGGGCGTTTCGCCTGTCGATTGTGGCATTGGTCGGCGTCCGCCGACCGCGGTGAACGGCCGTGCCGCAACACATGCTCGCATTTGTCGTCCCTCGCCCTGGATCGTCGCGGCCGGCTCCCAGCACCCGGCCGCCTATTTTCAGTTCTTTATGGTGTGATGTAAGCAGAAGATCGCGGGACGGGAAAGCCGTCTGGTGCGGTACTGCGGCTGACCCGCATGCGGCACGGACCCGCAGGACCATTTTTCACGAGGGAACCGATGCAAGTCGACCGGCCGGAGGGCAAACCCGACGAGAGCGTGGCCTGGGGCAGCGACGTCGCGGCGCAGATGCTGCGCCGCTTCGGCATCCCGTTCATCAGCCTCAATCCGGGCGCCAGCTATCGCGGGCTGCACGACAGCCTGGTCAATCACCTCGGCAACGAGCGGCCGGGCATCCTGCTGTGCCTGCACGAGGATCACTCGGTCGCGATCGCGCACGGCTACGCCAAGGCGACCGGCGAGCCGATGGCCTGCGTGCTGCACAGCAATGTCGGGCTGCTGCACGGCATGATGAGCCTGTTCAACGCCTGGTGCGACCGCGTGCCGATGATCGTGCTCGGCGCCACCGGTCCGGTCGATGCCGAGAAGCGCCGGCCCTGGATCGACTGGATTCATACCTCGCGCGACCAGGGCGCGCTGATCCGCTCCTTCATCAAGTGGGACGACCAGCCGACCTCGGCGCAGGCGCTGGTGGAATCCATGTGCCGCGCCAATCTCGCCACCCGCAGCGCGCCGACCGCGCCGGTCTATATCTGCCTCGACGCCGGCTTCCAGGAGGCGCGCCTCGACAAGGTGCCGGAATGGCCCGACCTGGCGCGCTTCGTGCCGCCCGAGCCGTCGCGTCCGTCGCAAGAGCGCGGTCGCGGCGGCGGCCGCGCTCCTGACGCGTGCCGAACGACCGGTGATCATGTTCGGGCGCGGCTCGCGCAGCAGCGAGTTCTGGCAGCCGCGCATCGCTCTCGCCGAGCGGCTCGGCGCCTGCGTGGTGACCGATCTCAAGCAGGGCGCCATGTTCCCGACCGATCATCCGGCGCACTATCTGCCGCCGTTCAACGTGCTGCCGGTGCCGGCGCGCGAGCTGCTGTGCGAGGCCGACGTCATCCTGGCGCTCGACTGGGTCGATCTCGGCGGCGCGTTGCGCCAGGCCAAGACGGCCGGCAAGGTCACCGCCAAGATCGTCAACGCGACGCTCGACCAGAACCTGCACAACGGCGCCAACATGGAATACCAGGCGCTGCCGGCCGCCGACGTCGCGATGGCGGCGACGACCGACGTGGTGGTCGAGGACCTGCTCGAGGCGCTCGGCGCCGGCGCCCGCAAGGAGCCGTGGAAGCCGCGCGTGCCGGCCAAGCCGCGTGCCGGCAACGGCCACGCCATCAGCATGGAGCAGGTCGCGTCCACGCTGCGCGCGGAGTTCAACGACCCCGAGAACGTCACCTTCTGCACGCTCGGACGCGGCTGGCCGATCGACATCTGGCCGTTGCAGAACGGCATGTCCTATCTGGGCAAGGACGGCGGCGGCGGGCTCGGCTCCGGCCCCGGGCCTGTCGGTCGGCGCCGCGCTCGCGCTGCAGGCCAAAGGCCGCCACGCGGTGTCGATGCTCGGCGACGGCGATTTCTGCATGGGCGCGACCGCGATCTGGACCGCGGTGCGCCATCGCATCCCGCTGCTCGTGCTCATCAACAACAACCGCTCCTACTACAACGACGAGCTGCACCAGGACACGGTGGCGCGCACGCGCGGCCGCGAGGTCAAGAACCGCTGGATCGGGTTGCGCATGGAGGATCCGGTGCCCGACATCGCCAAGCTCGCCGAGGCGCAGGGCGCGGTCGGCATCGGCCCGGTCACCAGCGCGGCCGACGTGAAGGCGGCGATCTCGAAGGGCGTCGTCGGTGCTCAAATCGGGCGGCGTCTGCGTCATCGACTTCCACATCGACCCGGGCGAGGAGCGCGCCGCCGGCGCCGCGCTCGGCCATCGCCCGACCGGGAATTGATCGAGCTCATGGCAAACCCCGCCGCACCAAAGCCCTGGCCGACCGAGCTGCGGCTGCGCAAGGACCGCAAGGCGCTCATCGTCGCCTTCGACAGCGGCGAGAGCTTCGAGCTCGACGCCGAGTATCTGCGCGTCAGGAGCCCGAGCGCCGAGGTGCAGGGCCATTCGCCCGACGAGCGCAAGACCGTCGCCGGCAAGAGGAACGTCGCCATCCTCGAGGTGCATCCGATCGGCAATTACGCGGTGCGGCTCGTGTTCGACGACATGCACTCGACCGGCATCTTCAGCTGGGACTATCTGCACGGGCTCGGCCGCAACCGCGACGCCGACTGGCAGGACTATCTCGACGACCTCGCCGGCAAGGGCTTGTCGCGGTAGCACGGAGTCGAAAGGGATTTCCATGCGTACGCGCATCACCTGCGGCTGGCTGGTTGGGCATGCCGGCGGGCATCATACCCTCTGGCGCAATGCCGAGCTGGTCTATGAAGGCAACACCGTGCTGTTCGTCGGCGAGCGCTTCGAGGGCGCCGTCGACCGCGAGATCGACGCCCGCGACAAGCTGGTCGCGCCGGGCTTCATCGACACCCATGTGCATTCCGGCCACCGCGCCTCGCACCGGCTGATCTCCGACATCGGTCGCGGGGACTATTTCGGCCAGCCGTTCCTGGAGATCAGCGTCGCCCGCGAGGGCGCGCGCGTCGGCGGCGATCCGCGCTATGTTCGCCCGGACGACAATTCGGTGGCCGAGGACCTGCTGCTTCAATGCCCGGTTCACGGTGGCGGAGCTGCTGCGCAACGGCATCACGACATTCGTCGAGTTCGGAAGCCAGCTGCGCGTCCAGCAGGCGCTGCTCCAGGTCGTCGGCGAGCTCGGCATCCGCGCCTATCTCGGTCCGGGCTTCGACAGCGGCCGCTGGGTCGGTGGCGACGCAGGCAAGCTCGTCCGCGTGGTGGACGAAGCCGCGGGCGAGCGCGAATTCGAGCTCGCGCTCGAATTCATCGACCGCCACCAGGGCGCGCATGGCGACCGCGTGCGCGGCATCCTGGTGCCGCGCGAGATCGAGACCTGCACCGTCCCCTTGATGCGCAAGGCGGCCGCGGTGGCGCGCGAGCGCGACCTGCCGGTCGCGATCCACGCCGCCTACAACATCCACGAGGTGTTCGACATCATCCGCGAGCATCAGATGACGTCGGTGGAGCTGCTGCGCGACGTCGGCCTGATGTCGGACAAGCTCAATATCGGCCACGGCAACTTCACCTGCGACAACCCGCTGATGAACTATTCCGGCTCGCACGACCTGGAGATCATGGGCTCGCACCGCTGCTCGATCTCGCACTGTCCGGTCAACGTGGCGCGGCGCGGGCGCTTCCTCGACAATTGGGAGAGCTATCGGAAGGCGGGCGTGAACATCGCGCTCGGCACCGACACCTATCCGCGCGACATGATCCTGCAGATGCGCAACGCCTCCTATTTCGGCAAGGTGGCGAGCCGCAATCTCAAGGCCGCCACGGCCGCGCAGGTGTTCGAGGCGGCGACGCTCGGCGGCGCGCATTCGGTCGGCCGCGACGACATCGGCCGGCTGGCGCCGGGCGCCAAGGCGGACATCATCATCATCGATCTCACCGGCGGCGACACGCTGCGCCTGGGGCCGGTGCGCGATCCGATCAAGAGCCTGATCGATTGCGGGATCGGCAACGACGTCGACACCGTGATCGTCGACGGCGTGGTGCGCATGGAGAACGGCCGCATCCCCGGCATCGACTTCGCCGAGCTGCGCGCGCAGGCGCAGGCGGCCGGCGAGCGGGTCTGGAGCGGCTGGCAGAGCTGGGACCCGCAGGGCCGCACGGCCGACGAGATGAGCCCCTACTCGTTCCCGCGCGCGAACTAGCGCCTTGTCATTCCTCCGGCTCGGTCGTGAACAGGAGCGGATAGCCCTTGCTGCGGCCCGCGTCTGTTGCTCGCGTTGCCTTGGTCTCGGCGATGTCCTTCTCGTAGACGGCGACGACGCATACGCCACGCCGATGCGCGGTCATCATCACCCTGTAGGCTTGATCCTCGCTCATGCGGAATTCCGCCATGAGAACGGTGACGACGAACTCTCGGGGAGTAAAGTCGTCATTGACCAGGATGACCTTGTGCAGGCGCGGTCGTTGGGTTTTCGGCCGGACTTTAACGCGTGGCTTGGTGGCGATGTTGTTCATCGGAGGAGCTACTCCCGATGATTGCGCAGTTGGAGAAGCGTGATCCGATATTTTCGCAAGTTCGGGAGCCGTCCGTCTATCCGGCGTCTCACATCGTCGGATTGGCGTACGGACCGCCGAGCGCGTGCAGCCCGTAGGCCGCCCCGGCAATGTCGAAGTTGAACGAGAAGTGCTGGTTGATGGCGAGCACGTCGCGCAGGTGCCGCTGCAGCGGATCGCGGGTGTAGAGGCCCTGCGCCCCGTAGCAGGACCACAGCGTCTCCACCGCCTCGCGCGACTGGTTCACCGCGAAGGCCGAGTGCGCCCGGAACCGCAACTTGGTCTGCAGGTCCGGGGCCTCGTTGCGCTCGGCGGCTTCCTGCAGCTCGATGGCCGACTGGCGCAGGAAGGTGCGCGCCGAGTCGATCAGGCAGCGCGCGCGCGCCACCTTGATCTGCACGGCCTGGAAATCCGCGACCCGGGCGCCGGTATAGGTGCCCGCCCGCTTGGCCATCGCCTCGAGAAACAGCTCATAGGCGCCCTCGGCCGCGCCGAGCGCCGCCGGCGCCAGCGGATGGCTGGAGGCCGCCACGATCGGAATGCCGTAAAGCGGGCCGGGATTGAGCGCCGCGCCGGGATGCTCGCGCCCGCCGCGGCAGCGCTGCAGCGCCAGCGCGCGCCGCTCGGGCACGAACAGCTCGCTCGACCGCGATGTCCTTGCTGCCGGTGGCCGCCCATGCCCATGGCGTACCAGGTGTCGACGATCTCGTAGTCGGACTTCGGCACCAGGCACAGCCGCCAGTCGATCGGGCGTCTTGCCGTCGTCGGCATAGACGGAGACGGCCAGCATGTTCCAGTCCGAATTGTCGACGCCGGAGGAGAACGGCCAGCGGCCGCTCACGATGAACCCGCCCTCCACCTTGCGCCCGCGGCCGGCGGCGAGCGCGATCGACGAGGCGATCAGCGCGTCCGGGTTGGCATCCCACACTTCGCGCTGGGTCTCGGGGTCGTAGTAGCCGAGGATCCAGTGATGGCAGGCGACGTTGCCCACGTTCCAGGCCGTGGACGGGCAGCCGCGCGCCAGCTCCGCCGGGATGTCGACGACGGCCACGAAGGGGAGCTCCATCCCCCCGAAGGCCTTCGGCTGGTGAAATCGGAAGAGCCCGCTCTCGTGCAGGAGCTGCTCGTTCTCCCGGATGAGCATGCGGGCGTCCTCGGACTGCTGGGCACGCTCGCGCAGGATCGGCACGATCTCGCGCGCCCGTCGCATCGCCTCGCCGTAGCCGACGGCGGAGAAATCACGCCGCACCGTCTGCGGCAGCGTACCCACGGGATCGCTCGGGTCGCTCGGGCCGGCCATGACGATCTCCGCGCTGACCGTTGCAGCATGCGGTCGCCCCCGAGGCTTGCCGCACGTGGCTCGACGAGGCCGACTACTTCTTCTCCTTCTCCGCGATCTCCTTGATCAGCGGCTTCCACTGCGCCATTTCCTGCTGGATCTGCGCACGGAACTGGTCGGGCGTGGTCTTGACCGTGTTGGCGCCGGCCTTGCGCATGGTTTCCTTCACCTCCGGATCGTCGGCCATCTTGAGCAGGATCTCCGACAGCTTGCGGATGATCGGCTCCGGCGTCTTCGACGGGGCCATCATCCCGTTCCACGACTCCGCGATGAAGTTGGGGACGACCGTCTCGTGCACCGAGGGCAGATCGGGGAAGTAGGGGCTGCGTCCGAGCGAGGTCACGGCGAGGCCGCGGACCGTTCCGCCCTCGATCTGCGGCAGCGCGTCGGTCATGTTGGCGAAAGCGAAGTCGACCTCGCCGGAGACCACCGCTGCAGTCGCCAGCGAGCCGCCCTTGAACGGGATGTGCACCGCCTTGGTGCCGGTGCGGGCCTGGAACAGCTCGACGGAATAATGCGTCAGGCCGCCGGCGCCGCTGGAGCCGTAGTTGAGCTTGCCGGGATTGGCCTTGGCGTAGGACACGAGCTCGGCCATCGTCTTCACCGGCAGGTCCTTCTTGACGATGACCGCCTGCACGATCGAGCTGACGATGCCGATCGGCGCCAGGTCCTGCAGCGGATCGTAGCCGACCTTCTGGACGAAGGGCGCGATCGCGATGGCGCCGATGCTGCAGACGCAGAACGTATAGCCGTCGGGCGCCGCGTTCGCGACCGCCTGTGTCCCGACGATGCCGCCGCCACCCGCACGGTTGTCGATGATGACCGTCTTGCCCAATGCCTTCTCGACGTAACGCGCGGTCAGCCGGCCGATCAGGTCGGTGTAACCGCCGGGCGCGTAGGGCACGACGAACGTCACGCTCCTGGCTCGGCCACGCATCCTGCGCGTGCACCACGCTCGGCGCCAACGCGATCGCGAGCGACAGCGCCAGTGTTCCGAACGGCTTCATCGCGTTCTCCTCTTGATCCTCGAGTCCGAGAAGCAAGTTCTTTGCCGTTGGCCGAATTCGTGAGTTTTCATTGCCTTAGCATGGCCGACGGGTTGCCCGCCGGCCGGCGGTGCCGCCGAATTCAGCACCGCGCGCACGAAGACCTCCGGTCAAGGCGCAGCGCAATCCGGCCGGCAAAACCGCTTCCGAGCGCCCTCCAAGACAGATCGGCGACCAATCAAGCACGGTTGCAGCCCTCACGAACAACACAACAAACGTGAACCAGAGCGTCAACGACGCAGGATCAGGTTCAACCGGGTGCGGGCCTGCTCGACGTAGCCGAGCTCCGCGAGCTTGCCGAAAAGATCGACGGACCAGTAGACGCGCGCATCCTCGATGATGATGACACGCGGCCAGAGGCTTTGCGGGGCGTCTCGAAAGAACGGGACCAGAATCGCGTCTTCGGCACCCTCGACGTCGATCTTGAGCGCGTCGATGGACGCGATATTTTCCTGGCGCAGAACCTCGCGCAGGGTCAGGCACCGGACGATCGTATGGCCCGAGCTGTTGATCGGCACCGTCCTGGTGCCGCCCCGATCCTGTCCGGCGCGCTCGACACCGACCTCTCCACAGGAGTCACCGAGCGCTGTCGCAACGACCCGAATGTCGAGACCTGGATTGGCTTGCAGGTTGAAGCGCAGCCGGTCCAGATTTTCAGGCTCGGGCTCGATGGCGATGATCCTCGCTTGCGGCGCGACGCTGGCCGCATAGAGCGAAAACAATCCGACATTGGCGCCGATATCGATGAATGTGGCGGGCTTGCCTTGCAATGCGTCCGCCAGCACGCGCAGCTCGGTTCGCTCGTACATTTGCGGAGTGAACAGCAGATTCTTCTCGCACCCATTGTCGCGCGGGTGCAGCCGCATTCGCAGACCCCAGCGCTCGACGTCGAGCGCGCCATCCTGATCGAGGCGCGTCGTCACGGCGCGGCGCAGCAGGATCGCCAGCCGCTGGCCGATCCAGTTGCATGGCATGCGCGAGGTTGCCGCCACGACCGCCTGGTCGAAGCGGGAAGGCGCAAATGTTCCGAACGGGTGCATATGGCCTCGGCTCGAGCGCTTTCCGTTCGGTTGGAATCGGAAAGCGCTCTCGCTTTCTTGCGTTTGACGCGTTTTCTACGGCGAACCGGTTTCCACTTCGCCGGAAAACGCTATAGGCACGATCATACTGCCGGCGGACTCGTTTGCAACGCAGAGGCGCCCGTCGTAGCTTGGGCCGCGGAGTGCAGGCAACGTCACGAAAAACCTGGAGGCGGGCGGATCGACGAAAGCGTCCTGACCAAGCCGCCGACCGAGGCGGCCTGCTTTCCTTCGATTGGACCGTTTGCGGTTTCGGATGATGAGATTTGGTGCGCTCCTGACGATCGGAACCGCGCTGGCAGTGCTGGGCGCGCTGGCGTTTGGCGAGCTGCTCGGCCGACTTTACCCGGATGGCGGCATCTCGGTGTTTCTTGCCTATTATGCGGTTCACGTATGCGCCTGTGTGACCGCGTGGGCCCTGGCCCTTCGTCTTGCAGACATCTGACGCGGCACCTGGTGCTTGAAATCGAAATGCAGGTTACCGACGTGACGCCGGCCAGAATTGATCCTCCTGCTCGACCATTGCCGCTGATCCAGCTGCTGAGGACCGTGGTCAGGAATCCGCTCGAGGCTTGGCCCAACGCCGTCTACCAGGAGCATCTCTATCGCTCGCGCGTGCTCGGGCGCGACGCGATCTACGTCATGCATCCGGCGCTGATCCGTCAGGTGCTCGTGGATGACGCCGACAACTTCGATAAAGGTGAAATGGCGCGCCGCGCGCTCGAGCCCGTGCTGGGGGATGCGATCCTGACGTCCGACGGCGCCAGGTGGCGTTGGCAGCGCCGCGCCGCTGCTCCGGTCTTTCGCCCAGAGCACCTTCGCGGCTTCCTGCCGTCGATGATCGCCGCCGCGGAACGCACGCGCGACCGCTGGCTGTCGCTTCCTGCAGGCGTCGAGATCGATGTCGCGCGCGAAATGATGCAGACGACGTTCGATATCGTCCTGGAGACGACGCTGTCGGGACGCAGCAACATCGACACCGCCGCGATGGAGCGAGCGATCGCCGACTACCTCGAATTGACCTCATGGGTGATGGCGCTGGCGATGATCGGCGCTCCCCGCTGGGTTCCGTATCCGGGCATCGGCAAGGCGCGACGCGGTCGCGAGCATCTCCAGCAGCTGGTGGATGGGCTGATCACCGAGGTCCAGCGCAGCCGATCTGCCCGCAATGATCTGCTGTCGCTCCTGATCGGACCGACCGACCCGGAAACCGGCCGATCCATGAGCGACATGGACGTGCGCGGCAATATCTTGACCTTCATCATGGCGGGGCACGAAACCACCGCCCTGGCGTTGACCTGGACGTTCTATCTCTTGAACCTTCATCCCGACGTCGAGGAGCGGGTCAAGAGCGAGATCGCCTCGGTGACCGCAGGGTCTTCTCTGCGGGTCGAGCATATCGACGCGCTGCGCTACACCAAGCAGGTGACTCAGGAGGCGATGCGTCTCTACCCGCCGGCTCCACTGATCGCCCGCGAGGCCCGGCGCGACGTGCGGATCGGCAATGAAGCGGTCAGGTCCGGCGCCGTCGTATACGTTCCGGTTTATGCGGTGCACCGCCACGCGGAGCTCTGGGACCGGCCCGACGTCTTCGACCCAAGCTCGATTTGAGCCGGACGCGGTCAAGGCCCGCGATCGTTACGCCTACCTGCCGTTCGGTGCAGGTCCACGCGTCTGCATCGGGATGAGTTTCGCGCAGATGGAGACGACGGCCGTATTGGCCGTGCTGCTGCAGTCTCTGCGCCTACGCCTCCGCCCAGGCTACGTCCCGGAACCCAAGCTGCGAGTGACGCTCCGTCCGGCTCACGGCATGCCCATGCGGCTGGTCGCTCCTGCAGAGGGCGCGGCCCTTCGTGAGGCGGGTTGAGCGCAGCGAATGGCTATCCTGGAGCGCATCCAATAGTACTGGCCGACGGACGCAAGCTGGGGGCTGCGTAGTCTTGGATCTGGAATTGGCTCGGTTCGTATCGACCTACGGCGTCTGGCTGGTCGCGGCGATTCATCGCGCTCGAAAGCGTCGGGTTTCCGCTGCCTGCCGAGGCGGCGTTGATGGCGGCCGCGATTTTCGCGGCCAGGACGCATGACCTCGATATCTGGTCTTTGATTGCTGTCGCAATCCTCGCGGCAATTGTGGGCAACATCGCAGGCTTTTGGATCGGCAGGCGGTTCGGATATCGGCTGTTGATGCGATATGGCAATCGTGTCGGCCTGACCGAAGGGCGGATCAGGATCGGCCAATGGCTGTTCATGCGATACGGCGGCAGGTTCGTCTTCGCTGCTCGCTTCCTGCCGTTTCTCCGCAACATGGTGGCCGTGCTTGCCGGTGCGAATCGCATGGCGCAGCTTCGATTCTATTTCGCCAGCAGCACGGCGGCCGTCGCCTGGGTCTTGCTCTATGGCTTGGCAAGCTATTCGCTCGGTGGAGCATTCGCGGAATTGGCCTCGCCGGCCGCAATTGTCCTGGGCGTCGCAGCGGTGTTGATCATCTTCGCGCTGCCGGCGCTGATCGTGCGCTACGAGAAACGACTGCTGGCGAAGATCGAGGCCGAGCCGGCGTCATAGCGGCGCTCAGCGGGCGGCATGGCTGCCTTCGACACGCGAGCGAAGCTGAGCCCAGACGATCGCGTGCAGGATCAAATAAATCGGCACGAGCACGGTCGGGACAAACGACCACGGCAGATGCTGCATGGCCTCCGAACCCGGAGCGGCGTGGAAGAGCTGCAAGGGCGAGCCCTCCGCCGACGTCACGCCGAGGAAGATCGCCAGGACGAGATCGGCGATGCCGAACAGATTCCAGCCACCGATTGCGTAGGTGTGTCCGGCTCCCGCGTTCTTCGCCAGGAACAGCACGGGCAGCGCAAGCACACCGGTGATGATGTCGCCCCAAGCCGCGAAGAACGGGAACGGGCCGGCGAGCCGCCCTTGCGCCCACAGCAGGAGAAACAGCACGGCGAATGCGCGGCCCATATTGAGGCCGACCAGGAGCGGCATCGGCACGCTCAGCATGGCCGCGCGCGCGGCCGGCCATGCCGTGGCGATCGCCGCGGCGACGAGCGGCGTTGCCACGAAAATTCCGATCACCGGGAACGGCTTCGCGATCGTGAGCATCCCGGCCGCGGCGGCGGCCGCCGATAGCCCGACGCCCGCCGCGAGGCCAGGCAAAGGCAGTCTGGACATTCCGACAGATCGAGCTTCGATCCCATGGTCACCTACGTATATATCGGCGCATGCCCTGCTCGTCGCGACTGAGGGTGGATTGCGGTCCCCGCAGCCTGGGGCCTGGGCAACCGCTATCGCGGCAGGCAGCGAGCGTGTTGGTGGTGTCGGGGTGGTGGTTGCCCGGGACAGCGTGCGGTGGCGCGCCCGACCGAAGCGCGGCCGAGGCCGCCGCCGCTCGTCGAATGCCGGAACGAATTTGCATGAAGGCCGTTGGTCGGTGAGCGTACCAATCAGTGCCGCCGGTCGCGTGATGCCGAGTCCCAGATATTACCGCGAGCAGGCCAGAGTGTTCATGGAACTGGCGTCGCTGACGCGCGACCGGGCCTTTGCGGCGAGGCTTCGGAACCGGGCACGCGAATATCTGGCGCAGGCCCGGGCTCCCGATGACCGCCGTCTGCGCGATCTGACGCCCTATCTCGAGGAAATCAACAGCCAGCAAATGTGGAAAGTGTAAGCCGGCCGCAATCGAAGGCGGGCCCGGGGGAAACGGCCCATGCGCGAGAAGCCAGGAGTGGAGACCCGGCAAACGCGGCCTCGGACCAGCCGCGACAGCGGTGACGAGCCCCCGTTGGCCCTCGACGATTCCGCGGAGCCCGCACCGGTCGATTATGCGGTGTTCGCTCGCAGAACGGCCGAGATCATCCTCAAAGGAGCGCACGCGCTTCGCAAGCACCCGAAGCGCGGCTAGGGATCGGCGCGTCCGGCGGCCTCCGCTACTGCTGCACGACGACCGATCGCGTCCCACCGGCCAGGTCGTGCTGCGCACGCCGACGGCGCGGCGTCAGTGGCGCCACTCGGGGGCCGGCACGCGCGTCCAGGGACGTTCGAGCTTGAGGTCGTCGGCGATCGCGTTGGCGGCGATATAGCCGGGCGCCCCGTTGATGCCGCCGCCGTTGCCGGTCGAGGAGCCGCACAGATAGAGCCCCTCGACCGGCGTGCGGGTTCCCGACAGCAGCGGATGCGGACGGTTGATGCCGAGCTGCGAGGGGATATAGGCGCCCATGCGCACCGCGCCGCGCACCATGTTGACGTTGAGGCGCTCCACGTCGAGCGGCGTGAACAGGTATTTGGCCCGCACGTTGTCGTCGTCGAGATTGGATGCATATTCCCGCCACACGCCGAGCACGCGCTCGGTATAGTCCGCCTTGCGGGCGGTCCCAGTTCGCCGGCGTCGCCGGCGACCGCGTAGGGAGCGAACGGCCACCAGAAGGCGGAATGCCCATCGGCGGGAGCGTAGGTCGGATCGACCGCGCTGTTGCAGGCGCCGTTGCCCATCAGAACGTCGGGAAATTTCTCGGCCGCGCAATCGTCGAAGCAGCTGCGCACCTGGTCGATGTCGTCCATCCCGAAGAAGATGTTGAAGGCGCGGTCGATGTCGGGATCGAAGCTGCGCCGAGCGATAGACCGGCCGCTGGCGCAGCGCCAGGTGCAGCGTGACCAGGCTGTGGTTGCCCCAGTGCCAGGACTTCAAGCTTCTTGCGGACGTCCTCCGGGAAACAGCGCCTCGCCCGCCATCCGCATGGTGGTCGGTGCGTCGATCGCGCTGGCGACGAAGCGCCGGCCTTCGATCGTGTCGCCGTTCGCGAGACGGACCCCGGTCGCGCGCCCGTTGCTCGACGACGATCTCGCTCGACGTCGGCGTTGGTGATGACCGCGCCGCCGCACGCCTCGATCACGCGCCGCAGCGCGTCGGTGAAGCTCGCAGACGCCGCCGACCGGCAAGGTGAACTCCATCACGTTGGCGAAGATCAGCGGAAACACGATGCCCGCGCCCGGCACGCTCTCGGTCGTGATGACGTGCATGTAGGAGGTGAACAGCGTGCGGATGCGGTCGTCGTCGAAATGCTTGCGCACGACGCTGAACAGGTCGTGCTGGGCGTGCGAGAGGAATTCCTTGGCCTGCGCGCCGGACAGGCGATCGCGCAGCTGAGTCGAGCGGGAGCGGCGCATTGAAGGCGAGCGACGTGAACAGCGGGCGCATCGTCTCGCCATAGAGATGATGGAGCGCGCGAAACGTCTCGGCGTCCCGCTTGCGAGAAGCGGGCCGAGCGACGCGCAGGTGGCTGTCCAGATCCTTGTGGATGACCACGCAGGTGCCGTCGCGGAACGCGGCCGCCTGCTGCACCGGCGGCTCGACATAGGAGAAGCCGAAGCGATAGAGCTCGAGGTCGCGCGATCAGCGGCGAATGGCGAAACCCCATGAAGAAATTGGAATGCAGATTGAAGCGATAGCCGGGCAGGGCCGGCTCGTCGGTCGTGCAGCCGCCGCCGATGCGCGCGTTGCGCTCGACCACCGCGATCTTCAGGCCGGCGCGCGCCAGATAGGCCGCCAAGCGTCAGTCCGTTGTGCCCGGCCCCGATGACGACGCCGTCGTAGGTCTGCATGCATTCGCTCCCGAACGCCTTCCGCCGCGCCGGCTATTCCACCAGGCCGCGCTCCACCATGGCGTGGATGCCCTTGTTGCCGTCGACCAGCTGCGTGACGCGCAGGTCGCAGGCGAGGCTGCAGAAGACGTAGGCCTCTTCCGAGCTCCAGCCCTTCATCTCGACGAGCCAGCGTATCATGTCGCGCAGCGCCTGCTTGGCGGCGTCGTCGAGGTCGGGATCGAGCCCCATGGTGATGAAGTGCGTCGGCGTGACGGCGCGCGGCATCGTCGAGCCGTTGGCGTCTTGTGCAGCACGAACTCGAACGTGCCGGTCAGGCAGGTCTCGAGCGCCGTCAGGCAGACCTCGCCGTCGCCCTGCACCGCATGGCCGTCCCCGCGGAGAAATTCGCGCCCGGCACGAACACCGGGAGATAGAGCGAGGTGCCGACGAGAAATCCTTGTTGTCCAGGTTGCCGCCGAACTCGCGCGGCTCGACCGAGCGAGCAAGGCCCGTATTCGGGCCGCGGCGCCATGGCGAGAATGCCGAAGAACGGGCGCAGCGGAATGGTCGCGTCCCCACGGCAGGCTGCGCGGTCATCGCCGGCGGTCGATCGGAATGATGCGGCAGCGAAACACCGGATAGTCCTCGGGCAGCGTGCCGCGCAGCGGGCGGATCAGGTTCCAGCCCCAGTCGACGGTGAGCTCCATCGCCTTGATGCGCACCTCGAGCGTGTCGCCCGGCTCGGCCCCGCGCACGGCGATCGGGCCGGTGAGGATATGCGGGCCCGGCGAGGGCTTCAGCTTCTCGCAGATCTCGCGATGGTGCGGCAGCATGATCGAGGTGTCGCCGACATCCGCCAGTCCGCCGGACACGGTCTCGATCGTCACCGTGTCGCCGGACTCGACGGTGAGGCGCGGCGGAATTTTCGCGTCGAGATAGCCCCAATGCACGGTGGCGGGGGTCGGGGCGAGCGTGTGATGCGTGTCGACATTGGCGGCTCGTCCTCTCGGCGTCAGACTCATGCTTCGTCGCCGATACGCCGAGATGCTGATCGAGGATCTGCGTCTCGTTCGCCAGCTCGGCCGGCGTGCCCTGAAACACGAATCGCCCCGACGACAGCACGTAGACCTCGTCGGCCACCGACATGGCGAGCTCCAGGTTCTGCTCGACCAGCAGGATCGCGTGGCCGCGCGCGCGCAGGCGCTGCATGATCTCCTGGACCTGCAGCACCAGACGCGGCGACAGTCCTTCGGACGGCTCGTCCATCAGGATCAGCTCGGGATTGGCCATGAGCGCGCGGCCGATCGCCAGCATCTGCTGCTCGCCGCCGCTGAGCGCGCCGCCGGGATGGTCGATGCGCTCGGCCAGCTGCGGAAACTCCTTCGAGCACCTCGTCGAAATCCCAGCGCTGCTGCGGCTTCGCCGCCGGCCGGCGGCCGCTGCGAGCGGGCGAGCACGCTGGTCGGCAGCAGCAGGTTCTCGCGCACGCTCAGCGAGCGGAAGATCCGCCGGCCCTGCGGCACGATCGCGATGCCGTCCTGCGCGATCGCGTAGGGCGGCTTGCCGCGCAGCGAGCGGCCGCGATAGACGATCTCGCCCGTGCGCGGCGGCGTGAGCCCGGCCACCGAACGGATCAGCGTCGTCTTTCCCATGCCGTTGCGGCCGAGGATGGCGGCGATCCGCCCCTTGTGCAGGGTCAGGCTGACGCCCTGCAGCACGTAGCTGTCCCCGTAATAGGTGTGAATCTCGGAGACCGAGAGCAGGGGCTCAGACGTCTCAGGCTGAGGCTCAGACATGGCCGAAATACACGTCGCGGACTTCGGGTTGGCTTGCACGTCCTCGGGCGTTCCCTCCGCCATCACCCGCCCGCGGTGCATCACCGTCACGCGGTCGGCAAGGCCGAGCGCCACGTCCATGTCGTGCTCGATCAGGACGACCGTGATGTCGCGCGGCAGCGCGCGGATCATGTTGAAGATGCGCGGCGCTCGCTGGGAGAGAGCCCGGCGCAGGGCTCGTCGAGAAACAGCACCTTGGGGCCGGTGTTGAGCGCGAGCGCGAGCTCGAGCTGACGGCGCTCGCCGTAGGACAGCAGCCTGACCGGATGGTCGGCGCGATCCTTCGAGGCCGACCGCGTCGAGGCCGGCGAGCGCCTGCTCGCGAATGGCGGGAAACGCCGCCGAGCGAGCGATGGAAGATCCACTTGCGCCGGTCGGTGCCGATGATCGACAGCGCCAGGTTCTCGGCCAGCGAGAGGTCGGTGAACACGTTGGTGATCTGGAACGTGCGCCCCATGCCGAGCTCGGTCCGCCGGTACTCCGGCAGATGCGTCACGTCGTGGCCGAACAGCCGCACCCGGCCGGACGACGCCCGCAGCGTGCCGGTGACGCAGTGGAACAGGGTCGTCTTGCCGGCGCCGTTCGGGTCCGATCAGCGCGCGCCGCTCGCCGGGGGCGACGCGCAGCGTGACGCCGTCGACGGCGCGCAGCCCGCCGAACACCTTCGCGAGATTCTCGACCTCGACCGCGGCGGTCATGGCGGCTCGCTCCTTCGCCTTGGCGCCGCGCGGGCGCAGGCGGTTGACGAATCCGACGATGCCGTCGCGGCGCCCACAGGATGGTGGCGATGAAGACGATGCCCATCACCGCGGCGTGGAACTCGAAGAAGCTGCTGACCCAGTTGCGCAGGCCGAGCACGATGCCGGAGCCGAGGAACGGCCCGATGATCGTGCCGGAGCCGCCGACGATCGCCATCAGCGAAACCTCGACCGAAATCTGGAACGAGGCCGCGACCGGGTTGATGAAGCGATTGTAGTAGACGTAGAGCACGCCGGCGAGGCTCGCGATCGCGCCCGAGATCACGAACGCCGCATAGAGGTGCAGGGTGGTGCGGTAGCCGAGGCTGCGCATGCGGCTTTCGCTCGCCTTGATGCCGCGCAGCGACAGCCCGAACGGCGACGTGATGAGGATGCGATAGCCGGCGCGCACAGCAGCACGACGGCGAGCACGAAATAGTAGTAGGCGGTCTGCGAGGCGATGGTGACGCCGGCGACCGAGGGCGGCGGCACGTTGGTGATGCCGTTGTCGCCGCCGGTGAACGACGCCCAGCGGTAGACGCGCGCCCCAGATGATGTAGCCGAGCGCGATCGTGATCAGGATGAAATAGACGCCGCGCGTGCGCACCGACGCGCCGTAGAGCATGGCGAGCAGCGTTCCGGCGATGATTCCGGCGGGCGCGGCGATCAACGTCGGCTGCCCGTAGCGGACCTGCAGGATGGCGGTGGTGTAGGCGGCGACGGCGAAGAACGACGCGTGGCAGAGCGAGTAGAGGCCGGCGTGGCCGAGCAGCAGATCGACCGAGAGCGCGAGCAGGCCGTAGATGTAGATCTGCGTGATCAGCGTCATCCAGAACGGGCCGACCACGCAGCGGCGCCAGCAGCGCCGCGGCGAGCGCGACGAGCCCGAGCATGACGCGATACCGGCGCACGCTCAGCCTTCCCTGCCGAAGATGCCTTGCGGCCGGAACAGCAGCAGGATCGCCATCGGTCCGAACAGAACGAAATAGGAGAACTCGGGCAGCAGCCAGCGGCCGTAGGCGTCGAGCAGCCCCACGATCAGCGCGCCGATCATGGCGCCTTCCAGGCTGCCGAGGCCGCCGAAGATGACCACCACGAGCGCGTAGATCAGGATCTCCCACTCCGCGCCCGGATAGAGCGTGAGGAATGCGCCGCCGACGACGCCCGCCATGCCGGCGAGGAACGACGCCAGCGCGGAGACGAGCACGAACAGCCGGTCGATGTTGATGCCGATCGCGCTGACGATCTCGCGGTCGTCGACGCCGGCGCGCACGACCGCGCCGATCTGGGTCTTGCGATAGAGCAGCCAGAGCGAGAGGCCGACGACGATCCCGAACAGGATCAGGACGAAGCGGTAGGTCGGATAGATGATGCCGCCGGGCAGCTCGATCGCGCCGCGCAGCTCGATCGGCGTCGGCACCTTGAGATTGTCGCCGCCCCAGATCTTGAGCGCGATGTCGCCCATGACGAAGGCGATGCCGACGGTGAGCAGAACCTGGGCCAGATGATTTTCGCCGGTGCGGCGGATGAGGTAGCGATCGATCAGGTAGCCGATCGGGATGATCGCGAGGCCGCCGCCGAGGACGCCGAGCGCGAAGCTTCCGGTGTAGCGCGTGATCGACAGGCCGATGTAGCCGCCCAGGAGATAATAGGCGCCGTGCGCCATGTTGACGACGCGCATCAACCCGAAGCTGAGCGTGAAGCCGCTGGCGAGCAGGAACAGGAGCGCGGCGAACGAGACGCCGTTGATCGCCTGGAGGATGCCGCTGTGCATGAGAAAACGCCGGATCGCGACGGCGGCCGCGCGAGCGGCTGCGCCTTGCGGCCGGCGGCGCCCGCATCGGGCACCGCCGGGACTCGGAAGTGGCCGGCGCTTACCGCTTGTAGGGCCCGCGCTTGAGGAACTCCTCCGGCGTCCAGGTCCAGAACTGCGAGACGTTCTCGTAGGTCTTGATCGGGACGTTGGTCAGCACCTGGCCGACCACCGGATGATTGATCTTCTGGATGCGCGTGATGTAGACGTTCTGGATCGGGTTGTCGTAGTCGTCGAGCTTGAGCGTCCCGCGCGGCGCCTTGACGGTCGCGCTGCGCATCGCCGCGAGGAACGCGGCGCGGTCCTCGACGTTGCCCTTGATCTGCTCGATCGCCGTGCGCGTCCACAGGCTCGCCGTGTAGGCCGACTCGGAGAACCAGGACGGCAGCCGCTTGTGCTTCTTGGCGAACGCGTCGACGAACGCCTTGTTCTCCGGCGTGTCGAGGCCGGCGGCGTAGTGCAGCGAGTTGCCGATCATGCCGATGGCGCGGTCGTCCATCTGCGGCAGCGCGTCCTGGTGCATCCAGTAGCCGCCGTAGATCTTGAACTTCTTGTCCATGCCGAAGCCGAACCAGGCCTCGAACAGGCGGATGCGGTCGGCGCCGACCACGACCGCGACCACGGCGTCGGAGCCCGGCGCGATCGACGCGACGGTCGGCCCGTAGTCCTTGGTGCCGATCGGGTTCCAGATGATCTTCGCGACCTTGCCGCCGGCCTGCTTGTAGGTCTCGCACCATCCCCGAGCGTCACCTCGTGGCCCCAGGTGTAGTCCTGGCCGATGAAGGTGACGTTGCGCGCGCCGAGCTCCTTGTAGAGGTAGTCGCCGAACGGATGACCGATCTGGCTCGCCGACACCGCGGTTCGCACCACCGTCGGCGTGCGATCCCATTTGGTCACGTTGTCGGCGCCGGCGGTATCCATCACCAGCGGAACGCCGGTTTCCTTGCTGACCTGCGCGACCGCCGGGCCTTCGTGTCCGCACAGCGGGCCGATCATGAGATGCACCTTCTCCTGATGCACCAGGCGGCGCGCCTGGGTGATCGCCTGGTCGGGATTGCAGGTCGTGTCGGCAATCACGTATTCGACCTTGCGGCCGCCGGCCTGATGGTTCGACCTGCTCCCAGAACAGCTTGAAGCCGTCCACCATGTCGATGCCCGGCGTCGCCAGCGGGCCGGTGAGCGGCACCAGCAGGCCGATCTTGATCGATCCGCTTTGCGCGTGGGCCGATGCCGATCGCGAGCGCCGCGGCGAGCAGCGATGCGCCGGCCGCGCGCGATGAAATTTCGACGCAAAGTTGCCGTGATCATGAATCCTCCCCAGGCCTTGTTTTGTTGCCGCCTGCATTCGCGCATGGCCGTGGCGATGCAGGGTTCGAGTTGATGCTAGCACGGGTTCGGGGTTTCATACATAGAGTGGCAGTTGCCGAGCGCAGCGACTGCGCAGCGACGAACGGGGATGAGCATGGACGCAGCGCAACAGAGACGAGCCCGCATCGGCGCACGCCGGAGGCCGGCCTTCGGTTCGGCAGCGGCCACCACGCGATCCGCAGCGAGGATGCGCCGCTCGTCACCGGCGCGCGGACAGTTCACCGACGACATCGATCTGCCCGGACAGGCCTATGCCGCCTTCGTGCGCGCGCCGGTGGCGCACGCGACGATCCGTACGATCGACGTTGCGGCGGCAGCCGGCATGCCGGGCGTCATCGCCGTCGATCACCGGCCGCGATCTCGCGGCCGAGAGCATCGGCGCCATTCCTCCGGTCGCGTCCTTCACGGGGCGCGACGGCAAGCCGATGTTCCAGGCCCGCGATGCCGGTGCTCGCGGCGGAGCGCGTCCGCTACGTCGGCGAGGCGATCGCGATCGTGGTCGCCGAGACGCTGCATCAGGCGCAGGACGCGGCCGAAGCGGTCGAGGTCCGCTTCGATGCGCTCCCCGCCGCGTCCGACGTGGCGCGCGCGATGGCGCCGGACGCGCCGGCGATCTGGCCGGGCGCGCCCGGCAACATCGCGCTCGACTGGGAGGACGGCGACGCGCGCGGCGGTCGATGCGGCGTTCGCCCGCGCCGCGCATGTCGAGCGCGTGCAGCTCGTCGATACACGGCTGGCGCCGAGCGCGATGGAGCCGCGCGCCGCGCATCGCGAGCTTCGACGCGCAGCTCGCAGCGCTACACGCTGATCGCGCCGACCCAGGGCGTCGCCGTGGTGCGCAAGCTCCTGGCCGAAGGCGTGTTCAACGTTCCGGCGAACCGGATCCGCATCGTCACCTACGACGTGGGCGGCGGCTTCGGCATGAAGGTGCAGCCCTATGCCGAGTATGCCGCCATGATGTGCGCGGCGCGGCAGGTCGGGCGGCCGGTCAAATGGTGCGCGAGCCGGCTGGAGAGCTTTCTCACCGACACCCACGGCCGCGACGGGCTGCTCGAGGGCGAGCTGGCGCTCGACGCGCGACGGCAAATTTCTCGGCCTGCGCGTGCGCACCTATGTCGGGCATCGGCGCCTACACCTCGACCTTCGCGGCGATCTTCGCGACCGCGAACACGAAGAACTGCCTGTCGAGCGTGTACGTCATTCCGTCGATCCATATCGGCGTGAAGATGGTGCTCACCGATGCGGCGCCGCTCGGCCCCTATCGCGGCGCCGGGCGGCCGGAAGCGATCTATCTGATCGAGCGCCTGATCGATCGCGGCGGCGCGCGCGATGAACATCGATCGCGCCGAGCTGCGCCGGCGCAACCTGATCCCGCGCGACCGCGATGCCGTACCGGACGCCGAACGGGCCGATCTACGACAGCGGCGACTTTCGCGACGCATCCTGGACCGGGCGCTGGCGCTGGCCGACTGGAACGGCTTTGCGGCGCGGCGCGCGGCGTCCGAGCGGGACGGCAAGCTGCGCGGCATCGGCATCGGCTGCTTCCTCGAGGTCGCCGGCGGCATTCTCGACGAAACCGTCGATCTGCGGTTCGAGCCTGACGGCAAGGTGGCGCTGCGCACCGGCGCGCAGGCGATGGGGCAGGGGCATCTCTCCACGTTCGTGCCGCTGATCGCCAAGCGGCTCGGCGTCGACCCCGGCGCGGTGCGGCTGGTGCGAAGGCGACAGCGACGAGGTGCCGGCGGGCACGCCGAGCGTCGCCTCGCGCTCGATCATGATGGCGGGCAGCGCCACCGCGCTCGCCTGCGACCAGGCCATCGAGAAGGGCCGGCGCGGCGACGGCGCACCTGTTCGAGGCCGACGTCGCCGACGTCGAATTCGCCGACGGCACGTTCCGGGTGGTCGGCACCGACCGCGCCATCTCGATCCTCGATCTGGCGCAGCGCATGCGCGCGACCGCGATGCCGGAGGAGCTGTCCGGCGGGCTCGACAACGTCGCCAAGTTCGTCTCGCCGCAGATGAGCTTTCCGAACGGATGCCACGTCTGCGAGGTCGAGATCGATCCGCGAGACCGGTGTCGTCGCGGTCGTCGGCCTACACGGCGGTCGACGACGTCGGCAACGTGCTGCACGAGACCATCGTGGAGGGGCAGATCCACGGCGGCGTGGCGCAGGGCATCGGGCAGGTGCTGGGCGAGCAGGTGATCTACGGCGACGACGGCCAGCTGCTGACCGCGTCCTTCATGGACTACTTCATGCCGCGCGCCGCCGACGTGCCGCCGATGTCGGTCGCACCACCACGTGGTTCCGTGCACGACCAACCCGCTCGGCGCCAAGGGCGCGGGCGAGTCCGGCGTCGCCGGCTCGCTGCCGTCGGCCGTCAACGCCGTGCTCGACGCCTTGGCGAGCCGCGGTGTCTCCCATCTCGATCTGCCGATGACGCCGCAACGGGTGTGGTCGGCGCTCCGGCGCAGCCCCTCCGCCGACCAGTAGGGGGGTCGGCAAGCCGGTCATTCGCCTCAGGTCGCACGCATACGAGCAAACAGTCATGGTATGGTGCGACTCCCGAATCTTGCAGCCAAGCGCAGCGAGGAAGCGATGCCACCGAAGGGTAAGGGGAAAAAGGCGCCAACCAAGAGTAGAGAGTGGATCGAGGCGGAATGCGTCAAGCTCGCCAGGCAGGTTCTCGGGGGGCGCGACATCGAGCGCGTGACAATCCGGCGCTTGAAGCCCCGAGGGCCCGGCCCGAACTGGAAGGTCGCCGATCTCATTCCGCAGCCGGCGCTGCTGGTCAGCCAGCAGGTGCGCGCCAAGCTCGCGCGCTTGCCCGATGACTATGCCCTCGACGACCAGGGCTGAAGCTCGCGTGGGGTCTTCCGCCGGCTGCCCCCTCGCGGCCGCTTTCCGTCGCTGAACGCGCGCTATCGCCGAAACATCATCACGGCGCGCGCCGCCCGCCGCTATGCGTGCCCTTGATGGTGTCGCCGTCGAGCTTGGTGAACGCCACGAACGGCACGATCTTGTTGTACACGTTCGAGCGCGCGACCCGGATCGAGCCGTCGGGATTCTCGCTGCTTGACGATCTTCAGGATCACGTGCTGGCCGGGCGGGCCGACCGGGATCACCATGATGCCGTTCGGCCGCAACTGCTTGAGCAGCGGCGGCGGGATGTGATCGATGCCGCAGGTGACGATGATCTTGTCGAACGGACCGGCCTCCTCCCAGCCGTAATAGCCGTCGGCGTTCTTGCTGGCGATCGACTTGAGCTCGGTGTAGCCGCGCTCGATCAGGGCGTCGTAGACGCCGCGGGTGCGCTCGGCCAGCGGCTTGATGATCTCGATCGACCAGACCTTGTCGGTGAGGTTGGCGAGATAGGCCGACTGGTAGCCCGAGCCGGTGCCGATCTCGAGCACCTTCTCGCCCGGCTGCACGTCGATGGTCGAGGTCATGCGGCTCACCACCAGCGGGCCGGAGATGGTCACGCCGAAGCCGATGTCGTGGAAGTCGCGCTCGTAGGCGCGTCCGATGTCGCGCTTGAGCACGAACTCGTCGCGCGGCGTGAGCAGGAAGGCGCGGCCGTTGCGCGCGTTCGCGAAATCGTTGTTGGCGCGCAGGAACACGTAGCGGTCCCAGCGCGCCGCCAGGATCTTCGGGTTCTCGCCGCGGTTCTCGACCGCCCACTTGATGAAGGCCTCGCGGCCGGTGGTCGGCGGCTTGAGGTCGAAGCTGTAGGGCACTGGAACGTTGGCCCGCGCCTGGCGCGGCAGGGCGGCGCCGGCGAGCAGCGGCCGCCGCGCCGAGCATGAAGGTGCGTCGCTGCAAGTCTTCCTCCCAGGATGTCGTGCGTCGATCTGATACTAGGCTGGATTGGCCCGAAAATACGGCTGCGGCGGCCTCCGAATGGTGGACGAGCCATATTTCCGGCGTGCTATATGAACGACGACCTCGGACAAGGAGCATTCAATGAGGATTCTGCAAGCCGGATTGGCCGCGACCATTGTTCTCGCCGCCAGTCCCCTCGGCGCCCAGTCGGTGATGGACGAGCCGCGACAGGTTTTCGATCTGGCCACCGTCACCTGCAAACAGTTCCTGGCCATGCCGACGGCGGGAATGGGCATCCGGATCATCTATTGGCTCGACGGGTACTATCGGGATGACGTGGAGCCGGCCGTGATCGACACCGACAAGCACAAGAAAATGATCGTCGAGCTCGCCGATTATTGCACGAAGAACGAAACCCACGGCGTGATCACAGCCGCCGACAAGCTCTTTCAAAAGAAGAAGTGAGGACGCGGTGGGCCGGCGCATAGACTTTGCCGCATAACTTTTGTGTATCCCCAATCGTCACATGCGCGTGATGCGTTGTTGCTCGCGGATTTGTGTCTGGCCCGTGTGCGCTGAATCGGCGACCCTCCCGGTGGCACAACGGGAGACAGAACTCATGGCGAGCTACAGTCCGGAGCTCATCCAGACCATGCGTGCGGCCCTCGATGAGGTGATGACCAGAATTCCTGTCGAGCAGGCAACGCCTGGAATCAAAGCGCGGATGGCCGAGTTCATCTTGAAGGCTGCCGCCGAAGGGCAAACCACTTACGACGGGCTGCTGGCCGCGGCGTCGGAGCAAATTCAGACGATTCTCTCGATGCTGACGTGAGTGCAGAAAATCCATTCAGAAAGTGATTGCTGCATACTGCCCCAAAAGAGAAACACAGAAAGAGAAGTAACCCCTTACCCCCGGCGTGCGGTTTTCGTTGTGTTCCGGGAGGCGTTGTCAGCCCCGCGACTGCGCGTTGTGGAACGTTGAAAGATCCCCCGCTAAACTGCGGCCCCGGCAAACTTCGTCCGACGGGCCGGGCGTTACTTCGGCTTGATAGCTTTCCCTTCCATCTCGATTTGTTCCTCTGTGCCTTAACCGGATCGCCGGCCTCGAAATCGCTTTCGAACTCCACCTCCTTGGAATTGCCGGACACCGAATTCTATTCGGCATAGGGTTTCCTGAACCTCAATATGTCTACTTTCTAACATCGCCGCCGGATGCTGAACCCTGATTCCGATTGGTAAATACGTCGATAGACATACCACTTGTACGTGCTTGCATTGGAGACAAATAAGGGCCAAACCGCGACATTCCCCTTTTTATGGAGGCCGCGATGGCCAGACCTTCCAAGCTCGCTTCGATGTCTGTCGAGGCGCTGATCAAGATGCGCGACGATATTGGAGCGGTTCTCTCCCGCAAGGCCGACTCCTTGAAAAAGGAATTGGCTTCGCTTGGCGCTGACTATGCCGAGGTCGGGCGTATTGCCATCTATGGAAAAAAGAACAAGACATTGGCCGGCCGGAAGGTCGCCCCGAAGTATCGCGATCCGAAAACCGGCGAGACTTGGAGTGGCCGAGGTGCGCCCGCCCGATGGCTGACGGCCTATGAAAAACAGGGAAAAAAGCGCGAGAGTTTCCTGATTGATAAGTCCAGGGCCGCGGCTTCCCGCAAGAAATCCACGACTAAGAGGTCACGCCGTAAGAAGAAGTAACCCCTGGATTGAGGGCACCTATCGGGTGGCGGATGATTGTGGCGCCCGTTCCTGATTTGACGGGCATCCTTAGTCATGGCCACTCGCCGAGATTATCTCCAACACCTTTCGCGCCCACTCTCGGTCTTGCTCCTTGGAGCTCTCCGATAATTCGGAGTACGGAATCATGAGGGGCGCCCACTTGGCTTGCCGCTCCGGCGTCACGTCGTTTCCAACAGCCCTGACCCATGACATCCATTGCTGGTGCTCGAGCTCTGCCAGCTTCTCGAGCAGTTCATTTTTCGTGGTCATAGTCGTGGCTCCTCGATTTCTCTGGGCCCTGGGAGGGGGCGGCAGCCTTAGCGGTCGAGCAAAACACTCCGTTCCCCGTTAGGGGATGCGCACCATGAAACGGAATGGCAAGACATTTGAATGAGATGGATGGTGGGCGCTGTAGGGATTGAACCTACGACCTCTCCCGTGTGAAGGGAATATGTGAGCCAAAGTTAAATCCAAACAATAGCTTGCGCAAAATATCGGATTTTTGGCGTTGATGTCGGCTATTGGGGCAACTCCGGACGTGCCAGGGTCAGGCAGGCGACGCGAATGACCCAAGTGTGACATCGGCCAGCATTTCATGTTGCAGTAGCGAAGCCAGCGTCGGCCCCTACCAGGATGCTCATTTGAGCCGATAAGATGCTATCTCCTGAGCCGGAGGCGAACATGAGGCGGCGGGAATTTCTCGGTGTTCTGGGCGGCGCCGCGGCAACGTGGCCGCTGACGGCGCGCGCGCAGCAGCCGGCCATGCCGGTGATCGGATATCTGCACTCAAGTTCGGCGGAGACGAACGTCAATTTCTTGGCGGCGTTCCGCAAAGGCTTGAGCGAAGGGGGCTTTGTCGAGGGCCAGAACGTGGCGATCGAATTCCGCTGGGCTGCGGGGAAAATCGATCGGTTGCCCGAGCTGGCCTCCGATCTTGTCCGCCGGCGGGTGGCCGTCATCGCCACGCCGGCAGACGTGCCGGCGACACTCGCGGCCAAAGCCGCAACCAAGGCCATACCAATTGTCTTCGCGATTGGCGGCGATCCGGTTGAACTCGGCCTCGTCAAAAGCCTCAACCGGCCGGGCGGAAATGTCACCGGAATAGGCTTCCAAACCGTAGAGCTTACGACGAAGCGGCTCGGGATGTTGCGCGAGCTGGTGCCACAGGCGGTGCGCTTTGTCGTGCTGGTCGACCCCGCCTTTGCGTTTACCGCCAGCCTCGTCAAGGACGTGCAGGCGAGTGCGGCGGCGCTCAGTCTACCGGTCGAAGTCCTTCAGGCCAGCACTGTCGCGGAAATCGATGCGGCTTTTGCCACGCTCGCGCAAAAACCCGGCAGCGCATTGCTGGTTGCTCCGAACGCATTTTTCACCGCGCGCCGCGCCCAACTCGCTACGCTCGCGGCACGACACGCGATACCCGCGATGTATAATCTGCGCGAATTTGCGGACAGCGGCGGGCTGATAAGCTACGGGCCGCATTTTTTGGACGTCTATCGACAGACCGGCAGTTATACCGGCAAAGTCCTCAAAGGCGAGAAGCCGGCCGACTTGCCCGTCGTGCAACCGACCAAATTCGAGCTGGTCATCAACCTTACCACCGCCCGGGCGCTCGGCATTACCATTCCGAACACGCTGCTCGCGCTCGCCGACGAGGTGATCGAATAGAGATACTTTTTGCTGCGGTGCATGAGTCCGGTTATGGCCCATCGCGACGGTTTAGGACTTCCGCTTTCATGTCGGCTGTTGGGGGCCAAGCCGACCTAATATGGGTGCATGCGCATGGTTGGGAACGCCGGCTAGACCAGAACGTGTTGTAATTCAGCGCGGTGCGGACTGCCGCGGCTAGGTGCACGATTTCCTGGGCCATATCATGGGCGCGAGAATCGAGGCCAAAATTGCGCTTCGAAATTTCTTCGGAGAAGACAACAACTTGAAATGGTGGGCGCTGTAGGGATTGAACCTACGACCTCTCCCGTGTGAAGGGAACGCTCTCCCGCTGAGCTAAGCGCCCGCACCAGACCGCAGGATTTAAGGCACGCGACCGACGGAGTCAAGCGAAGCCGGAGCCTCGCCGGTCCTCCGCCCGTGCCTCGCTCACGCCCCGCTCGCCTGCGGCACGCGCGAGGCGCGGCCCTGCAGCGCGCGGATGCGGTCGGCGAGCGTGCCCTTGGACTCGCCGCCGTTGGGGGCGATCGACGGGAAGCTGCCGCCGTTGGTGCCGTTGCCGAGCACCGCCGGGCGCGGGGCCTCGGCCGCCAGGATGGTCTCGATCGCCGAGCCCGGTCCCTCGAGCGTGGCGGTCAGCTTGGCCACCTCGGCGGCGACGTCGTTGATGCGCTCGCGCAGCAGCGGCGTTTTCCATGCGCTCGGATTGCCCAGGTGCTCTCGGCCTCGCGCTTCATGCCGGCGATCTCGCGCTGCAGCTTGGCGCGCTCCTCCTGCGATTGCTTGAGCTGGTCCTCCAGCAGCGCCTTCTCGGCTCGGATCGCTTCGGTCGCGAAGCGCTGGCGGGCCTCCGCCTCGGCGAGCTCCTTGCGCAGGTCGGCCTCGGTCTTCTGCGCGACCGTGGTCTCGCTGCGCAGGCGGTCGGACACGGATTCGCGGTCGGCCAGGAAGCGGCCCTGCTCGTCGAGCCGGGCGACCAGCTCCTGCACGCGGCGGCCGAGGATCTCGGCCTCGGTCGTCTGCGTGATGAGCAGGCGGTCGACCTCGGTGACGCGGTTGCCGAGCGTCTCGTTCTTGCCGCGCTCCTCGGTCAGCTGCAGGCCGAGGCTCTCGGCCTCGGTGGTCTTGCGGCTCAGCCGCGCCTGCAGGTCCCTGATCTCCTTCTCGTAGCTTTCGATCTGGCCGCGCAAGACCTCGACCTGCGCGCGCAGCGCCACCAGCTCGACGCGCTGGCTGTCGGTGGTGACCGAGGCCTCGCTGTAATTGGCCTTGACCTGCGCGAGCTCGGCCTGCGTCGCCGCCAGCGTGCGTTCGGTCTCCTCCAGGGCAGTGCTCTTGCCGGAGGCCTCGCTCTTGAAGAGCGCCAGCTCGTCGCTGAGCAGCTTCTCCTTGGCCTCGAGCGCGAACAGCGCCGCCGTCTTCTCGCCGAGCTCGAGCTTGAGCCGGCCGATGGCCTCGCTCTTCTTGCCGATCTCGGCCAGCTGGCTCGAGGTCTTGGCCTTCATCTGCTCGACGCTCATTTCGAGGCGCCGCGTCGACATGGCGAATTCGGCGCGCAACTGGTCCTTGTCGGCCTGGATTTCCGCCATCGACAGCGGCGTCAAGGCTTCGAGCCGGCGCTGCGTGAGGCGCACCGCGCGCGCGTGCACGAGCGGAATGACGCCGATGACGAGCAAGCCCGCGACCAGGAATCCGATCCCGACGAACATGATCGGTTCGATCATGGGTTACGCCTCCTGAACCCGTCAACTTTGTTTTTACCAGAATGCCACGGCTGGCCGCCCGCTACCAGCGTGCCCGGCGGTTAACGTAAACCCGTGAGCGCGAAAAAGCGCGATTTGCCGGTCTGGCGGCGGTTCGGGCTCAAAGCGCCGGATTGCGGCGCGACTGCGGCGAGCCGCTCAGAACGGGTTCCAGGTCGACGCTCGGGGTGAACTTGAGATAGCCGATATTGGCGCCGAGCCGCAGCCCCACGCCGGTGCGGATCGGAACCACCACCATATTGCTCGCGGTCAACGCGGTCATGCCGAGCCCGCCGACGAAATAGGCCGAGCCGTCGATGCCGACGAAGCGCTGATAGATCGCCTCGGTGGCCGGCAGGCTGTAGATCAGCATCATGGTGCGCGCGCCCTCGCCGCCGAAGTCGAAGCCGAGCGAGGGACCCTGCCAGAACACCCGCAGGTCGCCGGCATTCTTGGTGTAGAGCACGCCGTCGCCGTAGCGGACGCCGGCCACGACCGCGCCGCCGGCCTCCTGGCCGAGGACGTAGCCGTTCGGCAGGCCCCACTGGCTGCCGGCCTTCTCGACGATCTGGGCAAGCCCGCGCGACACCGTGCCGAAGAAGCGATGGCCGGTGTCGAGGACCTCGTTCGACGAATATTGATGTTGCGCTGCGGATTGGACTGGGCCGCCACAGGCCCGGTCGCGAAGCCGGCGAGGACGAGAACGAGAGCGGCAGTCCGCAAGACGGCGCGCATCGAGTGCTCCATGGAATTCACGGGCTCAGCCCGGTTTAACCCGTCGCACACGTTGATACCGTAGGTTTGCGGCCAAACCGCAACCGAATCGCCGCATGATCGGCAAGACTATGACCGCACCGCGGCGCCAACGGAAGCTTCGATGTCTCGGCCTGGCGGCCGCTTGATGGCGGCCGGCGTGGCGATCGGCGGGCTTGTCCGGCCGGCCGTGATCCGGGCGGCGACCACCGAGTAGCTCGTGGTCGACCGCAACAGCGGGCTGGCGATCAGCGGCTTCGATCCGGTCGCCTATTTCATCGACGGGGTGGCGAGCCTCGGGAAGGGCGACTTCGAGGCGAGCTTTGCGGGCGCGGTCTGGCGGTTCCGCAACGAGGGCAACCGCGGCGCCTTCATCGCCGATCCCGACATCTATATGCCCCGGTTCGGCGGGTACGACCCGATCGGGGTCGCGCGCGGGGTGGCGGTCGCGGGCGATCCGCGGCTGTGGACCCTCTCGGGCGAGCGGCTCTATCTCTTCTCTGCGCCGGAGGGCCGTGACCTGTTCGTGGGCGACGCCGAGCGGATCATCGCGGCCGCCGAGGGAAAATGGCCGTCGGTCAAGCTTACCCTCTCGCCATAGGCTGTCCTCTTCACTTCAAGAGTCCCAGCCGCGCGGGCGCCGACGGATCGCCCCAGGCGATGAACGCCGGAATCCGAAACTGCTCGGCGATGCGGCCGTAGGGCAGCGGCGCCCCTTCGGGCGTGGTCACCATGCCGCCGGCCGCCGCCACCACCGCGTGGCCGGCCGCCACGTCCCATTCGCAGGTCGGTGCGAGCCGCGGATAAAGGTCGGCCGCGCCCTCGGCGACGCGGCAGAATTTCAGCGCCGATCCGCTCACGATCTCGTCGACGTGCGGGCAGCCGCGCCAGAAAGGCCTGGGTCTGGGCGTCGAGATGCGAGCGGCTGACGGCGGCGACGAGGCCCGCCGCTCGGCAGCGCCCGGCAGCGGATGGCGGCTGCGCTCCTGCGCGGCGCTCGCCGGCGCTCCGGGCGACAGGCGCAGGCGCTCGGCCGGCACCGCCTCCGCGCCGCGCCAGAGCAGGCCGAGCGCCGGCGCCGCCACGATGCCGAGCACCGGGCGCCCGCCGCTCACGATCGCCACGTTCACGGTGAACTCGTCCCGGCCGGCGATGAATTCGCGCGTGCCGTCGAGCGGATCGACCAGGATGAAGGTGTCGGGAAGGTGCGCGGGCGGCGCCTGGCCGGCGGCTTCCTCCGACACCACCGGAACGCCCGGCAGCACGTGCGCCAGGCCCGCGAGGATCACGGCCTCGGCGGCATGGTCGGCGGCGGTGACCGGGGACGGGTCCGGCTTGGTCCGGGTATCGAGCGAGCCGGCGCGCACCTCGAGGATCGCGGCGGCCGCGGCCGAGACGATGGTGGTGAGCCGGTCGAGAAGCGCCCCATCCGCCACTGCGATCTCCCCCTTCGGTGTCCGGCTCATCGCGTACTTTTTGCCGGCCGCGCTCCCGGCCTTGGCAGATCGAGCGGCCGCGGTGTATCACACCGGCGCCGCGATGCCATGGTCCTGAGTCGCGTCCCAGCCCGCACAGTTCCGCTTACCCGAGGCCCGACCACCGGAGACGACCTCATGTCCGCAGCCGTTGCCCTTGATCCTCTCGATCTCGCCGCGCTGCTGTGCTCGCGCGTCTGCCACGACCTGATCAGCCCGACCGGCGCCATCGTCAACGGGCTGGAAGTGCTGGAGGAGAAGCAAAGCGACGAGGAAACCAAGACCTTCGCGCTCGATCTGATCAAGAAGAGCGCGAAAACCGCCTCGGCGCGGCTGCAGTTCTGCCGGCTCGCCTTCGGCGCCGCCGGGTCGGCGACCGCGCAGATCGATCTCGGCGACGCCGAGAACATGGCGCGCGCCTTCATCGAGGACGACAAGACCAAGCTCACCTGGAACCTGCCGCGGGTGCTGCTGCCGAAGAACCGGGTCAAGCTGCTGCTCAACATGCTGATCATCGCCGGCCAGACGATCCCGCGCGGCGGCACGCTCACGGTCGATCCGGTCGGGGAGGGCGAGACCATGGGGTTCCGCGTGACCGCGGTCGGCCTCAATGCCCGCATCCCGCAGGCGGTGCCGGGACTGCTCGAGGGCACGTCGGAGAGCGGATCGGTCGACGCCCACGCGATCCAGCCGTTCTATACCGGCCTGCTCGCGCGCGCCTGCGGCCTCAAGGTCGAGCTCAAGCCCGAGGGCGACGCGATCGTGGTGGCGACCAGAGTAGCGGCCCGTTCAACGCGCTTCTCGTGCGAACGGGCTTTCCCCGGTCGCGAATGACGGTAAATTCCAATGCCGAACGGCGCATTGCGTCGCCGGCAGGCGCAACCAAAATTAAACCGTTTACCAACACACTGCTCAGGCTGGTGGAGTGCCGATTTGGTTCCCGCGCGGGAGCCGATCCGGCGGGTCGCGTGTTGCGTCGAAAGTCCCGGTTCCATGGACGAGCTGCTGCGGGAATTTCTCACCGAGACGAGCGAAAGCCTCGACGTCGTCGACGTGGAGCTGGTTCGCTTCGAGCAGGATCCGAACAACGCCAAGATCCTCGATAACATCTTCCGCCTCGTCCACACCATCAAGGGGACCTGCGGCTTTCTCGCGCTGCCGCGGCTGGAAGCGCTCACGCACGCCGCCGAAGCGCTGATGGGCAATTTCCGCGACGGCCTGCCGGTCACCGGCGAGGCCGTCACGCTGATCCTGGCGACGATCGACCGCATCAAGCGGTTGCTCGACGAGCTCGAGCGCCACCAGGCGGAGCAGCCGGGCGACGATCGCGACCTGATCGCGCAGCTCGACCGCATGTCGAGCGATGCCGCCGCCCGCGCGGCGGCCGCGAAAGGCCGTACCGTCGGCTCGCTCGTGCCGCAGGCGCTGGAGCGGCCGCTGCGTCCGGGCGAGGTCACGCTCGACGAGCTCGAGCGCGCGTTCCGCGAGGCGCCCGGTCCCGATCGCGCCGCGCCGGCGCCCGCGTCCGACGCCTCCGCGTCCGCCGCTGCCCGCAACGCGCGCCGCGCCCGACGCGCCGGAGACTGGCGGCGGCGACGACGACCGTCCGGACGCCAAGATCGCCAACCAGTCGATCCGCGTGCATGTCGATACGCTCGAGCACCTGATGACCATGGTCTCGGAGCTGGTGCTCACGCGCAACCAGCTGATCGAGATCGTGCGCCGCCACGAGGATTCCGAATTCAAGAGCCCGCTGCAGCGGCTCTCCAACGTCACCGCCGAGCTGCAGGAAGGCGTGCTCAAGACGCGCATGCAGCCGATCGGCAATGCCTGGCAGAAGCTGCCGCGGATCGTGCGCGACCTGTCGGCCGAGCTCGGCAAGCCGATCGAGCTGGAGATGCACGGCGCCGAGACCGAGCTCGACCGCCAGGTGCTCGACCTGATCAAGGATCCGCTGACCCACATGGTCCGCAATGCCGCCGACCATGGGCTGGAAACGCCGGCGCAGCGGCGCTCCGCCGGCAAGCCCGAGCGCGGGACGATCCGCCTGTCCGCCCGTCACGAAGGCGGCCACATCATCATCGAGGTCGCCGACGACGGCCGCGGGCTCGACACCGAGCGGATCAGGGCGAAGGCGATCGCCAACGGGCTCGTCTCGGAAGCCGAGATCGACAAGCTGTCGGAAGCGCAGATCCACAAATTCATCTTCGCGCCCGGCTTCTCGACCGCCGAGAAGGTCACCAGCGTCTCCGGCCGCGGCGTCGGCATGGACGTCGTGCGCGCCAACATCGACCAGATCGGCGGCACCATCGACGTGAAATCGGTCGTCGGCCGCGGCACCAGCATCACCGTCAAGATTCCGCTCACGCTCGCCATCGTCTCGGCGCTCCTGGTCGAGGCGGGCGGCGAACGCTTCGCGATCCCGCAGCTCGCCGTGGTCGAGCTGGTGCGCGCGCGCAGCAACTCGGAGCATCGCATCGAGCGCATCAAGGACGCGGCGGTGCTGCGGCTGCGCAACAAGCTCCTGCCGCTCGTCCACCTCAAGACGCTGCTCAGGCTCGACACGCCCGGCGACGGCGAGGCCGGCAACGGCTTCATCGTGGTCACGCAGGTCGGCAGCCAGACCTTCGGCATCGTCGTCGACGGCGTCTTCCACACCGAAGAGATCGTCGTGAAGCCGATGTCGAGCAAGCTTCGCCACATCCCGATGTTCTCCGGCAACACCATCCTCGGCGACGGCTCGGTCATCCTGATCATCGACCCCAACGGCGTCGCCCAGACCGTCGGAATGGCGACCACGACCCGCCAGGCGACCGAAGGCGAGCGCGACGGCGAGCGCCAGGCGGAAGCCGCGACCGAGTCGATGCTGGTCTTCCGCGCCGGCTCGCCGCAGCCGAAGGCCGTGCCGCTCTCGCTCGTCACCCGGCTCGAGGAGATCGACGTCAGGAAGATCGAGCTCTCCAACGGCCGTCCGCTGGTGCAGTACCGCGGCCAGCTCATGCCGCTCATCCCGGTCAACGACGAGGTGCGCATCAAGGCGAGCGGCAATCAGCCGCTCCTGGTGTTCTCGGACGACCACCGCAGCATGGGCCTCCTCGTCGACGAGATCGTCGATATCGTCGAGGACCGGCTCGACATCGAGATCGCGAGCGAGCGGCCGGGCTTCATCGGCTCGGCGGTGATCAAGGGGCAGGCGACCGAGATCATCGACGTCGCGCATTTCCTGCCGCTCGCGTTCGAGGATTGGCGCAATTGGAAGGAACGCGAGGGCGGGCAGGCGGCGCGCAGCGTGCTGCTGATCGACGACGCGGCATTCTTCCGCAACATGCTGGCGCCGGTGCTCAAGGCCGCCGGCTACGCGGTCACCACCGCGGGGTCGGCCCCCGATGCCCTGGCGCTGCTGCAGCGCGGCCGGCGCTTCGACGTGGTCATCACCGACATCGTGATGCCCGGCATGGACGGATTCGAGCTCGCCTCGGCGGTGCGCGCCGATCCGCGCACGGCCGACCTGCCGATCATCGGCCTCTCCTCGCTCGTCTCCGCCGACGCGATCGAGCGCGGCAAGCAGGTCGGCCTGCACGACTATGTGGCCAAGTTCGATCGCCAGGGCCTGATCGCGGCGCTCAAGGAGCAGACCGCCGACCTGGGCTGCGCGGCGTGAGGGACCGGCCATGACCGCGATGAACGAGAACACCGTCGAGTACGTCACCGCGATGATCGGCGGCCAGCTGTTCGGGCTGCCGATTTCGCGCGTGCAGGACGTGTTCGTGCCCGAGCGATTGACGCGCGTGCCGCTCGCCGGGCCGGATATCGCGGGGCTGCTCAATCTGCGCGGCCGTATCGTCACGGTGATCGACATGCGCTGCCGGCTCGATCTCGAGGCGCAGGAGCGCGTCGGCCGGCAAATGGCGATCGGCGTCGAGTACAGGGGCGAATCGTACGGCCTGCTGATCGACGAGATCGGCGAGGTGCTGAAGCTTCCGGCGGCGAGCCGCGAGGACAATCCGGTCAATCTCGACGGGCGTCTCGCCCGCGTGTCGGCCGGCGTGCACCGGCTCGAAGGCAGGCTTCTGGTCGTTCTGGACGTCGAGCGTGTGCTCGACGCCGGCGTCACCGCGGTGGCTGCGTGAGCAGCGCCGCGAATGCGGAATCTGAAGTGCAAGCTGTCGGCGGGATGGCCCGCGCGAAACAAGCGAGGTTGCGATGAAGACCTGTCTGGTCGTTGACGATTCGAGCGTCATCCGAAAGGTGGCGCGGCGAATCCTCGAAGGGCTCGAGTTCCAGATTCTCGAAGCCGAGGACGGCGAGCAGGCGCTCGACGTCTGTCGGGCCGCGATGCCGGATGCCGTGCTGCTCGACTGGAACATGCCGAAGATGGACGGCTACGAGTTCCTGCGCGTGCTGCGGCGGCTGCCGGATGGGGATCGGCCGAAGGTGGTGTTCTGCACCACCGAGAACGATGTCGCTCACATCGCCCGCGCACTGCATGCCGGCGCCAACGAGTACATCATGAAGCCGTTCGACAAGGACATCGTCGAGGCCAAGTTCCAGGAGGTCGGGCTGATCTGACGCCCGTTTCGTACGCGTCCGTAGCGTCCAACCATAAAGAGTAGCGATGAGCATCGCCGTCGCCGCCCCAGCTTCCGGCACCACCCTGGCGCAGGATCCGATCCGCGTGATGGTGGTCGACGACGCCATCGTCGTGCGCGGCCTGATCGCGCGCTGGATCGAGGCCGAGCCCGACCTGCGGATCGTCGCCTCGCTGCGCAGCGGGCGCGAAGCGATCGAGCAGGTCGAGCGCAGCAATCCGGACGTCGTCGTGCTCGACGTCGACATGCCCGACATCGACGGGATCACCGCGCTGCCGCGCCTGCTGGAGAAGAAGCGCGATCTGGTCGTGCTGATGGCGTCGACGCTCACCCGCCGCAACGCCGAGGTGAGCCTGCGCGCGCTCTCGCTCGGCGCCGCCGACTACATCCCGAAGCCGCAAACCAACCGCGAATTCGCGACCTCGCCGGAGTTCCGCCGCGAGCTGATCGACAAGGTTCGCGCGCTCGGCGCGCGCCGCAGGCAGCGCGCCGCCGCCCGGCTCTACGCGGCGACCGCTCCGGTCGGTCCGGCGCGGGTCGCGCGTCGCGCCGACGAGCCCGGCCCGCGCGTCGCCGCACCCAGCATTGCGCCGAGCGGAACAAGCCTCGCGCCGAGCGGGACAGCCTCGCGGCGAGCGGACTGAACCTGCCAAGATTGCGCTGCGGCCGTTCCCGGTGATGCCGCCGCGCGTCCTCTTGATCGGCTCGTCGACCGGCGGGCCGCAGGCGCTCAATGCCGTCATCGCCAACATCGGCGCCGTCATCGATCATGCGCCGGTGCTCATCACCCAGCACATGCCGCCGACCTTCACCGCCATCCTGGCCGAGCATCTGACGCGGGCGAGCGGCCGGCCGGCGCACGAGGCGGTCGACGGCGAGCCGGTTCGTGCCGGCAACATCTACGTCGCGCCCGGCGGCCGGCACATGCGGGTTGCGCGGCGCGACGGCGAGCCGGTGATCGCGCTCGACGACGGCGCGCTTGTCCACTTCTGCAAGCCGGCCGTCGATCCGCTGTTCGCCTCGGCGGCCGCGGTGTGGGGCAAGTGGAATCTGGCGGTGATCCTGACCGGGATGGGCACCGACGGAACCCGCGGGGCGGCGGAGATCGTGGCCGCCGGCGGCTGCGTGATCGCGCAGGACGAGGCGTCGAGCGTGGTGTGGGGCATGCCCGGCTCGGCCGCGCATGCGGGCGTGTGCTCGGCCGTGCTGCCGCTCGATCAGATCGCAGCGCGAATCGGCCGCATGTTCGGCGGAGGCCGGCCGTGACGCCGCTCGACTACGATTATCTGCGCAAGCTCCTGAAGGAGCGCTCCGGCCTCGTGCTGGCGGCGGACAAGCAATATCTGGTCGAGAGCCGGCTGTTGCCGGTCGCGCGCCGGGCCGGCTGTCGCGGGTCTCGGCGACCTGGTGCAGAAGCTCAAGGGCGCGCACGCCGAGCCGCTGGTCGTCGAAGTGGTCGAGGCGATGACGACCAACGAGTCGTTCTTCTTCCGCGACAAGATTCCGTTCGAGCATTTCCGCGACACCATCATGCCGGCGCTGCTCGCCGCGCGCGCGGCGCAGCGCCGCATCCGCATCTGGTGCGCGGCCGCCTCGACCGGGCAGGAGCCCTATTCGCTCGCCATGTCGCTGAAGGAGATGGCCGGCGGCATCGCCGGCTGGCGCATCGAGATCGTCGCCACCGATCTGTCCAACGAGGTGCTGGAAAAGGCGCGAGGCCGGCATCTACAGCCAGTTCGAGGTGCAGCGCGGCCTGCCGATCCAGCTGCTGGTCAAATACTTCAGCCAGATCGGCGACACCTGGCAGATCGCGCCCGATATCCGCGCCATGGTGCAGTACCGGCCGCTCAACCTGCTCGCCGATTTCTCCCATCTCGGCATGTTCGACCTGGTGTTCTGCCGCAACGTGCTGATCTATTTCGACCAGGCGACCAAGACCGCGGTGCTCGATCGCATTGCGCGGATCACCGATCGCGGCGGCTATCTCGTGCTCGGCGCCGCCGAGACGGTGGTCGGCCTGACCGACAGCTTCAAGCCGCTCGCCGACCGGCGCGGGCTCTACGTGCCGAACGTGGCGGTGCCCAGGCCGGCGCCGTTGCTGCGGGTGGTGGCGGGCGCCGGTGACGAAGCGGGCTGCACGCGCCGAAGCCCGCCTTCGCGGGCGAAGGCGGATGCGGGCTACGCTCGCACCAGCTTGTCCTCGAACCAGCTCCACATGGTGGCGCAGCCGAGCGTGAGATAGTCGCGCTGGCAGTGCTGGGCGCCGCCTTCCTCGCTCGAGAACACGCGCAAGGTCTTGTCCTGCGAGCCGCAGGCGTCGTAGAGCGCCTGCGCGTCCGCGAGCGGGATCTGCTCGTCGTCCTCGCCGTGCACGACCAGGAACGGGCAGCGCATCTTCTGCACCACGCCGTCGAGCTTGAACGGCTCGAGCCGCCGCAAGGCGTCATCGAGCGTGTCGGCGCCCACGATCCACATGATGTGATGGCCCGGCACCGACAGCGATGCCTTGAACTGCGCCTCCACGCGCCGCTTCCACACCGCGTGGTAGTCCCAGATCGCGCCCCAGGCCACGCAGGCGGCAAAGCGCGGCTCGAGCGACGCGCAGCGCGGCGCGTAATAGCCGCCGAGGCTGATGGCGACGATGCCGATCTTCTTCGGGTCGACGTCGCTGCGCTGCTCGAGGAAATCGATGCAGGCGCTGCCGGCCTTCTCGTAGTCGTGGCGCAGCACGAGGCCGCGAAACCGGATCGCCTCGCCGGTGCCGGGTCCATCCATGACCAACACGGAGATGCCGCGCTTGATCAGGTCGGGCACGCCGGCCACGTATTGGATTTCCTTGGTGACGTCGAGGCCGTCGAAGAACACCACGCAGGGCGTGCGCGCGGACTTGGCGTTCTGCGCGTGCACGAAATAGCCGGGCAGGGATCGGCCTTCGAACGGCACCTCGACGATCTCGATCTTCACGTCGGTGAGCGCCACGAACTGGTGGAAGCAATCGACCGCGGTGCGATAGGCGTCGAGCGCCTTCTGGTCCTTCGGCGTGCGGAAGCGCTCGCCCATCTGGTAGTAGTGACAGGCGCGCAGATAGAAGGCCGCGGCCGAGATCGGGTGGCGCGACGCGCGAAAACGCTCGGCATGGCCGCGCACCTCGTCGGCGACCTCGACGCAGGCATCGAACCAGGCCGCGTCGTCCTCGGCGCTCTTGCCTTCGAGCAGGCGACCGATCTTGTGCAGCTCGCTGATGTCGGCGCCGCCATAGGCGGCGCGCCCGAGCATGTTCACGAACGCCGCCGACCACCGGTAATTGCCCGGGAAGTACATGAAATATCTGGGCAGCGGCATTTGGCGTCCTCTGAAGTTGTGAACTCAATCCCACGCCGGCGCGCGGCCGGCGGGGTTGGCGATCCGGCCGTCGGCTCGCTTGAGCGCGCCGATCCGTTTCATCTCGTCATCGGTGAGCGTGAAGTCGAAGACGTCGAGGTTCTCGGCGATGCGCTTGGGGTTCGAGGACCGCGGGATCGGGATGATGTTGCCCTGCTGGATGAGCCAGCGAATGGCGATCTGGGCGAGCGACCGTCCCTTGCGCGCGGCAATGTCGGCCAGCACCGGGTCGTGCAGCAGCCGCCCGCGCCCGAGCGGACAATAGGCGGTGAAGACGATGCCGCGCTGGCGGCAAGCCTCCACGAGCCTTCGCTGGTCGAGGTGGGCGTGGTACTCGGCCTGCAGGTTGACCAGCGGCTCCGGACACAGCCGGATCGCCTCGTCGAGCAGCGCGATGTTGAAATTCGCCACCCCGACATGGCGCGCGAGCCCCTGCCGCTTGGCTTTCGCCAGCGCCGGCATCGGTTCGCTCAGGGGGATGTCCGGGTTCGGCCAGTGCACCAGCAGCAGGTCGACGTAGTCGACCCCGAGATTTTTCAGGCTCTCGTCGACCGAGCGGGCGAAATCGTCGGCGCGCAGATATTCGTGCGACACTTTGGTGGTGAGGAAAATCTCGCCGCGCGGAACGCCGGATGCGCGGATGCCTTCGCCGACGCCGCGCTCGGTGCCGTATTTCCAGGCCGTGTCGATATGGCGATAGCCGCACGCGAGCGCGGTCGCGACGACCTCGCCGCAGTCGCCCAGGCTCGACGTGCCGAAGCCGAGCGCCGGGATTTCGGCGCCGCGCGCGGACAATCTGGGGATGATGGGAGCCGGCATGCGTGAAGGTCGCGGGGGCAGGAGGGATCGCGAGGTTCGCGCGCACTTTAGGGCCGACGCCGCAATGGTCAACCGCGGATCAGCGAGCGCGCGAACGAACGCTGCCACGCAGATGAGCAAGCTGCTCAACATCGGGGCTCGTGTCATAGCCGACCGCTATCGCGGCTTGCTGCTCAGGTTGATCGGCAGGGCCGCAGACGGCTGACGCTGCCTCGCGGATCGATCATGTGAATCAAAGCACTGCAAGAACCTTGTGCAAATCGCGCCATGGCACGGAGCTTGCTGGCGCAATGACGGCGTCGACTCTTGGTGAGCGCGTGATGGACTTCACACTCGCTTCACGACGTCGTTGATAGTTTACGTTCTGGTATCGGTGAGTGCGATCTCACGAGCAGAAGAGCAGTGTTACGCATTTGTCATTTGCTCGCCTGAAAACAGCCTCGTACTCGCTCGATAACGCGACTCACAACAAGCATTGAAGAAATCGTCCAAGGTCCCGAAGCCCACCTCGAGAGATGACCATGACGATCGATACCTCCTCCGCAGCCTTCCACGCCCCGGCCGACTTGCCTGCGGACTCACGACGGCAGCGCTCGTTGCTGCGCCGTCTCATCGACGCGTTGATGGAAGGGCGAAGGCGCAAGGCCGCCCGCGACGTCGCCGAGTACCTTCACCGCCACCAGGATCCCCGCGACGACTTCAGGATCGAGCTCGAGCGTCGCTTCATGGGTCAGTGACTCCGGCAGTTCGGCCGCGAGTTTCCATCCTTTCCCCGCAAGCCGATTGGCACAGCGGGCGGAGTCGGTCTACCCTGATCGGAGCTAGATTTCGGCCACGCCGCAAGGTGATGCGGCGGAGTCCACCATGATCGGGTCGGGCGGCCGGTGTGGTGTCAGTGGCCGGGCCGGTAGAACCACGCGTCGAGAATGACGTCGCAGCCTGGGATCGGCATCGATGGCGGGCGCACGGCGCCGAACGGGAGCGGCGTGCCGGGCAGCTTGTCCTGCCAGATGCGCAGCGCCGGATAGACGACATTGAGATCGGACACGAAGTGATGGGCGCGCAGCACATTGGCGAGCGACGTGCCGCCGGCCCGGCAGATCTCCTCCGCGGCCGCCGAGAATGGCGCGCATCTGGTGCTGCACCGGCGCGCCGAAATGGCGCAGGCTCGCCGCAGCGCGACGGCTTGCGGCAGCGCGCCGTTCTCATCGGCCGCGTAGAGCGCCGACAGGCACAGCAAATCGCCCGCGCGCACCGCCGCCGGCCCGAGCCGCATGTGGTCCGACGTCGGGTGGGCGATGATCTCCTTCCTGGCCTTGCCGGCGTCGCGCAGCCCGAAAATGTTGATCTCGATTTTCGACTCGAGCAGCGCGAGGCCCTTGGTCGCAACCACCGTGAGCGCGCAGGGATGCTCGCGAAAATGGCCGTTCCACACGTCCAGGAATTCGGGCAGGTCCTCGATGTCGGTCAAATAGACCTGCGCCTTGACCGCGTTCCGCGAGCGAGCTTCCGCCGGCCTCGAGCGCGGGCTTGAGCCGCGACGGTGATGAGGAACTCGGCCTGCAGGCGAATGTCGGTCCCGTTCCAGACCGCATTGGGAGGACGATAGGCCGGCGGCTCGAGCGCGGTCATCGCCACGTTGTTCGGCATCTGGCCGGCGACGAACACGTAGTCGCCGCAGACCAGCGAGGGAATGAAACCGGAATGCGGCGGCACCGGCACGCCTTCGGGGAACGCCGCCTTCGGCTCGCGGCCGTCCCCGGGCAGCACCGCCAGCATCGACACGTCCATATTGGCGCCCGGCACCAGCAACTCTTCCATGAGCACCGACGTGCTCGGCGGCACGTAGTCCTTGAGCACGGCCTTGCGCGCGCGCTGATAGGGGTTCACCGCCTGAGCGCTCGGGTAGTACTGGTCGACGCGCACGATGTGCCGCAGGTCGCCGCCTTCGGCTGCGATCAGCTTGACGAACCGGTCGATGACGAAATCGCCTTCGCGGCGGTAGCGCGGCGCGCCGCCGAGCGGCAGGCCGGGCTTGCCGGCGACGGATGCGGCGAGGCCGTGCTCGAAATCGCTCGCCATGTGTCCGGTGAAGAACAGCCACGCGCCGGCGCGCATTCCCTGCGCGTATTGGATGTCCGTGTCTGCCGATCCGGACGGGTGCGATGGGCTTGACGTCGGCCATTGCCGTTCTCCTGCGAGCCTCAAGACGTGACGACGCGTCCGACATCCCGCAGCCGGGCGCGCACGCGATCCGGCGGCATTTGAGCTTGCGCCGACGCCGGTGGCAAGGTGTGGCGCTCATGCCGGCGCACATCGTTCAAGTCGCGCATCGAGCGACGCACGCGTCCACGCGTGCAGCGCACGTCGCCATAGCGTGCGCTTAGAGCGGTCACGCGACAGCGCGTCGCGCTGATGGCTTCGTTGACTCGCTTGCTGCGCAACCCTAACGTCTTTCGGTGCCGGAATTGCTTCTGCGCTCGACCGGAGGCAGGATTGCTGCAGGTCGCCAATGTCCGCAAGGTCTTCGAGTCCGCGCAGGTGCGATACGTCGCGCTCGACGGCGTGAACATCGAGGTCGCCGACGGCGAATTCCTTTGCCTGCTCGGGCCCGTCCGGCTGCGGGAAATCGACGCTTCTCAACATCCTGGCCGGGTTCGAGCGCGCCAGCGCCGGCTCGGTCGCCTCGCGACGGCGTCCCGATCTGCCGGCCCCGGACGCGACCGGGTGATGTTCTTTCAGGACGCCGGCTCGGCGCTGTTTCCGTGGCTCACCGTCGAGGAGAACGTGCGCTTCGGGCTGCGGGTGCGCAAGATCCCGAAGGCGGAGTGGGGACGCGATCATCGACAAATACCTGAGGATGGTCGATCTCGATCGGCATCGCGGCAAGTTCCCGGCGCAGCTCTCGGGCGGCATGCGGCAGCGCCTGCAGATCGCGCGCGCGCTCGCGGTCGAGCCGGCGGTGCTGCTGATGGACGAGCCGTTCGCCGCGCTCGATGCGCTGACGCGGCGCCGCATGCATGCGGTGCTGCTCGAAATCTGGCAGCGCACCGGCAAGACCATCGTATTCGTGACCCACGACATCGCCGAGGCGATCACGCTTGGCGACCGCATCGGGATCATGTCGGTCGGACCGCGCTCCGTCATCACCAAGACGATCACGCTCGATCTGCCGCGGCCGCGCGACCTGGCCAATCCGGCGGTCGCGCGGCATCTTCAACGAGATCGAACGGCTGCTCGCGCCGGACGTGGCGCGCTCGGAAGAGCGCGCGGCCGCGTCCGCGTGACGAGACGGCGAATGAAGATGGCGCATCGTGGTCGATGTTCGCGACAACGACCTAGGGATCGAGGACGGCCGTCCCGGTCGCGGGCGCTGGCGGTGTGCTGCAGTCGTGGCTCGACTTCCGGCAGGGCGCGCACGGCGCTGCTCGCGACCACGTCGCTGCTGATCGCGTTCGTCATCTGGCAATTGCTCTCGACCTTCGTGTTCAATCCGTTCCTGATCCCGCCGCCGCTCGTGGTGATCGAGACCGCGATTCCGATGTTGCTGAGCGGCGAGATCCTCGCCGACGTGTCGATCAGCATGGTGCGCGTCCTGGTCGGCTTCGTCACCGGGTCGGCGGCGGCGATCGTGCTGGGCGTGCTGCTCGGCCGCATCCGGCTGCTGCACGACCTGCTCGATCCGATCATCGAGCTGCTGCGCTATCTGTCGCCGACCGCGATGATCCCGATCGCGGTCATCTGGTTCGGCATCGGCGAGATGTCGAAATACTTCCTGATCTTCTGGGGCACGTTCTTCATCGTGCTGATCAACACGGTCGCCGGCGTCTGGCGCGCGCCGATCGCGCGCCAGCGCGCCGCCGAATGCCTCGGCGCCAACCAGCTGCAGATTTTCGTGCTGGTCGTGATCCCGTCGGCCGCGCCCTACATCGTCACCGGCATGCGGGTCGCGATGGCGTCGTCGTTCATGAGCATCATCCCGGCCGAGATCCTCGCGGCCGATTCCGGCATCGGCTATCTGCTGCAGAAGTCGTCGATGCTGCTGCAGACCAACCGCATCTTCGTCGCGCTGCTGACGATCTGCGTGCTCGGCTTCATCGTCGACCGGATCTTTCGCTTGTTGGTCGAGCGCGTGCTCGCCCGCTACATGTCGTTCGTGTCGGTGACCTGATGCCCGAGGGCCATGGCGACGACACCGGAGCGACTCGATTCGCATCAATCGAGTGGAGGGATGAATGGCTGAGCAGATGAAATGGCGCGCCGTCGCGGCGGCAGTCGCAGTCGGACTGCTCGCCTGGGCGCAGCCGATGGCCAGGCCCAGCAGGCGCCGCTGAAGCTGACCCTGTTCGGCCAGCCGTCGGTCAACAACGACTCGATCTGGATGGCGATCGAGAAGGGCTTCTACCGGGAGGCCGGCCTCGACCTGACCTATCGGCTGTTCCCCTCCGGCACCACCGCGTTCCAGACCTTCCAGACCGGGCAGGGCGACATCGTCATGACCGGCGACCTGCCGAGCGTGCAGTATTTCTTCCGCACCAACGGCAACTATCGGACCATCGCGGCGATCGAGCGCGACGCCAAGGGCTACGTGGTGGTGGCGCGCAAGGACGTCACCAAGCCGCAGGACCTCGTCGGCAAGACCGTCGCCACCCGCGTCGGCTCGACCGGCTCGTGGTTCATCTCCGAGTACCTGTCGAAGAACGGCGTCGACCCGCAGAAGGTCACGGTGAAGAACCTCGACACCCAGGTGCTGCCGACGGCGCTGTGCGGCGGCGAGATCGCCGCGTTCTTCATCTGGCAGCCGATCGGCTCGCGCACGCTCGAGATCTGTCCGGACAAGGCGCACTACCTCAGCCGACGCCACCGGCTACATCCAGGGCTACCTGGTGGCCGGCGCGCGGCCGGACTGGCTTGCCTCGCCGGACGGCCAGGAGGCCGCGACGCGCTGGCTGCGCGCGACCATCAAGGGCAACGAGGTCGCCGAGAAGGATTTCGCCGCGGTCGCCGCCTATGCCAAGGCGAAGCTCGACCTGAGCGAGAAGGCGACCCGCGAGCAATGGGACACCAACACGCGGCCGCTGGCGATCGACAAGGTCTACTACGAGGACTTCTGCAGCCTGAGCCGATGGGCGCAGAAGGAGAAGCTGACCGACCAGACGGTCGATTTCGGCAAGCTGACCTGGACCGATGGTCTTCGCGCCATCGACCCCAAGCTGGTCGATGCGCCGCCGCCGCCGTGCTGAGCGGGAAGGATCCTGTGTCGCCGCCGCGCTATCCGAATCCCACAATGCGGACGAGCCGAGTGCTTTGCTCTCGCGTGCCGTAGACACTGGACGGGCGGCGCATCGACGTAGCCTTGCGGGCCCCGCAGACGCATGGCGTCTCTAGCGGAACCGGATTGGCGTGCCCGGAGAAGTCGGACTACGCTACCCGGATAAGGTGACTTTCAAGCGCCGCCAAAACAGGCGCGCGGCCAAGGGAGCACGCCGATGATCAGGCAGGGGATGTGCGTCATGATTGCTACCGGCGTTCTGGGCGTTTCCGCCGCCGCCCAGGAGGCGCCGCTGCCGCGGGCGAAACCCGAGGACGCGGGCATGTCCTCGGCGCGGCTCGGCGAGATCGCCAAGACGCTCAACGCCGATATTGCGCGCGGCCGCATCCCGGGCGCGGTGGTGGCGATCGCGCGGCGCGGCAAGCTCGTCTATTTCGAGGCGTTCGGCCACCGCGACAAGGCGGCCGGCGTGCCGATGACCACCGACACGATCTTCAACATCGCCTCCATGACCAAGCCGATGACGGCGGTCGCCGCGCTGCAGCTCTACGAGCAGGGCCGGCTGTTGATGGACGATCCGGTCGCGAAATATTTCCCGAAATTCGCCGACACGAAAGTCGCGGTGCTGGACGCCAAGGGCGAGAGCATCGTCGCCACGGTGCCGGCCGCGCGCAAGATCACGATCCAGGACCTCTACCGCCACACCTCCGGGCTGATCTATGGCGGGCGCGGCAGCACGGCGGTGCACAAGCTTTATCCGGCCGGCAGCGGCCCGGCGGCCGGAGCGCTGAGCGGCGCGGAATTTCTCGACAAGCTCGCGGCGCAGCCGTTGCTGCACCAGCCCGGCGCGGTGTGGGACTACGGCTTCGGTCTCGACGTGCTCGGGCTCGTGGTCGAGCAGCTCAGCGAGCAGACGCTCGGCGGCTACCTGCAGGACAACGTGCTCAAGCCGCTCGGCATGGCCGACACCCACTTCCTCATTCCGGCCGACAAGGCGGCGCGCTACGCCAAGGCGCTGCCGAACGATCCCGACACCGGGCAGCCGCAATCGCTCGATGGCGCTGACGCAGCCGCGCAAATTCGAGTGCGGCGGCGGCTGCGCGGCGTCGACCGCGAGCGACTACCTGCGCTTCGCCCTCATGCTCATGAACAAGGGCCAGCACCGCGACGCCCGCGTCCTCGCGCGCAAGACCGTCGACTACATGCTGTCGAACCAGCTCGGGCCCGAGGTCAAGAACCTGATCGGCAACGCCGATCCGACCCGCGCCGACTACGGCTTCGGGCTCGGGCTCGCGGTGCGCACCACGCCCGGCATCGCGCGCACCATGGGCTCGGTCGGGGACTTCAGCTGGCCGGGCGCCAGCGGCACCAACTGGTGGGCCGATCCGAAGGAGGAGCTCGCCGTGGTGTTCATGGCGCACTCGCCCGGGCCGATCCGCTGGCACTACCGGCAGGTGATCAACGCGCTGGTCTATCAGGCGATCGCGGATTGAGGCGCGCCGCAGGAGCGACCGTAGCCGCATTTCGCCATAGCGCATCGCAGGTTCTGCGCATAACGCGCTCGGCTTGCGTCCGCGCTCCATCCGGCTGACCGTTGATGCAAACAAAAACCCCGCCTCGCGGCGGGGTTCGTTATTCGTCCGAGCTCGTTCGAGGGAGCCGATTGCTCCCGGTGAAATCCCTCAGGCCGGGATGCGCGCCTCGTCCTCGGCTCGGCTCGCGCAGCACGTAGCCGCGGCCCCACACCGTCTCGATGTAGTTCTTGCCGTTCGAGGCGTTGGCGAGCTTCTTGCGCAGCTTGCAGATGAACACGTCGATGATCTTGAGCTCCGGCTCGTCCATGCCGCCGTAGAGATGGTTGAGGAACATCTCCTTGGTCAGCGTCGTGCCCTTGCGCAGGCTAAGGAGCTCCAGCATCTGGTACTCCTTGCCGGTCAGGTGCACGCGGGCGCCGTTGACCTCGACCGTCTTGGTGTCGAGATTGACCACGAGGTCGCCGGTCTGGATCACCGACTGGGCGTGGCCCTTGGAGCGGCGCACGATGGCGTGGATGCGCGCCACCAGCTCGTCCTTGTGGAACGGCTTGGTCATGTAGTCGTCGGCGCCGAAGCCGAGACCGCGGACCTTGTCCTCGATGCCGGCGAGGCCGGAGAGGATCAGGATCGGCGTCTTCACCTTGGAGACGCGCAGCGACCGCAGCACCTCGAAGCCGGACATGTCCGGCAGGTTCAGGTCGAGCAGGATGATGTCGTAATCGTAGAGTTTGCCGAGATCGACACCCTCTTCGCCCAGATCGGTGGTGTAGACGTTGAAGCTCTCGGATTTCAGCATCAGCTCGATCGATTGAGCGGTGGCGCTGTCGTCCTCAATCAGCAATACGCGCATGCCAGTCCCCTTCCTCGCCGCTTCGGGCTCAGGTCGGCACGCCGCAGCGGCGGCCCGTGAAAACGCTTTGGGACAAACCGAGTCGGAACATTAGCGACGCGTGGTTAACAAAACCTAATTCCCGCGCGCGCATGCCGCTCTGGGCAAACTCTGACGAATCGCCCTAAGATATTGCACAGAGAGTGGTTTTTTAGCCAAGCGCAGGTTCATGTTCGAGGTTAGAAGTCGGAGGTAACCGATTCTGAAGACTCGCCCCTCCGTCCTGGCCGGGCGAGGTGCCGAAGTCCCACGGACGGTGACGTAATGATTAACGACGCGGGTAAACACGGGGTTAAGAAGCGCGGCTGAACCAGGGCGCGAGGATGATTCGCATGAAGGCGCTGGCCGAGCAGATCGGCGAGCTCGACGGCGTCGAGATCTACGGCCGGGTGGTCGGCGTGCGCGGCCTGATGATCGAGGTCGCGGGCCCGATCCACGCCATGTCGATCGGCGCCCGCGTCGTGATCGAGACCGGCAACGGCCGCCAGCATCCCGTGCGAGGTGGTAGGATTTTCCGGCGCCAATGCGCTGCTGATGCCGTTCGCGGCGCTCGAAGGCGTGCGCCGCGGCTGCCGCGCCGTGGTCAGCTCGATGGCCGCGGCGGTGCGCCCGTCGCGGGCCTGGCTCGGCCGCGTGGTCAACGCCATGGGCGAGCCGATCGACGGCAAGGGGCCGCTGCCGGCGGGGCCGTCGCCCTATCCGTTCCGCAACCCGCCGCCGCCGGCGCATGCGCGCCGGCGCGTCGGCGCGCCGCTCGATCTCGGCGTGCGCGCGCTCAACACCTTCATCACCTGCTGCCGCGGCCAGCGCATGGGCATCTTCTCGGGCTCCGGCGTCGGCAAATCGGTGCTGATGTCGATGCTGGCGCGCAACGTCGCCGCCGATATCTCGGTGATCGGGCTGATCGGCGAGCGCGGCCGCGAGGTGCAGGAATTCCTGCAGGACGACCTCGGCGCCGAGGGCCTCGCGCGCTCGGTGGTGGTGGTGTCGACCTCCGACGAGCCGGCCCTGATGCGCCGGCAGGCCGCCTATCTGACGCTCGCGATCGCCGAGTTCTTCCGCGACCTCGGCCAGGACGTGCTGGTGCTGATGGATTCGGTCACCCGCTTTGCGGTGGCGCAGCGCGAGATCGGGCTCTCGGCCGGCGAGCCGCCGACCGCCAAGGGCTATACGCCGACCGTGTTCACCGAGCTGCCGCGCCTGCTCGAGCGGGCCGGCCCCGGCATCGGCGAGGGCACCATCACCGGCCTGTTCAGCGTGCTGGTCGAGGGCGACGACCACAACGAGCCGGTTGCCGACGCGGTGCGCGCCATCCTCGACGGCCACGTCGTGATGGAGCGCGCGATCGCCGAGCGCGGGCGCTACCCGGCCATCAACATGCTTGAAGTCGGTCTCCCGCACCATGCCGCGCGCCGCCGACCCGGCCTATCTGCCGGTCATCAACCGAGCCCGGCAGGTGATGGCGACCTACGCCGACATGGAGGAGCTGATCCGGCTCGGCGCCTACCGGCCGGGATCGAGCGCCGAGGTCGACGAGGCCATCCGCCTGCACCGGCCGCTGGAGGAATTCCTCGCCCAGGGTAAGGAAGATGCAACCAATCTTGGGCAAGGATATCAACGCCTTGAGCAAATCCTGGGCAGTGTTGAAACTGAAAACTAACACTGTCCCGGCATACTCACTGCCGGCTCCGGCCGCGCCGCGTGTAAGGCGTGCCCGGCGACGCCGGCAAGTCACCGCAGCCTGCGTAGCCGTGGCTGCCTTGTTCGGGGCTGTCCCATGGTGTCGGGGCTTCGGGGGAGTACGAGTCGATGAAGTCACGCGAGACGCTCATCCGCCTGAAGAAATTTCAGGTCGACGAGAAGCGCCGGAAGGTCGCGCAGATCGAGGGCATGATCGCCGAGTTCGAGCGCATGGCCGTCGATCTCGAGCGCGAGATCAAGACCGAGCAGGACCGTGCCGGGATCCACGATCCCGCCCATTTCGCCTATCCGACCTACGCCAAGGCGGCGATGCAGCGGCGCGAGAACCTCAAGCGCTCGGCCGACGAGCTCAAGGTCCAGCTCGACGACGCCAAGGCGGCGCTCGGCGAGGCCTTCGAGGAGATGAAGAAGGTCGAGCTGCTCGACGAGCGCGACCAGGCGCGCGAGCGCGCCGAGGAAGACGCCCGCGAGCAGGCCGAGCTCGACGCCATCGGCATCATGCGCAACGGCGCCCGCGCCTGAGACCAGGCTCGATCATTTCGGGACGCTCCACCCAAGTCCGCTATCGCCGACCGTGGCGCGAGCCCGGACTCCATCACCACGGCCCTCTCAAGGGGGGCGACCCGGCCCGCCCGACGCGGCTGCCTCACGAATTCATTGCATTCAAGTCTCGACGAGAGGCGCCTCCGGCGGCGATAATCGGCCCAACCACGGCGAAGCCGGGGAGGGGCCAGTTCGTCATGTCGACGCCGGTTGAGATTACGTGGCTGCTCGCAGCCGTCACCCAGGGCGATGCTGCCGCCTTCGAGCGCCTTTATGCGGCCAGCGGCGCCAAGGTCTATGGCGTGGTGCTGCGGATCGTGCGGCGGCACGACCTCGCGGCCGACGTCATGGAGGACGCCTACCTGGAAATCTGGCGTCGGGCCGGCGAGTTCGACCCCGCGCACGCGACCCCGATGGCCTGGATCGTGGGGATCGCCCGCGGCCGCGCCATCGATGTCGCGCGCAAGCTGCAGCAGGCGGGCGGCGAGGCCGAGCCGGACACCTCCGACGATGACGGGCCCGGGACCGTGCCCCGGCATCAATTGACCGATGAGCTCAAGCGCCTCCTGACCTGCATCGGCCGGCTCGAGCCCGACCGCCAGCGCATGCTGCTGCTGGCCTATTACGGCGCCTTCACCCGCGAGCAGCTCTCGATCAAGCTCGACATGCCGGTCAATCTGCTGCGGGCGTCGCTGCGGCGCAGCCTCCTCGAAGTCGAGCAGTGTCTCGGCCCATGAGCGAAACCGGCGACACCGATGCCCTTGCCGCCGAGTACGTGCTCGGCACGCTCGACGGCCCCGAACGCGCCCAGGCCCAGGCCATGCTCGGCGTCGATCAGGCATTTGCCGCCAAGGTGCGCCTGTGGGAGCGCCGGCTCGGCGAGCTGCACCTGATGGTCGAGCCGGTCGAGCCGGACGGCGAGATCTGGCATCGCATCAAGAGCAAGGTGCCGGAACCTGCGCCGGCCCCGGAAGTCGCCGGCGCCGGCGGCCGAGACCGAGGCCGTCAAGGAGCCCGCCCCGGCGGTGCCGGAGAGCACCCCGCCGGAGGCCGCGGCCGCTGCCGTCTCGGAGCCGAGCTCGTCGGCGGAAGCGGTCACCGCATCCCCGGTCACCGCATCCCCGGTATCCCCGGTCACGCCGGTCCCGAGCCCGGTGACATTGGTCCCGACGCTCGCCGGTGACACCGGTCACGCTGCCGCCCGCTCCGGGGTTGGAGCTGCCGCCGACGCCTGCGCCGCTCACGCCGGCGCTGGTGGCGTCGGAGCCAGTGGCACCGCCGGAACCCCTGATCCGCGCCCCGATGGAGGAACGCGCGGACGACAGCCTGGTGATGAGGCGTCGGTTGCGCCGCTGGCGGGCGTTCGCCGTGCTCCTGGTCCTGCTCCTGGTGGCGATCGGTGGGCTGGTCGCGGCGTGGCGGTACGCGCCCGACCGGGTGCCCGAGCGCCTGCGCGCGGTCGAGCTGCTGCGCCTGGTCGGTGTCACGGTGGCTCCGCCTCCGCCTCCGGCTCCGGTCCCGACACGACCGCCCGCACCGCCGGAATCGCAGTTCGACGAGTAGCTCCCAAAAAGAAAAAGCGCGCCCGAAGGCGCGCAAAGTGGGGGGTTGAGAGAAGAAAAACTGGTCAGCGGATGGTGCTGTCCTCGCCGGTCGAAGCGGTCACCGGCTTGGAGGCCTTGATCACCGGGCCGGTCGCCTGCAGGCGCCCGCTGATACCGGTGGTCCCATCGGTCACGCGGGCGGCAATGCCGACCCCGGCGACGAGCGTCGCGCAGACCAGCGCCATGACCACGATTTTCAGGTGGGTCATGCGGTCCGCAGTGAGCAGCGACGAATTGTTCATGGCAGGCTCCCGATCCTCGTCCATTGGTCGCGGCGGACGAGGAAAAGGTTCAAGGCGGTCTGGCTCGCCTTGCCGGTAAAAACGTAAGCGCGGGCAGGGCGGTTCCCAGACCGCGCAGGAAGCCTTGAACAATCGTGATTTCAATGGGTTGGGGGCCCAAGCGCCCCGCCCGGGCCCCCAAGAAGATTGGGCGCCGATCGGCCGGAAAAGCGGTTCTGGCTAAATGCTGCCCACGGTCTTGAGCCGGACCCGCGGGTGGATTTCGGCCTGGGACATGACCGGGGTCTGGGCCCGGAACCGCTCGACCACCCCCCGGACGAACGGCCGGACGCCGGCCGAGGTCACCAGCACCGGCGCCTCGCCCATGCGCGCCGCATCCTCGAACCGCTCCCGCACCAGCGTGATGAACTCGGTGAGGCGGGACGGCTGCATGGCGAGGGTGCGGTCGTCGCCCTGGCCGATGATCGATTCGGCGAAGGCCTGCTCCCATTTGGCGGTCAGCGCGATCAGCGGCAGGTGACCGGCCGGCGTCATGTATTGGGCGCAGATCTGGCGCGACAGCCGCGCCCGCACGTGCTCGGCCAGGCTGGCCGGATTGCGCGTGAACGCGATCGCGTCGGCGATGCCTTCCAGGATGGTGGCGAGGTCGCGGATCGACACCCGCTCGGCCAGCAGCAATTGCAGCACGCGCTGGATGCCCGACACCGTGATTTGCGCCGGCACGATGTCCTTGGTCAGCTCGCTCTGCTCCTTGGGCAGGTCCTTGATCAGCTTCGACACCTCCGCATAGGAGAGCAGCTCCGAGACGTTCGACTTGATCAGCTCGGTGAGATGGGTCGAGAGCACGGTCGCGGCGTCGACCACCGTGTAGCCCTTGAGCGCGGCCTCCTCCTTCAGCGCGGCATCGATCCAGGTGGCCGGCAGCCCGAATGTCGGCTCGCTGATGTGAATGCCGGGCAGCGTCACCTGCGCGCCCATCGGATCCATCACCATGTATTGGCCGGGGAAGATGCGGCCGGAGCCGGCGTCCACCTCCTTGATCTTGATGACGTAGGTGTTGGCCTCGAACTGCACGTTGTCGAGGATGCGCACCGCCGGCATCACGAAGCCCATCTCGACCGCGAGCGAGCGGCGCAGCGCCTTGATCTGCTCGGTGAGCCGGTCGCTGCCGTCGGGCGAGTTGACGAGCGGCAGCAGCGCATAGCCGAGCTCGATCTTGAGGTCGTCCATCTTCAGCGCCGCCGAGATCGGCTCCTCGGCGGGCGGTGCCTTGGCGGCTTCGACCCGCTGCGCCTCGGCGACGACCTGCTGCTTCTGGCGCTTGTCGATGATGTAGGCGAAGGCCCCGGCGCCGCCGCCCAGCAGCAGGAACGGCAGCATCGGAATGCCCGGGAGCAGCGCCATCACCGCCATCGCCGCCCCCGACATGCCGAGCGCCTTGGGGTAGCCGGAGAGCTGCTTGAGCAGCGCCTTGTCGGCGGCGCCCGACACGCCGGCCTTGGCGACCAGCAGGCCCGCCGCGGTCGAGACGATCAGCGCCGGGATCTGCGTGACCAGGCCGTCGCCGACGGTGAGCAGCGTGTAGGTGCGCACCGCCTCGGCGAACGGCAGCCCCTGCTGGGCGACGCCGATGATGATGCCGCCGATGATGTTGATGAACACCACCAGCAGCCCGGCGATGGCGTCGCCGCGCACGAATTTGGAGGCGCCGTCCATGGCGCCGAAGAAGCCCGAACTCGTCCTCCAGCGTCTTGCGGCGGCGGCGCGCCTCGGCCTCGTCGATCAGGCCGGCCGAGAGGTCGGCGTCGACCGCCATCTGCTTGCCCGGCATCGCGTCGAGGTGGAAGCGCGCGGCGACTTCGGCGATGCGGCCGGAGCCCTTGGTGATGACGACGAAATTCACGATCACCAGGATCGTGAACACGATGATGCCGATCACGAAATTGCCGCCCATCACGAAATTGCCGAACGCCTCGATGACGTGGCCGGCGGCGGCCGTGCCCTCGTGCCCGCGCGCCAGGATCAGGCGGGTCGAGGCGAGATTGAGCGCCAGCCGCAGCATGGTGGCGATCAGCAGCACGGTCGGGAAGGCGGAGAACTCGAGCGGCGCATGGATGAACAGCGCCGTCATCAGGATCAGCACCGACAGGATGATCGAGATCGCGAGCGCCAGGTCGAGCAGCGTCGCCGGCAGCGGCAGGATCAGCACCACCAGGATCGCCATCACGCCGATCGCGAGCGCGATATCGCCGCGCCGCAGCAGCGCGCCGAGGTCGCCGAGCCCGCGCATCGCAAACCCGCTGATCTGCGCGCCTGAACCTGCCGTGGTGTCCGTCATCGCTTCCGATACGCCCCGTCTCGCCCGGTCATGGGCGTGGAAGGATTGTGCGGCGGCCGTCAGGCCGCTGACGCGCATGAGAGGAACCGCGCCCGTGTCCAAGGCCCGCCCCCGATCCCTGCCGTGTGAAGGAATTCGCCGGTGTGAAGAAAAGTGTCCCCTGTCCCCGGGCAAGATTTGCCTAGCGCATGGTTAGGGAACCCTTAACGGCGGTACCGGATGGCCTTTTTCGCTGGCCGGTGCAGCGTTTAGGCCACATCGACCGGTATCCCCCATAACGAGACGTTCTGCCGGGAGCCTGGATGGCGCGGCCCGATTCGCTCACCAGGAGGCCGGTCGCACGACAGAGCCGGGCCGGCCGTCACCCGGATTTCCCGCCGCCGGTGCGGTATAGTGCCCGAGTCGTGACGCGTGCCTGTCGAAGGGGAGCATTCATGCGCGACGCCGTCGGTCAGGGCCCGGGATGGCTGGCTTTGCTGCTCGCCGCGGCGTTCGCCGCGCTGGCGAGCGCCTCCGCTTCCGCCCAGAAGCTCTCGCTCGATGAGCTCGTTTCGTCGGTCGTGCGCATCAAGACCTTCATCGCGCCCGACGGCCGCACGGTGGAGAATCTCGGCCGCGAGCGCGAAGGCTCCGGCATCGTCATCGACGAGAACGGGCTCATCCTCACCATCGGCTACCTCATGGTGGAGGCGCATGCCGCCGAGGCGATCACCAATGACGGCCGCGCGGTGCCGGCGAACGTGATCGGCTACGATCACGAGACCGGGTTCGGCCTGCTGCAGGCGATCGCGCCGCTCAAGCTCAAGCCGCTCGCGCTCGGCAAGTCCGCCGACCTCAAGGAGCGCGATCCGGTGCTGATCGCGAGCTTCGGCGGCCTCGACATGGCGGCGCCCGCCTATGTGGTGGCCAAGCGCGAGTTCGCCGGCAGCTGGGAATATCTGCTCGACGAGGCGCTGTTCACCGCGCCGCCGCATCCGACCTGGAGCGGCGCCGCGCTGATCAGCCGCGAGGGCAAGCTCGTGGGCGTCGGCTCGCTCATCGTCGGCGACACCTCGGGCAAGAGCGACGGCGTGCCCGGCAACATGTTCGTGCCGATCGACCTGCTGCCGCCGATCCTCGCCGACCTGATCGCGGCCGGGCGCCCGGCCGGCGCCAGCAAGCCGTGGATCGGCGTCAACGCCGAGGACGTGCGCGGGCGCCTGTTCGTGAGCCGGGTGACGGCGGGCGGCCCGGGCGAGAAGGCCGGCATCCGCCGCGGCGACATCATCGTCGGCGTCAACGGCGAGGCGCCCAAGAGCCTCGCCGATTTCTACCGCAAGCTCTGGGCGCTCGGCTCCGCCGGCGCCACCGTGCCGCTCGACGTGCTGCAAGGCAGCGACAAGGTGCGCGTCGACGTCAAGTCGATCAACCGGCTCGATCACCTCAAGCTCAAATCGACGTTCTGACGCGCCTGCCGCGCTGCGGCTCCGCCGCACATCCGCAATTCCGCCCCACGGCACTGCGATCCTCGGCGCTTGCCGACACAATGGGAGGCGTCCGTATGCTCGATATCGCCAAGAGCCCGAAGGCCAACGTGATGCCCTGCCTCACCTACCGCGATGCGCCGGCCGCGGTCGAGTTCCTGTGCCGGGCGTTCGGCTTCGAGAAGAAGATGGTGGTGCCGGGCGAGAACAACACGATCGCGCATGCCGAGCTCACGCTGGGGAACGCCATGGTGATGCTCGGCTCGACCAAGGACACCGACTATGGCCGGCTGGTGAAGCCGCCGCGCGATGTCGGCGTCTCGACGCCAGAGCACTTACCTGGTGGTGGCGGACGCCGATGCGCACCACGCGCGCGCCAAGGCGCGGGCGCCGAGATCGTCATCGATCTGGTGACGCAGGACTACGGCGGCCGCGACTACACCTGCCGCGATCCGGAGGGACACATCTGGACCTTCGGCACCTATGATCCGTGGGCGGAGCAGAAGTAGGAGCGCGTCGCATGGCCTTCACGCTCTACAACGCGCCGCAGTCGACCTGCAGCCAGCGGGTGCGCTTCGTGCTCAACGCCAAGCAGCTTGCCTTCGACGAGGTCAAGCTCGACCTCCTGGCCGGCGACCAGCTCAAGCCCGATTACCTCAAGCTCAATCCCAACGGCGTGGTGCCCACCCTCGATCACGACGGCAACATCGTGATCGATTCCTCCGTCATCATCGAATATCTCGACGAGGTCGCGCCGGACGAGAGCTTCACGCCGCGCGAGCCGGTCGCGCGCGCCCATATGCGCGCGCTGATGCGCTTCATCGACGAGATGCCGGCCGCCGCCGTGCGGGTGCCGACCTTCAACCTCGCCTTCCTGCCGCGCTTCCAGGCCATGAGCGAGGAGGATTTCCTGGCGATGGCGGAAGCAAAGCCGCTGCGCCGGGAGTTCATGCTCACCATGGGGCGCAAGGGCTTTCCCGAGAAGGACATGAACGCCGCGCTCGACCGCCTGCGGCGCACCTATGCGCGCATGGACGCCGAGATCGCGCAGAGCGGCGGGCCCTGGCTTCTCGGCAAGCGACCGACGCTCGCCGACGTCGCGGTGATGCCGGCGATCGTGCGCATGGCCGATCTCGGGCTCGACACCATGTGGAAGGACTTGCCGCGTGTGGGCCGCTGGTACGACGCGATCCGCGCGCATCCGGCGTTCAAGCCGACCTATTATTTCGGCTCGTTGCTCACCGAGCGGTTCCCGCATTTGAAGGAGAAGGCGGCGGCGCCGGCGTAGGTCGGGTCGAGCTACGGACGCGTGCCCCGCCGCCCGAGCAGCACGAACGGCAGCAGCGCAGCCGGGATCAGCAACGGATACGCGAGCGCGAAGTGCGCCGACGCACCGAGCAGCGCGCCGACGAAATATTCCACCCAGACCAGCGCCAGGATGACGAGCCCAGGCGGCGTCTGCCGTGACGTGCCGGGCCAGAGCCAGGCCAGCACCGCCTGGAACAGCTTCTGCAGGTCGCCGGTGATGAACACGGTGTTGATGGTGGCGTCGCCGAAACGCGTGGCCGCCGCGTTCTGCGCGCCCATCGCGAAGGCCAGCAGCAGCGCGCCCCAACGCACCGTCACGAAGGCGCAGATCGCCAAGGCCACCGCCGCCAGCGAGAGCGCGACCGCCGGCGCCCAGCCGAGCCGCACCAGACCGCCCGAGATCACCACGCCGATCAGAAACGCCGCGATGACGGCGACGTAGAAGACGGCCTCCAGCCATCCGGCCTCGACCAGCGAAATGGCGAGCAGGATCGTGTTGCCGGTCATCTGTCCGGCAAAGGCGCGAAATTGCAGAAAGCCGATGGCGTCGGCGTAGCCCGCGATCATCACCAGCAGGGCGGCTTCCAGCGCGGGCGTGCGCACGCGATCGGCGAGATTTTTTCCGTCCGATCTCATGCCTCGCATCGTGTCCAATTCATTAATCGTTCCTTGACCGTGCAGGCGAATCTTCGGGGTCCTGCGCTCGCCCTATTAACAGAACCAACAGTCGGGCCGCGCATAACCGGCATCCCGGCGACACACTTATCCCCCGATAGGATCACCACAAATGGCGCAGTCACACTCCCTGGCCTACATGCCCGGCATGGAATTGCTGCAGGAGCCGCGGCTCAACAAGTCGACCGCGTTCGCGGAGGCCGAACGCGAGGCGCTGGGACTGACCGGACTGTTGCCCGACGTGGTCGAAAGCGAGGACGTCCAGCTCAAGCGCGTGCTGGCGCAGCTCGCGCACAAGACCAGCGATCTCGACCGCTACATCTATCTGGTCGGACTGCTCGATCACAACGAGACCCTGTTCTACCGGACCGCGATGTCCGATCCCGCCCGCTTCCTGCCGATCGTCTACGATCCGACTGTCGGCGAGGCCTGCCAGAAGTTCGGCCACATCTTCCGGCGGCCGCGCGGCATGTATCTCTCGATCAAGCACAAGGGCCGGGTGAAGGAGATCCTGCGCAACTGGCCGGAGCCGGACGTGCGCTTCATCTGCGCGACCAGCGGCGAGCGCATTTTGGGGTTGGGCGATCTCGGCGCCAACGGCATGGGCATTCCGATCGGCAAGCTGCAGCTCTACACCGCCTGCGCCGGCGTGCCGCCGGACATCCTGCTTCCGATGGTGATCGATTTCGGCACCAACAACCAAAGCCTGCTCGACGATCCGCTCTATCTCGGCATCCGCGCGCCGCGCGCCTCGGTCGCCGAGCGCGACGCCTTCGTGCAGGAGTTCGTCGAAGCCGTGCAGGAGGTGTTCCCGCGCTGCTGCATCCATTTCGAGGATTGGGCCGGGGTCGACGCGGTGCGGCTGCTCGATCGCTATCGCGACCAGGTGTGCTGCTACAACGACGACATCCAGGGCACCGCCGGCGCCGCGCTGGTCGGCATTTTCAGCGCGCTGCGGGTCACCGGCGGCAAGCTTGCGGATCAGCGCGTGCTGTTCCTCGGCGCCGGCTCGGCCGGCACCGGCATCGCCGGCATGATCGTCGAAGCCTTGATGCTGGAGGGCCTGGGCGAGGTCGCGGCGCGCTCGCGCATCTCGATGTTCGACGTCAACGGCCTGCTCGAAGCGAGCCGCAAGGACCTGCTCGAGTTCCAGAAGCCCTATGCGCATCAATACGCGCCGACCAAGGACTTCGTCGCCGCGATCGAGGCGATCAAGCCGACCGCGATCATCGGCGTGAGCACCTGCGCGAAGGCATTCGACCAGCGCGTGGTCGCGGCCATGACCAGGCTCAACCAGCGGCCGATCATCTTCGCGCTGTCGAACCCGACCGATCATGCCGAGTGCACCGCCGAGGAAGCCTACAACTGGTCCGACGGCCGCGCGCTGTTCGCGGCCGGCGTTCCGTTCGATCCGGTCAGCTACCAGGGCAAGACCTTCGTGCCGGGCCAGGGCAACAATCTCTACGTCTTCCCGGCGGTGGCGCTGGCGGTCTATGCGACGCAAGCCAGGCGCGTGCCCGATGCCTTGTTCATCGCGGCGGCGCGCGGGGTGGCCGAGCAGGTCACGGCGGCGGAGCTCGATTCCGGGCTGCTCTATCCGCCGCAGAGCAACATCCTCGCGACCGAGATGAACGCGGCGGTGCGCGTCGCCGAGGAGATTTTCGAGCGCAGGCTCGCCGGCGTCGCGAAGCCCGCCGACATGGCCGGCTTCATCGCCTCGCACATGTACAAGCCGGAATACGAGCCGGTGCTTGCCGGTACCATCTGCTGTAGCCGGTACCATCTGAGGAGTCGTCAGATGAAGAATGAGCCGAAGGCGCGCCCGCACGCGCGCATCGAGGAAGACGCGCTCGGCAATGTCGAGGTTGCGGCCGAGCGCCTGTGGGGCGCGCAGACCCAGCGCTCGCATCGCAATTTTCCGATCGGCGTCGAGCGCTTCCATTGGGGCCGCCCGGTGATCCGCGCGCTCGGCATTCTCAAGAAATGCGCGGCGCTGGCCAACGGCGAGCTCGGTCAGCTGAGCAAGCAGAAAGTCGATCTCATCGTCGCGGCGGCGCAGGAGGTGATCGACGGCAAGTGGGACGACGAGTTCCCGCTGGTGGTGTTCCAGACCGGCTCCGGCACCCAGACCAACATGAACGCCAACGAGGTGATCGGCAACCGCGCCATCCAGATCGCCGGCGGCGTGGTCGGCTCGAAGACGCCGATCCATCCCAACGACGACGTCAACCACAGCCAGTCGTCGAACGACACCTTCCCGACCGTCATGCACATCGCCACGGTCGAGCAGATGTCGAACGTGCTGCTCCCGGCCCTCGAGCGAGCTGCGCGACACCTTCGCGGCGAAATCCAAGGCCTACGCCGACGTCGTCATGGTCGGGCGCACGCACCTGCAGGACGCCACCCCGCTCACGCTCGGGCAGGCGATCTCGGGCTGGGCCGCCCAGCTCGACCACGCCATCGCGGTGATCGAGCAGGCGATCGCGGGCGTGTGCGCGCTGGCGATCGGCGGCACCGCGGTCGGCACCGGGCTCAACGCCGATCCGCGCTTCGGCGAGGTGGCGGCGCGCAAGATCGCCGCCGAGACCGGCAAGCCGTTCGTGTCGGCGCCCAACAAGTTCGCGGCGCTGTCGGCGCATGACGAGCTGGTCAATGCCAGCGCGGCGATGCGCACGCTGGCCGGCGCGCTGATGAAGATCGCCAACGACGTGCGCTTCTACGCCTGCGGCCCGCGCGCCGGTTTTGCCGAGCTGAAAATCCCCGAGAACGAGCCCGGCTCCTCGATCATGCCGGGCAAGATCAATCCGACCCAGTGCGAGGCGCTCACCATGGTGGCCGTGCAGGTGTTCGGCAACGATCACGCGGTGGCGTTCGCCGGCTCGCAGGGGAGCTTCCAGCTCAACGCCTACAAGCCGGTCATGCTGCACAACGTGCTGGAATCGGCGCAGCTGCTGGCGGAGGGCATCCGCTCATTCAACGAGCGTTGTGCCAAAGGCATCGAGCCCAACGCCAAGCGGATCAAGCAGCACCTCGACAACTCGCTGATGCTGGTGACCGCGCTCAACCCGCATATCGGCTACGAGAAGGCGGCGCAGATCTCGCTGCTCGCCTATCGCGAGGACCTGAGCCTGCGCGACGCCGCGCTCAAGCTCGGCTTTCTCACCGGCGAGCAGTTCGACGCCTGGGTGCGGCCCGCGGACATGACGCATCCGTTGGTGGCGTAGCCATGACGCACCCGTTGGTGGCGTAGGTCACGGCAATTGCGACTTCGCTGCCGTTCGAGTTGCTGGCTGCTAGGCCGGCCTACTTCCAGGTTAGGCGCCGTCACGACTCGCCACCGCCTCCGGCATCCGCGCCGCCAGGTATTTCTCCGCCGTCATCGGCTCGCCCTCGACCGGCGGGCGCCTGACCTCGACGCCGGCGAAATTCGTCGCCTCCTCGACCCAGGTGCGCGGCGCCGGCAGTCCCCACAGATTCGAGTTCGCCTTCGGGCTGACCGGGCAGCGCACCGGCTCGTCGTCGATGTCGATGACCTGGATGCCCGGCAGCAGCAGCTCGGTGCGATGGCCGTCCGGGTCGCGCACGTAGAGATAATAGGAATGCTGGTGGCCGTGGCGGCCGGGGCCGTGCTCGATGCGGTCGGCAAAGCCCAGATTGCCGGCGACGTCGCAGGCGCGGATGATGTCCTCGACCGCCTCGACCACGTAGCCGCCGTGATGGAAGCGCGGCCCCGACCGCGTCAGCAGCACGATGTCCCAGGGATTGTTCTTGCGGTGCAGGAACGTCCCCACCACGTGCTCGCTGCCTTCGATGCAGATGTAGTCGGAGATCCGGAAGCCGAGGTCCATGTAGAACTTGGCCGCGCTCAGCACGTCCGGCACCAGCACCTGGTAGTGGTCCATCCGCAGCGCGCCGGCGCCGCGGTGGGTGTGGATCTTGGTGTGCATGCGCGGCACCGTCGGCATGGTGGCGCATAGCTCGACCGGCGTGCCGGCCGGGTCGGAGAAATGCAGGGTGCGGCCCTGATAGGGCACCTCGACGAAACTCGCCCGCATGCCGACGCGATCGAAATGCGACTTCGCCTTCTCGAGGTCCTCGTCGGTGAACACCCGGAAGCCGACCCGCTCGCATTGCGGCTGGCCGGCGGTGCGCTTGAGCGTGAGGCTGTGGTGGCAGCGCTCCTCCACGCCGCGCAGCCAGATCGTGTCGGCGGTCTCGTCGCTCACGATCAGGCCCATCACCTCGACGTAGAAGTCGCGGCTGGCCGCGAGATCGCGCGCCGTGAACACCAGGTGGCTGGCGCGCGTGATGTTGAACGGCGGATTGAAATTGGTCTGCGGAATGGTCACGGCGATGTCCTCTTGTGGTGTCCGCTCGTGCATCAGGCCTTGATGCGCACGCCGGTCTCCTGCACCACGTCGCCCCACAGCTTGAGCTCGCGGTCGATCATCGCGCCGTACTCCTCCGGCGACATGGTGCCGGGCTCGTACGACGCCAGCAGCAGTTTCTCGCGGATCGGCCCGCTCGCGTTCATGCGCACCATCTCGCGGTTGAGCGCCTTGATCATGGCCGGCGAGGTTCCGGTGGGCGCGAGCAACCCGTTGGCGACGAACAGGTCGTCGAAGCCCTGGTAGCCGAGCTCCTTGAAGGTCGGCACGTCGGGCGCGGCGGTGGCGCGGCGCGCGCCGGTGACCGCGAGCGGGATCACCTTGCCGGCGTCCACCATGCCGCGGGCATTGCCGACCGTGTCGAAGGTGAACTGCAGGGTGCCGGCGGCGGCCGCCAGCATCTGCTGCGTGGTCGCCTGGTAGGGCACGTGCACGGCCTCGATGCCGGTGCGCTTGACCATCAGCTCGGTCACCAGATGGCCGCCGGTGCCGACGCCGGGCGAGCCGTAGTTGAGCTGGCCCGGCCGCGCCTTGGCGTAGGCGACGAGCTCCGCGAGGCTGCGCACCGGCAGCCCCTGGTTGACCAGCAGCAGGAACGGGAAGGTGAACATCAGCGCGATCGGCGCGAAGTCGCGTTTGACGTTGACCGGCGAATTCGACAGCACCAGCGGCGCCAGCACGATGTGGCTGTTGGAGGCGAGCAGCAGCGTGTGCCCGTCCGGCGCCGCGCGCGCCACCGTCATGCTGCCGATGGCGCCCGAGCCGCCCGGCATGTTCTCGAGCACGAAGCTCTGCCCGAACGTCTCCTTGAGCTGCTCGGCGTAGAGGCGGAAGTTCTGGCCCGGCCCGCCGGTGCCGGTCGGCGAGATCACCCGCACGCTGCGCGCCGGCCAGCCGTCGACGGTTCCTGGGCCCGCGCCGGGCGCTTGCGCGCGCGCGGTTCCGCCGAGGCCGGTCAAGGCGCCGGCGACTGCGCCGATGAATTGACGTCGCGTGGACATGAGCGGCCTCCCGGTTCGCGGCCTTGTGCACGGCCTTTTCTTGCGGCTCGTGCTGTTGTGAAGCTGGCGCACAGCTGGCAGAGGATGCTTGATGCCCTACATCGAGTCAAAGCCGCATGATCGCGGCCCGCCCACCGGAGAACGCTCGCATGACTGAGCATCTGCTGCCGACCACCGTCGTGGGCAGCTACCCACAGCCGGACTGGCTCGTCGATCGTGCGATGCTGAAGACGATGGTGCCGCGCGTGCGCGAGCGCGACCTGTGGCGCGTCGCCGAGCCCTATCTCAAGGAGGCGCAGGACGACGCCACGCTGCTCGCGATCCGCGACATGGAGCGCGCCGGCATCGACATCATCACCGACGGCGAGATGCGGCGCGAGAGCTACTCCAACCGCTTCGCCACCGCGCTCGACGGCGTCGACAACGACAAGCCCGCCAGCATCACCAATCGGGCGGGACGCAGCGTCAAGGTGCCGCGCGTGGTCGGCAAGATCCAGCGCCGCGCAGCCGGTCGAGGTCGACGACATGGCGTTCCTGCGGCGCAACACCGCCCGCAAGGCCAAGATCACGCTGCCCGGGCCTTTCACGATGGCGCAGCAGGCCAAGAACGAGTTCTATGCGGACGACGACGAGATGGTGATGGACTTCGCCGCCGCCGTGAACGCCGAGGCGCACGACCTGCAGGCCGCCGGCGCCGACGTGATCCAGCTCGACGACCCGTGGCTGCGCAACGACCCGGACGCGGCGAAGCGCATCGCCGTGCGGGCGATCGACCGCGCGCTCGCGGGCCTGTCGGTGCCGACGGTGGTGCATCTGTGCTTCGGCTACGCCGCGGTGGTGCCGACCCAGAAGCCGTCCGGCTATTCGTTCCTGCCGCAGCTCGCCGACTGCGCGGCCGCGCAAATCTCGATCGAGGCCGCCCAGCCCAAGCTCGACCTCGGCATCCTGGCCGACCTCGCCGGCAAGACCATCGTGCTCGGCGTCATCGACTTGGGCGACCAGACCATCGAGACGCCCGAGCAGGTGGCGCAGCGCATCCGCAGCGCGCTGAAACATGTTCCCGCCGAGCGGCTCGTCCCGGCGCCCGATTGCGGGATGAAGTACCTCGCGCGCGAGACGGCGTTCGGCAAGCTCAAGGCGCTGAGCGCGGGCGCGGCGATGGTCAGGCGCGAGCTGGAGTAGGCGAGGGCGGAGGCTGTTGCGCTTGGCCGAGGAATGGATATATTCGTCCCGACATAAGGGATGAGTTTTTATGACGATTTCCGAGCTGCAATTCACGCCGAGTGAAGCCGCCTTCATTGCCGACCTTCCGGTAAAGGAGGTCCAGAAAGCGTTTGATGAGGATTGGTTCGACTTCGTCCCGCGCCACACGCGCGGCGGCACGATACGGCGATGGCTCGGACCAGCCGAATTGTTGCACCTACGAATTGTCAAGGATGCCGGTCGGTACGTCATCTTTCAGACCGAAGCAAAGAAGCTGATTCATCGACAGTTGCGCGAGCGGATGGCTGTCATTCGGTTCGCCGATCGCGACGACGTCGTGATCGATCACTTGCATTCGTGGTTCGTGCAGATGGCCAAGCACTTGAAAGAGCCGGTGAAAATCTCGGAGATTTCGGTGGACGCAGAAAGTGCGTGGGAGCAAATGGCCGGACGGCTTGCCGAAGCTACGGCGGCGCAGCTTGCCGTCGTCTCGGATCCGGACATCCGAGGTGGCGAGCCGGTCGTGCGTGGCACGCGTATTCCCGTTCATTTGCTGCAAGAACTGGTCGAACAAGGCGCAGCCCCTGAGGAGTTGCTTGCCGATTATCCTTCTCTTGACGATCAGCGCCTCAAGCTGGCGCTGCTCTATGCGCAGAATCATCCGCGTCCGGGCCGGCCGAGGAAGCGGCCATGGCACACCAAGGCACGGGTGTGAACGACGCGCTCCTGATCGACGAGTGCCTCAGCGCCGAGCTTCCGGCAATCGCGCATGAGCTTGGCTTTGAAGCGTATCATGTCGCCCATTTCGGCTTGGCTGGCGCGCCCGATCACGCGGTCTTCGCGAAAGTCAGTGAGCGCGGTTTTGTTTTCGTGACCAACAATCGCGAGGACTTCGTTGATCTCGTCGCAACGGTCGATCTGCATGCGGGCCTGATTGTGTTCATGGCGCAGGGCCGACGCGAAGCGCAGAAGACCATGTTTCGCGCTGCTCTCCTCCATGCTGTCAAGATTGGCGGCTTGATCAATCGAGTTCTTGAAATCGAGCAAGACTGCGAAATGCGAAGTCTACGAGCTGCCAACGCCGCCGCTGTCGGAGAACGGCCAGCCCAATCGAGCAAGTTGCCCCGAGTCGGGCTAAGCTGCGTTATTGAGGCGATTCCTGCAGGCCGACAGGTTACGGGATCTCAACAGTCTTCCGCTCGTTGCCCGCCTGCACCAATATCCGGATGGTCCGACAAATCATCAGCATCTCGTCGTCCGTAATGGTCCGCGGATCGAGCTCGAAATAGCCGTGCGGCAGTCCGGCGCGCCAGACCCGGATGCTCGGGTCGCGCTGCGCCAATTGCTGCGCGATCCGATCGGCGGTGAGCGCCGCCGGCGCGCCGACCTGGATGCGGGCGCGCAGCAGCGGGCTCGCCGCCATGTCGGGCGCGAGCTCGACCGTGAGGCCCGCGACATCTGCCAGCGCGTCGAGCGCGATCGCGGCGCGCCGCGTCCAGGCGGTCTGCACGGCCTGATGGTCCTGCTGCCGCCATTCCTCGAGCGCCGCGATCACCGCGGCGATCGCCTCCTTGCCGACCTTCATCGGGCGGCCGATGCCTTGATCCTGCAGCAGCATGGCGTCGATGAGCGCGCCGCGCCCGGCCACGATCCCGGCGGTGAGCGCGCCGTAGTTCTTGTGCGCGCTCGCAATCGCGATATCCGCTCCGGCGCCCAGATAATCCCGCAGGTCGTGCTCGCCGGCGGCGTCGACGATCACCGGCACGCCGGCGGCGTGGCAAGCCGAGCAGAAGCTCCGCAGATCGATCATGCCGGTCTGCGCGGTGTGATGCGACACCACATAGACCGCCGCCGCGACGTCGCCGCGCAGCGAATGCCGCAAATCGTCGATACCGCAGCGCTCGGTGGTGCCGATCAGGTCGAGCGTGGCGCCGGCGAGGCGGATCATCTGGCTCACCTGCGCGCCGAAATTGCAGTCATGGCCGCGCTGCATCACCACCCGGTGCTTGAGGCCGCCGGTGTCCGGCAGCCGCACCACCCGCTCGCGATCCAGGCCGGTGATCGCGGCCGCCACCGCGATCGTGATGCCGGCCGCCGAGCAGGCGGCGACGCAGCCGGCCTCGCATCCGAACGCCTGCGCGATCTGCCGGCTCGCGATTGCCTGCAACTGCGCGATCTCGACCGCGTGCGGGAGGATCGCCAGCGCGGCGGCGGTCGCCGCCGCGCCCGGCGCGCCGCCGCCCAGCACGCTCACCGGACCGGCGGCGTTGATGATCTTGCGCAGCGACAGCGCATCGCGGATATCTGTCATCCCGTCACCCATCGGCCACGCAATAGGACCGGCTCGAAGCACCATGGCGAAACCGCTTCGCATCGAAGACTACCCGGAAGTCCGCGAGAACTGGGCCGAGGCCCGCTTCGAAGGCCGCGCCAAGTGCGCCATCGCGCTCAAGAGCGGGCATACGCTGGTCTCGGACGAGCCCGCGGGTTTCGCCGGCGGCGCCGGCGGCGATAACGAAGGGCCGACCCCGAGCGGGCTCCTGGTGGCGGCCTTCGCCGCCGATGTCCCGGTCATGCTGGCGCGGATCGCGAACGAGCTCGACCTGACGATCGCGACGATGCGCGCGCGGGTCGCGATCGAATTCAGCCCGCGCGGCATCGCGGGCTTTGCCGGATACGAGCCGGCGCCGTTCAAGGCGGTGACCGACATCTGGATCAAGACCGACGGCCCCGCCGGGGCGATCGAGGAGATGAAGGCGCAATACCTGCGGCGCTGCCCGCTCTACAACCTGTTCCGCAAGAGCGGCTGCCACATGACCGACAATTGGCACGTCGAAAGCGCCTGACAGGCACTCTATTATTGCCCGGTCACGCCCGCGGCCTTGATCACCGGCACCCACTTGTCGATCTCGCTGACGACGAACGCGCCCAGCGCCTCGGGCGTCTGGTTCGCGGCCGTGGGCAGCTCGTTGCCGAGGTCGAGCAGGCGCTTGCGGACGCCCTCGTCGCGCAGCGCCGCGCGCGCCGCCGCGTTCAAGCGCGCCACGACCGGCTGGGGTGTGCCTTTCGGGGCGAACATGGCGATCCAGCCGGTGGCCTCGAACTTCAGGCCCTGCTCGGTCGCGGTCGGCACGCCGGGGAGCACCGGCACGCGGGTCTCGCCCGCGATCGCCAGCGGCTTCACCGTCTTGGCTTCGATCTGCGGCACGATCTCGGTGGTGTTGTTGCACGCATAGTCCACTTGCCCGGCGATCAGCGCGTTGAGCGCGGGCGCCGAGCCGCGGAACGGCACGTGCTGGGACTTGGCGCCGACCAGATCGTTGAGATAGGTGCAGGTGAGGTGCGACTGCGCGCCCACCCCGCCCGAGCCGAAATTGAGCTTCGCGCCGTTCGCCTTGAGATAGGCGACGAATTCGCGGAAGTCGGCGACCGGCAGATCCTTCCTGGCCACCACCACCATCGGCGTCGTCGCCATGTTGATGATCGGCTCGAAATCCTTGCGCGGATCGTAAGGCAGGTTCGGGTACATGCCGACGGCGGCCGCATTGGTGCCGAGCGTGCCGACCAGGATCGTGTAGCCGTCGCCGCTGGCCTTGGCGGCGCGGGCGGCGCCGACCGTGCCGCCGGCCCCGACCACGTTCTCGATCACCAGCTGCTGGCCGAGCGAGCGGGCCATGTGGTCGGCGTAGATGCGCGCGACCACGTCGGTCGCGCCGCCGGCCGCATAGGGGACGATCAGGGTGATGATCCGATCGGGGTAGCCGATCGCGGCAGGGGCCGCCACCAGGATGGCGACGACGGCAGCGACGAGCCTGCAACAAGATCGCATTGGAAGTGCCCCATCAGCCGCGGTGCGGCGATCCGAGCCGCCATGTCACACCGGCGCGGCGCTGAAATCAACGTGAGGCTGCCCTGCATGCCGCGCATGCAGGGATCAGGCCAGGCGCGGCATGCGCGCGAGGCCTTGCAACGTCCCGGCAGTGAGGAGATGGCTATGCGAGATCGAGCGCGGGCATGCTCTCCCGGCTGTGGCTAACGCCCGCGTTTGCGCCCGAACACCGCGCGGCAGCGGGGACTGAGCTGGCTGCGCCTGGCGTGCATGCAGGCAGTGATGCGGTCCACGTCCGGGACGAATTGGCCGCACAGCCGCATCGCGTCGTTCTCGCAGGCGGCCCGTTGCTCCGGGGTTCCCTGCGCGGCAGCTGGCGAAGCCGCGGTCATCAGCGCAAGGCCGAGCAGCATGGCAAAGCCGATGATCGGCCGCCGATAGTGGCGGCCCGTGCGAAATCCCATTGTCGGTTCTCCCCCGGTGTGGCGGTCAAGGTCGGCGACCATAGTCACAACAGTGGCACGAGCAGGGCAGTCCGCAAACCGTCCAAGTGGAGCCATCCACATGAGCGACCTGGCGCACTTGTCCTTTCGCAACGCACAACCCAGGTCTCTCCCCGCAAGCGGGGAGAGGTGCCTCGTGGCACGATTGTGCGTTCAATACCGGTGGCTGATCGGCAGCTCCTCGGCCGGGAACAGCGTGATCACCCGGCAGCCCTTGTCGGTGACCACGACCTCCTCCTCGATGCGCGCGGCCGAATAGCCGTCGGTCGCCGGGCAATAGGTCTCGAGCGCGAACACCATGCCTTCCTTGATCTCGGTCGGATGGGTGAGCGAGATCACCCGCGAGATGATCGGCCGCTCGTGCAGCGCGAGCCCGAGCCCGTGGCCGAACTGCAGGCCGAAGGCCGACATCTCGTCCGGGAAGCCGAAATCCTGCGCCTTCGGCCACACCTTGCAGATCTTGTCGGTGGTGACGCCCGGCTTGATCAGGGCGATCGCCTTGTCGAGCCATTCGCGCGCCTTCTTGTAGGCGTCGTGCTGCACCGGCGTCGCGCGCCCGACATTGAAGGTGCGGTAATAGCAGGTGCGGTAGCCCATGAACGACTGCAGAATATCGAAGAACGCCTGGTCGCCCGGGCGGATCATGCGGTCGGTGAAATTGTGCGGGTGCGGGTTGCAGCGCTCGCCCGAGATGGCGTTGATCGCCTCGACGTCGTCGGAGCCGTGGCGATAGAGGAACTCGTTGACCTTGCCGACGATGTCGTTCTCGCGCACGCCGGGCTTGAGCTCCTCGCTGATCAGGTGATAGGCGCCGTCCACCATGGCGGCGGCGCGGTTGAGCAGCGCGATCTCGTCGATGTTCTTGAGCTCGCGCGCCTCCAGCATCACCTGCTGGCCGTCCTTGACCTTGAGGCCGGCCTTCTCCAATTCGAACATCATCGGCGGCTCGATGATGTCGACGCCGATCGGCATCTTGTGGACGCCGGCCTCCTTGATGAGCGAGGCGATCTCCTTGGCGTGGCGCTCCATCAGCCCGAAGGCGGGATTGACGGTGCCGCGCAGCCCGATCAGCCCGGCCTTGCAGTTCTCCGGCTTGAGCCACGGCGTGTAGAGCTTGTGGTGCACGGCGGCCGAGCCGAAATCCCACAGGATCGGATCGCCGTCGCGGGTGAGCAGCGCCCAGCGGCAGAGCTTGTCGCGCTCCCATTCGCCGATCTTGGTCGAGGTGATGTAGCGGATATTGTTGACGTCGAAGACCAACAGCGCGCCGAGCTCGGAATTCGCCAGCGCCTGCTTGACGCGCGACAGCCGATAGCGGTGCAGCCGCCGGTAATCGACCCGCTCCTCGAAATCGACCCCCATGGTGCCGAGCGCCGGCAGCGCACGCCCCCAATTGTAGCGCGGGTTGATGTCGTCGGCGCTGATCTTGCGCACGGTGTCGTCCATGAGCGGCTCCTTGGGCTTTTTCTCGTTGCGCACTACGGTGCGGAACCAGGGCAAGCCCTGGTTCCGTGGGGAGGGGCGCGGGGCTGAGTCGGATTATAGACGAAGTCGGCGCGGCTGTGCGCCACCCAATCGCACGCCAATCACAGCCGATCGAACGCCTCGCTCACCCCCGCGATGCTGCGGCAACTTGGCCTCGCGTGCGGCCGGCAGACCGAGGCCGCAGCATTGCGATGCGCCCGGGTGCCTTGCATAATCGACGCCCCAGTGGGCCATGACCTCCCCACGACGCGCGAGTCACGTCCGATGACCCTGGCCGAAGCTTCCGCCGCCGCAGCGGCGACCGATCCCGGCGCGGCCAACGACGCCATCCCGCGCGCCTACAATTTCACCGCCGACATCATCGGGCGCAATATCAAGGCCGGCCGCGCCGACAAGCCGGTCTATATCGATCCGCTCGGGAGCTGGACCTACGGCCAGCTCGCCGAGCGGGTGGAACGCTTCGGCCGCGTGCTGCGCTCGCTCGGGATCCGGCGCGAGGAGCGCATCATGCTCGCGCTCACCGACACGATCGACTGGCCGACCGCCTTCCTCGGCGCCATCAAGTCCGGCATCGTCCCGGTCCCGGTCAACACGCTGATGACCGAGGACGACTACCGCTTCATGCTCGCCGACAGCCGCGCCAAGGTGCTGGTCGTCTCCGAGGCGTTGTTCCCGAAATTCGCCAGCCTGATCGGATCGAGCCCCGACCTCGTTCAGGTCATCGTGTCGGGCGCGAACGCGCGCGGCTATCGCCGGTTCGAGGACCTGATGGCGGCGGCGCGGCCGGACCCGTATCTTCCCACCACGCCGACGACGCGCGACGACATGTGCTTCTGGCTCTACACCTCGGGCTCGACCGGCAGGCCCAAGGGCGCCGTCCATACCCACGCCAATCTGCGGCTCACCGCCGACCTCTATGCCGCCGGCGTGCTCGGCCTGCAAGGAAACCGACGTCTGCTATTCGGTGGCGAAGCTGTTCTTCGCCTACGGCCTCGGCAATGCGCTGACCTTCCCGATGGCGGTCGGCGCCACCACGGTCCTGCTGCCGGACCGGCCCACGCCCGAGCTCGTCGGCGCGCTGCTGCGCTGGCATCCGGTCACGGTGTTCTATGCGGTGCCGACGTTCTACGCCGCGCTGCTCGCCAGCCCGAGCGCGCCGGAGCGCAGCGCACCTCAAGCTCAGGCTCGCGGTGTCGGCCGGCGAGGCGCTGCCGCCCGATGTCGGCCGCCGCTGGAAGGAGCGTTACGACATCGACATCCTCGACGGCATCGGCTCGACCGAGATGCTGCACATCTTCCTCTCGAACTATCCCGGCAAGGTGAAATACGGCACCACCGGCAAGCCGGTGCCGGGCTACGACGTCCGCCTGGTCGACGACGACGGCGCGGTGATCACGATCGAAGGGCGAGATGGGCGAATTGCAGGTGCGCGGCCCGACCAGCGCGCTGATGTATTGGAACAACCGCGAGAAGTCGCGCGAGACGTTCGTGGGCGAATGGACGCGCTCCGGCGACAAATATCTCGAGGACGAGGAGGGCTACTACGTCTACTGCGGCCGGCGCGACGACATGCTCAAGGTCGGCGGCATCTATGTGTCGCCGTTCGAGGTCGAGGGCGCGCTCTGCACCCATGCGGACGTGCTCGAGGCCGCCGTGGTCGGCTGGCCGGACGAGGAAAAGCTGATCAAGCCGAAGGCCTTCGTGGTGCTCAAGTCGGCCGACAAGGCCGGCGACGAGCCTCGCGCGCGCGCTGCAGGATCACTGCAAGGAGAAGCTCGCGCCCTACAAATATCCGCGCTGGATCGAGTTTCGCACCGAGCTGCCGAAGACCGCGACCGGCAAGATCCAGCGCTTCAAGCTGCGGGCCGAGAGCGGGGCGGGGTGACACTTGACGGCGGTACGCGGTGCCTCCCACTCTGCGAGGGCGGAGTGGGCCGGATTCGCCAGGCCTGACGACGCGCTTTGGCGGGGAGGCAATGCGGAAGGGTGTTTTCGGTCGGACCGGCCTTGAAATCTCCGAGCTCGCGTTCGGCGGCGGCGTCACCGGCGGCATTCTGATCAATGCCGACGAGGCGACCCGATACAAGGCGCTGCAGCGTGCGGTGGCGGGCGGCATCAATTGGATCGACACCGCGTCGATCTACGGCAACGGCGCCTCCGAGGAAACCATCGGGCGCCACTTGGAGACCTTGCAGCCGCGGCCCAACGTCTCGACCAAGGTCAGGCTCGAAGCCGACGACATGAAGGATATCGACGGCGCCATCGAGCGCAGCCTGGAGGCGAGCCTCAAGCGCCTGCGGCTGCTGAAGGTCGAGCTGTTCCAGCTGCACAATCACATCGGCGAGGGAGTCGGCGGCCGGCAGACGGTGACGGTGGACCAGGTGCTCGGCCGCGGCGGTATCGCCGACACGTTCGATCGCCTCAAGGCGCAGGGACTGATCCAGGCGAGCGGCCTGACCGTCGCCGGCGACACCAAGGCCTGCCTCGAAGTGATCAACAGCGGCCGCTTCGACGCCGCCCAGGTCTATTACAACGCGATCAATCCGAGCGCCGCCTGGTCGCGGGTGCCGCCGGCGTGGAAAGGGCAGGATTTCTGCGGAGTGATCGCGGCCTGCTTCCGCCAGAACATGGGCGTGCTCAACATCCGGGTCTGGGGCGGCGGCCCGCTGGCGAGCGCGCAAGCGGCCCGAGCACCTCTTCATGATGACCACGGTCACCGACCTCGACAACGAGGTGCGCTGCGCCGCCGCGGTGCGCAAAGTGCTCGGCGACGACTACGGCACGCCCGCGCAGGCGGCGCTGCGCTTCGTGCTCGGCAACCGGGACCTGTCGAGCCGGGTGGTCGGCATTGCCGAGCTCGAGCAACTCGACGAGGCGCTCGAGGCGGTCCGGCAGGGACCGTTGCCGACCGCCGCCGTCTCGAAGCTCGACGAATTGTGGGCCAACGACTTCAAGACCGGTTGACCGCCGCCGGCGATCTGCACTATAGTGCATGAATTATAGTGCAGATCACCGGGACCATCGGCCGTGCCCGAAATCAATGCAAGATCAAATACCGGCCCGGACGCTCCCGAGGCCGAGCGCCTCGATCAGGAGGCCTTCGCGGCTGCCGTCGGCCGGCTGGTGCGGCTCGCGCGCGCCAAGCGCGGCATGACCCGGCGCCAGCTGGCGCACGATTCGGGCGCGTCCGAGCGCTATCTGGCGCAGATCGAGAGCGGGCAGGGCAACCCTTCGGTGATCATCCTCAAGTCGATCGCCGAGGCGCTCGACGTGCCGATCATCGAGCTGCATCCCGCGCGCCAACGGGCGCACCGCGGCGATGACCCACATTCTCGACCTGCTGGGCCGTCTTCCGGTCTCCGATCTCCCTGCCATCGCCGAGCTGATCGAGCGCCGCGCCGAGCGGGACGCCGCGACCGACCGCGCGCGGCGGATCGCGCTGGTCGGCCTGCGCGGCGCCGGCAAATCGACGCTCGGGCGCGCGCCTTGCCGAGCATCTCGGCTGTCCGTTCATCGAGCTCGACCGCCTGGTCGAGCAGGACTACGGCGCGCGCATCCCCGATCTGATCGAGATCGCCGGGCTCGCGACCTTCCGCCGCTACGAGCGCGCCTGCCTCGAGCGCGTCATCGACGCGCACGACGCGGCGGTGATCGCCACCGCCGGCGGCATCGTCTCGAACCCCGAGACCTATGCGCTGCTGCTTCGCCGCACCCACACGGTCTGGATCAAGGCGCGGCCCGACGAGCACATGCGCCGCGTGATGGAGCAGGGCGACTTCCGCCCGATGGCGCAGAACCGCGAGGCCATGGCCGACCTGGTCGCCATTCTCGATGCGCGCGGCGCCGACTACGCGCGCGCGCGAGGCCGAGCTCGACACGTCGGGCGACAGCGCGGAGCAGAGCTTCGCGAAACTCGCGCGGATCGCCGCGCGTTATGCAGGCGGAGCAGCGCAGTGACGCTCGCCGACCAAGGCTTCCTCGATCTCGGCCCGATGCGGCTCGAATACCGCATGATCGGGCCGCGCCCGGATGTGGCGCCGACGCTCGTGCTGCTGCACGAGGGGCTCGGCTCGGTCGGCGTCTGGGACAGCTTTCCGGACGAGCTGGCGGCCGCGACCGGCGCCGGCGTGTTCGCCTATTCGCGCGCCGGCTACGGCCAATCGTCGCCGGCCAAATTGCCGCGCCCGTCTCCTTCATGCACGAGGAAGCGCGCGACGTGCTGCCGCGCGTGCTCGACGCCATCGGCTTCCGCCGCGGTCTCCTGGTCGGCCACAGCGACGGCGCATCGATCGCCGCCATCTACGCCGGCAGCGTGCAGGACCACCGCGTGCGCGGGCTCGCGCTGATGGCGCCGCACTTCTTCACCGAGGACATGGGGCTGGCCGAGATCGCGCGCGCCAAGGTCGGCGTTCGAGCAGGGCGAGCCTGCGCGCCAAGCTCGCGCGGCTGCACGCCGATCTCGACAACGCCTTCTACAGCTGGTGCGGCCCCTGGCTCGATCCCGAATTCCGCAAGTGGGACTTGAGCGACGCGCTCGCCCATATCCGGGTGCCGATCCTGATCGTGCAGGGCGAGAACGACCAGTACGGCACCGTGCGGCAGATCGAGGTGGCGCAAGAGGAGTGCTATTGCCCGGTCGAGGTCGCGCTGCTGCCGGATACGCGCCACGCGCCCTACCGCGAGGCGCCCGCGGCGACGCTGCGCGCGATCGCCGAGTTCGTCAACCGGCTGCTGCGCGACCACCACGAAGGCGATCTCGCCGCACACGGCGGGTGCGAGTCGGACTCAGTGCCGATCGAACGCCCGAGCTCGGTCGCTCGGCGTGGCGAGCGCCGATCTCGGTGACTCGAAGCGGAGCATCGACCGGTGCCAGATGCCGATGACGCGTGAGGAAAACCCGATGGCCGATGCAGAGCGCAAATTGAGCAACGGCAAGAGCCGGATCGATTTCCAGACCGATCCGTCGAAATATCGCCATTGGAAGCTCGAGCTCGACGGCGAGGTCGCGACCCTGCTGATGGACGTCGACGAGAAGGGCACGCTGTTCGAAGGCTACGAGCTCAAGCTCAATTCCTACGATCTCGGCGTCGACATCGAGCTCGCCGACGCGATCGAGCGGCTGCGCTTCGAGCATCCGGAGGTCAAGGTGATCCTGCTGCGCTCGGGCAAGCCGCGCGTGTTCTGCGCCGGCGCCAATATCCGCATGCTGGCGGGCGCCACCCATGCGCACAAGGTCAACTTCTGCAAGTTCACCAACGAGACCCGCAACGGCATCGAGGACGCGAGCGAGGCGTCGAGCCTGCGCACCATCTGCGTGATCAACGGCACGGCGGCGGGCGGCGGCTACGAGCTGGCGCTCGCGGCCGACCACATCATGCTGGTCGACGACGGTTCCTCGACGGTGTCGCTGCCGGAGCTGCCGCTGCTCGCGGTGCTGCCCGGCACCGGCGGGCTCACCCGCGTCACCGACAAGCGCAAGGTGCGGCGCGACCATGCCGACGTGTTCTGCACCACCGAGGAAGGCATCAAGGGCAAGCGCGCGGTCGACTGGCGGCTGGTCGACGAGGTGGTGCCGGGCTCGAAGTTCGAGGAGACGGTGGCCAAGCGCGCCAAGGAATTCGCCGCCAAGTCGGACCGGCCGGCCGGCGCCAAGGGCATCACGCTCGAGCCGCTCAAGCGCGAGCGCTCGGCCGACGGCGTCGAATACAGCTCGGTCGCGGTCGAGCTCGCGCGCGCCGATCGGCTCGCCACCATCACGCTGCGCGGGCCGGAGGCGCCGCCGCCGGCGTCGGCCGACGCCATGGTGGCGCAGGGCGCCGAGTTCTGGCCGCTGCGAGTGGCGCGCGAGCTCGACGACGCCATCCTCGACATCCGCGCCAACGAGTTCGACATCGCGGCGATCGTGTTCAAGTCGTCCGGCGATCCCGCGCAGGTGATCGCCTACGACGCATTCCTCGACGCCAACAAGGATCACTGGCTCGCGCGCGAGATCCGGAATCTGTGGAAGCGCGTGCTCAAGCGGGTCGATCTCACCTCGCGCTCGCTGGTGGCGCTGGTCGAGCCCGGCTCGTGCTTCGCCGGCACGCTGGCCGAGCTCGTGTTCGCCACCGACCGCTCCTACATGCTGATCGGCAAGCGCGACGGCGACAACAAGCCGCCGGCGACGATCGATGCTCGCGCGAGGTCAATTTCGGCGCCTATCCGATGTCGAACGGGCTCTCGCGGCTCGCGAGCCGCTTCCTCGCCGACCCGTCCGATCTCGACAAGGCCAAGGCCGAGATCGGCAAGACGCTCGACGCCGAAGCCGCCGAGGCGCTCGGCCTCGTCACCTTCGCGCTCGACGACATCGACTGGGAGGACGAGATCCGCGTGTTCCTGGAGGAGCGCGCGAGTTTCTCGCCCGACGGGCTCACCGGGCTCGAAGCCAATCTGCGCTTCGGCGGGCCGGAGACCATGGAGTCGAAGATCTTCGCCCGCCTCACCGCCTGGCAGAACTGGATCTTCCAGCGCCCGAACGCGGTCGGCGAGGAGGGCGCGCTCAAGCGCTACGGCACCGGCCAGAAGCCGGCGTTCGATACGAGACGAGTGTGATGCGACCACACATCGCTGTCGATCACCGCGCAAGCGGGGACCCATGGCGCCGCGCACCGCGGTCTCTGGAATATGGGTCCCCGCTTACGCGGAGACGACATGGCGGAGCAAAAGGAGCGAGCCATGAATGTCATCAACGTCGATTACTCGACCAAGATCCCCAACAATGTCGGCCTCACCGAGGATCGCACCGTGCTGCGCGCGCTCGAGAGCTGGCATCCGGGCTACATCGACTGGTGGAAGACCATGGGGCCGGAAGGCTTCCAGGAGGCGCTGGTCTATCTGCGCACCGCCGTCTCGGTCGATCCCAAGGGCTGGGCCAAGTTCGACTATGTGCGGATGCCCGAATATCGCTGGGGCATACTGCTGGCGCCGGCCGAAGACGGCCGCAAGATCCCGTTCGGCCGCCACTACGGCGAGCCGGTCTGGCAGGAGGTGCCGGGCGAATACCGCGCCATGCTGCGCCGGCTGGTCGTCATCCAGGGCGACACCGAGCCCGCCTCGGTCGAGCAGCAGCGCCATCTCGGCAAGACCGCGCCCTCGCTCTACGACCTGCGCAACGTGTTCCAGGTCAATGTCGAGGAAGGCCGTCACCTGTGGGCGATGGTCTACATCCTGCAGAAATATTTCGGCCGCGACGGCCGCGAGGAGGCGGGCGAATTGCTGCAGCGCCGCTCCGGCAGCGCCGACAAGCCGCGCATGCTCGGCGCCTTCAACGAGGCGACGCCGGACTGGCTCTCCTTCTTCATGTTCACCTTCTTCACCGACCGCGACGGCAAGATGCAGCTCGAAAGCCTGGCGCAATCGGGCTTCGACCCGGTCTCGCGCACCTGCCGCTTCATGCTCACCGAGGAGGCGCACCACATGTTCGTCGGCGAGACCGGCATCGGCCGCACCCTGCAGCGCACCTGCGAGGCCATGAAGGAAGCCGGCATCGAGGACCCGAACGAGATCGACAAGGTCCGCGCGCTCGGCGTGATCGATCTGCCGACCATGCAGAAGAAGCTCAACCTGCACTACACGCTGTCGCTCGACCTGTTCGGCTCCGAGGTCTCGACCAACGCGGCCAATGCCTTCAACGCCGGGCTCAAGGGCCGCTTCCAGGAGACCAAGATCGAGGACGACCACCGGCTCGAGAGCTCGATCTATCCGGTGCTCAAGCTGGTCGACGGCGAGATCAAGCGCGTCGACGAGCCGGCGCTCACCGCCATCAACATGCGGCTGCGCGACGACTACACCGCCGATTGCCAGCGCGGCCTCGACCGCTGGAACAAGATCATCGAGCGCATCGGCGTCAACTTCAAGCTCGAGCTGCCGCACGTCGCCTTCCACCGCGAGATCGGCGAGTTCCGCGACGTGCAGGCGACGCCCGCGGGCGTGCTGATCGACGACGCCACCTGGAACCGCGACAAGGGCAAGTGGCTGCCGTCGACCGCGGACGGCGACTTCATCGCCAGCCTGATGAAGCCGGTGCGCGAGCCCGGGCAATTCGCCTCCTGGATCGCGCCGCCGCGCGTCGGCATCGACAACAAGCCGGGCGACTTCGA
>CAVPTV010000018.1:0-260989 GCA_963708765.1 uncultured Alphaproteobacteria bacterium | reverse complement strand
TCGGTCGGCAACGAGCTGCCGGGCGCGCCCCAGCGTCAGGGGGGCGACGCCGCCGCCAGCCGCGACCAGAGCCGCAAGTCCGAGGAAATCGTCAATTACTGAGATTTCCCGCTCCACCAAGACCGAGGTGACCGAAGGCGGCCGCGTGAACCGGGTGTCGGTGGCGGTGCTGGTCGACGGGCAGCTACACCAGAACGACAAGGGCGAGACCGTCTATCAGCCGCGCGAGAAGGAGGAGATCGACCGGATCGCCGCCCTGGTGCGCTCGGCGATCGGCTTCGACCAGAAGCGCGGCGACCAGGTCGAGATCGTGAACCTGCGCTTCGCCGACGTACCGACCAGCACGATCGCGGAGCCGCAGGGCTTCCTGTCGTTCCTGCAATTCACCAAGGACGACATCATGCATTGGGTCGAGCAGCTGGTGATGGTGCTGCTCGGCCTGGTGGTCCTGCTGCTGGTGGTGCGGCCGCTGGTGCGGCGCATCATCGCTCCCGAGAAGGTCGCGCCGCAGGCCGCCATCGCGGCCGCCATTGCCGAAGGCAACGTGCAGGGCGCGATCGCCGCCGGCGCCACCGCCGCCGACATCAAGGCGGTGCCCAGCCAGACCTCCAAGATGATCGACATCGCCCAGGTCCAGGGCCAGGTCCACGCCCAGTCGGTGCAGAAGGTCGGCGAGCTCGCCGACAAGAACCCGAACGAGACCGTCTCCATTCTCCGCAGCTGGCTGCACGAAAGCGCCGCCTGAGCAGGAAAACCGATGCCATCCGCATATTCAGAACGCGAAAAAGACAAGAGCCCGGACTCGCAAAAGGACCTCGCCAGCGTGATGGCGACGCTCGCGACCCGCCAGGCCGAGAACAGCGGCACCCGCAAGCTGACCGGGCCGGAGAAGGCCGCCGTGGTGCTGCTGGCGCTCGGCGAGGAGCACGCCGCCAGGTCTGGAGCCGCTCGACGAGGAGGAGATCCAGGAGATCTCCCAGGCCATGGCACGCTCGGCACCGTCGACCGCCGGCGGTCGAGGACCTGCTGGTCGAGTTCGTCTCGGGCATGTCGGCGCCGGCGCGATCATGGGCTCGTTCGAACAGACCCAGCGGCTGCTGCCGCCATCATGCCGCGCGAGAAGGTCGACGCCCTGATGGAGGAGATCCGCGGTCCGGCCGGCCGCACCATGTGGGACAAGCTCGGCAACGTGAACGAGGCGGTGCTCGCCAACTACCTGAAGAACGAATACCCGCAGACCGTCGCGGTGGTGCTGTCCAAGATCAAGTCCGAGCACGCCGCGCGCGTGCTGGCCGTCCTGCCCGAGGACTTCGCGCTCGAGTGCGTCACGCGCATGCTGCGCATGGAGCCGGTGCAGCGCGAGATCCTCGACAAGATCGAGCAGACGCTGCGCACCGAATTCATGTCGAACCTGGCGCGCACCTGCCAAGCGCGACAGCCACGAGATGATGGCCGACATCTTCAACGCCTTCGACCGCCAGACCGAGACCCGCTTCATCACCGCCCTGGAAGAGCGCAACCGCGAGGCGGCCGAGCGCATCCGGGCCCTGATGTTCGTCTTCGAGGACCTCTCCAAGCTCGACCCGGCCGGCGTCAGACCCTGCTGCGCGCCGTCGAGAAGGACCAGCTGGCCTGGCGCTCAAGGGCGCGTCCGACGCCTGCGCGAGATGTTCTTCTCCAACATGTCGAGCGCGCCGCCAAGATCATGCGCGAGGACATGGAGGCATGGGCCCGGTGCGCCTGCGCGACGTCGACCAGGCGCAGGCGCCATGGTCCAGGTCGCCAAGGACCTCGCCGCCAAGGGCGAGATCATGCTCGCCGGCGCCGGCGGCGACGACGAGCTGATCTACTGATGAGCGCGCATGACGTCGCCGGCCAAATTCGCTGTTCGACACCGACTTCGACGCGGCGAGCGCGGCAAGTCGTCGCTGGCGCCGCGCCGAGCACGCGCGCCAAGCTCGCCGAGAGGTCGAGGCGATGCCGCGCACCGCAACGGCTTCGCCGCCGCCAAGGCCGAGGCCGAGCAGCGCGCCGCCGGCGGCGCTCGAGCGCATCGCCGCCGCGCTCGCCGACGCTCGGCCGCGGCCTCGCCGGCGGTCGCGACGCGGCTCGAGACCGAGGCGGCCGAGGTGGCGCGTGGCGGTCGCCAGGAAGCTCGCGCCCGACGCTGATCGCGCGCGAGCCGCTCGCCGAGCTCGCCGCGCTCGCCGCCGATTGCTTCCGCGAGATCGAGGCGGCGCCGCGCGTGGTCGGTGCGCGTCGACGACGGACTGCCCGAGCGCGCGCGCGACGAGCTCGACGCAGACCGCCCGCGCCGCCGGCTTCGAGGGCGCCTCGTCGTCCTGGCCGAGCCCGACATCGCGCCCGGCGCCTTCCGCCTCGACTGGGCGGACGGCGGCGTCGAGCGCGATCTGCGCCGCGACGAGGCGCGCGATCGCCGAAGCGGTCGCGCGCTACGCGCGGCGCTGCCGCGCGAAGCCTGCACGCCGAAATTTCCTGGAGAGTCGAACGATGAGCGAGACCGAAGGCAGGCTGCCGATGCCCGACCTCGAAAGCGGCGCCGAGATGATGCCGCCGGGCGGCGGCGCGATGGCGCCCGAGCCCGATTCGCCGAGGCAAGAGCGCCGCCGACCTCGCGCCGGTCTTCGACGTGCCGGTGAACATCTCGGCCGTGCTCGGCCGCGCCAGCATGTCGGTCGGCCAGCTGCTCCAGCTCGGCCAGGGCTCGGTGCTCGAGCTCGACCGCAAGGTCGGCGAGGCGATCGACATCTACGTGAACAACCGCCTGGTGGCGCGCGGCGAGGTCGTGATCGTCGACGAGCGGCTGGGCGTGACCATGACGGAAATCATCAAGGACGGCGACAGCGCAGGCCTGACGCGGCTGCGGCCGGTCTAGAAGGGAGGAAGACCATGCGGCTTCTGGTCGTCGGAAAACTGAACGGACAGCTCTCCACCGCGGTGAAGATGGCGATGGCAGCGGGCGCCAAGGTCACCCACGTCGAGACCATCGAGCAGGCGCCCAACGCGCTGCGCGCCGGCCAGGGCGCCGACCTGCTGATGGTCGACTACGAGCTCGACATCGGCGGCCTGATCGCCGCCAACGAGGCCGAGCGCATCCGCGGTGCCGGTGGTGGCCTGCGGCGTCGAGCCGACGCCCGCGCGGCGGCCGCCGCCATCCGCGCCGGCGCCAAGGAGTTCATCCCGCTGCCGCCCGACGCCGAGCTGATCGCCGCCGTGCTGGCCGCCGTCGCCGACGACAACGCGCGATGTGGTCCCGCGACCCGTCCATGGAGCACGTGATCACGCTGGCCGACCAGATCGCGCCGTCCGACGCCTCGATCCTGATCACCGGCGAGAGCGGCGTCGGCAAGGAAGTGATCGCCCGCTACGTCCACCGAAGTCGCGCCGCGCGCGCGAGCCGTTCATCTCGGTCAACTGCGCCGCCATCCCCGAGAACCTGCTGGAAAGCGAGCTGTTCGGCCACGAGAAGGGCGCCTTCACCGGCGCGATCGCCCGCCGCATCGGCAAGTTCGAGGAAGCCGACGGCGGCACCCTGCTGCTCGACGAAATCTCCGAGATGGACGCCGCGCCTGCAGGCCAAGCTGCTGCGCGCCATCCAGGAGCGCGAGATCGACCGCGTCGGCGGCGCCAAGCCGGTGAAGGTCGACATCCGCATCCTCGCCACCTCCAACCGCGACCTGGTCGAGGCGGTGAGCGACGGGCACCTTCCGCGAGGACCTGCTCTACCGCCTCAACGTCGTGAACCTGCGATCCCGCCGCTGCGCGAGCGCCCGGGCGACGTGCTCGCGCTGGCCGAGTTCTTCGTCAAGAAGTACGCCGCCGCCAACGGCGTGCCGCCGCGGCCGCTGTCGGCCGAGGCGCGGCGCGCGCTGGTGCTCAACCGCTGGCCCGGCAACGTGCGCGAGCTCGAGAACGCCATGCACCGCGCGGTGCTGCTGGCGATCGGCGACGAGATCGACACGACGGCATCCGCCCGCCCGACGGCCAGCCGCTCGATCGGCCGACGAACTCCGGCGGCGGTGGCGCACGCCGCCATGGCGGCCGAGACGGTGACGCGCGCGCTGGTCGGCCGCACCGTCGCCGACGTCGAGCGCGACCTGATCCTCGAGACCCTGAAGCACTGCCTCGGCAACCGCACCCACGCGGCCAACATCCTGGGCATCTCGATCCGCACGCTGCGCAACAAGCTCAAGGAATATGCCGACGACGGCGTGCCGATCCCGCCGCCCGGCAGCGCCGAGGCGCGGCTGGCGGGGTAGCGGCGCAGGGCTTAGGGGCGCATCTCTCTCGGTCGTCATTCCGGGACGGCCCGAAGGGCCGGGCGGAATCGCATAACCACTGCCTGGGAGTATGGATTCCGGGCTCGCGCCTATGGCGCGCCCCGGAATGACAGCTGAGGGTTCTACGCAGGACAACTCCCTACTTGCCTCGGGGCGCCTGACAGTCCGAGATCGCCTCGGTGCCTTGGCGTGACCCGCCGATCGCTTGCGGCCAGCAGGCCGATGGGTCGCGGGCGCACACCCGTCATTCGCCGCTTTGCCGTATCGGGCGTCTTGACCCGCGCTGGCTCCACTGCGCTCAACGACCTCGTTAACATCGCGACTTCAGTGCAGCGTCGCCGAGCATGGCGTCGGCCAACAGCTTCTTGAGCTTGGCGTTCTCGCTTTCCAGCCCCTTCAGGCGCTTGGGTGCCCCGTTTAGGCAATCTCGAGAAGGAGCTTTTGCAGAATCGCTTGCTCAAAGTTTTCAAAGCCGGCTGACTCGACCACGACATGGCCGGGCCCTCCGACCACGTGATTTCGATAATACACTTCCAGCCCCTCGGGAGGCTGGGGCGGTCTGATGTATTCGGGTGGTCTAACGATGATCGGCAACCCGTTGATGGTGACACCACGAGCCACCAAGAGGTCGCGCGTATTTCGAAGTAGCTAAATCTGCTTGCTACTGTCTTCCCCATCGCCAGAGATGTCGATGATCTTCCGGCCGCCGTGAAACACGGCGTCAAATTGCGCATCAGCATAAACGAGTGCCTGTGCGATGAAGGTCTGACAACCTAAGGACGCGGGCCGGCGGCTTGCCTGCAATGCCGCACAGAAGGACCTCATAGACTGGGGATCATGCACCCGCGTCCACTGGACCAATGTCGTTTGGTTTCCGGCCCATACTACAAACGTGATGCCGAGCACGGGCGGATCGAGGTTGCGGATAGCCTGCATGACCCGTGAGTCTTGGAGCGCGCGCACATATCCTTGCTGTTGCACCGCATAACGTTCAGTGTTGACGCTGCACGACACGTCAGCGGCGAGGATAAGCTGCATCCCCACGGACTCTTTTTCAGCACCAAAGGCGCGGGATGCAAGTATGGACACTCCACCCGCCAACAGGTGTCGCCGAGTGAACAGGCCGCCCATGGCGTAACCTCTCTGCTAGAAATTTTTCTGGCTCGTCGGAGAACAAGCTCAAACCACAAAAACTCGGCCAAGGTGGTCCCGCGCAGCGGACGCAGACCTAAGCAATCCATGATATTGCTGGCCGCTCCTGCTCGATCACGTAGAGACCGCGACCGCACGATCATCCTGGCGGAACAAGGCCGCCCCCGCAATAGGTTGCGGCGCCTCGCAATGACTAGGGGTGGTCGCCGCTCCGGATGACGATGGCGGGGTTTACATTGGGCGATGACCGCTCCGTCGAGCACGTTGAGTGCAGCGAATAGAGTGGTGGTGCCGTGGCGCTGGTAGTCGTGGGTGACGCCTTCCTGTCAATTGGCCGCTGATCGAACGTGCCCGCACCGGAACTTTGCAGCGTTTGAAGGCGTCTCCGCGAAGGACCTGGAATGCATCATCGAGATCGACTTCTTGGGCGGGTCTCGCCGGCAGGAGTTGCAGCGAACCGGCCGCCTGATGCACTCGCCTGACGCCGAACGCCACGACATCATCATGACGGACAAGGAATTGCACGAACACGGGAAGCGCATCTGGGCTTTGCAAGAGCGGGGCTTCACCGTGAAGGTGAATGCATAACAGCTCCCCAACCGCCCCCTACTATTCGACGGCCTCGGTCACCGTCCACGCGCCATCGTCATCCGCTTTCAACAGCCACTTGCGGTCGCCCGCCAATATCTCTGCCCCTGCACCGTCGAAGATCACGACGGTGCCTTCCCCGCGCCGATTGTCTGAATAAACGAGATAGAACGTGTCAGCGGGTTGAATCGAAAACCCCTGTTCATCTTCGTCCGCAAATTTTAATCTGACCCCCGGAGCTATTTCGGCTCCCAGAACGTCCACACGCCAATGGGTCATCTGCCCTACTCCCGTTTCGCCGCTGTTTAAAAGCAGGGTACCACCTCCGCCGTTCCTTCAATTCCCGTCGCCCTCAAGCATAGCGAGCTAGCGAAGCCCGTCGGAGCGTGGCCACGATGCGTTCCGCGCGGCCCAGAGCTGCCCACCCGTGCCGATTCCCGGTGGCCTGCGCAGCTGAGCGACAGAGGCCGATGCGGCGGTCGGCTCTAGCATGGCGGTCCCACTTTTCCGGCAGGGGCCGTCACGATTGAATTTCAGGTTGGCGGCTTTGACGACATCCGCGTAGCCCTTGATGTCGGCGTCGATCAGCTGCCGGAAATCCTCGCCGGAGCGGCCGTCGGGCGTGTAGGCCACGGTTTTCAGTCTGTCGCGCACGGCGGGATCGGCCACGGCCCGGCGGAGCGCCGTCTCGAGCTTGCGGACGATCGCGGGCGGCGTTCCGGCGGTTGCGAATGCTCCGATCCATTGCAGCCGGATGTCGATATTCCCAAAGCCGGCTTCGGCGACCGTCGGCACATCGGGCAACTCCGGTAGACGGCTCGGCCCGGTCATGGCGAGCACGCGGAGCTTGCCGCCTTGCGCCAGCGGGATCACGATCGGCGGATCGGCAAATCCGAACAGCGTCTGGCCGCCGGCGATGCTCAGCATCATCTCGTTGGTGCTCTTGTAAGGGATCAGTTGCCCGGGCATGCCGGTCTTGAGCTTGAACAGCTCGGCCGGGATCGTGAACGCCGGCGAGGAGGATGGATAGTTCGCCTTGTCCGGGTTCGCCTTGGCGAAGGTGACGAGGTCCTTCAGCGAATTGATGCCGTGCTGCGTGGAGCCGGCAATGGCCAGCCAGTACGAGCCGACAAGTGTGAGCGGCACGAGCGTTCTGGTCGGGTGGAACGGCAAATCGGCATAGATCGCCTGCGAAATCGCGAGCTGCCCGATTGCCCCGACAACCAGCGTATGGCCGTCGGCGGGCTGGCTCTGGGCATAGACCACCGCGAGCTGCCCGGCCGCGCCGGGCCGGTTCTCGACGACGACCGGTTGGCCGCCGAGGAGCTCAGAGAGCTTCGGCCCGACGATGCGTGCCACCAGGTCATTGCCGCCGCCGGCACCAAATCCGACGATGAGCCGGATCGGCTTGCTCGGAAAGCTCGCTGCATCTTCCTGGCCGGATGCGGCACCGACGAGCCCGGCGAGCGCCATGCCCGCAAATGGCGCAACCAATGCAGACCGGATCGATCGCATGGACTGTCTCCGCTATGTCTCGCCCGGTGCCCCGACTTGTCCACGAACCCACACAAGGTCAACGACCGTCGCGCTCGGCGATGCATGTGCCCAGCTCCGCTGAAGCTCACGTGAGTGTAGTCTTGGCGCGGAGATTTTGGAAGTGAATGAGCGCTTGGCCGTCGCTGCCGAATAGTTCAACCCTCAACGCCCTGAATTGACGGCGCTCGCGCTCCTCGAAGATTGGTCCGACGGTATGAGCGGGCGCGGCGTAGCGGGCGCAATGGCCACGGCCGGCTGCGCTTGTGTGCGCATGCGAAAGCTGAAATCTTCTCCGCGCAATCAAGGTCCCGGAGTCCACAAGCATGAACGACGCATCACACCGCCGCAACGAAACCCGCGCCTGGGTGGAGTTGCCGGTCGAAGACAATGGCGAGGCGATCGTCGCCGCAATGGCCGAGGCGGGCATCGAGTACGTTTTTTTCACCTCCGGTTCGGAAATCGGATTCTATCAGGAGGCGATCGCCAAGGCAGAGGCGCTCGGCCGCAAAGCGCCGAAGCTCATCATGGTCACGCACGAGCACGCAAGCCTCAATGCCGCGCTCGGATATTCGGCCTTCACCGGCAAGCCGAGCGTGACCGCCGCGCATGTCGACTGCGGCACCCTGCACTACGGCGGCGCGATCCACAGCGCCTGGCATAGCGGACTGCCGATCCTCATCACTGCCGGGCTGCCGCCGGTCGCCTATCCGGGCAGCATGCGGGGCGCGCGCGAATCCGAGGGCCATCTGTGGCTGCAGCAGACGTTCGATCAGAATGGCATCGTGCGCCAGTTCACCAAGTGGGACCACCATCTCGAATTCCAGGACAATCCCGGTCTGATCGTCTCGCGCGCGTTGCAAGTCGCATGCACCGAGCCGCGCGGTCCGGTGTATCTGAGCCTGCCGCGCGAGGTCACGCTCGCATCCGCAAAGAGCGCGCGGTTTCCGACCCTCGGACAACTCGGCGTCGCACGCATGCCCGCGCCGGAGCCCGACGGCATCAATGAGCTCGCAACGAAGCTCATCAACGCGAGCAATCCATTCATTCTGATCGGACGCTCCGGGCGCAATCCGGCGACGGTGCCCGCACTGGTCCGACTCGCCGAATTGCTCGGGATACCGGTGTCTCAGTCCGGCAAGCGCGCCTATCACTGCTTCCCGATGACCCACCCGCTTTATCAGGGCGTCGCCGACCTGAGCAACGCCGACGCCGTCCTGGCGCTCGACACCGACATTCCGTGGCTGATCGGACCGAACCAGCCGCCCGACGACGCCTACGTGGCGATCGTCGATGTCGAGCCGTCGAAGCGCCGCATCCCGACCATGGAGTTTACCGCCGACCTGCGACTGACCGCCGATTCGCTTCTGACCATCGAGGCATTGGATGCCGAGGTTCGCAGCCGGATTTCGGCCGCGGACCGGAGCCGCTTCGCGGCGCGCGCCGCGCGATGGGGCGCGAAGTCGGCCGAGCACCGGCAGAAGCTCGCCGACGAGGCGCTCGCGTCATCGACCAAATCGCCGATCGACGGCAAGTGGCTCTCGCATCAGATCGGCCACGCCCTGGGCGACGACTGCATTGTGTTCGACGACACCATCGTGCTCAACCAGGTGCACGACTATCTGCAATGCGACCGGCCGGGCTCGTACTTCTACAATCCGGCGAGCAGCGGCGGCTGGGCGCCAGGCGCGGCCTTCGGCGCCAAGCTCGCGGCCGGCGACCGCGACGTGGTCGCCGTCACGGGCGACGGCTTTTACATGTTCGCCAGCGCGATCCACTCGCTCTGGTCTGCCAAGCAATATCGCGCCCCGTATCTGACCATCGTCTATCAGAATCGAAGCTATTCCACCGGCACAATCCGGGTCTCGCGCAGCTATCCGGACGGTTACGCCTCGAAGGCCGGCTATCACGGCGGATATTTCGATCCGCCCATCGACTTCGCCAAGGAGGCGGAGGCCGCGGGCGCCTACGGCGAGAACGTCACCGATCCTGCCGAAGTGGGACCGGCGATCCAGCGCGGGCTCAAGAGCATTCGTAGCGGCACGTCGGCGGTGATCTCGGTTTGGCTGCCGCGGTATCTGCAGAAAGATTGATTGGGTCGCCGGACGCTACACGCTTCGAAGATGCGACAGCACCAGATACACTCTCCGCTTGCTCCAATTACGCGTGCTGCAAGCTGAGCTATGGAGTTGCAGACTTCGTGCCGGTCATCGGCATCGGCAGGGCCGATCAGGCGTTGAGCGTCCACGCGTCCGTCGCGGCCAACAGCGTCGGCGACATGATCGCCATGGCGAAGGCCCGGCCGGGCGCAGATGTGGCGCCGCGCTACGCCGCGCCGACTGGCCCGTGCCAGCAAATCCCGCTAGCCTCCGGCCGCAACGAGCAATGGGAGGCACCATGACGGACCGCGCGTTCAAGCTTGGTACTTTCGCCAATCCGGACGGCAAATCGTTTCCCGCCATCGTGCTGGACGACACCGCGATCGATCTGGCGCAAGTGCACGAGACCTATCGCGCCAGCGGCCGCCCGACGCTGAGTTCGACGTCCAGCATCCAGGACCTGCTCGACGATTGGGAGCGGAACTTTGCCACGCTCCAGGAGATCGTCGCCTTTCTCGACAAAACGGGATCGAAGCCCGGGGCGGCGAGCGTCACCGGCCTCACGCCCCGGCCTCCCATTGGCCGCCCAGGCAAGATGTTCTACGCTGCGCAAAATTTTCAGGAGCATGTCGACGAGATGATCCGCGCCGGCATGTCGCCCAAGGACGACACGTGGAAAGGCGAAAAGGCCAAGACCAGGCCCTACCTGTTCCTGAAGGCGCCGAGCTGTCTCGCCGGCTCCCGCGACGACATCGAGATCCCGCGCGGGTTGACGAAGATCGATTGGGAGGCCGAGATCGCCTGCGCCATCGGCAGGCACGGCAAGCACATCAAGGCCGAGCGCGCGCTTGATCACGTGGCTGGATGGATGACCACCAACGATGTCTCCGCTCGCGATCTGCAGATCCGCGCCGACCGGCCGGCACTGCGGGCGGACTGGCTCAACGGCAAGAGCCACGACCGGTTCGCGCCGATGGGCCCGTATCTGGTGCCGCGCGCCTTCGTGAAAGACCACATGAATCTCTTCATCCGGCTGACCGTCAACGGCGAAGTCAAGCAGAACGGCAACACCTCGCAATTCATCTTCACCCCCGAGGAGCAGATCGAATACGCCTCCGGCATTCTTTCACTGGAGGCCGGCGACATTTTCGTGTGTGGCACCTGCGGCGGCGTCGGTCAGGGTACCAACACGTTCCTCAAGGTTGGCGACGTGATGGAGACGGAGGTCGAGGGACTGGGGAAGATGCGCAACAAATTCGTGGCGGAAGCAGGCGTCTAGAGCCGGCGGGGCAGAATCCCGATCCACGACATGGCCGGGAGCGCTGGCGGAGGGCAACAATGAAGGCGATCGTTATTCGCCAATTTGGCGATCCGAGCGTTCTCAATCTGGAGGATGTTTCACAGCCGGCGCTCGAGGCCGGAGAAATCGCCATCAAGGTTCGAGCCGTCACCGTGAACCAGACTCTCGACGTCGCCTTGCGCGCCGGGAAATACGCCAGGCGACCGCCGCTGCCGCATGTCCCTGGGTCGGATGGGGCCGGCGAGGTTGCGGCCGTGGCCTCGGATGTGAAAAGTTTCAAGGTGGGCGATCGCGTTGTCTGTCATCCGATCGTCGGACGTCAACCGAGCGGTGCTCTCAAACTGCTGGGTGTCGACACCTGGGGGACTTACGCGGATTTCGTGAAGGTTCCCGCCAGCACGGTGCAAATCGTTCCGGACACGCTTGATTTCATCACGGCTGCGGTGGTCGGAAGGCACGGCCCATTAGCCTTCACGCAATTGCGAGATCGCGCCCAAGTCAAACCCGGCGAATGGGTTCTGGTCATGGGAGCCACCGGCGGCTTGGGCAGCACCCTGGTGCAGGCGGCGAAGTATCTCGGCGCGCGCGTCATCGCAGCGGCCGGCAGCGACGAACGCGTCGCAGCCGCGGTGCAATTGGGAGCGGATGAGGGTATCAACTACCGCAGTCAGGACCTGACAGTCGAGGCGCGGCGCATCACCAATGGGGCCGGAGTCAATGTCGTGCTGGACAATATCGGCGATCCGGTCACGTTTCCGAAAGCGCTCGCGTCCCTTGCCTTTCAGGGGAGGCTCGTCACCGCGGGCGGTCACGGCGGCGGGAACGTTCCGCTCGATGTGAAATATCTCTATCTGAACGTGATTACGATCGTTGGAAACCCGATCGATACACCCGATAATTTCAAACTGGCGCTCAAGCTTGCCGCCGAAGGGAAACTGAAGGTGCTGATCGACAAGGTTCTTCCTCTCAAGGACGCCCGACGGGCCCATGAAATTGTCGAGCAGCGCTCGGGAATTGGGAAAGTGGTGCTCACGCCGTAGAGCGGATGCGACACCGACGAGCTTTTGGCGCCGACATGGTCGTAGCACGCCCGCCTTGGTGGACCTGGACGTGGCCCGCATTGGCCTGGGTCATACTATTGATGGCGTTCCTTCTCGACGGCCAGGGACTTGTGGCCGCGATCGCGGGCTTCGTCCTGCTGGGGACCGTATTCGCGGCCGTGTACCACGCGGAGGTGGTTGCACACCGCGTCGGAGAGCCCTACGGCACGCTTGTACTTGCCCTGGCCGTAACAGTTATCGAGACGGCACTGATTGTTTCGGTCATGATTGCGGCGCCGGCCGAAACCACAGGGCTGGCACGCGACACGGTTTTCGCTGCCGTCATGATCGTGTGCAACGGCATCGTCGGCCTCTGTTTGCTCATGGGCGGCGCCCGCTATCATGAGCAGGGATTTCAAGTCCAAGGCGCGAGCGCAGCGCTCGCGGTGCTGGCTGCGCTCACCAGCCTCACTCTGATTCTTCCAAACTACTCGACAAGCGCACTTGGCCCGCTCTATAGCAGGCCGCAACTCGTTTTTGCCGGGCTTGTATCGCTGGTGCTGTACGGCGCGTTCGTGTTCATCCAGACCGTGCGGCATCGCGACTACTTCCTCCCGGTCCAAGCGGACAATGAGGAGGCACACGCAGCTCCGCCCAGCGGCAGAACTGCTCTTCTCAGCATCGGTCTGCTTGTCGTCTCGCTGGTCGCGATTGTCGGCCTTGCCAAGAGTTCTCACTCCCACGGTGGAAGCTGGAATAGCCTACCTTGGTGTACCAAAGGCCGTGGTCGGGATCGTCATCGCTACGCTGGTGTTGCTGCCCGAAGGTCTGGCTGCTCTGAGGGCGGCCTGGGGAAATCGCTTGCAAACCAGTTTGAACTTGGCGCTGGGATCCGCTCTCGCGACCATTGGTCTGACGATACCCACCGTTGCCGCGGTTTCGATAATGCTTCAGCGACCGCTGGAACTCGGCCTGGGTGGGAAAGATCAGGTCTTGCTGGCGCTGACGCTGCTTCTAGGGGTGATTACCTTGGGCACGGGCCGGACCACGGTGCTTCAGGGCATCGTACATTTGGTCATATTCGCCGTATTCTTGTTCTTTGCCATAGTGCCGTGACGTATGGCGGCCCATCCGCAAACAAGTTCACAACGCCTCTTGAGCCGCGCATTGGAACGGCAGTCGCCTCGCGACGGCAGTTCTTCCCATTCGAGCGGAACTTCGCCATGATCGCGCTTCTGCATTCAACCTCGTTGGGAGCGCGCGCGGCGTGCGCCGGCCGAGGTCGACGATAACTGGGCCACCATAAAACAGTGCCGATGTTAGCTCCTGGCACTCAAGGGCCGTGGTGGTAGTCACCAATGTCCGCTGTTGAGGGGATTTCTGTTGCAAAAACCCGACCGTTTTTTGCGGGCGGGTTGGCCTGTACGTTCAGCGCGCCAGGGGATCGGGCCGCAACTGGAACTTCACCACCTTCGGCCGCGTACCCTTGCCGGTTTCCAGATGAAACGGCGTGCGCGTGCCATAGGTCGCCCAGATGCCCTTGCCCTTCCAGCCGGCGTTCGGATCGTCGATGCGGCCATCGATCCACTTGGCATAGAAGCCGAGCGGATAGGGGACGACGAAGTTGAGCCATTGATCGTCCAGCAGTGCCATCAGCGACTCGTTGGCGTTGCCGGTAGCCCAAGGCACGTTGCGACCGAGCCCGAAAGTGTCGAACTGGTCGACCCAGGTATAGTAGCTCGCCTCCGCGCTGCCGGTATCGGTCACGTCCCGCATTTGCGGACCGGGGAACGGATAGAGCGTCCATCCTTCGGGGCAGTGCCGGCCGGTGGCGGTCTCCGGCCCGCGCAGCACCTTGCACTTGCTGCGGTCGAAGCGGCCCATGTGGCCGCTCGAGAGCGGCACCCAGGCGATGCCATTGCGATCAATGTCGAAGCCGCGCGGTCCATAGCCCGGGGCAGGCGGCTCGTAGATTTCAGCGAGCGCCGTCTCTGACGGATTAGCGCCCGGATCAACGCGGACGATGTAGCCCGGGAACGTCAGAATCGATCCCCAGATCGTCCCGTCCTGCGGGTTGAACCCGATGCCGTAGAACGCGCCGACGACGCGCTTGTCCTTGCTGGGATCGACCGGCTGGTTCGGCTCGACCCACTCGTCGCGCTTGCCGTTCCCATTGGTGTCGATGACGATTGGCGTCCAGCCCTGCGATTTTGCCTCGTCGCCGGTCTCCTCGAACTTCTTGCGGTCAAGCCAGCCCACCACGCCCGAGCCAGGTCCCCCCTGGCTCAGCCAAAGCGTATTATTGGCGTCCTCCGCGAAAATCAGGTGGTGGGTCTGGAAGCAGGTGCGGATCAACGTGATCTTGCCGGTCTTGGGATCGAGCATCGACACGTGTCGTGTCGAGGTTTCCAGCGGGAACACCTTGGCGGACGGATGGGCGGAGCCCTTCTTGCAGAAATCTGGATTTTCCGGCGGACCTACGCGCGAGGTATACCAGACCCGACCCTGTTCATCGAACATCGGATTGTGCGTGCTGGTCTGGCTGTCCCAGATCGGCTCCTCGCCCCAATAAGGTGACGTCGACATCGCGTCGGTCTTGGACGATTGCGTCTTCGGATCGCGCACCGGCATCTTGAATGTAGAAGCCTTGTGACCGATCGGATCGAGCACCGGAATGAGGTCCGTGCTGTTCTCGGTCGCACCGTAGATCAGACCGTCGGGGTTGACCGTCGGCTTGCGCTTGTCGGTCACCGTAATGTCGTGCAGGTAGTGCTTTGGATCGGAGAAATCCCACTGCGTGATGACGACGTTACGCTCGCGTCCCTGCGGCCGCTGCGGCTTCGAAGCCGGCAAACCGCCGGCGGCGATGCGGTCGGTCCAATCCGCGTAGAGCTTGAGCGCGCGCGGTGTGTCGATGCGGCCGATCGAGGTCGCCATGTTGTTCATCGCCTGCCCGGACATGAGGCGCCGCGCCCAGGCCTCCTCCGGCTTCATGTCGGAGAACATGGCCGGGATCGTGCGAGTGGCCTTGTTGCCGAGTGCGTGACAACCGTAGCAGCCGTTGGTCTTGACGACGTTGAGCCACTCCGCCTGGCTCTTCACCTTCCCGAGCGGGAATTCATGCTTCGCCGGGACCTGCAGCATCGAATACCAGTAGATCGCCGGATAGATTTCGGCTGCGGCCGCGGCGGTCGGCGCCGGGGTTGAGGTGAAGTTCAGGATCTTGCCGGGCTCGCTCTTGACCTTCGCCGAGTCGACGAGGCCATAGCCGCGCACGAAGACCTCGTAGCTCGCCCGAGGCAGGTCCGGGATCAGATAGCGCCCCTGATCGTCGGTCACCACGCTTTTGATATAGCGAGTCGGCAGGTCGGTGGTCTCGGCGATGACCCAGACGCCGGCCTCCGGGCCGTTCGGTCCCGTGACCACGCCGCCGATGTCGTCGCCGTCAATGACCACCTGCTGCGCCCTCCCGGTAGTTGGCGCCGCTGCAAGCGCGATCCCGATTGCGGCCGCGCTGGCGAACAGAAATCGTTGCAAGGTCATGTCGCCCTCCTGTCACCACCCGATCGTTCGGATAAGCCGACGCCCATCATCCGCGCGCGGGCAAGGGTGGCGGCTCCCGACGGCTTGTTGCGCAGACTAAACGATATCGCACTAAGATAGACGCTGACGCCACCGAGTTGAGTCCCTGAAGGCACGGGGTTCAGTTTGCCAATGGACGCTTCAGATGCACCTCGATCGGGCGCGCCGAGAGCGCGTTCCGAAACTCCAGTCTATAAAACCTGCGAAAACGATGCGAGCGCTAGCGGGCTTTGGCCAGCCTCTGCGTGCGGGCGAGTAGATTTGCTACTATCTCAGCCAGAAGCGGGGTAGCGAAGGCCCCACGTACGTAGCCAGTTCCATGAATGGGATCGGAAGAGGATCAAACCCAACCTTCGAGTCCCGCTGATGCATTGGATCGGCGGCCGCTCAAGGTTGCTGTTTCCCCGCGCCACCGCCATTGGAATCGTTGTCGCGCATCTTGCTGTGCTCGGGAGGGAGTAAGGAGCGTCCGATCCGGAAGAAACCGTCCATGCCGGGTTTATAGTGCCTCGTGACGGGGTCACGCTGACCCAGCCAAAAGCCCACCGCGACAACTAGGCCGGCGAGGGCGAGTGCGGCGGCAACGATCCATTCCATGGCGGTATAGTTCCTACCCGCGAAAATTAGGGCCTAGTCAACGTTCGGCACGCCAAGCATCAGCGCCACGCCAAGCATGGGCAATGCGAGCGCGACAGCGACGAATGCGAAAGCCAGAGCACCGGTCATGAGCGTTCCCCTGCGAGCCTTGCCGGGGAGAATTCCCAGCGGCGTCAGGGGAGTATGGCCTGCGCGGGCGGCGTCGAATGTGATGGCCATCACAAAAGAGGCGAAAGGGCCGGCTGGCTAGTCGGGCCGCTACCGGCATACTCCTGGCGACGGCGGGGTGCGGCCGGTAATGGAACCGCCATACCGAGGAGCTGCGGCTCAGGGGCCCGCGAGCCGCTCGGCAAAGAGAACCATGGTCTTGCGGTACACCACCGACCGGTTCCACTCGCGCATGACCGCGAAATTCGCAGTGCCCTCGCCAAACGGCGCACCGGCGGTCCAGCCGTTGGTCTTCAGGAGATTGGCCGTGGAGGCGAGCGCGTCGGGCACGCTGCGCCGGAGATCGACGCGCCCGTCGCCGTCATAATCGACGCCATATTTGATGTACGAGGACGGCAGGAACTGCGTCTGGCCGAGCTCGCCCGCATAGGCGCCGATCAGGTCGCGCAACGAAAGATCGCCGCGCTGGACGATCTGCAACGCGGCCAAAACCTCGCCCTGAAACAGCTCGGTGCGGCGGCAATCATGCGCCAGGGTGGCAAGCGTTCGGATCACCGGCAACTTGCCCATGTCGCCGGTGCCGTTGTCGCTTTCAAGCGTCCAGATCGCCATGAGCAGCGTGGTTGGCACGCCGAATTGGCGCTCGATACGCGCGAGCAGCGCGGCGTGGCGCTGCGTCAGCTGTTTGGCGCGTTTGATGCGAGCCGGGATGACGCGGGTCGCGGCGTATTCCTCGAAGCTCTTGCGGAACGTGCCGCGCTGGCGCCGGTCGAAGGCAAGCACCGCACCATCCGGCGTGAGACCGGCAAACGCGCTGTCGATCACGCTCCGCGAGATCCCAGCGGACGCGGCTTCGCGCGACATGGCGGAGAGAAAGGAGTTGAAATCGCCGCCGCATGTTGCCGCGCCGGCGGGCGCCCCGAAAAACAGGGTGCAAGACAGGATCGCAGTCGACCGCAGCAAGGGTGGTCCTTTCTTCATCTACCGTCCTGGGGGATCATCGCACAGGGAAATAGGCGGAGGCAAAACGACGGGAGGGAATGTTCTAGCCCCATGAGTATCAAAGCCCAAGAGAGCCCCTGCCCGCGGACGAGCGAATCCGCGTTGTTCATCACACGCGACGCCGCAATGGGGCCGCCTTGCCGCGGCCGGCTTGACCGGGCATGCTTGTCTCCGGAAGCCAGATCAATCGGAGGCATGCCCATGACTCCTCGGTGGCTGCTGTGGCCCTTCCTTGTTTTGTTGGCCGCAATCATTCCCGCGTCGGCACAGGATTGGCCGTCCAAGACCGTCACAGTGGTCGTCCCGTTCACGCCGGCAGGCTCGACCGACCTGCTCGCGCGCATTGCGGCGCAGGTTTGGGAGCAGCGGATCGGCAGGCCGTTTGTGGTCGAGAACCGGCCCGGCGCGGGCCAGCAAGTCGGGGTGAATGCCGTCGCGAAGGCTGCGCCCGATGGCCACACGCTGCTGATGGCGACGAGCTCCGCCATGGCGGTCAATCCGACGCTCTATAAGAAGATCGCTTACGACCCGGTGAAGGACTTCCAGCCGATCGCGATAGTGGCACACCTACCGTTCATCCTCGTGGTCAATCCCGCCTTGCCAATCAATTCGGTCGCCGATCTCATCAAGTACGCCAAGGAGAACCCGGGTAAGCTCAGCTTCGGATCGGGCGGCGTCGGCGCCTCGCACCATCTCTACGGCGAGATGTTCAAGAGCCTGACCGGCGTGCAGATGACGCACGTGCCCTTACCGCGGAACGGTGCCCGCACTTAACGATGTGATCGCCGGTCACATTCCGCTGCTGTTCAGCGATCCGCCGCCAGCCCTGCCGCAGATCGCGGCCGGCAAGGTGCGCGCGATCGGCGTGACGACGGCCAAGCGCATCGCTGCGCTGCCGAACGTTCCGCCGATCGACGATACGGTGAAGGGCTTCGATACGGCGCCCTGGCAGATGCTGATGGCGCCCGCGGGCACGCCGCGCCCGATCATCGACCGGCTGCACAGCGAGATCGTGCGTTACATCGCAAGTCCCGCGGGCCAGGAGAAGCTGGTCAACGAAATGGGCCTCATCCCGGGCGCACCGACTTCGCCGGACGAACTCGCGAAGTTCGTCGCGAAGGAGGTCGAGGACTGGGGCAAGCTCGTCCGGCTCGCTGGCGCAGCGGGGATCGAGTAGCGGCTCAAGCCAATCACAGACCGAGGCGACCAACTCACGCGCTCGCTCGATGTAGCGCAACGGGCCGACACTCGGATCCACGCGAGATCGGTGGCCGCGGCCGAGCGATGGGCCGGGCAGGCCTTAATCTCAACCAGAAGCGGGGTAGCGAAGGTCCCTCGCCCTTCCTATGATGCAATCACGTCGGATGTCGGCCGCAGCCGGATGACAGATCGGCCGCGACGTCGCGCTACCGCGCGACGGACGCTTTTCCTTACATTTTCGGGGCGTCTTCGTGCTGTCATCGGGCGCAAATCGCCGCGGTATCGCCGCGATTGTCTGCGGGATGGCGGCGTTCAGCATCTCCGACGTCTTCACCAAGCTTGTCGCCCTGACACATCCGCTCGGTGAAGTATTCGCCGTGCGCGGGCTGTTTGCGGTTTTGCTGATGGGCACCGCCATGGTTCTCATGGGGGATTGGCGCTACTGGCGTTCAGCGCTCGGTACGCCCGTGCTTGCGCGTTCGCTGCTCGATGCAGCCTCGTCGGCGCTCTATGTTGCTGCGCTCGTGAATCTATCGATGACGGATGTCTCGGCCGTGGTCTTACTGAGCCCAGTGATCGTAACCACGATGGCGGTCGTGATTTATCGCGAAAAGGTAGATGCCCGGCGCTGGCTCGCGGTGCTTGTCGGCTTTGCCGGGGTGTTGTTCATCCTCCGGCCGGCACCGGCCTCGTTCAACACATGGGCAATCGTCGCTCTCGGTGCTGCGGTTGCCAGTTCGGTCCGCGACGTGCTGACCCGCAAACTCGATCCGGCAATTCCAACTACGTTGCTCGCCTTCACAAGCATGGTTGCGCTCACGCTGGTTGGGGTCGGGCTCGGCATCTCTGGTGCGTGGCTGCCGCTCAGTATTTACGAGCTCCTGCTGTTGCTCGGCGGGGCAGCCTTCTTCGGTCTCGCCATATATTTCGTCGCCCTGGCGTTCCGTAGCGGCGAAATCTCAGTGGTCACGCCATTCCGCTACACGAGCCTGCTGTGGGCCGGTACCGCCGGATATGTTGCCTTTGGCGAAATCCCTAACGCGTGGTCGCTGGCCGGCGCCGCGTTGATCGTTGCGAGCGGCCTTTACGTGCTGCATCGTGATGCGGAGCAGTCGCGAAGGCTCGGGCATGCCGCTGCGTCATCGTGACGGAGACGGCCAGGCCGAAGTCGACCGCCCGAATCAATGCTCGAAATCCCGTCTATGAAGGCAGTCAGCGAAGCTCTAACGGGCTTCAGCGAGGCTCTTCGTTCGAGAGAGTAGATTGGCCACGATGAGACGTGCCAGCGAGTGCCTCGAGCACTCCCCGCGCTTCGGCTGGCGGGGTAGCTTTCGCTAAAACGCCGCCGCCAAATCCTTGGCGCCCTGCAATTGCGAGGCCTGATCCATCTTGGCGTCGATCGCCGCAAACAAGGCCGCGACCGTGCCGGTCCGCCGCGCGATCGGGTTGCGCTCGTAGCCCTGCTGCTGGAAGAAATTGGCGGTGACGACCCGCTCGCGCAGCGCCGCCGGCATCATGACCATGTCGAGGCCGTTGCCGTCGCCGGTGAGATTGAGCATTTCGAGCTCGGCCGCGGTCAACGGCGTCTTGTGACCCTTGCTGCGCGCGAACTTGACGGAATTGAGCAGCTTCTGGGTCTGCAGCAAGGGACCGAGATCGCGATCCAGCACCGACGCATGGACGCCGAACCCGCCGGGCGTGGTCTTGGCGAGGATGTCGTGCTCGCTCCAGGCGTTCGGCACGCGTCCGGCAAAACGCGACCATGCGGCGCGCCGCCTCGATCTTCTGCTCCATCGCGGCTTTCGCGTCGCCGGTCAGCTCGCCGGCTTTCTGTCTCAGCACCTTGATGAACTGGTCGCCATGCTCGGCCATCAGCCCGACGCTGTTGGTGCTCAGAAGCTGATTGTAGCCGAGCGCCGGCGAGATCGCGCGCGCGCCCGGCCGCGGATGCGTCAATCCGGCCTGGGCATCGTAGGTGCCGTTGCCGCCGGTCTCGAACGCATAGATGCGAACGACCTGATCCCTGGTGAGGCCGGCGGCCGCCGCGACCTTCGCATAGGCGCGCTTGAATGCGATTTCGCTCTCGGGCTTTTGCGGCACGAAGGCGAATTGCTCGGCCGCCGCCTTGAGAAAATCGGCCACCACCGGAATGTCGGGCCTGCGCGGCTCGCTCGGCGCGGCATCCGGTGCGGAGGGATCGACCGGCCGCGGCGGCCCCCGATAGACCGGCGGCTGCGTGAGCACGTAGTCGTCGAGCTGCACCGGCTCGTTGTTGCGACGCTTGGCGATCCGCGCGCGCCGCTTCTCGGTGATCGAGCGCCAATAGGCGCCGGACTCCTCCTCGAAGGCGCGCCGCGCCCGGGCATATTCTTCGGCCTTGGCCTGATAGTCGCCGGCTGTGGCGGCTCTTGGTCCGCCCGAGACGCCCTGGGCGAAGGACCCCTCGGCCACCATCAGCAAGCCGGCGGCCAACAGCCACGCGAATGATCGGGGAAATGAGCAGAACCGCATGTCTCGTCCTTGCCGGCTGATTCCCGCAGGTTCGGCAGGGTAGCCCGCGTGGGGCAAAGCGCAATGCGGGGACAGCGCCCGGATTTCGTAACTGTCGCAAATGTTAGGCTCACGTGCGGAACAAAACCGTGGCAGAACCCAGGCATCCACACCGCGCTAATCCCGAGCTGGTGCCGCCAATGAACCATTCCGATGTCGAGCCCGTGACCATCATGGTCGATGACGCGCGCAGCGTCTCCGGCCTCCTGTTGGCGCCGCCGCGGGCGCGCGCCTGCTATGTCATGGCGCACGGCGCCGGGGCCGGCATGGCGCATCCGTTCATGGAGCGCGTTGCGGCCGAGCTCGGCGAGCGCGGCATCGCCACGCTGCGCTATCAGTTCCCCTACATGGAGCAGGGCGGCAAGCGGCCCGACCCGCCCAAGCTCGCGCAGGCGACGGTGCGGGCGGCCGTGGCCGCAGCCGGGAAGCTTCGGCCCGCGCTCGCGCTGGTCGCCGGCGGCAAGTCGTTCGGCGGCCGCATGACCTCGCAGGCGCAGGCCGCGTCGCCGCTGCCGGGAGTCCAGGGCCTGGTTTTCCTCGGCTTCCCGCTGCATCCGGCGGGACGGCCGTCGGACGAGCGCGCCGAGCATCTGCTCGACGTGCAGGTCCCGATGCTGTTCCTGCAAGGGACCCGCGACGCGCTGGCGGACCTCGCGCTGCTGGCGCCGGTGACGCAGCGGCTCGGCAAGCGCGCGTCGCTGCGGCTCGTCCAGGATGCCGACCATTCCTTCCACGTGCCGGCCCGCAGCGGACGCAAGGATGCCGACGTCAGACGCGAGATGCTCGATGCGCTTGCCGCCTGGACGCTGTCGGTGATCTCGCGGTAGCGCGTAGCGCGTTCGCTACTCGTCCAGCATCGCGACGGCGCGGATCGGGCTGCCGGTGCCGCCTTTGATCTTGAGCGGGAAGCCGATGAACTTGAAGCGGCCTTTGCCGATGAGCTTGTCCAGGTTCACGAGACCCTCGACGTGGGTGAAGCCGAGGTCGCGGCAGACATGGTGCACCTCGAAATTGTTGCGCCCGGGCCGACCGGGACTGACGGCCTCCACGCCGAACATCGCGATCCCCTTGCGGCCGAGCCAGGTCGCCGATTCCCTGGTGAGACCGGGGAAATCCGTCAGATAACCTTCCGTGCCGTAGCAGCGGCGGAAGAAATCCATGTGCAGAAGCACCATGTCGTTCTTTTGAATCCGGATGTTCGCCGCAAGCGATGCCGGCCGCGCCTCCGCGCGTTCGAGGTCGTCGATCGAAATGTCGGATTTGAGCGGCTTGTGCGAGAGATCGAGACAAACGGCGTCGCGGAAGAAGTCTTCCAGCGGCACCTGATCGATCGTCTTGGCGCCGGGACGCGCGTCGAAATGATAGGGCGCATCGACATGCGTGCCGGCATGATCGCCCATCGCGAGCGACATGGTCGCGGCGGAGAACTTGTATCCGTCCGCCTCGCGCACCTCGTCGTGGGTGCTGAAGGCGGTGATGACGATCGAGGGATGATTCAACAGCCGCGGCATCCGGTGATAGATGTCGCGGCTCAGGTCGACCAGTTTCACTTCGTCCTCCGATGCGAGCCGTAGATTGGTCGAGTTCTTACGAGACCCAACAGTCACGCGGCTGGGAAGTGTTGGGTCTCTGAAGAACTCGACCCAACCTACGCACTTTCGCCGGAACATGCGCTAGCCGAAACGCTCCGCCGCCCGGGCCCGCGCCTTCGCGGCCTCGACGTCGCGGTCACGCGGCGGAGCGTTGCTGACGAGAGCGTCGAGCAGCTCGTGGGCGGCTTGCGCGACCTGCTCCACCGCGCGGTTGAAGGCGGGCTCGTTGGTCTTGGAGGGCCGCGTGAAGCCGCTCAATTTGCGGACGAACTGCACGGCGGACGCCCGGATCTCGTCGTCGGTGGCGGGCGGCTCGAAGTTGTGCAGGGTCTTGATGTTTCGACACATGAGAAGATCTCCTTCGCGCAGCGCGGGACGGTCGCATGCGGCGCGCGCCCCGATCAAGACGGCTGATCGTGTCCCCCGGGCGCAGGATCATGACCGCGCCAGGCGCAATCATTTGGTCCGCGCTAACTCAAATTACGGCAAGAAGTTGACTTCGTCATTGCCATGGCGGCAGGATTGAGGGTTCCGGCCGTGCCCGCAAAGGCTCGCGGACGCGCCGTTGGGAGGGAGATTGCGATGAAAGCGTTAGTAAGCGTGCTTGCCGGATTGATAACGCTGGCCGCGTCCGACGCATCGGCGCAAGGAGTGGACCTTTCCGGACGATACCGATGCGTCGAGCTGTGCCGCGATGGCCTGATCGGCCAGCCCGCCTTCATCACGCAGAACGGCTGGAATCTGAACCTGCTCAACGAAGCGGGCGAGCCCTCGCGCGCCTGGATCGACTGGATCGGTCACATCTGGGCGCAAAATTTCAACGAGGGCGCGGTCTATTCGCCGGACGGCATGATCATCCGGTTCGACCGCGGAACCGTCTGGCAACGCGACCTCGAACCGGAGATGGTCCCAGGCGAGCGTCGCCGGGGTCGAAGACTGGTGCCACCCGTCGTCAATGTCCCGCCCGGCCGGTCGCCAACACCGCGGTGGCACGCACGCCTTTCGACGGCAATTGGGGCGTGGTCATCGTCACCCACAGCGGCAACTGCGATCCCGAATACCGTTTTGGGGCGCAGATCATCAACGGCAACGTCGTCTACGACGGCGGCGGCCCGATCAACCTGCAGGGACAGGTCGCGCCCAACGGCAGCGTCTGGGTCAGCGTATCGGCCGGCGGCCAACGCGCCGACGGCGAGGGCCGCATGTCGCCGACCGTGGGAACCGGCACCTGGCGCGGCCAGGGCGCCGGCGGCACCTGCGCCGGCGTTTGGCAGGCGGCGCGCCGCGGATAGCGTCACCGCGGCATCTGCTTCGCGGGCGCGACCCAAAGCGGAACGCGCCCGCGTTTGTTCTGCGGAAATGTCCTAGCGACGAGCGGCCAACGCATCGGCGTCCGGTGGACGTCCTGACGGAGCTTCGCAAAACGCCTTTCGGAGCAGGACGGCGAGTTTTTCAGGTTTTAGCTCGAGGCGCTTCGCCCAATAAACCAACTCTTCATGGGTGAGCGCGCGCACTTCCTGGCACGTGACCGCATGCGCCGGCGCCGAACCGAAGATCAAGATAGCGGCCATCGCCGCGACGAGGCTCGAACAAGAGAGCTTCTGCGCACTTTCAGCCATGGCAGTGGTTCCAACTGTCAGTCCCCCACTATGACTCAATTACGTAACGACGAAGTGAACGCCTGGTTCGGGGCATAAAAAACAATTCTTTCGACGAGCCGCTGCCCGAGCTGGGTCGTGCCCTCGAGTCCGCGTGGGCCGCAAGGGCATGAGCCCCGGACACCTTGCCAGCGTCAGGTTGCTTCGCCAGAGTATCGAGACAACCGCAGCCGTGAGGCGGCTCGACGCCGATCGGCAGGCGACGGTGCTTTCATCAGGGAGGAGCCAAATGCGAGGATCGATGATCGGCGTGCGCGGTTCCGTGACAGGCTTGCTGGCGTGGCTGCTGATCGCCGCCGGGAGCGCGGCCGCGCAATCGCCGCAGGCTGCGCTCAAGGGCAAGATCACGTCCGATCGCGAAGGCGCCATGGAAGGCGTCGTGGTCAGCGCCAAGAAGGCGGGCTCGACCATCACGGTCAGCGTGGTGAGCGATGCCAAGGGCGACTACAGCTTTCCGGCGTCACGATTGCAGGACGGCCGTTACACGCTGACGATCAGGGCCGCCGGCTACGTGCTCGAGGGCGCGCCGACCGTCGAGCTCTCGGCCGGCAAGCCCGCGGTCGCCGACCTCAAGCTCGCGCCGACGCAACAGCTCGCCGAGCAGCTCACCAACGCCGAGTGGATGGCGAGCGCGCCGGGCGACGACGACATCAAGCGGCGCCTGTTGAGCTGCACGGATTGCCATTCGCTGAAGCGGACTTTCGAATCGACGCACAGCGCCGCCGATTTCCTCAAGGTGTTCGAGCGCATGAGCGGCTACTATCCGGGCGCCTCCGACATGCAGCCGCAGCGGCTGGTCGGCGCGCACCGGCGCCGGGCTATACCGGCCGACATGGAGCAGAAATTCGCCGACTATCTCGCCAGCATCAATCTCAACGGCAGAGCGAAGCATTCCTTCGAGCTCAAGACGTCGCCGCGGCCGACCGGTCGCGCGACCCGGGTCGTCATCACCGAATACGATCTTCCGCGCAAGGAGATCCAGCCGCACGACGTGATCGTCGATCCCGACGGGATGGTCTGGTACTCGCATTTCGGCGAGCAGTTCCTGTCGAAGCTCGATCCGGCGCACCGGCAAGGTCACCGATTTCCCGATCCCGGTGCAGAAGCCCGGTTACCCGATGGGAACGCTCGACCTCGAGCTCGACCAGGACGGCCATCTCTGGGTCGGGCTGATGTATCAGACCGGGGTCGCGAAGTTCGATCGCGCCACCGAGACCTTCCGCATCTATCCGCTCCCGCCGGACTGGCAGCGCGAGGCCACGCAGCAGTCGCACTTCTCGGTGGCGGCGACCAAGGTCGACGGCAAGGCCTGGGTCAAGAACTCCGACCGCTCGCAGATCATGCGGCTCGATCTCGCCACCGGGCAGTACGAGAATCTCGGAACCTTCCGCAACCCGCAGACCGACCGACCGATCGGTGTCTACGGCATCTACGCGGATCAGCAGAACAACGCCTACATCCTCGAGTTCCCGCAGGGCGGCATCGGCAAGATCGACGCCAAGACCGGCAAGCTCGCGTTCTATCCGACGCCGACGCCGCAATGCGCGGGCGCGGCGCGGCCGCGTCGATTCGCAGAACCGATTGTGGTTCGCCGAATTCGGCGGCAACGGCATCGGCGATGTTCGACCCCGAGACCGAGAAGATCACCGAGTGGAAGAAGCCGCTGCCGTGGGAGGCGCCCTACGACGTGGTGGCGGACCGCCACGGCGAGGTCTGGGAGGTCAACGAATTGTCGGACCGCATGGGGCGGCTCGATCCCCTGACCGGCGAGATCACCAACTATCCGCTGCCGCGCTACTCGAACTTCCGCCGCGTGTTCGTCGACGACCGGACCCGCCCGGTGACGGTCTGGATCGGCAACAATCTGGGCGCCGCCGTGGTCAAGGTCGAGCCGCTGGATTAGTGGCGTGTGCGTAGGTTGGGTTAGCGCGGCCCGGCTGCCTGGGTTTGGCGTGACCGTTGCTCCGCGCGTAACCCAACATCGCGCGCAGCGTTCGAACCATCACGTTGGGTTACGCGCGGTCAGAGAGCTCGGCAGCGTTCGCTCGTGCAGGGGCCGCGCTAACCCAACCTACTTCTTCTCCCCGGCCATGACGTAGGCCCACAGCGCCTCGATGTCGCCGGGCTGCAGCACCTCGCCCCACGGCGGCATGTTGTTCTTGCCTTTGATCACGGCATTTGCGAAGCGCTCGAACTGCCCGGGCGGAAAGACGCGTAGATCGAAGCTGCCGCCCGGGTAATCCATCTGCCAGCCGTGACACGTCATGCAGTAGGTCGCGTAGACGTCGGCGCCGCGACTTGATCTGCTCCGGCGAGAATGTCGCTGCGCCTCGGCGCTCGTGCAGGCGAGCACGAGGCCGAGGCCGTAGACTGCACACGCTTCATCGCTGACGCGGCCGCTTCGGCTATTCGGGCATCAGCGCGAACGTCCACATCGAGCCGCCGGTCGGCACCTTGTCGACCGCCATGCGCCGCGCGACGCTGCCGCCCAGCCCCGACGCGATGCTCACGTATTGCTGGCCCTTGTGGGTGTAGGTGATCGCCGTGGAGTTGACGCTCGAGCCGGTCTTGAACTGCCACAGCGTCTTGCCGGTGTCGCTGTCGAGCGCGATGAACTCGCCCGTCATCCTGCCGGTGAACACGAGCCCGCCGTCGGTCACCAGCGTGCCGGCCGCGCTCGGCAGATCGGTCAACGGCACCTCCCATTTCTTCTCGGCGGTCAGCGGATTGATCGCCACGAAGTAGCCGACCACGTCGCCGGGCTTGATCGGCGCGGGCCGGCCGATGACGCCGGTCGACTCGGCGCCGAGCACCTGCGGCTTCGGCGGCGCGAGCTTCTGGATGCGCGGCAGGTTCCAGGTGGTCATGTAGATCAAGCCGGTGTTCGGATTGAACGCGATCGGCACCGCGTTGGTGCCGCGCTGCGGCCAGACCTCGACCTCCTCGCCGGCGACGAAGCGCTGGTAGACGTCGGTCAGGACCGGGCGGCCGGTGGCGAGATCGTAGTGCGTCGCCCAGTTGACCTTGACGTACGGATTGAGCGGCGATCAGCTTGCAATTGGTGCGGTCCAGCACGAACAGGAAGCCGTTCTTGTTGGCCTGGATCATCACCTTGCGCGGCTGCCCGTCGATCTGCAGGTCGAGCCAGCATGTGCTCGTCGGCGCCGTCGACGTCGTACACGTCGTTCGGCGTGTACTGGAAATAGCAGACGATCTCGCCGGTCTTCGGCCGGATCGCGATCACGCTCGACGTGTAGAGGCTGTCCATGGCCCCGCGCGGCCGCGGATCGTACGGCTCGGCATTGCCGGTGCCCCAATAGACCAGGTCGAGCTGCGGATCGTACGAGCCCGAGCGCCAGGTCGGCCCGCCGCCGCGCGTCCAGGCGTCGCTGTTCGCCGGCCAGGTCTCGGAGCCGGGCTGCGCCGGGCTCCGGGATGGTGTATCGGCGCCACAGCTTCTTCCCGGTTTCCGGATCCCAGCCGTCGAGGAAGCCGCGCGTGGTCGACTCGCCGCCGGCCATTCCCGAGATCAGCACGCCGTTGGCGATGATCGGCGCGCCGGTGGCGTAGTAGCCCTCGCGCCAATCGGCGAATTTCTGCTTCCAGACCTCCTTGCCGGTCTTCATGTCGAGCGCGACGATGTGATTGTCGATGGTCACGCGAAAGAGCTTGCCGTTGTAGAGCGTCGGCGCGCCTCTGGTGAACGCGCCGAAGGTCGCGACGCGCGTCACGCCCGGCTCGGTCTCCACCGGCGTGCGCCAGATCTGCTTGCCGGTCTCGACGTCGATGCGCGAAGGTCCACTTGCCGTTGATGACGTACATGACGCCGTTGTAGATCGCGGGCGCCGACAGCTCGCCCGCGTCGTTCATCAGGCTCGTGCTCCAGACCGGAACCAGGCGCTTGATGTTGGCCTTGTTGATCTGCTTGAGCGGGCTGTAGCTCTTGCGCGTCGTTGCCCATGCTGTGGATCAGCACGTTGTCGGTGTTCTTGCCGTCGTTGAGCAGCTCGTCGGCGGTCTGAGCCGAGCCGGGCACGGGCGATAGCGCCAGCACGGTCGCCAGCAGCGAGATTTTTTTCATGATCTCCCTCCCTTGGGGCGCTCTTGGGGCGCAGGGTTGAGCGCTGGCCCGCAGCATACCGCAATCGTGGCCGGTGTGTACCGACCCTGCAGGCGCAGTTGTGAAGACGCGCCGCTCGTGCAAAAAATCGGGCAGCGAGCCTGCCGCGTGCCCCGAGATCAATGAGCGAAAAATTGCCGACCGGCACCGGATCGATGCACGAGCGCATCGCCATGTACAACGCCAACACGCTCAAGATCGGCGTGTTCGGCGCCAACTGCTCGTCGTCGCGCACCGCCACCCGGGTGCCGGAGCGCTGGTCGGCGAGCTGGCCCGACTGCCTCGCGCTCGGACGCATGGCGGACGAGGCCGGCATCGATTTCATGCTGCCGATCGGCCGCTGGAAGGGCTATGGCGGCGAGACCGACTTCCACGGCACCACGCTCGAGACCGTGACCTGGGCCTGCGGCCTGCTGGCGGCGACCAAGCGGATCACCGTGTTCGGCACCGTGCACGCGCCGCTGTTCCATCCGGTGATCGCCGCCAAGGAGTTCGTCACCGCCGACCACATCGGCGAAGGCCGGTTCGGCTTGAACATCGTCGCCGGCTGGAACGAAGGCGAATTCGAGATGTTCGGCGTCAGGCAGCGCGACCACGAGACGCGCTACGAATTCGCGCAGGAATGGATCGACGTGGTCAAGCGCGCCTGGTCCGATGACGGTCAGTTCGATTTCGAGGGACGATTCTTCCAGCTCGCCGGCGTGCGCGCCAAGCCGAAGCCGTTCGGCGGCACGCGGCCGATCATCATGAACGCCGGCTCCTCGGGGACCGGCCAGGCCTTTGCGCTGCGCAATTGCGACGCGTTCTTCACCGCCACCGCCGCCACCCGCACGTCGCTCGAGGCCAACGCGACGCGGGTCGCCGAGGTGAAGAGCGAGGCGCGCAAGTTCGGCCACGACATCGAGGTGTTCACGATCGGCCAGGTGATCTGCCGGCCGAGCCAGCAGGAAGCCGACGACTACTACCGCCACGCCAATATCGAGAACGCCGACTGGGGCGCGATCGAGCGCATGCTGGAGCTGCGGGGCATCACGCCGCAGAGCGCGGGACCGAGGACTACGCCGCCAAGCGGCAATATTTCGCCGCCAACGCCGTCGGCGGCTACCCGTTCGTCGGCACCCCGGACCGGGTCGCCGAGGAGCTTGCCAACATCAGCCGCGCGGGCGTACGCGGGGTCGCGGTGTCGTTCGTGAACTATCTCGCGGAGCTGCCGTATTTCTGCGACGAGGTGCTGCCGCGGCTGGCGCGGATGGGGTTGCGAGTCGCGTGAAATGAAACAGGGTCCGCCATGACAGATGTCAAATTCAACACCGCCCTCATCGTCGGCGCCGGTTCCGGGCTGAGCGCCTCGCTCGCCCGCGCGCTGGCCAAGGAGGGCATCAAGGTCGCGCTCGCGGCGCGCAGCACCGCCGATCTCGATGCGCTCGCCAAGGAGATCGGCGCGCGGACGTTCGCCTGCGATGCGAGCCAGCGCGCCGAGGTCGAGAAGCTGTTCGCCGAGCTCGATGCGTCGTTCGGCGCGCCCGAGGTCGTGATCTACAATGCGAGCGCGCGTGCGCGTGGTCCGCTGGTCGAGCTCGATCCGGCCGAGGTCGAGAAGGCGATCGCGGTCTCCGCCTATGGCGGCTTTCTGGTTGCGCAGCAGGCCGCCCGGCGCATGCTGCCGAAGCGCCACGGCGCGATCCTGCTCACCGGCGCCTCCGCCAGCGTCAAGGGCTATGCGCTGTCGGCGCCGTTCGCGATGGGCAAGTTCGCGCTGCGCGGGCTGGCGCAGAGCATGGCGCGCGAGCTTGCCCCGCAGGGCATCCACGTCGCGCACGTGGTGATCGACGGCGGCATCAAGAGCGCGCGCCGCGAGGAGCCCGCCGACAAGCCCGACAGCATGCTCGATCCCGACGCGATTGCCGCGAGCTATCTCCACCTCATCCATCAGCCGCGCAGCGCCTGGGCGTGGGAGATCGAGCTGCGGCCGTGGGTGGAGAAGTTCTAGCGTCTCGGGGACCAGAGAGTTGTCGGTCGCGGCTTCCGCTGCCGGTACCTCGGTAACAATAATTCGCAATTAGTCCCCCACCGCCCGGTTTCCGTGGTAAGATTCACCATGAATCCGACAAGGAGGGGTGATCGGCCGCGCCGCCACGGCGGCGGGTGGTGCATCTTTTCTGCAACATGGAGGATGACTTGAGCGATCACAGGTTCAAAGTCGGCCAGACCGTCCTTTACACGTCTGGGCCGTACGGCCGAGGCGGCGGCGTCTACAAGATCACGCAGTTGCTCCCGCCCGAAGGCGACGACCGCCAGTACCGCATCAAGAGCGCCAGCGAGCCGCACGAGCGCGTCGCCAAGGAAAGCCAGCTCAACCGCGACTCTTGACGCACTCGCGCCGAACGTTGCCGCGGCACGCGCTGGCCGAAACGAGATGACGATGTTCGACTACCGCGCACCGGCCGAGCTGTTCATGGCGAAGCGAAAGGGCGGCGCACGCCAGCCGCTCGGCTATCGCCGCTTCGCAACCGCCGCGGAGGCCATTCGTTTCGCCGTCGAGGACTTCCCGGCCGTGCGCACGCTCGGCGCCTGGATGCAGATCGGCGACGAACGGTTCGACAGCGACGCCATCCAGCGTCTCTACGAAGCCAGCGAATATCCGCTAAAACGCCGTACAACAAATTAACGTGATCGGCGCATTAACCGGGGTTTGACGTTCGAGCCCCGCTCACCTATATACCCCGCCGCAACCAGTTTTCGGCCTGCCTGCCTTGCTACGCTCCCGTTTCTAGGGTGCTCACAAGCTAGCTCCCAAAACTCGGATGACCCGACGCGCGATGTTCGCGTGCTCGGTTTAACTCAAGGCGTACAACGCAAGGAGGCCATGATGGCCACAGGTACCGTGAAGTTCTTCAATACCCAGAAGGGTTTCGGATTCATCCAGCCGACCGACGGCAGCAAGGACGTGTTCGTCCATATCAGCGCGGTCGAGCGCGCCGGCTTGGGCACGCTGGTCGAAGGCCAGAAGGTCAGCTACGACGTCGTGACCGAGCGCGGCAAGCAGGCGGCCGGCAATCTCAAGGCGGCCTGACCGCTTCCGCAACCCTCCCAATCGAGCAAGCGCCCGGCGTCGACGACGCCGGGCGCTTTTTTTGTCGGGCGCTCATCGCACCGGAAAGTCGAAATAGGTGTCGGGAAACGGCTCGTTCGCCAGCGAGAAGTGCCACCATTCCTTGTGGTACGACCTGAACCCGCCGCGGGTCATGGCGTCGATGAGCAAGGCCCGATTTTTGCGGCGCCTCCGCGCTCACGCTGCGGTCCGACGTCCAGGACTTCGGATCGGAAAAATCGTAGGGCGTGCCCATGTCGAGCTCGGCCTTGTCGGCGCGCCGCGCCAGCGTGATGTCGACGGTCGAGCCGCGCGAATGTCCGGAGCGCGTGGCGATGTAGCCGAGCTTGAACAGATCGCGCTTGTCGACATTGGGATAGAACTCGGCCTTGCGCTTGACGTCGTCGATCCGTTGCGCCCAGCGCACGAAATGCGCGACCGCGCGCACCGGCCGGTAGCAGTCGAACACCTTGAGCCCCACGCCGCGCGCCGCGAGGCCGCGCTGGATCGCGGCGAGCGCAGTCGGCCGCCTGCGCGGTCAACAGGCAACGCGGCCGCTCGTAGCCGTCGATGCGTTGGCCGACGAAATTGTTGTCGCCGAAATAGCGCATCTCGACGACGAGCCCCTCGACCACGGCGGCGGCATCGACGAAGCCCGCGGGCAGCGCCTCCTGCGCGCGCGCGGATGGCGGCAGCAGGGACACCAGGAGCCCGAATGTGCAGGTCACCACCGCGCGCATGCTCATGTCGCGATCCTGCACCGATTCCGGCGCGAATTTGAGGCGATTTCGACCGGATACCCAGATGGAACTTTGCCGGGGCCTCGCCCGTTGAATGGGACGGCAACTGGAGGGCGCTCATGCGCTGGTGGACAATCCTTGCTGCCGCGGCGTTGGCGCTTACCGTTGCCGGCGCCGCGGACGCGCGCCCGCGATTCGGCCCAGGCACGATCCTGCGAGCTTTGCCCGGGCCGTTTGCGGCGATGTTCGGCGGCGCTCGATCGCGACACGTTCGCCGGGTCCGGACCGAGCGCCGGTCTCCGCCAGCAAGGGTCGTTCTTGCACGCGACGAGCAGACGGTGGCGCAAGGAGGCGGCGGTGCGGGCCAGGCGCGCGTCAAGACGCGCGCGTCGGCTGGATCGGGCCGGTGTTCTGGCCGACCGCCTTCGACGACATGTTCGCATATGCCTCCCGTCTCGACGGCGCCGGAGCGCGGTTCTGGAGCTACGGCTATGGCGACGTCCTGGCCGGGATGTTCGCGGGATCCGGCAACCGGTCAGCCTGCGCCGGAGGCATCCGCCGCGGCGGAGTCCTGCGGCGCCGCCGCGCCGGCGAGCGGCGCCGACCGCTGGATCGAGCGGGTCGAGCAAGCGCTTGCGCCGACCGCCGAGCAGCGTCCCGCCCTCGAGCAGCTGCGCGGCGCCTTGGCGGAGGCCGGCGACCGGATCAGAGCCACCTGCCGCAGCGCCGTGCCGACTGCTCCGCTGCGATCGGCTGCAGGCGATGCAGGACCGAATGTGGGCGATGCGCGATGCGGCGCTGACCCTGCGTGTTCCGCTCGAGCGGCTCGAGGGTCAGCTCACCGACGAGCAGAAGGCGCGCTTGAACGGCGGCGACCCCGGGCGCACCACGGCCGCGGCGCCCCCCGCGACCGAGGGGCGCGCGGACGCAACGGCGCGGACGTTGCAGTGCGCAGATGCCGATGATGGGGGGCGGGCCGATCGAGGCGATCGGGCGCGCGGTGCGGCCGACCGAGCAACAGCGCGCGGGCCTCGAAGCATTGCAGATGACCACGATGGGCATGGCGCAACTGGTCATGGCCTCCTGCCCGGCGGAGCAGCCCGCCGGTCCGGTGGCGCGGCTCGGCATCGAGACCGATCGGATCACCTTCATGCTGTTCGCCGTGAAGACGACCAGCGCGGCGTTCTCCAGCTTTTCGCTCAGCGCCGAGCAGAAGGTGGCGCTCAACAAGGTCGCCGCAGCAGCAACGGCGTCGGCCGCCTCGCTCGACCGCTCACCAAGACCTGGCCCGGCCGCAACAGTGACGACCCGGATGACGGCGGCGTCGCGATGTGCCACATCTCCCGCCAAAGTGGCGACCTTGGTACGCCGGTGAGCCGATAGGCTTGCGGGCGGGGCGATGGGCTGGACTTCATGGACGCAGACGCAACGCGCAGCCAGCTGGTCGCCGCGATCGCGCGCGTCGCTGGCGGCGACCGCGCCGCCCTGCGCATCGTCTACCAGGATACCTCCGCGAAGCTTTTCGGCGTTTGCCTTCGTATCTTGAGCGATAGAGGCGAGGCCGAGGACGTGCTTCAGGACGTCTATGTGACGGTGTGGCGCAAGGCCGGCTCTTTCGACCCGGCCAAGGCGAGCCCGATCACGTGGCTGGTGGCGATCGCCCGCAACCGCGCCATCGACCGGCTGCGGGCCACCGCGGTCAGCCGCCGGATGGAGCCGATCGAGGCCGCCGACACGGTGAGCGACCCCGCCCCGGCCGCGGTCGAGCGCGTCGAGCTGGCGCAGCAGCATCAGCGCCTCGCGGGCTGCCTGGAGGAGCTGGAAAAGCGCCATTCGGCGGCGATCCGGGCGGCGTTCCTGGATGGCTCCACCTATGAGGACCTGGCCGAGCGCATGAGCGTGCCGCTCGGGACGATGAAGAGCTGGATCAGGCGCGGCCTGTTGAAACTCAGAGCCTGTCTCGAAGCATGAGCGAGGACGACACCATAGGCCCGGCCGACGGCGGCAACCTGGTCGCCGCCGAATACGTGCTGGGCGTGCTCGGCGCGGAGGAGCGGCGCGAGGTCGAGCGACGCTTGCCGCAAGAGCCGGCGCTCGCGACCGAAGTGGCGTTCTGGGAGGAGCGCCTCGGCTGGCTCGCCGACGCGGTGCCGCCGGTCACGCCGCCGCCGCAAGCCTGGTCGCGGATCGAAGCGGCGATCAGCGCGCCGCCAGCCGCGGCGCAACCGGTGTCGTTGTGGAACAGCCTCGAATTCTGGCGCGCCTTCGGCATCGGCGCCGGTGCAATCGCGGCCGCGAGCGTCGCGACGCTGACCTATATCGGCATCCTGCCGACGCCGCGCGCCGCCACTGTTGGCGACGCTCGGCGGCAGCGCCGGCCAACCGCACTTCGTCGCCGCCGTCAGCGGCGACCATCTGGTCGTGGTGCCGGCCGCGCTCTTGACCTCCGATCCGCGCGCGCTGGAGCTGTGGCTGATCCCGTCCGGCGACCGCCCGCATTCGCTCGGGCTGATCCAGGCCGGCCAGCCGATCCGGCTCACGTATTCCGCCGGCTCTCGCCGAGCGCGTCACGTCGGACGCGACGCTCGCGGTATCGCTCGAGCCGCCCGGCGGCTCGCCGACCGGCCAGCCCACCGGCCCGGTGATCGCCCACGGCAAGCTGACGAGTTTGTGACGCGCCGCTGCATCCGCCGCTCTTCTTCTCCGTATCTGAAGTCGCAAGCCGATTGCGGGGTACGACTTCAACGAAACGGAGAACGACATGAAACCCTCACGCACCACCCTGCCGACGGCGGTTGCCGTCGCGGCGCTCGCATTCGCCGCCGTCGCGGCAACGCCGACGCTCGCGCAAATGAAACCGGAGCCGACCGTCATGGTCGGCGGCGCTCCGATGTATCCATCGAAGAACATCATCGAGAACGCCCTCAAGTCGAAGGATCACACCACGCTGGTCGCGGCCGTGAAGGCCGCCGGCCTGGTCGACACCCTGCAGAGCCCCGGTCCCTTCACGGTGTTCGCGCCGGTCAACAAGGCGTTCGACAAGCTGCCCAAGGGCACGGTCGCGACCCTGCTCAAGGCCGAGAACAAGCCCAAGCTGGTGGCGGTGCTGACCTATCACGTGGTGCCCGGCCGGCTCTCCGCCAAGGACCTCATGGACGCCGCCAAGAAGAACGGCGGCCAGGCCAAGCTCAAGACGGTCGAGGGCGAGGAGCTCACGGTCGAGAGCAAGGGCAACGCGCTCACGATCTGGGACAGCAAGGGCAACACGTCCAAGGTCACGATCCAGAACGTGTTCCAATCGAACGGCGTCATCCACGTGGTCGACACCGTGCTGCTTCCGAGCTGATCGCGCTCCCGCGGGTGATCGGCGCAGTCCCGTCCCCCGCATCTGCATCGATCGCCCGGAGGGCCCGCCGCGGCAACGCGGCGGGTTTTCTCCGTTGGGCTGCACCTGGCTGGATGAGAGCCCGGCAGGCTAGCCGCGATCGACCTGGCCGTCCGGAAAGTCCGGCTGGCCGATCATGTGCGGCTGGATCGAGCTCGGGTTCGGTTTCCAAGGCCCCCGCCTTGGCCTTGTATTCCTCGGCCATGGCCAGCAACCGCGTGGCGAGCTCCTGATCGCTGGCAATGACCGACAGCCGCACGCAGATGTCGGCTTGTCGGCGGAAATACGCTGCACTTGGCATTTCATCTCCCCCATTTGTCGCCCTCGCATGCCCAAAACGCACAGCTCTTGTGTACGGTTCCCGACAAAGATACCGGTCGGCGCACTTTTTTTCCGGAGGCAGTTACCGCGCCCCTGCTGTAGCCGCCGCGGCCTCATTGGGCGCCGGCCACTCGACGCATTCCGTTACCTCTCCCCGCTCCGTAGGTCGGCGGCAGAGCCGCTCACTTCGCGATGCCCATCGCCTCCTCGAAGGCCCGGCGCACCTCCGGCGGCTGGCCGAAGCAATGCCGGAAGGCTTTGAGGCGGGTCTTGAGCAGCGGATACTTGTCGAACTCCTCGAGCGTGATGCCTTCGGTGCTTTCCTTCTTCTGGAAAAACGGCAGCTCGACGAATTTGGCGACGTTGGAGTTGCGGATCACGCCCTTGGCGTCCTCGCCGCGCGCGATGACGTCGAGCTCGTCGAAGAAGCGCTTGCGGATCATCGCGATGCCGAGGTCGCTGGCGCCGATATTCTCCTTGGTGCGGTCGGCGATCGCGCCCTGCCCGACCCAGGCGATGATGTCCTGGTTGACGACGTGGCTCGAGATCCAGCGGCCGTTCTCGTCCTTGATCGGGCTGACGCCAGGTCGGAACCGGCCCCTGGACATAGGGCTCGCGCCCCTTCGGCACGCGCATGAAGAACCAGGCGACGCTGAGCGTGTTCTCGTCGTCGACCGGCACGCGCCACTCGAAGTGATTGCCGAGATAGAAGCCGTTCGGCCACAGCGCGATGCGGCCCACCGTCCAATAGGGATTGCGCTCGTCGGAGTCCTCGCGGATGCGCTTGTAGATGAAGCCGTAGTCGAACTCCTCGAACTTGAGCTGCAGGTGCCTGGCTGGCCATAGGGACCGGTCTTGCCGGCGAGCCGCAGGCTCCAGTTGTCGTGCATCCATTCGAAGTGCACCGGGTCGCAGGAGTTTTCCTGGCACTGGAACCAGTTGCAGGGCACGTCGGAGAGCACGATCTCGCGAAAGCCGTTCTCCCAGGTGAACGGCTCCCAGACCGGCAATTCGGGCGCCGGCTGCGGTCCCAGATAGGCCCACAGCAGCCCGGCGCATTCCTGCACCGGATAGGCCTTGGTGGCGCAGCGCTCCTTGGCGCGCGAGCGCGGATTGACGGTATCGTCATAGGGCTGCTCGATGCAGGCGCCGCTCTGGTCCATCAGCCAGCCGTGATAGTTGCAGCGGATGCCGGTCTCCTCGACCATGCCGTAGGAGAGGTCGGCGCGGCGGTGCGGACAGTGGCGGTCGAGCAGCCCGAACCGGCCGCCCAGATCCTTGTAGAGCACCAGGTCCTCGCCGAGCAGGCGGATGGCCTTGATCGGACTAGCGTCGAGCTCGCTCGCGCCGCCGATCGGCTGCCAGTAGCGCCGCAGGTAGTCGCCCATCGGCGTCCCGGGACCAACCTGGGTGAGAATGCGGTTCTTTTCAGCGCTCAGCACGTTTAACCTCGCTGATGTCTTATTGCCGTGGCCGGATTGTTATTGGAATTTCGAAGCTCGGCAACGGCGTTTTGGCGGCTTCGGCGGCCCCTTCGGCAGGTTCGACCGCGCCATGGACCATAGCATCGACAGAGCGATGAAGCGCCCTGCTCCCGACCAACGCACCGCTTGCGCCATGCCGGCAGCACTTGCGGGAACGTTGCTTGCCGTCCTGCTGCTTTTCCTCTGCGCCGGCGACGCGCACGCGCAGGCCGGCACGACCGGATCGCCCGCGTGCGCCGCCGCGATCCGCGCGGTGCAGGCCGACATCGCCGCGCGCGATCTCGACACCAGCCAGGGGCCGCCGCTCAACGCCTTCCTCACGCTCAATCCCAACGCGGTCGCGCAGGCCGAGGCGCTCGACCGAAGGACAGCGGCGGGCGAGCCGCGCGGGCCTTTGTTCTGCATGCCGGTGGCGGTGAAGGACAATTTCGACACCTACGACATGCCGACGACCGTCGGCTCGCTCGCGCTCATCGGCAATCAGCCGCCGCGCGACGCGCCGTTCGTCGAGCGCCTGCGCAAGGCCGGCGCCATCATCGTCGGCAAGACCAACATGGACGAGCTCGCGATGGGCATTCGCGGGCTCTCGGGCGCCGGCGGACGGGTCGGCAACGCCTACGACACCGAGCAGAGCGCGGGCGGCTCCTCGAGCGGCTCGGCGGTGGCGGTCGGCGCGGGCTTCGTGCCGCTCGCCGTCGGCAGCGACAATTGCGGCTCGCTGCGCATTCCGGCGGCCTATAACGGCGCCGTGTCGCTGCGCGCCACCTACGGCCGCTTCGACGTGGGCGGCATGTTTCCGATCGGTTTCGTCAACGGCGTGCCGGGCGTGATCACACGTGACACGCCAACGCTGCGCGCCGCGCTCGCGGTTGTGGGCGACGGCTGGCGCGCGGACGCGGCCGAGACCGGCGGCTTGCGCGGCAAGCGCATCGGCGTCCTGCGGCGTTTCGACCGCAAGGATCCGTGGTCGCCCGCCGAGCCGGAGACGCAGGGGCTGTTCAGGCTGGCGATCGCGCTCATCGAGCATGCGGGCGCCGAGATCGTCGAGGACGTCGCGCTCGACGAATTCAACCCGCGGCTCGGACCGCAATTCCTCAAGGGCTTCGCGCGCCGGGTCGACGCGGCGTTCGACGCCTATCCCGCCGTTCGGCGAAATTGGCGCGATGTCTGTCAGTCAGGACGCATTCGTCCCGAATGGACCGCGCAGGGAATGCGTGGCGGTCGGCGCCTCCGCGGCCCCGCTGGAGCGGCGAGCGGTCGAGCAGATTGCCGGCAATCAGCGCCAGGTCATCGCCGTCATGGACCAGTTGCGGCTCGACGCGCTGCTTTACCCGGTCGACGGCCGCGGCGGCGCGCGCGCCGACGAGTCGGCCCACATCACCTGCTTCATCGCCAGCGCCTCGGGATTGCCGGCGGTCGCCTTTCCGATCGGCTTGGACGTGCGCGGCCTGCCGGTCGGGCTCGAGCTGATGGGCCGCCCGCAAGCCGACGAAGCCCTGGTGGCGATGATGGGCGCATTCGAAACCGCGCGCGGGCCGCTGCCGCGCGCGGCGCACACGCCGGCCCGCGCCGATCTCGCCGCGCTCGACATCGCGCGCCAGAACGAGCTGCGGCTGCGGCTCGGATGGAGCGCGTTCCGCTCCCGCCGCGGCAAGGACATCGGCGCGCTGGCGCCCGACAAGTTTCGCGCGCTGACCGAAGAAGCGGTGAAGGCGGCGGTGGCGGGGCGCTGATCGGAACGATCTCGCGACTCGCGCCTGCCCATCGCGGCCCGCGCTTGAACCGAGCGCGTTATACGCTTGACGTATTACCGACAGCGTATTAGTATACCAGCGTATGATCAGATCGTTTCGCGACCGCGCCACCGAGCGACTTTGGCTGGGCGAGTTCGTGAAGCGATACAGCGGCATCGAAAACCAAGCGCTGCGGAAGCTCGATATGCTCGATGCCGCACGCGATCTCAACGATCTGCAGACGCCTCCAGCCAACCGGCTCGAGGCGCTAGTCGGAGACCGTCGGGGCCAGCACTCGATTCGCATCAATGATCAGTGGCGCATTTGCTTCAAATGGACCAAGGAGGGTCCAACCGATGTCGAGATCGTCGACTATCACTAGGCGAACAGCCACACCCAATCGCGTGACGACCCATCCCGGGGAAGTGCTCAGCGAGGAGTTTCTTCGTCCGCTCGACATGTCGGTGAACGCACTCGCGATGGCGCTGCGCGTGCCGGCCACGCGCATCGGCGCCATCGTCAAGGGCGAGCGATCGGTGACGGCGGATACGGCGTTGCGCCTCGCGCGTTTCTTTGGAACGAGTCCCGAGCTCTGGATGAATCTGCAGGCGATGCACGACTTGACGAAGGCCAAGCTCGAAAGCGGCGAGGTGATCGAGCGCGACGTGCGACCGCGGGCCGCCTGAGCGGCCGCTTCTCAACGCTTCGACTTTGTGCTCGGACCGTCCCCACAGTCGTCCGGGCGCGGCTTGGGACCGCGCAGATCGGGCGGCACGTTGCAATTGTCGACGCGCTGCTCGTCGCTGGCCTTGCCGCCGAGCCGCTCCTTGCCGGTGCGGGTGGGCTCCGCTTGGAATTGCTTTGTCTCGCCTTGCTCGCGCGACGCTTCACCGGCCGAGGCCAATCACAGCCTGCGCCACGAGCGTCATCGCCATGACTCGTCCGAGGCACATCAACGAAGACAGCATGGGACTTGCTCCGGCTACGACAGGTCACCCCGATCCTGACGCAAGCACCCCCGACCTTACTCTCAAACAGCGGACAGGGCTGCGCCACCCGAAACCTGCGCGCCGGAACGAGCTTCGCCGCTCGACGTGAGCGATGCGCATGGCGTGGAACGGACACGCCGATTGCGCTAGCTTCATCCGGCGGCTTGTTCACGAGCCCGAAATGGGGAAGCCCAGCCATGAGAAAGCCTTTCCTCGTCGTCGCCCTCGCTCTCGCTCTCGGTCAGGTGGCGACCGGCACCGCATCGGCGCAGGTCTATCCGTCGCGCCCGATCACGCTGGTCGTCCCGTATCCGGCCGGCGGCCCGTCGGACACCTTGGCGCGCATCCTGGGCGAGTCGATGCGGGGCCTGCTCGGCCAGCCTGTCGTCATCGAGAACGTGAGCGGGGCCGGCGGCGCCATCGGGGTCGGCCGCGTCGCGCGCGCGGCGCCCGACGGCTACACGCTCAGCCTCGGCCATGTGCAGACGCACGTCATCAACGCCGCGACTCAGACCCTGCAATACGACGTCGTGAAGGATTTCGAGCCGGTGTCGCTGCTCGCCGACACGCCGCAATGGATCGCGGCGAGAAGCACGTTTCCGGCGAAGGACCTGACTGAAATGACCGCCTGGATGAAGGCGAACCCGGGCAAGGCGACGGTCGGCGCGGTCGGCGTCGGCGGCCCGACCGACATCGCCGCCATCTTCTTCCAGAAGCGCACCGGCACCAGCTTCCAGCTCGTGCCCTATCGCGGCGGCGCTCCGCTCATCCAGGACCTGGTCGCCGGCCAGATCGACCTGACCTTCGGCCAGGCGGCGAACTACCTGGCGCACGTCCGCGGCGGCCGGCTCAAGGCCTTCGCCGTCCTCGCCAAGGAGCGATGGTGGGCGGCGCCCGACGTTCCCACGATGGACGAAGCGGGCGTGCCGGGCTTCTACTCGTCGTTCTGGCACGGGCTCTGGGTGCCCAAGGGCACGCCGAAGGACGTCGTTGCCAAGCTCCACGCGGTGGTGGTGGAGGCGCTGGCTGATCCGACGTTGCGCAAACGCTTCAGCGAGATCGGTCAGGAAATCTGGCCGCGCGAAAAGCAGACGCCGGAGGCGCTCGCCGCCCTGCAAAAGGCCGAGATCGAGCGGTGGTGGCCGATCATCAAGGATGCCAACATCAAGGCGGAGTGAGCGAATAGCGAATAGCGAATGGCGAGTAGCGAACGCGCAAGTCCTCGCTATTCGCTATTCGCTACTCGCCGGCGCGGTGACCGCCGCTCTTGAAGAACGATTCGAGCGTGGCCTGCGACCGCCTGAGGACCGGGCGCATCGCGTCCATGTATGCGCGTTCCGCCCGAGCGCGCGCGAGCAACTCGGCCTCGACGGCGTCGAAGTCGATGCCGAGTACCTTGCCGTCGCGAACGATCTCGCGCCCGGCCACGTAGACCCGCTCGACGAAACGATTGGATGCGCGGGTGAGCAGGAGGTCGAGCTCGTCGACCATGCCGGCCATGGCGTCGTACGCCATGGCATCGTAGTCGAGCAGCACGAGGTCGGCCGGCGCACCCGGCGCGATCACGCCATATCCGTCGACATTGTTCGCGATCCGGAAGCCGGTCTTGAGGGCGGCGCCGAACAGCCTCGCCGGCGTCAGCGGATGCTCGGCATAGCTCATCGAGTGCAGCCAATGGGTGAGGCGCAGCTCGCGAAACGCGTCGTCATCGTCGTCGAACGAGAACGAATCGATCGCAATGCCGAAATCGAGCCCGGACTTGATGAACTGGCCGACCGGTGCGATGCCCGAGCGCAACCGCATGTTCGAGCTGGTGTTGACCGCGATCGCGGCCCCGCGTTCGGCGAGGAGATCGCAATCCTCCGGCCGCAGCCAGACGCCGTGCGCGCCCGAGAAGCGCGGCGACAGCAGTCCAAGCTCATCGAGATGTCGCAGGAAGCCGCCTTTGTAGGTGGCGTCGGCCCATTCGCGCTGGGTGTGGGTCTCCAGCAAATGCGTCTGGACGCGGCGGCCGTCGCCGGCCGATGCGGCCGCCAATCGCTCGAGCAGCGCATCCGAGCATGCATAGGGGCTGTTCGGTCCGTATTGGATCGTCACCATCGGGCCTTCGCAGGCCGCCGCGACGGCCTTCACCGCGTCCATGTACTCCGCCGGCGGCGGAAACGGATAGAGCCAGGTCTTGCGAATGATATCGTGATCGCGCGGATCGTGACGGCCGAGCAGGGCGTCATCGGGCGCGTAGCCGAGAGTCATCTGGTCGCGCATCGGCACCACGAACGACAGCCGCACGCCGACGTCGCGGGCGGCGCGACAGATGGCGATCGCATCGTCCAGCAGGCGGTCGGTCCTGATCGAGGAATAGACCTCGACGATCGAGCCCACGCCGGCCTGCGCCTGCCGGGCGAACGCAACGACGGCAGTTGAGATAGGGATCGAGCGGCGGCAGCGCATAGAGCGCGGGCCGCCACAGCTCGAACCTCTGATCGATGGCGCCGACCGCGACGTGGCGCAGTCCACGGCCATGATCGTGCGGATTGGTGAGAGCCGGCAGCGCGATGAACCGCTTGCCGTCGCCGGCCGAGGCAGGATCACCGCTCGCTTCGACCGAGGCGACACGGCCGTCTTGCAGCGCGATCGTTGCGCCGTAGAGACATGGACCGTCTCCGGGCCTGGTCAGGAGGCGCCCGACGCGGATTTCCGACACATCGCGAATGCCGCTGGCCAATCGATCGACCCTTTCAGGCTCACGCAAATCAAGCGAAATAGGCTTCCCGGATTTCCTCGCTGTTGGCGGCGTCGCGGGCGGACCCGCGCCACACCACGCGTCCCGCGGCGAGCACGATACACGAGTCGGCGAGCGAAGCCGCGATCTCCAGGTTCTGCTCGACCAGCAGGATCGCGACCCCGGTGTCGCGGATGCGTTTGACCGCCTCGACGAACGCACGCACGATTCCGACCGCGAGGCCCGCCGACGGTTCGTCGAGCAGCATCACTTTCGGATTGGTGACGAGCGCACGCCCGATCGCCAGCATCTGCTGCTCGCCGCCGGACAGCGAGCCGGCGAGTTGCCGCCGCCGTTCCGCAAGCTTCGGAAACAGATCGTAGACCGCTTCGCAGGGAAGCGCCGGGCGGCCGCGCGCCGCGTTGCTGCCTGCGAGCAGCGTCTCCTCCACCGAAAAATTCGGGAACAGCTCGCGCCATTGCGGAACCAGCGCCAGGCCCCGGCGCACGACGGTGCTCGCCGTGAAGCCGGTGATGTCCTCGCCATTGAACATCACGCGCCCGGCGGCCTTCGGCACGAGGCCGGCGATCGCCTCCACGCTTGCGGTCTTGCCGGCGCCGTTCGGACCCAAGAGCGCAACGCAGCCGCTGGCGGCGAGCGACAAATCCAGGCTCTGCACGCGGGTCATGGCGCCGCTCGCGACCCGAAGCGCGGAAACCTCCAGCATCACGCCGCCGCCTCTTGCTCGCCGAAATAGGCGTGACGGACCCGCGGATCGCTGACGACGGCCGCGGCACTCCCCTCGGCAATGATCCTGCCCTCGCTCATCACCGAGATGCTCTGGCAGAGCGACACCAGGAATCCGATATTGTGCTCGATCACCACCATGGCGATGCCGAGCTCGCGGTTGATCGCGAGCAGAAGCTCGCGCAGCCGGTGGGCTTCGTCGACCGCCACGCCCGAGACCGGCTCGTCCAGAAGAATGAGCTGCGGTCGCGACACGATCGCACGCGCGAGCTCCAGACGACGCTGGTCGCCGAGTGAGAGCGAGCCGGCCTGATCGCGTGCGCGGCCGCCGAGGCCGACCGCTTCGAGCGCCGAGAGCGCCGCGCGTCGCTCGGCACCCATTGCGGCGGTGTCGAACGCGGCGCCGACGCTGCGGATCGTCGCCCGCCAGACGCCATTCCGCCCGAGCCCGATCATCACATTGTCGAGGCAGGACAGACGCTGGAACACGGCCGCGTGCTGGAAGGTGCGGGTCATTCCGAGCGCAATGCGTCGCTCGATCGAAACGGTATCGAGTGGCGCGCCGGCCAGCAGCACGCGGCCGGCGTCCGCCGGAATGAAACCGGACACGACGTTGAACAAGGTCGTCTTTCCGGCGCCATTGGGCCCCATCAGCCCATGCAGCGAGCGCGGCGGCACGCAAAGCGATACGCCATCGACCGCGCGCAGGGCGCCGTAGGACTTGGAGACGGCCTCGATCTGAAGGATCGGCGCATCCGAGGCCGCGCGATCCGCGTGACTGCGCCCGCGACCGTTTCGGTCGCCGACAGCAGCTCGGCGACCCGGGCCGTCTGAACATCCGCGTGCTGCGGAAGCCGCCACGGCGTGCCCGCCGCGAGCGCGCCGCAGCCGCTCCCTGACCGCCGCGGCCATTCCGTTCGGGAAAAACGTAAGGGTCGCCACCACCAGCATGCAGAAGATCAGCTCGATGTAGTCGGCCAGCGGTCGCAGCAGCTCGGGAACGATACGCAGCACGCCGCCGCCCACCAGCCCGCCCCAGATCGAGCCCATGCCGCCGATGATCGGATAGGCGAGCGTGAAAATCGACGTCAGAATGCCGTAGCTGTCGGGATCGATGATGCGGAAACGCGGCGCCGAAATCGCGCCGGCGAACGCGATCACCGCCGAGCTCCACGCAAAGGCGGCGATCAGGTGATGCCGCACATCGATTCCGAAGGCGCGCGCCGCATTCTCGTTCGATGCGACCGCGCGCAGGTTCTTGCCGAACGGTCCCTCGAGCAGAATGGCCATCGGCAGGATGATGATCGCGGCGAGCACGCCGCACAGCAGCAGGAACGCCGCGTCGCCGCTGAACGACACGCCGAAGATGACCGGCGGCGGCACATTGAGGCCTTCGGCACCGCCGGTCAGCGCCTTGCTTTCGCGCAGCACGATGATCACGACAGCCTGGAACACCAGGGTGACCATCGCGAGATTGTGGCTGCGGAAGCGGACCCCCGGCACCGCCAGGATGATGCCCGCGATGGCGCCGAGCACGGTGGCAAAAACGAGCGCCGCGAGAAACGGCACTTTGGCGTGCACCACCGGAACGGCGGCTCCGTAGGCGCCGATCGCCATCATCGCGCCGGTGGCGATGGTGATGCAACGCGCATAGCCGACCAGCATCGCCAGGGCGCCGCCGATGATGGCCGCGCTGATCGAGATGGCGAGCACGTACTGCCAATAGGTGCCGAGCGCCAGACCGAGAATCGCCACCGCGACCAGGCACGCACTGGGGGCAAAGACCCGCGTGATGGCGCGGACGCGCTCGCTGAGACATCGCGGATCTTCGCCTCGGGGAACAGGCCCTGCGGGCGCCACAGCAGCACGACGAAGAGCAGGAGGAAGCTCACGGCGTTCTTCATGGCGCTCGAGACGTAACCGGCGGCGAGCGTCTCTGCGACGCCGAGAATGAGACCGCCGAGCAAGGCGCCTCGCAGCGAGTCGAAGCCTCCGATGACCGCCGCGACGAATCCGGCGGTGATCATGGAAATCGCGAGCTCGGGCGAAATGCCCTTGCTGGGCGCCGCGAAGATGCCGGCAAGCCCCGCGAGCGCGCCGCCGAGGAACCAGGCCATCGCATTCATGCGTGTCGGCCGAGTAGCCGCACAACACGGCCCCGCGCGGATTGGCCGCCATCGCTCGCAAGCCCCGGCCGAGCGGCGCATAACCGAAAATGGCGAGGCCGATGAGACCGCTCAGGATTGCGCCGCCGAACACCCAAATCTGCTCGCGGGTGATGATCGCATCGCCAATAAAGATGGGCGGCCCGGGCACCGGGTTGGGCACGCCCAGCATCTCGGTGTTCTGAACGAGACGGTAGACCTCCGACAGGCCGATGCCGATGAAGATCGTGGAGGTGATCACCGCGAACATGTCGGCCTGGCGGATCGGCCGCAGGACTGCCAGCTCGACCGTCGCCGCGAGCAGCCGGCGGCGATCGGCACCAGGAAATAGGCCGGCCAGTAGCCGAGCTTGAGCCCCTCGACGATGCCGTAGGTCGCGTAGGCGCCCGCCAGCACGAAGGCGCCGTGCGCGAAGTTCACGGTTTGCGTCGCCTTGTGGATGACGACGATCCCGAGCGCGGCGAGCGCGTAGATCGCCCCGAACTTGAGGCCGCCAACGACGAGCATCACGAATTCGGCAACCACTCGGCGCAGCCCGGCGCCGACTTGCGATGTCACCCGACGACCCGCCACGAGCCGTCGACGATGCGGGCCGGCGCCACCAGCTTGTTGCCCTGGTGATCGGTCGGCGTCACCGTCTCGGGGAAGATCACGTCATAGCCGCCCATGTCGGAGGGCTTGGCATCCTTGATGCGTCTCCCAGGCCTTGATCAGCGAGTTCCGCGTCAGGTCGCGGCCGGCCTTCTTGATCACCTGGGCGAGCACATAGGTGCAGCCGTAGCCGATGAGATCGTAGATGTTGGGGCGGCCCTGCGGGCGGCTGCACCGTACTTCTCGGTCGAGATGCGCCGGTAATTCGCCATCGGCGGGTCGGTCTGGGTCGGGAAGTAGGGAGCGTTGAAATAGCCCCAGACGTTGCTTGGTATTCTCGGCACCGATCAGCGGGATGATGGCATTGTTGACGGCCGAGCCGTCGACCACGTAGGTCACGTTGGTCAGGCCCTTTTCCGGCGCCTGCTTGATGGCGAAGCCGGCTTCCGTGAAGCTGCCGAGGATCAGAACCACCTGCACGCGCTGGCGGGCGAAGGAGATGAGCTGCGCCGTGTAGTCGCGCGCCGCCGCATCGAACTGCTCGACCACCACCTCCACTCCGCCGCGCTTGGCGAGCCGCGGCTGGATTTCCGCAAGATGCGACTGCGGGAACGCGTAGGTTCCGGCCAGGATGCCGATCTTGGTCGCGTTCGGCACCGCCCGGAAGGCGATGTCGATCATGCCCTGCCCGCTGCCGCCGGCATCCGTGATGGTGCCGTGGAAGACGTTGCGCGCGAACGGATTGCGGATGATCGGTGTTGCGCCCACCGTGTTGTAGGTCGGGATGCCGTCCGCCCGGACATAATCGGCGGCAGCGGCCGCGCCCGTGCTGCCGGTCGCAATGACCAGCACGAACACCTTGTCGTTCTCGTTGAGCTTCTTGGCGGCGGCCACGGCCTCGGCCGGGGTCGAAGCGTGCTCGAAAATCATCCGCAACTTGCGGCCGTTGATCGGACCGGCTTCGTTGATCTTGTCGATCGCGAGCTGCATGTTGTCGCGTCCGGGCGCGCCGATGAACGCGAACGGGCCGCTCAATTGGCCGAGCGCCCCGATCAGCATTTCATTGTCGGTGACGCCCTGAGTCGCCTGCGCGAAAGCCGGGCCGGATCGAAAACCGGCCGCCCCGGCAGCGACCGTAACGGCCGCGCCCTGAAGAATGGAGCGCCTGCTGATGCCATAAGACCTGCTCATCATTGCCTCCGAGATTCCGCGGCTCTGCAACCCGCGGCATGCATGGAACGATGTCAGCCTTGCCTGAGCTGCGGCCGGCATTCGCAGCAGGCAATTTCACGAGCCGAACGAAAGCAACTATATCTTTGCCTGACAAGACAAGTATCTGCAACAGAGCCGATGCGCGCGTGACTGCGGCGTCGCAAGTTACAACCTCAAGTAGATGGGGATGGTCAGTCGTGCGCGAAGCTGCCCTCATCTTGACCGGTGGTCGTGTGCTGCAAGCCGGCGCCGATCGGCCGGAACGGCTCGATGTGGGCATCGGCCGCGACGGCCGCATCGCCGCGCTGGCCCCGTCTCTCGATCGCGCGCCCGATGCGCGAGGTGATCGACTTGGCCGGCAAGCTCGTCGTTCCCGGGCTCGTCGACGCCCATCAGCATCTCGACAAATCGCGCACACGGCGCGTGGTCGCCAATCCGAGCGCGACGCTGGAAGGCGCCTCGGCCGGCTACCGCGACTTCGCCGCAACGGTCACCGCGAGCCGACATCATGGCGCGCGCCGAGCGTACCGCTCGACATCTGCCTCGCGCACGGCACGGTTGCGATCCGAAGCCACACCAATATCGAATCGCAGACCGAGCTGCGCGGCGTCGAGGCGATGGTGCAGCTGCGTGAGCGCTGCCGAGAGCGCATGACCCTGCAGGTCGTGGCTCATCTGACCACCGACGCGCCGCGCAGGCTCGATGCGTCGAGGCAATGGCTCGACGGCGCGATCGCCGCCGGCGCCGACGCCATCGGCGGGGTGCCCGCAATATTCCGATCAGCCGCTGGCATTCCTCGACCTCCTGTTCGAATTCGCGGAGCGCAGCGGACTTCCGCTCGACATGCACATCGACGAGCATCTCGATCCAGAGCTGCCAATTGTTCGACGCCGTCATCGAGCGCACCCGCGCTCACGGCATGCAAGGACGCGTCACCGCCGGTCACTGCTGCGCGCTTGAGCGCGGTCGCTCCGGACGAGTCGGCGCGGATCATCGAGGGCCTCGCCGATGCCGGCATTGCGGTGATCACGCTTCCCGCCGCCAATCTGTTTCTGCAAGGGCGCGACGCGCCGTCATTGCCGCCGCGCGGGCTGACGCGCGTGCGCCAATTGGTGGCGGCCGGGGTGCCGGTCGCGGCGGCTTCCGACAACATTCAAGACCCCTTCATTCCGACCGGATCCGGCGACCTGCTGGAGGTCGCGCGCTGGACGCTGCTCTGCCGGTCATCTCGGGCTCACCGATCATCGGACCGCGTTCGACATGGTGGCCTCCGTGCCCGCCTCGATCATCGGGCTCGGCTCGAGCTGGGGCATCCACCAAGGCGCCCGCGCCGATTTGCTGATCACCGACGCGGACGATCCGGAGGATCTCGTCGCCACCGGTTCGATCAAGCGAGCGGTGCTGGTCGGCGGCCGCCTCGTCGCCGGCACGCTCTGAATAGCACCGTAGCGCCGCTGTATCGCACGTGCAGGCGTCGCGGCGCCGATGAAACGACTTCGTGGTCGTCGCTAACTGCAGCGAGAATTCGCAATCCGCGGAGCGAGCATCGCGCGTCAGAGCGACAAGCTGGTACGATTGCGCGGCGAACAGGACATGTGACGGTCCGTTTTGTCTCGAACGATCCGACATGAGGAGAAGGCGATGACGTCTGCGGTGCTGGAGAAAGTCGGCTCGTCCCTGGCGACCGACGCTTCGGTGAGCGTCACTCAGGAAATGGTGCGCATCGACAGCACCAACGGCAAGGAAGATACGCTCGCCCGCCAGCTCGAGGCACGGCTCAAGTCCTTCGGCATCGGCAAAGTCTGGTGCGAGAAGACCTACGAGGGGCGCCTCAACACCTTGTGGGAGGTGGACAGCGGCAAGCGCGGTCCTCACCTGCTGTTCACCGGGCACCTCGACACCAAGCCGGTATGCGAAGGCTGGCAGCGCGATCCGTTCGATGGCGCCATCGAGGACGGCCGGCTGCACGGCCATGGCGTCATGGACATGAAGGCCGGTCTTGGTTCGCTGATCGGCGGCATCAAGACGCTGGTCGACAACGGCGTGGATTTCGAGGGCAAGATCACGTTCGCGGCGGTAGCCGATCACATGGGTCAGCAGACCGGCGCCATCGATCTGTTCCGGCGTCACAAGTTCGACCATTGCGTGCTCGCCGAGCTGACCGACATGCAGGTCTACATCGCGCATCGCGGGCGATACTACTTCGACATTTCCACGATCGGCCGCTCGGCGCACACCTGCCACAAGCATCTTGCGATCAATGCGATCGAGAAGATGCTGCCGGTCGTGGACGAGCTGTCGAAGCTCAAATACTTCCCCGACATTTCCCCGGAGATGAAGGAGCTGGTCGGGCCGGAGCTCTACATTGCGGTCGGCCGCATCTTCGGCGGGCTGTTTCCCGGAGGCCCGTCGATGATCCCCGATCGCTGCACGATCCGCGTCGACACCCGGCCGCAACCGGGCGTTCCGATCGAGGAGGTCAAGGCGGTCATTCAGCAGGCGCTCGACCGCGCCACGGCGCGCGATCCCGAGATCGTGCTCGAAGTGGTCGAGGCCGACGTCAAGAGCTTCTTCATGGTCGATCCGAATGCTCCGATCGTGACGGCGCTCAAGGCGGCGTGGGAATCGACCATGGGCAAGCCGGTCAAGTTCGTCGGCGGATCATGGCTCGCCGATACGGCGAGCTTCGGGCAGCTTTGCGAGACCGTGATCTTCGGTCCCGGCGGGGAGCCGGTCTATCAGCCGAACGAGTCGCTGGCGCTCGCCGATATCGAAGCCGCGACCAGGATCTACGCTTTGACTGCGGCCCGAATCCTGCACGCCGCTTGAGCACGACGCGCACGGATGTGGTCGTGACCGTCGTCACGTCGGATGGAATCGAGCTCCACGTGCGCTCGACCGGGCGCGGCGCGCCGCTGGTCTTCGTTCACGAATTCTCCGGCGATGCGCGGAGCTGGGATGCGCAAGTCGGCTATTTCTCCCGCTACTTTCGCTGCACGGTCTATTGCGCGCGCGGCTATCCGCCGTCGGCCGTTCCGACCGATATCGGCGCCTACAGCCAGGACCGCGCCGCCGACGATCTCGCCGACGTGGTGCGCACCGTCGCGGACGGACCGGCGCACATCGTCGGACTGTCGATGGGCGGATTCGCGGCGCTGCATTTCGGCCTGCGTTATGCTCACCTCGCGCGCTCGCTCGTGGTGGCCGGCGTCGGATACGGCGCCAAGCCGGATCAGCAGCCGCAATACGGAATCGATCTGTGTCGCGAGGCGGATCACGCCCAGTCCATCGGCATGGCGGCGTTTGCCCGTGAGCTGTCCGAAAGCGGCTACGCGCAATGCCTGCGCGCGAAGGACGAGCCGGGTTGGCGTCGCTTTGCGGAGCAGCTCGCCGAGCATTCGGTGACCGGCATGGCGATGACGCTGCGCGGAATTCTCGCGACGCGTCCGTCGCTGTGGCATCTCGAGGACAGGCTGCGCGGACTGCAAGTGCCGACGCTCCTCGTCACCGGCGACGAGGACACGCCGTGCCTGGAGCCGAACCTGTTCCTCAAGCGCACGATCCCCGACGCCGCGCTGTGCGTGCTGCCGCGGGTCGGACATCTCCTCAATCTCGAGGAGCCGGCGCTGTTCAACAAGTATCGTGTTCAGCTTCCTCGACGGCCGTCGAGCACGGCAGGTGGAGCGAGTGGGCGGGGCCGACAGTTCGTCTTCGGTCATCAGGACCTGGGTCATCAGAAGGAGAACCGCAATGAGCAAGACGGGACGGCTGGCCGGAAAGGTCGCGCTGGTGACCGGCGGCGGCCGAGGGCTTGGGCGCGGGATCGCCGAGGGATTTGCCGCCGAAGGCGCCAAGATCGTCGTCAACTACATCAAGGACGAGAGCGCCGCCAAAGCCGCCGTCGATGCCATCAAGAAAAGCGGCAGCGACGCGATCAGCGTTCGCGCCGACGTCGGAGAAGTCGACGACGTGAAACGCATGGTCGACGCCGGCGTCGAGAAATTCGGCACGATCGACATTCTGGTCAACAACGCCGGCCTGCTGAACTCCTTCAAGCTCGTCGACATGTCGGTCGAGACCTGGGACAACATGATCAAGATCGCATCTGCGCGGGATGTTCCTGTGCAGCCGGTTCGTCATCCCGCACATGCTCAAGCAAAAGAGCGGCAAGATCATCAACATGAGCGGCACCTTCGGCGTCACCGGCGGCGCCGAGTTCACCCACATGTCGGCCGCCAAGGCCGGCATGATCGGGTTCACGCGCGCGCTCGCGCGCGAGGTCGGCCACGACGGCATCCACGTGAACTGCATCGCTCCCGCGATCATCCGGACCGACCTCTACAACTTCATGCCCGATGACGTCCGCGACGCCATCGTCGGCGCCTATCCGCTCGGCCGCGTCGGCGAAGTCGAGGATGTGGTCGCGACCGCGCTGTTCCTGGCCACCAAGGATGGCGACTACTTCACCGGCCAGACGCTCTGCCCCGCCGGCGGCGACGTCATGGTCTGACGCGCGCGCAACCGATCGACGCCCATCATCGAGAAAAACGACCTCAGGAGATCTGCCATGATCGTCGAAGAGCGATGCTATACGGTCAAGCCCGGGACGGTTCACGTCTATTATCAGGACTACCAGCCGCGCGGATTGGAGATTCAGACCCGGATTCTCGGCAATCTCATCGGCTATTTCCACACCGAGATCGGCGAGATCAATCAGATCGTGCATCTGTGGGGATACGAATTCGCTGGCCGAGCGCGAGCGGCGGCGAGGTTTGCTCGCGGCCGATCCCGACTGGCTGGCCTATCTGAAGCAATCGCCGGACATCATCGTGAAGATGGAAAGCCGCATCCTGGTTCCGGCGCCGTTCTCGCCCATTCTCGACCTGGATCGGAGTGACGGACGGCAGCATCGATCGTATTCGGGATCGATCCGAGCTCACGAGGCGGTCACTCGCATGGATGGCCGTAGCATCGGCAGGAGCGAGAAATGTCCGACGTCGTCGATATCCTGATCGAGCACGGCACGCTGCTCACGCTCAACGCCGACCGGCACATCGTGACCGATGGCGCGGTGGCGATTCGCGGAGACCGCATCGCCGCCGTCGGCAAGACCGCGGACCTCCGCAGCGAAGTTCAAGGGCAAGAAGACCATCGACGCATCGATGCGGATCGTCATGCCCGGCATCGTCGACGGTCATGCGCATCTCGGCGAGATCGCCCGCGGGCTCATTCCGGATACGCTCAAGACCAGCGATTGGCTGAAGTTCTGGTGCTATCCGTACATGGCGGCGATCACCGAGGAGGACGAGTACTGGTACGCGAAGTGCCTGATGGCGGAGATGATCCGCTCGGGCACCACCTGCTTCGTCGAGCCGGGCTGCATGTGGCTGTCGAGCACGATCAAGGCCATCGAGGAGGCCGGGATGCGCGCGACCACCGGCAGCTGGGTCTGGGACCATGCCGGACCCGACGGTCACAAATGCCCGGAATACTTCAAGAAGATGACCCTGCAGCAGGCGCTCGATCTGACCGAAAGCAACATCAAGTCGTTCGACGGCATGGCCGACGGGCGCATCAAGTGCTTCGCCACCATCGAAGGGGTCGGGACCTGCTCCGACGAGCTGATGCTCGGCGCCAAGGCGCTGGCCGACAAATACGGCACCTTCACGCTGATGCACAAGGCGAGCTCGCGCGAGGAAGTCGCGAGCGAGCTGAAGGTGACGGGTCACCGCCCGGTCGAGCACATGTACCGGATCGGCGCGCTCGGACCGAACGTCTACCTCAATCACATGACGGCGGTCGAAGCGTTCGAGGTCGAGATGCTGGCGGAGACCGACACCAAGGTCTGTCAGAACCCGCCGGCCGCCCTGAAGCTCGCCAAGGGCACCACGCAGATGAGCCGCTTCCTGGAGATGCGGGCGAAGGGCGTGACGGTATGCCTCGGCTGCGACGGCGTGAACTCCGGCGACCACAAGGACATGTTCAGGTCCATGTATCTTGCCGCCACGTTGCCCAAGGACGCCAAGATCGATCCGGAGGTCATCACCGCCGAGGAGGTCATCGAGATGGCCACGCTCGCCGGATATCGCGCGACCGGATGGGAGCGTGAGCTCGGCTCGCTCGAGGCCGGCAAGAAGGCCGATCTCATTCTCATCAATGTCGACCGGCCGGAATGGGTGCCCACCTACAACTACGTGTACAGCCTCGTCTACACTGCGAGCGGCGACAGCGTCGACACCACCATCGTCGACGGCAGGATCCTGATGGAGAACCGCCAGCTCACCACCATCGACCTCGAGGAGGTGCATGCGCAGTGCCGTGCCTTGGCGCCGAAGCTGGCCGCGCGGGCGAACGTCAAGCCGACGTCGCGCTGGCCGATCATATGACGCGGTGAAAGGATCTTGCCGGTCCCTGGCGACTCGACCACGCCATGGCTCGAGCTCGACGATGGTGACGCAACCGACCAAATGGATTGGGCAATCGGTCACGCGGCTGGAGGACCCGCCGCTGGTCACCGGCCGCGGACGCTATGCGGGCGACATCTCCTTTCCGCATCAGCTCCATATGCGGGTGGTGCGCTCGCACGTCGCGAGCGGCAGGATTGTCGCCATCGATACCAGTGCCGCCAAGGCCGTGCCCGGCGTCTTCGCCGTCTGGAGCGCCGCCGATATTCCCGACGCTCCGCCGATCGACTTCCGTGAAGGCCGGATCGAGAAGCTCGAGCCCTATCGCCAGCCGGTGCTGGCGACCGATCGCGTGCGCTATGTCGGCGATCCGATCGCCGCCGTGTTCGCCGAGGACCCGTATATCGCGGAAGATGCCGCCGACCTGGTGACGGTCGACATCGAGGAGCTGCCCGTGCTCCTCCACGCCCAGGCGGAGCCGGGCGAGTTTTCGCCCGGCCGCAGCACCGAGGCGGCGATCGTTCGCCAGGGCTACGGCGATCTCGACGCGGCGTTCCGCGCGGCGCATGCGGTCGTCGAGCTGGAGCTGTCGGTCGGACGCCATTCCGGCGTGCCGATCGAGACGCGCGGCGCCATCGGCCGCTACGACGCCGCCAGGGACATGCTCGAATTGCACGGCGCCGCCAAGATACCGCACGCCAACCGCAACCTGCTGGCGCGCATGCTCAAGCGGGCTCCCTCAGCGATCAGCCTGCACGAGTCCCATGTCGGCGGCGGTTTCGGCGTCCGCGGCGAGCTCTACCCGGAGGACGTGCTGGTCTTGATCGCGGCGATGCGGCTCGGCCGGCCGGTGAAATGGATCGAGGATCGTCGCGAGCATCTGATGTGCGCCGCCCATTCGCGCCAGCAGACCCACAAGCTCAGGGCCGCGGTCGACCGCGAAGGACACATCCTCGCGATCGACGACGAGTTCTGGCACGACCAGGGCGCCTATCTGCGCACGCACGCGATTCGCGTCGCGATGATGATCTGCGGATTCCTGCCGGGCCCGTATCGGGTGCCGGCCTATCGCTCGATCGGTCACGTCCGGCTCACCAACAAGACGCCGGCCGCCACCTACCGGGCGCCCGGGCGGTTCGAGACGACGTTCATTCGCGAGCGAATGATGGAAGCGATCGCCTGCCGGCTCGGCCTGGATTCGATCGAGGTCCGGCGGCGCAACACGATCACCAAGGCGGAGATGCCCTACTCCCGCCCGCTCGAGCCACTCGGCGAAGAGATTCACCACGACACCGGTGACTATCTGGCGTTGCTCGACAAGGTGCTCGCGGCGGCCGACTGGGAAAGCGCTCAACGCGCAATGCGCGCGGCGGCGTGCCGCGGGCGAGCTTGTCGGTGTCGGCGCGGCGATGTTCGTGGAGAAGAGCGGGCTTGGCCCCTCCGACGGCGTGAAGATTTCCGTCGATACGTCGGGCGCGGTCGAGGTCGTCACCGGCGGCGCGTCGATCGGACAGGGTTTCGAGACGGTGATCGCGCAGGTGTGCGCGGAGACGCTCGGCGTCGACTACCGCCGCATCCGCGTCGTCCACGGGCAGACCGACAGGATCGCGTTTGGAATCGGTGCCCATGCGTCCCGCGCAACCGTGATGACGGCGTCGGCAACGCACAACACCGCGCTCGAGGTCCGTCAAAAGGCCCTCGAATACGCCGCCGAAATGATGCAGGCGCCGGCCGAGTGTCTCACGATCGCGGACGGAAGAGTGGTTCGAACCGATCGCGAGGCCGGCGCGTCGATGAGCCTCGGCGAAATTGCCGACGGGCTGGCGCCGACCTCGAAGACGCGCGGCGCGCGCGACCCGGGACTGTCGGCCGAAGGCTGGTTCCACGTCGACCAGCAAGTCTTCCCCTATGGCAGCCATGCGGCGATGGTGCGGGTCGACGCGCGACACCGGCGCCGTCACGGTCGAGCGCTACGTCATCGGCTACGATATCGGTCGCGCCATCAATCCGATGCTGGTGACCGGCCAGATCGTCGGCGGATTCACCCAAGGCCTCGGCGGAGCTCTGTTCGAGGAGTTCGTCTATGGCGAACACGGCGATCCGCTGTCGTCGACGTTGGCGGATTACCTGATGCCGACCGCGCGCGAAACGCCGAAGGTCGAGGTCATCCTGAGCGAAGAAGCCAGGAGCCCGCTCAACCCGCTCGGAATCAAAGGCGCCGGCGAAAGCGGCATCAATGCCGTCGGCGCGACGCTGGCCGCGGCGATCGACAACGCCATCGGCATTCCCGGCGCGATCACGCGGCTCCCGGTCACGCCGCAACGCCTCAAGGACATTCTCAAGCGCCGGGTTAGCGTGATTTCGTCGACTCGCGTCAATCTCTCCGTCGTCATTCCGGGGCCCGAGCGTAGCGAGCGAGCCCGTTCGCAGGCGTGTTACGGATTGGCCCGCCTTCGGGCGCCGATGCAGCGACTGCGAACTAGCTCTCCAACCCCGTCGGCACGTTCTTGTTCTCGCTCGTGAGCTTCATGCCGGAGGCGAGCGCCATGGTCTCCGCCAGCGCGGCGAAGTCCTTCTGCAGATATTCGTCCGGGTTCGGCTTGAGCGTGGCGGCGCCGAAATGGCTCTGCAGCACCTCGCGCGCCGCCGCCGTCACCGGCATCGGCACATCCCATTCGCGGCCGAGCTCCAGGCCCAGATCGAGGTCCTTGCGCAACAGCTCCGGGCGTGAACGTCGTGGTCCAGTCGAGATTGACCAGCGCCGGCGATTTGTAGCGCGTGAACATCGAGCCCATGACGCCGTTGTTCATGAAGGCGAGGAAGGCGTGCCGGGGCACGCCCATCTTGTTGGCCAGCAGCGTGATCTCGATCAGGTTCTCGATCACCACGCCGAGCATGACGTTGTGGGCGATCTTGCAGACGCGCGCGAGCTCGCCCTCGCCCACGTAGGACACGCCCTGCGGCGCGACCACCTCCAGCATCGGCGTCGACCGCCTTGCAGGCGGCCTCGCTGCCGGAGACGACGGCGGAGAGCTTGCCGGCCTTGATCACCTTGGCGTTGCCGCTCACCGGCGCGGCGACGAACTCGGCGCCGAGCTGCTTGAGCTTGTCGCGGATCGCGGCCGACTCCTCGACCGCGACGGTCGAGCAATCGACGAAGATTTTCGGGATCTTGCCGCCGTGGCCGGTGACGCTGTTCTTGCCGAAATAGACCTGCTCCAGGTCCTTTCCGGTCGACACGATCGAGAACAGCACGTCGACGTCCTTGAGGTCGTGCAGATTGTCGACCACCTTGCCGCCGATCTTGGCCAGCGGCTCGGCCTTGGCGCGGGTCCGGTTCCAGACCGAGAGGTCGTAGCCGGCCTTGAGCAGGCGCTCGGCCATCGGATAGCCCATGCGTCCCATGCCGATCCAGCCGAGCTTTTGCTTGTTCTGTGCCATTCCAATTCTCCTTGATCCACGCCGTCGAATTGGACGGTCTCCTAGCACACGAGGAAAGCGTTTGTCGTCATGACGGGCTGAACATTTGTCGCGGGCATGACGGCGAAGCAGTTTTCACTTGGCCTCCGGCGGCTTGCCGTAGGTCCAGTCGGCGACCTGCTTGAACAGGATCAGCGCGGTGCGGCACCAGACCAGCACGATGAGGATGCGCATCAACTGGAAGCCGGCGATCAGGGTCGAATCGAGCCCGAGCACCTTGCCGGTGAGCACCATCTCGGCGATGCCGGCCGGCGCCATCGCCAGCACCATGGTCGGCACCGGATATCCCATGACCCATCCGATGCCCGCGCCGAACAGCGCCATCGATCCGGCCGCGAACAGCACGACGACGCACGAGGCCCAGAGCAGGCCGAACAGCCGCGTGAGAAATTCCGGCCTGAACTGCGCGCCGAGCGCGCTGCCGATCACCACCTGGGCGGCGATGATGAGGAGATCGGGCATGCGGCCTTCCATCCAGCCGAGATTGCCGACCGCGGCGGCGATGAACAGCGGCGCCATCAGCCAGGCATTGGGCGAGCGCGTGCGCGACAGCAGCGCCGCGACGATCCCTGCTCCCGCGAGCAGCCCGAGCACCGGCAGCCACGGCACCACCGGCACGGCGAGCAGCGGGTTCTGCGCACCGCTGCCGACGAAGGAGATCACCAGGAACGGCGCCAGCAGCACGATCAGCGCGACCCGCGTGGTCTGCGCGACCATGATCGGCTCGAGCTGTCCGCCGTATTGCGGGGCGACGTTCATGGTCTCGACCACGCCGCCCGGCACGGTGGCAAAGAACGCCGTGGTGCGGTCGACGCCGCTGAGCCGCATGTAGATGAGCCCGCCGATCGCACCGACGATGGTCGAGAAGAAGGCGGCGGCGATGATCAACGGCAGCAGCGTGACGAGCTTGGCGATCACCGCTGCGGTGAATTGCAGGCCGGTCGAGGCGCCGACCACCAGGGTTCCGGCCGGCCGGCCCCATGGGATCAGCCGCACCGGCGCGCCCGCGAGCGACAGCGCCATGATGGTGGCGAGGGAGCCGAGCAGCCACGGCAGCGGCAGATGGACGGCGCGCGCCGCATAGCCGCCGACGATGCCGGCGGCGAGCGTGCCTGCCATGGCGAGCGCGGCCGCAAGGCTTTTCGGCATGCGGGTAATCGTTCCGTGCATGTGGTGATGGCGTTGGTAACAGCCCGTCTCCGGCAAATCCATCGCCGGGCGAGCGCGGCAGGCATGCGGGTCCGTCCTCGCCGTCGCCCTTCGAGGCCCGCGCTGTTCACAGATTTGCTCGAGATCGGCACTCGTATCGCGCGGGCGCCTCAGGGTGACGGCGCGGAGAGAACCCGGCTTGTGTTCGCGGCGCCGATGCGCGACGGTTCGTGAAAATCGGGAGGACAGGATGCGACCAAATCTCACGGGCATCGTCATGACTGCCGCCGGCGTCCTGCTCGCCGCCGGCGCCGCGGCGCAGGACTATCCGACCCGGCAGTTGCAGATGATCGTTCCGTTCCCGCCCGGCGGCAACACCGACCTGATGGCGCGCGCATTCCAGCCGGAGCTCGCCAAGGCGCTCGGTCAGCCGGTGGTGGTCGTCAACAAGGGCGGCGCCGGCGGCACCATCGGCAACATCGAGGTGGCCAATGCGCGGCCCGACGGCTACACGATCGGGCTCACACCCAACAATCCGCTCACCGCGCAGCCGCACGTGCAGAAGCTGCCTTACGACATGGCGAGCTTCCGCTTCGTCTGCCTCACTTATTACGTCCCGTATGTGGTGATGGCATCCCCCAAGGCGCCGTTCGCGAACTTCGCCGACTTCGTCACCTTCGCCAAGGCGAAGAACGACAACCTGATCTATGCCTCGCCCGGGCCGGGCACGCAGCCGCATCTCGGCATCCTCTCGGCGCTGAGCGCGATCAAGGCCGAAGGCGTGCACGTGCCCTTCACCGGCGCCGGTCCGATGACGCAGGCGATGCTCGCCGGCACCGTGATGGCGATGTCGGAATCGACGGCGGTCGCCAAGGCCGGCAACCTGGTCGTGCTCGCCGCCCAGACCAAGGAGCGCATCCCCTCGCTGCCCAACGTCCCGAGCATGCAGGAGCTCGGCTATCCGTCCGAGGCCTTCAGCGCCGGCGGCATCGTCGTGCCCGCCAAGACCCCCGACGCGGTGGTGGCGCGACTGCAGAAGGCCTGCAGCGAGGCGGTCGCGAGCGACGGCTACAAGGCCACGACCGAGCGGCTCAACGCCACCGCGCGCTATCTGCCGGAGGCCGAGTTCAAGGCGATGTTCGCGGCGGATTCGGTGCGCAACGCCGAGGCCGTCAAGAAAGCCGGCATCACGCAGTAAGGGGCAAGAAGCGCGGCGTGAGCGAGCAAGGCACGCCGGCTGCCGTCCCGCGCCGCAGTCGGCTCGCCGGCCACGCCGTGCTCGCGGCCGTCAGCCTGGTCGCGCTCGCGATCTCGCTGCGGCTCGGGCTGTGGCGGCAGAATTCGCCGGGCGAAGGGCTGTTTCCGTTCCTGATGGCGCTCGCCATGGCGGCGTTCAGCGTGGCCGGGCTGATCGGCGATTTGAAGCAACGCGCGGCGGCGCCTGCTCGCTTGTTCGCCGACCGTGCGGGGCTCATCCGGGTCGCGGCCTATCTCGGCGCGCTCGTGTTCTATGCCGGCTCGCTCGAATTCCTCGGCTTCATCGTCGCATCCACGATCACGCTGGTCGCGATCCTGCGCTTCGCCGAGCGCTATTCATGGCTGGCCACCATCGCGCTGACCGCCGGCACGGTGGTCGGCTGCCACATCCTGTTCGTGCTCTGGCTCGGCGCCATCCTGCCGACCGGAAGCCTGTGGGCGAACCTGTTCGAGTGATCGCGATGGATGTTCTGTAGATGGACGTCCTGCACTCGATCGCGCTCGGATTTGCCACCGCGCTGACCTGGCAGAACCTCATCTATTGCTTCATCGGCGTCTTCGTCGGCACGGTGATCGGCGTGCTGCCGGGGCTCGGTCCGGTGCCGACGATCTCGCTGCTGCTGCCGTTCTCGTTCACGATGGACGTCGCCTCGGCGGTCATCCTGATGTCCGGCATCTATTACGGCGCCCAATACGGCGGCTCGATCACCGCCATCCTGGTGCGCATTCCGGGCGAGGCCTCCTCGGTGGTCACCTGCCTCGACGGCTACGCCATGGCGCGGCAAGGCCGCGCCGGCGCGGCGCTCGGGATCGCCGCCTTCGGCTCGTTCATCGCCGGCGTCATCGTCACCATGGCGCTGTTTCTGATCGGGCCGGCGCTCGCCGGCTTCGCGCTCGCCTTCGGGCCGGCGGAATACACCACGCTGGTGCTGCTCGGATTGCTGCTGGTCACGCAGCTCTCGTCCGGCTCGCAGATCGACGCGCTGCTCATGGTGGCGTTCGGGCTCCTGCTCTCGACCGTCGGCAAGGACCCGATCTACGGCACCGAGCGCTTCACCTTCGGCATTTTCAGCCTGTTCGACGGGCTCAACATCGCGCTCCTGGCGATGGGCGTGTTCGGCGTGGCCGAGCTCTTGATCATGGCGGAGGCCGGCAGCGCGGGCGCCAAGCCCGTCACCCAGCCCAAGCGGCTCATCGAGCTGCTGCCGAACCGCGCCGACTGGCGGGCGAGCGCGCTGCCGATCCTGCGCGGCACCGGGCTCGGATTCTTTCTCGGCCTGCTGCCGGGCGGCGGCGCCACGCTGTCGTCGTTCACCTCCTACGTGCTGGAGCGCCGCCTCGCCGCCGAGCCCGAGCGCTTCGGCCATGGCGCCATCGAGGGCGTCGCCGGGCCGGAGTCGGCCAACAACGCGGCCGCGCAGTCGGCGTTCGTGCCGCTGCTGAGCCTCGGCATTCCCGCCAACGCGGTGATGGGCGTGATCCTGGGCGCGCTGCTGATCCAGGGCATCACCCCCGGCCCGACCCTGGTGGCCAGCAGGCCCGACATCTTCTTCGGCGTGATCGCCAGCATGATGATCGGCAACCTCATATTGATCGTGCTCAACGTGCCGCTGATCTCGATCTTCGTGCAGCTGCTGCGCCTGCCGGGCTCGATCCTCGCCCCGCTCATCATCGTGTTCTGCGTGGTCGGCGCCTATACGCTCTCCAACAACGTGGTCGAGGTGATCATCATGATCGGCTTCGGCATCGCCGGCTATCTGATGCGCAAGGTCGATCTCGACCCGGCACCGCTGGTGCTCGCCTTCGTGCTCGGCAATATCCTCGAGACCAATTTCCGGCAGGCGCTGCTGGTGGGCAAGGGCACGCTCGCCCTGTTCTACACGCGCCCGATCGCGGCGCTGCTGCTCGCCTGCTGCGTGGCGCTGATCGCCGTGCAGGTCTTCCGCGCGATCGCGGCGCGCCGGAAGGCATAGCAACCACGCTTGTCCGATCGGGTGCTCCCGCATATCGTGAGGCGATGTCCGATCTCGCGCCCGCCGTATCCGCACAGGTCCTCGCCGGGACATCGGCTGGGCATCGCGAGAGCCGGTTGCGGGTCGCCGCCCGCACCGCGTTTCCGTTCCTGGTGGTCGGGCTGATGTGGGAGATCACGGCACATCTCAACGTGTTTCCGCGCCGGCTGTTTCCGCCCTTGGAGGAGATCGCCGCCGCATTCGTCCGGCTCACCGCGTCGGGCATCCTGCCGCATCACGTGCTCGACACGCTCATGCGCCTCACCGCCGGCTTCGCGCTCGCCGCCGTGGTCGGCGTCGCCATCGGGCTCGCCATGGGCCGCTCGCGCCGGGCCGAGGACATTTTTCTGCCGCTGGTGAGCATCGGCGCGCCGATCCCGGGCATCGCCTACGCGCCGCTGTTCCTGCTCTGGTTCGGGCTGGGCAACAAGACCACCGTGCTGCTGGTCGGTTTCGTGTCCGCGTTCCCGATCATCTTCAACACCTGGACCGGGGTGAAGGCGGTCAAGGAAATCTGGGTGCGCTCGGCGCAGGCCATGGGCGCCGACAACCGGCGGCTGTTCCGGCATGTGATCCTGCCCGGCGCCCTGCCCTACACGCTGACCGGCCTGCGGCTCGGCCTGGCGCAGGCCTGGCGCATCCTGGTCGGCGTGGAGATGCTCGCCGCCGTGCCGTGGGGGCTCGGCTGGATGATCTTCGGGGCGCGCGAGTTCCTCAACACCGACGTGATGCTGGCCGGTGTCGTCGTCATCGGCGCCATCGGCCTCGCGTTGGAGAAGCTCGTGTTCCAGCGGCTCGAGAACTACACCGTCGTGCGCTGGGGGATGATGACGTGAACGCCAACGCAGATCGCGCACGATCGGCCTACCGCGCCGGCATCACGCTGCTGCTGGCGGCCGCCGTCTACGAGGCCGTCGCGAGGAGCGGCGCGTTCCCGCCGGCGCTGCTTCCGACCTTGCCGAAGGTCGCCGACCAGCTGGTCAGCATGCTGCTCGACGGCACCATGCTCCACCACGCGGCCAGCACGATGTACCGCGTGCTGTTCGGCCTGGCGCTCGCGGTCGCGGTCGGATTGCCGCTCGGCATCCTGATGGCGCGCTTCCGGCCGGTCGAGAGCTTCTTCCTGCCGCTCGCCAGCGCGCTGATGCCGATCCCGTCGCTCGCCTGGGTGCCGCTGTTCATCCTCTGGTTCGGGCTCGGCAACACGGTGGCGATCCTGATCGTGTTCTATGCGGCGCTGTTCCCGATGCTGCTCAATGCCTGGTCGGGCGTGCGCGCCGTCAACCCGCTGTGGCTGCGCGCCGCCGGCGCCATGGGTGCCGACGAGCGCGCGCTGTTCTGGAAGGTGATCATTCCGGGCGCCTCGCCGTTCATCATCACCGGGCTGCGGCAAGCCTTTCTGCGGGCATGGATCGCGGTGGTGGGCGCCGAGATGCTGGCGGCCTCGGACTGGGGCCTGGGCTGGGTGATCTTCGACGCCAAGGAATTCCTCAACGCCGACGTGATGCTCGCCTCGCTCGCGGTGATCGGCTGCATCGGCTTCGTGTTCGAGCGGCTGGTGTTCGGCTCGCTCGAGCGCGCGACCGTGATGCGCTGGGGCATGGTGCGGGCGGCGAAGAGCTAAGCATACACACCACAAGAAACATGCGATCCGGTCCGGATCGAAGAGGGAGGAAGTCATGAAGCACGGACGTGTTGCCTCGCTGCTGCTCGCCGCCCTTGTCGTGAGCTTGTGGGCGGCGCCCGCGGCGCTGGCGCAGGACTATCCCTCGCGGCAGATCACCCTGATCGCGCCGTGGCCGGCGGGCGGCGCCGTGGATGCGCTCTGCCGCGGGGTGGCGCCCCACCTGTCCGATCGGCTCGGCAAGCCGGTCGTGGTCGAGAACCGGCCGGGCGCCGGCTCGGTGATCGGAACCACGGCGGGCGCCAAGGCCTGCGCCCGACGGCTACACCTTGGTGATGGCCGGCAGCGGATCACTCGCCATCAGCGCCACGCTCTACAAGAAGCTCCCCTACGATCCGGCCAAGGACTTCGAGCCGCTTCTGCTCTCCGCCAAGATTCCGTTCTTCCTCGTCGTCAATCCCGCGCTGCCGGTGCGCTCGGTCGCCGAGCTGGTGAAATACGCCAAGGACAATCCCGGCAAGCTGGCGTTTGCGTCGGGCGGCGCCGGCTCTCCCCATCATCTCTATGCCGAATTGTTCAAGAGCCTGACCGGCATCGAGATGACCCACGTTCCCTACAAGGGCAGCGCGCCGGCGCTGACCGATGTCGTTGCCGGCCACGTGCCCCTGCTGTTCTCCGACCCGGTTCCGTCGCTGCCCTTGATCAGGGAGGGCAAGGTGCGCGCGCTCGGCGTCACCACCGCCGCCCGCTCGCCCTCCGCGCCCGAGATCCCGCCGATCGCCGAGACCGGCGTACCCGGATTCGATGCCGCCGGCTGGGGCATGATCACGGCGCCGGCCGGGACGCCGAAGCCGATCGTGACCAGGCTTCATGCCGCGCTCAACAACGTTGCCGCTTTGCCCGAGGTACAGCAGCACATCATCAGGCTCGGCATGATCCCCGGCGGCAGCGCTTCGCCGGACGAGCTGGCGCGCTTCATCGCCTCCGAGATCACGCGCTGGGGCAAGGTCGTGCAGCAGGCCGGCCTTGCGGGATCGGAATAATCCCGGCAAAAACGGCGGCGTTTACCCTGTAGAGAGAGGTGATTGAATACCCGCCGTAGTCGGGGCATGGTGCGCTCGGCGATGCGCCGAACGTCCGGGACGGGTGTCGTGGCCGCGCGGGCCATGACTGGTTGGTAGCGTGGGGGGTACGGAAGCAGTGGTCGATACCATCGAGTTGACGCAGGGCCTCGGCCGTTCGAGCGCCCGGCCGAGTGGCTATAAGCGGTTACTTCGCAACGTCACCCATTTCCTCTCCTATCATCTCATCCTGAAGCGGCGCCGCACCACGGTCGTGCGCGCCGCCGGGTTCGAGCTGGTGGTGCGGCCGACGGTGTTTCATCCGCGCTTCTTCCTCACCAGCGAGTTCTTTGCCGGCTTCCTCGAGCGCCTCGATCTCAAGGGTAAACGCGTCGCCGACGTCGGCACCGGCTCGGGCATCATCGCGCTCGCGGCCGCGCGCGCGGGCGCCGCCAGCGTCGTGGCGGTCGACATCAATCCGAATGCCGCGCGCGCGGCGCTCGACAATGCGCGCGCCAACGGCCTCGACGGACGCGTGAGCGCGGTGTGCTCGAATCTGCTCTCGGCGCTGGCGCCGCGGCAGCAATTCGACGTGATCCTGTCGAACCCGCCCTACTTCCCGGACGAGCCGCTCGATCTCGCCGACCGCGCCTGGAACGCGGGTCCGGGCTACCGCGACATCGCGCCGCTGTTCGAGCAGGCCCGCGCACGACTGGCGCACGGCGGAGTCATGTATCTTCTGATCTCGTCGGAGTCGGACTTCGGCCTGCTCGGCTCGCTCATCGAGCGGGCGGGTTTTCGTACGCGGCTGGTGCAGGAGCGTTCGATCCTGATCGAATCGATGGTCATCTACGAGCTGCGCCCGAAGTAGTTCGCCATAGCGTTTTCCGGCGAAGTGGGAACCGGTTCGCCGTCGAAGACGCGTCAAATGCTAGAAGGCGTTTCCGGCCGGGAAAGGCGCTCATGCCTCATATCGAGGTTCGCGAGGTCTCGCTCGTCTACGATACGCCGGCCGGGCAGGTCGCCGGTGTCGAAGGTGTGAGCTTCGATATCGAGGCGTCGGAATTCCTCTGTCTGGTCGGCCCGTCGGGCTGCGGCAAGACGACGCTTCTCAACATCATCGCCGGCTTTCTGGCGCCGACCGCCGGCGAGATCCGCATCGGCGGCAAGGCCATCACCGGCCACGGCATGGACCGCGGCATCGTGTTCCAGGATTTCGCCCAGCTGTTCCCGTGGCGCACGGCGCTCGGCAACGTGACCTTCGGCCTGGAGATGAAGGGAGTCGGCAAGGCCGAGCGCGACGAGATCGCGCGCAAGCAGCTCAAGCTGGTGAAGCTCGAAAAATTCGTGCAAGCCTACCCGCACCATTTGTCCGGCGGCATGCAGCAGCGGGTCGCCATCGCGCGCGCGCTCGCCTACAATCCGGCCGTGCTGCTGATGGACGAGCCGTTCGCGGCGCTCGACGCGCTCACCCGGGACGACATGCAGCGCCTGCTCGCGGACGTGTGGCGGGAGACCCGCAAGACCGTGATCTACGTGACCCACAACGTGGCCGAGGCCGTGTATCTGGCGGATCGCGTGGTGGTGATGAGCCCGCATCCCGGGACCGTGAAGACCGAGGTGCCGATACGGCTCGCTCGGCCGCGCGACCCGCTCAGCGTCGATTTTCTGGACTATCAGAAAGAGCTGTTGCGCCATCTCGGGCAGGTGGCGGCAAGCGCCCCGGGCGAGTCGCTCTCGGGTTGATGGCGGACATCGGTACGGCTGCGTACTTGGACAATGCCCATCGTACGACAAGGACCACCATGTCTCATGTGATTGCGAAATTCTTGCTTGTCCTCGCGGCGCTTGCGCTCGGCGACGCCGGCGCGGCGCATGCCGCCGAGCCCTATCCGACGCGGCCGATCCGGCTGGTGGTCGGCTTCGGCGCCGGCGGGCCGACCGATATTCCGGCGCGCTTCATTGCCGACAAGCTCGGCGATGCGCTCGGGCAGCGCGTGGTGGTGGAGAACAAGCCGGCCGCGGCCGGAATGATCGCGACCAGGGACGTGCTGGCGCAGCCGCGCGACGGCTACAGCCTCCTGCTCTGCACCCACTTCGAATCGATCAATACGGCGGTCTACAAGAACGCCGGGTTCAAGCTCGCCGACCTCGCTCCGATCTCGCTCATCGCCAAATATTATTACGCTGTCGCGCTGGCGAACGCGATCCCGGCCGAGAGCTTCGAAGAGTTCGTGCAGTACGCCAAGGCGCGTCCGGGCGAGGTCAGCTACGCGACGATCGGCGCCGGCTCGGCGCAGGAGATCCTGGCGCGCCAGCTCGAGAAGCTCACCGGCATCTCGATGAACCGCATCCCGTTCCGCGGCGGTCCGCAGGTGGTGCAGGAGCTGATCGCCGGCCGCGTCCACTTCTATGTCTCGCCCACCTTGGCGGTCATGCAGCAATACCAGAGCAAGCTGCTCAAGATCATCGCGGTGTCGAGCCCGGAGCGGCTCAAGGGCGGCGGCTCCGAGATTCCCACCTTGAACGAGAAGGGCATGAATTTCGTGCGATTCGGTTGGCTCGGGATCTGCGCCGGCGCCGGCACGCCGCAGCCGATCGTCGATCGGCTCAACCGTCATATCGCGGCAATCGTCGGTTCGCCCGAGTACCGCGCATTGATCGAGAAGGCCGGCTCGCTGCCGGTGTCGTCGACGCCCGAGGAGTTGCGGCAGGTGATCACGCAGACGCTCGACGACGTCGCCGCCAGCATCCGCGAATTCGGACTGCAGCAGGAGCAATGAAAGCAGCGAATGGCGAATAGCGATGCGAATAGCCATCGTCGACCACTACTCGCCATTCGCTACTCGCTATTCGCTCTCGAGAGGAGGACAAACGACCATGACGAAGCACCTTGGAATGACCCGTCGACACTATCTGACCGCGGCCGGCGCCGGCGTGCTTGCGGCCGGCTTGGGAATTCCGCGTTCGCAGGCCGCGTTCGCGACCGTCCGGCAAGGCTACCAGACCAATATCTGGGGGATGCCGACCTATTACCTGCTCAAGTCGGGCGTGCTGGAAAAGCGCGGCATCAAGTTCGAGGAGTTCGCGGTGCCGTCGGGCAACCTCACCATGCAGCAGATGGTGGCGCGCCAGGTCGACATGGGCACCTATGCGGGCCAGTCGTTCACCATCGGACACGACAAGGGCGGGCTGGTCGCGATCGCAATGATCGAATACGTCGGCAAGACCGCCCAGATCGTCACCCGCAAGGACCTCAACATCAGCAAGGTCAGCGAGCTCAAGGGGTTGAAGGTCGCCAACCAGACCGGCTCGTCGGTCGGCAACATCTTCGTCGACATCATCGCGCCCGGCGCGGGCCTCAAGAAGGGCGACTTCCAGGAGGTCCGCATGAACGTCAACGACATGGTGGCCGCGCTGGTCGCCAAGACCGTCGACGCCATGGTGAACGTCGAGCCCTACAACGAGATCGCGGTCGCCGACGGCATCGGCAACTCGATCATGGACTTCTCGAGCGTCGACCGGATGCCGGTGTTCATGGCCGCCACGCCCGACTTCGTCGACAAGAACCCCGACACCGTGGTCGCCTATCTCAAGGCCTGGCAGGAGGTGGCGAAGGACTTCAAGGACAATCCCGCCAAGGTCGCCGACGTGATCTATTCGTTCTTCGCCTCGAAGGGCTACTCGATGTCGCGGACGACCTTCGCGAAGGCGCTGGCGCGCGTCGAGGTCAATCCGGGCTTCCCGTCCGATCTGCAGCCGCAACTGCAGAGGGACGCCGAAGTGCTGCTGCGGGAGAAGAAGATTTCCGCCATCCCGGATTGGAAGAAGGCGCTGCGGCCTGACCTCTGGGCCAAAGCCAGCGCGTAGTAGGGGCGACCCTTGTGGTCGCCCCGTTCGTCGCGATGTGCACGCCCGGTGGTAGGGGCGACCCTTGTGGTCGCCCCGTTCGTTACGATCGTCGGTGGCGGCGTCGCGGGCGCCCACAAGGGGCGCCCCTACCGATGGTCCGTCCACCCGGTTCCCACGCCGCCGGAAATCGCTATAAGTCCAGTCCTCGCACCGCGTTGGTCTCAAGGAGAACCGCATGGCCGTCACTGAAAGGAGCCCGCTGTCAAAGGGCTCGTACGAACCCGTTACCTGGAACTTCAAGCTGCTCGCCCATCACGAGCTCGACGGCTTCGGCGGCATGGGCGAAGGCATGTCGGTCCAGATCGCCCCCGACGGCCGCCGTATCCTCTGGCTCGCGCACGAGAGCGCGCCGAAGAACTTCACCGCGGTCGACGTCTCCGATCCGCGCAAGCCCAAGGTGGTGGTGCAGACCGACCTGCCGCAGAGCCATATGCGCTCGAACTCGCTCGAGACCTGCGGCAACCTGATGGCGGTGGCCTACCAGACCCAGAAGAAGGGCCTGCAGCCGGCCGGCTTCGAGCTGTTCGACATCTCGGTGCCGGAGAAGCCGAAGTCGATCTCGTTCTTCGACTGCTCGGGGCCGACCTCGCGCGGCGTGCATCAGCTCTGGTTCTGCGACGGCGAATACGTCCACACCGCCGTCGGGCGCGCCCGACTTCAACGCCGACCGCATCCGTACGACGACCAGTTCTACCGCTGCATCGACGTGCGCAATCCGTCGAAGCCGGTCGAGATCGGCCGCTGGCATATGCCCGGCACCAAGCAGGGCGACAACGTGATGCCGCCGCCGCGCCACGCCTTGGACAAGGGCCATCGTGCCCACAACTGCAACGTCTACCCGCAGCGTCCCGACCGTTGCTATCTCGCCTATATCGACGGCGGCATGTTCATCCTCGACATCTCCGACAAGGCCAACCCGAAGAAGATCTCGTCCTGGACCAACTCGCCGCCCTATACGGGATTCATGCACACGGTCGTGCCGCTGTTCGACCGCGGGCTGATGCTGGTGACCGACGAGGCCACCGAGAACAACTGCAAGGATTGGCCGAAGCTGATCTGGATCCTCGATGCGCGCGAGGAAACCAACCTGGTTCCGATCGCGACCTGCCCGCTGCCGGATCATCAGCCGTTCGCGGCCGCCGGCCGCTTCGGCGCCCACAACATCCACGAGAACGTGCCGCTGCCGACCTGCTGGCAGTCCGACCAGATCGTGCTCGGCACCTTCTTCAACGGAGGGCTACGCGCGTTCGACATCGCCAATCCGTACCAGCCCAAGGAGGTCGGCGTGTTCCTGCCGCCGGCGCCCTCGCTGGCGCCGACCGGCACCATCCAGCTCAACGACGTGTTCGTCGACGAGCGCGAGATCGTCTACACGGTCGACCGCCACGTCGGCGGGCTTTATGTGCTGGAGATGGAGTTCTGAGATCGCCTCGTGGACCTGTAGGGCGGCAACGAGCGCGCTGACGACTTGCGGAGCGCTTGCCGTGCAGCGCGCGCGGACCACCGGCGGTCCGTGGCGCGGACAGACGGTGGACCGCGTCGCCAGAGAGCGGCTACAGCGCGTGCACCGTCATGCGGCGACACGCTAGCGGAGGCGCCGATGCTCGATCTCTTCCCATCGCGCGAGGCCGGCCCGTTCGGGCGCAGGCAAAAGCGCGCGCGCGGCGCCCGCATCCCGGTGACGATCGTCACCGGCTTCCTCGGCGCCGGCAAGACCACCCTGGTGCGCCGCTTCCTGGCGACGCCGGAAGGCAAGGACACCGCCGTCATCATCAACGAATACGGCGCCGTCGGCATCGACGACGCGCTCATTCGCGACAGCGCCGACGAGATCACGCTCCTCGGCAACGGCTGCCTGTGCTGCAACACCCGCTCCGACCTGCAGATTGCGCTGCGCAATCTGGTCGCCGAGCGCGAGCGCGGCGCGGTGCCGCGGTTCGCGAGGATCGTGATCGAGACCAGCGGGCTCGCCGATCCGGGCCCGATCCTGCAGACGTTCTCGACCGATCGCGCGCTCGGCGGCGAGTTCTTCGTCGAGGTGGTGGTCGCGGTGGTCGGCGCCGTCGGCGGTCTCGAGACGCTCGAATGGTCGGCGGAAGCGCGCAAGCAGGCGATCCTCGCCGACCGGCTGGTGATCTCGAAGACCGACCTGACCGAGCCGCCGGCGGTCGAGCGGCTGACCGAACGATTGCGCGAGCTCAACCCGCGTGCCGCCATCACCACGGCGGTCGCGGGCGAGATCGATCCGCGCTGCCTGACCGAGGCCGACGCCGCCCAGGAGACGCGCGCGAGCCATTCCGGTTTCGTCGCCGAGGCCGAGCACACCGACGGCATCGTGAGCTTCGTGTGGACCGACGGCGCGCCGCTGCCGTGGGAGACGTTCGCGCGCGCCATGGAGACGCTGATGGCGCTGCGCGGGCCCGACCTGTTGCGGGTCAAGGGCTTCCTCAACGTCGCCGGCTGCCGCGGGCCGGTGCTGGTGCAATTCGTGCAGCACCTCGCGCATCCGCCGGTCGAGCTCGCGGCCTGGCCGGATGCGGATCGCACCAGCCGGCTGGTGTTCATCACGCGCAACATCTCCGAGCAGCAGGTGCGCGATCTGCTGGCGTCGGTGCGGGCGCTGGCGACGCCGCCAGGATCGTAGGATTCCCCGCGGAGGGTGTTTCCAACACCGGCCGCGTTGGACTAGCCTTCGAATTGGAACAATTCGCAATAGCGGCACACAAGCTGCAGCAAGCGGTGGTCGCCGCGAGACCGCCCGATAGCTCATAGGGAGACATGCACCCATGGCCAGAATAACCCTCGACGTGAACGGCAAGTCGCACACGATCGACGCCGATCCGGACATGCCGCTGCTCTATGCGTTGAAGAACGACATCGGGCTCAACAATCCGCAATTCGGCTGCGGGCTGGCGCAATGCGGCGCCTGCACCGTGCATCTCGACGGGGCGCCGATCCGCTCCTGCATCACGCCGGTCTCGTCCGTGGGCAACGCCAAGGTGGTGACGCTCTCCGGCCTCGGCACGCCCGAGAAGCCGCACCCGCTGCAGACCGCCTATGTGGAGGAGCAGGTCACCCAGTGCGGCTACTGCATCAACGGCTGGATCATGACGGCGGCGGCCTTCCTGCGCGACAACAAGAAGCCCACCGAGGCGCAGATCAAGCAGGCGCTCGAGGGCCTCAAGTGCCGCTGCGGCACGCACATGAACATCCTGCGCGCGGTCAAACGCGCCGCCACGATGATGGGTTGAGGGAGACCGCCATGACCAAGATGGACAAGCTCAGCCATTTCTCCCGCCGCTCGCTGCTCAAGGGCGCCGGCGCCGTGGTGGTGTCGGTCGGCATGCCGATCGGCCTCGACACCGTGCTGTCGATCAATTCGGCGTTCGCGCAAGGCGCCCGCCCGCCGTTGGTGCCGGATCAGCTCTCCTCCTACATCGCCATCAACGCCGACGGCTCGGTCGCCGCCTTCTTCGGCAAGATGGACATGGGCCAGGGGCTCTACGTCTCGATCGGCCAGATGGTGGCCGAGGAGCTCGACGTGCCGTTCGACCGCGTCACCGTGTTGATGGCCGACACCCGCACCAGCGTGAACCAGGGCGGCGCCTCCGGCTCGACCGGCATCCAGCGCGGCGGCGTGCAGATGCGCGCGGCGGCGGCCGAGGCGCGCCGCGTGCTGGTCGAGATGGCGGCCGAGAAGCTCAAGCTTCCGGCCGATCAACTCACCGTCACCGACGGCGTGGTGCACGCCAAGAGCGACGCGGCCAAGAAAGCGACCTACGCCGAGCTGATCGGCGGGCGCTACTTCAATGTTCAGCTCGAGTGGAACAAGCAGATCGGCAACAATCTCTACGCCCCCGGCAAGGCCAAGCCGAAGGACCCGAAGGACTACAAGATCGTCGGCAAGCCGATCAAGCGCGCCGACATCGCCCCCAAGGCGTTCGCCCAGGAGCCGTTCGTCACCGACGTCAAGATCCCCGGCATGGTGCATGCCCGCGTGATCCGTCCGCCGGTGGCGGGTGCGACCCCGGTCAAGGTCGACGAGGCGTCGATCAAGGACATCGCGGGCGCGCGCGTGGTGCGCGAGGGCAATTTCCTCGCCGTGGTGGCGGACAAGGAGTGGGACGCGGTCAAGGCGTTCCAGGCGCTCAAGATCGAGTGGTCGAACGCGGCGCCGCCGTTCCCCGAGCAGGCCGTGCTCTACGACCACATCCGCAAGGCGCCGGTGCGCAAGCGCGAGGACGTCAAGCCGGTCGGCAACGTCGATGAGGCGTTCAAGACCGCAGCCCGCGTGATCGAGGCCGAGTACGAATGGCCGTTCCAGTCGCACGCCTGCATGGGCCCGGCTTGCGCGGTGGTCGAGATCAAGGACGGCCATGCCACCTGCTGGTCGGGCTCGCAGAAGCCGCATTTCGTGCGCGACGGCATCGCCCGCACGCTCGAAATGCCGATGGAGAAGGTCGACTGCATCTGGGTGGTCGGCCCCGGCTCCTACGGCCGCAACGACGCCGACGACTGCGCCATGGACGCGGCCGTGCTGGCCAAGGCGGTCGGCCGCCCGGTGCGGCTGCAATACATGCGCGAGCAGGGCACCGGCTGGGACCCGAAGGGCCCGGCCTCGATCCATCGCGCCCGCGCGGCGATCGACGCTTCCGGCAAGATCGTCGCCTACGAGTTCCTCAGCAAGGGCTTCTCCCGCATCGACGTGCAGACCAACGGCAGCCGGCCGGAGGATACGCTCGCCGGCCACTTCCGCGGCGCTGCGCTCAAGGTCAACGACAATTTCGGCGTGCCCGCCGAATCCTACGTGTTCGACAACAAGCGCACGGCCTGGGAGACGATCGCCCAGTTCCTCGAGCGCGGCTCGCCGCTGCGCGGGGCGCACCTGCGCGATCCGGTCGGGCCGCAGATCCACTTCGCCAGCGAGTCGTTCATGGACGAGGTGGCGGCGGCGCTCGCCGTCGATCCGGTGGAGCTGCGGCTGCGGCACGTGAAGGACCCGCGCGACGTCGCGGTGATCAAGGCGGCGGCCGAGAAGTCGGGCTGGCAGTCGCGGCCCTCGCCGCGGCGCGACCAGAGCGGCAACACGGTCACCGGCCGCGGCATCGCCTACTCGCAGCGCAACGGCACCACCTGCGCGATCGTCGCCGAGGTCGACGTCGACCGCCGCAGCGGCAAGATCTGGGCGCGCAAGTTCACGGTCGCGCACGATTGCGGCCAGATCATCAACCCGGACGGCCTCCAGCACACGATCGAGGGCAACATCATCCAGGGCATCAGCCGCACGCTGTGGGAGGAGGTCAAGTTCGACCAGAAGAACGTCACCAGCGTCGATTGGCTGACCTACCCGATCCTCGACATCACCGAGGCGCCGGAGGTGATCGACTGCGTCTACATCAACCGGCCCGAGCTGGCGCCGACCGGCGCCGGCGAGCCGTCGATCCGCCCGGTGGCGGCGGCGATCGCCAACGCCATCTTCGACGCCACCGGCGTGCGCATGCGGCGGGTGCCGTTCTCGCCCGACCGCGTGAAGGGCGCACTGTCGTAGGGTTGTCCGATGAGCGTGCCACGAATTCGGTGCGCTCCCCTCCCCCTTGTGGGGAGGGGTTGGGGGTGGGGGTCGATTAGATCCGCTCGCATGGGGCCACTGACACGGCACCGCACCACCCCCCTCCCCAACCCTCCCCCACAAGGGGGGAGGGAGCAGACCGAGTTGGCGGCACAGACTGTGATCCGATCGCACCCATGATCGCCCGCTCCCTCGACGAAGCTCTGGCGCCGATCACCGACGGCTGCGTGCTGGCGGTGCCGCGCGACGTGTCGGGCGTGGCGATGGCGGCGACGCGGGCGCTGATCCGCCGCGGCGTGCGGCGGCTTTCGCTGGTGGCGCTGCCGACCTCGAGCCTGCAGGCGGATCTGCTGATCGGCGCCGGCTGCATCGAGACGCTGGAGACCTCCGCGGTCAGCCTCGGCGAATTCGGCCCGGCGCCGCGGTTCATCGCGGCGGTCAAGGCGGGCGCGATCCGCCTCAAGGACGCCACCTGCCCGGCGCTGCATGCGGCGTTCCAGGCGGCCGAGAAGGGCGTTCCGTTCATGCCGCTGCGCGGGCTGATCGGCTCGGACGTGCTCGCGCATCGGCCCGACTGGCAGGTCATCGACAACCCGTTCGGCAACCATGACCCGATCGTGCTGTTGCCGGCGCTCAAGCCCGACGTCGCGCTGTTCCACGCCGCCGCTGGCCGATCGCGACGGCAATGTCTGGATCGGCCGCGACCGCGAGCTCGTCACCATGGCGCACGCGGCGCAGAAGACGGTGGTGACGGTCGAGAAGCTGCACGACGGCAGCCTGCTCGACGATCCGCTGCTCGCCGCCGGCACGCTGCCCGGATTCTATGTCGAGACCGTCGCGGTCGAGCCGCGCGGCGCCTGGCCGCTGCCGCTGGCGGATCACTATCCGCTCGACGAGGCGCATCTGGCCGAATATGCGCGGCTGGCCGCGACGGCGGAAGGCTTCGCCACCTATCTCGACCGCTACGTGCATGCCCAGCGCGCCGCTTGAGACTTACCGCGAGGAGGAGCTGCTCGCCGACGTGATCGCCGGGCTGATCGCGGATGCGCGCCATGCCGCCATCGGCGCCGCCTCGCCGATCCCGGCGGCGGCCGCGATGCTGGCGCGCGAGCGCGGCCACGGGCGGCCGCGGGTGTCGCTGCTCGGCAGCCGCCGGCACAACTTCTTCACCGACGGCGGGCGCGAGCTGTTCGACTGCGCCGGCCAGGGCCGCATCGACGTGTTCTTCCTCTCGGGCGGCGAGATCGACGGCGAGGGCAACGTCAATCTGGTCAGCATCGGCGACTACGAACGGCCGACGGCGCGCTTCCCCGGCTCGTTCGGCTCGTCCTACATGTACTACGTGGTGCCGAAGGTGATCCTGTTCCGGCTCGAGCATACCCGCCGCACCCTCGTCCCCAGGGTCGATTTCATCAGCGCGCCGGGGACGAGCCCGGAGAATGTGTATCGGCCCGGCGGTCCGATCGCGCTCGTCACCAACCGCTGCCTGTTCGGCTTCGACCGCGAGCGGCGGCGCTTCCGGCTCGCCAGCGTGCATCCCGGGCACACGGTCGAGGAGGTGATCGAGCACACCGGCTTCGACTTCGACCGGCCCGACGACGTGCCGGTGACGCCGGCGCCCTCGCCGGAGACGCTGCGCCTGCTGCGCACCGTGATCGCGCCCGAGCTCGCGGAGGTCTATCCGCAGTTCGCCGCCAAGGTGTTCGGATCTTGCGAGTTGGTCATCATCCGCGTAAGCGGATGATCCAGTACTCGCCGCCCCATGGGGTGGCGCGGCGGTGCCACATCGGATAGTCAGGGATTACTGGGTCCCCGCTTGAAGCGGGGACGACAGTCTTTCGGAATGGGGAAAGTCGAAGTGAAGCAAGTCGAAGTCGCGGTGATCGGCACCGGCTGGTGCGGCGGCATCCGGGCCGAGACGCTGTCGCGGTCGGCGCTGGTCGACAAGCTGCACATCTGCGAGATCCGCCCGGACCGCCTGGCCGAGGTCAAGGCGCTGACCCGGCCGGCGACGGCGACGCTCGACTACCAGGACATCATCCGCAACCCGAGCATCTCGGTGGTCTATGTCTGCACCACGCCGGAGCAGAACCACTACCCGATCACGCGCGACTGCCTCAAAGCCGGCAAGCACGTGCTGCTCGAGAAGCCGATCGCGATCGAGCTGTGGGAAGCCGACGAGCTGATCACGCTGGCCAGGCGCGGCGGCGTCAAGTTCACCATCGGCTATTCGCAGCGCTTCAACACCAAGTTCGCCTTCGCCAAGAAGAAGATCACCGACGGCACGCTCGGCAAGGTGGTGTCGGTGATGGTGAGCCGCCACATCAACCGCGGCCTCGGCGCCAAGATCGCCAAGCGCGTGAAGCTCTCGCCGGTGGTGATGGAATCGACCCACGATCTCGATTTCGTGTTCTGGCTGCTCGAGCCGGCGAAGCCGGTGCGGGTCTACTCGCAGGGCGCCTACGGCTACATGCAGCCGCTCAACGGCTCCTACGACATCATGTGGACGATCGTCACCATGGACAACGGCATGCTGGTGACCATCGGCGGCGGCTGGAACATGCCGCCGAGCTATCCCAACTACTGCTCCACCTGGGTGGAGATCACCGGCACCGAGGGCGCGCTGATCCTCGACGACACCCACCGCGACAACTGGCTCAACACCGTGTCCGAGGGCACGCGGTTTCCGATGTCGACCATGCCGGGCGAGCAGGTCGACCACGTGTTCGCCGGCCAGATGGGGCCCGAGACCATCCACTTTCTCGAATCGTGCATCCTGGACCGTCCGGTGATGGTGACGCCGGAGAGCGCGCGCATGGTGATGGAAGCCTACACGGCGGCCGATCTCTCGGCCGAGCGCAACGCGCCGGTCGACCTGCCGCTGACCAACGAATCACTGTCCGCGGTCGCCGAGATGGTGGGAGCCAAGAGATGAGACGAACACGATGAGAAAGCAGGCCAAGGGGATCGGGCTCGCCATCGTCGGCGCCGGCCGCGTCGGGTTGTTTCGCGGCGAGGTCGCGGCGCGCCATCCGGCCGTGCAGTGGATCGGCATCGCCGAGAAGAACCACAACCGCGGCCTCTACGTCGCCGAGAAGATCGGCGCCGACTTCGTCACCCCCGACCATCGCGAATTGCTCAAGCGGCCGGAAGTGACCTGCGCGATCATCGCCACCGACGAGCACCTGCATGTCGATCCGATCATGGCGGCGGTCGAGCGCGGCGTGCCGATGCTGATCGAGAAGCCGCTCGCCACCGATCTCGGCGAATTGGCGCGCGTGCTCAAGGCGATCACCGACGCCAAGCTCGACGCGGTGGTCGGCTACACCCAGCGCTTCCGCCGCAAATGGCTCGGCGCCAAGGAGAAGGTGCGCACCGGCGCGCTCGGCGACGTGACCCTGGTGACCTCGCGCGCCTTCATGAACCGGCTGGTCGCGATCGACAACTACAAGCGCACCGATGATCCGGCGACGATCTCGCCGATGGTGATCTCGGGCACCCACGCGCTCGACATCGTGATGTGGTGCATGGAGGCGAAGACCCCGGTCGAATGCTACGCGCGCTCGATCGACAAGGTGCTGGGCCCGCTCTACCAGGGCATCGACGCCACCGCCGGCATGATCATGTTCTCGGACGGCAGCGTCTATCATCTGAACATCTCGTGGGCGCTGCCGGTGACCTGGCCGGGCGCGGTCTACAGCCTCGAGGTCGGCATCAACGGCACCCATGGCGTGCTCACCATCGACGACACCCATCGCGACATGGTGCTGGCGGTGTCCGCTCCGCAGGAGGAAGGCTACGCGCCCGACAAGAGCCGCCTGGTCGATTTCATGGGCAGCTATCCGCCCGGCGACATGGCGCTCGGCGAGTTGCGCGGGCCGATGCGGGAGGAAACCGATTCCTGGCTCAACCGGCTCGCGATGGGCGTGCCGACGCAGGCCGCCACCGCCGCCGAGGCGCACAACCGGCTGATGCTGACCAAGGCGCTCGACCTCTCCGCCAGGCGCAAGCAGCCGGTGCGGCTGCCGCTCGAGCCCGGCGAGGAGCGCGCGGCGGCGTGACGCATGTATAATCGACGACTTGTCGCGCACCGTGAACACGGGCGATGACGGAGGGGAGCTCGGAGGAAACGAATGAAAAAGGCTCTGCTGGCATTCGCCCTCATGGTGGGCGTCACCGCGCCGACCTTGGCGCAGGAGGACGTCGCCGCCTTCTACAAGGGCAAGACGATACGGCTCATCGTCGGCATCGGCGTCGGATCGGGCTACGACATCAACGCCCGCCTGCTGGCGCGCCACATGGCCGCGCATGTGCCCGGCAGCCCGACCATCATCGTGCAGAACCAGCCCGGCGCCGGCAGCCTCACGATGACCAACGCGCTCTACAATGCCGGACCGTTCGACGGCACCGTGATCGGCGCCTCCTTCAACGGCATGCCGACCACGCCGCTGCTGCAGCCCGGCGGCGCCCGCTTCGATCCGGTGAAGCTCAGCTGGCTCGGCAGCACCAACCGGGAAACCAACGCGCACTATGTGTGGCACGCGACGCCGGTGCAGAGCCTCGAGGACATCAAGAAGACCGAGGTCGTGATGGGAGCGCAGGCGCCGGGCTCGACCCAGTACGATTACCCGATGCTCGCCAACGCGATGTTCGGCTTCAAGTTCAAGGTGATCACCGGCTACGAGGCGACGCCCAAGATCCACCTGGCGATGGAGCGCGGCGAGGTGCACGGCACCCTGGCGAACTGGTCGACCTTGAAGGCGATCAGCCTCAGCTGGATCACCGAGAAGAAGATCAAGATCCTGGCGCAATGGGCGCTGCGGAAGCATCCCGAGATGGGAGACGTGCCGCTGGCGCTCGACCTCGCCAAGACCGACGCCGACAAGCAGGCGATGCTGCTGGCGCTGGCGCGGCTCGAATACGGCCGTCCGTTCTTCCTGCCGCCGAACGTACCGGCGGACCGCCTCAACGCCTTGCGGCGGGCATTCGACGCCACCATGAAGGATCCGGCCTATCTGGCCGAGGCCGAGAAGCTCAAGATCGACGTCGACCCGCTGACCGGCGAGCAGGTCGCCGCGCTGGTCGAGCAGGTCTCGCGCACGCCGGCCGAGACGGTCGCGCGCGTGCGCACCGCGATGGAGAAGCAGTGAGGGCTTGGCCTCTGCGGCCGATACATCCCGTGCTGTCGTCCCCGCGAAAGCGGGGACCCATGGTGCAGCGGAATGTGTTGCTCGATGGGCCGCAGCTCTCGCGGCGACCTATGGTGCAGCGGAACGTGTTGCTCGATGGGTCCCCGCGTTCGCGGGGATGACACCGAGTAAATTGGTATCACCGCTCGCGTAGCGGCTTCACGCCCAACTCGCCCGCCAGCTTGTCGAGCTGCACGACCAATTCCTGCGGCATCGGCACGCCGTTGCGCAGCCGGTCCGCGCGCCGATGCTGGCGCTGCTCGCCCGGCAGCCGGATGGCGTCGAAGCCGGGAAGACGCTGCGAGCCCCGCAGGTCGCGCACGTGGCGGTCGACCTCGGCGGTGAACGTCGCCAGCGGGACGAAGCGCGCGACGTCGAGCGCCACGATGAAGTGGCCGTTGTCGCAGGCGCTCTCGTCGTCGTAGTTGAAGTCGATCACGTCGCGCCCGAACGCCGCGCCGTTGAGCGTGCCGGCCAGGAGCCCGAGCACGAGCGCAAGCCCGCTGCCCTTGTAGCCGCCGATCGGCAGCAGCAGGCCGTCGGCGCTGCGCGCGGAGTTGGTGAGCGGCCGGCCGTCCTCGCGGCTCACCATCCAGTCGGCCGGCATCTCCCTGCCCTGCATCCGGTAGGCCTTGACGGTGCCGTAGGAGACGACCGTCGTGGCGATGTCGAGCACCACCGGCGCCTCGGCGCCGGCCGGGATCGCGACCGCCAGCGGATTGGTGCCGAGCAAGGTCTCGGCGCCGCCCCAGGGCGCCATGTGGTTGGCGCTGGCGACCACCGAATAGATGCCGATCATGCCGTGCGCGAGCGGCAAGGCCGCATAGACACCGGCGGAGCCGGCGTGGTTCGAGCGCCGCGCCCCGACCCAGGCGACACCGGCCGCGCGCGCCAGCTCGATCGCGGTCTCGGCGGCGCGCGCCATCACCAGGTGGCCCATGCCGTTGTCGCCGTCGACCAGCGCGGTCGCCGCCGCGGTCCTGGTCACCCGGATGTCGGGCTTGCGATTGACGCCGCCGGCGCGCAGGCGCCGCACGTATTGCGGCAGCCGGAACACGCCATGCGCATCGGCCCCGGTGAGGTCGGCCTCGGTCATCAGCTCGGCGACCTTGGCGGCGTCGGCCGCGGGCAGGCCGACGGCGACCAGCGCGTCCTCGATCAGGCCGCTGATCGCGGGTGCAGGGACGCGCTCGGCTGCTCGTGGTTGGTCCATTCAGTCATCCTAGTCGTCACGGCCGGGCTCGACGAGAGCGGCCCGATCGATGACGAAGATGTGGGTGGAAGCGCCACGAGCAGCACGCGCCGCGGAGCGCGGCGGCTTCCTTTCCCGCATTCACCTATTCACTTGTCAAACAGCCCTTCCGTCTTCCCCCGGATCAAGTCCGGGGCGCGACTCATCAGCTTGCCCGCCGAAGCTTTAGCGGAGGCGGGTAGCCAATGCTTCGCCGCCCGCTGACCATTCGCGCGCGGGCGCCGCGTTCTCCATTTCCCCGCTTGCGCGGGGCAAAGCCTTCTTCCCCGCGAGGGGGAGTAGAGCGCCGAGACGGCGCGGGGTGCTTGCGAGGCACCCCTGGCGTGCCGTGCGATTGGCACGCCGGGACGCTTGCGAGGCGTCCCGCGTCCCCTTGCGATCGGGGACGCGCGCCTCTCGGCGCTCCGCCTGGACACGCCCTAACTGATTGATATTCATGCGTAATCGTTGAGGCTTGTCGTATTATCCCGGCTTGTATCCACGCCCGTGCTCGGAGGCCCGGCGCGCGCCGACGCCCCCGCCGGATCGCCCCGCCCCTCGTTCGAGGGTCGCGCGCGAAGGCGATCCTCATGGCCCCGGACAAAGGGATCGTATTTTCACGCGCACCGGCCGCGCGGGGGCGGATTGTGGTGTTTGTGCAACAGCTATCGAAAAAATGCGCTCATCAAGACAGTCTTATTGGGTGGAAACACTCTGCCGGCGTATTTCTACGCAAAGGGGGAGGTCGACAGCTCTAGCGGTGCAAGTCGGGGGGACTCATGACATGCATCCCTTTGATCGGACTGCTGGTTGGCGGCTGCATGCAGGCCGGCGCTATGCAGGCCGGCACTTTGGCTCCGTCGTCGGACGCCAATTTCACGGCGCGCGATAGGCGAGAACTGGCGAATTCCGCCCTATCGACCGGCGTCGATTTCGCCTGCCTATCGTCGCCAAATCGTTCGATATCACCGGAAGGAAGCGCCCGGCTCTATCCTAGTCGATACTCGTGGACCTTTCGTCTACTACGTGCTGCCGGGGGGTAAGGCGATCCGTTACGGCGCGGCCGTGGGCGAAGCTGGACTGAGTTTTTCCGGCGTAGCCACGGTTGGGCGTAAGGAGGAATGGCCGGGTTGGACGCCGACTGCGGATACGAAGCGCCGGCTTGGACCGCTTCCGAACCACGTCGCAGGTGGCGCGAGCAATCCATTGGGCTCACGCGCCCTGTACCTCTACTCCGGTGGCCAGGACACGCTGTACCGCATCCATGGCACCAACCAGCCCGAATACATTGGACAAGCGATTTCCTCGGGCTGCGTCCGCATAACCAATGAGGATGCAATCGATCTCTACAGCCGGGTGCAGATCGGCACGATCGTGGTGGTGCTGCCAGCCGACCATCGTTCTTGAACCGTTCCGTAGGCATCAACACGCCGCGCGCGCTGGAAGTGTGCCCGATTTCTCTCCCGGCTACGCTTGCCATCGGCCCCTTCCGCTTCGCCTCCAAAGAGCGGACATGGGCAGCGCGTTCGGGCCTCGTAGGGACCGTGTGCGTGGCGGGCACATCGCGGGTCCGCCGCCCCGCGACCTTTGCGCATATTTCCGGCTTTCGAATTGGCGCTTTGGTTGTGTTCGGGTACGTGCCGCGATGACGAAGCCTGCCTTGGAGGCAGAGTTGTCGGTCTAGATTGCCGTCCGTGGCGGCCGACCTTGCTGCTATGAGCACCTGACTTCCGCTCAGGATCAATGTCCGCTTCCAGGGGCTAAGCGGACATGACGCTGGGTAGTGGGTCAGTTTGATAAATCCCGGCCTTGACCCGGCCTAGGAATCGGCGGGGGTCGTTGGCATACTCGTCTGGATGGAGCTTCCCCGCATTACCAGTCTGGTCGGTGCGCTGGTCATGATCGCGGGCGGCGCTTCAGTTCTGGCCTATGGCCTGTACCTCTTTGAGGGCCGGCGCCCCATATTGGCGTGGGCCATTCTAGCTATTCTTGGTGGTCTGGCTTGGCTCTGGTTTGGGGTCATCAAACGGCGACACGACAAGTGAATGACAAGATGGACCAACGCCGCAAGCGCCCCCGCGACCCCAACCAGCTCGGCCGTCGTCGGCTGACAGAAAAATCAAACTGACCCACTACCTAACGCTGACATCGCTTGACGACCGTTCCTGGACCCATTTGCGACATCGGCGGGCGTTTCTTTGGATACTCGGGTGGGGCAGCCGCCGCATAACATGACAACGCCCACAACCATGATTGGACAGGCCACGCTCGCCACTCTATCCATTCGGCCAACCTATCGAGCGACAAACGCGAGCCCAACATGACTGACACACCTGAATACACGCCGCCGGAAGTCTGGGTCTGGGAGAAGGGCGACAGCCCCAATTGGCGCTATAGCAATACCAATCGCCCGATCGCAGGCGCGACGCATGAGAAGGAGCTGCCGCGCGGAAAGCATCCGCTTCAGCTCTATTCACTAGGGACGCCTAATGGCGTCAAGGTTACAATCATGCTGGAGGAATTGCTGGCCGCCGGTCATAGCGGAGCGGAATATGACGCCTGGTTGATCCGGATCGGAGAGGGCGACCAGTTTGGTAGCGGATTTGTCGGGGTGAACCCGAATTCCAAAATCCCGGCGCTCATGGACTATAGCGAACGGACGCCGCAACGCGTGTTCGAATCGGGCGCGATCCTGCTCTACCTGGCGGATAAATTCGGCGCCTTCCTGCCAAAGGATCGCGGCAAGCGCACCGAGGCGCTGAACTGGCTGTTCTGGCAGATGGGTTCAACGCCCTATGTCGGCGGCGGCTTCGGGCATTTCTATGCCTATGCTCCGGTGAAGATCAAATACGCCATCGACCGTTTTACAATGGAGGTGAAACGCCTGCTCGATGTGCTCGACCGGCACCTTGCGGACAATCGTTTCATCGCCGGCGACGAATATACGATCGCCGATATGGCGATCTGGCCGTGGTACGGCAACGGCATGTTGAACGGTGCCTCCTACAACGATCCGCGCAAGTTCCTGCAGACGCACGAATATAAAAACCTGACGCGCTGGACGAAAGAAATCGGCGAGCGCCCGGCCGTCAAGCGCGGGCGAATGGTCAACCGCGCCAGCGGGCGGCCTGAAGAACAATTGCGCGAGCGGCATGACGCCAGCGATTTCGCGACCAAAACGCAGGACAAGATCGACGCGCGCGGGTGACCCGACACCGTCGCGTGCCGACATCGAGATGACGCGCGTGATAGTCGAGGTAGCGAAGCCGCTGGGCATCGCGGTGCACGATCACATCACTGTCGGCAAGCAGGGGCATGCGAGCCTGAAGGGGCTGAAGCTGATTTGAGGGCGGTGACCTCTGAATGATGGGTTTCGCTGTGCTCAACCCATCCTACGCGCTAGTTGACCTTGATGTTCAGTTCCCTCATGAGCTTCCCGAGTTTCTCGTAGTCGTCGTGGACCAGCCGGGAGAATTGTTCGACGGTACCCCCGACGGGCTCCTGTGCCGATTGCAGGAAATTCTCACGAACCGCCTTATCCAAGAGCGCCTTGTTCATCTCGATATTCAGGCGCGCGATGATTTCCGATGGTGTGCCGGCTGGCACAAAAACACCAAGCCACTGGTCGAGTACCAGCCCCTTGGCGCCTGCTTCCTGATAGGTCGGCACTTCGGGCAAGGCTCGACGAACGCTCCGCCGTTGTTTGCGCCAGCAATCGCAGAGTACCGGCCTTATAATGCGGTATAAGAGGTGATGATCCAAGCGAGCCAATCTTGATGTGACCGGCAACGAGATCGTTGATCGCCTGCCCACCACCGCGGTAGGGCACGTGCTCAAGTTGGATTCCAGTGAGTTGCGCCAACCACTGTAGCACCATGTGCTGCGGCGAGCCAGCTCCTGCGCCGGTTGCATAACTCATACCTGGCCGCTGCTTCGCAAGAGCAATGAATTCGGAAAGTGAGTTGATGCTGAGGGAGTGATGAACGGCAAGAACGATTGGTTGACGCGACAACTGAATGACTGGCACCAAATCCTTCAGGACATCAATGTTCATCTTAAAGACGTGCGGATTGCTCACGAGCGAGTTCGGGAGCGATGAGCACGGTATAGCCGTCAGGCGGGCTCTTTGCCGCAGCCTCGGTCCCGATCATCCCGGTCGCGCCCGACTTGTTTTCGACATAGATTTGCTGGGCGAACACATGCGACAGATATTCGGCAATCACGCGCGCCCCGACATCGGTCGCGCCGCCGGGTGGGAACGCCACAACGAATTTAACTGGCCGGATCGGGTATGGCTGCGCTGTCGTGGCGCTCGCCCAGATTGCGGCACAACAGGCCGCCACGATAAGGCGGAGTAAGCTTCCCATCGAACCCATGGCTGGCGCTCCTGGTTTGTGCAATTCGGCGTAAGGCATCTTGCGCCTGCCGCCGATAGGTGAAAAGCTGCATTTCGCTGCACCCCTTTAACCGTTTGACTAAGTCGCTCCATGCACTGGGCGGATCGCATCGGACGTCGGCTCAAGCTGCGCGACTTGCATATTCTTCTCGCCGTCGTGCAATGCGGCAGCATGGCCAAAGCCGCCCGCCAGCTTTCCGTATCGAATCCTGTCGTATCAAAAGCGATATCTGATTTGGAGGATGCGCTGGAGGTGCGTCTCCTGGATCGTGGCGCGCAAGGCGTTGAACCGACAATTTACGGCCGTGCGCTTCTCGATCACGCCCGCTCCGTATTCGATGAGCTAAGGCAGGCCGTGAAGCATGTCGAATTCCTCGCCGACCCAACGGCGGGGGAGGCATGGATTGGATCGTCCATCGCGCTTGCATCGGGGCTCATCGCGGCGGTCATCGATCGGCTCTCCCGCGAACATCCTCGCCTCGTTTTCCATCTGCTGGCAGCCGAATCGAGCATGACCTACCGCGCTCTCGAGGAGCGCAAGGTGGACTTGGTGGTTGCGCGTATCTTCAAGCCGATTGCGAATGAGCAGATGGACGCGGAAGTGCTCTACGACGAACAGGAGGTCATCGTAGCCGGAGCACACAATCCATGGACCCGGCGGCGCAAGATCGAGCTTGCCGAATTGATGCGCGAACCGTGGACGCTGCCACCACCTGATACTCTCTCTGGTTCGGTCATTGCCGAGGCCTTTCGCGACAGAGGGCTCGATCTTCCACCAACCACAATCATCACGCCCACCGTTCCCGTACGAACTGCGCTGCTCGCCACCGGACGCTTTCTCACGATCATCCCTCATTCCGTATTGCAGTTTTCGCCCAACAATCCGGCACTCAAGCGCTTGCCCGTGGAGTTGCCGACAACGCGACGGCCGGTCGGGATCATTACCTTGAAGAATTGCATCCTCAGCCCGGTGGCGCAGCTTTTCATTGGTCGCGCCCGCGAGGTTGTCAAACCGCTTGTCGTTTCAGCCAAGAAGCTTCGCGCTGGATGAGACCGGTTTTGGCCCAACTCGGAAGTTGTTCGATGTCCGCTTTCAGGCCGCTATCGAGGGCAAAGCGGACATGGAATTCAGTGATCCGGCGTGCTCGAAAACAGGCATATCTTTGCGTCCGGCATGGGCGCTCCATCGACCAGAACCGGGACAATCGGAAGCTTGCGCTCGAGTGCGGACGCTATTTCCAAGCGGACGTAGTCATCCATTATTTCGCTGGCCGGCGGGCCCAGGTCGCAGCAGCTCCAGCCAGCGCGGGCCGATGACAACCAGCATGACGTTGCATTTTGCCAGGTCCTCCTTGAGCACCGACTGAAAATCCTCGCCGGGCCTTATGGAATCGACGTCGATAAACACCTTTCCTTTCCCGAAGGTCCTTTCGAGCCGTTGGCAGATGCTACGCGCCTCGGACTTCGAATTTGAGCGGCGGTAGCTGATGAATATGCCGCTCGTCATTCAATCGGACCCCATGGCGACGGTGCGCACAGCCAACTCCGGTTCTTCGGTTTTTTGACCCCAAAGGAGACATTGCGCTCCCTCGCGGTCACATTGCGCGACTTATCGTTTTTGAAACGTCGCGCGCGCTCTCGATAAACCGCTCGACAATCGGGCTCAGCGTCCGGTCCTTCAGCTTGACGATCGCAACTGGCCATGGCCGGACCGGCAGTTTGACCGGCAGGGCTCTCAGGTCGAACCGGAGCGCGTTCGCACGAAATGCCGAAAGCGGAATGGCCGTGACGAACCTGCCGGATGCCGCCAGATGCGTGCGCAGATGCGCGGAGAATGTCACAAGGCTTGGTTTCGGTGCTTCGAGCCCCGCGGCCTTGAACGCATCGGCCACCAGCGCGGTATTGATCGTGCCCGGTGGCGTCAGGATCCACGATGCGTCCTGAAGTTCGGAGAGACGCACCGTCTTGCGCCGCGCCCATTTGCTTGTCGCCGCGGTCGCCAGCACGATCCTGTCGTCGAACAGTTTTTCGACCGCTAAGTCCTCGCCGAGCGAAGCATCGAGCGGAGCGTCAATACGCGCGATCACGAGGTCGAACTTCCTGTCGCGCAGTTCGCGGAAGTCCAGGGTCGCGGTACTGACCTGCGTGACGTGCACCGCGATGCGAGGGTAACGTTCCACCACCTGATCAATAATGGCAGGCAGGATCGAAGCGGCGATCGATTCCGGAGCGCCAACGTGCACCTCACCGGCCGAGGGATCGGCAAGCCCCTCGATATCCCTGATCCCCTGCTTGAGTTCGTCGAACGCGGCCGTACCGCGCCGCAACAGCGCCTGCCCATACGGCGGTCGGAACCACGCCTTGGGGCTGACGGTCGAACAGCTTGACGCCGAGCGCGTGTTCGAGATTGGCGACGACGGCAGATACGGCCGGCTGGGACATGCCAAGCTGCGCCGCGGCCTTGGCCATGCTGCCCCACTGCACCACGGTGAAGAACAGGTGCAGGTCGCGCAGCCTCAGTCGCCTGCCGATCTGGCTGTCTGCGTCGAGTTTCCGAGGCATATGCTTTCGCGCATATGGCCAACGAAAAATAGAGAATTCCTCTATAACCCGCCATCGCTATGGTTGGCAATTGCCGGCGCATGATCGAGCGCCATGATGGAGGTCACCCATGCGTGCACTCACATTCTTCGCATTCTTGCTTGCGACTGGCTTGGGCTCTGCCGACCCGGCTTTCGCGCAACCCTACCCCTCGCATCCGATCACGCTGGTCGTGCCTTACGCGGCCGGCGGTCCTGCCGACGCGATCGCCCGGATCGTCGCGGAGCGCATGCGCGGTTCCCTCGGCCAGCCATTGATCATCGAAAACGTCACTGGTGCCGGCGGCAGCCTCGGCACCGGTCGTGTCGCGCGTGCGGCGGGCGATGGCTACACGATCATGATCGGCAACTGGAGCACGCATATGGCGAACGGCGTCCTATATTCGCTGCCGTACGATTTGCAGAAAGACTTCGAGCCGATTTCGCTGCTCGCAACCGAGCTCGATCTGATCGTTGCCCGAAAGGAGCTGCCAGCCAATACACTCGGCGAATTCGTGGCCTGGCTTAAGGCAAATGCCGGCAAGGCGTCGGCGGGCACGAGCGGCGTTGGCGGTCCCTCGCATGTCGCTGCGCTTCTCTTCCAGAAAGAGATCGGCGCCCAATTCGCGCTCGTCCCCTATCGTGGAGCCGGTCCCGCGGTTCAGGACCTGCTCGGCGGCCGGATCGACATGATGATCACCGGGCCTTCGGTTGTCCTGCCGCATCTGCGCGCCGGCACGATCAAAGCCTATGCGGTGACGTCGAGAACCCGGCTTGAAACCGCGCCTGACGTTCCGACGACCGACGAAGCTGGATTGCCCGGCTTCTACGTGACGGTTTGGCAGGGGCTCTTCGCGCCGAAAGGCACTGCGCCCGACGTCCTCACAAAACTCTCCGCGGCGGCGCGCGAGGCCCTGGCCGATTTGACCGTGCGCAAACGCCTCGCCGACCTTGGGCTCGAAGTTCCGCCCGCCGCGCAGCAAGGCCCTGACGCGTTGCGCGCCTATCAGGCGGCCGAGATCGCCAAATGGTGGCCGGTCATCAAGGCAGCAAACATCAAGGTGGATTGAACGAGATGCCGATCCTGCGACAGATGCTCGGGAGATCGCCGAACGGACCGAAGGCGCGCGTGAGAAACTTCATCGCCAACGCGCGCCTCGGCACCAAAGCCACGACGATCCATGAGAACGTGATAAGCCCCGGCGTTGTCGTTCCCTGGCATACGCACGTAACCGAAGAAGTGATCGTTGTTCTCTCCGGCGAGGGCGAGTGTCGAACCGAGAACGGCACGCAACCTTACAGCGCCGGGGATGTCCTGATCTTTCCAGCGGGCGTGAAGCACTCGCTTCGAAATTCCGGGACGGTGCTGCTGCGGCAGCTTTGTATTTTCCCAGCCGACCCGAGAACGCAGCAACTCGAAGCAGAAAGCGCGGGTCAAGTCGTCGAAATCTTCAATATGTAGAGTCCGCTTATCGAGGCCCCAAAGCGGACCTGACGCGTCGGCGCAGTCCGTCGGGCGAGTTGCGTGATCAAGCAGGAACGTAGGTCAGTCTAATCGCGTCCTCGCCAATTCGATCGCTGGCCACAAGGCGGAGCGGCGGCCGGGGGCCGGCGAAGAATGGCTTGCCGCGACCAAGCACGACGGGGCGGAAGTAGAGTCGATACTCATCGATAAGACCAAGGTCGGTTAGGCTTCGTGCCAGGTCTGGTCCGCCAACTTGCAATCTCCCCAACGAGCTGAGCCTTTAGCCCACGTATCACCGCCTCGATGTCGTCGTCGACAAGTGTGGCGTTGGGGCCGACCGACTTCAACGAGCTCGACACGACCCACTTCGGTTGGCTCCGCCACGCCGCCGCGAAGTCGCGTTCCTCCGCGTCCCACTCAGGACGGTCTTCGTCCCAATAACGCATCACCTCGTACATGCGGCGACCGTACACACTGCCGGTCAGGCCGCGCACTTGCTCGATCCAGTGACGAAAGAGCGCGGGACCGGGCGCAAATTCCTGGTGGTCGACGTAGCCGTCCAGGGACTGGTTCATTCCGAAGACGAGCTTCGCCATGCTGCAAAATCTCCATCCCAGGTTCTTCAGAATAGCTTGAGCCGCCGTTACGCGGAAGTGCGGTTGGGCATGTCATTGTGGTGGTCCAAGCCGCCCGGCATTGCCGTGCACGACCACATCGGCCAATATGTGCGATAGTCGCAGCATTGAAATTGCAGGCCGGCAAGACAGCGCGGATTGGGCGGGTTTTCCATGAGCAAGGCTTTACTGACACTGCAGATGCCGTCCCCACCGGACCCGGTCCCTGTGGTGATCGATCCCGCGACGACGGCATTGCTCGTCTTCGACGTCATCGAGCACATTTGCGCGCGCCAGCCGAAATGCCGGGAGCAATTGGTGCCGGCGGTCGCGTCACTGCTGGAGCGGGCACGGCAGGCGGGCGTCGCCATCGCCTACGGGACGCGGGCCGCAAACATGTCGACATGGTTGCAGGAGGTTGCTCCCGCGCCAGGCGACATCAAGATCGAAAACCATGCCCAGGACCGATTTTACAACACCGATCTCGACAAGGTGCTGAAGGCCAAGGGGATTACGACGCTTGTTCTGACCGGCTGGAAGATAGCGGCTCGGTGACCTATACGTCGGTGGGAGCAACGCTGCGCGGCTATACCGTCGTCGTGCCCGTCGACGCGACCTCAGACGCGACGGATTACGAAATCGTCATCGGGAAGTACCAGATCCTCAATCAGAACAGCGCGAATGCCACGAACGAGCCTTTGAAGCCCAGAGCCTCAACGCTAAGCCGCACCGATCTGATCAAATTCAAATAGCGGCGCTCCCGTTGCGCCGCAAGCGATGATGGTTCACTTGTAGACCGCGGACGCGGGAGCGTAGCCGAGCTTGTAGTTGAAGCCCACGCGAGCGACATGCGCTGAAAAGTCGGCATCCACGAACATCGTCTGGCGGAATGCCGGGCCGTTTCGTCGCGGCACTCGGTGGGTCTCAGATGCTCTCGACGATGACGATCTCCAACTCGCCCGCGCCGTCCTTCTTGCGGTGCGCCGCGGCCTCGAGGTACTCGGGCGATTCGTGGCAGGCGACCGCCTTCTCGAAGCTCGGGAACTCGATGACGATGAAGCGGTGGAATTTCTCCGGGCCCTCGAGGATCTTGAACTTGCCGCCGCGCGCCAGGATCTTGCCGCCGAACTTTTGGAGGATGCCTGGTACCCGGTCGGTGTACTTCTTGTACTGATCGGGATTGTTGACCTTCGAGCGCGCGACCCAATAGGCGACCATCTCATCCTCCATCCCAACCGTGAGCGCCCTTACTAGACCAGGGCTACAGCGCATTCTTGCTGCGAGTTCGCAATTGTCTCGTGCGAACAGTTCGGCCCATGCCGAACTGCTTTCCAAGCGCCCTTGTCGATCGAATATTGCGCGCCCAATTGACTGCACTCACCGTAATGTAATTTCGTAATTCCGCGTGGAACTAACCTTAGCCCCCCCACACGCCAGACGGGCTGCTGTCTACCGGTAAATGCAATGAATGAGATCGCCTTGTCGTTGCAGATGAAGAGGCTTTCCATGTGGCTGGATAGTCAATGCCAGCCCGAAGGCTTCCTCCAAGCGCGATTCTGACGCCTCGCCATTCGGCAATGGCTACGTCACGATAGATCCCCGACGTCAAGGACCCTTCGCGTCCAGCAACCACAACCGTGCTGCACATCTGTGCGAACGGAATCGGGCAACGGAGCCCGACCTGGTCGGTCGGAGCGTTTGATTGAGTTGTTCACGGCAAAAGACGTGGAGCTGCGTTCTTCGTCTGGCTCGGCCGCGGCCGACGAGATGCAGGAACCAGCGCTCGTCCGCCCTGATGGAGCGGCTTATGCATGAGGGACGAGGGACTATCCCGCTATATCTACGCACAGTGCGGTGATGCCGACCCGTGCCGTGCAAGCCGCTACGCCTGCCGCAATTTTCGTTGGACCGACTTTGCAGTTCGCCAGCGTCAACGCCGACGCCCTCGCCGCGCTCGGCCGCGCCGACGCGGCGATACGACGCTGGCCGGAAGCGCGCATGGGCTCACGCGCGGCAAGCAGAAGCTTCTTCCACTACATGGCGTTTGACGCCGATCGTGCGCGTCCTAATCGCCGCCCGTATGCATCTTCGACGAACCTCGTCGATATTTGACCGGTCGCCGTCAACATGTTTCGCGCGTCAGTTCGGCAGCGCGGAGCATCATGCAAGCTCTCGTTGCCACGCAGCGCCTGCCTGAGGCCGAGCCTGATCTGGGCGCTCAGCACTTGTTCGATCCGATCGACGCTATACGACGCTGTCAGCATACATAGCCGACGGTGCGGCGCGCCGATCGTCTTTCAGTCCGACGGCATCGCCCACGCGAACGGCTCTTGCTGTCGTTGTTGCAGATGGAATGGGTGCACCAGGTCAAGCGTCCATCCCTGGCCCTCGACAGTATGGGTCACACTGCATAGATCGCGCACGACCGCGCTCCAGGCGCTTTCGAATCTCGGTGCACTGTCACCGCAATTCCCGGTGCCTTGCCACGTGCCCTGAGCGACGGACGGCACCTGAACCGCGGCAGCGAGCGGACAGCAACGTGGCTACCGCGCTCGGTTACGGTTTCGGGGCCGGGCGTTGAAGGTCGCGAGCTTCAATTCTTTGAGCGGCCTCGACCACCATGACGGACCACGCCCCGTCACAGTGGAAGCATCGCGATCGACACCTATGCAAGCCCCGCTCGGCTTGAGTTTTCGACGCCCTCATGCTAGAACAAACAAAGAACAAAGCTGAAAAACCGGAATATTATCCTTGATCCCATCTTCGGTCGATTGTCGCGAGTTCGCACGCATCGAAGTCAGGTGTGAACGACCGCGCTGCGTCGGAACGAGCGAAGCACCATGTCGACCGAAACGCATGTCTTCTTCCGCGGCAAGCTGCCGAACAAGGCGGCGCTGTCGCGCGCCATGAAGGAGCTCGGCTTCCCATTCGCCATCAAGCCCGCCACCGGCTCGCTCGAGCAGCAGAGCGGCTTCATGCCGATGACCCTGCGGCGGGAGGAAACCGGCGTTGAGTTCGATGTGTTCAACGACCATTCCGCGGTCCGTGAGTTCGCCAAGCAAGGCGTCGATCAGAGCTACGAGCGGGTCGCCAACTTCCGCTGGAGCGGGGATTTCCAGGAGGCGGTCGCCGGCATGTGCGGCGCGGCGGCGCTCGCCAAGCTGGTGAATGGCGTCGTGTTCGACGAGGCGGAGGATCAGCTTCTCTCGATCGACGAGGCGATCGCGCTGGCGCGAAAGAATGTCGCAGCGCTGCCGCAACCGCCGCGGCGGTCGCCGCGCGGGCGGACATTGCTCAAGCGGATGCTCGCCCCGCTCCTGGCGAAGCGCACTGACTTGGCGCTGGCCGGCGACCTGCTGGTGATATGCCCCGTGCGCCACCTGATTCGCGGCGTGGATTTCCGATGGCACGATCATGAAACGCGATGTAGTGCCCACTCCTACATCCGGCTACTCTACCAGCGTCACACCTTGTTCGTGGGAGACGCGGTGCTCGAAGCGGATATCGGCAATCCTGACTTCGCGCCGATGTTGCACGACCGTCTCGCACCCGAGAGTCTTCGAGCCCCTAGGCAAGATTACGACGATCGAGGACTTCATCGAATCGAGCTGGGGTAAGCGCCTGTGGACGGGGCAGTTGTGCCCATCGATCCTGTTGGCCCGTGGCATTGAGCCTGCTCGCGAGCGCGCCGCTGCTTTCGAGGCTGCTGCGAACGATCACTATCGGCAGCCAAAGAGCGACAAGCGCGCGCCAAGCGCGGAGAGGAAGCTGCGGCCCGTCGCTTGGAGACAAAAGATGCCGAGGAAAATCTAACGCAGGCCAAAGCGACATGCGAGTTCCTGGAGCGCAGTGAAGAGGACCTGATTGCGTTCTATCGAGAGCGGGAGGCTCGGGTGGCGAAGGAGTTCAGGCTCGAAGCCGCGTGGGAGCCGACGCCATTTCCGGTGGAGTTACCGGTTGCACAACGCACTGCCAAGTCGGCCGATCCGATCTTTATCCCCACGCCCTGGCTCGAGTTTCCGGACACTTGGCGGCAAGACCCGCCGGACACGCCCGGCGAGGTGCGATTCGCACGTGATCACTGGTATCGCGAAGGCCGGGTGAGTTTGCTCCATCCGATCACGCGCGAGCAGGCGGAAGCGTATCACGTCGACCTCGAGCGGTACGTACTCGCGAGCAGATTGTCCGAGGGGAAGTGGCTGGTCATGGCCTACAGCGCCATCCGAGAAGGGAGGGCGCCTGCCGCCGACGGTGAGATACATCCTGTGGATCTACGATTCGCGAGGCCAGCGCCTGATCGCCGACTTTGAGGAGTATGACGATCATCCAGGTAAATTGCAAATGCGGTCCATCGACATACACGACCCGGGAGGCTGGTATTCTTTTCTCAGCTTTCGGGAGGGAGAGAAGTCGATACACAATTCCAGGAAGGGGGAAAAACAGTATGAGTGCCGCCCGATGACCGATGCGGATCGGGCGGCATATATTTTCCCTCTGCCTCGCTTTGGTGAGTTCGACATCCTGTGGCAGCGTGTCACGACCTATCTCAACGATGAAGGATTTGGCACGTTCTCGTGATCGCCAAGAGGCGTTGCACGCGAAGCATTGCTCCCAATATCGAGACGATCACTTCCGGCCAGGCCTCACCTCGGTCACGATGATGTACTGCGGTCTCGGGAAATCTTGTCAGAACCGTCTGCGCGAGTTCTTTCATGCGCGGCAGACTTAGCCCTCGATCACCGGTCTTCGGATCGTAGACGCACACCGTCGAGATATCGGGAAGGTTCTCGAGGACATCGATGCGTACCGTATCGCGTTGGCCATAGTGTGGATCGGCCGCCATTTTCGATTTCGCCAGTGAGACTTCGGCGATGTAATTCGGTTTGTTCTTGGGGTCCAAATTGATCCCGTCCGCAATTCTCTTGTGCACTTTTGTTCCAAAATCAGCCGGCCCGTCATACTTCCCCTCCGTTCGGACCTCCGCGACAGCTTTGTCCGTGCGACCCTGTACATCATCGAGCTTCTTGCAGGCATCTTTCACCTGCTCCCGCGTCAAGCGACCGACCCAAGCTGCCTCGACGTTTCCTTGCTCATCCTTCGTCTGCCTGTATCCAGTCGCCTTGAACGCAAAGACCGCGGTGCCGTCCGGGCCGTTCCGGCTCGATAGCCACGTGTACAGCGCCAGCCCGGCGATGACGGAGCCGACCGTCACCTCGCCTCGCGCCGATCCCATGCCGAGGCCGACCGCAGGAGCGGCGACGCAGCGGAAGGAACGCCGGCTGCGCCGACGGCAGCGGCTCCGGGCCGTCGTTGGTCCAGACCGCTGTGCTGATGCGGCCGACCGTCGCCGTCGTAGATGGTCTGGGTGTCGCCGCTGTTCTCGAAGGTGAACTTGCCGCCGTCGGGCGGGAAGACGGTGTGGCGCTCGTCCCAATCCTCCGCGCCGCCGGGAGCATTGAACTCGGACACGATCCGGCTGCGGTCGCGATTGAACACCACCTGCTCGGCCAACGAGCCGTCCGGCCGGAAGGTGTTGAAGAAGAAATTCCAGGACTCCTCGCCGGTGGTGTCGCGGACGAACTTGCGGCCTGGATCGGCGCCGGCGTCGTGGCCGCCGGTCGTCGGTCCATTGTCCGCCGGTGGATTGGCCGGCGGGACTCGGGGCTGATTGGGGTCGTACCTGTGCCCGCCATGCGGGCCGCCAATATGGTCTTGCTCGGACATGCGAAATTCCTCTGCGAATCAGTTTATGTTCCTATTATTCGGATAATATTCCGTTCGTCAAATGTTCTCATCGCGGTGTTCGACGGCCCAAGACTGCGCTTCGCGGCCGGTTTCCCCTGCGCCGGAAACCGCTATAAAGCCCGCTCCCGCACCACCCCCTCCCCACATCCGGAAATCGTCATGGATTCGAAGACCGTTGCCAACGCCGCGCGTCCACCAGCCCCGCCTGGAGGACGATCCGCTGGTGCGCGGGCTCGGGCGCTATGCGGCCGACGACCCGCTCGCCGGCCAGCTGCAGGCCTATTTCGTGCGCTCGCCGCACGCGTTCGCGGACATCCGCTCGATCGACATCGAGGCCGCCAAGGCGGTGCCGGGCGTGCTGGCGGTGCTGACCGCCGCCGACATGGCGGGGATCGGCAACGTCTCGCAGCACCCGCCGCTCAACGGGCGCGGCGGCGGCAAGCTCATCGTTCCGATGCGGCCGGCGCTCGCCGGTCAGACCGTGCGGCATCTCGGCGAGCCGGTCGCGGTGGTGGTGGCCGAGACGCTCGACCGCCGCGCAGGACGCCGCCGAGCTGGTCGCGGTCGAGTACGAGGAGCGCACGCCGGTGGTCGACGTGCGCGCGGCGGTGCGCGACGGCGCGCCGCAGGTCTGGCCGGAGGCGCCGGGCAACATCGCGGTCGACTGGCCGGGACTGGCGGCGGACCCCGACGCCAACGCCAAGGAGGTCGAGCGCGTGATCGCGTCGGCCGCGCACGTGGCGCGCGTCTCGCTCGTGCATCAGCGCATCATGGTGCACTCGATGGAGCCGCGCGGCGCCACCGCGAGCTACGATCCGGCCGCCGACAGCTACCTGCTGCGCTGCTGCTCGCAGAGCGCGCGCGCGCTGCGCGACGGGCTGGCGCCGATCCTGGGCGTGCCCAAGGAGCGGCTGCGGGTCACCACCGAGGACGTCGGCGGCGCGTTCGGGCTCAAGACCGGCCCCTATCCGGAATACCTCGCGATCCTGGTGGCGGCGCGCAAGCTCGGCCGGCCGGTGCACTGGATGTCGAACCGCGCCGAGGCCTTCCTCAGCGACAACCACGCGCGCGACGCCTTCAGCGAGGTCGAGCTGGCGCTCGACGAGAAGGGGCAAGTTCCTGGCGCTGCGCGTGCGCCACCTCGGCAACATGGGCGCCTATATCGGCGCGGTCGGCGCCAACATCCAGACCGTCAACCTGACGCGCTGCCTGCCCGGCATGTACGACATCAAGCTGATCGACATGGGCACGCGCTGCGTGTTCACCAACACCACGCCGACCGCGCCCTATCGCGGCGCCGGGCGGCCGGAGGCGAACTTCATCCTCGAGCGCGCGATCGACGAGGCCGCGCGCGTCACCGGCATCGATCCGGTCAAGCTGCGCCGGCGCAACCTGATCAAGCCCAAGGCGATGCCGTACAAGACCGCGGTCGGCACCACCATCGACAGCGGCGATTTCGAAACGATCCTCGACAAGGCGCTGGCGCTCGCCGACGCCGACGGCTTCAAGCAGCGCCGGCGCGAGGCCGGCAAGCGCGGCAAGTATCGCGGCCTCGGCATCTCCTGCATGCTGGAGCACGCCGGCGGCTTCCCGCTCGAGGGCACGCTGGTGAGCTTCCCGGGCGGCGAGACGCTGGTGCTTTCCCTCAACGTGCAGTCGACCGGCCAGGGCCACGCCACCACGTTCAATCCGATGCTGGCCGAGCGGCTCGGCATCAGGCCCGAGCTGATCCAGCACCGGCACGGCGACTCGGCGATGGAGATCGCCGGCTATGCGTCGGTCGGCTCGCGCTCGGCGATGACGGTGAGCCACGCCATGATCAAGACCGTCGAGGCGCTGCTGGCGAAAGGCAAGACCATCGCGGCGGCGGTGCTGGAAGCCGCCGACGCCGACATCGAGTATCGCGCCGGGCGCTTCAACGTGGTCGGAACCGATCGCGCGATCTCGCTGTTCGATCTGGCGGCGCGCGCCAAAGAGATGAAAAAGCGCGGCGAGATCCCCGAGGACCTCGACACCAAGGTCAACGCCGAGACGCCGCTCACCTTTCCCAACGGCTGCCACATCGCCGAGGTGGAGATCGATCCCGCGACCGGCGCGCTCGCGCTCGTCTCCTACGCGGCGGTCGACGATTGCGGCAACGCGCTCAACCACATGATCGTCGAGGGCCAGGTGCACGGCTCGATCGCCCAGGGGCTGGGCCAGGCGATGATGGAGAACGCGGTGTTCGACGCCTCGGGCGGGCAGCTGGTCACCGGCTCGTTCATGGACTACGCGATGCCGCGCGCCGACGACCTGCCGCTGTTCAAGGACGCGCATGCACCTGGTGCCGGCGACGACCAATCCGCTCGGCGTCAAGGGCGCCGGCGAGGCCGGCACCACCGCGGCGATCGCCGCGCTGATGAACGCGATCGCCGACGCCATCCCGGGCGGCGCCGGCGCGCATCTCGACATGCCGGCGACGGCCGGAGAAGCTGTGGCAGGCGTGCCAGAAGGCGCAGGCCTAGCGATGAGCAATCGACGAGAGGCTGGCTCGGTCTGCTCCCCTCCCGCTGTGCGGAGGGGCTAGGGGTGGGGGTGGCGCGATCTGGCAATGCTGTGCCCGAACGCATCACCCCCTCCCCAACCCTCCCCGCAAGGGGGGAGGGAGCGCACCGAGTGCGCCGGCTGAGCAACCCAGACCGAACGACTGCGGCTCATCCCTGCGAGATGAATTTCGTATTGAGATAGGCGCCGAGGCCCTCGATGCCGCCTTCGCTGCCGTGGCCGGATTCCTTGACGCCGCCGAACGGCGTCTCGGGCGTCGAGACCGCGACGCTGTTGACGCCGACCATGCCCGACTCGATCGCTTCGCCGATCGCCGCCGCGGTCGCGTTCGAGGTCGTGAACGCATAGGCGGCGAGCCCGAATTCGAGCGAGTTGGCGCGCTCGACCACCTCGTCGAAGGTCTTGAAGGTGACGATCGGCGCGACCGGTCCGAACGGCTCCTGGGTCATGATCTTGGAATCGTCCGGCACGTCGGTGACCACCGTCGGCTCGTAGAAGAAGCCCTGGTTGCCGCGCCGCTTGCCGCCGGTGACCACCTTGCCGCCGCGGCTCTTGGCGTCGGCGACGAAGCTGTCCATGGTGTCGATGCGGCGCGAGTTCGCCATCGGCCCCATGGTGATGCCCTTCTCCAGGCCGTCGCCGAGCTTGATGCCGTTGGCGTATTCGGTGAAGCGCGCGAGGAAGCGCTTGTAGACCGGCTCCTGCACGTAGAAGCGGGTCGGCGAGATGCAGACCTGGCCGGCGTTGCGGTACTTGAAGGCCGCGATGGTGTCGGCCGCCTTCTCCGGATCGGCGTCGTCGAACACCACCACCGGCGAGTGGCCGCCGAGCTCCATGGTGGTGCGCTTCATGCCCTTCGCGGCCAGCTGGGCAAGGTGCTTGCCGACCGGGATCGAGCCGGTGAACGAAATCTTGCGCACCGCGTCCTGCGCCAGCAGGTGCTCGGACACTTCCGCCGGCACCCCGAACACGAGATTGAGCACGCCCGCCGGCAGCCCGGCATCGGCGAAGCAGCGCACCATCTCGACGCAGGCGCCCGGCGTCTCCTCGGACGCCTTGAGGATGAGCGAGCAGCCCGACGCCAGCGCGCCGCCGACCTTGCGGGCGGGCGTCAGCACCGGGAAATTCCACGGCGTGAAGGCGGCGACGATGCCGACCGGCTCCTGCACCACCAGCTGCCGGGTGCCCTTGGCGCGGCCCGGCACGATGCGGCCGTATGAGCGGCGGCCTTCCTCGGCGTACCAGTCGATGATGTCGGCGGAGGTCAGCACCTCGGCGCGCGCCTCGACATAGACCTTGCCCTGCTCCTGCACCATGATCTTCGAGATGGCGTCGTGGCGCTCGCGCATGAGATCGGCGGCCTTGCGCATGATCTTGGCGCGGTCGTAGGCCGAGGTCGTGCGCCACAGCGCGAAGCCCTTCTTGGCGGCTTCGAGCGCCTGGTCGAGGTCGGCCTTGCTGGCATGCGGCAGATGCGCCAGCGGCTTCTCGGTCGCCGGATTGATGACGTCCTCGCCCTTGCGGCCCGAGCCGTTGTGCCACTGGCCGTCGATATAGAGCGCGAGATCACTGTACATGGGGGTTCCTCGTTGGTTTTGGGCGTTGGCGGGGAATTTCGTTGCGAGGGGATTAGCACCTTTCCGGGGGCGATTCACCCCTCCCCTGGCCCACCATCATTTTGGCGGAACAAACCCACGTTGCATTTATGCAACGAATCCCAAGGCTGGTAGCCCGGATCAGCCCGATGTGGCGCGCTGGAACGGAAGTCGCTGTCGAGCGGACAGCTCGCGAAGATCTACGGCTTCACCGATCTCGACGGCAGCCAGCCCGATGCCTGGAGGTACGTCGTCGAAGTCCAGGACGCCGGCAAGCCCGCCGACGTGACCGGCTATCGCTGACGCGTGCGGCGGACCGCTGCTGCAACGTCAGTTGCCTGGTGCGCAAACCGCCGACGCTATACTGAGTACTCCCTGACCTTGACGAGCGTGAAGAAGAACGCAGGGGAAACCGATCGCAGGCCGGCCGGCGTGTTCACGGCGACCGCGATGATCGGGACGATCTGAAACGCGTCGGTCCTGCTCCTGGCCATACCGACCTTGGGACCGCTCACGTAAGCGATGTCGACGACAGCGCAGGCCGTGGGGTTCTGCTCTTCGGCATTGACCGCGCCGGCCGCGGCCTGCGCATTTCCGTCGAACAGCGCCACGAACCTCTCCACCTGCTTCTCCGTATCGCAGATCATGACGGTTCCGGTCTGGAGCTCGTGCGCACGCGCGGGAGCGGCGGCGGTGCCCAATGCGACCGCAACGGCGCCGAGCGTAAATGCCTTGAACGTGGATCGTGTCATCATCGTCGTCTGCCTTCCAGTTGCCGGACGCTCCGGCGCACGGACGATGACTGCACGGTAGCGAACACCTGCCGCGGGCGGCGTGATCTCCATCACAAAATGGTCGATTGCGCGCAGCCGGCCCGGCGATGGGCGATCTTATCCTCGGTCTAGCGCATAGCGGCCGGCTATCGGGCCGACATTGCCGAGCCTCCCCTGGCCGTCCACCAGGGAGTAACGCTTGGGCGATATCCTGTGCGAGGCGAACCGGCGGATCGTAAACGGACTGGTCACGATGCGGATGCAACTTGCCGATGACGCCGTCGACCGCGCGGGCGTGTGTCTTGAACGCCGCCCCGCGATCGAGACGCAATTGTTGCTGCGCACAAGAGCCTGTTGCAGTGCGAGCAAGAGCCCCCCGGTGCACCGACTTGAGCCCGTCACGCGGGCAGCGCCCGTGCACGATGGTGGAGAGCGTAAGCGAGATGGCGCGCCTCGAGACTCGAAAATGAACCTGCGATGAACAGCACAGACAGCCGATATTCAAAACCGCGGAACTACCGTCCGCCGCAAAGGCGGCCGCGCCGCTGCGATACGAGAAGTCTGCGCGTCCAAGCCCCGCCGCACCACTGCTCTCGGTGAACCACACGAGGGCGGAGCACACTAATCAAGTGGTCGAGGAAACAGGCAGGTCGCCCTGCTCAAGGATGTCGCGGTATGATCATCGAGTCGCCGTTGAATTTGATCTTTCGTGATTTGTTTTACCGTCTTCGCGCGTTTGCGGGAAGTCACGACGTGTTTCTGAAGTTGGAAGGGTTCAATATCACCGGCTCGATCAAGATAAAGACTGCGATGGGACTCGTCGAGGACCTGGAACGGCGAGGTCTTGCCAAGCCAAACGAAACCGTCATCGTCGAATCGTCATCAGGCAATCTTGGAATAGCGCTGAGCCTGGTATGCGCTGTCAAAGGCTACGAATTCATCTGCGTGACGGATCCAAACACCAATCGCGCCAATGTCAGGGGGATGGAGCTCTACGGGGCAAAGGTCATCGTCGTTGAGGATCGCGACCCCGCTGGCGGATTCCTGGGAAGCAGACTGAAGAAAATAGATCAAATCCTGCAAACGGACCCGAACGCGGTCTGGCTCAATCAATATGCCAACATCGCCAACAAAAATGTCCATGCCGAGCAAACGGCGAATGAGATCGCGCGCGAGTTCGACAAAGTCGACTGGATTTTCGTGGGGGCCGGCACGACCGGTACCCTCGCCGGAATCTCAGAGCGACTTCGTCATGAATTCCCAAGGATCAAGATCGTGGCCGTCGAGCCGGAAGGCTCAGTGACATTCGGAGGCGCGCCCGGGAAACGAAGCATCCCCGGCATCGGCACGAGCGTGCGACCGAAGCTTGCCGACCTCGCCAAGCCGGACAAAGTTGTGGCAATAGACGAAGAAACGACGGTTGAAGCTTGTCTTTCCTTCGTTCGAGATTATCACCTGCTTGTCGGGGGAAGCACCGGGTCGGTCCTGGCCGCCGTGCAACAGCTCGCTCCAGAGTTCTCACCCGGCGACACTATCGTCGCGATCTCCGCCGATCTTGGCGAAAAGTATCTAGACACTATTTATGACGCCGCCTGGGTTGATAAATTTATTGTGCCTGAAGGCAAGACGGCAGTGCGAGCCTATCCCGTCGCGGCCGAGTGAGGCGGCAGAAAACGCGTTTGATGGCGGCAGTCGCTCCGACGCTCTCCGTTCGCGCACTCGGCAACTGTCCTACATTCATCGCCGCACGATATTTGCCTGAATGTTGCAGTTCATTCCCCAGTCACAACAGCAAGGAGGCAAGTTACATATGTCGGGTGTATGGAGTTGCAATGAATGGGATCAACTGGAAGAAGTGATCGTGGGCAATCCGCTGCAAGCGCGATTTCCCACACCGGACCTCAGCACCCAAGTGGCAGAATTTCCCGACCGTTCATTGGCCGAAATTCCGCGCGGCCCTTTTCCACAAAAGATCATTGAAGAGGCGGAAGAGGATCTGAATGAATTCGTGCAAATCCTGGAAAAATTGGGCGTGACCGTCAAACGCCCGCAGACATGGCCGCACGATGCCGAATTTTCCACGATCCATTGGGAATCCCATGGTTACTACAATTATTGTCCCCGCGACGTTCTGCTGGTCATCGGCGACCACATCATCGAAACGCCCAATGTCATCCGCAGCCGCGCCCAGGAAACGTACAGCTATCGCACGCTGCTGATGGATTATTTCAAGTCAGGCGCAAAGTGGTACAGCGCCCCCAAGCCCATGCTTTTGGACTCGCTCTTTGCCGACGTCGATCTGAACAAGCCGACGCCGCGCAACGACGAGCCGGCCTTCGACGCGGCCAACATCCTGCGGTTTGGTTATGATTTGATCTATCTGGTCAGCGCCACCGGCAACGAGCTGGGCGGGCATTGGCTGCAGTCGATCCTGGGCGACAAGTTCCGGGTGCATTTTCTCAAGGATGTCTACTACGGCAGCCATATCGACTCGACCTTCGTGGCCTTACGCCCCGGACTGATCCTCTGCAATCCTGATCGCATCAATGATGATACCCTGCCCAAAATCCTGAAGCAGTGGAAAGTCATCTACAGTCCACCGATGGAGAACACGGACAGATATGATCCCGACTATCTATCAAAATGCATCGGCAGCGACTGGATCGACATGAATGCATTCAGCATCAATCCGAACTTGGTCGTGGTCGATCGAGATCAGACGGCTCTCATCAGACTCCTGGAGAAGGAGGGTCTTGATGTCATCCCGCTCAAGATCCGGCACTCCAAGCTGATGGGCGGTGGACCTCATTGCGTCACCTTGGACGTCCGCCGAGCTGGAACACTCGAGCGATACTTCGACTGAATAGGCACACTTTCGCCATGTTCAACCGCGGACAAATTCGACGTTTGAAGCCACGATCCAAAGGGTCTTCTGAGACCTCAGCGAGTCTGACTTCACCAGCATGTGAGGACAAGTCTTGGCGACAATTATTCGCAGCCAGCATCGTCGCGGTTTTCTTCGTGCTGACGTTTGTGGCCTGGCGGCGGTACCTTTGGGCGGCGGAGAAGGTGCCGCCGGCGGACACCTGCCCGTACAGCTTGACGGATGTCTTTGGCGACCGCCACCTCGTCAACGTGCCGCACCAGGAAGGAATCCGCTGGCTCACCGAGGTCTTCAGCCGCTCCGCCGAGCGGTTTCCGCATCTTCACGGCCTTGCAGATTCCCCACACCGGAGAGTCGCTGACCTTCGCCGAGCTCGACGCGCGCGCGGAGAACGTGGCCGCGGCCCTTGCTCCCTTCCTCACCGGCCCGGACCAGGTCGTGGCCGTGGCCATGTCGCAGGACAACTGGCAAATCGTGGCCGCTCACCTCGGCATTCTCAAGGCCGGCGGTACCGTGATGTTCCTCGACACCACCCTGCCCGACGCCCTGATCACCCACATGCTCAACGATGCGCGGCCGGTGGTCATTCTCACGCGCGGGCAGGACCAGTTCCGCGACCTGCCGACGCTCGACGTCCTGACGTTGCCGTCCGCAGAGCATGCCCCGAAGAGAACCGCCGCCCTGGCTGGACGACCCGACGCAGCGCCTCGCGACCATCTTCTACACGAGCGGCACCACCGGGATGCCCAAGGGCGTGGAGTGCCCGCACGCGGGTTACGTGAACCTCGCCCTGAGCTACGCCGATTACTTCGATCTCCTTCCGGGCATGGACGCGACCTCGCTCACCTCGTCGCTGGGCTACGACGGCAGCATCTCCGAGATGTACAGCGCCTGGGTGTCGGGCTGCGCCGTGGTCATGCTGACCAAGGAGCAGGTCCGGTCCGGCCCCGACCTCGTCCCCGTCCTGCGCGAAGCCGAGGTCACGGTGCTCTTCTGTCCGCCGGTGCTGCTCACCACCCTCACATCAACCCCCGAGGTCGACCTGCCCTATCCGCTGTGCCGCTACATCGTGCCGGCGGGCGAAGCCTTCCCGAGCGCGCTGGTGGAGCCCTGGACCCGGGGCCGGCGGCAGATCATCAACACCTACGGCCCCACCGAGGCGAGCACCGACACCAGCCGCCAGAGCTTGCGGCCGGGGGAGCCGATCACCATCGGCTCGCCGTTCGCCAACGTCACCTACGTCATCCTCGAGGTCGACGAGCTCCGCCCGCTGCCCCACGGGGAGATCGGCGAGCTCTGCATCGGCGGGGTGCACGTTGCGCGCGGCTACCGCAATCTGCCGGAGCAGACCGCGCAGAAGTTCATCACCCACCCGCAGTTCGGCCGCCTCTACCGCACCGGGGACAAGTGCAGGATCGACATCCAAACGCAGCGCGTGCACTTCCTCGGCCGCATCGACGCGCAGCTCAAGGTGCGCGGGCACCGCGTCGAGGCGCAGGCCGTCGAGGACATCCTGCAGACGCAGTTCAGCGAGATCGAGGCCGCCGTTCTGGACTACCAGAACGAGGCGCTCGTCGCCTTCGTCGCCGCGCCGTCGATCTGCGAAGGAGAGATCTCGGTCGTCGCTCCAGCGCCGGCGGAATGGGCTGCCCGGGTGACGGCGACCCTCGCCAAGCAAGCTTCCAGCGCCGTCGGTCCCGACCAGCATCTTCCTGGTCGAGAAATTCGTCATGAAGCCGGTTTCGGGGAAGATCGACCGGAAGTGCTTGCCAAACCTGTCTCATCTGCCTGAGGAGCGCCGAGCCGGACGCGGCGGACACCGGCAGCGAGACGCCCGCAGGCGTGCGTGACGCAGGAGACGGCAAAATCGAGCTGCCGGATGCCGATGCCGGCATGGACCCGGAATGCGAGGAGGTGCTGGCGATCTGCAGGTCCGTGTTCGAGACGCCGCTGGGATTGGACGATGGATTCGCCGAGGCTGGCGGGCACTCGATCGCGATCGCGCGCTTGGCGCAGCGACTGCAAGCTGCCGGATGGGCGGTGTCGGTCCGGGCGCTGCTCGGCGACTGCAACACTGCACGAAAGGTGGCGAGCCGCCCGCGGCTGCTTCAGCAGACCTCCACGGTCCTTGCGCCGCGCGTGACATCCGACGCAGGCCGGCGCCGCGCGCGATGAGGCCGCGGCAGAGATGCTCTCCGTCGGATACTTCACCACCCTGCAGGTGCTCTTCGCGCTGTTCCTGTATTCCCCGGGCCTGGTGGGCTTCTTCGTCGCCTTGTCCTATTTCGAAATCGGGACGTTCTTCACGAGCGCCAGCCTCTCGGCGTTCATCCTCGTCGGCGTCGGCCTGTACGCTCCTGGGACTCATCCTGCCCTTCGCCAGCCTGCTCTGGGTCATGGTGATCAAGCTCTTCATGGGCGGCGACATCTACAAGAACAATGTGACGCCCGGCGTGTACCCGAAGTGGAGCAGAATGCACCTGCGGCTCTGGTGCATCGCACAGCTGGAGAGCATCGTGCATGCTCTCGCTCACGATGTATCGCAGCGCGCCGCTCATGGCCTTCGCGTTGCGGCAGCTCGGCGCGACCGTCGGCAGCAATCTTCAGTGCGCCAAGGATGCCTACCTGTCCGGCCCGCTGGACTTGATGTCCATCGAGGACGATGTCGCCATCCAGACCGGGGCCTACATCCAACCGGCGAGATTGGCGGGGCAATACCTGCACGTCGGCCCCATCCACCTCGAGAGCGGCTGCAAGATCGGGATGCGGGCCGCCATCGTCAACAATGTGAGGTGGGCCGCGGCACCTGGATCACGCCGTTCACCCCGATCCTCAGCGACGTGGGCTCGCACGAGATGTGGGAAGGAGCTCCCGCGCGCCTCAGCGGCCGCTGCACGGAGCTCAAGCGCACGGCGAACACCTGCCGGTACAAGCAGCCGATCTGGCTGCTGGAGACGCTCAACATCCTGATGCAGATCTTCATCTTCTTCTGGCTCAACCTGCTTCCCGGCGTCCGTCATCCTGTGGCTCGGCCGCGGCCTCATACCGGCCGGAGAAGCCGAGCTTGCCGACGCGTATTTCAAGGTGACGCCGCTATCCGAGATCGCTCTGGCAGCTGACGCTCTACGCATTCATCACCACTTGGGCCGCCGCTCGTCGTGGGCTCTTTGCTGAGCTGCCTCTTCATCCGCTGGACGGCGGCTTCGCCGGGGCTGTATCCGTCGCGCGGGCTCAGGGGCGCTCTCCTCCTCTACCGATTGACCAGGATGAACGGCATCCAGGGACAGTGGACCTGGACCATCACGGGCCAGTACCTGCGGGCGCTCGCCGGCATGCGCTTCCCGCGGGTGGGCGCCTCCGAATGCGACGTCATGTTCAACCTCGTGCCGGAGGTTGCCAGCGCCGACTCGCAGGTGTTCTGGTCCAATGGATGCTTCACCAACATGCTCGACTACGGCGCCGAGCACATCAAGCTGCGCCGCCTCGACATGCCGCGGAATTTCTTCACCGGCAACAACTGCGTGGCGGAGTACGGGCAATTTCCCGGCCAACTTCCTCCTGGGCGTCTCCACGCCGGCAAGCGACATAGAATTCCGGCGGCAGATGCGCTCGCGCCCCGGCGAGCCGATCACCGTGGCGGGAAACCCGCCGGTGAAATTTGCGAGCGCGTCGTTCGAAGCGGAGAACGAAAGCCACAGAGCTGCCCGGCTTCGGCATCTTCCTGACCCGGATGTCTTCCTGTTCGACTTCTTCAGCATCGGCATCCTGCGCATCACTCGAGGGGCTCATCTTCACGATTCTGTTCGTCGGCATGTTGCGCTTGGGCATCGACACGGTCGCCGGCGCGTTCATCGGTCTGCTGATCACGGAAATCATCGCGGTCCTGCTCTGCGTCACGATGAAGAAGGGCCTCGTCGGCAGCGAATGGGGAGCCGATCACTCGACGCCGTTCTGGTCCTGGCGGCACTTCGCCTACTTTCTCGCGCAGGACTGCTTCTTCGTCTGGTGCAGGGGGCCGCTGGCGTTTTGCGCCGGGACGATCCTCGCGAACCCTATCCTGCGATGGATGGGATGTCGGATCGGCCGCCGGACCATCGTGACCTCGCCGATGCAGTGCTTCGACTGGAACGCGGTGAGCTTCGGCGACGACTGCGTCGATCGACGGCTTCCTGCAGTTTCACACCTTCGAGAACATGATGCTGAAGGTGAAACGAACCCATATCCAGGACGGCTGCGCCGTCAGCCTTCGGCGCCACGGTGATGGGCGGCGCGGTCATCGAGCGCGACACAACGCTCTTGCCGCTGTCCCTGGTCCTCAAGGAGATGAACATGCTCACGCGCCACCTACGAGGGGAGCCCGGCCGAGCCTGTGAGCAGCTCGACGCTCCTCGCCCCACCCATCGCTCTGCGAACGAGGCGACGGCCATCCTGAGCTGACTGCAGCGACACCGATCGACGAGGAGAGCGACTCCCGGTATCCCGATCTCCATGAACCGATCGAGAGCGAGCACAACCTTGAGCGCAGAAATGGACGAGCGCCGCGCGCCGCCACGTCCTCGACGAGCACGCCTCATCGTCCGCACCCACCCGTTGACAACACCGACTGGCTGAAAACCGCCGCCATCATCCTGGTCACGGTCGACCACTTCGGCCATTTCTTCGTCAGGGACGACCGCTGGTGGAGCGTTTTCGGACGCCTGGCGGCTCCGACGTTCTTCTTCCTGATTGGCTACGCGCAGACCCGGAGGGTCCCGTTCCATTGGATCTGGCTCGGTGTCGTCCTGACCCTGCTCAACAGCTGGAACGCCGGCTGGACCTGGGTGGCACCGAACATACTTTTGAGCCTCGCACTCCTCCGCTTTGCACGTCCCTATGTGCAAATCCTTCTGCAACATCACGGCTGGGCCGCCTTCGCCCTCCTCGTCGCCGCGCTTTTCGCGGTGCTGCCGATAGCGGGCAAGATTGTCGACTACGGCTCGGAGGGATGGCTGTGGGCCCTGTTCGGCCTCTGTCAACGCATGTATGTCGACGGCAGATCAGCGACCGCCGTGGACGGCGCAGCCCAAAGCCCGGCACCGCCCGCGCACGCGATGACAGAGAACGCGAATCTAATGCGCCTGCTGGCCTGCCTTGTCGCCGCGGTCGTCTACGTCTGGCAGGAACAAAAAGAATACTCGTTTCCTCAGATCCATTTCGCCGTCTTCATTCTCGGCGTCGTGGTCTTGTCCGCCAGCCTGTGTCTGTTCCTGCGCGGCCCGAGCCGCATCCAACCGCCAGAGGCCATCGCCGGCACCCTGCGCTTCATCGGCCGGCGCACGTTGGAAATTTACGCCATCCAGCTTGCCGGCTCCGAGCTCATCATAAAGTTCGTGCCCGATCTCGCCCCCTGACCCGAGACCGGTCATCTCTCATCCGCCGCTTCCCGCGTTCTTGGACTTCAACACTTCAAGTGCGCGGGTAATCAACGGATCGATACCGTCCTCGATATCGGCCTTCTTGTTGAATAGCTCGATGTCGACCGGCACGCCTTTGCCTTCGTAGCACACCATGTCAGCCGAAAAGTACACCTGGTACGACAAGCAGTACTCCCAGCCATTGGGAAGCTTCTTGTCGAGCGTATACGAGAATATGCCGTTGGTGTGATCGCCTATGATCGTAACATGAGGCAGCTGCTTTATCGCCAGTGCAAAGGCCTCTCCACCGCTGAAAACGGAGTCGCAGGTCAAGAGCACGATCGGCCCGGTGAATTGTGCGTCACCTTGCGGTTCGAGGTGCCAGGTCTTCAGGGGTGTAAGGTCATCCTCGCCTGGACCAATCTTGGTCTTCCTGTGGAAGGCTATTCGCTTGCGGTCGCAAAACCGATTGATGATCTGGATTGCGGTACTGTCGTCGCCGCCGGGGCAGTCACGGATATCGATGATGAAGCCGTCCAAATCCTTGAAGTCACCGGCAATCTTGTCCAGAGCGGCGGTCAAGCTCCGCTTCTTGACGTCTTCGAGCTCGAGGATCCGAATGTAGCCAAATGCCCGCGACCTGCAGTAGTGAAGCATCCAGGCCTCGGTCTCTGCAGGCCGCCCGAAACCATTGGCGACAAGAGTCTTCTCGGTCGTTTTGAAGAGCTGCTCGATCTGTTGCTTCGTGAATTCCTGATAGAATCTGGGCTTTTTCTCCGGAGTGAAAAATCGTTTTTTCCGATCCCCGCTTGCTTTGGCCTTCAGCTCGACATGCCCGTCATTCAACGGGTCGAGCATCTGGCAGATGATCTCGAAGAGCTCATCGTCACTGGTCTTGCTGGTGACTTTGGGTCTGTAGGTGTCATACTGCTTCTTCCAGTCGACCTTCCTCAGCTCGAAAAATGGATACCTGTTGTGAAAGGTCTCCCACAGGTCCTCGAAATTCTTTTCAGGGTCGCGAATGATCATGGCAGGGTCGATCTTAGCTCAGCTGCCCCGCCGAGTTCTCATTGCTTTAGCGCACGTTCGGCGCATCACCAGATTCGAACGCGGTTCTCATTCGAGAGATAAAGCTTGTCGCCCGCCTGCACGTTGAACGCCTGGTACCAGGCATCGATGTTTCTAACGACGCCGTTCACGCGATATTGCTCCGGCGCGTGAGCATCGGAGACCAATTGCTGTCGTGTTGCGTCTTCCGTCTTTTTCGCGCGAAAGATCTGCGCATAACCGAGAAAAAACCGCTGATCGCCGGTCAAGCCGTCCAGGACGGGCGCGGACCTGCCCGCAAGCGAATGGTGATAGGCGTCGAGGGCGACCAGAGCTCCGCCGAGATCGGCGATGTTCTCGTCCATTGTCAGGTCGCCGTCCACATGCACGCCGGGAAAAGGTTCGAAGGAGCTGTATTGCCGGCTCAGCTCGGCGGCCCGCGCCTTGAATTCGCGCGCGTCAGCGTCCGTCCACCAGTTGGAGAGCGCGCCCGCTCCGTCGTATTTGCGCCCATCGTCGTCGAAGCCGTGAACCAGCTCATGGCCGATCAGAGTGCCAATTCCCCCGTAATTGACCGCCGGATCGGCCGCAAGATCGTAATACGGAGCTTGCAACTGCGCCGCCGGCAGGACTATCTCATTCAGGTTGGAGCTGTAATAGGCGTTCACCGTCTGTGGAGTCATCTCCCATTCGTCGCGGTCGACCGGTGAGCTCAAGCGAGCAACCTTGCGCCGCCACTCGAACATCCTGGCGTCATGTATGTTACCGACGAGCTCGCCGGGGCGGATCTCCAATCTCGAATAGTCGCGCCACTCGTTCGGATACGCAATCTTGGCCTTCAAGCGGGCAAGCTTGTCCAATGCCTTGGATTTGGTTTCCGGGCTCATCCAAGCAACACGTTCGATCCGTCCTTTCATGGCAAGGCGTATGTGCGCGACCAAGTCGTCGATCTGCGCCTTTGCCTGGGCCGCAAAATATCGTGTCACGTAGATCCGGCCGATCGCTTCCCCCATCTCGGATCCGACCAGCCTCACGCCGCGCTTCCACCGCTCTGCGAGCTGGGCAACGCCGCCGAGGGCTTTGTCGTGAAATGCAAAATTGGCAGTGACAAAGCGCTTCGAAAGGTAAGGCGCGGCCGCATCGACGAGGTGAAATGCTTGCCATGCCTTCAGCGTGGCAATCGGCGTCCGCGCATAGAGGGCTGCGATCTTCGGGATGGCGGTGACCTCAGCCAAGACCAGGCGGTCAAGCTGTCCAAGCTCTGCTCCCCGCAAGAACCTGCGCCACGGAAACGGAGCGGCTTGCGCAAGCTGCGCAACGCTCATCGGATTATAGGTCTTCTCGGAGTCCTGACTCTCCGTCTTGGTCCAGCTCGCCTTTGCGATCGCAGTCTCGAAAGCCAAGACCGCAGCAGCGAATTCCTTCGGCGTTTCCCAGCCGATCAGACTCAGAGCTTGGGCGATATAGGCGCGGTACGCCGCCCTCTTCTCCGAAAATTGAGCCGTGAGATAGTAGTCGCGATCAGGAAGACCAAGTCCCCCTTGGCCGATCACGACGGCGTATTTGTCCGGGGCTTTGGCGTCGATGCCGATCGAAAGGTCAAAAATCGAGCCGAAGAGCTTCTTGGCCATAAGCTCTGCGAGATCAGGGCGCGTATCGGCGGCGCGAAGCGTTCGGATAAGCGGCGCGATCGGATTTGCGTCGAGAGCCTCGGCACGTGCCTCGTCCATGAAATTCGAATAGAAGGTGGCGATCTTGGCGGCATCCTTGCGAGCAGCAGGCTCGACGCCTGTTTCGCCTCGCTCGAGGATGTCGCGGATGCGCGCCTCCGCGAGGTCCGAGAGGACGGTGTCGACACTGTTTGCATTGCGGTCCGGCGCGATGACCGTGCGGTCGAACCAGGCACCATTGCTGTAGCGAAAAAAGTCATCGCCGGGCTTGGTCGCGAGATCCGCGCCGGAAAGATCGAAACCCCAGGGTCCGTATTCACGGGAAGCGAGGGCCTCGGACGTCTCTTGCGTGCGTGCCGGGCGTAGGCCCATCAGGCCGCTCAGGGAGCCGCAAAGCAGCGCGACGAACTCGCGCCGCTTCAATTGATCAAATTGCATTCGATCCTCCGTGCCAGGACCGCTAAGCAGCATATTTCAAATTGGCGATGATCGTCAGCGGGCATGCCCGGCCGTTTTGCAGCCCAATGAAGGCTCGCAATGAACGCGCAATAACCGCGCATCGACACGGTCTTCGGGCACGATTGCGATCCTCGGTCTCCTCCTACGCACATTGTTGTCGCTGGAAACGCAAGGGGGCCCGCGCTTGCTGCCGCGCCGGGCCCTTCACTGCGCCATCAATGAACGGATCGTCGCCGGTGCTTCCTATGTCTCATTGAGACCATCAAACAGCAACCGGCCGCGCGAAACCTGCCTGGACCAACGTGGCGTAACCTAGTTCGGGCACTTATCCTCGACCTGGTCCAGCGCAGCGCTCAGCGCTTTGCCGTCGGGCGAATTCTCGTCGATAGCATCGATAGCAGCCCAGGCGATGATGAAATCGGCCCCAAGCTGATTGGCCAATTTATCGATCTGGGCTTCAATGGTCGGGTCGTCCTTGTCGCCCATTTTTTCATCGAGGAACAACATTTCACAGAATGTTTTCAGCTTGCCGGCGTCGGCGGCTATGGCCTGGAGCACCTTGATGGCGGCCTCGACCTGTGGGCTGGCGGCGGGCGCGGGGGTGGTGATGAGGAACAGCGCAATGGCTGCAGCAAGAGCACGCATTGTTTTTCTCCTTGGATGTGGGCTGTCGCGAGTGACCGACGGCAAGGATTTCTGGTTGGGTGCAAGATCAGGCCCGACGGCATCGCCGAGCGCGGCGCATTCGAATTGCCAAAAATCCGTCGGCTAGGCAACAATTCAACTTCGTTCAATGTATGGCAATGCAGCGTGAGAGGGACGCTGCAACCCCCGGTAAGCCCTGGGCGCCGGGGATATGCGGGAACATGCGCCACGCCACAACGTGCACATGGATGGCATGGCATCTCATCTTGCGTTGAGAACGGTTGAATATTTTGCCCGGTGATAAAAGTCCTCACTCGCATCGCAGCTCCGCGAATCACCTATAGTCACCGCCATCGACCCGGCGACAAGACCACGATCTGCAAAGCGGCGAACAACGAGGTCGGACCGGATGACATTGGTCACGGAGCGCTGGAGCGCTCGTTCCGCCGTGGCGGTGCCCGCGCGCGCGGGCCGGCAGCTCAGCGCGACCATCGACCACGTGGCGTCGCTCACGGATCGCGCCATCGGCGCGATGTTCGATCTCTACGACAAGTACTACGCGGCCACGTCGCGCTCGCTGTTCGAGGCCGACCTGCGCAACAAGGATTTCGTGGTCACCTTGCGCGAGCCGTCCGGCGCGCTGGCGGGCTTCTCGACGCTGGCGGTGCTCGAGGCCGAGATCGGCGGCGTGAATCTGCGCGCGATCTATTCGGGCGACACCATCATCGATCATGCCCATTGGGGCACGCAGGCGCTCGCCTTCACGTGGATCAGGTTCGCCGGCACCATCAAGGCGTGGGCGCCCGAGCGGCCGCTCTACTGGTTCCTGATCGTCAAGGGGCACCGCACCTATCGCTATCTCTCGGCCTTCTCGGTCGATTTCTTTCCGCGCTGGGATACCCCGACGCCGGCGCGGACGCGCGAGGTCATGGACGAGCTGGCGCGACGGCGCTTCGCCGACGCCTATGACGCCAGCCGCGGCGTGGTGTCGTTTCCGCACTCGCGCGGTCACCTCAAGCCGCAATGGGCGGCGATCGAGCCGGCACGAGGCGGCGCGGCCCGACGTCGCGTTCTTTCTGCGCAGCAATCCCGGCTACGCGCCGCGGCGACGAGCTGGTCTGCCTGACCGAGCTCGCATCGGATAATCTGCGCCCGCTCGCGCGGCGCGTGTTCGACCAGGGGCGGCTTGCATGAGCGGCTGGGCCGCGATCCTCGGCGCGGCTCGTGCCCAATGCGAGAGCTTCCATCGTGCGCGCGCAGGCGCCGCGCGCGGCGCAGATCGCGTTGCTGCGAAGCATCCTCGCCGACAACGCCGGCAGCGACTTCGGCCGCGCCCACGGCTTTGCGGGCATCGACACGGTCGAGCGCTTCCGCGCGCGGGTGCCGATCCGCGACTATGACGGGCTGCGCCCCTTCATCGATCGCGCGGCCGCCGGCGAAGCCGGCGTGCTGACGAGCGAGCCGGTCATCGCCTTCGAGGAGACCGGCGGCAGCACCTCCGGCCGCAAGCTCATCCCCTATACGCCGGCGGCGCTGGCGGCGTTTCGCGCCGCCGTGCTGCCCTGGCTCGGCGATCTGGCGCAGCGCCGCCCGGAGACGTTCCAAGGCCGCGCCTATGCGGCGCTGAGCCCGGTCGCGCGCGCGCCGCGCGTCACCGCCGGCGGCATCCCGATCGGGCTGCCGTCCGAGGGCGCCTATCTCGGCGCCGACCTGGCGGCGGCGTTCGCGTCGGTGCTGGCGGTGCCGGTCGATGTCGCGCACATCCGCGACGTCGAGCAGTGGCGCTTTCTCACCTTGCGCTGCCTGGTCGCCGCCGCCGACCTGAGCTTCGTCTCGGTGTGGAGCCCGACCTTCCTGATCGGCCTGATCGAGGCGCTGCCGGCGCTGGCGGAGCCGCTGGTGAAGGCCGTGCACGACGGTACCGCGGGATCGATGGGCCGGGGTTCGAGGCGCTCACATTCGCCCCCGATCCCGAACGGGCGCGCCTCATCGGCGCGGCGCTGGCGCGGCGGCCGATCGACACGCAACTGCTCTGGCCGCGGCTCGCGACCGTGAGCGCCTGGGCCGACGGCGCGTCGCGCCCCTACGCGCGGCGCCTGCGCGACCTGTTCGCGCATGCCGCGCTGCAGCCGAAGGGACTGCTGGCGACCGAAGGCGCGGTCACGATCCCATGGCGGGGCTCGCACCATCCGGTGCCGGCGCTGGCGAGCGCATTCCTGGAGTTCATCGACGACACCGGCGAGCCGCGCCTTTGCGACGAGCTGCGCCGACGGCGCCGACTACCGCGTGGTCATGACCACGCCGGGCGGGCTCTACCGTTACGACCTGGGCGACCGCCTGCTGCTGCCACGGATACGTGGACGGCCTGCCGCGGCTGGAATTCGTCGGGCGCGCCGGCGTCGCAACCGACATCGTGGGCGAGAAGCTCAGCGAAGACTTCGTCAGCGCGGCGCTCGGCCGCGTCGGCGGCGGCGCGTGCCTGGCGGCACGCGCGACCGCGACGCCGTTCTATGAGCTGCTGATCGACGCCCCGGCGGGCGAGAACCTCGCGCCGCAGGCGGCGCTGATCGAGGAGCGCCTGCACGCCAATCCGCAATACGCCTATGCGCGCGCGCTCGGCCAGCTCGGGCCGGTCGCGCCGCGCGCGGTCGACCAGCTGCTCGATCGCTACACGCGCGTGCAGGCGCGCCGCGGCTGCCGGCTCGCCGACATCAAGCCTCCGGTCCTGATCGGCGATGCCGCCGCCTATTCGGCGCTCATCGGAGCAACCGGCCCATGAAGATCGCGCTCCTCTCGCCGAAAGGTCCGCTCTACCGAAACCGCGGCGGCATCTTCAAGAAGTCGCTGCGCTACCAGCCGCTGACGCTCACCACCCTGGCGGCGCTGGCGCCGCCCGAGCTCAACGCCGAATTCGCGCTCCACGACGAAGGCATCGGCGACGTGCCGCTCGATCTCGACGCCGACCTCGATCGGCATCACGGTCATCACCGGCAGCTCGCCGCGCGGCTACGAGCTCGCCCGCCACTTCCGCGCCCGCGGCATCCCGGTGGTGCTGGGCGGGCCGCATGTCACGCTGCTGCCGGAGGAGGCGATGCGGCATGCCGATGCGGTCTGCGTCGGCTATGCGGAAGAGACCTGGCCGCAGCTGTTGCGCGATTTCGCCGCCGGACGGATGCAGCGGCGCTACGACCAGGGCCATGATTTCGCGCTGACCAACCTGCCGTTTGCGCGCCGCGACCTGCTCGACGGACGGCATTTCCTCACCCAGGCGGTGTTCGAGGCGACGCGCGCCTGCGCGCACGACTGCGAGTTCTGCGTGGTGCCGACCGCCTGGGGCCGCAAGCAGTTCCAGAAGCCGGTCGGCCACGTGGTCGAGGACATCCGGCGCGTCGGCAAGCGCCGGATCATCTTCATCGACCTCAACCTCATTTCCGACCGCGCCTATGCGATGGAACTGTTCGAGGCGCTGGTGCCGCTGCAGGTGCGCTGGTTCGGCCTGGCCACCAGCCTGATCGGCCGCGACGCCGAGCTGATGCAGCTGATGGCGAAGAGCGGCTGCGGCGGCCTGCTGATCGGGCTCGAGAGCATCTGCGACGCCAGCCTGCGCGACATCCGCAAGCGCTTCAACGATCCCTCGCTCTATCGCACGCTGATCGCCGACCTGCACGCGCTCGGCATCAGCGTGCAGGGCTGCTTCGTGTTCGGCAACGACCACGACGACACCGACGCCTTCGACCGCACCGTGGCAGTTCGCGATCGACGCGGCCATCGACCTGCCGCGCTTTGCGATCCTCACCCCGTTCCCGGGCACGCCGCTGCACGCGCGGCTCGACCGCGAAGGCCGCATCCTGACCAAGAACTGGGAGCTCTACGACGGCCAGCACGTGGTGTTCCGGCCCAAGCAGATGACGCCGCAGCAGCTGCAGGCGGGCCACGAACGGGCGTGGCGCGAGGTCTACTCGTACGGCGTCGATCGTGCGCCGGCTGGCGGCGGCGCGCACCCAGCTGCCGATCGCCGTGATGGCCAACCTCGGCTATCGCTACTACGCGCGCCACCTCGAGACGCATTACAACTGCGATTGGCCGATCGGCTTCAAGGAGGCCGCCTGATGCGCCTCACCCTGGTGCATCCCGCGGTCGGGCGCCGGGCCGGCGTCGACTACATGCGTACCTGGCAGATGGAGCCGCTGCCGATCGCGCTGCTCGCCGCGCTGACGCCCAAGGACGTCGAGATCACGTTTCACGACGACCGCATGGAGCCGATCCCGTTCGACCAGCCGGCCGATCTCGTCGCCATCCCGGTCGAGACCTATACGGCCAAGCGCGCCTACCAGATCGCCAGCGAATATCGCCGCCGCGGCGTCCCGGTGGTGATGGGCGGCTTCCACGCCACCTTGATGACCGACGAGGTGAAGGACTACGCCGAGGCGGTGGTGGTGGGCGAGGCCGAGGACATCTGGCCGCAGGTGATCGAGGACGCGCGAGCGCAAGCGGCTGCAGCCGATCTACCGCTCCAACAGCCAGCCCGACCTCGCCCTGGTGCGCTACGACCGCTCGCTGTTCCGCGGCCGCCGCTATCTCAAGCTCGGGCTGATCGAGACCGGCCGCGGCTGCCGCTTTCCCTGCGAGTTCTGCGCGGTGCAGACGTTCTTCCAGCGCACCGCCCGGCATCGCCCGATCGACGCGATCGTCGCCGAGATCGCCACGCTGAAATCCGAGAAGCGCCTGTTCTTCTTCGTCGACGACAATTTCGCCGCCGATCTGACCTTTGCGCGCGAGCTGGCCGAGGCGCTGACCCCGCTCGGCATCCGCTGGGTCACGCAGATGAGCATCAATGCGGCGCACGACGAGGAGCTTTCTCGCGACGCTCAAGGCGAGCGGCTGCGCCGGCGTGCTGATCGGCTTCGAGAGCCTCGACGAGAACGTTCTGCGCGCCATGCGCAAGACCTTCAACACCATGCGCGGCGGCTTCACGGCGGCGCTCGCCAATCTGCGGCGCCACGGCATCCGGGTCTACGGCACCTTCGTGTTCGGCTATGACGGCGAGCGCGCCGATGCCTTCGAGGAGGCGGCCGAATTCGCCATCGACCATCGCTTCTATCTGGCCGCCTTCAACCATCTCACGCCGTTTCCCGGAACGCCGCTGTTCGGCCGCCTGCAGCGCGAAGGCCGCCTGCTCTACGAGCGCTGGTGGCTCGACGAGCGCTACGGCTACAACGGCATCCCGTTTCAGCCCTCGGCGATGGCGCCGGACGACATCCGCACCGGCTGCCTGCGCGCGCGGCGCAAGTTCTATTCCTGGGCGAGCATGGCGCGGCGCGCCATCGATCCCGGTGAATCGCGCCGACGCCTTCATGTTCCGCAATTTCTTCGTCATCAACGGCATGCACCGCGTCGAGGTCGCCAAGCGCGACCACTTTCCACTGGGAGACCCGACTTGGAACGGACCGTTGCTCAAGGCGGCGTGAGCGGCCCGACGTTCGAATCCGGCGATCTCGTCTTTGCGCCTGGCGGGACGCGGCGACGACGCCGACATCCGGCGGCTGCTGCGCGAGAACGCGACCGACGGCTGGATCCGCCTCGCGCTCGCACGCGAGCCGGACGCCTTCGCGGCCGCCGCCGTGATGGGACGCGCGCATGCCTATGTGATCGCGCGCAGCCGGCAGAGCGGCGAGGCGGTCGGCGTCTGCGAGTGGTCGGTGCGCGACGCGTTCGTGGACGGCGTGCCCAGGCCGCTCGCCTATCTCGGCGCGCTGCGGGTCGCGCCAGCCCATCGCCATCGCATCCGCGTGCTCCGCGGCGGCTTCGAGGTCGTGCGCCAGCTGCTGCATGCAGGCTCGGGGCGCACTGCTCCCCGCCGCCGGGGAGAGGGTTGGGGGTGAGGGGAGTGCGCGAACGCCCGTCGAGAGACCCATAACCCCTCACCCCACCCCCCCTCCCCCTTGGGAGAGGGAGCACACCGAGCTTGCTGCTCGGACGCCGGCTCCGCTGTCGGCACTCACCCCCTACGCATTGACCGCCATCGCCGCCGACAACCGCGCGGCGCTGCGCGTGCTCGGCGCCAACCTGCCCGGCATGCCGACCTACCGGCCGCTCGAGCCGTTCTCGACCTTCGCGCTGCGGCCCGCCCGTGCCTCCGGCACGGCCATCCGGGTCGAGCGCGCGCGCGCCGATGACCTGGCGGCGATCGCCGTTTGTCTCGAGCGATCCTATCGGCACCATCAATTCGCGCCGGTCTGGAGCGCCCGCGACCTCGCCGATCGCAAGCGCTGTCCGGGGCTCGCGCCCGAGGATTTCCTCATCGTCCGCCGCGGACCCGGCATCGCCGCCTGCGCGGCGCTGTGGGATCAGAGCGGCTTCAAGCAGACGGTCGTGCGCGGCTATGCGGGCTGGGTCGCGGCGCTGCGGCCGCTCGCCAATGCGGCGGCGCCGCTGTTGCGCATGCCGCGGCTGCCGGCAGCCGGCGAGCCGCTTCGGCAGGTCTACCTGTCACACCTCGCCATCGCGGACAACGACCCGCGGCTGTTCCGGGCGATCGTCGACGCCGGCCTGGCCGAGGCGCACCGGCGCGGCTTCGCCGTGGTGCTGACCGGCCTGGCGACGCGCCATCCGCTCGCGAGCGAGCTCGCCCGCCGCTACCGGCATCGCGAGTATCGCGCGCTGCTCCACCTGGTGCATTGGCCCGACGGCGCCGGCGCCGCCGCTGCGCTCGCGCCGCGGCTGCCCCATGTCGAGATCGCGGTGCTCTGATGCGGCACATCACCTTTGCCTCGAGCCGAGGGAGATCGACGATGCGATCGACAAACCTCTCATGAAGCGGCTGGGGCCGATGTTGCTACTCGGCGGTGCGCTCGCCGTCGCGGCGACACATGCCCAATCCCAGCAACCGGTCCGGCCGTCTCCGTCGACCGAGACCTTGCACAATGAGCTGCGGGCGCTGCGCGACCGCGCGGTCACGGCCGTCAACAAGCGTGACGCCGACGCCCTGATGAAAGAGCTGCACCCCGACATCACCTTTACGGCGATCAACAACGAGGTCGTTCACGGCATCGAGCAGGCGAAGGCCTACTACCAGAAGATGCTCGTCGGCGCGGGGCGCATCATCGACGACATGTCGCTCACGGTCGAGCCCGATGCGACGGCCGGGCTCTATGAAAACGGCACGATGGCGACATCGAGCGGAAGCTCGAACGCGCATTTCAAGCTCGCCACCGGGACCGAGATCGATTTGCCGTTGCGTTGGTCCGCCACGCTGCACCGCTCGAATGACAAGTGGTCTATTCTCAGCATGCATTTCTCGGCGAACATGTTCGACAACCCGCTGCTCGGCGCACTGACATCGACCACGAAATGGATCGCGCTCGGCGTCGGGCTCGTGACGATTCTCGTCGGATATTTCTTCGGCCGATGGTCCCGCAAGCGCAGCGCATGACGATGGCTCAAGATCGGACCGACCCGACCCATGCGTATGTCGCTCCGAGCGCCGTGGGACCAGCGTGCCCGCAGAACTGGTATTTGCTCGCGCGCTCGGCTGACTTGAAACGAGGCGCAATTCTCACGCGCGCGCTGGGAGATGCCGAGATCGTCCTCTATCGCGGCCGCGACAGCGGCCGAGCCGTGGCGTTCGCGGCGCAATGCGCGCATGCCGGATGCCATCTCCGACACGGCACCGTTATCGGCGACGATCTGCGCTGCGCCCTTCATCACCGCGCCATACGTCCCGACGGAGCATTCATCGCCAAGGACGGAAGCGTGCTCTGCGAGCACCCCGCAGTTCGGCCTGCCGGTGGTCGAGCGGTTCGACTGCGTGTTCGTGTTCGCCGGCCGCGACGCGACGTTCGATCCGCCGGCGCCCGAGATCTGGCGCCACGGGCCGGTCGCCACGCGCGCTCTCCCCCCACAACCCTTGCCGCTGCCGTGGAGCACGCTCACGTCGAACGGCATGGACATCGATCATCTGCAGGCCGTTCATGATCGCAAGCTGCGCGAGCCGCCCACGTTCCAACGGCTCGATCAGCACCGCGTGCGTCTGAGCTACCGCGCCCGGGTCACCGGCAGCCATCTCAGCGACCGGATGATGAAATGGCTGTCGAATGACGAGATCCACACCTGCGTGACGTGCGTCGGCGGCTCGATGCTGCTGGTGGAAAGCGTGGTGGGAAGACACCGGAGCTTCGTCATACTCTCCATGTGTCCGGCCGGCCGGGCCGGATCGACGCTCAGGGCGGTCGCCGGAGTGGCGGGTGCGCCGTCGCGGCTGACCGTGCGGATGTCGGTCAGCGTGGCTGCCTGGCTGTTCTACGCCTTCCTCAAGAAGGACGTCGGCATCCTGCAGCAGATGGATTGGCACGAGCCGGCGGTCGAGGCCACGCTGGGCGACACGTTGATGGGGAGACTTTGCAAATTCTTCAGAAGCCTGCCGGAGTTCACGCTCGCCTCAGGGCAGCCGCTTCCGAAGGCGGCAACGTCTGCGGACGGCCGCCGAATCCCGCTCCCCGCCGCGCGTCGTCAATTCCGGCCGAGGCATCTGAGATGCCATCGTTGCCGCTCGACGATGCCCGGGCCGCGGTGCCGGCGCGGCTCAACCTCGCCCTGCTCGTCGGCTGCATTGTCGTTACGGTCTCCTGCCTCTATCTTGCCTCGCATGGCGGCTCGCTGGCGCTGCGGATCGGAGCCGCTATCGCATTTTCCTTCATCAACAACACCATGTTCTCGTTGATGCACGAGGCCGTGCACGGCGTCTTTCATCCCAATGCGACCATCAATGAGGCCGCCGGGCGGATCGCCGCGGCATTCTTTCCGACCGCGTTCTCGCTGCAGCGCGCGTTCCATCTTGCGCACCATCGCAACAACCGCAGCGATTGCGAGCGCTTCGACCTCTACGGCCCGGACGAGAACCGCTTCCTCAAGTTCGCGCAGTGGTACTGCATCCTGACCGGGCTCTATTGGATCGCCTCGCCGGTGTTTTGCGGTCATCTACGCGGCGACCGCCGGGCTGGTGCCCTGGACCAGGCTGCTGGCGCGCGACAATCGTCTTGGCCGCCAGACCAGCGCCGAGCCGTTCCTCGAGAGCCTGCGCGGCGTGTCGCCGACGTCGGCGCGCATCGACGTCGCGATCAGCGTCTGCGATCCAGGTTGCGATGATCACCCTGCTCGATCTCGATCTCGCGGGCTGGGTGCTGTGCTACGCCTGTTTCGCGGTGAATTGGAGTTCGCTGCAATATACCGATCATGCCTTCTCACCGCTCGACCGCCACGAGGGTGCGTGGAATTTGCGGGTCAATCCTTGTCGTGCGTCTGATCTTCCTGAACTATCACCATCACCTGGCGCATCACCGCGAACCGGGACGGCCCTGGACCGAGCTGCCGCGCCTGGTGCGCCCCGAGGATCCCGAACCCGACGTTCTGGTCGATCTATCTGCGCATGTGGGCGGGCCCGCGACCGTTGCCTGAAAAGAAATCGGAGCGGACATGACACCAAGCCATCCCGACGCCGAATGACCCGAGGCGACGGAAATATTCTTGGCTTACCGCAGGGAGGCGCGCTGCGCGGCAATCTGTTGCTTGCCGGCGTCTTTGCCGCCTACTTCTGGACCGTGTACTGGATGGGCAACTTCGTTGCGCTGCATGCCGGCAACCGCTTTCAAGTCGCCCTGCCGTTCGAAGCGCTGATCCCGTTCGTGCCCTGGACGGCGGCGATCTATCTGACGATCATGCCGCTGCTTTGGCTTGCCCCTTTCATCTTCCGCACCCCCGAGCGCCTGCTGCCGCTGTTCGTGACGCTGTGCACCGAAGTCACGATCGCAGGCGTCGTCTTCTGTATTTTTCCGGTCGAATTGTCCTTCCCGACCCCCGAGGTCTCGGGCTTCGCCGGCATGCTCATCGAGCTGACGCGCGCAATCACCCTTCAGCACAATTGCGTGCCGTCGCTGCATGTCGCGCTCGCGCTCACGGCCGCATGGGCGTATGCGCCGGTCGGCGGACGGCGCTGGCGTATTTTCATCTGGTCTTGGACGGCCGCCATCGTGGCGTCGACGCTGCTTGCCCACCAGCATCATCTGGCCGACCTCGCGGCCGGCGCTGTGCTGAGCATTTTTGCGGTGAGATACGTGCCGTCGCGCGTCGAAACGTGGCTGCGGGCACGATCCGGCAAGACGCTCGGCCAGTTAGGCGCCGCTCGCAGCGCGCAGCAAACCCGCGTGAGCGGTGTCATCTGAACCGATCAGGCGACGCGAGAAAAACTCCGTCATATCGGCCCTGATCTCGTCGGCATGGCCGGTGCAGCAATGGTCGCCGCCCGGGAATGATCTCGAGGCTCACGTCCGCAGCGCGGCCGAGCTGCATCAGCCGGTCATGCAGCCATTGCTTCTCCGCGGGGGCGACCACGCGGTCGCGCTCGCCGTGCACGATCCGAACCGCACAGCCGACCTCGAGCCAGGATTTCGTCGCTCTCGGTCGAGTTGGTCGCCAAGACCTCGGCGATGGCCTGGGCGTCGCGCGCGCCGGTGACCTGGCACATCCTGGTCTTGATGAGGAACGGCACGCGCGCGAACGACTTCGTGTTGATGGGGCCGCCCAGGTCATAGAGCGCGCGCACCCGCGGGTCGGCGGCGGCGGCGCGCAGCGCCCACATGCCGCCGATGCTGATCCCGAACAGGCCGACCCGCGTGGTATCGATCGCGCGTTCTCGGCCAGAACGTCGAGGGCGGCGCCGACCACATGGTGGAAGTCGTCGCTCCACAGCATCCCGTCGAGCAGGAGCGCTTCGCCCTGCCCGGGGCCGTCGAGCCCGAGCACCGCAAGGCCGGCGTCCTGCAGGCTGAGCTCGGTGGCGAGGTGCTCTTCCTTGCAGCCGTCGATGCCGTGGATGATGATCACCAGCGGAGCCGGCCGATCGGAGGTTACGGGCAGACGCAGGTTGCCGTGCAGCGTCCGCCCCTTCCACGGCACGTCGATGCGGCGGTAACGATCGCCGTTCGCGAGCGTCTCCGCCTCGATGTAGATGTCGCGGCACAGGCGGTAGAGCCGCAGCTTCTCGTCCGTGATCGGCAGCGAGCCCCACTGCGCCATGTGGCACAGATAGGACAGGCGCCGCAGGCGCCGCGACCTCGTCGACGCGGGCGAGCGCTCGGGCGGCGTGCGCTCGAATGCCGCGAGCTCGTCGTCCACGATCCTGCTCGCGACCGATGCCCAGTTGTCGATCGTGGCGATGCCGTCGAGAAACCGGAAGATCGTCTCGTCGCCGATCGCAGGAGGCGCGCCAGCGATCCCAGAACGGGCGGGTGATCCGTTTCACCCCGACCACGTTCGACAGCGAGCGCACCGCCTTGCTGAAAACGAAGTCGTATACGGTATAGGCCTGCGTATCGCTGACGTTCTTCAAGGACGGCCACCTATCCTGGAGAATCACGACGGTAACGATACGTCTTCGCGTGCATCCGCGATAGGACTCATAGCTGCGGGTTCAATGCTCGCCCGTCATGCCCGCGCTTGTCGCGGGCATCCAGGTCTTGAATCGCGAGTTGGATCAAAGACGTGGATGGCCGGAACGAGCCCGGCCATGACGCGGATTAGAGTGTGGTCATTGCGCCTGCGTCCCAGCGCCGCGAATCACTTATAGTTGCCGCCGTCGAACCGGCGACAAGATCACGATCCGCCAGGCGCCAAGGCAACGCCAGCCATGGGTTTGCGCCGCGTTTGTCCCCTGTCGAGATCGCGGTGCTCTGATGCGGCACATCACGTTCGTCAGGCCCAATCTCGGCATCGGCCCGTCGGCCGACGCGATGACGCCGCTCGTCTTCGCCATCCTCAAGGCCCGCACGCCGCGCGAGATCGAGACCACGCTGGTCGACGAGCGCATCGAGCCGCTGCGCATGGGGCCGACCGATCTGGTGGCGATGACGGTCGAGACCTTCACGGCGCGCCGCGCCTACCAGATCGCCGCCGCCTACCGCCGCCGCGGCATCCCGGTGGTGATGGGCGGGCATCATCCCTCGATGCTGCCGGACGAATCGCTGCAGCACGCCGACGCGGTGGTGGTCGGCGACGCCGAGGGCGCGTGGGAAACCGTGCTCGCGGACGCCGCCGCCGGGCGGCTGCAGCCGCTCTACCGCTCGAAGGCGGGCGGCGGCGGCGCGCCGGTCTACGACCGCAGCATCTACGGCAGCAAGCGCTATGCGCCGATCTCGCTGGTCCAGGTCGGACGCGGCTGCCGCTTCGCCTGCGACTTCTGCTCGATCCACGCCTTCTACGGCACCTACCGCGACCAGCGCGACCCGGCCGACGTGGTGGCCGAGATGCGCACCCTGCCGCGCGGCCGCATGGTGTTCTTCGTCGACGACAACCTCTATTGGCGGCGCGACGCGTTCGAGCGCCTGATGCGGGCGCTGATCCCGCTCAAGATGCGCTGGTGCTGCCAGATCACCATCGACGTCGCCAAGGACGAGGCGCTGCTCGACCTCATGGCCGCGGCCGGCTGCGCGCTGGCGCTGATCGGCTTCGAGTCGCTCGAGCGCGAGAGCCTGGTGCAGATGCGCAAGAAGTGGAACGGCGTCGCCGGCAGCTACGACGACGTCATCCGCCGCTTCCACGCGCGCGGCATCATGATCTACGGCACCTTCGTGTTCGGCTACGACGCCGACACGCCGGCGAGCTTCGAGCGCGCCGCGGCGTTCGCGCGCGCGCAGTCGCTCGCGATCGCCAACTTCAACCCGCTCACGCCGATGCCGGGCACCGGGCTCTACGACCGCCTGCGCGACGAGGGCCGCCTCACTCGCCCGAGCCTGGTGGCTCGATCCGAGCTACCACTACGGCGACGCCATCTTCCTGCCGCGCGGCATGTCGTGCGCCGAGCTGTCGGAAGGGCCGATGCGGGCGCGCCGCGCCTTCTACGGCTGGGGCTCGATCGCGCAACGCGCGCTGCGCGGCGTGCCGATGTGGCGCGATCCCTACAAGATCGGAACCATGCTGCTCGCCAACTGGATCTCGCGGCGCGAGATCGTGCGCAAGCAAGGCCGTCCGCTGGCGACGCGCCGGCACGACGAGCTCGCCGAGGTCATTCCATGAAGCACAATCATGAAGCCCATGAAGCTCACGCTGATCAAGCCGACCATCGGCCGCATGACGCACAGCCTCTATGTCGACGAGGCGCGCATGGAGCCGTTGAACCTCGGGGTGCTGGCGGCGCTGACGCCCGAGGACGTCGACGTCGTCATGTACGACGACCGCATGGAGCCGATCCCGTATCACGAGCCGACCGACCTGGTCGCCATCACGGTCGAGACCTACACGGCGCGCCGCTCCTACGAGATCGCCGACGAGTACCGCCGCCGCGGCGTGCCGGTCATCATGGGCGGCTTCCAGCCGACCTTCGTCCCCGAGGAATGCGCCGAGCACGCGGATTCGCTGTTCATCGGCGACGCCGAGAGCCTGTGGGCGACGGTGGTCGAGGACGCGCGCCGCGGACAGTTGCAGCCGCGCTACCAGGCCACCCCCGGCAAGCCGCAGACCGGCGTCATCACCCGCCGCGACATCTACAAGGGCAAGGGCTACCTGCCGATCAGCCTGCTGCAGTTCTCGCGCGGCTGCCGGTTCGTGTGCGAGTTCTGCGCGGTGACCAAATATTTCGACCGCAAGCACTATCTGCGCGCGATCGACGAGACGCTGCAGGAGGTGGCGGACTGCGACCATCGCCTGCTGTTCTTCGTCGACGACAATATCGCGTCGAACCGCGCGGCGCTCAAGGAGCTGTGCCACGCGCTGATCCCGATGCGGGTCAATTGGGTGAGCCAGGCCTCGCTCGACGTCACCTCCGACCGCGAGATCATGAAGCTGATGGTCGACGCCGGCTGCCTCGGCCACATCATGGGCTTCGAGTTCGATCACGCGGGCGAGCATCAAGGAGGCGAGGAAGGCGCCCAACATGCCCAAGTTCGACCAATACGCCACGCAGATCCGCATCCTGCGCGAATATGGGCTGCAGACCTGGGCCGCCTTCACGCTCGGCTACGACCACGACACGCTCGAACTCGGTGCGGGAGACGCTCGACTTCGCGCTCGAGAACCGCTTCACCTTCGCGGCCTTCAACATCCTGATGCCGTATCCCAACACGCCGCTCTACAACCGCCTCGCCCGCGAAGGCCGCCATCTCTATGACGGCCAGTGGTGGCTGCATCCGCGCTATCGCTTCAACGACGCCTCGTTCGTGCCGGCGCGCATGACGCCCGACGAGCTGACGGCGGCCTGCTACGAGGCGCGCAAGGCGTTCAACCGCATCCCCGCGCTGCTGTGGCGGTTCTCCGACCTCAAGACCAACATGCGCACGCTCACCCGGATGGCGACGTTCTGGCGCTTCAATCCGGTGTTTCGGCGGGAAGTCTTCAAGAAGCACGGAATGCTGTTCGGTCATTTCGGACATTGCTGACCATGCGACGCCTGCTCGAGGCCTATCAATACGTGATGCCGGCGGTGCTCACGCCGCTCGGCGCCTGGCTGTGGTGGCGCCACTACGACGGCCACGCGGCGCTCGCCGCGCTCGCGCTGCTGGTGCCGATCGCGCATGCCTATATCGTGCCCGGCATCGGCACCAACGTGCTGCGGGTCTGGGAGTTCGACACGCGCCTCAAGCTCGGGCGCTTCCGGCCGCACCACGGCTTCGTGTTCGGCAGCGCCACCGCGGTGCTGATGCTGCCGGCGCTGGGCACGCCGACCGCGCATCCGACGCTCGCCGACATGGCGACGAGCGGGCTGCTCGCGGCCCTGATCCTCGGCGTCGCCAACTGGCTCTATGACGTGGCGGCGATCCGCGCCGGCATCCTCAAGGTCTACAACCAGCCGTGGGCGGATGCGCGCGGATCGACCGCCATCGTCAACGACTACGCGCCGTGGTTCTTCGGCGGCTTCGGGCTGGTGCAGGGCGCGGGACTGAAATTCGCCGAAGGCGTGCTGCTGCCCGCCGGCGGTGCGGCTGCGGCAATCGTGATCGGGCTCGCGCTGCTGGCCGCGACCGTCACGCTGCCGACGCTCGGCTACGTGCTGCAATCCTATCTGCGGCACGGCCATCACGGCTGCCGCCCGGTCAGCCCGCAGGCGGGAGAATGAGCATGGCGAACTGGCTCGATCCGGCGGACATCGAACGGCTGGCCAGCGACCCGGCGCGGCGCATGCAGATGCCGGCGCTCGACCGCATCGATTTCAGCCAGGCCGTTCGTGCCCGAGCCGTACACCCAGCTCTATTACACGCCGGTCTACCACGGCCTGCATCGCCAGCACCGCCTGCGCTACAACCAGCTGTTCGGCATGCGCATCAACGAATACATCATGATGCTCGAGGCCGACCTGGTCGAGCGGCTGCTGTCGCCGCTCTCCCGCCATCGCAACGTGGCCGGCAATCCGACCTTGGTGCGCTGCCTCACCACCATGATCGAGGAGGAGAAGGAGCACTATCGCTGCTTTGCCGCGCTCAACCGCGCCTGCTTCCCCGACATCTACCGGAGCCGGGAGCGCTACTTCTCGCAAGTGCCGTGGCCGGTGCGGGCGCTGTTCGGCACGGTCGGGCTGCTGGCGGGCCGGCTCGCCTTCGCGCTCTGGTACCTGATGGCGATGGAGGAATCCTCGACCGCGCTCGCGCGCGACATGAGCCGCCATTCGGTGACCGAGACGCTCGGGCCGCTGGAGCCGACCTTCGCGGCGCTGCACCGCGAGCACCTCAAGGACGAGGTCCGCCACCTCCAGCTCGACGGCATTCTGATCGAGCTCTGCCTCGATCGAACGAGCCGGACGCGACGCGTGCTCAACGCGGCCTTGTTCAAGTCGATGCTCGGCACGGTCACGCGCCCGACCCGGGCGGGATCGGGCGTGAAGGTCATCCGCGAGCTCGTGCGCCAGATGCCCGAGCTCGCCTGGCGCGAGCACGACATGATCGACGCGGTGCTGGCGCTACGAAACGACCGCGCCTTCCAGGCGAGCCTGTTCAATCGCCAGGCGATGCCGCTGACCTTCGGGGTGTTCGACGCCACGCAGGAGCTTCACGATTTGCCGGACGCGATGGTGGGCTATGACCGCCGTTGACCCCCACCCCAACCCTCCCCTTTCAGGGGGAGGGAGCACACCGAACTCGTGGCTCGGGCTGAGGTCACCTCGCCGGAATGCGCTCGAGCCGCCGGCGGCAGGATCACGGGCTTCACGCTCGCGCTCAATTATCTGCCGCTGGCGCAGCTCCTCCTCGGGGCCGCGGTGGTGACCTCGCAGGCGACCTCGTTCGGCTCCGCCGTCGCTCTGGTCCGCGGCCTGGCTGTTGCTGCTGCCGCCGCTGGTCTGCCGGCTGACCTTGCTGATGCTCGGCGCGCCGCACGGGCGCGCGCTCACGCAGGAGACGCGCGCCTACCGGGTCTGGTGGTTCGTCCATCAATGGCAGGTCGTGTTCAACCGGCTGCCGTGGATCGAGGAGCTGTTGCGGCTGGTGCCCGGACTTTACGCGCTGTGGATTTTCCTCTGGGGCGGACAGGTGAGCCCGCTGGTCTATTGGGCGCCCGGCTCGCTCGTGACCGACCGGCCGCTCGTGATCGTGGGGGCGGGCGCGGTGATCGGCATGGGCGCCGGCCTCGCCGGCCATGCCGGCACGCTGGCGCCGGACGGATCGTACCGGATCGACATCGCCGCGCCCCGCGTCGGCCGCGGCGCCATGATGGGCGCGCGCTCCGGCCTCGGTCCCGGCGCCGAGCTCGCGCCCGGCGCGCTGCTGCCGGCCGGACGGATGATCAAGCCGTTCGGACTGTGGGACGGGAGCGCACGACGCCGCGTCGCCGACCTCGACGGGGGCAACGGCGATGCATGAGGTGACGGATCGCGACGATGCCGCGCGTTTCGCCGCTCCGGCGATCCCGGCGACGCTTGAACATCGTCGATCGCGGCCGGCGCGATCGCGGTGGCGACGGGATGTCTGTGGCTGGCGAGCCACGCCACCCATTGGGCACTCGTCGTGGCCGCGGCCTTCGTCTTCTCGTTCGCCAACAACACCATCTTCTCGCTGCTGCACGAATGCGTGCACGGCGTATTCTCACCGCGGCGCCGGCTCAACGAGGCCGCGGGCGTGTTGTTTGCCGCCTTCTTCCCGACCGCGTTCACGATCCAGCGCATCAGCCATTTCGGTCACCACCGGCGCAACCGCACCGATTTCGAGCTCTACGACTACTATCTGCCGCACCAGTCGCGCTGGCTGAAAACCTATTGGATCTATTGCCTGCTGACGGGCTTCTATTGGGCGATCATCCCGGTCGCCGGCTTCCTCTACCTCGTCTGCCCGTTCGCGTTCCGCAGCCGCGGGTTTCAGAATGGCCCGGCGAAGTGGTGGGGATTTGGCGAATTCGTCCGGGACATCGCGAATGAGCCGATCGCCCGGGTGTGGCCGCAGGCGCTGTTCACGTTCGCCTTGCAGGCGTTGCTGTGGTGGAGCCTCGCGCTCGATTGGACCGGCTGGCTCGCCTGCTATTGGGCCTTCGGCCTCAACTGGAGCTCGCTGCAATACACCGATCATGCCTGGAGCCCGCGCGACGTGCACGAGGGCGCCTGGAACCTGCGCTTCTGGCCGCTGACCCAGACGGTGTTCCTCAATTACAACCTGCATCTCGTGCATCACCGCCGGCCGGATATTCCCTGGCTCCATCTGCCGCGCTTCGTGCAGCGGGATGATCCGAGCCCGTCGTTCTGGTCGATCTACTGGCCGCTATGGGCCGGTGCGCAACCGGCGCCGCCCGGCCCAGGTCCCGCCCCGCTGCCGCACGCCGCGATCCAGGCGCGCGGGGATTCGCGATGAACGGCCGCCCGCTCACGCTTCCCACCTGGGACCGTCTCGCCACCGGGCTCGCCGGCGCGCCCATCGTCCAGCTCGCGTTCTTTCCGATCTATCTCGGCTGCGCGGCGATCACCGCGATGCGCGACAGCCCGCTGCGCCTCTACGCCGATTGGGAGCTGTCGATCCCGTTCTGGCCGTTCATGATCGTTCCCTACCTGTCGATGTTCGTGCTGTTTCTCATGCCGGTGCTGCAACTCGACGCCGGCGAGCTGCGCGACCTGGTGCGGCGGCTGGTGGTCGCGAGCCTGATCGGCGGGATCGTGTTCCTGGCTCTGCCGGCGCAACTGGGCTTTCCCGAGCACAGCGATGCCGGAATCTGGCAAGGCTTGTATGACGGCATCTATCGCATCGACAACCGCTTCAACATGGTGCCGTCGTTTCACGTCATCTACACCGCGTCGATCCTGCTGGCGTTCATCGAGGTCGCGACCCCGCGGCTGCGCCGGCTCTACCTGACGTGGCTGGTCGTGGTCTGTGCGTCGACCGTGCTCACGCACCGCCATCACCTCACCGATGTCGCCGCCGGTCTCGCCATTGCGGTCGCGGTGAGAAGCCTGTTTGCGCGGCCGATGCCGTCGCTGTCGACGAGGAACCACCTGACCAGGAGGCGCCGATGAGGTCGCTCGTTTTGGCAATAGCGCTGTGTGTGCTCCTGGGCGGAGGCGCCGCGCCGGCGCAGCAAGGGTCGCAGGCCGACCACGAAGCCTTGCGCAAATTGAAGACCGACGTGGTGAACGCCATCAACGCGCGCAAGCTCGACGGCATCGACGTGCTCCTGCACAAGCCGTTCATGACGACGGTGATCACGCAGGACAGCTTCATCGACGCCGCCAAGCTGAAGGCCTATTTCGAGGGGCTGTTCACGCGCCGCTTTCTGCGCATCGCGAACCTCCAGATGGAGGCGGAGGCCGACGAGACGGCGCAGATCTATACCGGCACCTTCGCGGTCGCGCGCGGCAGCACGAAGGAGCGCTACGACATGGCCGACGGCAACAGCTTCACGATCGACGGCCGCTGGACCGCCACGGCGCTGAAGGACAACGGGCAGTGGAAGGTGCTTGCCCTCCACAGCGGCACCAACTTCCTCGACAATCCGGTGCTCAGCGCGATCGAGCGCAGCACGCTCTACGTCGCGAGCGGGCGCGGGTGCGGCCGGCATTGTGCTCGGCTTTCTGGCCGGCTTCTTCGTCCGCCGCCGACGCGCCAAGCCGGCCTGATCTCAGGTCAGAAGCGCCCCGCCGTTGACGTGAATGGTCTGCCCGGTCACGAACCGCGCGCCCGGGCCGCAGAGGAAGCGCACCACCGTGGCGACGTCGTCGGGCGCGCCGCGCAGCCCGGTCAGCGTCGCATTGACCTGATGGTGCTGCGGCTCGGGCTGGCCGGTCGGGCGCGGCGTGCCGATCAGGCCGGGCACCACGCAGTTCGCCGTGACATTGTCGCCGGCGAGATCGTGCGCGAGCGCGCGCGTGAAGCCGACCAGCCCGGCCTTGGCGGCGATCACGTGGGCGCGGTGCTTGGAGCCGGTATGCGCCGAGAGGCCGCCGACATTGACGATGGCGCCGGCCTGGCTCTTGCGCAGCTCCGTGAGGCACGCCTTCACGCAATGGAAGGCGCCGTCGAGCACCACCGCCATGACCTCCCGCCATTCCTCGTAGCTCAGTTGATCGAGCGGCTTCTCGCGGCGCAGCGCCGCGTTGTTCACGAGAATGTCGATGCGGCCGAACTGCTTCACCGTCGCGGCCGCCATCTTCTGCACCGCCTCGGCGTCGGCGACGTCGGCGGTGACGGCGAGCGCCTTGCCGCCGGCCTGCTCGATCTCGCGCACGACGCCCTCGGCCTGCTTGAGGTTCTCGCGCGCATTGACCACGACCGCGGCGCCGTCCGCCGCCAGCGCAAGCGCGATCGCGCGGCCGATATTGCGGCCCGATCCGGTGACGATGGCGACGCGGCCTTCGAGCTGCTTGGTCATTGGCGTGTCCCCTGCCGATCTCATGCGCGCACTCGCTGCGATGGATTCGTGGTCGCGCCGTAGCGTCCCGTGCCCCGCTTGCGGGGGAGCAGGATGGCGCGCACAGCGATTTCGCGCCACGTGCGCTGCGCACGCCTCGCCCTCGCAAGCTGCGGAGGCAGCAGACCGCGCCGTGCCCACCCTACACACTCCGCTACCCGCGCAACGACGAGAGATCGATCCTGCCGTCATAAAGCGTCCGCAGCAGGGCGAGCGCCTGCTGCGCCGCGCGCCTCGTCCCAGCCGCCGTGCTCGCGCGTTGAGCACGAACTTCTCCTCGATGTCGCCGCCGGGTCAGCGGCTCGTGCGCGCCGCCGCGCATATGCGGCTGGCGCTCCTCGACCACGCGGCCGTCGGCGAGCACGGCGCGGATGTGGCCGGTGAAGTTCTTCGGATAGGGATTTTGCGGATCGATCCGGTAGCGCACCTTGGCGGCGAGCGCGAGCACGCGCGGGTCGCGCACCGCGTCGTCGGTGAAGGCGTCGAGCCCGACATTGCCGCGCACGAAGCCGGCGGCGATGCAGTAGGGCGTCGAGAACTTTCCCGCATAGCCGTTGGGCGGGCGCTGCTTGGCGGCGAGCGGCTCCCACAGCCGATGCACCGTGCCCTCGCCGACCTCGCAGACGATCTCCGTGATCTCGTCCGCCTTGATCCCTTGCGCGCCGAGCCGCCGCGCGCAGTCGATATAGGGATGCGTCATGGTCCCGCACGGATAGGGCTTGAAGGCGAGCGTCTGCGTCACCCACCGGTCGCCGAAATCGCCGATGAGCGCGTCGTAGTCGCCCTTGGTGGTGTGGGCGAAGCCGTGGAACAGGCCGTGCACGCCCTCGAACACGGTGCGCGGGCCGACGAAGCCTGCGCGCCCGAGCAGCGCCGCGCGCAGGCCCGATTGCGCCGCCCAGCCGGGATGCAGCCGCTTGGTCCAGGCGCCTTCCGCGAGATACTCGATGATGCCGCCCGCCATCGAGCCGGCGATGCCGAGCGCGTCGACCAGTTGCGCGCCGGTCGAGCTCGAGCGCGGCGCCGACGCCGGCCGCCGCCGCCATGGCGCCGAACACCGCGGTCGGATGGAAGCCCGCCTTGTGCACCGCCTTCGGCACCACCAGGCTGAGCCGGCAGATCATCTCGACGCCGACCGCGATGCCGAGCAGCGCCGACGGCCCGTCGGGATTGTGCCGCTCGCAGGCGGCGAGCACCGCCGGCACGATCACCGCGCCGGCATGCACCGGGCCGCCCTCGAAGGTGTCGTCGAAATCCTCGCCATGCGCCGCGGTGCCGTTGACGAAGGCGGCGCCGGCCGCGCTCATCGTGCGCGCATGGCCGATCGCCGTGCACGGCCCGTCGTCGTCCCAGCCGGCGAGCGCCGCCTTGACGTAGTCCTCGTTGCGCGCGGTGAGGCAGAGGCCGACCACGTCGACGAGCAGGTCCTCGCACTTGCTGCGCACCGCCGGCGGCAGCCGCGCCGGATCGAGCGCGGCGATCTTGTCCGCCAGAATCTCGGCGACGGCGGTGGTCGGGAAGCGCGGCGTCCATGGCGGTCAGGTGTTGCGCAGGCGCGCGCCGCCGAAGCCGGGAATGCGATTGACCGCGATCACGACCGCGAAGGTGATCACCAGCATGATGATGCCGAGCACCGAGATGGCGCCGAGATCGCCCGACTCGTTGAGATCGAAGATCAGCACCGAGATCACCTTGGTCTCCGAGGTGAACAGCATGATGGCGGCGGACAATTCGCGGATCACGCCGACGAAGATGAAGCACCAGGTCGCGATCACGCTGGTGCGCAGCAGCGGCGCGGTGATGTCGCGCAAGGTGCGCAGGCGCGTGGCGCCGAGGATGCGGCTGGCGTCCTCGAGGTCGGTATGCACGGAGCGGAACGCCGACTGCAGCTGCTGATAGGCGGCCGGCAGCGCGATGGTGACGAAGGCGATGAACAGGATCCACAAGGTCCCGTAGAGCACGAAGGGCGGCCGCGCGTAGCTCAGGAACAGGCCGACGCCGAGCACGATGCCCGGGATCGCGACCGGCGCGGTGGCGAGAAAGCCGAGCGTGCGGTGGCCGGCGATCGCGCGGCGCGTGGTCAGATAGCTGATCACCAGCGCCAGCAGGGTGCCGACGGTGGCGGACCAGACCCCGAGGATGACGGTGTTCTGCAGCGCGAGCTTGGTCGCCGACAGCTCGAAGAACACGAAGTGGATGTTGTGGAGGGTGAAATTGTCGAACCAGATGAACGTCGTCGCCCCGCGCGAGAACGCCGCATTGAGCAGCGCGCCGTAGGGCAGGAACACCGGACACATCAGCACGAGGAACACGAAGGCGAGCGCGACCCATTTGAGCCAGCCGAGCCGGATCAGCCGCGGATCGCCCTGCTTGCCGCCGACCACCGAATAGCCGCGGCGGCCGAGGATGATGTGCTCGGCGCGCAGCAGCGCGACGGTCAGGACCAGCAGCGGAATCGAGGCCGCGGCCGCGAGCTCGGGCTTGGGCGGATAGTTGAACAGGCTCCAGATCTTGGTGGTCATGGTGTGGAAGCCGGCCGGGATCGCGAGGATCGCCGGCGAGCCGAACAGCGTCATCGCCTGCAGGAAGGCGACCAGCGCGCCGGCGAGCAGCGCCGGCAACGCCAGCGGAATGGTCACGCGGCGCGCGGTGGTCCAGGTGCGGCCGCCGAGGATCGAGGAGGCGTCCTCGAGGTCGCCCGGAATGCGGTCGAGCGTGTTGGCGATCAGCACGAACACGTAGGGGAACGTGTAGCAGGAGATGACGAAGATCAGGCCGGGCAGCGAGTAGATGTTGAACAGGTACTCGTCCTGCGGCATGCCGGTGAGGCCGCGCCAGACCTTGTTGATGAGGCCCGAATTGGGCGCCGCCAGCAGCTCCCAGGCGATGGCGCCGAGAAACGGCGGCGTCACGAACGAGGCCGTCACCAGCGCGCGCACGGTGCGGCGCAGCGGCAGGTCGGTGCGCGCGACCAGCCAGCCCATGGGCGCCGCGACCAGGCAGCAGATCACGCTCGAGCTGGTCGCCAGGATCACGGTCGTGATCAGCGGATCGACGAAGGACTGATCGGTGACGAGCTTGCGGAAATTGTCGAGCGTGAAGGCGCCGTTGCGGTCGACGACGCTGTAGTAGAACAGCCACGACATCGGCAGGACGATGAGCACGCACAACACCGCGGCGAACAGGATCAGGATCGGCCACGACAGATCGATCTTGGCGGCTCGCCGCGCGGGCTCGGCCGGCAATGCAATGGTCATGCGATCCCCGTCACACCCCGAAATACCTGGTGTAGCGCTCCTTGATCTGCTCGGCCTGCGCCTCGACCGCCACCGGATCATCCTTCATCGTCTTGATCTTGGCGAGAGGCGTGCGCCCCGGCTTCTCGGTGACCTGCGGATGGGCCGAGTGCTGGGCGGCGAAGTCGCACAGCACCTGCTGGCCTTCGCGCGAGAGCAGATAGCTCTGGAACAAGCGGGCGGCGTTCGGGTTGGGCGCCGCCTTGAGCACCGCGTTGGGGCACACGATCAGCGGGGCGCCCTCGGTCGGATAGACGACCTCCACCGGCTGGCCGGCCTCCTTGAACTGGACCAGGTTGAAGTCGTTGCCGTCGGCCATCACCGCGCGCTCGCCGAGCGCCAGCTTCTTCGGCGGATCGACCGCCGACTGGACCTGCAGCACCTTCTGCTTGCCGAGCTTCTCGAAATACTCCCAGCCGAGCTCGCGCGCGATCTGGAAGGTCGAGGTCATGATCGTGCCGCTATAGGCCGGATGCGCCTTGACCATCTTGCCCATCCATTTCGGATGCAGCAGGTCCATGAAGGCTCCTGGGCGCGTCCTCGGCCTTCACCAGATTGGTGTTGTAGCCGAGCGAGACCACGTAGACCCGCGACGTGGCGTAGAGGCCGTCCGGGTCGCGATGCTCGGCCGGGTAGTGGCGCGCGACCTCCTCGGGCACGAAGGCGGCGAGCCAGCCGTTGCGCTTCCAGGCGACGAAGTGCGCCGCATCGGAGGCATTGATGATGTCGGGGGCGTAGATGCGGGCGGCATATTCCTGGGCGAGCCGCTGGAACTGGCGCTCGGAGCCGGTGCGCTCGATCCGCACCGCGATGCCGGGATATTTCGCCTCGAACGCGCGGGCGACCCGCTCGGACACCGGCAGGTCCATCGCCGCGTACCAGACGACCTTGCCCTCTTTCTTGGCCGCCTCGATCAGCGCGGGCGTGACGGCGGTCGGCTCCGGCGCCTGCGCCCGCACCTGCGTACCGCCCGGCGATGCAGGCCGGCGGCGGCCGCCGCCGACGACCTTGAGCACGCCTCGTCGCGTGAACTGGCAGCTTCAGCATCGCTTGCGTCCTCCCGCAACGAGTGGCGGAACCGGCCTCACACCTTGAAGATCTGCGCGTAGCGGCGTCTTGATCTCCTCGGTCGCCCTTCTCGATGCCCTCGGGATCCTCTTTCATCAGCTTGATGTCGGAGAGCTTGCGGATGCCGGGCTTTTCCACGGTCTGCTGGTGCGGCGAATACTGGCGGGCCCAATCGACCAGGATCTGCTGCGCCTCGCGCGAGTGCATCCAGTTCTGGAACAGGCGCGCAGCGTTCGGATTGGGCGCCGCCTTGAACACCGCGCTCGGCCCGGTGGCGAGCGGCGTCCCCTCCGCCGGATAGACGATCTCGACCGGCTGGCCTTCCTCCTTGTAGCGGATGACGAGGTAGCCGGCGCCGTCGACCATGACCGCGCGTTCGCCGAGCGCGATCTTCTTGGGCGTGTCGGTCGCCGACTGGACCTGCATGACGCGCTGCTTGGCGAGCTTCTCGAAATAGTCCCAGCCGAGATCGCGCGCGATCTGGAAGGTCGCGTTCATGATCGTGCCGCTGTAGGCCGGATGCGCCTTGACCATCTTGCCGGCCCATTTCGGATCGAGCAGGTCGGCAAAGCTCTTCGGCGCATCCTCCTTCTTCACCAGGTTGGTGTTGTAGGCGATCGGAGAGATCAGGATCCGCGTCGTGATGTGCATGCCCGTCCGGGTCATAGTATTTCGGGTCGAAATGCTTCGCGACCTCCTCCGGCAAGTAGGGCGCGAGCCAGCCCTTGCGCTTCCACACGATGCAATGCGCCTGGTCGGCGGTATTGACCACGTCGACGGCGTGGATGTTGCTGCCGTACTCCTGGTCGATGCGGGTGAAGATGCGCTCGGCGCCGGAGCGCTCGACGCGCACGGCGATGCCGGGAAACTTCTCCTCGAATGTCTTGCCCAGCCGCTCCGCGAACGCCAGGTCCATGGCGGTGTAGAAGGCGAGCTTGCCTTCCTTCTTGGCCGCCTCGATCAAGCGCCGGCGTGATCGCCGACGGCTCGGGCGCGGCCGCGCGCAGCGGTTGCGCGAACGTGGTCAGCCGCCAGCGCGGCCGAAGCCTTGAGCACGTCACGTCTGGAGAAGTGAATCTTGTTCATTGTTTCATTTCCTCCCGTAGGGTGGGCACATAAGGGTGTTTACGCCCGTCTGCGCGGGCTATGGGCGCGCTCTTGCGCGCCGTGCCCACGCGTCTTTCTCTCAATTGCACGATGCCGCGTGGGCACGGCGCACGCGTTGGCGCTTGTTGAGACAGTCGAGCTTGCGCGTGCGCCTTTGCCCACCCTACGCACTCGGTCTCACACGCCGAACAGCTTGCTGTAGCGCGCCTTGATCTCCTCGCTCATCCGCTCGACCCGGCGGCATCCTCCTTCATGGTCTTGACCTCGCGGAACGGCCTGCGGCCGGCTTTCTCCTTGACCTGCGCATGCATCGAACGCAGCCCGCCGACGTCGGAGATCAGCTGCTGGCATTCGATGGTGAAGCAATAGCACTGGAACAGCCGCGCCGCGTTCGGGTTGGGCGCATTCTTGAAGATGGCGTTCGGGCCGATCACCATCGGAATGCCTTCGGTCGGATAGACGACCTCGACCGGCTGGCCGGCTTCCTTGAGCTGGATCAGATTGTATTCGCCGCCGTCCGCCATGACCGCGCGCTCGCCGAGCGCCAGCTTCTTGGGCGGATCGGTGGCGGACTGCACCTGCATGACGCGTCTGCTTGGCGAGCTTCTCGAAATAGCCCCAGCCGAGCTCGCGCACGATCTGGAACGTCGCCGTCATGATGGTGCCGCTATAGGCCGGATGCGCCTTGACGATCTTGCCCATCCATTTCGGATCGAGCAGGTCGGCGAAGCTCTTCGGCGCCTCCTCGGCCTTGACCAGATTGGTGTTGTAGCCGATGGCGCTCAGGCTCACGCGGAAGCTCGCGAACATGCCGTCGGGATCGCGGTGCTCGTCGGAATAGTGCTTGGCGACGTCCTCGGGCACGAACGGCGCGAGCAGCCCGTCGCGCTTCCAGACGATGAAATGGGCGGCGTCCGACGATTGCACGATGTCGGCCGCGTAGATGCGGCTCGCATATTCCTGGCCGATGCGCTGGAACACGCGCTCGGCGCCGGTGCGCTCGACGCGCACCGCGATGCCGGGGTATTTGGCCTCGAACGATCGCGCGATCCGCTCGGCGAGCGGCAGGTCGATCGAGGTGTAGTAGGCGACCTTGCCTTCCTTCCTCGCCGCCTCGATCAGCGCCGGCGTGATCGCGGTGGGCGCGGGCGCCGCGGCTCGCAGCGGGCTCGCGAACACGGTCGCCGCCAGCGCCGTCCCCGCTTTGAGCACGTCGCGTCTGGAGAATTGCGCGTTGTCCATGGCCTTCCGCTCCTGTTCGTCCGACCAGCCGATCACACCTTGAAAATCTGACTGTAGCGCGCCTTGATGCTCTCGCTCTCCTTCTCGACCGCGGCAGCATCGTCCTTCATGACCTTGATCGCTGGCGAGCGGCGTGCGGCCGGCCTTCTCCTTGGTCAGCGCATGGACCGAGCGCATGCCGCCGACATCGATGCTGAGCTGCTGGCACTCCGCCGAAAGCATGTAGTTCTGCAACAGGCGTGCGGCGTTCGGGTTCGGCGCATTCTTGAAGATGGCGTTCGGGCCGACGATCAGCGGCGTGCCTTCGGTCGGATAGACGATCTCGACCGGCTTGCCGCTCTCCTTGAGCTGGAACATGCCGTACTCGATGCCGTCGGCCATGATCGCGCGCTCGCCGAGCGCGAGCTTCTTGGGCGGGTCGGAGGCGGACTGCACCTGCATGACCTTCTGCTGGGCGAGCTTCTCGAAATACGGCCAGCCGATGTCGCGCGCGGTCTGGAAGGTCGCGGTCAGGATGGTGCCGCTGTAGCTCGGATGCGCCTTGACGATCTTGCCGGTCCACTTCGGAGCGAGCAGGTCGGCGAAGCTCTTCGGCGCGTCCGGCGCCTTCACCAGATCGGTGTTGTAGCCGATGACGCAGAGGAAGACGCGGAAGCTCGCGAACATCCCGTCCGGGTCCTTGTGCTCGGCGGGATAGTGCTTGGCCACGTCCTCGGGAACGTAGGGCGCCAGCCAGCCACTGCGCTTCCAGACGATGAAGTGCGCGGCGTCCGACGAGTTGACGATGTCGACCGCGTAGATGCTGCTCGAATATTCCTGGCCGATGCGCTGGAACACGCGCTCGGCGCCGGTGCGCTCGACGCGCACGGCGACGCCCGGATACTTGGCCTCGAACGCGCGGGCAACCTTCTCGGCCAGCGGCAGATCGACCGAGGTATACCAGACGACCTTGCCTTCCTTCTTGGCGGCCTCGATCAGCTCCGGCGTGATCGTGCTGGCCGGCGGCGCCGCGGACATGACCTGCGCCTGCGCAGGCTTGCGGCCGCCCGACGCGGCGAGCACGCTCGATGCCGCGAGCGCGGTCGAGGCTTTCAGGACATCGCGCCGGGACAATCTCCGCATCGTCATGGTTCCTCTCCTGGTCGAATTTCTTGTTGTTCGTCGCGGCCTCGTTGGGCCGCTTCAGCCGCTCAACACCCGGCAGCGCTCGGGCGGCAGATAGAGCCAGACCGGCGCGCCCTGGACGATAGCCTCGGCCGGCGACGTGACCACGCGCAACTGCGTGCCGTCCGCGGCTTCCACCATATAGTCGCGGCTGTTGCCGAGAAACACCTGCCGGATCACGGTTCCGGGCACGACATTGTCCATCGATTGCGGCTGCGCGGCCCACAGCCGGATGACATGCTGCCGCACCGAGACGGCGCCGTCGGCGCCGGGCACGAGCTTGCCGCCGGTGCAGCGCAGCACTGCCTCACCGCAGGCGATGCGGTTCTCGTCGACCGCCTTGCCCTTGATCACGTTGCTGGCGCCGATGAAGCGGGCGACGAATTCCGAGCGCGGCCGATCGTAAATCTCCTCCGGCGTGCCGGCCTGCTCGATCTTGCCGGCGTTCATCACGGCGATCACGTCGGCGGTGGTCATCGCCTCCGACTGGTCGTGGGTGACGTAGACGGTGGTGTAGCGGTACTCGTCGTGCAGCCGGCGCACCTCGAAGCGCATCTCCTCGCGCAGATTGGCATCGAGATTCGACAGCGGCTCGTCGAGCAGCAGCGTCTCGGGCTCGACGATCAGCGCGCGCGCGAGCGCGACGCGCTGCTGCTGGCCGCCCGAGAGCTCGCCCGGGTAGCGGTCCGCGAGCTGCGCCAGATGCGTGGTCGCCAGGATCGCGGCGAGCTTGCGATTGATGGTCTCGCGATCGATCTTGCGCAGCTCCAGCCCGTAGGCGACGTTCTCGGTGACCGTCATGTGCGGCCACAGCGCGTAGCTCTGGAAGATCATCGACATGTTGCGCCGCTCGGGCGGCACGGTGCGCGCCGGCGAGGACAGCACCTCGTTGCCGACGCGGATCTCGCCGGCCGACGGCTCGACGAAGCCGGCGATCAGGCGCAGCGTCGTGGTCTTGCCGCAGCCGGACGGCCCGAGCAGGCACACGAGCCGCCCGTGCTCGATGGTGAGCGACACGTCGTCGACGACCGCCAGATCGTCGTAGCGCTTGGTCAGACCGCGCAATTCAACCGACGCCACGCCCTTCCCTCCCGCTTGCCGCGGTTTCCCGCCGCCCTTGCCGTTGCCTATTGAAGCACTAAACCGTGGGTCGGCATCCGCGACAGCTTGCCGCCGCAAGACCGCCGATCGGTCACGTCCCGGTGAATGCCGGCTTGCGCTTCTCCATGAAGGCCCGGCGGCCCTCGGTGTAGTCGTTGCTGGCGAAGCATTGCTCGACCAGCTCCCGGCAGCGCGCCAGGTCGCGCTTGCTCTCGTCCTTCATGGCCTCGTTGACGATGTGCTTGGCGGTCTTCACCGTCAGCGGCGCGTTGGTGGCGATCGTATCGGCATAGCTCTTGACGTAATCCTCGAGCTCGGCGTCCGGCACGACGCGATTGACGATGCCCATCGTGCGCGCCTCCTCGGCGTCGAACTGGCGCGCGGTGAAGAAAATCTCCTTGGCGAAGGCAGGCCCGACCACGTCGGTCAGCCGCTTCACCCCCGAATAGCCGTAGCCGAGCCCGAGCTTGGCGGCCGGGAATCGCGAAGCGCGAATTGTCGGAGCAGATGCGCAGATCGCAGCAGACCGCGAGCCCGAGCCCGCCGCCGATGCAATAGCCGCGGATCATCGCGATGGTCGGCTTGGGGAACTCGTAGATGCTCGCATTGGCCCGCTCGACCGTCTGATTGTAGACCTTCTGGGTCTCGAGCGAGGCGCGCTCGCTTTCGAAGCGGGACACGTCGGCGCCGGAGACGAACGCCTTGCCGCCGGCGCCGGTGAGCACGACCACGCGCACCTCGTCGTCGCGGGCGAACTCCGCGAGGATCTCGGTCGTCCTCGCCCACATGTCGAGCGACACGGCATTGCGGCGCTCGGGATTGTTGAAGATCACGTAGCCGACGCGCCCGTCCTTGCGCGAGAGCATCTTGTCGGTCTTGGTCTTGTCGTCCATCGTTCTTCTCCTGCGCGCGTCATCAGCGCGATCAAACCGCCTTGGCCTTGCGCAGCGCCGCGATGTCCTTGGCGCTGAACCCGAATTCCTTGAGCACCGCGTCGGTGTGCTCGCCCAGCGCCGGCGGCGGCGCCACCAGCTTGCTCGGCGTGCGCGACAACGACATCGGCTGTCCCGCCATGCGCAGCGCTTTCTTGTCCTTGGTCTTGACCGGCTGCGCCATGCCCAGATGCTCGACCTGCGGATCGGCGTAGACCTGGTCGACCGAGTAGATCGGCCCGCACGGCACCCCCGCCTTGTTGAACCGCTCGACCCAGTCGGCGCTGGTGCGCTTGATCGTGTGGCTGGCGATCTCGACGTTGAGCGCGTCGCGGTTCTTCGAGCGCTCGGCGCCGTTCTTGTATTCCGGCCGATAGGTCATGTCGGGCGCCTCGAGCGCGGTGCAGAACCGCTCCCAGATTTTCTGGCCGGTCGCCGCGATGTTGATGTGGCCGTCGGCGGTCTCGAACACGCCGGTCGGGATGCTGGTGGGATGGTTGTTGCCGGCCTGCTTGGGAACCTCGCCGTTGATCAACCAGCGCGAGCCCTGGAAGTCGAGCATGAAGATCTGCGCCTGCAGCAGCGAGGTCGTGATGTGCTGGCCCTTCTTCGACTTCTCGCGCTCGAGCAGCGCGACCAGGATGCCGAGCGCGCAAAACAGTCCGGCGCAGAGATCGGCGATCGGGATGCCGACGCGCACCGGCCCCTGCCCGGGCAGCCCGGTGATCGACATCAGCCCGCCCATGCCCTGCGCGATCTGGTCGAAGCCCGGCCGGTCGGCATAGGGGCCGGTCTGACCGAAGCCCGAAATGCTGCCGTAGACGAGCTTGGGGTTGATCTTGGCGAGCGACTTGTAGTCGATGCCGAGCCGCCGCTTCACGTCCGGGCGGAAGTTCTCCACCACCACGTCGGCCTTCTTCACCATGCGCTTGAAGGCGGCGAGACCCTCCTTGGACTTGAGGTTGAGCGTCATGCTGCGCTTGTTGCGGTGCAGGTTCTGGAAGTCGGACCCTTCGCGCGGTCCGCCCATGCCCTCGCCGGCCTCCGGATCGGGCGGTAACTCGATCTTGATGACATTGGCGCCCCAATCGGCCAGCTGACGGACGCAGGTCGGTCCGGAGCGGACCCGGGTCAGATCGAGGACGGTGAATCGTTCGAGCGCGCGAGAGGCCCTGGGAAACGGCATTTATTGGCACCCTGTGGAGGCGTCTTTGATGGCCCGGCGGGCGCCGGGCGGCCCGACATTCCCCGATATCCCGCGCATTGTCCACCGAGGAACCGATTTGAGCAGGGCGAGCATTATCCGTTATGGTGCCGGCCTCGCCGGGGGGCGGCCGAACCTGCTCAGGACGCCCATCAATGCCGTTTCCGAACATCACCAAGCTCGCCCGCCTGCTGCTGGCATTGCTGCTCGCCGGCGCGACCACGGTGGCGCTGGCGCAGGAGCGCCCCCGCCGCGCCCAGGCGCCGCAGACCGAGCAACGGCAGGCGGCACCGCAAGACGGCGTATTGCGGCTGCTGCCGGCCGACGCGGTGACCGAGCACAGCGTCGGACATCGGCGGCAGCAAGCTCGCCTATACGGCGACCGCCGGAACGCTCTCGCTGTTCGACCAATCGGGCGAGCGCTCGGCGGCGATCTTCTACACCGCCTATGTCGCCAAGGACGCCGGCACCACGAGCCGCCCGATCACCTTCGTGTTCAACGGCGGGCCGGGCGCCGCCTCGGCGTTCCTCAACCTGGGCGCGGTCGGCCCGCGCATCGTCGAGTTCGAGCCCAACGGCGACGGCTCGGCGGCGCGCCTGGTCGACAATCCGGATACCTGGCTCGGCTTCACCGACCTGGTGATGATCGATCCGGTCGGCTCGGGCTGGAGCCGGCCGGCCAAGCCCGACGGCGGCAGCGCGTTCTGGGGCGTGCAGGGCGACGCCGAGGCGCTGGCCAAGACCATCGCGCTCTATCTTTCGAAGAACAGCCGTTCCGCCTCGCCCAAATACATCCTGGGCGAAAGCTACGGCGGTTTTCGCGCCGCCAAGGTGGCGCGCGCGCTGCAACGCGAGCAGGGCATCATCGTCTCCGGCATCGTGATGGTGTCGCCGCTGCTCGAGGGCAGCTTGCTGTTCGGCGGCACGCGCTTTCCGCTGGGCGCGGCGCTGCACCTGCCCTCGCTGGCGGCGACCGAGCTGGAGCGCAAGGGCACGTTCAGCAAGGAGGCGCTGGCGGCAGGCCGAGCGGTTTGCGCTCACCGAGTACCTGACCACGCTCGCGGGCCCGCCGCCGAAGGGCGAGGCCGCGCGCGACTTCTACAAGCGCGTCGCCGAGATCAGCGGCCTGTCCGAAAGCGTCGTCGCCAAGTCGCGCGGTTTCATCCGCGATGCCTATGTGAAGAACCTGCGCGCCGCCGAGGGCAAGATCGTCAGCCGCTACGACGCGACCTTCGCGGTCACCGATCCGTATCCCGAACAGCGAATCGACGCGCGGGCCCGATCCGCTGCTCGACGGGATGGTGCGCGCCTATGGCAGCGCGTTCGCCGCCTATGCGCGCGACGAGCTCGGCTTCAAGACCGAGATGACCTACATTCTCCTGTCCTCGGAGGTGACCGGCAAATGGGACTGGGGCAGCGGCACCGGCCGCGTCGACTGCCAGCGTCAGCGACGATCTGCCGGTGCTGCTGGCGCTGAGCCCGTCGTTCCGACTGCTGATCACCCACGGCTACAGCGACATGGTGACGCCCTATGCGGTCGAGCCGCTACGTGCTCGACCACCTGCCGCCATATCGGCGATCCGGCGCGCGCGCAGCTTCGGCTCTATCGCGGCGGGCACATGTACTATATCGACGCGCAATCGCGCAAAGCGTTCAGCGCCGACGCCAAGGCGTTCTATCAGGAGCCATGACGACGGCCGATGCGCATCCGGTTCCATGACAAGCGCATCTCGAGACCATCGCGCCGAGGCGGCGAAGCGAACGCGACCAGTTCATCCCCGTCCGCAAGGCCGACATTCTCGACGCGCTGGTCGAGCATGGCACCTTCGGCAGCGAGGAGGAGCGCGGCGAGTTCCGCCAGATCTGCCGGCTGCTGGCGGCGATCTATCACTACGAGTATTTCGACCAGCTCGAGGAGCTGCGTCACGCCTATTTCTACTTCAATCCCGAGCTCGCACCGCCGGCGCGCATCGACGACGCCGCGCTCGAGCGCCATTACGCCGATCTGGTCGAAGCGCTCACCGCCGTGCTCAAGGGCGCCAACTTCGTCGAAATGTCCCTTGCCGAGGTCGAGGAGGCGCACCGCGAGCGCAAGGTGATGCGCGTGGAGGTCGAGGCGCCGGTCGACGATTTCCGCGAGGTCCGCTTCTTCCGCCGCGGCCACCACACGGAGGCGATCGAGACCAGCGAGTGGTTCGGGCTGCGCAAGCGGACGCACGACGTCCTCGTCTACGACGACGTCGTGCTGTTCGTGGCGATGAAGCCGGCAGCCGGGATCGTCGTCGAAGCGGGAAAGAAAGCGGCTCACGCGGCGCAAGATCAGAGCCGGCGCGGTGCTGATCAAATATTTCCGCAACATCGCGAGCACCGACCTCAACGCCCTGTTTCCCAACGTGCGCGTGGTGATGAGCATGTTCGACAAGCTCGTCCTCGAGCGTGCCGGCGCTCGCCGGCGCCGTGCCGATCCTGTTCAACCTCGCGTCCACGGTGACGGTGCTGTTCCTGGTGATCGGCTTCTATCTCGGGACTCGTGGCGGCGGTGGAGCACGACCAGATGAAGACCGCGTTCGCGGCCATGAGCGGCCTGGTCGCGCTGGTCGGCTTCGTGATGCGGCAATGGCTGCGGTATCAGCGCCAATCGCTCAAGTACCAGAAGGAGCTCACCGACAATATCTATTTCCGCAACGTCAACAACAATGCCGGCATCTTCGACTACATGATCGGCGCGGCCGAGGAGCAGGAATGCAAGGAGGCCTTCCTGGCCTACTACTTCCTGCGCACGGCGACGACGGCGCCGACGCAGGCCGAGCTCGACGCGCGCATCGAGCAGTGGCTCGCGGCGACCTTCGCGGTCGATGTGGATTTCGAGGTCGACGACGCGCTTGGCCAAGCTCGAGCGGCTGGGCCTGCTCATGCGCGACGGCGAACGGCTCTCGGTGCCGGCGCCGAAGGAGACGCTCGCGCGGCTCGACCGCGTGTGGGACGCCTACTTCCAGTTCAGCGAGGCGCGGGCGGCGGCGACCGCGAGGGTGGACGAAGTCGCCAGCCGGTGCTGCGTTCCGTAGGGGCGCCACGCGATGGGCGTCACGCCGTGCGCCGCGAACCGCGCGACCACAAGACGTCGCCCCTCGCCAGCGGGCGCGAGGGCGCGCTTCGCCCACCCTGGCTACATGCGCAGCGCTACCCCTCGAACTCCAGCACGTCGAAGCCCACGTGGCGGTCGACCACGTAGATCAGCCCGCGGTCGTCGAGCGCCACGTCGTTGCTCTGCGGCGCCGGCTTGCCGCCCACCGGCTCCGGGATGAAGTGGCCGACCTCGCGCGGGCTGAGCGGATCGGCGACGTCGATGATGCGCAAGCCCGCCGCCGAACCAGACCGCGTAGACCAGCGTGCCCGACATGCGCTCGCAGAACTGGTGCGCGCCGAAACGCGCGCCGCGCGTGCGGCTGAACGGCGAGTCGGCCTCGCTCACCTGGAACTGGGCCAGCGGCTTGATGGCGCCGAGATCGCTCACGTCGAAAGTCAAAATGCAGGCATGCGCGCGCCCGCGCCGGGCCTCCTCCTCGCTCGCGCTCTGCGCCTGGTCCTCCTCGTCGATGGCGAGCGCGACCCGGCGGCCGCCGAGGCGGCCCGGCACCGGCATCACGGTATGGGTCGGCTCCGGGAACAGCGGGTGGTAGTTGTAGGTGCCGGCGCTTTTCGGCTTCGCGAGGTCGGAGACATCGACCACCCAGAAGCCGCCGTGCCAGCAGCTCGCCCACATCTCGTTGCCGAAGCGCAGCGCATGATGCAGGCGATGCCGGCGGCCGGACCAGCTCGGCGTCTCGCCGCCCGCGATGTGCTGGCCGGGCATCCACCAGCGCGAGACTTCCTCGGGCTTTTGCGGATCGCGCAGGTCGTAGATCACCAGGATGTTGCCGACGTAACCCTTCATCTCGGTCGAGATGTAGGCGTAGCGCGCGTCCATGTCGAAGCGGTGGACGCCGATGCCGCCGGTCTTGTGATAGCAGACGAGCTTCGGCTGCGCCGGCTTGGAGACGTCGTAGATCTTGAAGCCGCCGTTGTGATAGCCGCGCTGCTCGAACTCCTCGAGCATGCGCAGGTCGTCCGCCGTCACGCTCATCCTGGCGGCGATTTCCTCAGGTTTCGGCTCGCGCCCGAGCTCCTCGCTCAACGCGCGCCGCGCCGCCGGCAGCTGCTCGGCGCGGCGCCCGATCTTGCTCATGTTGCGCTCGTGATTGACGATCAAGATGTCGCCGACGACGCGCGCCTTGTGGCTGTGCGAACTCGTGATCGTCGAGCGTGATGGTCGCCACCACGCGCGGGTTGCTTCGGGTCCGACACGTCGACGATCGAGGTGCCGCGATGCTCGGCGTTCGGGATATGCCCGACATAGGCGTGCGAGCCCGACAGGCAGACCTGGCCGGCGCCCGGCAGATCGAGGTGGCCGAGCCGGCGCACGTTGCGGGCGAGCGGCGAAGTCTGTCGTTCGATCTTGTTCATGTCGAGCCTCGTTTTTGGGCGTCATGCGCGGGCTTGCATCGACTGAGACCGACACTCGCCGACCGTTACGATATAGCGATTGCCGGGCCGCGCAAATTGCAGAGATTCAATGTGCCAGGAGGAGACATCCGGCCCGCGGTCAGACGGCATGATTTCTGCCTGCGCGAGCTCAGGCGAATATGCTAGTTTTCAGTGCCAACGAGCTGGGTATTCGCCGAGCAAGCTGGTGGGGAATTCCTCATGATGAAGCGCCGCGCGTTCATCACGCTTCTCGGCGGCGCGGCAGCCGCGTGGCCGCTCACCGCACGCGCGCAGCAGGGTGAGCGAATGCGGCGCATCGGCGTGCTCATAAACCTCTCTGAGAGCGACTCGGCAGAACAGAAGGTTGTTTTGGCGTTCCGGCAGGGGCTACAAGAATTGGGCTGGGAGGACGGCCGCAATGCACGGATCGATATGCGCTGGGGCGCCGGCGATCGCCAGCGCTATCGCAGGTACGCGGCTGAATTGGTCGCGCTCGCTCCGGACGTCATCCTGGCCGCTACCACCGACACGGTGGTGGCAATACAAGAGGCATCACGCACGGTGCCGATCGTGTTCGTCGGCGTCATCGATCCAGTGGGCTCCGGCTTGGTCGCAAGCATGGCGCGGCCGGGCGGCAATGCCACCGGTTTCACTGTATTCGAATACGCGATCAGCGCGAAATGGCTGGAGCTGCTCAAGGAGATCGCGTCCCGCGTGACACGGGTCGCGGTGCTGCGGGATGCTACCGTAGCCTCCGGGATCGGCCAGTTTGCCGCAATCCAGGCCGTGGCGCCGATCGGCATGGAGCTGAGCACCATAGGCGTGCGCGACGCCGGCGAGGTCGAGCACGCCATTGCTGCATTTGCACGTGACCCGAATGGCGGGTTGGTTGTGACAGCAAGCGGCTTCGGCGCAAACCATGCCCGATTGATTGCCACGCTTGCGGTTCGGCACAATCTTCCCACGATCTACCCTTTCCGCTACTCCGTAGGCGCCGGCGGCCTGATCTCGTACGGGCCCGACTACCCCGATCAGTACCGGCGCGCGGCCGGCTACGTCGATCGCATCCTCAAGGGCGAGAAGCCTGCCAACCTGCCGGTGCAGGCGCCGGTGAAGTACGAGCTGGCGATCAACCTCAAGACCGCCAAGGCGCTCGGCCTCGACGTGCCGCCGATGTTGCTCGCGCGCGCCGACGAGGTGATCGAATAGCTGGTCGCTGGCGTCAGCTACCGGCATCGCGACGGCACAGCCGGTGTACCTTCAATAGCGGAATGTTCGCTGACCGCTGGCACGGGATCTGGCTCGGCACGTCCGGGCATGACATGAGGAGTTCGGCAATGACGACGGATGCAGATTTGCGGTACGACGTTTCAGATCGGATCGCGGAGATCAGCCTCGCGCGCCCGCCGGTGAATGCGCTGAGCCTGTCCTTGCTCGAGCAGCTCATCGCGGCATTTCGGCGAGCCGCAGCCGACGACAACGTCCGCGCTGTCGTGCTCACGAGTGCCGTGCCGCGTCGCTTCAGCGCGGGGTTGGACCTCGACATGCTGCTCGGCAAGTCGGGAGCCGAGGTGCGGCGGTTTCTGGACAAGCTGTACGTGGAATTGGCCGACGTGCAATACAATCTCGGCAAGCCGTCGATCGCCGCCGTCGGCGGCGCGGCGCGCGGTGGCGGCATGACGTTGGCCATTTCCTGCGACGTGCTGGTTGCCGGGGAGAGCGCGACGTTCGGTTATCCCGAGATCGATCTCGGTCTCGTTCCGGCAATTCATTTCGTGCATCTGCCGCGCATCGTCGGCCGCCATCGCGCCTTCGAGCTGCTTGTTCTCCGGGCGCTCCTTTGGAGCCGACGAGGCGGCTTCGCTCGGCCTCGTCAGCCGGGTCGTGCCGGACGAGAAGCTGCGGGAGGAAGCGCGGGCAATGGCCGGTATCTTTGCGACCAAGTCGCCGACCACGATGCGGCTGGGACGCGCCGCCTTCATGCGTGCGAACGATCTCGATTACCGGCGCGGCGTCGGCAACGCCGTGGAGCATTTCTGCAACGTCGCCACGACCGCCGACGCTCAGGAAGGACTGCGGGCGTTCATCGAAAAGCGGGCGCCGAGCTGGTAGCGACGTCGAGGCCGCCTCAATCCAGCTTGGCGCCCGAGGCCTTCACGATGGCGGTCCATTTGGGGATTTCGGCCTTGATGTAGGCGGCGAAATCCTCCGGCTTGCCGCCGATGATGTCGACGCCGAGATCGGCGAGCGACTTCTTCACGCTCGGCGTCGTCGAGCGCCGCGACCAGCGCGCGGTTGAGCGCCGCCACCACCTCCTTCGGGGTGCGCGCCGGCGCCACCAGGCCGTGCCAGGTGGTGGCGTCGAAGCCCTTGAGGCCGAGCTCGTCGATGGTCGGCAGCTCGGGGAACACCGCCGTGCGCTTGATCGGCGTCACCGCCAGCGCCCGCACCTTGCCCTCGCGGATATGCGGCACCACCGAGGCGGCGGTCGCGAACATCATCTGCACGTGGCCGGCGATGACGTCCTGCAGGGCCGGCGCCGCGCCTTTGTAGGGCACGTGGACGATGTCGACCTTGGCCTCGACCTTGAACAGCTCGCCGGCGAGATGCGCGGCCGCGCCGTGGCCCGAGGACGCGAAGTTGATCTTGCCGGGACTGGCCTTGGCGAGCGCGATCAGCTCGGCCATCGTGCGCGCCGGCACGGCCGGATTCACCACCAGGATATTGGCCTGCGATCCGATCAGGCCGATCGGCGCGAAGTCCGCCTCGGCGTCGTAGTTGATCTTCTTGTAGAGCGCCGCGTTGGTGGCGAGGATGCTGTTGTTGCCGTTGAGCAAGGTGTAGCCGTCGGGCGTCGCATGGGCGACGGCTTCGGCCGCGATGTTGCCGCCGGCGCCGGGCCGGTTGTCGATCACGAACGGCTGCCCGAGGATCTGCTCGAGCTTCTTGCCGAGGATGCGGGCGAGAACGTCGCTCGGCCCGCCCGGGGTGAACGCCACCACCAGGGTGACCGGCCGCGTCGGATAGTCCGCGGCCCGGCCGGCCTCCATTGTGCACAGCAGCGCAACCAGGCCGGTTGCCAGCGCCGCGCCTTTTGAGCATTTTCCTTAGCCTTTCGGGTCCCGCTGCCCGCGCGGCAGGCCCAGATCGAGCATATCCGCGCATTCGCCTCAAGAGCGACAGCGGCGCAGGCGACCCCACCGCCGCGTTGCCGCAACGCAACAATGCCGGCCGCTCGTTGTCGGAGCCGCCATCGCCGCTGGAGGTGCCGACCACGACTGGATAGTATCCGGAGAGCATCTTCGGTCGTAGCCGTGCCAGGGGGCCGTGCCGTGGTTGGCGTGTTGTTCGTAGGCGTCTTTTGCGCGGTGCTGTTCGCGTATGCCTGCACCGAGTATTTGCTCATCCATTTCGATGTGCGCCGGCGCATCATCGTGGGCGAGTGCGGCTTGCTGACGGTCATCGCCGTCAACGTCGCGAGCCTGGCAGTGGTCTGGATCAGCAGTGCCATCCTGGTGACGGCCAGCGGCCAGCCTCTCCATTTGCAGGCTGCCGTGATCGCGATCGGCGCGCAGATCGTCTGGTTCGTCCAGCTGATGTGGTTCTACTACCGCGACCATCTGCGCGTGCGATACGAGAACTGACTCGAAAGAAGCGAGTAGCGAATAGCGAATGGCGAGCAGAGCCATCCGCTACTCGTCACACCCTACTCGCTATTCGCTACTCGCTATTCGCTATTCGCTACTCGCTATTTCGCTAGATGAACTGCACGGCGATGCCGCCGAGCGGACCGAAGTCGGCGTGCAGCGTGTCGCCTTTCTGGGCGAGCACCACGCGGGTGAACGAGCCGGCCAGCACGATGTGACCGGGCTCGAGCGGCACGCCGTGCGATCCGAGCTTGTTGGCGAGCCAGGCGACGCCGAGCGCCGGATGGCCGAGCACGCCGGCGGCGACGCCGGTCTCCTCGATCTCGGAATTCTTGTACATGATGCCGCCGACCCAGCGCAGGTCGACGTCCATCGGACCGACCGGCCGGCCGCCGATCACGATCCCGGCGGCGGCGCCGTTGTCCGCCACGGTGTCGAAGATCTTGCGCGGGTCCTGCAGGCGCGCATCCACGATCTCGATCGCCGGCACCACGTATTCGGTCGCCCGCAGCACCTCGGGCAGGCCGATGCCGGGGCCCTTGAGCTGCTTGCCGAGGATGAACGCCAGCTCGATCTCGACCCGCGGCCGGCAGTAGGTCGCGTGCGCGATCTTGGAGCCGTCCGGGATCATCATGTAGTCGAGCAGATGCCCGTAGTCCGGCTCGTCGATCTGCGAGGAGCGCTGCATCGCCTTCGAGGTCAGCCCGACCTTGTGGCCGATCAGCTTGGCGCCGGCGGCGATCTTGCGGTGGGCCACCTCGGTCGAGATCGCGTAGGCGTCGTCGATGGTGATGTTGGGCCAGGTGGTCGACAGCTGGACCGCCTGTCTGTGGTTCTTTTCCGCATCCAGCAGGATGTCGGCGGCCTTCTTGCGGTCGGCATCGGAAAGCATGGTCGGTTCCTTTAGGTGAAGTCGTGCGTGGGAGCACCAGTCTAGATCAAGATTGCGGTTGCGACCTGTCTATTCCAGCTCGCCGATCTCCCCCGCCGGATAGGCCCAGCACAGCGCCGGCGGCAGCACGACCTCGACGTCGCTGCCGACCGGATAGCGCATGCTGGTGCCGAGCTCGAGCGCCTCGACCGTGCCGCCCAGCATGGCGAGCTCGTAGACGGTCTGCGTGCCCTGGTAGCGCTGGCCGGAAACGCGGGCGCTGAAACGGTTGGGCTCGTCCGCGCCGTTGGCGCCGAGGCGCACGTTCTCCGGCCGCACCGCGATCTTGACCGCATCGCCGGCCTTGACGCTCGCGGGCAGCCAGGCGCGCAGGCGCTGGCCGCCGGCCTCGACGCTGCCGAACTCGCCCTCGCGCGCGACGACGCGGCCGGCCAGCATGTTCGAGGCGCCGGTGAAGTGGGCGACGAACAGATCGCCGGGACGATTGTAGATCTCGTCCGGCGAGCCGATCTGCAGCAGCTTGCCGTCGCGCATGACGCCGATGCGGTCGCCGAGCACCACGGCCTCGGCCTGGTCATGCGTCACGTAGAGCGCGGTGACGCCGGTCTGCTTGATGATGCGGCGCAGGTCGTCGCGCAGCCGCACCCGCAGCTTGGCGTCGAGATTGCTGAGCGGCTCGTCGAGCAGGAGGAGCTGCGGCTGGTAGACGAGGCTCCGCGCCAGCGCGACCCGCTGCATCTGTCCGCCGGAGAGCGCCACCACCGACCGCTCGGCATATTCGCTCAGGCCCACCAGCGCCAGCACCTCGTCGACCTTGCGGTCGATCTCGGCGCGCGCGAACCTGCGATGGCGCAGCGGATAGGCGACGTTCTGGCGCACCGTCATGTGCGGCCACACCGCATAGGACTGGAACACCATGCCGATGTGGCGCAGGCGCGGCGGCACCTGCACGCCTTGCGCCGGCGCCGACACCACCTGCGCGCCGATGCTGATGCGTCCGGCGGTCGCATGCTCCAGGCCGGCGACGCAGCGCAAGGTGGTGGTCTTGCCGCAGCCGGACGGGCCGAGCAGCACCACGATCTCGCCCGCCGCGACGTGAAAGCTCACGCCATCGACGGCCGGCCGGCCGATGCTGAACTGCTTGCGCAGATCGCTGACGCTGAGCGGCGCCGACACGCGCGTCTCCAACTCTTCGTGCAATAACCGTTACTGGCGGTAGTTGTAGGTCTTGTTCCAGTCCTCGATCCAGGCCGCGCGCAGCTCCTGGTACTGCTTGAAGTTCGGCACCCAGGACTTCACCTTGCTCGGGTCGTAGCCCTTGGCGAGCAGCCGGCGGCACCTTCAGCGAGGTCAGGTTGCCCTGCTCCTTGATCATGAAGGCCTGTCCCTCGACCGACAGGCACCAGTTGAGGAACAGCTTGGCGGCGTTCGGGTTCTTCACGGTCGACGGGATGCCGGCCGCGTAGGGATTGATCGGCATGCCCTCGGGCGCGAACACGATCTCCACCGGCGCGCCGTCGCGCTGCTTGGTGAACACGATGTTGTAGAGCGACGGCAAGATCGAGATCTCGCCGCGCACCAGCGCGTCGGCGGCCGGCGCGCCGGAGGGGAACAGCACGACCTCGGTGGCGGCCTGCTTCTTCCAGTAGTCCTCGCCCAGCACCTGGCGCTCGAACATGACGCGGGTCCAGGTGGTGCCGCCCGACGGCGCGATGGTCTGGCCGATCTGCTTGCCCTTGTATTCGGCCTTGGTCAGATCCATCCAGCTCTTCGGCGGGTTCTTGACGATCGCCGAATTGTAGGCGATCGCCCAGCCGAGCGTGGCCTGCGGCCAGAACTTGGGCGAGACCAGCACGTCCGGCAGGTAGTCCGCCGCATTGGGCGGCGCGTAGTCCATGAACAGGTTCTCGATCTCGAGCATCAGGGCGCGGTCGGAGTGGTTGACCACGTCGGCCGAGAGCTTGCCGGCGGCGGCCTCGGTCTTGATGCGGGTGATGAGCTGGCCGCCGGGCGCGCGCACCATCTCGACCTTGATCTCCGGGAAGCGCTTGTTGAAGGCCTTGATCACCTCCTGCTCGACCTCGGCGAAGTTGGCCGTGTAGAAGACGATGCGGCCCTCTTTCTTGGCCGCCTGGATCAGCTCGGGCGATCCGAAGTTCTGCGCCGCCGCCGGCGTCGCGAGCGCGGCCGCCAAGGCGAGCGTGGTCAAGCCGAGCGTGGTCAGGATCGATTTCATGCCGATAGTCCTCCCGTTCTTGTCATTGCATCATCATCTCGAGATCATCCGGCGCGGCCGACGCTGCTGGTATTCTCGCCGCTGCTGGAGAGCCAGGTGGCGAAGCCGATCAGCACCGCCAGCAGCACGGTCTGCACCAGGCTGAAGGCAGCGGCCTTGCCGGTATTGCCGCCCTCGTAATAGTCGAGCAACAGCACCGCCATCACGGTGGTGTCGCTGGTGTAGAGAAACAACGAGGAGCCGAGCTCGCGGATCGCCAGGATGAACAACAGCGTCATGGCCGCAATGGTGCCTGGCCGTGCCAAGGGCAGCACGATCGTCCGGATGGTGCCGAGCAGGCCCTTGCCGCAGACCCAGGCGGCTTCCTCGAGCTCCTTGTGGATTTGCAGAAACGAGGTGGACAGCGCCTTCACGGTGTCGGGCATGAAGCGCGCGATGAAGGCGAGCGCGAGAATCCAGATCGTGCCGTAGAGCCCGCCCGGCAGACCGATCCAGGCCCACAGATAGGCGACGCCGATCACCAGGCCCGGGATCGCCACCGGCAGCGTCGAGATCAGGTCGATGCCGCGCCGCCCGGGCGCGCGGCTGCGGTGGACCGTGTAGCCGATCGCGAAGGCGAGCACGCCGCCGAGCACCGCCGTGATCAGGCCGACCTCCATGGTGTTCCAGATCGACCGCATGGTCAGCGGGTTGTCGAAGATGCTGTCGAAATGCACCAGCGAGTAATGCCGCATGTCGAACAGGCTGGCGGCGTTCGGGATGAACAGGAAGCGCCGGAACGCGGCCACGATCAGCGCCAGGGTCGGCAGCACCACGACGACGAACAGATAGAGCCAGCGCCAGCGCGAACGTCAGCCAGCGCCAGCGCCCGAGGTCGAGGCTGCGCGGCCGGAACGCCTTGCCGGCGACGGTGGTGAAGCTGCGGTCGGACAGCACGTATTGCTGCACCACCACCAGCGCCCCGGTCACCACCATCAGGATGATCGCGACCGCGGCCGCGGTGCTGTAGAGCGGCGGGCTCCAGTTGGTCAGCTTGAAGATGTAGGTCGTGAGCACCGAGATATTGGCCGGCGCGCCCAGCACCGCCGGGATGCCGTAGATGCCGAGCATCACGATGAAGGACAGCAGCATGCTGGAGATGATCGCCGGCGCGATCAGCGGGAAGGTGACGGTGAACAGCGTGCGGATCGGACCGGCGCCGGTGATCTCGGCCGCCTCCTCCAGGCTCGGGTCCATGTTGCGCAGCGCCGAGGCGGTGAACATGTAGACATAGGGCGCGTAGTACATGCCGAACACGACGATCAGCCCGGTCATCGAGTAGACGTCGATGCGCCAGTCGAGGCCCGCCCACTTCATCATCGTGTTGACGAGGCCGGATTTCGGCGAGCCGAGGATCGACCAGGCGACCCCGGCGACCAGCGGCGGCACGAACAGCGGGATCAGGCTCGCGGCGCCGATGAAATCCTTCCACGGCGTGTTGGTGCGCACCACGATCCACGAGAAGGTCAGCCCGATCGCCACCGCCAACGCCGTGCCGCCGCCGCAGGCGATCAGCGTATTGGCGAACGCGTGATGGACGTTGGGGTTTCCCAGGACCGTGATGAAATTACCAAGCGAGAGATCGAACACGCCGAACCCGTCCACCACCGGATTGGTGTTGGTCAGCGCCCCCAGCAGCAGCATCGCGACCGGATAGAGCACCAGGAACGCCAGCACGACCATGAGCGCGCCCGACCATAGCCAGCCGGCGACGACGCGAAACTGTGCCGTCCGTTCGGCCCTGGCGGCCGGCGCGGCAAATGTGGCGGTCTCTGCGGTCACGACCCTCCCCTGCGGCCTCTGTTCCGGCCGGCGCCTGGTGTTGTTGGCCCCATCGGTAACACAAGAATGGGTAACACAAGAGCGGTCGTGGTCGCACGTCGCTTGAGGGCCGCCTGGAGCCACGAGCCCGCGGCGAAGCGCCGCCATGCCGATTGTTCCACCGCGGGATGAGCTACCCGGACCAGGCCGGGTCCTGGCGCGTCGCGCGCGACAGCACAAAATAGAGGCCGGCGGCTGCCGCCAAGGCCGCGTATTGGATGACGAGGTGCGGCACCGCCATGGCGAGCGCGGCCAGCGCGAAGACGCCGCGCACCGCCATCGGGATCGGCCGCTTTCGGACATAGCCGTGCAGCACCAGCGATGCGGTGACCACCAGCGCCGAGCCGACCACGGTGTCGGAGAGAATCTGCAGCACGCTGCCGCGCATGAGGATGCCCGGATTGAACACGAAGAAGAACGGCAGCACGAAGCCGCCGACCGCGAGCTTGCACGCATAGGGCATGAGCTTGAACGGATTGGCCTTGGCGATGGCCGCCGCCGCGAACGCCGCCACCGCCACCGGCGGCGAGATCGCCGACAGGCTGGCGTAGAACAGCATGAACATGTGCACCTCGATCACCGGCAGGCCGAACTTGCCGATGAAGACCGGCGCCAGCAGCGCCACGCCCATGATGTAGGTCGCGGTGGTCGGCATCCCGGTGCCGAGCAGGATCAGCACCACGCCGGCCAGCAGCAGCGAGGGCAGCATGAGCCCGCCCGAGAGCTGGAACAGCAGCAGCGTGAACTTGCCGGCCAGTCCGGTGAGCTCGATCGCGCCGATGATGATGCCGCCGGCCGCCACCGCCGCGGTCAGCGGCACCATGGCGTGGCAGGTCTCGACGCAAGCCGCGACGAAGCGGCGCGGGCCGATGGCGTGTCTCGCGCCGGATGAAGCTCGCCAGGATCACCGACAGCGCCGAGCCCGCCGCCACATAGGCGGCCGAGTAGCCGGCGATCAGCAGCCACAGCAGCACCGCGATCGGGATCACGCTCGGCCAGTTGCGCCCGAGCGCCACCCGCAGCCCGACGATCTCCTCCTCGGGCACGCGGCCGAGGTCGAGGCGCACCGCTTCGAAATGCACGAGCGCGAAGACGCCGAGGTAGTAGCCGAGCGACGGCAGCAGCGCGTACCAGGCGATCAGGTAGTAGGGCGTGCCGGTGAAGTCCGCCATCAGGAAGGCGACCGCGCCCATCACCGGCGGCAGCAGCGCGCCGCCGATCGAGGACGCCGCCTCGATCGCGCCGGCGCTTTCGGCCGACATGCCGATGCGCTTCATGATCGGGATGGTGACCGGGCCGGTGGTGGCGACGTCGGCGACCGGGCTTCCGGACACGGTGCCGTAGAGCGCGCTCGACACGATGCAGGCCTTGGCGGGCCCGCCGATGCTGCGGCCGGTCACCGCCGCGGCGAGATCGAAGAACAGCTGCGCGCCGCCGCTGATGACGAACAGATTGCCGAACAGCACGAACAGGAAGGCGTATTTCGCCGCCACGTAGACCGGATCGCCGAAGATGCCGTCGGTGCCGATCGTCTGCATCTCGAGGAAGTATTGGAAGCCGATGCCGGCGTGCCGGAAGCTGCCGGGGATGAACTGCCCGAACGCCACATAGGCGAGCAGCACCAGCAGCACGATGGTCAGTCCGAAGCCGACGGCGCGGCGGCACAGCTCGAGACAGAGCACGAACAGCGTGGTTCCGGCCACGATGTCGCCGGTCGACAGCGACGAGAAGCCGGTGACCCAATTGGCGTAGCGCGGCTCGTTGAGCGTGAACCAGAGCGCGGCCGCAAAGGATATGGCCGCCAGCGCATAGTCGATCAGGCCGAGCCGCTCGATGCGGGCATGCGCGGTCGTGGTCAGGAACGAGATCGGCAGCAGCAGCAGCAGATAGACGATGGCCTGAAACTGCTGCGTGACGGTGGCGACGAGCGCGAACCAGGAGATCGCGACGATGGCGACGACGGACAGCACCGCCACCAGCGCGCCGAGCCACCCGGTCGGCTGCGACCCGCCGGGTCTCGCTCAGATGCTCGACCAGGCGGTCGTAGGTGGCGCGCCAGCGGCCATTGCGGTCGCTCGCCTCCCGATGCGTCGGAGGTGGCGCTGTGCGGCGTACTACTTCAGCAATCCGACCTCGCGATAATAGCGCGCGGCGCCCGGATGGTAGCTCAGCTGCGTCGGGTTGCCGAAGACCTTGGCGATCGCGAACTGCCCGAGCGACGGATGGATGGAACGCATCCGGTCCTCGTGTTGCGCCAGCGCCTTGACGAACTTGTAGACGGTCTCCTCCGACACATGCGCGCCGGCGACGACCGAGTTCCACAGCGCGATGCTGACGTCGTCCTGGGTCACGAACGGATAGATGCCCTTCGGCACCGCAATCGGAGCGTTGGTCCAACGGTCGGCCGCGGCCTTGTTCTTGACCGGGTCGCCGGCAATCCAAACGAGCGGCCGGCCGCGCGCGACGTCGGCGATCTCGGCCGTCGGCAGGAAGCCGCCGTTGATGAAGACATCGATCTTGCCGTCGCGCAGCGCATCGAGCCCGCCGGCGGCGTTGCTGCGGAACACCGGCGAGCCTTTCGTGACCTCGTCCTCCTTGATGCCGTAGGCGTCGAACAGCGACACATACATGCTGATCGTGGACTGGAGATTGGCGAGCTGGTTCACGGTGAGCCGCATCTGCGGCTTCTTGGCCGCGATGTCGGCGTACGACTTGATGCCGTTCCGGTCGGCCCAGTCCTTGGTCATCAGGCTGTGCACGACCAGGCCCTGATGCAGCAGCATGACGAAGTGGAACTTGCCCTTGAGCAATTCGGTGAACGGCGCCTTGCCGTCGAGCGCGTAGCCGACCTCGGTTGCGCCGGCGTTGAAGGTGAAATCCGACTGGCCGCGCGAGATGTTGAGGACGCCGCCCGCCGGACTGCCGGGCTTATAGGTCGCGGCGGTGCCGGGATAGACCTCGCGCACGATGCCGTTCATGGCTTCGGTCACGACCTTGAAATAGCCGCTCGCCGTCGCCCCATCGACCGTGTAGCTGATCGGCTTGTTGTCGTTGAAATCGGCGGCGGCCGGCAGCCCGGACAGTGTTGCGATGGCGGCGGCGACTGCGCGCCAGAAGTGGCCCAACGTCATGCGATGTCCTCCCGATGCCTGAGCGGTTGTGTGCCCCGCCAGTCTGTTCAACGCTCATTGTAACGGGGCCGCAGCGGTCGCGGCAAGGAAACGGCTGTCGCACCGCGTTTCCTGGAGCATACGGGTCTCGAGCAGACCTCTCTGCCCGGACGGATTCTTGACCACGCTAATGCGCGGGCTTGCGCTTGCCGAGATACTTGGCGAGGTTCGCCAGGTTTCTCCCGATCGCATCCGCATCGACCGTGTGGGGATCGAAGTCGGGATCGTCCCATTCGATCATGCCTTCGTGGTGAAGGTGCTCGGGATCGGCGATCGCCTGCAAATAGGTCTCGTAACCCGTGGCTCCGCCGATATCCGCGGGCGGACAGCGGCCTTGCGCGCTGACGAGGCGCGGATAGGTCGTATCGGGCGCGGCCGGCGCGACCGTCTCGATCTCGACCGTGTGGGCCCAATCCTCCCCGTAGACGTAGTCGTATTTGAACGCGCGTCCGCGCGCCAACAGGTCGGCGAGCGTCGCGGTCTCCGCCGCGAGCGGGCTCGTTTCCGGGTTGTCGCGATCGAGCAGGCCCCACGCCGTCTCGCCGGAGCGGAACTCGAACGGATGGCAGTTCTGCCAGCCGATGGCGATCTGCAGCACGAAATGCAGATCGTCGAGCCGGATCGTGACCGGCACCTCGACGCGGCGGATCACCGCCGGCGTCACCTCGTCGATCTCGATCCGCAGAAGGGCGATGTCGGGCATTGCGCGGTCATGCGGGTCCGCCATCATGCCTGGCGAATAGCGATGCTACTCCGCCGCCTGCTGGAAGGTCAGCATCTCGTCGCGCGGGTCGAGGTCGACGATCCTGCCGTCCTTGATCACCCACGAGAGATGCTTGCCGCCCTGCAGCACCGTGATGTCGGCGATCGGGTCCTTGTTGAGCACGATCATGTCGGCGAGCTTGCCGGGCGCGAGCTCGCCCACCTGCCCTTCGAGCCCGACCGCATAGGCGTTGTCGCGGGTCGCCGCGACGATCGCCTCCATCGGCGTATAGCCGCCGTACTTGACGAAGATCTCCAGCTCCTTGGCGTGCAGCTCGCCGTAGCGGGTGAACGCGTTGTTGCCGGTATCGGTGCCGACCAGGAGCTTGATGCCGAGCTTGCGCGCCTTGTGCATCAGCTCGCACAGCAGGTCGAAGTGCCGCTTCATGCGGGTGATGTCGAGCTGCACCTGCTCGGCGCCGACCTTGCTGCCGAGCTCGACCACCTCGGCGAGGAAGGTCGCGGTCGGGATGATCGGCATGCCGGCCTTCGCCACCGCCTCGAGATCGCGGTCGGTGGCGAGATCGGCGTGGATGATCCAGTCGACGCCGGCCTCGGCGGCCGCGCGCGTCGAGCCCGCGCCGCGCGAGTGGATGCCGACGCGCAGATTGCGCCGGTGCGCCTCGCCGACCACCGCGGCGATCTCGTCCTTGGCGAGCATCTGCGACTCGCCGCCGCGGCTGTCCGCCATCTTGATGAAGTTGACGCCGTGCTTGCCTTGCCGCCGCACCTCGGTGACCATCTCGTCGGCGGTGTTGCAGAGCTTGCCGATCGAGTGATCGGGCGTTCCCTCCCACGACGGCTCGTCGTCCTCGATGCAGCCGTAGGTGACGATCATGCGGCCGGCCACATACATGCGCGGCCCTTCCATCAGGCCGAGCTTGATGGCGTCGCGGACGCCGACGTCGGTGAACCAGGTGCCGCCCGGCACCGAGATGCTGGTGACGCCCGAGCGCAGCACCTTCTGCACGCTGCGCGCCGACTTCAAGGTGGAGAATTCCGGCCGGGTGGTGCCCTTGCCTTTGCCCTCGCCCTTGATCAGCGGATAGCCGTAGGACACGTGACAGTGCGCGTCGATCAGGCCGGGCATGATCCACTGCCCGCCGGCGTCGATCACCTCGACGTTCTTGCGGTCGTCGAGCTGCACGTCGGGCGGCAGCGCGCCGACGCTCTTGATCCGGTTGCCCTCGACGACGATCGCATCGTTGCGGGAGGCCGGCTTTGCCCGAGCCGTCGATCAGGGTGCCGTTGCGGATCACCAGGGTCTTCTTGCTGCTGGCGCGCATGATGCCGCTCTCCTGCTGTCGGTCGGAGCCGCAAGCTACCCCTAACGCGGCGGCATGTAAACGGTTGCGGAATCAAAAGAATTGCGCGCACGCGGCAATTCGATAACGTGCGTCAAACAGGCGTTCAAAAAAGCCGCACGGGAGGAAACATGAATCGCAAGCTCGCCACCGCCATGCGTGGGTTCGCAGCGACGCTGGTCGTCGCATTGCTCTCGTGCGGCGCCGCGCCCGCGCAGGAATGGCCGGCCAAGACGGTCCGCGCGATCGTGCCGCTGACCGCGGGCAGCGCCACCGACCTGATCGCGCGCGCCGTTCTCGACCAGGTGGCGAGCCGGCTCGGCCAACCGATCGTCGTGGAGAATCGCCCGGGCGCCGGCAACACGATCGGAATGGCGGCGGCCGCGCGATCGGATCCCGACGGCTACACCGTCCTGGTCAATTCCTCCTCGCACACGATCGTGCCCGCCACCTATGGCAGCCTGCCGTTCGACACGCTGCGCGATCTCACGCCGGTCATCCCGCTCGGAAACATGCCCACGGTCTTGGTGGTGTCACCGTCGAAGGGCTACCGGACGCTCGCCGATCTGGTCGCCGCCGCCAAAGCCAAGCCCGGATCGATGAACTACGCCTCGGCGGGCGCCGGCAACTTCTCGCATTTCGCCACCGAGGTGTTCCGCCGCGCCGCCGGCTTCGACGCCGTGCACGTGCCGAGCAAAGGCGCGCCGGAGGCGCTGACCGAAGTGCTGGCGGAGCGGGTCGATTTCTTCTTCTCGCCGCTGATCATCGCGCTGCCGTTCCTCAAGGACGGCAGGCTCAAGGCGCTGGCGGTGAGCGGATCGCAACGCTCGGCGGCCTTGGCGGATGTTCCGACCACCGTGGAAGCCGGATTTCCGAACTCCGAATACAACTTCTGGGTCGGCCTGTTCGCGCCGTCGAAAACCCCGTCGCCGATCCTCGCCCGGCTTCACCGGGAATCCCACGAGGCGCTGCAAAACCCGACAGTGCGCGAGCGCCTCGCCAAGCTCGGCGCCGATCCGATGATCCTGAGCGCGGCGGCGTTCGACAAGCTCGTGCGCGAGGAAGTCGCGCTCAACACGAAAATCGCCGCGGCGGTCGGCGTGAAGGCCAACTGAGCGGGCGGCGGCCGACCGGCACAGGTGCTGGGTTACGCTGTCATTGCCCGGGCTTGACCCGGCACCAGCCCCCGCACCAGGAATATTTTCAGAAGAGACGGATGCCCGGAAATCGGGCAAGCCCGACTTCCGTGGCATGACCGTTGAACCGAAAGGTGCGAAATCGAGACACAGCCACTTGACGGTCAGGGTCATTGGATGTAGCTTGTGGGCAAATGCATACATTTGTCTACAAAAGCTGGCGATGACGGGCAAGTTAGATGCAGATGCAAACGCTATCGGCGCGGATCCCGACCGAAGACATCGAATGGCTCGCGGGCCTCGACATCCAGGGCGCCGTGAGCCCGAGCGACAAGCTGCGCGCGTTGATCGCGCAGATGCGCCGGCAATACGAGGGTACGCTCGATTATGAGCGCAGCCTGAGCTGGTTGCGCGACCTGGTGGCGCCCTTTGTCATCGGCATTCGGGCGCTGGAGCACAACAACCGGATGCATTCGGAGGTGCTCACCTTGGCGGCCGAATGGCTGCCGCAGGTCATGGCGACCCTGCTGTCGGAACGCACGCTCTCCAAGGACGCCAAGAAACGCGCGATCGACGTCGAGGAGATCGTCGTGCAACGCTGCTTTCAACTGCTGGCGTCGATCATGCGGCTCGCGGTCACCCGCGATGCCGCGTGCTATAGTCCCGCCGTGATCGACAAGCACGTATCGACCGTGCTGGAGATCGCCGGAATCGTGACTCAAATCCGCAAGATGAGGGAGGAGAAACGTGACTGATACGATTGCTTCTCGCGTGACGCGCGTGATCGGCGGAAGTGTTCACGCTCTTCTCGACGCGGTGGAGAACGCGGCTCCCGAGGCTGCCATGGCTCAGGCGATTCGCGAGGTCGACCAGGCGACCGACGAGGTGCGGGCCGAGCTGGGCCGGGTCGAGGCCGTCAAGCACCTCGCCAATTCGAGCCTCAACAAGCTCAATTCGCACAACGAGACGCTCGCCGGGCAGATCGAGATCGCCATGGCCAAGGGCGACGAAGGCCTGGCGCGCGCCGGCATCGCCAAGCAGGTCGACATCGAAGATCAAATTCCCGTGCTGCAGCGCTCGCTGCAGAACGCGATCGATCGCGGCAAGGAGCTCGAGGGCTACATCGCGGCGCTGCTGGCCAAGAAGCGGGAGATGGAATCCGCGTTGCAGGATTTCATCGCGGCTCGCGCGGCGGCGGCGGCTCCGTCAGCCGCGACCTCATCGAGCAGCGCGACGCAGGGCAAGGTCGAGCGCGCCGGATCCGCCTTCGACCGCGTGCTTGCCGGTCAAACCGGCATCACCGGCGCCACGTCCGCGATCAATCCGGATGCGGCGAAGTTGCGCGAGCTGCAGGAGCTGGCCCGCACGCACCGGATCGACGAGCGCCTTGCCGCATTGAAGGCCGCGCAGACCGATCGACGGTAGCTCGCCCGTGAGCGCGTTCTTTTCGCCCGAGCTTTGGCCGTTCGCTTTGGCGGCAGGCTTGTTGGTGGCCTTGGCGGCAATCGAGGCCTTGGCCCTGCTGATCGGGGCAAGCACGTCACATTGGTTCGACGGTGACGTGGTCGAATTCGCCCGACGGGCCAGTGGGCGCGGCTCTCGGCTGGCTCCACATCGGCAGAGTGCCTATCCTCGCCATCCTGACCATCTTCCTGACGACGTTTGCGGTTAGCGGCTTCGTATGCCAGTTCGTGGCGAAAAGCATGATCGGGCATTTCCTGCCGTCGCTGGTGGCGGTGGGGATCGCGTTTGTCGCCGGGCTGTTGGGCGTTCGCATCTTGGGCGGGGCGCTGGCTAAGGTGATTCCAAAGGACGAGACCACCGCGGTGTCCGATGCGAGTCTCGTCGGCCGCGTTGGAACCATCGTCATCGGCGCCGCCAGGGCCGGCCGCCCGGCCGAAACCCGCGTTCACGACGAGCACGGCACCGCCCACTACGTCATGGTCGAGCCGGAGGGGCCGGATGAAGCGTTCGAAGCGGGCACGAGCGTTCTTCTGGTCCGGCACTTGAGCGGTCGGCGCTTTCACGCGATCCACAATCCGAAACCGGAACTTCTCTAGCTCGCGACATCACCGGAGGCTGGCCAATGCTAGGCGGCGATTTCATGTCAATCCTGACCCTGGGCCTGATCGTTCTCGTCGGCCTGTTCACCATCGGCCTGATCTTCGCGCGACTCTACCATCGAGCGTCCAAGGAACGGGCGTTCGTGCGGACCGGTCTGGGCGGCCAGAAAGTCGTCATGGACGGCGGCGCCGTGGTGCTGCCGATCTTCCACGAGACGATTCCGGTCAACATGAACACCTTGAAGCTGGAGGTCATGCGCAACAAGGCCGAGAGCCTCATCACCAAGGATCGCATGCGGGTGGACATCGTGGCGGCTTTCTTCGTTCGCGTGATCCCCAGCCAGGAGGGGATCGCCAACGCCGCCCAGACGCTCGGCCAGCGCACGCTCCATCCGGATGCCTTGCGCGAGCTGGTCGAGGACAAGTTCGTCGATGCCCTGCGCTCGACGGCGGCGACCATGACCATGCAGCAGTTGCAGGACCAGAGGCCGGAGTTCGTGCAAGGGGTCCAAAGCGCGGTCAGCGAAGACCTGACCAAGAACGGCCTCGAGCTGGAAAGCGTCTCGCTCACCAGCCTCGACCAGACGTCCAAGGAGTTCTTCAACGCGAACAACGCATTCGATGCCGAAGGCCTGACACGGCTGACGCAGGAGACCGAGAACCGGCGCCGGGAGCGGAACGTGATCGAGCAGGACACCGAGGTCGCGGTGCGGCAGAAGAACCTCGACGCCGAGAAGCAGAAGCTCGACATTCAGCGCCAGGAGCAGCTCCTCAAGCTCGACCAGGAGCAGCAGATCAAATTCCGCACCGCCGAGCAGTCGGCACTGGTCGCCGCGCAAAAGGCGGAACGGGATCGTGAAGCCGCGCAGGCGCGGATCGACGCCGAGCGTCAGGTGAAGGAGGCTGAGGTCGAGCGCGATAAGCAGATCAAGCAGAAGACGATCGAGGCGGAGCGCCTGGTTCATGTTCAGGGCGTCGAGCGCGAGAGAGCAATCGAGATCGCCAACCAGGAAAAGGCGATTGCCGTTGCCTCCAAGTCGGAGGAGCAGTCGCAGGCGCAGGCGAAGGCCAACGAAGCTCTCACCTTGGCGGTGAAAGCCGAGCAGGCGGTCGAGACAACCCGTGCCACCGCCACGGCCGATCGCGAGAAACAGATCGCGCTGATCAGCGCGAGCCGCGAGGCCGAGCAAAAGGCCATCGCCGTCAAGGTCGCGGCCGAAGCCGAGAAGGACGCCGCCAGCAACCGCGCCGCTGCCGTCAAGATCAGGGCCGAAGCCGACCGCGTTGCATTCGAGGTCGAGGCGACCGGCAAGCGGCTGATCAACGATGCGATCAACGTGTTGTCGTCGGATCAAATCGGGCTGCAGGTCAAGCTCGCGCTGATCCAGTCGCTGCCGGCGATCATCGAGAAGTCGGTCGAGCCGATGAAGCAGATCGACGGCATCAAGATCATCCAGGTCGACGGCCTCACCCGTGCAAATGCGGCGAATGGAAGCGCGCCGGCAGCTTCGGGCGGAAGCGGAAATCTGGCCGAGCAGGCGGTGGCGGCGGCTCTGGCGTACCGCGCGCAGTCGCCGATCATCGATGGGCTGCTCAAGGAGCTCGGCATGACGGGCGGCAGCCTCGGCGGGCTCACGCAAGCCGCGGCGCCTGCCGAGACACATCCGTTGCCGTCGCCCAAGGACGAGTAGACAAGCAAACCATGCCGACGAGCGACGAAAGCAGCTGGGCCGTGCATTTTCCGGGCAATCTGCGCTGGAGCAACGCCATGCAGATCGTCAAGGGCATGGTGCCCTACGCGGCCGTCGCCATGGCCGAGATCGACCTGATCGCGCGGCGGCTCGAGGCGCGCGCCGGCGAAGCCGATCTCGATCGCGTCTGGCGCGAGGAATGGGCCGCGGAGGCCGATCGCGTCGCCGAGGTCGCCGATCGCGCCGCCGCCGAGGGACGCGCGATCACCGCCGGCAATCACTACATGCGCGCCGGCAACTACTACTACAGCGCCGAGCGCTTCATCCCGCCCGGCCCCGAGAAGATGGACATGTATCGCAAGGCGCTGCGCTGCTATCAGGCGGCGATGGAGCGCCTCCATCCGGAGATCGAGCGCGTCGAGGTGCCCTACGAGAATGCGAGCCTGCCGGCCTATTTCGTCAAGGGCCGCGGCAACGGCCGCGCGTCCCGACCGTGGTGCTGTTCGACGGCATGGACAACGCCAAGGAGATGAGCGTGATCTTCGCGGGCCTCGATTTCGCCAAGCGCGGCATCAACACGCTCGCGATCGACGGGCCCGGCCAGGCCGAGACGCTGCGGCTGCGCAACATCCACAGCCGCCACGACTACGAGGTGCCGGGCACGGCGGCCTACGAGTACGTCGCCGCGCGCCCCGAGGTCGATCCCAAGCGCGTCGCCGTCATGGGCTACAGCTTCGGCGGCTATCAGGCGCCGCGCATCGTCGCCTTCGAGAAGCGCTACGCCGCCGCCGTGGCGTTCGGGGCGATGCACTGGAGCATCTACGACTGGGTGGCGGGCAACAAGGCCAAGCTCGCGGTCGATCCGCGCACCAGCTCCACCTCGATCTTCCAGTTCCGCTGGGTGGTCGGCGCGCCCGACAACGAGACCGCGCTCGAATGGTCGAAGAAGTTCACGCTCGAAGGGGTCGCGCAGAACATCGAATGCGCATTCCTGGTCCTGCACGGCGAGAACGACCGCATCGTCCCGCTCGACGCGGCGAAGACGCTCTATGAGCGGGTCGGCTCCAAGCGCAAGCACATCAGGATCTTCACCGCCGACGAAGGCGGCGCCGAGCACTGCCAGGTCGATCATCGCCAGTTGGGCGTCGACTACATCGGCGACTGGCTGCTCGCCAACATGTAGGACATCCGGTCGCAACGACCGCCCTCGATCCCTATCGACGCAGTCGCCCGTCCGTGTTCGAATGGCGCTTCGTCCACCGGCCAACGGGGAGAAGCGACATGCTGCAGACCGTCCGATGGTGCTCGATCCTCTGCGTGCTGCTCGGCGTCCCCACCGTCGCACAGGCGCAAAATCCGCAGTCGTTTCCGGACCGGCCGATCCGCCTGGTGATTGCGTTTCCGCCCGGCGGCGCGACCGACACCCTTGCGCGCCAGCTCACGCAGGAGCTGGGCGAGGCGCTCGGCCAATCGGTCGTCATCGAGAACAAGCCGGGCGCCGGCGGCTACGTCGCCTGGAATCACGTCGCGGCGTCGGACCCGGACGGCTACACGCTGCTGATGGCGGAGAATGCGGTCGGCATCAGCCAGGCGCTCCACAAGAAGGCCTCGTCGCCGTTCGATCCGCTCAAGCACTACGACGCGATCGCCACGGTCGCGACCTCGCCGCTGGTTCTGGCGGCGGCCAACAACGTCAAGGCCAATTCGGTGGCGGAGCTGATCGCGTATTCGCGCTCGGTGCCGCAGAAAATGAACTACGCCTCCGCCGGCATCGGCAGCGTCGCGCATTTGACCTTCGAGGTGTTCAAGGCAGGCAGCGGGCTGGAAGCGGTTCACGTCCCCTACAAGGGCGGCGGACCCGCGATGAACGACCTGATCGCCGGCCACGTCTCGCTCAATATGGCGGCCATCCAGGTCGCCAAGGGGCTGGTCGAAACCGGCAAGATCAAGGGACTCGCGGTCACCGGCGCCGCGCGTTCGCCGGTGCTGCCGAACGTTCCGACCCTGAAAGAGGCCGGCGTCAAGACCGCGGACGTGGACTTGCGCTTCTGGTTCGCGGTGTTCGGTCCCAAGGGCATGCCGGACGTCGTCAAGGCCAAGCTGGACAAGGCGATTTCGACGACCCTGTCGCATCCGCGCGTGCGCGAACGCCTGGCCAAGCTCGACATCGAGCCGGCCTACGAGCCCGGCAGCGCGCTGAGGACGAAGCTCGAAAACGAGATCACCAACTGGACCAAGTTCATCGACCAGCACGGCATCAAGCCGGAATGAGGCGACCGCGCGACGCCGAGAGGCGCGGTTCGACGGCAAAACAAAAAGGAGGGAGCCGTCATGCGCAAGCTCTTTCGTTGGTGCGCGGTGGCGTGCGCCGTGCTGGGCGCCCCGGGCTTGGCGACGGCGCAAAATCCCGCGTCCTATCCCGATCGGCCGATCCGCCTGGTGGTCGCGTTCGTGGCCGGCGGCGCCACCGACACGCTGGCGCGGCAGATTTCCAACGACCTGAAGGAGGCGCTCGGCCAGACCATCGTGGTGGAGAACCGGCCGGGAGCGAACGGCTACCTGGCCTGGAACCACGTCGCGTCGTCGGAACCGGACGGCTACACGCTGCTGCTGGCGGAAAACGCGCTCGCCATCAGCCAGGCGCTGCACAAGAAGGCGACCTCGAGCTTCGATCCCCTGACGCAATACGACGCGGTCGCGGCGGTCGCGACCGCGCCGTCGGCGCTGGTCCTCGCCAAGAACGTGCCGGCCAACTCGGTGGCCGAGCTGGTGGCGCTATTCGCGCACCGTGCCGCAGAAGATGAACTTCGCCTCCGCCGGCGTCGGCAGCGTCTCGCACCTGAACTTCGAGGTGTTCAAGGACGCGGTCGGCATCGAGGCCGTCCACATTCCCTACAAGGGCGGCGGCCAGGCGATCGGCGACGTGCTCGCCGGCCACGTCCCGATGACGATATCGTCGGTGCAGGCCACCAAGGGCCTGGTCGACGACGGCAAGATCAAGGCGCTGGCGGTGACCAGCTTGACGCGGTCTCCGGCCATGCCGAACGTGCCGACCATGACGGAGGCCGGCGTGAAGCGCGCCGACGTGGAGCTGCGCTTCTGGTTCGCCATCTTCGGCCCGAAGGGCATGCCGGACGCCGTCAAGGCCAAGCTCGAAAAGGCCGTCGCGACCGTGATGTCCGATCCAGCGCGTGCGCGAGCGCCTGGCCAAGCTCGACGTCACGCCGGACTTCGCGCCCGGCCCCGCGTTGCGGACCAAGCTCGAAAGCGAGATCAAGAACTGGACCAAGTTCATCGACGCGAAAGGCATCAAGCCGGAATGAGCGGAGGATACGACCTCACCGTCAACGGCAAGTCCGTTCACGTCGAGAGCGATGCGACCACGCCGCTGCTGTCGGTGCTGCGCGAGGAGCTCGGGCTGCGCGGCAGCCGGTTCGGCTGCGGCACCGAGCAATGCGGCGCCTGCATGGTGCTGATCGACGGCGAGCCGGCCTGTTCGCTGCGCGCGCGAGGTGGCGACCGTCGCCGGCAAGACCATCACCACCGTCGAAGGACTGTCGAGCGACGGCGCACTGCACCCGTTGCAGCAGGCCTTCCTCGACGAGCAGGCCGGCCAGTGCGGCTATTGCCTCTCGGGCATCCTGGTGTCGGCGGCGGCGCTGCTCGCGCGCAACCCAACGCCGACCCGCGCCGAGATCGTCGACCGCGCTCGATCCGCATCTCTGCCGCTGCGGCATGCACAACCGCGTCATCCGCGCGGTCGAGCGGGCGGCCGCCACGATCAGGGCCTCCGCATGATCTCGAACACGCTGCCGCAGAGCCTGATCGACAATCCGATCCTGTCGCAATGGATCGGCTTCGAGGAGCCGGGCCGCGTCCGCATCGCCACCGGCAAGGTGGAGATCGGGCAAGGCATCCTGACCGCGCTCACGCAGATCGCCGCCGAGGAGCTCGACGTCGCGCCGGAGCAGCTGCGCATCGTGTCGGGCGAGACCGATGTCAGCCCGGCCGAGGGTTTCACCTCGGGCAGCTATTCGATCGCGGTCGGCGGCGCCTCGATCCGCCTGGTCTGCGCCGAGGTGCGCGCGCTGTTCCTCGACCGCCTTGCCGAGACGCTCGGCTGCCCGGTCGGCGAGCTGTCGATCGAGGACGGACAATTCCTGCGCGCCGGCAAGGACGACCGGCCGCGACTACTGGTCGATCGCCGGCGAGGTCGTGCTCGAGCGCCGCGCGAGCGGCACCGCGCCGACCAAGCTGCCGTCGACCTATCGCATCGTCGGACGCAACCTGCCGCGCATCGACCTGCCGGCGAAGCTCGCCGGCGCGGCGTTCATCCACGACATCGCGCCCGACGAATGTCGTGCATGCGCGCGTGCTGCGGCGGCCCTGGCGCGGCGCCCGCCTGGTCGCGCTCGACGAGGACGCCGTGCGCCGCGCCGCCAAGGCGCCGATCGACATCCTGCGCGAGGGCGATTTCGTCGCCTTCACGGCGGCGAGCGAGATCGCGGTGATGCGCGCCGCCGAGGCCGCCCGCACGCTCGCGCGCTGGGACGGCGGCGAGCCGGCGCCGGCCGACGTCGGCGAGCCGGACTGGCTCAAGGCGCAGCCCTCGCGCGACCGCACGGTCGAGACCGGGCTTGCCGGCCGCGCCGGCAAGGGCCGCATGGTCGAGGCGCGCTACTCGCGTCCGTTTCTGACCTACGCGTCGATCGGCCCGGCCTGCGCGCTGGCCGAGCTCAAGGACGGCGCGCTCAAGGTGTGGTCGCACAGCCAGGGCCCGGCGGTGCTGCGCGACTGGCTCGCGCGCGCGCTCGGCTTCGAGACCTCGCAGGTCACCGTGTTCCACCGCCAGGGCGCCGGCGCCTACGGCCACAACACCGCCGACGACGCGGCCTTCGATGCCGCCTTCATCGCCACCCGGATGCCGGGCCGCACCGTGCGGGTGCAATGGTCGCGCGAGGACGAATTCCTGTCCGCGCCGATCAGCACCGCCATGGCGATCGAGCTCTGCGCGCCGTGCTCGACGCCGACAACCGGCCGGCCGACTGGACGATCGAGATCTGGAGCCCGCCGCACGCCCAGCGTCCGGGCATGAACGGCAATTCCAACCTGATCGGCGCCGAGGCGCTGCCCAACGCGCCGCCGCGCAACGAGCTCAACGACGTGCCGGACGAGCGCGGCGGCGGCGCGACCCGCAACGCCTATGCCATCTACGACCTGCCGCGCCACCGGCTGATCCATCATCTGCTGCCGCGCGTGCCGCTGCGCACCTCGTCGCTGCGCGGGCTCGGCGCCTGGGCCAATGTGTTCGCGATCGAGTCGTTCATGGACGAGCTGGCGGAGCTCGCCGGCGAAGACCCGGTGAGCTACCGGCTGTCGCTGCTCTCCGATCCGCGCGCGCGGCGCGTGGTCGAGACCGCGGCGCAGATGAGCGGCTGGTTCGAGCAGCCGCGCGCGCCGGCGAAGGCACGGCGCGCGGCTTCGGCTTCGCCCGCTACAAGAACATCGCCTCCTTCGCGGCCGTGGTGGCCGAGGTCGAGGTCGACGAGGAGGTGCGGCTCAAGCGGGTCTGGTGCTGCGCCGATGCCGGCCTGGTGATCACGCCGGACGGCGCCAGGAACCAGATCGAGGGCGGCATCATCCAGGGCGCGAGCTTCGTGATGAAGGAGCGCGTGCGCTTCGAGGACGGCAAGGTCGCCGCCGCCACCTGGGAGGACTATCCGATCCTGCGCTTCTCCGAGGTGCCGGAGATCGACATCCGGTTGATCGACGCGCCGAACGAGCCGGCGCTCGGGCTGGGCGAAGCCTCGGTCGGACCGACCGGCGCCGCGATCGGCAACGCGGTCGCCCGCGCGCTCGGCAAGCGCATCCGCGATTTGCCATTGACGCGCGAGCGCATCATGGCGACGCTGCTGGCCGAATAACAAGACAAGGGAGGAAAGCAATGACGTCTCGCGTTACGGGGTGTGCCGCTGGCGCTGCTCGCCGGCGCGGTGCTGCTCGCATCGAGCGCGATGCCGGCGCCGGCGCAGGAGCTGTCCGGCAGGCCGATCCGCCTGCTCGTCGGCCTGTCGGCCGGCGGCGCGACCGACGTCATGGCGCGTCTGGTCGCGCAGAAGATGAGCGAGAGCCTGCGCACCACGGTCATCGTCGAGAACAAGGTCGGCGGCAATTTCATCCCGGCGCTGCGCGAGCTCACGGGCTCGCCGCCCGACGGCCACACGCTGTTCTTCATCTCGACCAGCGCGCTGATCACCCAGCCGCTGCACCCGGACTATCCGTTCGATCTCACCAAGCTCACGCCGGTCACGCAGGTCGCGACCGGGCCGCTGATCCTGGTCGCGCGCAACGATCTCGGGATCAAGAGCGTCAAGGAGCTGATCGACTCATGCCAACAAGAACCCGGGCAAGCTCAAGTTCGGCGCCGGCGGCGGCACCGGAAGCTCGCTCTATCTGGCGACCGAGCTGCTGAAGGCGAGGACCGGCATCAAGGTGACCGTGGTGCCCTACCGGGGCGCGGCGCCGGCGCTCAACGATCTGCTGGGCGGGCATATCGACGCGATGTTCGACGCCATGCCGGTCATGGTCACGCAGGCCAAGGCCGGCAAGGTGACGCCGCTGGCGGTGACCAGCCCCAAGCGCTCGACCGCGCTGCCCGACGTGCCGACCATCCTGGAAGCGGGCGTCAACTACGAGATCGCCGGCTGGTTCGGGATCCTCGCGCCCGCCAACACGCCGCCGGCGATCGCCCAGCGCCTGCGCGACGAGGTGGCCAAGGCGGTCGCGGCTCCCGACGTCGTCGCGCAGCTCGACGGCCAGGGCATGCAGCCGGTCGGCAGCCAGCCCGAGGCGTGGCGCGCCTACCTGAAGTCCGAGCTGGAGACCTACACGAAGATCATCAAGGACTCCAACATCAAGCCCGAATAGGGCTCGACGGCGCCGGTGGCGCCGCTTGGCCAAGCGCGCGGACATCGAGACCGCGCTGCGCCGGCTGGCGCCAAAAATCCCGTCGCATGAATTCGGCGCGGTGGTGGATCACGCGGTCGACAGTCGAGGGCTTGCGCCAGGCCTTGCCCGAAGCGGCGGCGTGGCTGTCGCTGGTCGCCTATGTCCGGCACGTCTTCACCGAATACGACGATCTCCTGCAGCAGGGATACGACGAGGAAAGCGCCCGCCACTTCGTGGCGGGCGATATCGAGGCGGTGCTGAGCGGCTGGGGCGCACGACGCCGATTGACGCTCGACGACTAGCGCGTCTCCACCGAACGGCACGCGCGCGAAGCTCGCCCGCCAGCGTCGGCTGGCGAGCAGAGCACGAGCGGTCTATGCTTGAAGGTGAACCGCCGGCCGCGAGCGCGGCGGGCGCGTTGCGCGAACCTGCTCGGTTCAATCGACCTTCAGGTTTTCCGCCGATTCCTTGCCGCGGTTGCTCACGATCTCATATTGAACGACCTGCCCCTCATTGAGGGTGCTCAGTCCCGCACGCTCGACCGCCGAAATGTGCACGAACACGTCCTTGCCGCCGGCTTGAGGTTGAATGAATCCGTAGCCTTTCGTCGGGTTGAACCACTTCACAGTGCCTTTAGCCATCTTGTCGCCTCCAGAGTTGACCCACACACCATACAGGTCCCGATTACACGTGCCAATGGCGGAAATGTTCCTTGCCGCAATGCCGCATCTTGTCCCGGCACCCCGAGACGCTAAGTGCCGGCCAGAGTCGGGTCCATGACAGAGACGCCTCCTCCCATCCGCATCTACGTCGATGCCGACGCCTGCCCGGTGAAGGACGAGATCTACCGGGTGGCCGCCCGCCACCGGCTGCCGGTTACCGTCGTGGCGGTCGGATATATCCGCGTGCCGGAGGATCCGCTGATCGAGCGGGTTGCGGTCGGGGCGGGGCCGGACGCCGCCGACGATTGGATCGCCGAGCGCGCCGGCGCTCGGCGACATCGTGATCACCGCCGATATCCCGCTGGCCGACCGCTGCGTGAAGGCGGGCGCCACGGTGATCGCCCCGAACGGCCGTCCGTTCACCGAGCAGGCGATCGGCATGACCTTGGCGGTGCGCAACCTGATGCACGACCTGCGCTCGGCCGGCGAGGTGACGGGCGGGCCGCGCGCCATTCTCGCCGCGCGACCGCTCGGCCTTTCTGTCCGCGCTCGATCAGGCGATCCGGCGCCTGCAACGCGCGCACCAGCCGGGCTGAGCATGGCGCCGCCGCTCGTCCAGCTCAAGGACATCGCGCTCACCTTCGGCGGCACGCCGCTGCTGGCCGGCGTCGAGCTCTCGGTCTCGGCCGGCGAGCGCGTGTGCCTGGTCGGCCGCAACGGATCGGGCAAGTCGACCTTGCTCAAGATCGCCGCCGGGCTGATCGAGCCCGACCGCGGCACCCGCTTCATGCAGCCGGGCGCCACCGTGCGCTACCTGCCGCAGGAGCCCGATTTCGCCGGCGCGGCGACGACGCTCGCCTATGTGGAGGCCGGGCTCGGACCGGGCGACGATCCCCACCAGGCGCGCTATCCTGCTGGAGCAGCTTGGCCTCGACGGCAGCGAGGAGCCGGCCCGCCTCTCGGGCGGCGAGGCGCGGCGGGCGGCGCTGGCGCGCGTGCTCGCGCCGGCTCCCGACATCCTGCTGCTCGACGAGCCCACCAATCATCTCGACCTCACCACCATCGAATGGCTCGAGCGCGAGCTCGCCGGCCGCCGCGCCGCGCTGGTCATGATCAGTCACGACCGGCGGTTCCTGGCGAACCTGTCCCGCAGCACGATCTGGCTCGACCGCGGCCAGACCCGCCGCATCGAGCGCGGCTTCGCCGGTTTCGAGGCCTGGCGGGACGAGGTGCTGGCCGAGGAGGAGCGCGACCAGCACAAGCTCGACCGCAAGATCGTCGCCGAGGAGCACTGGCTGCGCTACGGCGTCACCGCCCGGCGCAAGCGCAATATCCGCCGGCTCGGCGCCTTGCAGGCGTTGCGGGAGGCGCGCCGCAGCTACCGCGCGACCGCCGGCAAGGCCGCGCTGGCTGCCGCCGCCGCGGATCAATCCGGCAAGCTGGTGATCGAGGCCGAGCGGGTCGGCAAGTCGTACGATGGGCGGCCGATCGTCGCCGACTTCTCGATCCGCATCCAGCGCGGCGACCGCATCGGCATCGTCGGCCCGAACGGCAGCGGCAAGACCACGCTGATCAACCTCATCACCGGCGCGCTCACGCCCGACGCCGGCAACGTGCGGCTCGGCGTCAACCTCGCCATGGCGACGCTCGACCAGCACCGCGAAAGCCTCGATCCGGCCGCGACCGTGTCCGAGGCGCTGACCGGCGGCCGCGGCGACACGGTCGTGATCGGCGAGCAGCGTCGGCATGTGGTCGGCTACATGAAGGACTTCCTGTTCGCGCCCGAGCAGGCGCGCACCCCGCTCGGCGTGCTGTCGGGCGGCGAGCGCGGTCGCGTCATGCTGGCGCGCGCGCTCGCCAAGCCCTCGAACGTGCTGGTGCTCGACGAGCCGACCAACGACCTCGACCTCGAGACCCTCGACGTGCTCGAGGAGATGCTCGGCGATTATGCCGGCACCGTCATCCTGATCAGCCACGACCGCGATTTCCTCGACCGCGTGGTCAATGCCGTGATCGTCCCCGAAGGCGGCGGCCGCTGGATCGAATATGCCGGCGGCTATAGCGACATGCTGGCGCAGCGCGGCGCCGACCTCACGCGCGAGCCGGGCAAGCCGCCGGCGCCGAAAGCGCCGGCAGACCCGAAGACGCCGCCGCCGCGCGAGCCGAAGCCGGGCAAGCGGCGGCTGAGCTTCCACGAGAAGCACGCGCTCGAGACGCTGCCGAGCACCATCGCCGCGCTGCAGGCCAAGGTCCGAGCGCTGCACGACCGTCTCGATGATCCGGCCCTCTACGCGCGCGACCGCAAGGCGTTCGATGAAGCCTCCGCCGCGCTCGCCGCCGCGCAAGCCGATCTGGCCGCCGCGGAAGAGAAATGGCTGGAGCTCGAAATCCTGCGCGAGGACGTCGCCGGCGGGTGATTCCGGGCCAGACGGCGTTTACGCTGTTCCCAGAACGGGCGTCCGTTGCCGTTGCGGACGTGTTTTGCGCGGCGTCCAGCCGTGCTTGAATGAGCCGCCGCTACCAGGGAGTGCGCAGTCCATGCAACCGCTCACGATAGGCATCACCAAGGCCGGCACCGGCATCGACGGGATCGTCTGGAACATTCTCGGACAGACCTACGTGCCCAAGCAGGTGTCGCGAAAACTCGTTTTCCTGGCACGCCACGTTCCCGCCCGGCACCTTCGTGCCGCCGCACATCCATCCGACCCAGGAAGAGTTCATCTACCTGTTCGAGGGCCGGCTCGACTGCGTGCTCGACGGCAAGGACTATGTCGCCAATGCGGGCGATCTGCTGCGGCTGCCGATGGGCATCGCGCACGGCTTCTTCAACAAGGCCGACCAGCCGGTGAAGTGCCTGTTCTGGGTGACGCCGACGCGCAAGCTCTACGACCTGTTCTGGGCGATCCACAGCATGAAGGAGCAGAAGCCCGACGAGGTCGTGGCGCTCTCGGCCAAGCACGAGGTCCTGTTCCTGCCGCCGCCCCGGCGTAGTGATCACGCCGCCTTGCCGACCGAGCGGTTGACCTGCTCGCGCGCGTAGCCGGCGGTCGAGGCATAGCCGCGCACGATCGCCTTGCGGTCCTCGTAGGACAGCACGTCGTCGATATTCTTGAAGCCGTCGGGCGCGCGCTCCTCGACCGCGTCGATGACGCCTTCCGGTCCGCCCTTCCGGTTCATGCGCACGATCTGCGCCGTGACCGGCAGCCGCTCCTGCTCGTACTCCCACAGCGCGTGCAGCGGATGCTCGGCGGTGCCCAGCCGGTCGGCCAGGCAGCGCGCATCGAGAATGGCCTGCGAGGCGCCGTTCGAGCCGACCGGATACATCGGATGCGCGGCGTCGCCGAGCAGGGTGACGCGGCCATGCGACCAGCGCGGCAGCGGGTCGCGGTCGCACATCGGATATTCCCAGAACTCCGGCGTCTCCACGATCAGCGCCTGGGCGTCCACGTAGGGGATGTCGAAGCGCTGCAGGTGCGGCATCAGCTCGTCGAACCGCCCCGGCCGCGACCAGTCCTCCTTGCGCGGCGGCTCGGTCGCGTCGGCGCCGACCTTGGCGGCCACCGCCCAGTTGGTCAGCCGCCGGTCGGCGCGCGAGCCCTCGGCGATCGGATAGACCACGAGCTTCGCCGCCAGGCCGCCCGCCACGATCATCGAGCGGCCGGTGAGGAACACCGGCCATTCGATCGCGCCGCGCCACAGCATGATGCCGTTCCAGCGCGCCGGTCCCTCGTTCGGATAGAGCGCCTCGCGCACGAACGAATTGATGCCGTCGGCGCCGATCAGGACGTCGCCATGCGCGGTGTGGCGGTGCCCGCCGTGGCGGTCGAAGAAATAGGCGGTCACGCCGCTTTCATCCTGGCGAAACGCGCCGAGCCGATGGCCGGTATGAATGCGCGCCTCGCCGAGCCGCGCCCGCACCGCGTGATAGATGACGCCCTGCAGCCGGCCGCGATGGATGGAGAATTGCGGCACGTCGTAGCCCGCGTCGGTGCCGCGCGGCTCGCGCCAGATCTCCTGGCCGAAGCGGTTGGTGTAGATCAGCTCGTAGGTCCTGATCGCCACCGCGTCGAGACGATCGAGCAGGCCGAGCCCGGCCAGCTCCTTGATCGCATGCGGCAGCGTGTTGATGCCGACGCCGAGCTCGCGGATGCCGTCGGACTGCTCGTAGATTTCGCAGTCGATGCCGCGCGCATGCAGCATGAGCGCGGTGGTGAGACCGCCGATGCCGCCGCCGACGATAATGACCTTCATGACGCGACGCCTTACCACCGCCTCTGGAACTATCGGGTCCCAACGCATGTCGGCTATAGCCGACATGCGCACTTAAGGTGCCGATCTCGGGTAGACCCGAGATCGGATGCGCGGGGACGACTAGCCCCATGACTATAATGACCGGCAATATTAACCGTGCAACAGCTTCCGCTCGGTTTGGTTGACGGCCTGCGGCAAGGCCTCCAGCGCCGCCCGCGCGTCCCAGGGCTTCCACCAGAGCTCGAGCCCGAGATCGCGCGCGATGATGCCGGCGCTGATGTAGCCCGACCCGCCCGAGATGGCGCCGCCCGGATGCGCCGCCGATCCCGCATAGTAGAGGTTCGCAACCGGCGTGCGGTAGCCGAAGTGGTTGTACATCACCTGCTCGGCGTTGAACGCCCCCATGAAGATGTCGCCGCCGCGCATGTTGGGGAACTCCGCCACGTATTCGCGCGCCGTATAGGCGTATTGGCCGATGATGTTCTTCGACGTCATGTTCGGGCAATAGCGTGCCCAGGTCTGCAGGATCTTTTCGGAGAACTCCTCCTTGAAGGCCTCGTAGTCGTTGCCGCCGGCATCCGGATCGAGCGGCATCACGTGCCACGCGTAACTGGTGTGCTTTCCGGGCGGCGCCTGCGTCGGATCGATGAGGCTCAGCGGACCCGAGCCGAATTGCACCAGCGAAGGCACGCGTCCGGCCTGCACGTCGCGATGCGCGGAGAACAGATCCGCCATCGTGTCGGCGCCGATGCTCCATTTCAGCGCGCGATTGATGTTCGGATCGAACGCCTCCGCCGCAAAGCGCGGGCTCTCGTGCAGCGCCAGGTGCAGGCCGAACAGCGTCCAGGCGGTGTATTGGAAGCCGTCGAGCTTCGATTGCAGCCGCTGCGGCAGCTGCTCGCGCCCGATCAGGCTTTCGAACGTCTGGTGCACGTCGATGGTGCTGGCGACGAACTGCTTCGCCCGCACGACGCGGCCGTCGTCGAGCGCGATCCCGGTCGCGCGCCCGCCCTCGATCACGATGCGATCGATGCGGACCTGCGGCGCGAACGTGCCGCCGGCCGCGATGAACGTCTCCATCAGGCCGCGGGCGAGATTGAACGAGCCGCCCCGGCACAGCTGATAGCCGCTTTGCAGGTCGAAGGCGCGGATCACCGATCCCATCGGGCTCGTCTTCGACAGGGTGTCGGTCAGCCAGGTGCCGAACAGCGACACCTTGAACAGGAACAGCAGCTTGACGTGCTCGTTCTCGAACAGCTCGTCGACCACCTCGAGCGGCTGGCGGCGCGTCACCGCGAGAAAATCGCGGCCGAGCGCGGTGCGCGCCAGCAGCGCTTCACGCTCGGCCTGCGGCAGCGGCTCGGCATAGCGCTCCGGCAACAGGATGCTGCCGGTGATCGCTTCGGCCTTGCGGTTCCAGTCGCGGAACGTCGCCGCGTCCTTGCGCGAAAAGCGCGCGATGTTGGCGATCGTCTCCTCGAGGTCGCGACCCAGCACCAGCGCGGTGCCGTCGAGATGCGCCTGCCCGAACTCGTAGCGCGGCGTGATGTAGCTCACCCGGGACTCGAGGCCGAGATCCTTGAACCAGGGCGTCTCGGTGATGTGGAAATGGTTGATCGAATGCAGGTTGTGATAGAAGCCCGGCTGGGTCACCTCGCGGGTCGACAGCCCGCCGCCATAGGTCAGGCGGCGCTCGACCAGCAGGACCTTCAGTCCGGCCCTCGCCAGATACGAGCCCAGCACCAGGCCGTGGTGGCCGGCACCGATGATGATCCCGTCGTAGCTTCTTTCCAGTGCCTGCACCCCGTCTCCTCCAAACGCTGTCGTCAGCCGCCGCGGCCTATGGGCGCAGCCTATCTCATCGCGCGGCGTCGCTCATCCCGGGACCGGATGACGCCTTTTTCCGCTTTTGGCCACTATGGTAACTGTGTATTCTGGCGCGCATTGCGGTGCCCGGGATGTAGCACGTAAGAACGGATATGAGCCGAGACCTTCACTCGCAGCTGGGTGCGAATTGTCGTCGGCCGGGATCGTCCCTTACAATAGCGACCGATGCTCTTGCCGGCCCGCCGCCCGCAACCGCAAATCTTCGTCACCTTCAAAAAGGGAAAACACATGAAACGGCATAGCGCCCTCAAGGCGACCCTGGCGTCGCTCCTGCTCCTGGGAGCGACCGGATTAATTCATGCGCAGGAGGTGAAGATCGGCATCAACCTGCCGTACACCGGCATCGGCGCCGAGTTCGCCCAGCAGATCGACCGCGGCATGGAGCAATACCTCAAGCTCAATCCCGACGCGGTCAAGCCCTACTCGCTCAAGCTGATCAAGCGCGACGTCAAGAACCCGGGCGGCGCCGACGCCAAGATCGTGGTGCAGGAGCTGCTCACGCAGGACAAGGTCGACGCGCTCGGCGGCTGGGTCTACTCCCCCAACGCGATCGCATCGGCGCCGATCGTCGCCGCCGGCAAGAAGCTCGCGGTGATCATGAATGCCGGCACCGCCTTCATCACCAACCTCGCGCCCGAATACGTGCGGACCTCGTTCAGCATGTGGCATGCCGGCTACGCCATGGGCGAGGCCGCCGCCAAGATCATGAAGGTGAAGACCGCGGTCGTCGGCTACACCGACTTCCCGCCCGGCAAGGACAGCCTCGACGCCTTCAAGCGCGGGTTCGAGGCCAACGGCGGCAAGGTGCTCGACGCCATCCCGATGGGCGGCGCCGGCGCGGTGCCCGACTTCACGCCGTTCTTCCAGCGCGCCAAGGACCAGAAGCCGGACGTGTTCTTCGTCTTCGTCCCGGCCGGCGATCACGCCGCCGCGGTGGTCAAGACCTACGGCGCGCTCGACATGCGCGCGGCCGGCATCAAGCTGATCGGCCCGGGCGACATCAGCCAGGACACCAAGCTGCAGGCCATGGGTGCGGCCGCGGTCGGCCTCATCACCATGCATCACTACAACGCCGATCTCGACAATCCCGAGAACAAGAAGTTCGTCGCCGCCTGGAAGAAGGACTACGGCGCCGATTCGACGCCCGACTTCATGGCGGTCGGCGGCTACAACGGCATGGCGGCGATCGTTCATGCGGTCAAGGCGACCAAAGGCAAGATGGACGGCGCCGAGGCGGTGGCCTCGCTCAAGGGCTGGAAGTTCGCGAGCCCGCAGGGCCCGATCTCGATCGACCCGGCGACCCGCGACATCGTCATGAACGAGTACCTGTCCGAGGTGGTGATGGGCACCGACGGCAAGCTGCATCAGAAGGTGATCGGCCAGATCGACAACGTGAAGGACACCTGCAAGGAGCTGAAGATCGGCCCGTGCGCCCCGAAGAATTGACGGGCACGATCACACCTGCGTCACCGCCCGGGCTGTGACCTCGGGGGCTCCATCGGGACGGTTGGGTTCGCAAGACGTACCTCTTCGCAACGGAAGATGGATCTGCCGACGCGTCGCAAGACCCGGCAATGACGAGTTGGAGAGATCGCCCGTGATCTTCGGCACCGACGTCGTCAGCATCCTGTTGGGCGGGCTGTCCGCCGGCATGGTGCTGTTCATCGTGTCGGTCGGCCTGTCGGTCACCATGGGGCTGATGGGCTTCGTCAACCTCGCGCACGGCGCCTTCGCCATGCTCGGCGGCTACGTCATCGTGCTGGCGATGAACCGCCTCGGTCTCGGGTTCTTCTGGGCGCTGGCGCTCGGCTTCGTCGTCACCGCGGCGGTGAGCGCGGTGCTCGAGCGCCTGCTCTATCGGCGGCTCTACCGGGCGGCCGAGCTCGACCAGGTCCTGTTCACCATCGGCCTCGTTTTCGTCTTCATCGCCTCGATCACGCTCATCATCGGCCCGGAAAACCAGCCGCTCACCCTGCCGCGCGGCCTGCAGGGACAGATCGATCTCGGCTTCATCAAGTACCGCGCCTACAGCATCTTCCTGATCGTGGTCGGGGTCGCCATCGCGCTCGGGCTGTGGCTCGGCTTCGAGCGCACGCGGATCGGCGCCCAGATCCGCGCCACCGTCGACAACCGGCGCATGGCCGAATTGATCGGCATCAATGTCGATCGGCTGTTCACCATCACCTTTGCGTTCGGCAGCGGCATGGCGGCGCTCGGCGGCGGGCTCGGCGCCGAGTTCCTCGGCCTCGATCCGCAATACGCGCTCAAATACCTGGTCTATTTCCTGATCGTGGTGGCGGTCGGCGGGCTCGGGCAGGTCACCGGCGTGTTCTATGCGTCGCTGCTGATCGGCGTGCTCGACTTCGCGCTCAAGCTCTACCTGCCGAAGGGCGGCACGCTGTTCATCTTCGCGCTGACGATCCTGCTGCTGCTGTGGCGGCCGCAGGGCCTGTTCGGACGCAGCCCATGACCGCGGTCACGCAGGCGCCCGCGCCCCACGGCCGCGCATCCGGCGGCGCTTGCCCTGATCGAGCGCCACCGGCTGCGCATCTGGGAGCCGCTTCCCTGGCTCCTCGCCATCGCGGGCTATTTCGCGTTCCCGAACTATCTCGGCTTCGGCACCGAGCTCCTGGTCGCGATCCTGTTCGCGCTCTCGCTCGACCTCGCGCTCGGCTATGCGGGCATCATCACGCTGGGTCACGCCGCCTTCTTCGGCGCCGGCGCCTATACGGTCGGGATGCTGTCCTATCACGGCATCTGGACCGAGCCGATCACCAGCCTGATCGCGGGCGCGGTGGTGGCGGCGATCATCGGGCTCGCCTCCGGCCTGGTGCTGCTGCGCACCACCGGCCTCACCCTGCTGATGCTCACGCTCTGCACCATGGCGCTGCTCGAGGAAGCGGCGAACATGGGCCACGACTACACCGGCGGCTTCGACGGGCTGGCCAGCCTCACCATCTCGCCGGTGTTCGGGATATTCGAGTTCAATCCGCTCTATTCGAACACCCAGTATCTCTATGTCCTGGCGGTGCTGTTCATCTGCTTCGTGTTCGTGCGCACGCTCATCTATTCGCCGTTCGGCCAGAGCCTGACCGGGATCCGCGAGAACATGTGGCGCATGCATGCGGTCGGCTCGCCGGTGCGCGCGCGGCTGATCACCTGCTACACCATCTCGGCCGCCATCGCCGGCATCGCCGGCGGGCTGTGGGCGCAAGCCTCGGCCTATGTCAACCTGAGCGCGCTCAGCCTCGATCGCGCCGCCGCGGTGCTCATCATGCTGATCCTGGGCGGCTATGGCCGGCTCTACGGCGCCTTCGTCGGCGCCGTCGCCTACATGCTGCTGTCGCACTTCCTGGCCCGATTCTATCCGACCGCCTGGCAGCTCGGGCTCGGCCTCCTGCTGGTGGTGATCGCGCTGTTCGCGCGCAACGGCATTCTCGGCATTCTCGACGCAGCTCTGCGTCGCTTCGGCGTCAACCGTAACAAGCCATGACCGCGCCGCTGCTCGAGACCCGCGGCCTGTGCAAGAATTTCGGCGCGCTCGCCGCCGCGCGCGACATCGACTTCCGGCTCGAGCGCGGCGCCCGGCACGCGGTGATCGGTCCCAACGGCGCCGGCAAGACCACGTTCGTCAACCTGCTCACCGGCGTGCTGCCGCCGTCGGCCGGCGCGGTGCTGCTCAACGGCCGCGACATCACCGCGGTGGCGCAGGCCGAGCGCGTCAAGCTCGGCATCGCCCGCACCTTCCAGATCAACCGGCTGTTCCGCGGGCTCTCGGTGCTGGAGAACGTCTATATCGCGGTGTCCGAGCGGCTCGGCGCCGCCCCCTCGATGCTGCAGCCGGCCGGCAAGCGCCAGGACGTGATCGACGAATTGATGCACCTGCTGGAGACGCTGAAGCTCCACGACCATGCCCAGCACCGCGTCTCCGAGCTGGCCTATGGCCGGCAACGCCTGGTCGAGCTGGCGATCGCGCTCGGATTGAAGCCCGAGGTGCTGCTGCTCGACGAGCCCGCCGCCGGCGTGCCCAGCACCGAGAGCCACATCATCCTCGACGCCATCGAAGCGCTGCCCGCGCATATCGGCGTCCTCATCATCGAGCACGACATGGACGTCGTGTTCCGTTTCGCCGAGCGCATCACCGTGATGGTGGAAGGCGTCATCCTCACCGAGGGCGTCCCGCAGGATATCGCCAAGGACGAGCGCGTGCGCGCCGTCTATCTCGGCCAGGAAGCCCATGCGGCCGTGCATCGTCAGGCGCAGCGCGAGGCGCGGCCGTGAGCGAGACCTTCGCGCTCGAGCTCGAGGACGTCTCCGCCGGCTACGGCGAGACCGTCGTGCTCGAAAAGGTCCGGCTTGCGCTCAAGGACGGCGAGACGGTCTCGATCATCGGCCGCAACGGCGTCGGCAAGACCACCCTGGTGGCGACCATCATGGGCCACACCTCGCTGCACGGCGGGCATCTGCGCCTGCACGGGCAGGAGATCGGACGCCTCTCCACCTATCGCCGCGCCTTGGCCGGGCTCGGCTACGTGCCGCAGGAGCGCGAGATCTTCCCCTCGCTGACGGTGCGCGAGAACCTCGAGGTCGCGGCCCGGCCCGGGCGCTGGACCATCGCGGAGGTGTTTCGGATGTTTCCGAAGCTCGCCGCGCGCGAGCGCAATCGCGGCAATCAGCTCTCCGGCGGCGAGCAGCAGATGCTGGCGATCGGCCGCGCGCTCATCGGCAACCCGTCGGTGCTGCTGATGGACGAGCCGTCCGAGGGGCTGGCGCCGGTGATCGTCGAGGAGCTGGTGCGGGCGGTGAAGCAGCTCGCGCAATCCGAGGGTCTCACGCTCCTCCTGGTCGAGCAGAACACCCGGCTCGCGCTCGACGTCTCGCCGCGCACCGTGGTGATGGACCGCGGCCGCATCGTCTATGACGGGCCGAGCGAGACGTTGAAGCAGGATGCCGCCAAGCTCGATCAGCTGATCGGGCTGGCGAAGCTGTAGGAATTCCGCAATTCCTCCGACGAATCGTCGCATCGTTGCTTGCAGTGGTAGCGCCGCGCGCTCCCACCCTCCCCATTGTGGGCCCCTTGTGGGGAGGGTAAGCGCTGCGGCGCGCGGCGGCTTTCTTTGCCGCATTCACATCTCACGATTTCAAACAGCCCTTAGACAATGCTTCGCCGCCCGCTGACCATCCGCGCGCGGGCGCCGCGTTCTCATTTTTCCTTCCCCCGAACGACGGGGAGTAGAGCGCCGAGACGGCGCGGGGTGCTTGCGAGGCACCCCTGGCGTGCCATGACGTCGGCACGCCGGGACGCTTGTGAGGCGCCCGCGTCCCCTTGCGAAGAGGGGACGCGCGCCTCTCGGCGCTCTACCGTGGCGATTTTCGGCCGTCCGGGCCGCGCTTCCGGCCCCGGGATTGTCCCCCGGAGCCCGTACAGCGATGCTCCTCGCGGCCGGGTCCTAGTGCCCGGCGGGCGGTTCCCGAGCCTTCCGAGCCCGCAGGTGCGAACTGCAGCCGCGGAACGCCACTCCCCGCTCCGCCTACGGATCGCCTCTAGAAGGCGCCCGTCACGAGCGAGGATGATTTCGAATCTCGCGATTCGTCTTCGTACAGTCAATGTATATATTCGTTGACTGTAGGTTGGGTCGAGCTTTCGCGAATTCCAACATCTCACGACGCGGCACGAAGTGTTGGGTCTCGCGAAGCGCTCGACCCAACCTACGCTCGCGGCAACGATCGGCCTGCAATCGGCTTGCGCGCCGGCCGGGCGACAACGATGATGCCCGCCACGATCGAGCGAACCGGCGCGAGGGCGGCGGATGGCGGATATCTTCATCAGCTATACGGCGAGCGACCGCGACTGGGCGTTCTGGATCGCCAAGGAGCTCGAGGCGCTCGGGCATACGCCGCACGTCCACGAATGGGAGATCAAGGGCGGCGACGACATCTACGCCTGGATGGAGGAGCGCCACGACGCCGCCGACCATGTGCTCTGCGTGGTGTCGGACGAGTATCTGAAGGCGCCCTACTCGACCCTGGAGCGCAACGCCGCGCTGTGGCAGGCGACGTCGAAGCGGCCGGGCTTCGTGCTGTTCGTGGCGGTGAAGCCCTGCCGGCTGCCGACGCTCAGCCGACCATATCCGCCGCTGCGAGCTGTTCGGCATCCCCGAGCGAGCGGCCCGCATCCGCTTCCGCGAGTTCATCGAGAAGCGCGAGGCGCCCGCAGCGATCGCGTTCCCCGGCAAGGCGTTCGCGGTCTCCAACATCCCGATCCGCGTGCCGACCCATTTCCTGGGCCGCGACGACGCGCTTGCCGCCATCGCGACGGCGCTCCAGCGCTACGAGGGCCGCGTCGCCATCACGGCGCTGCACGGGCTGCGCGGCGTCGGCAAGACCACGCTGGCGGCCGCGTACGCCGAGCGGCATCGCGGCGACTACCGCGCGACCTGGTGGATCAGGGCGCAGACCGAGCCCGCGCATGCGCGCCGACCTCGTCGCGCTCGGCGTCCGGCTCGGCTGGGTCGCCGCCGACGACAAGGAGGAGCCGGCGCTCGCCGCCGTGATGGAGCGGCTGCAGCACGAGGGCGAGGGCATCCTGCTCATCTTCGACAACGCAGTCGATGCGGATGCGCTCAAGCCCTACCTGCCGCGCGGCGGGCGCGCGCATGTTCTCGTCACGTCGAACGCCCACGCCTGGCGCGGGGTCGCCGACACCGGTCGAAATCCGGCTCTGGCCGAAGGAGATCGGCGCCGACTACCTGGTCGCCCGCACCGGCCGCGCGGGCGAGCGCGACGCGGCCCTGGACGCTGTCGGAGGCGCTCGGCGGGCTGCCGCTCGCGCACGAGCAGGCGGCGGCCTACTGCGAGCGCCTCGATATTTCGCTGGCGGAGTATCGCAGGCGCTTCGAGGCGGCCCCGGCGCGGCTGCTCGACGATGCGCGCCACGCGCCGGCCGAGTATCACGACGGCGCTGACGGTGGCGAAGACCTTCGCGCTCGCCATCGAGGAGGCGGCGAAGCTCCATCCGGCGGCAGAGCCGCTGATCGTCCACGCCGCGCTGCTGGCGCCGGAGCCGATCCCGCTGTTCCTGTTCGCGGAGGCGCGGGAGAAATTCGGCGAGCCGCTCGCCTCGGCGCTCGCCGGCGACGGCCTCGACGAGGCGGTCGCGGCGCTGCGCACCTTCGCGCTGATCGACCGCGAGACCATCGCGGACGAGCGCGAGCCGTCGATCACGACCGACACGATCCGCCTGCACCGGCTGGTGCGCCAGGTCGCGGCGGCGCGGCGCGAAGGCGACGCGCGCGAGGATGCGCGGCGGGCGCTCGTGGAGGCTTTGGCGGCGGTCTATCCGGAGAGCGTCTTCGACGATCCGAAGACCTGGCCGCGGGCGCGCCGGCTCGATGCGACTCGCGCTGGCGCTGGTCGGCGACGATGCCGCGCCTGCCTGAGCGGACGCCGAGGAGCGGGTCGCTGACTTGCTCGATCGGGCTCGCAGCATACAGGCACGGGGCCGCTCGCAGCCTATGCGCAGGCGCGGCCGCTTTTCGAGCGCGCGCTGGCGATCCGCGAGAAGGTGCTCGGCCCCGAGCATCCCGATACGGCGACGAGCCTCAACAACCTCGCCTGCCTGCTCAAGGACCAGGGCGACCTTGCGGCGGCGCGCCCGCTGTACGAGCGCGCGCTGGCGATCCGCGAGAAGGCGCTCGGTCCCGAGCATCCCGATACGGCGACGAGCCTCAACAACCTCGCCCGTCTGCTGCAGGAGCAGGGCGACCTTGCGGGGGCGCGGCCGCTGTTCTGCGCCCTCAGAGTGCTCGTCCCTCCGGCAGCCGCTGGCGGATGGTGAAAAAATCGGGCCAGGGGTCGTCTTTCAGCACATCGAGCCGCTGGCGCAGATTGTCGATCTTGAAGTGATCGGCGCGCACGCCTTCGGAGAGCTCGTCCCAGGCGAGCGGGGTCGAGACCGAGGCGAGCGGCAGCGCGCGGGTCGAGTAGGGCGCGACCGCGGTGGCGCCGCGGCCGTTGCGCAGATAGTCGACGAAGATGCGCCCGCGCCGGGCGGTCTTGCTCATCTTGGCGACGTAACGCTCGGGCTGCGCCTTGGCCATCGCGTCGGCGATCGACTGGGTGAATGACTTGGCGTCGTCCCAGCCGACCTTGGGCTCGAGCGGCAGCACGACGTGCAGGCCCTTGCCGCCCGAGGTCTTCACGAAGCTCTTGAGATCGAGCGCCGCCAGCCGGCTCCTCACCTCGAACGCCCCTTCGATCACCGCGCTCCACGGCACGTCCTCGCCGGGGTCGAGATCGAAGATCAGCCGGTCCGGCTGCTCCAGCTGCGCGAAGCTCGATCCCCACGGATGGATCTCGAGCACGCCGGCCTGCACCAGGTCGATCAATCCATCGAGATTGTCGAGGATCAGCATCTTCTCCTTCTCGCCGACGTCGACGCGCCGCATCGCGTTGCTCAGGCCGGCCCAGGCGTGCTTGGCGAAGAAGCACTTCTCGGCCACCCCGGAGGGGCAGCGCACCAGGCTGAGCACGCGCCCGGAAATGTGCGGCAGGATCCAGTCGGCGATGTCGGCATAGAACTCGGCCAGGCCCTCCTTGGTGACGCCCGGCTCCGGCCACAGGATGCGCTCCGGATGGGTGAGACGGTCGCGCAGCGATTCGCGAGCGCGCTCCGGCTTGGCTTGCTCCGGCGCCACCTCGAGCACGATCTCCTCGGGCGCGCGGTCCTCGCGCAGCCCCTTGAAGGCGCTCTGGCGGATCAATCTGTCCGCGGTCCAGCCGCGATATTCGACCTCGCAAACGAGTTGCGGCGCCGCCCAACGCACGCCCTTCTCGGAGCCGGCCGGGAGCGCGTTGCCGAGCTTGGGCTTCGCCGCGGCGATCTTGTCGAGCTCGTCGCGCAGCCATCGCGACTGGTCGCCGGAATAGCCGGTGCCGACGCGGCCGGCGTAGAACAGCGTGCCCTTGTCGTAGTAGCCGACCATCAGCGCGCCGACCGTGCTCTTGGCGACGGTCGAGGGCACGTAGCCGAGGATGACGAACTCCTGCCGGAGCATGCCCTTGGTCTTGAGCCAATGCCCGCCGCGCCCGGGCCGATAAGGCAGATCGATGCGCTTCGACACGATGCCTTCCAGGCCGATGCGGCAGGCGTGCTCGAACATGGTCGGCCCGTCCTGCGCCAGGTGCTCGCTGAAACGAATCGGCGAGCCGGCAGGCAATCCGGCGGCGATTTGTTGCAGCAGCGCCTTGCGATCCAGCAGCGTCGCCTTGGTGAGATCGAAGCCTTCGCAATAGAGCAGGTCGAACAGGAAGTAGCGGAAGCGATCGCTGCGGCCCGCGCTCAGGTCCGACTGCAGCAGGTTGAAGCTCGGAATGCCGGCGGTATCCTCCACGACGATCTCGCCGTCGAGCAGCGCGGAGCTGAGCCCGAGCTTCGGCAGCGCGGCGGCGATGCTCGGAAACCGCGCGGTCCAATCGAGCCCTTGCCGGGTGAGCAGCCGGACCTCGCGGCCCGTCGATGCGGGCCTGCGTGCGGTAGCCGTCGTACTTGATCTCGTGCACCCACTTTGCGCCGCTCGGGGCCTTGTCGGTCTGCTGCGGCAGGCTCGGCTCGAGGAAGGCCGGCAGGATGCCCTTGCGGGCGCCGTCGACGTTGCTCGGGTCGGGCACGGCGGTCTTGCGCGCGCCGATCACCTTGGCGCGGCCGGCGTGGTCCTTGCGCAATTCGCCGACCGCCGCGAGCTCGCCGGTGGTGCGGCCGCTGAGAAACGAGGTCGTCGCCTCGTCGGTGATGTCCGGCTCGCCGGCCTGCCGTCCGAATTCGTCGTCGGCCTTGATCAGCAGCCACGGCTCGGTCTTCTCGCCGCGCCGCGGCCGCATCCGCACCAGGTGCCAGCGGCCGTTGAGGCGGCCGCCGTGCAGCGTGATGTCGAGGTGGCCTTTGGCGAGCCCCTTGTCGGGATCGGCGGCGCTCTCCCAGCGCCCGCGATCCCACACGATCATGGCGCCGCCGCCGTACTCGCCCTTGGGGATGTTGCCCTCGAAATCGAGGTACTGCATCGGGTGATCCTCGGTGCGGACCGCGAGCCGCTTCTCGCCGACGATCAGGCTCGGTCCGCGCGTCACCGCCCAGCTCTTGAGCGTGCCGCCGAGCTCGAGCCGCAGATCGTAATGCACCCGGCGCGCATCGTGCTTCTGCACGACGAACTGGCGGCCGTCGCCCGCGCCGCGTTTCGGCTTGGGCTTGGACGCGGGCTTGGATTTGGGCTCGGTGGTGCGGCTGAAATCGCGCTTCTGCTCGTAGGCCGCGAGCGGATCGCGGCGCGGTGCCGGCTTCGAGACTTTATCGCGAGCTGCCACGATCGCTCCGCCGATCACGCGCTACGAGGATGCGCGATCTGCATCTCGCAATACTTCAGCGCCCGCCTGGCGCGCGCCGCCCAATCCGAGTCATTGTCGAGCGCGAGATAGCGCCGCCAACAGATCGCCGCGTCGGCGTGGCGTTCGTTGCGCTGGTGCAGCAGGCCGAGATTGAAGATCGCGTCGGCGTAATCGGGATCGGCGGCGACCGCGCGCTCGAGACAGGCGACGGCTTTGTCGGAGCGGCTCTGGTCATCGAGGACGTCGGCCAGGTTGTACCAGGCCTCGGCGAAACGGGGGTCTGACTTGGTGGCCGCCCGATAGGCCGCCTCGGCCTCGACCTTTTGGCCGATTGCCCGCAGCAGGTTGCCGAGATTGAACGCGGCGATGGGATCGCCGGGATCGATGCGCATGACCCTGCGATAGAGCCGCTGCGCGGTCTCGACGTCGCTGGCTTCCTCGGCCGCCTGCGCCTGCTCGAACAGCTCGTCGGGGTTTTCCCGGTCCTCGCCGACCGCAAGCACGAACTGGCCGGTCTGGTCGGTGCGGCCTTTCATGTGCTCGACGAGAATGGCATCCGACGACGCCGGATAGAGCCGCAGGTTGGAGAGCGCCGCGTCGGGAAGCCACTTGCGGATCTCGTGCAGGCTCCGGGTGATGGTCGACAGCGTGACGCCGGATTGCAGCAGCTCGGCGAGCTGCCGCGCCGCGGTCAGATCGCGGAAGCCGTAGCGCTGCTCGCGGCAATCGAGCAACCCGAACGCCGTGAGCTGCTCGATCACGTCGAGCGGCAGGGCGCTGAGCGAGGCGATCTGATCGGCCGAGTAGGTCCTGACCTGGTCGTCCGCGAGCGCCCGGCCGGCCCATTCGAGGAAGCGCCGCTCGCTGGCGATCGCCACGCCATAGGATTTTGCCAGCGCGAGGCTCTTCGACGGCCGTCCGTCCGGCAGCAGCGGCCAGCCGAGCTCGCCCACCACCAGAACGCCGGTCGTCTTGGTGAGGCCGCGCCGCGGCGTGCCGCCGTGCTGGCGCACCAGCGCGAACGCCTCCTCCCGCTTCATCGACGCGAGCCGCCCGGCGAAGGCGACGGTGCGTCGAAGCGGCGAGCTGCTCGGGTCAGGGGGCATGGATCGAAATAGCTTTAGGCAAGTTCGAATCGTCCATCGTGCAGTATGCACGTCGCGGCGGGTTTTGGCTTCGCCGAACACGCCCTCTCTCCCCTTGCGGGGGACGGCACAAACGGCAACAGCCGTCCGCGCGAAGCCGCTCTATCGCGCCGCGGCCTTCTTCTTGGCGGCGGGGCGGCGGGAGCCGGTGCTGGCGGCGGCCGGCTTCTTGGCGCCGGCGTCGATGCTCGCCCGCAGGGCGTCCATGAGATTGATCACGCGCGGCGCGGCCGCCTCCTCGCCGACGGTCTCGATCGGCCGGCCGGCCTGCTTGTTCTTGAGGAGCTCGACCAGCGCCTTCTCGTAGTGATCCTCGAAACTCTTCGGCTCGAAGTGGCCGGCCTTGGTCTCCACGATATGGGCGGCGAGCTTCTTCATCTCGTCCGGCAATTTCAGGTCCGGGATATCGGAGAAATATTCGGCGTGGTCGCGCACCTCGTATTGATAGCGCAAGGTCGTCGCCAGCAGGCCCTTGTCGAACGGCTCCAGCATCGCGACATGCTCGCGGCGCGTGAGCACCACGCGCGCCAGCCCCACCATCTTCTTCTCGCGCATGGCGTCGCGAATGACCGAGAAGGCCTCCTGCCCGACCTGGTCGGTGGGCGACAGATAATAGGGGCTCGCCAGATAGCGGTCGTCGATCTCGGAGCGCGGCACGAAGCTGTCGATCTCGATGGTGTGGGTGCTCTCGATCTTGATCTTCTCGATCTCGGCATCGTCCACGAGGATGTATTGGCCCTTGGCATATTCGTAGCCGCGGCCGATGTCGTCCTTCTCGACCGGCTCGCCGCTTTCGGCATCGACCATCTGCTGCTTGAGGCGGTTTCCGGTCTTGGTGTTGATCCGATTGAACGACACGCGCTCCGAGCTCGACGACGCCGGATAGAGCGCGATCGGACACGAGACCAGCGACAGTTTCAAATAGCCTTTCCAATACGCTCGCGGGGCCATCGCCAACTCCTACTCAATCACCAGACGTCGCTCGGCCGTGCGCCGGCACGGCCGCCATTATAGCGGGATTAATCATTATAGTGGCCTTAACGAGCGCGGTCGACCGGCCGCCCCGGCGGTCGGAGGGCGATCGACCTCGCGGGCTCAACCCATGCTACGCGCTGATGCGCGGGGCGGCCTCGGGAGCCTGTCGCCAGTGCGCCAGGCTCTCGGCGATGATCCTGGTCGATTGCAGGGCGGCCTGCGTCAGGGTCGCATATTCGACGACCTCGCGCTCGACGCGCGCGCCCTCGCTTTGCAGCGTCTTGCGCAGGATCTTGAGCTCGACGATGACCTCGTCGAGGGTCTCGACCGAGTTCCCCGCCACCCGGCGCAGCAGGAAGCCGAGACTGTCCTCCACCACGTCGCGATCCGGCTCCGGCTGCGGTCGCCGCGGCGCCAGCTCGCGGCGGCCGAGCTCGCGGGTTTGCATTGCGGTCTTCGCCGATCTGTCGAGCTCGGCGGACTCGAGTGTCCTGAAGAATTTCATGTTTCGATTGCCCCCGTGTTGCGCCTGCGCGAGGCGGTTCCACCGCCCTGATTGCCTCATGAGAATGTGACGACTTCGCGATGATGGAGCGCGCGCGATCACTGTTTGCACCGGAGAAACGCGACAGGCAGCTGTTGGACGCGCGCGCCGCCGCTCGTCCGGTAACAGATTGCCGTTCACGACGAACAGACAGGGCGTCGCAGATGCCGCAGCGTAGATCCGTGAGCGGCAACGACGGTAATATCGTCGGGGCGACGATGCGCGCGATGGCGCGCTACCCGACGCGCGTCACTCCGGATGCCGCGCGGATTCGTACTCGGCGCGCTGGGCCGCGAGCTTTCGTTTCTTGTCCGCGAGCCAGGCGCCGAAGCCGTTCACCGCGCTGATCCAGTCGGCTCCGGCCTGTCGCAACGTGGGGGCCGAAAGGTTGTGCTCGTGCAGAACCTGCTCCGGAACCACCGACATGAGCAACACCAGCACCCCGGTCTTGTCGACGACCGGGCCGCAATCCCACGGCCCGAGCTCGGCAATCTCCGGGAACGGATGTTTCTTCACGGTGGCGAGCAGATCTTTCTGGGCAGCCTCGGTGAACGATTTGAAGCTGTTGAATCCGTCGATGATTTCCTGCTTGGAATAGGTCCGGCATGCATCGGCGATATCCGTGGCCATTGCGTGCCCGCAGTCGAACGCCTCCTGCATCGGGCCATCGAGTTGCTCCGACAATTCGGACAAGGCTCTCAGGCGGTTGCGCAGCTCGGAGGCGAGATAGAGCTTTCTGCGGCGCGGCGCCGGAGGGGGCACGGGCGCGGCCGGCGGAGGCATCACGGGCTCAGCCGGGATCGGGCTTTCGGTTTCGGCTTGGCTTGCAACCTCGCCGTCATCCGCCGATGGCTGCTCGGGACGAGCAGGTTCCGGCGCCGCAATGCCGGACTCCGGGCGCTGCCATTGCCGCCATATTTCCAAGGCCAGCGTCCACAGGAATGTGAGCGCAGTGGCGCCGGCGGCGACCGCGGCCCCGGCCGCGAGCGCCGCCAGCAGCAGCCCGGTGGTCGACCAATCGCCCCGGCCGCCGGCGGCAAAATAGACCGTCGCCAAGCCGCCGACGGCGGCGAGCAGCCACGTCGGGATCCCGAATGCCGCCGCAACCAGCAGGTCGACGAAGAGCCACGCGTTGCAGCGCTGTGCAGGAACGGTTCGAGCTGTTGCGCAAGCCGCCGCATGGTCATCCCGTTGGCTCGACCCATCCTAGCAAAGAATGCGGCACGTCTTGACTCCTGTCGGGTGTGCGTGAGACCGCACTCCCCAAAGGGAGCAGGCCTCATGACGATCAGGCGGATTCGGTCGGCGATCGGGCGGCAATTCGTGTTTTGGAGCTTGTTGGCCGTCGTCCTCGCCGCAGGCACAGGGCTGGCCGGCAAGGCGTGGGGGGAGGAACAGCCGGCCGAAGCCGCCGCGCTCGAGCAGCTGAAAGCTTCGCTCGACGAGATCGAGGCGTCGATCGGCCGCGACGACATCACGGCCGAGACGCTGGCGGAGCATCGCCGCGCGCTGACCGCCGCGGCCGACGCCATCCGGGGCAAGATCGAGGAGCTCGAGCCGCGCGTGCGCGAGCTCGAGGAGCGGCTCAAGCAGCTCGGTCCCGCGCCCGAGAAGGATGCGCCGGCCGAGAGCGAGGAAATCACCAACGAGCGCGACGAGCTCACGGCGAAACTTCAGCGAGCTCGACGGGGCGTTGAAGCAGTACCGCGTGCTCGCCGTCAGAGTCGAGCAGCTGAGCGAGCGGCTGGCGCAGAAGCGCCATGCGCTCTACGCCAGCGAGCTGTTCGCGCGCAGCCCGAGCATCCTCGATCCATCCTTCTGGCGGGATGTTTCGCGTGCGCTGCCGGTCGAGCTGCGCAGCGCAGCGGCGCTGTACGACACCTGGATCAGCGAGCATCCCGGAGGCGGGCGCCTGCTCGCGGCGGTGCTCATCTTGATCGTAATCGCGGCGATCACCATCGGTCTCTCGCGCTGGTGGTTCGCGCGGCTGTTCGCCGGGCCATTCGAGACGCGCCGGGACAAGGCGCGGACGGCGTTCTGGGTGTTCGTCTGGCTCGCCGCGCGCACGCCGCTCGCCTGCCTGGCGGGGCTGATGGTGCTCGACACGTTCGGGCTGCTGACCTGGCGGGTCGAGCAGATCGCCCAGGGACTGGTCGCCGGCATCGCGGCGGCGGCGTTCGGCCGCGGCATCGCGCGCGGCCTGTTGGCGCCCGAGAAGCCGGAGCGCCGGCTGGTGCAGGAAGACGACGACACCGCCCGCTACATTCACAATCAACTGGTCTGGGCGACGCGCGCGCTCGGCGTGCTGGTGATCCTGCAGGTCGTCCACAAGGCCCTGTTTGCGCCGCTCATCATCACCGTCGCCACCAACGTGCTGTTCGCCGCGGTCGCCGCCGCCTTCCTGAGCGACCTGATCGTTCGCCTGAGCCGGATCAGAAGCGGCGAACGGCAATGCGCTGGCGGCCGCCCCCTGGGTGCACCCCCTGGCCGTGGTGGTGACGGTGCTGATCATCGTGGCGCTGGTCGCCGGCTATGCCGGCCTGGCGGCGTTCGTGGCGCTGCGGGTGATCGTCGGCGCGGCGGTGTTCGCGGCGCTCTACCTGCTGCTGATCGTCACGCAGTCGCTGGTTCGCGGACATCGGCGAGCAATCGCCGCACGGACGGCTGCTGGCCGCCAATCTCGGCGTCAGCGCGCGCGGCGTCGGACTCGGCGCCGCGCTGCTGTCCGCCCTCATTCGGGTGACGCTGATCGTGCTCGCCTGCCTGCTGATCATCGGTCCGTGGGAGGTATCCACCGCCGACCTGTTCGACACCATCCGCAACATTCCGTTCGGGTTCAAGATCGGCGAGATCCACGTCTCGTTTCGCGCGATGCTGGCGGCGCGCCGTCGTGCTGGCCGTGCTGCTGGTCGTCACCCGGGTGGTGAAGCGCTGGCTCGAGCTCGAGCTGCTGCCGCGCACCACCCTCGAGCCCAGCCTGCAACTGTCGATCGCCACCATCTTCGGCTATGTCGGCGCGATCGCCGCGATCGCGTTCGCGCTCACCGGGCTCGGATTCGATCTGCAGAAGATCGCGCTGATCGCCGGCGCGCTTTCGGTCGGCATCGGCTTCGGACTGCAGTCGGTGGTGTCGAACTTCGTGTCCGGGCTCATCCTGCTGACCGAGCGGCCGATCCGGGTCGGCGATTCGATCGTGGTCAAGGGCGAGGAGGGATGGGTGCGGCGCGTCCGCGTGCGGGCGACCGAGATCGAGACCTTCGACCGGGCGAGCGTGATCATCCCGAACTCGGAGCTCATCACCGGCATCGTCAAGAACTGGACGCGCGTGAACACGCTGGCGCGCATCGTCGTCAAGGTCGGGGTGGCCTACGAGACCGATCCGGCCCAGGTGCGCGACATCCTGCTGGAGATCGCGAACGCGCACCCGCAAATCGTGCAGTCGCCTCCGCCGTCGGCGTTTCTGGTGGGCTTCGGCGACAGCGCGCTCGATTTCGAGCTGCGCTGCATCGTGGAGGACGTCGAGAAGGGCCTGTCGGTCAAGAGCGACCTGCATTACGAGATCATCAAGCGCTTCCGGGAGGCGGCGATCGAGATTCCGTCTCCGCAACGGGAGCTGCGATGGAGGCCCGACAGCCCGAAACCCACGGACGTCGCCGGTGGCGGGCGACGGCGGCCAAGAATGACTCACTGAACCCGTCACGCGAGGTGGCCGCGTCTTCGCGGCCCATCGCAAGTCGGCTGTAGCCGACTTGCGCACCTTAAGTTCCGATTTCGGGTAGACCTCGAAATCGGTGGGCGACGGCCCGGCTCGTGCCGCACGAATGCAAGCGGCAACAGCGGGGCCGATCATCCTTCGAGGCTCGCCGAAGACGGCTCGCACCTCAGGATGACGGTGATGGATTGGTGCCGCCGGTATCAGTCCTGCGTCGAGCGGGCGGCCTTGCGCGGCGCGCAGCGCCCGCAACACGGATTCGGGCGTGAGCGGCAGCTCGGTCAGCCGCACCCCGACCGCATCCTCGATGGCGTTGGCGATGGCGGGCGAGACGCCGAAGGTGCCGGATTCGCCGAGCCCCTTGGCGCCGAACGGCCCGCTCTCCTGCGCGGCCGCGACCAGCTCGGATTCCATCGGCGGCACGTCGTGGATGGCGGGAATCTTGTAGTCCGCGAGCGAGGCGTTGACGACCTGGCCGCCGTCGAGCCGCATCTCCTCGAACAGCGTGAAGCCGAGCTGCATGATGGCGGCGCCGGAGAGCTGCGTGCCGGCGATCGCCGGATTGATCGGCTTGCCGGCGTCGGCCGACGTTGACCAGCCTGGTCACGCGCACATGGCCGGTCTCGGTGTCGACCTCGACCTCGGCGCCGGTGCCGCCGATCATCCAGAACGGCGTGGCGTTCGGCGTCAGGCCGGTCTCCGGGTCGGGCGAGCTGTAGCTCGGGATGTAGGAGCCGACGCCGAGCACGTTGCCGGCCTGCATGCCGTAGCGCTTCCGGAACAGCTCCGCGATCGGATCGTTCGTGCCCGGCGGCAGGCCGACCTCGGCGGCGAGCGCCTGCGAGCTTGCTGCGCGCGTCCTCGGCGGCGAGCCGCACCGCGTGGCCCATATGGTAGGTCGAGCGCGAGCCGAGCGTGCCCATGTCGTAGGGCGTCACGTCCGAATCGGGGTGGAGCACGCGCACGTCCTCGGCCGCGACGTCGAGCACCTCGGCGACGATCTGCGCCATCGCGGTGTCGGAGCCCTGCCCCATGTCGACCGTGCCCATGCACAGGCTGGTGCTGCCGTCGGCGCTGACGTTGACGAGCGCGACCGACGTGGTGGGCGCGATCGAGGCCTTGAAGCCGATCGCGACGCCGCGGCCGCGGCGCACGACGCCGTTGCCGCGATCGAACGGCGCCGACCAGCTCATGCGCGCGGCGAGCGTGTCGAGCACGCGCTCGATCGCCGCATCGCGCATCGGCGTGCCGGTCGCCTGCGGGCGGCCTTCGCGCAGGATGTTGCGTGCGGCGGAACTCGATCGGGTCGATGCCGAGCGCGCGCGCGATCAGGTCGGTGTGGCTCTCGTAGGCCCAGACCAGCTGCGGAATGCCGAAGCCGCGCAGCGCGCCGGCCGGCGGCCGGTTGGTGTAGAGCTCGAACGAATCGATGCGGACGTGCTCGATGTCGTAGGGGCCTGCCGCCGTGAAGCCGGATTTCTGCGTGACGCGCGGACCGATGTCGGCGTAGGCGCCGCCGTTCCACCAGACGTCGCATTCGCGCGCGACGATGCGGCCGTCCTTGGTCACGCCGCTCCTGATCCGGAACGTGGTCGGATGCTTGGTGATGACGTAGAACTGCTCCTCCATGGTGAGCGCGATCTTGACCGGCCGGCGCACGATCAGCGCCAGCGCCGCCACCAGCGCCTCGAGCTTGACGTAGACCTTGGCGCCGAAGCCGCCGCCGAGATAGGGCACCTTCACGCGCACGCGCGCTCTCCGGCCAGCCGAGCAGGCGCGCGATCTCGATGCGCACGAACGACGGCGTCTGCGAGGCGGTGTGGATGACGAGACCCGGCCCGGCCGGCTCGGCGACCGAGATGAACGGCTCGAGCGGCACGATGCAGGACCTGCCGGGTCTTGAAGGTGTGCTCGAGCACGTGATCGGCCGACGCCATCGCGGCCGTCGGCGTCGCCGCGGCGCAGGTGATAGTCGAGCGCGACGTTGGTGTTCCGTGCGGCCGGCCAGGTGCTTGAGGTCCGGGAACGTGCCGGCGGGCTTGAGCACGTCGTGCACGATCACGTCCGACGATCAGCGCCTCGATCTCGTCGTAGACGGCGGGGAGCTCGTCGTACTCGGCCTCGATCAGCTGCGCCGCGCGCTCGGCGACGTGCGGATCGGACGCCAGCACGACCGCGACCGGCTCGCCGACATAGCGCACCTTGTCGAGCGCGAGGATCGGCTGGTCGTGAAACGCCGGCCCGTAATAGGGCTCGGGGATGAGCGCGCGGATGTCCTCGCCGGTGACGACGCGGTGCACGCCGGCGAGCGCCCGCGCCGCGCTCGTGTCGATGCGCGTGATGCGGCCGTGCGGGACCGTGCTGCGGACGATCTTGCCGTGCAGCATGCCGGGGAGACGCAGGCCGTGCATGTATTCGGCCCGGCCGGTGACCTTGGCACGCGCTTCCAGGCGGGGAATGCTGCGACCGACCTGGGGCATGGACAGTGTCGTCCGTGGGTCGGCATGCCGGACGGCGCCGCGCCGCAATGGGGCGAGCGCCGTGCCCAGCCTCGAAGCCTGCTGGCGTACCGTGCCGCACTCGCGGGCTCGGCGCCGCGCTCGCGCCCCGGCAATGACGAGCGAGCGCATCGCGTTGCCAGTCACGCGCACGTTGCTGCGACAACACGTGATCGGCGATCTGCGCGCGGGTGCCGACCCAGATGTCGTTCGCCGACACCGCCTTCTCGATGATCTTCTCGAAGTAATAGGCGCCGCGGTGATGGCCGAAGATGTGGGCGTGGCTGGTCACGTCGATGATGCGCAGCTCGTCGTCGCGCTCGCGCGCGATGTCGATCACCTCGTCGAAGGCGTCGAGCATCATCTTGGGCGCGTTGCCGTACTTCATCGACGGCATGTCGTTGACGTCGTAGGAGAGCGGGATCGCGACGATCTTCTTGTCGCCGAAGCGCTGCACATAGGGCAGGTCGGTGTCGAACACGTCGCCGTACCAGCGGTAGCCGGCGTCGGCGAGCAGCTTCGGCGTCTCGCTTCGCGAGGTGCCGCGCGGGCTGAGCCAGCCCTGGATGCGCTGCCCCGATGCCTTCTCCAGCAGCCTGGTGCAGCGCTCGATGTTCTTGCGCTCCTCCTCGTCCGACAGCAGCGCCGGGATCACGTCCATGGCGTAGGAGTGCGAGAGCACCTCGTGGCCGCCGTCGGCGATCGCCTTCACGGCTTCCGGCGCGCGCTCGGCGACGACCGCGTTGACCATGACGCTGGTCTTGGCGCCGTGGCGCTCGAAGGCATCGAGCAGCCGATAGATGCCGGTCTTGACGCCGTAGGCGGCCCAGGAAATCGCCATGGTGTCGAGCACGCCCGCCGGCAGCGGATTGCCCATCGGACTGATGCCGGGCGCCTTGCCGTCCGACCAGGCCTCCAGGCAGACGTTGAACACGACCGCGATCCGCTTGCCGTTCGGCCACAGCCAGTCCGGGTTGCTCACGACATCGTCCTCCCGTGTGCTTTGCATTCTGTTGCCGGCCGAAGCGTAGATCGGCCAGACCGCGCCTCGATATGACGTAGCGCATGTCCCGTTGCTTTGGAATATAAGCGCTCGGGCCTGATTGACGGAAGGAACACCGATGATGAGGCGCGTTGCCGTTCGAATTCTTCGCGAGCCTTGCACTGGTCCTGACGCTGGGCGCAGCGGCGTCCGCGCAGCCGTGCGGGCAGCGGGTGATGAAGATCGTCGTGCCGTTCCCGCCCGGCGGCAGCTACGACATCATGGCGCGCCACATCGCCCACGGCCTCGCCGAGCGCTGGAGCCAGCAGGTCGTGGTCGAGAACCGCAGCGGCGGCAACGGCGAGGTCGGGACCGTGGCGGTCGCCAACGCGCCGGCCGACGGCTGCACCTTGCTGTTCTGGGGCGACGGCATCTTGATCACGCAGGGGCTGATGACCAGCCGCAGCTTCGATGCGCTCAAAAGCTTCGCGGCGGTGGCGCTGGTGGCGCGCACCGCGCAGACCCTGGTGGCGCGCGCGGACTTTCGCGCCAAGACGCTGCCGGCGCTGATCGCCGCCAGCAAGGAGGCCAACGCCGACATCCGCTATGCCACCGCCGGGATCGGCACGCCGGGCCATCTGGCGATCGAGCTGCTCAACGCCAAATCGGGCAGCAAGCTGCGGCACGTGCCCTACCGCGGCGGCGCGCTCGCGCTCAACGACCTCATCTCGGGCCAGATCGATCTGGTCTCGACCGGGCTGCCGGCGCTGATCGGGCACATCCAGTCGGGCGGCATCATCGCGCTCGCGGTCTCGCCGGAGAAGCGCACCGCCGTGCTGCCGCAGGTGCCGACCATGAACGAGGTGGTGCCGGGCGTGTTCGTCGACACCTGGTACGGGTTCCTGGCGCCGGCCGGCACGCCCGATCCGGTGATCGCCAAGCTGCACGCCGACATCGCCGCGATCATGCGCGCGCCGACCTTGGTGTCGCGGCTTTCCGACCAGGGCTTCGACTTCGTCGATCTCGGCCCGGCCGAGCTGCGCAGCCTGATGGAGCGCGACTGGCCGCGCTGGCTCGAGATCATCGCGCTCGCCGGATTGAAGCGCTGAGCGGCGCGCGAAGCTGGCGGCATCGCCCATCAGTTTGCGCCCATAGGTTTGACTTCCCGCTATCCGCATGCTGGCATGAAACGTGCTAGATTGAGCAGCATGCAAACCATTTGAGACGGAGCACCCCATGACGCCGATCAGGATCATCGCGGCTGCGCTCGCGCGCAGCGCTTGTGGCCACCCCGGCGGCCGCGCAGGGCACCAAGGTCGCCATCGGGATTTCCGGCTGGACCGGCTTTGCGCCGCTCACGCTCGCCAAGGAGGCCGGCATCTTCGCCAAGAACGGCCTCGACGTGACCATCAAGAAGATCCCGCAGGCGAGCCGGCACCTCGCCATCGCGTCGGGCGACATCCAGTGCGCCGCCACCACGGTCGAGACCTGGATCGTGTGGAACGCCAACGGCGTCGCCACCACGCAGCTGTTCCAGCTCGACAAGTCGTACGGCGCCGACGGCATGGTGGTGCGCAACAACATCGCGTCGATCAAGGACGTGAAGGGCAAGACGGTGGCGGCGTCGGCGCCCGGCACCGCGCCCTATTTCACGCTCGCCTGGTTCCTCAAGAAGAACGGCCTCACCGTGAAGGACGTGACCGTCGTCAACATGGAGCCGGCGGCGGCGGCGCAGGCCTTCATCGCCGGGCAGAACGACGTCGCCATGACCTACGAGCCCTACCTCTCGGCCGTGCGCGCCAAGCCCGAGGCCGGCAAGATCATCGCCACCACGCTCGACTATCCGATGGTGATGGACACGTTCGGCTGCACGCCGAAGTTCATCGCCGACAACGACGCCGCCGTGAAGGCGCTGACCAAGAGCTATTTCGACGCGCTCGAGATGATCAAGACCGACCAGGCGAAGGCCTACGAGATCATGGGCGCCGACGTGAAGCAGTCCGGCGAGCAGTTCGGCAACTCGGCGAAGTACCTGCGCTGGCAGGACCAGGCCGCCAACAAGACGTTCTTCGCCGGCGAGTTCGCGACCTTCAACAAGGAAGCGGCCGACCTGCTGCTCGAGATCGGCGTGATCAAGCAGATCCCGGATCTGACGCAAGCTCGCCGACACGCGGTTCATTCAGTGAGCTTGTGAGGGCACCGCGGATCGACGCGCTCGGCGTGCTCCCTCTCCCTTGCGGGGAGGGGTTGGGGGTGGGGGTCGCGGTCGATGCGCCTCGGTGCGCCACGCGACCCCCTCGCCCCAGCCCTTCCCCGCAAGGGGAGAGGGAGCGCACCGAGTTCGCGGCGCGACCGGACCATCGCATGCCGCGGCATGAAGCCCCTGGCGCCCATCTCCAACACCGCGCGCGTCGCGCTCGGCATCCTGTTCTTCGTGCTGTTCTTCGCCGCCTGGGGCTATGCGACGCTCGGCGGCTACGTCTCGAAGACCTTCCTGGCCGATCCGCTCACCATGGTCGAGGAGGGCTGGCTGCTGCTGACCAAGCACGGCTTCCTCTACGACATCGGCATCACGATCTGGCGCGTGCTCGGCGGCTTCGCGCTGGCCGCGCTGGTCGCGGTGCCGATCGGCATCCTGATGGGCGCCTACAAGCCGATCGAGGCGTTCCTCGAGCCGTTCGTCTCGTTCGCGCGCTACCTGCCGGCCTCCGCGTTCATTCCGCTGCTGATCCTGTGGGCCGGGCTCGGCGAGTTGCAGAAGCTGCTCGTCATCTTCATCGGCTCGGTGTTCCAGATCGTGCTGATGGTGGCGGTGACGGTCGTCGAGCGTGCGGCGCGACCTGGTCGAGGCGGCGATGACGCTCGGGCGCGCGCGACCGCGGCATTCTCGGCCGCGTGCTGATCCCGGCCTCGGCGCCCGACATCGCCGAGATCCTGCGGCTGGTGCTCGGCTGGGCCTGGACCTACGTGATCGTCGCCGAGCTGATCGGCTCGTCCTCCGGCATCGGCCACATGATCATCGACAGCCAGGCGCTGCTCGCCACCGGCCAGATCATCTTCGGCATCATCGTGATCGGCGTGATCGGGCTGATCTCCGATTTCCTGTTCAAGTGGGGCAACCGGCGGCTGTTCCCCTGGAGCCTGGCGTGAGCAAGCTCGCGATCGAGAACGTCTCGCGCGTCTTTCCGGGCGTGCGCGGCGGCGCGCCGACGCGCGCGCTCGAGCCGATCGACGCTGGCGGTCGCCGACAACGACTTCGTCACCATCCTGGGCCCGTCGGGCTGCGGCAAGTCGACCTTGCTGCGCCTCATCGCCGGGCTCGACCGGCCGACCACCGGCCGGATCGTGCTCAACGGCACGCCGGTGACGCGAGCCCGGCCCCGACCGCGGCATGGTGTTCCAGTCCTACACGCTGTTCCCCTGGCTCACGGTCGCCGACAACATCGCCTTCGGCCTGCGCGAGAAGGGCGTGCCGGCGCGGCGGCGCGGCGAGGTCGTGCGCGAATGGCTCGGCCGCGATCGGGCTCACCGGCTTCGCGCAGCACTATCCCAAGCAGCTCTCCGGCGGCATGCAGCAGCGCACCGCGATCGCGCGCGCGCTCGCCAACGATCCGGAGATCCTGCTGCTCGACGAGCCGTTCGGCGCGCTCGACAACCAGACCCGCGCGCTGATGCAGGAGCTGCTGCTCGGCATCTGGGAGCGCGAGCGCAAGACCGTGCTGTTCGTCACCCACGACATCGAGGAGGCGATCTTCCTCGCCTCGCGCGTGGTGGTGATGACGGCGCGGCCGGGCCGCATCAAGGCCGACGTGGCGATCGACCTGCCGCATCCGCGCCACTACACGATCAAGACCAGCCCGGAATTCTCCGCGCTGAAGGCGCGGCTGACCGAGGAGATCCGCGTCGAGGCGGTGCTGGCGGCGCGAGGGGCATTGATGGTCGGAATTCGGCGTAGGTTTGCGAGAGAGCCAATCGCGCGAGGAAGCCAGCCATGCCCAAGACGCCGGACTATTTCGCCGGGAAGACCATCATCATCACGGGCGCCGGCAAGCGGCATCGGCCGCGCCACCGCGCTGATCTTCGCGCGCGAGGGCGCCAACGTGGTCTGCGCCGACCTCAACGAGGCTGGCGCGCGCGCAGACCGCCGAGCAGGTCACCGCCAAAGGCGGCAAGGCGCTGGCGCTGCGCACCGACGTCACCGTCGCGCGCGAGAGGTCGACGACATGGTGCGGCAGGCGATCGACGCGTTCGGGACCGTCCAGTTCCAATTCAATTCGGCCGGCGCGGCGCTGCGCCGCTCGAAGTTCCTCGACATCGACGAGGCGCTGCTCGACAACACGTTCGCGCTCAACGTGAAGGGCACGTTCTACTGCATGCAGGCGATCCTGCCGCACATGGAGAAGAACCGGCTCGGCGTGATCGTCAACATGGCGAGCATGGCGCACCGGCGCGGCGGGCCGGGCAGCTCGATCCACTACGCGGCCGCCAAGGGCGCGGTGGTGTCGATGACGCTCGGCGTGGCGCGCGAGTTCGCGCATCTCGGCATCCGCTGCCTGTCGATCTCGCCCGGGCCGGTGAAGACGCCGTTCCAGGCGGCGGCGCAGACCTCGCCCGAGCTGGTGCAGCGCTTCCTCGACGACGTGCCGATGAAACGTTTCGGCGAGCCGGAGGAGATCGGCGAGCTGGTGCTGTTCATGTGCTCGGACGCCTGCAGCTTCATGACCGCCGACACGGTCTACGTGAGCGGCGGCGGCGGCTGGCGGTAGGGTGGAGCTCGCGCACGTGCGAGCTCAACTCGAGCCGCCGCGCATGGCGTGACTCGCCCAGCCTACGAAGCTCGGCAGCTTCAGCCCGTGCTGCTTGGCGCAGGCGATCGCCTCCTCGTAGCCGGCGTCGGCGTGGCGCATGACGCCGGTCGCCGGGTCGTTCCACAGCACGCGCTCGATCCGCCGCGCCGCCTCCGGCGTGCCGTCGCACGACCACCACCATGCCGGCGTGCTGCGAGAAGCCGATGCCGACGCCGCCGCCGTGGTGGAACGACACCCAGGTGGCGCCGGACGCGCAGTTGAGCAGCGCGTTGAGCAGCGGCCAGTCGGAGACCGCGTCGGAGCCGTCCTTCATCGCCTCGGTCTCGCGGTTGGGGCTCGCGACCGAGCCGGAGTCGAGGTGATCGCGGCCGATCACGATCGGCGCCTTGAGCTCGCCGCTCGCCACCATCTCGTTGAAGGCGAGGCCGAGGCGATGGCGGTCGCCGAGCCCGACCCAGCAGATGCGCGCCGGCAGGCCCTGGAACTTGATGCGCGATCTCGCCATGTCGAGCCAGTTGTGCAGGTGCGCGGTCGTCCGGCATCAGCTCCTTCACCTTGGCGTCGGTGCGGTAGATGTCCTCCGGATCGCCCGACAGCGCGGCCCAGCGGAACGGGCCGATGCCGCGGCAGAACAGCGGACGGATATAGGCCGGCACGAAGCCCGGGAAATCGAACGCGTCGGCGACGCCCATCTCCTTCGCCATCTGGCGGATGTTGTTGCCGTAGTCGAGCGTCGGCACGCCGCGGCGCCAGAACTCGAGCATGGCGCGCACGTGCACGGCCATCGATTCCTTGGCGGCGCGCTCGACGCCTTTCGGATCGCTGGCGCGGCGCGCCTCCCACTCGGCCGAGCGTCCAGCCGGCCGGCAGATAGCCGTTGATCGGATCGTGCGCCGAGGTCTGGTCGGTGACCGCATCGGGCTTGACGCCGCGGCGCACCAGCTCGGGCACCATCTCGGCGGCGTTGCCGAGCACGCCGACCGAGAGCGGCTTGCTCTCGCGGCCGGCGCGCTCGATCATCGCCAGCGCCTCGTCGAGGTCCTTCGCCTGCGCGTCGAGGTAGCCGGTCTTGCAGCCGCATCTCGATGCGCGAGGGCTGGCACTCGATCGCCAGCAGCGAGGCGCCCGCCATGGTGGCGGCGAGCGGCTGCGCGCCGCCCATGCCGCCGAGCCCGGCGGTGAGAATCCATCGGCCGGCGAGGCTGCCGCCGTAGTGCCGGCGCCCGAGCTCGGCGAAGGTCTCGTAGGTGCCCTGCACGATGCCCTGCGAGCCGATATAGATCCACGAGCCCGCGGTCATCTGGCCGTACATCATCAGGCCCTTGCGATCGAGCTCGTTGAAATGATCGAGCGTCGCCCAATGCGGCACCAGGTTCGAGTTGGCGATCAGCACGCGCGGCGCGTCGGCGTGGGTGCGGAACACGCCGACCGGCTTGCCGGATTGCACGCACAGCGTCTCGTCGGCTTCGAGCGTCGCGCAGCGCCGCGACGATGCGGTCGAAGCTCTCCCAGTCGCGCGCGGCGCGGCCGATGCCGCCATAGACCACGAGCTCGTGCGGCTTCTCGGCCACCTCCGGATCGAGGTTGTTCATCAGCATGCGCAGCGGCGCTTCGGTCAGCCAGCTCTTGGCGGACGATCTGCGGGCCGCGCGGCGCGCGGATGGTGCGGGCATTGTCGAGACGAGTGGGCATGTCAGGTTCCTTCAACGGTCGGCAGGTTCACGTCGGCCGCAGCGGCAAGCGCGCCGGAACGCACGAGATCGGCGGCGGCGGCGATGTCGGGCGCCAGATAGCGGTCGTGGTCGAGCGGCGGCACGCGCTCGCGCAGATGCGCCCGCACGCGCTCGAGCGGCGCGCTCGAGCGCATCGGCGCATGGAAGTCGCAGCCTTGCGCCGCCGCGATCAGCTCGATCGCCACCACGTTGGTGGCGTTCTCCGCCATGGCGGCGAGCCGGCGCGCGCCGTGCGCCGCCATCGAGACGTGGTCCTCCTGGTTGGCGGAGGTCGGGATCGAATCGACGCTCGCCGGCATGGCGCGCTGCTTGTTCTCGGCGACCAGCGCGGCCGCCGTCACCTGCGCGACCATCAGCCCGGAATTGAGCCCGGGCTGCGGGGTGAGGAACGCCGGCAGCCCGGACAGCGCCGGATCGATCAGCATGGCGATGCGGCGCTCGGCGAGCGAGCCGATCTCGCAGATCGGCGATCGCCAGCATGTCGGCGGCGAACGCCACCGGCTCGCCGTGGAAGTTGCCGCCGGACAGCGCCTCGCCGGTGTCCGCGAAGATCAGCGGATTGTCGGAGACGCCGTTGGCTTCGGTCAGCAAGGTCGCGGTGGCCTGCCGCATGAGGTCGAGCACGGCGCCCATCACCTGCGGCTGGCAGCGCAGGCAATAGGGGTCCTGCACGCGGTCGTCGTTGACGAGATGCGAGGCGCGGATCGCGCTGCCGGCCATCAACGCGCGCAAGGCCGCCGCCACCTCGATCTGGCCGCGATGGCCGCGCAGCGCGTGGATGCGCGCATCGAACGGCGTGTCGGAGCCCTTGGCGGCGTCGGTCGACAGCGCGCCGGTGACCAGCGCCGCCTGGAACACGCGCTCGATCGCGAACAGGCCCGTGAGCGCCTCGGCGGTCGAGAACTGGGTGCCGTTGAGCAGCGCGAGCCCTTCCTTCGGGCCGAGCACGAGCGGCGCGAGGCCGGCGCGCGCGAGCGCGGCCGCGGCCGGCATGCGCTCGCCGTCGATGCCAGGCTCGCCGATGCCGAGCATGGCGGCCGCCAGATGCGCGAGCGGCGCGAGATCGCCGGATGCGCCGACCGAGCCCTGGCTCGGGATCACCGGGATGACGTCGCGCGCCAGCATGGCTTCGAGCATCGCGACCGTCGCCGGCCGCACGCCGGAGGCGCCGCGGCCGAGGCTGGCGAGCTTGAGCGCCATCATCAGCCGCACGGTCGCCGGCCGCATCGGCTCGCCGACGCCGGCGGCGTGCGAGAGCACGATGTTGCGCTGGAGCGCCGCGAGATCGTCGGCCGCGATGTGCACGCTCGCGAGCTTGCCGAAGCCGGTGTTGATGCCGTAGACCGCCTCGCCGCGGGCGATGATCGCGTCGACCGCCCGCGCGCTCGCCTCGATCGCCGGCATGGCGGCGGGATCGAGCCGCACGCTTGCGCCGGCTGCGACGGCGCGCCAGTCGGCGAGCGTCGCACGTCCCGGCGTGAGCGTGATGGCGGCGGTCATTTGCCTCTCCGCACGCGCGCATGCAGCGGATTGAAGCCGATGCGATAGACCAGCTCGGCCGGCCGCTCGATGTCCCAGATGGCGAGATCGCAGCACTTGCCGGGCTCGAGCGTGCCGATGTCGGCGAGCCGCCCGAGCGCGCGCGCCGCCTCGCGGGTGACGCCGGCGATCGCCTCGTCGACCGTGAGCCGGAACAAGGTCGCCGCCATGTTCATGGTGATGAGCAGCGAGGTGATCGGCGACGTGCCGGGATTGCTGTCGGTCGCGACCGCGATCGGCACGCCGTGGCGGCGCAAGGCCTCGACCGGCGGCAGCTGCTTCTCCCGCAACACGTAGAACGCGCCCGGCAGCAGCACCGCGACGGTGCCGGCGCGCGCCATCGCGGCGACGCCGTCCTCGTCGGTGTATTCGAGATGATCGGCCGACAGCGCGCCGTGCTCGGCCGCGAGCCTGGCGCCGTGCAGGTTGGAGAGCTGGTCGGCGTGCAGCTTGACCGGCAGCCCGGCGGCCTTGGCGGCGGCGAACACGCGCGCGGTCTGCTCGGGCGAGAACGCGATGCCTTCGCAGAACGCATCGACCGCATCGGCGAGCTTGCTCGCGCGCGAGCGCGGGGATCATCGCGCAGACCTCGTCGATGTAGCGCTCCTTGTCGCCGTTCGCTTCCGGCGGCAGCGCGTGCGCGCCGAGAAAGCTCGTGACGACGTCGACGTCGCGCTCGCGCGCCAGCCGGCGCGCGGCGCGCAGCATCCGCGTCTCGGTCTCGCGGTCGAGGCCGTAGCCCGACTTGATCTCGACCGTGGTGACGCCCTCGGCGATCAGACGATCGAGGCGCGGCAGCGTCGCGGCGACGAGGTCGTCCTCGCTCGCCGCCCGGGTCGCCTTGCACGGTCGAGACGATGCCGCCGCCGGCGCGCGCGATCTCCTCGTAGCGTGGCGCCGGCGAGGCGCAGCTCGAACTCGTGCGCGCGGTCGCCGGCATAGACGAGGTGCGTGTGGCAATCGATCAGCCCGGGCGTGACCCAGCGGCCGTCGAGCGCGACGCGCTCGCTCGCGTCCCAGCCGGTCGGCAGCTCGGCCGCCGGACCGGCGAACGCGATGCGTCCGTCCTTGGCGGCGACCGCGCCGCGCTCGACGATCCCGAGCCCGGGCCGGCCGGGCGCGAGCGTCGCCAGCCGCGCATCGAGCCAGATCGTGTCGAACCGCATGGCAACCTCGATTGGACGCTCCGCTCGCAGCGCCGCCCACTCTCTATACATAATGCGCGCAGCGCCGCCTATTGTCGAGGAGCCCGGCCGGCCGCGCCAACGCCGGCCGCAGCGGAGAGCGCGCCGTTGCGACGCGAGCTGTTTTTCGATCACGCGCTGCTGCCGTCCGGCTGGGCGCGCGACGTGCGCGTCGGCGTCGCCGACGGCGTCATCGTCTCGGTCGCGGCCGGCGCGGCGCGCGACGGCGCCGAGCGCATCGCCGGCATCGCGGTTCCGGGCCTGCCCAACCTGCATTGCCACGCGTTCCAGCGCGGCATGGCCGGGCTCGCCGAGCGGCGCGGTCCGCAGGCCGACAGCTTCTGGACCTGGCGCGAGGTGATGTACCGCTTCCTCGGGCGGCTCTCGCCCGACGACGTCGAGGCGATCGCCGCCTTCGCCTATATGGAGATGCTGGAGACGGGCTTCACCACGGTCGGCGAGTTTCACTATCTGCATCACGACATCGACGGCCGGCCCTACGCCGATATCGGCGAGATGGCGGCGCGCATCGCCGCCGCCAGCGCCGAGACCGGCATCGGCCTGACGCTGCTGCCGTCGTTCTACGCCTATGGCGGCTTCGGCGGCGCGCCGCCCGCCCCCGGCCAGCGGCGCTTCCTCAACGATCCCGATCGGTTTCTCAAGCTCGTCGAGCGCAGCCGCGCGATCGTCGCCGACCTGCCGGACGCGCGGGTCGGGATCGCGCCGCATTCGCTGCGCGCGGTGACGCCCGAGACGCTTGCGCGCCGTTTGCCAGGCGATGCCCGACGGGCCGATCCACATCCATGCCGCCGAGCAGACGAAAGAGGTGGAGGAGTGCATCGCCGCGCTCGGCCGCCGGCCGGTGCGAATGGCTGCTCGACAATGCCGGGCTCGATTCGCGCTGGTGCGTGATCCATGCGACCCATACGACCGAGCCGGAAATCCGCGCGCTGGCGGCGTCCGGCGCCGTGGTCGGGCTCTGTCCGCTCACCGAGGCGTCGCTCGGCGACGGCATCTTCGACGGCGCGGGCTATCTCGCCGCGCAGCGGACGCTTCGGCATCGGCACCGACTCCAATATCCAGATCGATGCCGCGGCCGAGTTGCGGCAGCTGGAATACGGCCAGCGGCTGGCGCGGCGCGCCCGCAACGTCATGACCACGGAAGAAGGCGAATCGACCGGCCGGCGGCTGTTCGCCACCGCGCTCGCGGGCGGCGCGCAGGCGCTTGCAGCGGCCGATCGGCGCGCTCGCGGCCGGCCTGCGCGCCGACATCGTGCTGCTCGACGGCGAGCATCCCGATCTCGCCTCGCGCCACGGCGATCAATGGCTCGACGCCTGGATCTTCGTCGCCGGGCGCGCCGCCGTGAAGACGGTGCTGGTCGGCGGCGAGACCGTCGTGGACGGCGGGCCGCCACCGGGCGCGGGAGGCGATCGAAGCGCGCTACAAGCGCGTGGTCGCAAGTCTCCTGGCTGCTTGAGCCGCATCCCAGGACGGCCTGCCCGCTGGCGGACCTGCTGTCGAGCATGGGATCCCCTGCCCGGCCGAGCGCCATGATGGTGGTCGGGAGTCCGCACTTGCTCTATATTCCAAACTACGATCGGCACAGAAACAGGACATGCGCCATGCCGGTGACGCACGAGCCTTGGCTCGTCGCGCTCTCGCTCATTGTGGCGATCCAGGGATCTTTTGTCGGACTGAGCCTGGCCGTGCAAGTCGGCGAGGCCGTCGGGGTCCGGCGGCGGGCATTGCTCGCCGGGGCGGCGATCTCGCTCGCGGTGGCCATCTGGGCGATGCATTTCGTCGGGATGCTGGCGGCGCGGCTGCCGTTCCCGGTGGACTATCTGGTCCTGCCGACGTTGTTGTCGTTCCTGATCTGCGTGATCGTGGTCGGGACCGCCGTCTTCATCGCCAGCGCCGGGCCTTTGACGCCGCTGCGCCTGGTCGCCGCCGCTTGCCTGATGGGCGGCGGCATCGTGACGATGCACTACATCGGCATGGAAGCGCTGCATGCGAGTGCTCACATGCGGCACGATCCGGCTCTACGTCGCGGCGAGCATGGCGGTCGCCATCGGCGCGTCCGGCTTGGCGCTTTGGCTGGCCGCCGCCCGGGAACGCCGGCCGCCGCTGATCCTGTCGGCGGCCGCCTTCGGCGTGGCCATCTCCGGGATGCACTACACGGCCATGGCCGGGCTGACGCTATTTCCGCACGCCGGCCTGTCGTCGGGCGCCCCCGCGCTGTCCAGCGATCTCCTCGCGATCGTCGTGGCGGTGGTGGCTTTCATCGTTTCGGGCGTCTTTCTCCTGCTGCTGGTGCCGGACCGCAAGATCGCGGCTGCGGAAACGGCGGCAGGCGGGACCGCGCAGTCGACGGCGGCGGCGACCGTCGACGTCTCCGAGCCAGCGCACGCCGCGCCGCCCTCGGCTGCGGTCGCCATCGCGCACGACGACCTGGGACAGGGCAGCTACGGTCCGCTCGGCGGCGCCGGCGCGCCGCGCCGGCGGTTGGCCCGCCGGCTGCCGGTCGAGCACGACGGCATGACCCATTCGGTCGCGGTCGACGATATCGTCGCCGTCCACGCCAACGCCCACTACACCTACATATTTACCGGGAGCGCGAAGCTGTTCTGCCCGCTGGCGATCGGAGACGTCGAATCGCGCCTCGACGGCACCCGTTTCGCCCGGGTGCACCGCAGCCACATCGTCAACCTCGACCGCGTGGTCGGTTTGAAACGGTCCGGCGACGGCGGCCTGGTCGAGCTCGCCGCCCCCGACCGCTATTCCGTGCCGGTCGCCCGCAGCCGGGTGAGCTGGTTCAAGGCTCGGATCGGGTCGAAACCGGACGCCGTTGCGTCGTAGGCGCTCTCGACCAGCATCGCAAAAGGAAGGCTGAGCGGCAGCTCCGGGCGCCGCCCGGCTGAAGCTCGCTCGGACGAGCAGCGGTTGCATCAATATTGCTGACGCATTTCGTGCAGATCGGCGGGTTTTGGTGCATTCGCCGCCCGCCTAGTGCAGCGGCGGTTGTTGCTGCAGCGCACGCACGGGCAGCCTCTCGCCAAAAGCAACAGTGCAGAAAGGGCGCCGGGCTGGCCGTCCCGCCGGGCGTCCGGGAGGTATGCCCGTGATACCTGGTTCCTTCGACTACCATCGTCCGAAGTCGCTGCGCGAAGCGGTGGCCCTGCTTGCCGATCTCGGCGAGGAGGCAAGGCCGCTCGCCGGCGGGCACAGCCTGATCCCCATGATGAAGCTCCGGCTGGCGACGCCGGACCATCTCGTCGATCTCGCCGGCATCGGCGACCTCAAAGGCATTCGTGGCGACGGCGGCGACATCGTCATCGGCGCCATGACGACGCAGCACGAGATCATCGGCTCCGACCTCCTCGCCGCCAAGCTTCCCATTCTGCGCGAGACCTCGCTGCTGATCGCCGACCCGCAGGTGCGATATGTCGGCACGCTGGGCGGCAACGTCGCGAACGGCGATCCCGGCAACGACATGCCTGCCGTCATGCTGTGCCTCGGCGCCAGCTACCACGCGGTCGGCAAAGCGGGCGAGCGCCGCATTCCGGCGCGGGAGTTCTACCAGGGCGCCTATTTCACCGCGCTCGAGCCCGGCGAGCTCCTCACCGCGGTGCGCATTCCGGTTCCTCCGGCGGGCCACGGCGCCGCCTACGAGAAGCTCAAGCGCAAGATCGGCGACTACGCGACCGCCGCCGCCGCGGTGGTCCTGACCATGCGCGGAGGCAAGGTGGCGACCTGCGCGATCGGCCTGACCAACGTCGCCGAGACGCCGCTGTTCGCCGAAGACGCGGCGAACATTCTTCTCGGCTCGTCGCTCGACGCCGAAACCGTGAAGCGGGCGGTGGCCGCCGCCGAGGCGATCACCTCGCCCGCCGCCGACACCCGCGGACCCGTCCATTATCGGACCAAGATGGCCGGCGTGATGCTCGCCCGCGCGCTGGCGCGCGCCCGCGAGCGCGCGCACGCCCTCTGACGCTTCGGAGAGACACCATGCCCAAAACCCAGATTTCCATGACGGTCAACGGCAAGGCCGTCGAGGCGCTGGTCGAGGCGCGCATGCTGCTCATCCACTTCCTGCGGGAAGACCTCAACCTGACCGGTCCGCATATCGGCTGCGATACCACCCATTGCGGCGCCTGCACGGTCGATCTCGACGGCAAGTCGGTGAAGTCCTGCACCATGTTCGCGGTCCAGGCGAACGGGGCCGACATCCGCACCATCGAAGGCATGGCCGCCGCCGACGGCACCCTGCACGCGCTGCAGGAAGGCTTTCGTGAAATGCACGGCCTGCAGTGCGGCTTCTGCACGCCGGGAATGATCGTGCGCGCCTATCGATTGCTGCAGGAGAACAAGAACCCGACCGACGAGGAAATCCGCTTCGGCATTTCCGGCAACCTCTGTCGTTGCACGGGCTACCAGAACATCGTCAAGGCCATTCAATTCGCCGCCGCCAAGCTCAACGGCGTGCCTATGCAGGAGGCCGCAGAATGAACGAGATGACGCCGACCAGCGAGCAACGCGCGGAACGCCTGCAGGGAGTGGGCTGCAAGCGCAAGCGGGTCGAGGATGTCCGCTTCGTCCAAGGCAAGGGCAACTACGTCGACGACCTGAAGCTGCCGGGCATGCTCTACGGCGACTTCACCCGTTCGCCCCACGCCCACGCCCGCATCAAGGCGATCGACACCGCCAAGGCCAAGGCGGTCCCGGGCGTGCTCGCGGTGCTGACCGCGGCCGACCTCAAGCCGCTCAACCTGCATTACATGCCGACGCTCGCCGGCGACGTGCAGGCGGTGCTGGCCGAGGAGAAGGTGCTGTTCCAGAATCAGGAAGTCGCTTTCGTGATCGCCGAGAACCGCTATACGGCGGCCGATGCCGCCGATCTCGTCGAGGTCGAGTACGAGGCGCTGCCGGTGATCGTCGATCCCTTCAAGGCGATGGCCCCGGACGCCCCGGTGCTGCGCGAAGACCTGCAGGGCAAGACCAAGGGCGCGCACGGCGACCGCAAGCACCACAACCACGTCTTCAACTGGGAAATCGGCGACAAGAGCGGCACCGACGCCGCGTTCCGCAACGCGGATGTCACGATCAAGGAGCTGATTTCCTATCAACGCGTGCATCCTTGTCCGCTCGAGACCTGCCAGTGCGTCGCCTCCTTCGACAAGATCAAGGGCGAGCTGACGGTCTGGGGCACGTTCCAGGCGCCGCACGTCATTCGCACCGTCGCGTCGCTGATCTCCAAGATCCCGGAGCACAAGATCCACGTGATCGCGCCCGACATCGGCGGCGGGTTCGGCAACAAGGTCGGCGCCTATTCCGGCTACATCTGCGCCATCGTCGCTTCGATCGTGACCGGCCGGCCGGTGAAATGGGTCGAGGACCGCATCGAGAATCTCTCGACCACGGCGTTCGCGCGCGACTACCACATGACCGCCGAGATCGCGGCGACCAAGGACGGCAAGGTCACGGGTCTGCGCGTCTACACGATCGCCGACCACGGTGCGTTCGACGCCTGCGCCGACCCGACCAAGTGGCCGGCCGGCTTCTTCAACATCGTGACCGGGTCGTACGATTTCCCGGTCGCGCACGTGATGGTCGACGGCGTCTATTCGAACAAGGCGCCGGGCGGCGTCGCCTACCGCTGCTCGTTCCGCGTCACGGAAGCGGCCTATTGCATCGAGCGGGCCATGGACATCATGGCGCAAAAGCTCGGACTGGACCCGGCCGATTTCCGGATGAAGAATCTCATTCGGCGCGAGCAGTTTCCGTACACGTCCGCGCTCGGTTGGGAATACGATTCGGGCGACTATCACACCGCCCTGCAGAAGGCGATGGAGACGGTCGGCTACCGCGAACCTGCGGGCCGAGCAAAAGGCCAAGCAGGAGGCCTTCAAGCGCGGCGAGACGCGCGAGCTCATGGGCATCGGCGTCATCTTCTTCACCGAGATCGTCGGCGCCGGCCCCTCGCGCAATTGCGACATCCTCGGCATCGCCATGTTCAACTCCTGCGAGATTCGCATCCATCCCACGGGAACCGGCATTGCCCGGCTCGGCACCAAGTCGCAAGGACAGGGCCACGAAACCACCTATGCCCAGATCATCGCGACCGAGCTGGGTCTGCCCGCCGACAACATCGCGATCGAGGAGGGCAACACCGACACCGCGCCCTACGGGCTCGGCACCTACGGCTCGCGCTCGACGCCGGTCTCGGGCGCCGCAACCGCGATGGCGTGCCGCAAGATCAAGGCCAAGGCGCAGATGATCGCCGCCCACCTGCTCGAAGTGCACGACGACGACCTCGAATGGGACGTCGACCGCTTCCGCGTGAAGGGCAACCCCGAGCGGTTCAAGACCATGACGGAGCTGGCCTGGGCCGCCTACCACGGCGTGCCGCCCGGCATGGAGCCCGGCCTCGAGGCGGTGAACTACTACGATCCGCCGAACATGACCTATCCGTTCGGCGCCTATATCTGCGTCCTGGACGTGGACGTCGACACCGGCACCACCAAGGTGCGGCGCTTCTACGCCCTCGATGATTGCGGCACGCGCATCAACCCGATGATCATCGAAGGTCAGATCCACGGCGGATTGACCGAGGCTTTCGGCATCGCCATGGGTCAGGAGATCCGCTACGACGACACCGGCAATGTGGTGACCGCGTCGTTCATGGATTACTTCATGCCGACGGCGGTCGAGACCCCGGTCTGGGAGACCGACTGGACCACCACGCCGTCGCCGCACCACCCGATCGGCGCCAAGGGCGTGGGCGAAAGCCCGAATGTCGGCGGCGTGCCGTGCTTCGCCAACGCGGTCAACGATGCCTTCAAGTTCCTCGGCTCGACCCACATCCCGATGCCGCACGACCACTGGCGCACATGGATGGCCGCGGACCGGCTGGGCCTGCACGGGTGAGCGTATCCATCGGGCGGAAGAGCGCGGCGCCGATGGATTTTCGTCGCCGCGCGCCTACATGACGGATACGCATGACCCTGGACCGCGACCGGATTTCAGAACGCCTCGGCGCCGTCGGCTATGTCGCCGATCGTGATATCGCGACTGCGCTGTGGCTCATGGAATACCTCAAGCGGCCGCTCCTGCTCGAGGGCGAAGCCGGGCGTCGGCAAGACCGAGGTCGCCAAGGCGCTTGCCGCCGTGCACGACACCGAGCTGATCCGCCTGCAATGCTACGAAGGCCTCGATCAGAACGCCGCGCTCTACGAGTGGAACTATCAACGTCAGCTGCTCGCCATCAAGGCGCGCGAAGGCGCCGGCGAGAACGCCGACACCATCGAAGAGCACATTTTCTCGGAAAAGTACCTGCTGGAACGCCCGCTGCTGGCCGCCATCCGGCGCCCGACACCGCCCGTGCTGCTCGTCGATGAAGTCGACCGCGCGGACGAGGAGTTCGAGGCGTTCCTGCTCGAGCTGTTGTCGGACTTCCAGGTCAGCGTTCCGGAGCTCGGCACCATCAAGGCGGTCTCGATCCCCCGCGTGGTGCTCACCTCGAACGGCACGCGCGAATTGTCCGACGCGCTGCGCCGGCGCTGCCTCTATCACTATGTCGAGTTTCCCGAGGTCGATCGCGAAGCGAGAATCATCCTCGCCCGGCTCCCGGGCATCGACGCCGGCGCTGGCGCTGCAGATCGCCAGGATGGTCGCGGCCGTGCGCAAGGAAGACCTGCGCAAGATCCCCGGCGTCGCCGAGACGCTCGACTGGGCCGCCACGCTGGCCGGCCTCGGCGTCCACGATCTGCGGCAGGAGCCGGAGGCCGTGCATGAGACGATGATCTGCCTGCTCAAGACCCATGAAGATCGCTCACGCCTCGGCCGCGAGGTGACCGACCGGCTTCTGGGCAAGGTCGCCTGAGGGAGCAGCCAGATGCCTGCCGCCGGCGACCAGCAGACCAGTCGAGAGCATCGGCGACGGCACGCGACGACGGCTCGCCGGATTTGCGCGCACGCTGCGCGACAATGGCTTCAAGGTGGGCCTGACCGAGACCCGCGACGCGCTCGCCGTCCTCGCATCGCCGGCCGGCACCCGGCGATCCTCGCTCAAGCCGGCCCTGCGCTCGCTGTTCGCCGGAACCCGCTCCGATTGGGAGCGGTTCGACGAGATTTTCGACGCCTATTGGAGCGGCCGCGGCATGCGCCGGATGCAGACGCTGAGCGCTCCGCCCGCGAGCGGCAAAGCCGCGTTGCGGCGCCTGGCGCAGGCGGGTTCGCAATCGCCGCACGGTCTCCCCGACCACGTCGAGCGGCGCGCTCGCGCCGACGGTGACGACCACGCCGATCCGAGCGGACGGCGCGAAGGCGCCTCGAGCGCGCAAAGTCTGGCCGCGGCGGACGTCCGCCACATCGTCGATCCGGACGAGATCGCCAAGGTGCACGCGCTGGCGGCGCGCCTGGCGAAGACGATGCGGGCGCGGCTCGTTCGCCGCGAGCAGGCCCGCCGGCGCGGACGGCGGCTCGACATCCGCCGCACCATCCATCGCAGCGTGTCGAAGGGCGGAACGCCGCTCGATCTGGTCTGGCGCCGCCGCAAGGCGAAGCCGCTGCGGCTCGTCGTCCTGCTCGATGCTTCCGGCTCGATGAACCTCTACACCGCGTTTTTCGTGCGCTTCCTGCACGGGGTCGTCGATGCATTCCGCGAGGCCGAGGCGTTCGTCTTTCACACGCGGCTGGCGCATGTGTCGCCGTCGCTGCGCGACCGCGACGTCGCTCGTGCGGTCGATCGATTGGGGCTGATGGCGCAGGGCATCGGCGGCGGCACCCGCATCGGCGACAGCCTGGCCACGTTCAATCGCTGGCATGCGCGGCGGGTGATCAATTCGCGCACCGCGATCATGATCGTCTCGGACGGCTACGACACCGGCGAGCCCGACCGGCTCGCCGCCGAGATGCGGCGCCTGCGCCAGCGATGCCGCCGGATCATCTGGCTCAACCCGTTGATCGGCTGGAACGGCTTCCGCCCCGAAGCGCGCGGCATGCAGGCGGCCCTGCCGCATGTCGATTTGTTCGCTCCGGCCCACAACCTCGAGAGCCTTGCTGCGCTCGAACCTTACCTCGCGAGGATCTGACGCCATGGACCAGGCGATCGACATTCTCGACACGATCTCCGACCGCAAAGCCACGGGCCAGCCGTTCGCGCTCGCCACCGTCGTGCGCACGGTGGCGGCCACGGCCGCCAAGGCCGGCGCCAAGGCGGTCATCCTGCCGGACGGCACCATCTCCGAGGGGTGGATCGGCGGCGGCTGCGCCCGCGCCGCAGTGCTCAAGGCGGCGCGTGAAGCGCTGGCCGACGGCAAGCCGCGTCTGGTGTCGGTGCAGCCGCCCGACGCGCTCCAGGAGCAAGGCATCCCGGCCGGGGAGGAGCGCGCCGGCGTGCGCTTCGCCGAGAACATGTGCCCGAGCCAGGGCACCATGGACGTGTTCGTCGAGCCGGTGCTGCCGCATCCGGAAATCGTCGTGTGCGGCTCGTCACCGGTTGCGGTCGCGGTCGCCGAGCTGGGGAAACGGATTGGATTTGCGGTGACGGTCTGCGCGCCCGCCGTGGACCAGGCGAGCTTCGCCGAAGCCGACCGGCGCATCGAAGGCTATGCGTTGCCGGTCGCCGAGGCCGGCATGCGGTTCGTCGTGGTGGCGACGCAGGGGCGCGGCGACGAGGCCGCGCTGCGGGCGGCGCTCGCAGTCGAGGCGAACCATGTGGCGTTCGTCGGCAGCCGGAAAAAGGCCGAAGCCCTCAAGGCCAAGCTCGCGCAGAGCGGCATCGATCCCGCGCGGCTCGCGAAGCTCAAAGCGCCGGCCGGGCTTGATCTCGGCGCCATCACGCCGGATGAGATTGCCGTCTCCATCCTGGCCGAAATCGTCGCCGTGCGACGCGCCGGCCATGCGCGCGACGGCGCCGCATCGTCCTGACGATCCCCGCGCCTTCCGCAGTTGATTCCGCGGTCAACAGGCCCATATTCTGTTGGCCCCATGGACCTCACCGACCTTGTTCCATCCCGCGGTCGCCGCCTGGTTCGACCGCAGCTTCGCCGGCGCCGACGGCGGCGCAGGCGCAGGCGTGGCCGGCGATCAAGGCCGGCCGGCATGTGCTGATCGCGGCGCCGACCGGCTCGGGCAAGACGCTGGCCGCCTTCCTGGCGGCGATCGACGGGCTGGTGCGGCAGGGCGTCGACGGCGCGCTCGCGGACGAGACGCAGGTCGTCTACGTCTCGCCGCTCAAGGCGCTGTCGAACGACATCCAGCGCAACCTGGAGGCGCCGCTCGCCGGCATCCGCGAGGCGCTTGCAGGCGCAGGGGCTGCCGGACGTCGAGATCCGCACCTGGGTGCGCACCGGCGACACGCCGCCGGGCGAGCGCGACCGCATGCGCCGCACGCCGCCGCATATCGTCGTCACCACGCCGGAATCGCTCTACATCCTGCTCGGCTCGGAATCCGGCCGCGCGATGCTGGCGACCACGCGCACGGTGATCGTCGACGAGATCCACGCGGTGGCGCCGAACAAGCGCGGCGCGCATCTTGCGCTGTCGCTCGAACGGCTGGCCGCGCTGTGCGGCGACCGCCTGCTGCGCATCGGCCTGTCGGCCACGCAGAAGCCGATCGAGGCGGTCGCGCGCTTCCTGGTCGGCGCCGGCGCCGGACGGCGAGCCGAGCCCCGACTGCACCATCATCGATACCGGCCACCGCCGCGCGCGCGACCTCGCGCTCGAAGTTCCCGCCTCGCCGCTCGAAGCCGGTGATGTCGGGCGAGGTCTGGGAGCAGGTCTACGACCGGCTCGCCGAGCTGATCGAGGCGCATCGCACCACGCTGATCTTCGTCAACACGCGCCGCCTGGCCGAGCGCGTGACGCGCGCAGCTGTCCGAGCGCCTCGGCGAGGAGCACGTGACCGCGCACCACGGCAGCCTGGCCAAGGAGCAGCGGCTCGACGCCGAGCAGCGGCTCAAGGGCGGCGAGCTCAAGGCGCTGGTGGCGACCGCCTCGCTCGAGCTCGGCATCGACATCGGCGACGTCGATCTCGTCTGCCAGCTCGGCTCGCCGCGCTCGATCGCGAGCTTCCTGCAGCGGGTCGGGCGCTCCGGCCATGCGGTCGACGGCACGCCCAAGGGCCGGCTGTTCCCGCTCTCGCGCGACGAGCTCGTCGAATGCGCGGCGCTGCTCGACAGCGTGCGGCGCGGCGAGCTCGACCGGCTGGCGATGCCCGAGCAGCCGCTCGACGTGCTGGCGCAGCAGATCGTCGCCGAGGTCGCGGCGCGGGAATGGAGCGAGGACGAGCTCTACGCGCTGCTGCGCCGGGCCTGGCCCTATCGCGCGCTGCCGCGCGAGGATTTCGCCGCCGTCGTGGGCATGCTGGCGGAAGGCTTCAGCACCCGGCGCGGCCGGCGCGGCGCGCTGATCCATCACGACGCGGTCAACCGCGTGCTGCGCGGCCGGCGCGGCGCGCGGCTGACCGCGCTCACCTCCGGCGGCACCATCCCCGACAACGCCGACTACCAGGTGCTGCTCGAGCCCGAGAACCAGGTCATCGGCACGGTGAACGAGGATTTCGCGGTCGAGAGCCTGGCCGGCGACGTCTTCCAGCTCGGCAACACGACCTATCGCATCCTGCGCGTCGAGCGCGGCGTCGTGCGGGTCGAGGATGCGCACGGCCAGCCGCCGACCATTCCGTTCTGGCTCGGCGAGGCGCCGGGCCGCAGCGACGAGCTGTCGGAGGCGGTGTCGCGGCTGCGCGCCGAGATCGCCGCGCGCTTGGCGACCGACCCGACCGGCGAAACTGCGCTGCGCTGGCTCGCGGACGAGGTCGGCATCGGCGAGGCCGCCGCGCCGCAGCTGGTCGAATATCTCGCCGCCGCGCATGCCGCGCTCGGCTGCCTGCCGACGCAGGACACGATCGTGCTCGAGCGCTTCTTCGACGAGGCCGGCGGCATGCAGCTGGTCATCCACTCGCCCTACGGCAGCCGCCTCAACCGCGCCTGGGGCCTGGCGCTGCGCAAGCGCTTCTGCCGCAAGTTCAATTTCGAGCTGCAGGCGGCGGCGACCGAGGACAACATCGTGCTCTCGCTCACCACCGCGCACAGCTTCGAGCTCGCCGACGTGGCGCGCTACCTGCATTCGGCGAGCGTGCGGCCGGTGCTGATCCAGGCGCTGCTCGACGCGCCGATGTTCACGACGCGCTGGCGCTGGGTGGCCGGCGTCGCGCTGGCGCTGCCGCGCTTCCGCGGCGGCCGCAAGGTGCCGCCGCAGCTCGCCCGCATGGACGCCGAGGACCTGGTCGGCGCGGTCTTTCCCGACCAGATCGCCTGCGCCGAGAACCTCGTCGGCGAGCGCGAGATCCCCGATCATCCGCTGGTGCGCCAGACCATCGCCGACTGCCTGCACGAGGCGATGGACATCGAGGGCCTGGAGCGGCTGCTGGCCGGGCATCGAGGCGGGCGCCGTCCGCGTCGTCGCGCGCGACCTGACCGAGCCCTCGCCGCTCGCGCTCGAAGTGCTGTCGGCGCGGCCCTACGCCTATCTCGACGACGCGCCGCTGGAGGAGCGCCGCACGCAGGCGGTGATGGGCCGGCGCTGGCTCGCGCCGGAGGCACGCGGCCGATCTCGGCCGGCTCGATCCCGAGGCGATCGCGCGCGTGCGCGCCGAAGCCTGGCCCGAGGCCGCCAACGCCGACGAGCTGCACGATGCGCTGGTCTGGCTCGGCTTCCTGACCGCGGAGGAGGTCGAGGCGCGAGCCGGGCTGGAGCGCATGGCTCGACGAGCTTGCCGCGCAGAAGCGCGTGGCGCGGCTCAGGCGCCGGGCGCGCGACGCTCTGGATCGCCGCCGAGCGCCTGCCGCAGTTCCGGGCGCTGTGGCCGGACGCGAGGCTCGACCCGGCGATCGCGGCGCCGGACGCCTATGCGACGCGGCAGTGGTCGCGCGACGAGGCGCTGGTCGAAATCCTGCGCGGCCGGCTCGAGGGCCTGGGCCGGTCACGCGAGGACGCGCTCGCGGCGGCGCTCGGCCTCGACGCCGAGCGAGCATCGCGGCCGCGCTGGCGGCGCTCGAGGCCGAAGGCTTCGCGCTGCGCGGGCGCTTCACGCCGGCGGCGGCCGCGGACGAATGGTGCGAGCGCCGGCTGCTCGCGCGCATCCACCACTACACGGTCAAGCGCCTGCGCGCCGAGATCGAGCCGGTCGCGGCGCGCGACTTCCTGCGCTTCCTGCTGAGCTGGCAGCGGGTCGCGGCGGATGCGCGCATGGAAGGGCCGGATGCGGTCGACGCCGTGGTCGGGCAGCTCGAAGGCTTCGAGGCGCCGGCCGGCGCCTGGGAGAGCGAGATCCTGCCGGCGCGCCTCGCCGGCTACGAGCCGGCCTGGCTCGACGACCGCTGCCTGGCCGGACGCATCGCCTGGACGCGGCTCAGGCCGCGCAACGGACGCGCCAACGGCAGCGAGCGCCGCGCGGCGCCGGTGCGCACCACGCCGATCACGCTGCTGGCGCGCCGCCATGCGCCGCTCTGGGCGTCGCTCTCGACGCAGGACCGACGCGGTCCAGCTCGGCGCCGGCGCGCAGGCGGTCGTCGACTGTCATCCGCGCAGCATGGCGCCTCGTTCTTCGACGAGCTGGTCGACGGCACCGGCCTGCTGCGCACCGCAGGTCGAAGAGGCGCTGGCCGAGCTGGTGGCGCTCGGCCTGGTCAGCTCCGACAGCTTCGGCGGGCTTGCGCGCGCTGCTGGTGCCGTCGGGCGAGCGCCGGCCGCATGGCGAGCGGCCGCCGCCGGCGTCGCACCGTGACGTTCGGCATGGAGGATGCGGGCCGCTGGGCGCTGGCGCGCCGCCCAAGCTCGCGCCGGCGCCGCAGGCCGAAAGCGCGGCGGTCGAGCATGTCGCGCGCACGCTGCTGCGCCGCTACGGCGTCGTGTTCTGGCGCCTGCTCGAGCGCGAGGCCGACTGGCTGCCGCCGTGGCGCGACCTGCTGCGCGTCTATCGCCGACTCGAAGCGCGCGGCGAGATCCGCGGCGGCCGCTTCGTCGCCGGCTTCTCCGGCGAGCAATTCGCGCTGCCCGACGCGGTCGGCATGCTGCGCGAGGTCCGGCGCAAGCCGGAGACCGGCGCCTGGGTCTCGCTGTCGGGCGCCGACCCGCTCAACCTCGTCGGCATCCTGACGCCCGGGCCGAAGCTCGCCGCCCTGACCGGCAACCGCCTGCTCTACCGCGACGGCATGCCGATCGCGCTGCTCGCCGGCGGCGAGGTGCAGTTCCTCGAAACGCTCGACGCTCCCACCGAATGGGAAGCGCGCAAGGCGCTGCTGCGACGCACCGCGTCACCGCCGCTGCCGCATACGGCAGTCGCAAATCCTTCGGCGGCTTAGACTTCGGCGTTAGGCAAGCGATATCCAGCCAACGACCGTTACGGACGAATGTACTGATCGAGCTCGCGGCGGACGCGCTCCGATATTTCGCGCGGCGCGCGGGCGAGCTCCGAGCGGCTGTCGGGCGCGCCGTCGCCGGGCCGCGTGGTCGCGATCATCCCGATCTTGGTCACGGTGAGATTGTCGTGCACCGGATCGCAACGGTCGGCCTTCACGCCGGGAAGCACGATCAAGTCTTCATGCCCGCGAAAACGCGCCGCCAGCGACCATTCCACCTGTTGCGAATTCTCCGGATCGACGTCGTCCTCGACCACGATCACGAGCTTGAGCAGGTTGACCTGCCCCATGGCCAGGAGCACGGCCCGCTTGCCTTCGCCCAGTCTGCGGCCGGTGCATGCTGATGACGGCGTGCAGCCGTCCCATCCCGCCCTCGGTGATGACCACGCGCCGGACCGCGGGGATCACCCGCTGCAGCGCCTGGCACACCGTGGCGCCGATCGCCACGCCGCCGAGCAGGCAATGCTCGGCCGCATAGCCCGGCAGGATCGCCTGGTAGATCGCGTCGGCGCGATGGGTCACGCATTTGATGTCGGCGGCGATGCCGGGGCCGTAATCGACGTAGAAGCCGTGAAACTCGGAGACCGGGCCCTCGTCGATCAGGTCGCTCGGATCGAGCTCGCCTTCGAGCACGATCTCGGCGTGCGCCGGGACTTCCAGATCGACGGTCTTGCAGCGGACGAGCTGCAACGGCTCGCCGAGCAGCGCGCCGGCGATGCCGTATTCGTCGTCGCCCAAGCCCACATACATTTGCGAGGCGAGCAGCACCGCCGCGTGGTTGCCGATCGCCACCGCAATCTCGAGCTTGCGTCCGAGCGCCTTGGCCTTCTCGGCCAGGACAAAGAGATGATGGTTGCGCGCGATACCGGCCATCAGCCGTGATCCGCCCTCGAGCCGCAGCCGCGCGATCGAGACGTTGCGCCGGCCGGTCTCCGGGTCCTTGGCGACGATGACGCCGGCCGTGATGTAGGGCGCGGCCTCGCGCTCGAACCAGGTGGGCACCGGCAGCAGGCCGGCGATGTCGATCGCCGGCTTGCGTGCACGACCGCTTGCACCGGCGCGTCGGCGACCATCACCGGATCGATCGGGCGATCGCAGCGCCTGCAGGCAATGGGCGTCCAGCTGCCGCACGCTCGACGCCCAAGGCGCGCGCAAACCGCTCCCGCGACGTCAGGATATTGCCGACCACCGGCATGGTGCCGGACCCGACCCGCTCGAACAGCAAGGCGGGACCGCGGTCCGACAGCGACAGCACCACGCCCAGCTCGAAGCGCGGATCGACCTGGCGTTCGACGCGCTGCAGGTCGCCCGACTGCTCGAGCGACGCCAGAAAGCCGCGCATGCTCTGGTCGGTCATCGCGTGCCCCGCGCTGGCGCCTCAGCCGTCGCCGAGACGGAAATGATCGATGTTCTTGCGCCGCGCCTCGTCCAGCGCATCCTCGTAGCCGGCATCGGCGTAGCGCATGACGCCGGTGGCGGTATCGTTGGTGAGCGACAGCGACAGCCGCTCGTCGGCCGCGTCGGTGCCGTCGGCGATCAAGGTCACGCCGGCGCTGGTCATATAGCCCGAGTAGCCGCCGCCGCCGGAATGGATGGCGACGAGATCGGCCTGCGACGCGCAATTCACCATCGCGTTGAGCAACGGCCAATCGGCGATGGCGTCGGAGCCGTCGCGCATGTTCTCGGTCATGATGTTGGGATGCGCCATCGCGCCGGCGTCGAGATGGTCGCGCGTGAACGCGATCGGCGCCGACAGCGTCGCCGTCGCGGACCATGCGATTGACCGCGAGCCCGAGCTCGGTCCGCTCGCCGTGACCGAGCCAGGCGATCCGCGCGGGCAGGCCTTCGAACGGCACGTGCTTGCGCGCGAGCCGGATCCAGTTCGACACGATCTGATTGTGGCCGAAGCGCTCGAGCAGCAGGTCGTCGATCTTGCGGATGTCGTCGGGATCGTTGGACAGCGCCATCCAGCGGAACGGACCGATCGCGCGCGCGAACAGCGGCCGCAGGAACGCCTCGGTGAAGATCGGGATGTCGAAGGCGTTGTGCGACGCCGCCGTTCTTGGCCTGCGTCCGGATCAGATTGCCGTTGTCGAAGACCACCGCGCCCTTGCTTCTGGAATTCGAGCATGGCGCCGACATGGCGCACGATCGAGCGGGTCGCCTCCTCCATCAGCCGTTTCGGATCGCTCGTTCGCATCGCGCGCACTTCCTCGAGCGAGCGGCCGGCCGGCACATAGCCGTAGACCAGATCGTGCGCGGAGGTCTGGTCGGTGACCACGTCCGGCACGACGCCGCGGCGCAGGATCTCCGGATAGACGTCGGCGGCGTTGGCGCAAAGCCCGACCGACAGCGCCTGCTTGCCGGCTTGCGCCTTGCGGATCATGTCGAGCGCCTGGTCGAGCGTGTCGGCCTTGGCGTCGAGGAAGCCGATCGCCATGCGCTTGTCGATGCGCTTCTCGTCGACCTCGACGCAGAGGATCGCGGCCTTGGCCATGGTGCCGGCGAGCGGCTGCGCGCCGCCCATGCCGCCGAGACCGGCGGTCAGCACGAAGCGCCCGGCCAGGTCGCCGCCGAAATGCCGCGCGGCGATGCGCATGAAGATCTCGTAGGTGCCCTGAATGACGCCCTGCGATCCGATATATTGCCAGTCGCCGGCGGTGAGCCCGCCCCAGCAGATCAGGTTCTTGCTCGCCAATTCGTAGAAGTGCTCGGCCTTGGCCCATTGGCCGACCATGTTGCAATTCGCCATGATGACGACCGGCGCCTTGGCGTGGGTCTTCACCAGGCCGATCGGCTTGCCCGATTGCACGAGCAGCGTCTCGCCGTCGCCGATCGTCTTCAAGGTCTCGACGATGCGGTCATGCGAGGGCCAATCGCGCGCGGCGCGGCCGAGCGCCGCATAGACGACGAGATTGTCCGGATCCTCGCCGACCGCGAGCACGTTCTCCAGGAGCCGCAGCAGGCCCTCCTGCCGCCAGCCGCGGCAGCGCAGCTGGCCGCCCGACGTCACCGAGAACGTGCGTTTCATCGGCGATGTTCCTTCAACTCAGCGCATAGTCGGTGAGATTGATGCCGAGCGTCCGCTCGACCACCGGATAGACCGACGGATCGGTCGCGCTCGACGACAGCGGGATCACCTTCTTGGCGATGCGCAGGACGAGCAGCTCGTCGCCCTCTCGAATCTCGCCGACGCTGACCGGAACGCCGTCGCGGTCGAGCGTCGTGATGACGTCGGGAAAGCCGGCGAGGCGCGCGCCGTTGCCGTCGTCCACCGCCATGTATTCGTTCATCACGTGCAGGACGGTGGCTTTGGCGCCGTCACCGATCCGGATGGTGCCGACGTCGAAGGCCTCGCGGGTGTATTGCACGGCCTTCCTGGTGACCTTGCCCTCCCCGATGATCTCGCCCTTGGTCTGCCGGCAGATCGCGTCGATCACGGCGGTCCCGCCTTTCGGCTCGGCGGCGAGGATCGCTTCGCCGAGCGCGAGCGCGATCGAGATGCCGCCCAGCGCGGCGTGCTGCTTGACGTAGGACGCCGGGACCGGATTGCGGCACGAGGCGATGAAGCCGCCCGCCATGTCGGCTGCCGTCGCGGATCACCGGCGATATCTTGCGCGGTGGCGCCGCGCACCACCAGCTCGAGATAGGCGTTCTTGGCGCGGTTGCCGCCGACCGCCGACTGGATCATCTGCTGCGGCGAGTTGGCGAGCCCGATCGAGCCCATGTCGCCGGTCGGATGCGCGCGAATGTCGCCGACCGCGTCGACCACCTTGGTTCCGAGGATCGCCGACGGCAGCCAGCCGTTCAGCGTGCTGGACTTTCCGTTCTGGCCGATCATCAGGCCGTAGATCGGCGCGCCGAGCGCCTGCTGCACCAGCTCGACGGCCTTCACGTAGTCGACGCCGAGCATTTCCCATTCGGTCGTTCCGGCCGGCGCGCCGATCGCCGCCGCGGTCGCGATCCAGGCGTCGTCCGGCACCTCGTCCATCGAGACGAGCTCCGGACGTCCGGCATTGACGGCGGCGGTGCCCAGCATGCGGCCGTGATCGGCCCAGCCGCCGCCGCCGGCCGCGAAGATCGACCCGCCCTTCACGGCCGCCTCGACGTCCGCGCGCCCCGAGAATTCGTCCCATGCGTTGCCTGCTCCGTTGGTCGATATGCGCACGTCCAGGTTACGATCCGTCCAGCAGCCGCACCGCCTCGAACAAGGTCGCGGCGCCGGCCGCGATCTGCGTCGCGGCTCCGCCCATTCCTCCGGCGCGTGGCTCTTGCCGTCGCGGCAGGGCACGAACAGCATCGCGCTCGGCGCGATCCGCGCCACGAAGGCGGCGTCGTGCCCGGCGCCGGACGCGAGCGGCATGGTCGAATAGCCCAATGCCGGCCGCGCCGCGCTCCGAGCAGATCGCGCAGTGCCGGCGTCGCAGATCGTCGGCGCCGTGCTCGACAGCACGGCGTATCGGCGTGCGCTCGACGTTGAAGCGGGCAGCGATCGCCTTGCTTTCGGCATCGAGCGCGGCCGTGAACTCGCCGATCAGCGCGGCATCCTCGGCGCGGATGTCGAACACCATGCGCGCCTGTCCGGGCACGACGTTCGCCGCATTCGGGCGGATGTCGAGAATGCCGGTGGTGGCGACGAAATGGCCGCTGCCGCGGCCGGCGAATTCGCGCGCGCGCTCGGCGACGAACAGCACGAGTGCGGCGGCCGCGAGGCTCGGCGTCGCGGCGGTAGCTCCATCGGCGTCGTGCCGGCATGATCGGCGGCGCCCTGAACTCGATCTCGATGCGGGTGATGCCGACGATCGCGGTCACCAGGCCGAGGTCGATCCTGTTGTTCTGGAGCACGACGCCCTGCTCGATATGCAGCTCGAGATAGCCCGCGATGTCCGAGCGCCGCGCCTGCTCGAGCCTGCTCGACATCGCCGCCGACGCGGCCGATGGCATCGGAGAGCGTCTCGCCGCCCGCGATTGGTATAGGCCAGCATCTTGTCGTCGAGCGCGCCCGCCATGGCGCGGCTGCCGACGCAGGAGACGCCGTACTCGCTCGGCTCCTCGGCCAGGAAATCCACGACCTCGATGGCGTGGCGCGGCTTGTAGCCGGCCGCCTGCATCGCGCGCACGACTTCGAGCGCGGCGAGGATGCCGGCCGGCCCGTCGAAGCGGCCGCCGGACGGCACCGTGTCGGAATGCGAGCCGAGCATGATGGTGCGGCGCATCCGGCTCGGCGCCGTCCATGCGGCCGATCAGATTGGCGCCGGCGTCGATCCGCACCTTCAGGCCCGCCTCCTCGAAACGACGCCGCAGCCATCGCGCCCTTCGAGGAAGCGCGGCGAGAACGATCGCCGGGTATAGGGCCGCTCCGGATCGGTGATGGCGGCGAGCGCCATCAGGTCGTCCCACAGACGCGCCTGGTCGATCGGGGGACGCGCGCCGCTCATCGGCCGGCGGCTCGACGCTGCGTCTGCAGCGCCGGCGTCGCCGGGGCGGGGCGCACGAAGGCGCCGCTGCCCGGCTCCGCCAGCACCGCTTTGCCGTCATAGATCATCTTGCCTCGCAGGAAGGTCGCGACCGGCCGATAGGGCAATTCGATACCCGCATAGGGACTCCAGCCCACGAAATTGTGGCCGCTCGCCGCCGCGATCATAGCGGCGCGGGTCGTGCGCCATCACCACCAGATCGGCGTCGCGGCCGATCTCGATGGCGCCCTTGCGATGGCCGATGCGGAACAGCCTCGCCGGATTGGCGGCAAGCAGCCGCGCCGCCCAGGTCACATCCAGTTGCCGTTCCAGTCAGGCCCTTGAGCAGCAGCGCGTAGAGAACTTCGAGGCCCGGCACGCCGGAAGCGTTCTTCAGCATGTCCGGATCGGATCTTGCGGTCCTCCGACCAGCTGACATGATCGGTCGACACCACCGTGATGTTGCCGGCGGCGAGATGATGCCAGAGCGCCTCGACCTCGCGGCGCGGGCGGATCGGCGGATTGATCTTGGCCTTGCCGCCGAGCCGCGCGACGTCGTGCTCCTCGTCGAGCGTGAGATAGTGAATGCACGCCTCGATGGTCGTGTCGAAGCCCTGCCGGCGATAGGCCGCGCACAGATCGTAGCCGCGTCCGACCGAGCAATGAACGACGTGTCCACGAGCAGCCGGTGTCGGCGCGCCGATCTCGTAGACTTCGACCATCGCCAGCGTCTCGCGGACCGGCGGACGCGACAAGGCGTGCGCGCGATAATCCCGGATGCCGGAGGCCTCGACCGCCTTGATCGCGGCGCGCACCATTTCGTCGTTTTCGTTGTGCACGCCGGCCATCAGACCATGCGCGGCGATCGCCGTGAAGCATGCATACAGGGTCTGCGGCGGGATGCGCGGAAAGCGCTTCGGATCGGTGCAGAAGGTCGAGAACTTGAAGGCGGCGGCGCCCGCCGCCACCATGTCGGCGATATGCTTGGGGCCGTCGTCCGGATCGATGGTGGCATAGAGCGCGAAGTCGACGCGCGCCTGCGCGCCGGCCTCGGCGATCTTCTGCCGCACGCGCTCGCCGGTGCAGACGAGAAAGTCCGCGTCATAGGGCATGTCGACGATGGTGGTGACGCCGCCGGCCGCCGCCGCGCGCGTCGACCAGATGAAATCCTCCTGGTCGCTGCTGCGAGCGCGAATGCACCTGCGAGTCGATCGCGCCCGGCAGCACGATAGGCATTGCCGAAATCGTGCCGTTCGCTTGCCTGCGGCGCCGGGCCTTCGCCGACGCGCTCGACCAGGCCGTCACGGATCGCGACATAGCCGTTGTCGATCACGCGATCGGTGCGAACGACGCGGCCGGTGACAACGAGATCGTAATCGCTCATGGTCACATCCTGACCCTAATGAACCGAGCCGACGAATATGTCGAACAACCGCTCGTCGGCCTTGGCCTGCCGCGGCCGAGCCGGAAAACGTCAGCGAGCCCGAGGTCATGACGCAAACATGTTTCGGCGAAATCGAGCGCGCGCGCGGTATTCTGCTCGACCAGCAGCATGGTCAGTCCGCGCTTGCTTGAGCCTTGCGAGCGCCTCGAAACACAGATCGACCATCTTCGGCATCAGGCCGAGCGAGAGCTCGTCGATCAGCAGCAATTTCGGCTCCGCCATCAGGGCGCGGCCCATGGCCAGCATCTGCTGCTCGCCGCCCGACAGCGAGCCGGCCGATCTGCGTGCGTCGGTCCGACAGATCGCGGGAACAGGTCGTAGACGCGCTCGCGATTGATCCGGTCGCTCGCCGAGCGAATGGCGATAGCCGCCGACGGTGAGATTGTCCTCGACCGACAGGTCGGAAAACAGCCGGCGGCCTTCCGGCACCAGCGCGATGCCGAGCTCGACCCGCTGCACCGCCGGACGCAAGGTGATGTCCTCACCGTTCGAAAAGAATGCGCCCGCCATGGATCGTGGTATGGCCCATGATCGCCATGATGGTGGAGGTCTTGCCGGCGCCGTTGGGGCCGAGCAGCGCCAGCGCCGAGTGCGGCGGCGAGATCGAAGCTCAGGTTCTGCACGGCGCGGACGGAGCCATATCCGCAGCTCAGAGTTCTCAAGCCGCAGCATGGTCGTCCGCCTTTCCGATATAGGCCTCGCGAACGGCCTTGTCGGCCATGACGTCGGTCGGCGCGCCGTCCGCGATGACGCGGCCGCCGTCGAGCACGATCAGGCGCTTGCAGACCCGCAGGACCTCGCCGAGATTGTGCTCGATCAGGATGGTGGTGATGCCGTCGCCGTTGAGCGCCGCGATGGTGTCGGCCTGGCGTTGCGCTTCCCGATGATTGAGGCCGGCCAGCGGCTCGTCGAGGATGATCAGCGCGGGCTCGACGGCGAGCGCGCGGGCGACCTCGAGCCGCTTGAGATTGCCGAGCGGCAAGCGCGCTCACCGGCTTGGCGTTCGAGTGCCGGCGAGGCCGACGCGCGCGAGGATGGCGGCGGCGCGGGCCTCTTCCGCGCTCGCGGCGCCAGTGCAGCAGGGCACCGCAGCGGATTGACGGTGAAGCGATGGCCGGCCGCCAGCGCCGCATTGTCGAGCACGCTCATCGAGCGGAACGGCCGCACGATCTGGTGGGTGACGGCGAGGCCCTTGCGCACCCGCTGCGACGGTCGCAAGCCGGGTGACATCGGCGCCGCCGAGCAGGACGCGGCCCTGTGTCCGGCATCAGCACGCCGGCAATGATCTTGAGCAGCGTGGTCTTGCCGGCGCCATTCGGACCGATCAGGCCGACGAACTCGCCCTTGCTCACGGTGAACGAGACGTCGGTGAGCGCCTGCACGCCGCCGAACCGGATCGAGACATCTTTCGACTTCGAGTGTCGCGGTCATGCTCTTCGCAAGCCTTCGGGAGAACGACGTCACGATCCCGGCGAGACCGCCGGGCGCAAAGCGCATGACCAGGATCAGCAGCGCGCCGAAGATCAGCAGGCGATAATCGTTGATGAAGCGGAACACCTCGGGCAGCAGCGTGAGGATGATGGTCGCCACCACCACGCCCCAGGTCGATCCGGTGCCGCCGATCACCACCATGGCCATCAGCGTGACCGAGAGGATGAACCCGAACGAATCCGGCACGATGAACTGCGTGAAATAGGCGTAGAGCCCGCCGGCGAGGCCGGCGATCGCGGTGCCGATGGCGAAGGCGACGAGCTTGTAGGTCGAGGCCGGGATCGCGATGGTGCGCGCCGCCTGCTCGTCGTCGGCGACCGCCCGGAAGGCGAATCCCATCCAGCTGCGGTTGAGATAGAGGCTGAACGCGATCGTCGCCGCCGCGAAGCAGAGGATCAGGATGGCATTGCCGTCGGGCCCCAGGCCGCTCGCCGGGATCTTGCTGATCCCCATCTCGGCGCCGAGCCACTGCTGCTTGCGCACGAACCCCACGAACAGAAAGCTCACCCCGATCGTCGTCACCGCGAGGAAATCATCGCGCAGGCGCACGGACGCAAAGCCGACGATGAAACCGAGCAGGCCCGCGACCAGGACGCCGGCGAGCAGCGACAGCGGCACCGAGTAGCCGGCCGTCGCGCACAAGGCGGCCGCATAGGCGCCGGCGCCGTAGAACGCGCCGTGACCCGAGGCTGAACTGCCCGCACAAACCGGTGATGAGATTGAGGCTCACCGCCAGCATGATGTTGATGCCGACGATCGAGAGCAGGCTGTAGGCATAGAGGCTCATGCCGTGCGTGCTCCCGCCAGGCCTTGCGGCCGCACCATCAGGATGACGATGAGGAACAGGAACGCGATGGCATCGCGGTCGAGGTACGGGCCGACGAAGATCGTGCCGAACGACTCGACGATGCCGAGCGCATAGCTCGCGATCAGCGTGCCGCGCACGCTGCCGAGCCCGCCGAGGACGATGATCGCCAGGGCCTTGTAGCTGACGACGAAGCCCATCGTCGGCTCGACGAAATTGTTCAACAGCGCGATCAGCGCGCCGGCGAGCGCCGCCAGCGCCGAGCCGATCAGGAAATTGAGATAGCGCACCTTGATGGCGTCGACGCCGAAGCTGGTGGCGATCATCGGGTTCGACACGGTCGCGCGCCAGGCGATGCCGATCCGCGTCCGCGTGGTGAACAGGCCGAGCGCGGTCAGGCAGACGCGTCGAGACCACGAGCATGGCGATCTGCACGGTATTGATCGTGACGCCGCCGAGCTCGTAGATCTGCGTCGGATAGGGGTTGCGCGCGAAGGTCAGCCCCTGCTCGCCGAACACGATGCGAAAGCCGTCTTCCATGAAGATCAGCAGCCCGATCGAAGCGATCATCGCGACGTAGGGCGGATGGTCGAGCAAGCGGCTGATAGAGCAGGCGGTAGATGCCGGCGCCCAGGATCGCGGACGACATCGACCGCGACCAGAATGCCGAGCGCGATGCTGCCGGTCGCATTGGCCACGACCACGGTGATGAAGGCGCCGAAGGCGTAAACGGCGGCATGCGCGATATGCAGAATGCGCAGCAGGCCATAGACCAGCGTCAGGCCGACCGCCATCAACGCATACATGCTGCCGAAGATCAGGCCGTTAATGTGAGGTCGTGCCAGGTCGAAACCGCTCAGTTGACGCGCAGCGGCGACGGACGTTCGGCCGGCTCGGCGCTCCGAAGCGTCGCGGTGCGCTTACTCGGTCGGCGGCGCCAGCAGCTTGAGATCATCGATCCAGGCGTGATGCTGGAATTTTCCGCCCTTCACCACGTTGACGTTCATCGGCATGTTGATCTCGCGCAGCTGATTGAAGCTGACCAGCTCGCCGGCGAGATGCGGAAAGTTCTTGGTCGCCGCCAGGGCGTCGCGCACCTTGGCCTGATCGAGGCTGCCCGCCCGCTTGATCGCATCGGCCATCAGCACGATGCGCCGAATAGACCGTGGCGCCGACGTTCTCGCCGAGATAGCCGGAGCGCTTCTGGAACTCGGCGAGATAGGCCTTGAGCTCGGCATTGTCGCGGTCGCGATTGAGGCCGCCGACCACATAGACGCCCTCGACCGCCGATCCGGCGATCTCGAGGAGCTTCTGGGCGTCGAAGGCCTGCGAGCCGATGATCGGCACGGTGATGCCGGCGGCGCGGATTTGCGTCACCAGCGGCCCGGCGGTGAAGAAATAGCCGGTGACGTAGATCGCCTGCGGGTTGTCGCGCTTCACGCTGGCGACGATCGAGCCGAACTGGCGGTCGCGCAGCGAGTAGCTGTATTCGCCGAGGATCTTGATGCCGAACTGGTCGACCGCGCTCTTGAACCCTTCGAGCGTCGCCTGGCCGTAGTCGTTGTCCATCGAGATGACGGAAATCTGCTTGAAGCCGAGCATCTCGCCGACGAACTTGGCGCCGGCGCGCCCTTGCGGCGGGCCGAGGTGCACGCCGCGGAAGACGTGATCGCCGGCGCGCGTGATATCCGGATGCACGCCGTAGGCGGAGATGAACGGGACCTTGGCGGTCTGGAAAATCGGCGCGGCGGCGCGGCCGGAGGCCGAGTAGCTGCCCGAGACCGCGAACTTGACGCCGTCCTGGCCGACCAGCTTGTTGGCCGTGAACACGGCCTCCTCGGTCTTCGCCTGATCGTCGTAGGTGACGAGCTCGACCTTCTGCCCCAGGACGCCGCCGGTGGCGTTGATGCGCTCGATCGCGAGCTCGGCTCGCGATCCTGGCGGAGACGCCGTCGGTCGCCGCCGGGCCGGTGAGCGGCGCCTGGAAGCCGATCTTGACTTGTGCCGCCGCCGGCGACGCGACCAGCGCCCCGACCGCGACGAGCGCGGCGCCAATCCGCGAACGGCCGAGGCGGCGGAGCGCCGCAAGGTGATCCTTCATCTGATGGTCCCTCACTGCTGTCGAGCCGTCGAGGCGCGATCGCGCAAGACCTCATGCGGCCGATCGATCGGACCTGATACGCCGCCGCGCATCCCGGCGAGAGCGGTGGGTCGTGCCAGTCGATTTTGGCGCCAGTGTAGGACGCCCGCATTCGGGCGGCCAATACAGATTGATAATGACGGCCATCAGAATTCGCCGATACCATGGGAACGGCTGGAAAGGCGCTTGATCCGTGGACTTTCGCCAGTTGCAGTATTTCGCCGCCGCCGTCGAGCAGCGCAGCATGAGCGGCGCCGCGCGCGCCTGCCGGGTGGCGCAGCCGACCTTGAGCTCGCAGGTTCGCCGCCTGGAGCTCGAATTGAACGAAGCGCTGTTCGGCCGCACCGCGGTCGGATTGCGGCCGACCAAACGGGCGCAATTGCTTTATCGGCGCGTCTTGCCGCTCCTTGGCGACGCCGCGCACGCCTTTCGATACCTCCGCTCGGGCAACAGCGCGCCGATCGAGACATTGCAGGTCGAGATCGGATATTCGGCCGCCAGCTTGATGGGACTGCTGGCCCGGCATGCAGCGCGCGCGGTCGAGGCGAAACACCCGCAGCTGAAGGTCGCTGTCCATTCATCCGAGATGGGCCTTGCGAATCCATCCGCGCCGGCCCCGCAGATCCGCGTGCGGCACGCCGTGAAGCGCCGGAAGAACGCCGACACGGGACTGCCGGACGTCTGGCTCCTGGTCGAGGTCGCCACCAAGCGACGCGGACACCGCACAGCCAGCCGGGCACCGCAACGTCCTGCCCGATGACTGCGTGGTGGAATTACCGGCGCTGCCCGACGACATCAGAGCGGCGCTGGCCGATTGCTCCGGCCTTCCTGCGTCCGCATCGTTCAAGATTCCGCGACGAGGAGGCGGTCGACCTGGTCGCCTCGATGCTGGCGCGCAATCATGGCGTGGCCTTGCTGCCGCGCCTGGCCATCAGTCCGGCCATGTTGCGCCATCCGCGTCTGCGCGTGCGCGAGCTCGCGACCGGATTGCCCGAAATCTCAGTGGTCGTCCAAGCGAGCAACCCGCGCGAGCGCCTGCAGCGCGCCTATTGCGCCGAGCTCACGACGAGAATCGCGAGCTTCAATCCGGCGGCTGCGATCGCGGCCCCGACCGCGCCGCTGCCCGACGCACGCTGGTTCCGGTACTTCCTTTGCGCCTACGATGAGGGCTGCATCACGCGTGCGGCCGCCAAGCTCAACGTCGTGCAGCCCGCGCTCAGCATGCAAATCCAGACGCTCGAGCGCAGGCTCGGCGGACGGCTGTTCGATCGCACGCGACATGGAATTCATCCGACGCCGTTCGGCCGCAGGGTCCGCACGATTTACGGACCGATCATCGACGCGCTGCAGTCGGAACCGCGACGCGGCTCAGCCGGCCGGTCGCGGACGCGGCCCATTCTGCGCGTCGGCGTGATGCCGGGGCTCGATGACGAGAGCCTGATGGTGAAAGCGACCACCGCGACCATTCTGGAATGGCAAAAAGCCTTCGCGAATGTCGAGCTCAAGGTCGTCGAGGCGCATAGCGGCGTTCTGCTCGACTGGCTGACCGAGAATATCGTCGACGTGGCCATCGTCGAGGACATGCACGCGCATACCTCGCTCAAGCAAATCCCGCTGTGCTCGGAGCCGCTCGCGGTGCTGACCTCGGCGCGCCAATCGAGCTGTCCGCCGGGTCCGATCAAGATGCGCGACATCGGCGCGTTGCCGCTGGTGTTGCCGTCGGCGCGTCACGGCTTGCGCGCGCTGTTGAACCGGCGCTTCGCGGCCGCCGGATTGCCCCTGGTTCCGAAGCTCGAGCTCGATTCCATGGCGTCGGCGATGCGGCTGGTCAAGGCCGGTGGTTGGGCCACGGTGCTGCCGCCGTCGGCGGTCCGCCGCAGCCTCGACGGCCAGGTGCTGCAAGCGCACCCGATCATCGAGCCGAAGATCATGCGCGAGCTGCGTTCGGTCCAATTGCCGCGGCATCCGATGCGGCCATGGGAACGAAGCTTCATCGGCCTCCTGAGCGCGCGGTTTTCATCCCAGCTCGGCGCTTAAGGAACGGCCTCCGCGTCGCGCCGCGCCGAAGCTCCTCGCCGATGGCGCTGAGCATCGCCGCAAGCTCCTGCGGGTCGACTCCGTCGGCCTCCATCACGTCCCTGATGACGGAGTCGGACAACATCTCCTTGAGCGTCGGCTCGCGCTGACACCAGCGCATCAGGATTTTCATGCTCGGATGCTCCTCTCGGCTGCGTTTTGCGGGCGAAGATGTCAGCACGATGCCCCTTATGCTTTTGTCCGGCGCCGCGGCGCAAAGGTTCAACTGCCTCGGGAATGTCACTATTCGGCCGCGATCCTGAACGCGACCGCGTCGTGGTCGAACGGATAGGCCGGCTCGGCATCGAGGGCGGGCGCCTCGACCGGCTCGTCGCGCGGCACCCGGAACCAGAGCGCGTAGAGCGCCGGCACCACCAGCAGCGTCAGGATCGTCGCCACCAGCAGGCCGCCCATGATGGTGATCGCCATCGGGCCCCAGAAGATGCTGCGCGCCAGCGGGATCATGCCGAGAATGGCGGCGAGCGCGGTGAGCACCACCGGCCGCGCGCGCCGCACGGTGGCGTCGATGATGGCGCGGTGGCGGCCGTGGCCGGCCGCGATGTCGCGGTCGATCTGGTCGACCAGGATCACGGTGTTGCGCATGATCATGCCGGCGAGCGCGATCAATCCGAGCAGCGCCACGAAGCCGAACGGCCGGTTGGAGACGATCAGCGCGGCGGTGGCGCCGATCAGGCCGAGCGGCGCGGTCACGAACACCAACGCGAGCCGCGAGAAGCTCTGCAGCTGGATCATCAGGATCGCCAGCATCACGATCGCCATGACCGGGAACACGGCGGCGAGCGCGACGTTGGCCTTGGCGCTCTCCTCGATCGATCCGCCGGTCTCGATGCGGTAGCCGTAGGGCAGCGCATCGCTGATCGGCTTGAGCTTCGGCGCCACCTCGTTGCTGACGTCGGGCGCCTGCACGCCGTCGACGATGTCGCCGCGCGCGGTCAGCACCAGGTCGCGGTTGCGCCGCCACAGGATCGGCTCCTCGTATTCGTAGTTGAGGCGGGCGATCTGCGAGAGCGGCACCGCGACGCCGTTGCGGGTGGCGATCGTCAAGCGCCGGCAGCCGGTCGAGCTCGAGCCGCTCGGACGGGACGGCGCGCGCCACCACGTCGATGTGCTCGATGCCTTCGCGGTATTGCGTGACGGTCAGCCCGGAGACCAGCGTCTGCAGGGTCTGCGAGACGTCCTGCGGCGTGAGACCGAGCGCGCGGGCGCGATCCTGGTCGACCTCGAGGCGGATCGACTTCACCTGCTCGCTCCAGTCGAGATGCGGGTCGATGATCTTGGGGTTGGCCGCCATCACCTGGCGGACCTGCTCGGCGATCTCGCGCACCTTCATCGGATCGGGTCCGACCACGCGGAACTGCACCGGGAAGCCGACCGGCGGGCCGAACACGAAGCGGTCGACGCGGGCGCGCGCCTCGGGCAGCGCGCCGTCGGCGAGCGCCTGGTCGAGCCGCGCCTTGACGCGCTCGCGCGCCTCGAGGTCCTTGGTGACGATGACGATCTGGGCGAAGTTCGCATTGGGCAGGATCGGATTGAGCCCGAGCCAGAAGCGCGGCGAGCCCTGGCCCACATAGGTCGTATAGGTCACGATGTCGGGATCGCCGGCGAGCAGGCGCTCGGCCTTCCTGGCGGCGGCGTCGGTCACGCCGATCGCGGTGCCTTCCGGCAGCCGCATCTCGAAGAACAGCTCGGAGCGGGTCGAGGTCGGGAAGAACTGCTGCTGCACCAGGCCGAAGCCGGCGATCGAGGCGACGAACATCAGCACCGTGGCGGCGACCACGCTCTTGCGCCAGCGCAGGCAGACACATCGATCAGCCGCCGCAGCAGCCGGTAGACGCGGGTGTCGTAGATCGCGTCCGGGTCGTGCGCATGCGCGCGCGCGCTTGGCCAGATCCGGCAGCAGCTTCAGCCCGAGATAGGGCGTGAACAGCACGGCGACGATCCACGAGGCGATCAGCGCGAGGCCGACGACCCAGAAGATGCCGCCCGCGTATTCGCCCGCGCTCGACTTGGCGAAGCCGACCGGCAGGAAGCCGGCCGCGGTCACCAGCGTCCCGGTCAGCATCGGGAACGCGGTCGAGGTCCAGGCGAAGGTGGCGGCGCGCGCGCGGTCCCAGCCCTGCTCCATCTTCACCACCATCATCTCGATGGCGATGATGGCGTCGTCGACCAGGAGCCCGAGCGCGATGATCAGCGCGCCGAGCGTGATGCGGTGCAGATCGAGCCCGGCCGCGTACATGACGAGGAACACGATCGCCAGCACCAGCGGCACCGACAGCGCCACCACGATGCCGGTGCGCCAGCCGAGCGACAGGAAGCTCACCACCAGCACGATGACCAGCGCCTCGACGAAGGTCTTGAAGAATTCCGAGACCGACTCGTCGACGATGTGCGGCTGGTCGGCGATCTGGGTGACCTCGATGCCGACCGGCAGCTCGGCCGTGATGGCGCTCATCGCCCGCTTCAGGTTCTGCGCCGAGCGTGATGATGTTGGCGCCGTCCTGCATGGAGACGCCGAGGCCGAGCGCGGGCTTGCCGCCTTCGCGCACCAGGAAGCTCGGCGGATCCTCGTAGCCGCGCTTGACGGTCGCGATGTCGCCGAGCCGGAACACCCGGCCGTTGGCCTCGACCGGCACGGCGGCGATCGCGTCGACGCCGGAGAACGCGCCGGTCACCCGCAGATTGATGCGGTCGGCCGAGGTGTCGACCGAGCCGCCGGAGACGACGGCGTTCTGCCGGGCGACGCTGTCGAAGATCTGCTGCGGCGTGACGCCGAGCGTGGCGAGCTTGGCGTGGCTGAACTCGATGAAGATCTTCTCCGGCCGCTCGCCGATGATGTCGACCTTGTTGACGTCGGGCACCCGCAGCAGGCGCTGGCGGATGTCCTCGGCGCGCGCCTTGAGGTCGGCGAGGCTCAGCCCGTCGGCGCTGAGCATGTAGAGCGCCGAATAGACGTCGCCGTACTCGTCGTTGAAGTTCGGGCCGATGATGCCGGCCGGCAGGTCGCCGCGGATGTCGCCGACCTTCTTGCGCACCTGGTACCAGAGGTCCTTGACCTTGGCGGGCGGCGTCGTGTCGCTGAGCTGCACCCGGATGAAGGAGACGCCGGGCTGCGAATAGCTCTCGACGCGATCGAGATAGGGCAGCTCCTGCAGCTTCTTCTCGATCTTGTCGGCGACCTGCGTCTGCATCTCGCTGGCGGTCGCGCCCGGCCAGGCGACGTTCACCACCATGACCTTGATGGTGAAGGAGGGATCCTCGGCGCGGCCGAGATTGAGGTAGGAGTAGGCGCCGGCCGCGCCGAGCAGCAGGATCATGAACAGCACCAGCGGCCGGTGCGTGATCGCCCATTCGGAGAGATTGAAGCGCTGCATGACGCTGCTCCGTGATCGTGATCAGCGGACTTCGACCGTGCGCACCTTGAGGCCCGCTTCGAGCTTCTGCACGCCGAGCGTGACCACCTGGTCGCCGTCGCGGATGCCGGAGGTGACGAGCGCCGCGTTCTCGCTGAACGACGCGACCGTCACCGGCCGCAGCACCAGCGCGCCGCCGTCGTCGACCACGTAGACCGACGGGCCGGTGCCGCGGTTGAGCACGGCCGAGAGCGGCAGCCGCGCGACCTTGGCGTCGGCCGCGTGCGACAGCGCCACGGTCGCGGTCATGCCGAACGCGACGGTGTCGTCCGCGTCCGCGATGGTGAAGCGCGCCGCGTAGGTGCGGGTCGCGGCATCGGCCTGCGGCGAGAGCTCGCGCAGCCGCGCCGCGAAGCTGCGGTCGCGGTCCGACCACAGCCGCACCGTCGCCTTGGACTTGCGCGCCTCGCCGAGCCAGGTCTCGGGCAGCGCGACCACGGCTTCCTTCTCGCCGCGATGGGCGAGCCGCGCCACCGGCCTGGCCGATGGCGACGACCTGGCCGGGCTCGGCCAGCGTCGCGGTGATCACGCCGTCGGCGTCGGCCTTGAGCTCGGCATAGCCGAGCTGATTGCGCGCGAGGTCGAGCGAGCGCTTGGCGCGCTCGAGCCGCCCTTCGGCCTCGTCCTTCGCCGCCTTCTTGCGGTCGAAGTCGGCGATCGAGGCGAAGCCCTTCGCCCTTGAGCGTCGTGTAGCGCTCGAGGTCGGCCGCGGCCTGGGCGAGATTCGAGGTCGCGGCGGCGAGCTCGGCCTCGGCGCTTTCGACCTGCAGGCTCAGGTCCTGCGGATCGAGGCGGGCCACCACGTCGCCGGCGCGCACGCGATCGCCGACATTGACGACGCGCGTCACGATCTTGCCGGCGACGCGGAAGCCGAGATCGGTCTCGTAGCGCGCCCGCACCACGCCGACGAATTCGCGGGAGATGTCGCCGCTCTCGAAGGCGACGCGCTGGACCTGGACCGGGCGCTCGGGCTTCGGCGCCGGCGCGGTACTGGCCTGGCAGCCGGCGAGCAAGAAGGAGCGAGCGCGCGAGGGCGCCGAGGGGATGCGGGTGACATGGGGCTGCTCCTTCGATCAAAAACAAGTGATGACTGACGAAAGTGATCTATCGTCAGTCACTGGGCGTGCGAAAACGCGGCTGGACCGGGTCGACATGGGGATCAGCTCCGGGGGGTGATGGCGCGCAGCAGGAAACGGACCGAGGCGCGGGCTTCGGCCTCGATGTCCTCTTCGTCGGCTGAGGCACTGGGAGATCAAGACCGGGTGCATGAAGGCGACCAGCGACCGCATCATCAGCCGCGACGGTCTCGGGCGGATCGACCGGCTCGAACTCGCCGGCCTCGATGCCGTCGCGCAGGATCAGCTCGACGACGTTGCGGATGACTTCCTTGTGCGTCTCGATGGCGTCCCAGCTGTCCTCGATCGCGATCAGCACGATGTCGTTGACGCGCTTGTCGGTGAGCAGATTCTCCTTGTGGTAGTTCAGGATCTCGAGCACCAGCCGCTCCAGCCGGGCGGCCGCGGGGCCGCGCGAGCGCGCCACCGCCCACGCCTTCTCGTCGAGCTCGGCGAGGCAGCGCCGGCAGATCGCCTCGACGATGGCGTTCTTGGAGGGGAAGAACCGGTAGACGTTGGCGGGCGACATGCCGAGCTCGGCGGCGATGTCGGCGACCGCGGTCTTGGCGATAGCCCAGCCGGCGGAACAGCGCATCCGCGGTCTCGATGATGCGGGCGCGGGTGTCGTCGGGCTTGGTCTTGACCTGGGTGTTCATGGTTCCATTCGGGCGCCCTTCAGGGCGCAGCCTCTGATGACTGACGATTACGATAATTCGTCAGTCATCCCTTGTCAACCGCTTTTTTTGAGCCCCTGGTTGTGCATATCCCAAAACAGGCGTTTTCTCCACGACGCCTTTTCTGTCTTGCCTCTTCGCTAACCCACCACAGGATCATTCCACGTTGACTCATCTCAAAAATTTCGCCGAACGATTCAAATTTCTGCAAGCCTCCTCAAATATCTCTTCGACAAATCTCGAGCTGAACGCATCGTGCACGATGGCGTCGATGGAATATTCAGCGATCGCCACGGCGGCTGCTCGAGGTGCATCCGCAACGGTTGAACGAAGCCATTTTCGCCGCCGCGAAGGAGCTTCAGCTTGGCGAGCTTTCGAACACCCTCAGCAATGTCGGCAAGGCCGTGAACGACGCCGGCGGCGAAATTGCCAAAGCGGAGAAGTCGCTCGATTATCTCAGCAACGCCTTGCGCAGCAGAGTGGCTGAGCACGACTTGTGGCAGAGCGTCGACGACGGGCTGTGGGCTTTGGACAAGATTTTCGATCAGTCCGCTGGCACCACGGTTGAAGATTTCACGAGCGTTTGGCCGCCGACCAAGTCCGCCGTGCATGCGCTCGCGGCCATCAGTCCCGATGCGCAGTGGTCGCAAAACATAGAGAAGTACGCCGCCCGTGTCGATGACGAGCTTGTCCACATTGAAGCCCAATCCGGATCAAACGCTGCCAGCTTGGGCACCGATTCGTCGCAAAGGCGTCTCAGCCGGCTGTTCAATGATTTTCGCCGAGAAGCCAGGGTCAGATTTTTCATAGTTGACGAGCTGCTGAAGAACGAATGTGGCCTGCTGGTCAAGATTGGAGCGCCGATGCAATCAATTCTGAGGGATCTGGCCAATGGATGATGAAGGACAAATCCAGCGACGGCAGCGGCGGCCGCTTCAATTCGTTTGCCGAGCTTCAGCGGGCAAACACCGAGCTGATGCGCGCTTCGCAATCTCAGCGCAAAGCTGCCGCGAGCGAGGGAGGAAGCAGGCCCGCGGTGCGGGCTTTCGTCGCCAAGGCGCAGGCGACAGGCGCCATTCTGCAGAATGACGCCGAGCGCCAGGCCGCGCAGAACATCCTCGACTATTGGAGCGCCGAGCTCGTCAGCGCGGCCGATATCGACGAGAAGGCCTGGACGCCCGCCATGCTGGCGCCGTTCCGGCCCGAAGAGCTGGCCGATACTCCGGCTGAAAGCACGCCGGCCGATGCCGAGCTGGCCGAAAAGCGGCAGACCTCTCGCGAGCAGATCCGGCTCGCCGCGGTGGCGCGGCAATGGCTCACCTCGGACAAGGCGCCCGGCTATCTCCTGAGCGGCCGGGCGCTGACCGAGGCGGCCCGCTATCGCGATGCCGATCGAGACATCGGCACCTTGATTGCGGCAAGCGAAGCGGCTGCCGCGCTGGATATTCGGCGCTATCGCATCAGGGCTTCGGCGATCATAGCCTTTCTCGTGGCGCTCGCTGTCGTGTTCTTTGGTCTTTGGCGTGATGCAGCCCACAAGCACGACGCGGCCGTGGAGGCGGTCAAGCGAAGAGACAGCGCCTTAGCCGACGCTGACGCGGAAGCAAAACGATTGGATCAGGAACGCCAAAAGGCGCAGACGGCAGCGGAGAGTGCACAGAGGCGGCTGATAGATCTCCAGCGCAGCCAGCGGCAGCTGGACGCCGCGTTGGCGGTCATCCGCAAGGCGCTCGAGCAGGGCCAGCTTGCGCCGCGGTGACCTACCCGAGGAGCTGCTGCCGCTGCTCGACGTGGCCACGCTCACGCCGACGACGGTGCTTCCCAGTGCCGGGCGACCCGGCGCTCGCCGGCTACGATTCCGGGTTCCTTGGCGGAACCCCAATCGCCCCGCGGTTATCCGCCGATCTGGCGCGCACCGCGTTCGAGAGCGGGAAACCGTCTCGACTACGTGAACTACAGCGTCGTTCTCAGCGCGGTCAGACGGATGGCGATCTTCACCGCCAGCAATCTCGATCGACAGCGACTGCGCGTGTCTGCCGCGCGTGGAAGATCGGTTCAGCCTTGATCAAACGGGTACCGGTCGATCGCCAACCTGATCCGGCCTGGTTCAGGAACAATGATCTGGACCAGGGTCACCTGGTCACGCGCCAGGAAATCGCCTGGGGCCCCTATTTCGACGGCGACGCCGAACGCGGCGGCGCGCAAGTTGGCAGACATCACCAACGTCTACCCGAACGTGACGCCGCAGTTCGATACGTTCAATCGAGGCGTCTGGACCGAGGCTCGAGCGCTGGGTCCAGGCCGAGCACAACAAGGCCGCCAGCCGCGTCAGCATCTTCAGCGGCCCGGTCCTGCGCGATAACGACCCGGTGATCAGCGGCACGCGCGTGCCGCGCCAGTTCTGGAAAATTGCCGTGTCGCACGCCTCGACGGTACGCCCGGACTGATCGTCGATGCATTCGTGATTCCGACAGGTTCGCGATGATTCACAGGGAGAAAATCAGCCAAGCGACACCGGTTCAACCCGCAGACCTATCGCGTCAAGGTCAGCGACATCGAGCGACTGACCGGATTGGATTTCGGCGCCGCCATCCGCGACGCATACAGCCCCAAGACGGCGCAAGCATCGGATTCGCAAACCGAGGGCGATCGGCTGGCGGCCGTGGTCGGAAAGCTCGACGCGCCGACCGCCGCGGAGCGGACCGCGACGGCACAGCAGACTCATCGATGTCGTCCGCGAGCAGACTTTACCCGAGCCCGAGCAGCGCAAGGTGGTCGCGGCGCTGGTGAACATGGCACGCGACGATTCGATGCGCAGGCTCAGTACGACCGGCCGTTACCCTTCTAATCAGCGGTGCGGCTTGTGGCCGCCGTGCGGTCGACGTTCGCCGGCACCAGGATCTTGGCCTTGCGGATGCTTTCCGGATCGGCGCGCTCGACGCCGGTCACCGGGCCGCCGCGAATGGTGACGCGCTCCATGTAGCGCCGCTGCGGGTAGTAGTCGTTGACCGCGTAGTGCTGGGTCGAGCGGTTGTCCCACATGGCGATCGTGTGCGGCGCCCAGTGATGGCGGAACTGATATTCGGGGATCAGCGCCTGCTGGAACAGCAGGTCGAGCAGCGAGCGGCTCTCGCGCTCGTCCATGCCCTTGATGGCGATGGTGAACTGCGGATTGACGAACAGCACCTTGCGGCCCGACACCGGATGGAGGCGCACCACCGGATGCACGCGCGGCGGATAGAGCAGCTCGAAGTGCTGCAGGTTCTTGCGGTCCTCCTCGCTGTCGCCGAACAGCGCCCGGAACGGCTTGAGGTCGTGGATGGCCTCGAGCCCGGAGATGAACTGCTGCATGCGGTCGCTGAGCCCGTCGAAGGCCGCCGACATGCTCACGAACATGGTGTCGCCGCCGACCGCCGGCACCTCCTTGGCGCACAAGACCGTCGCCATCGGCGGCTCGGCGCGGAAGGTCTCGTCCGAGTGCCAGACGTCGGTGCCGAACGGCGGGTTGGTCTCGTCGTTCCGGAACTTGATGAGCTGGGGCGCCTTCTCGTCGTTGGGCGAGAACGGATGCACGGTCAATTCGCCGAAGCGGCGACCGAACTCCATCAAATTGTCGGACGTGATGTCCTGACCGCGGAAGATGATCAGCTCGTGCTCGACCAGGGCCTCCTCGATGGCGCGGAAGGCGTCGTCCGGCAGCGGCCGGCGCAGGTCGACCCCGCTGATCTCGGCGCCCAGATTGGCCCCGACGCGGGTCACGGTGACGCCGGCGCGTTGCGCGGTGATCGGCCTGCCTTGCCGCGCCTCCATGCGCTTGTTCATGCGTCGGTCCTCCCTGTGAACGTTGTCGGTGCTCGCGCGGCGGAATTATCCGATTTCGTCGCGGGCGGCGCAATGCTCGGCGGCTCGGCGTCGGCCGATGCGTAGTCCGGCGGCATTGCTCCGAGCAAAGGGTTTTGGCACTGTAGGACCGATCACCAGCTGTTTCTCATGGATCGGCGGCAAGACCGACATAGACGGAGGAAATGATGCAGATCAACAGGCGCCAGTTCGGCGCGTCCGTGCTCGCGACGGTGTCCGGCGTGGTGGCGGCGCCGGCGGTCTTCGCGCAACAGAAATTCGAGATGAAGCTCGCCTATTTCGTGGGCGACCAGCACGCCATGTCGCGCTGGCTGATCAAGTGGTCGGACAATCTGGAGAAGGAGTCGGGCGGGCGCATCACGGTCAAGCGCTTCCCCGGGGCGCAGATGGGCCCGGTGCAGCAGCACTACGACTTCGCGCGCACCGGGCAGGCGGACGTCTCCTGGTTCCTGCACGGCGCGACGCCCGGGCGCTTTCCGCTGACCGAGCTGGTGCAGCTGCCCTACCTCGTCGGCAGCGCCGAGATCGGCACCAAGATGCTCAACGATCCCGAGCTGCGGGCGAAATATCTCGACGCCGAGCACCGCGGCGTCAAGGTGCTGCTGCTGCTCACCCACCAGCCGGGCAACGTGCACACCACCAAGAAGCCGATCCGCACCGCCGACGACATGAAAGGCCTGCGGCTCCGCTTCGCGTCGCCCACGATCCGCGATTTCGTGGCGGCGCTCGGCGGCACGCCGGTCGGCGTGGTGCCGACCGAGCAGGTCGAGCAGCTGCAGAAGGGGACGATCGACGGCATCTTCATCGACTACGGCGGCGCCGGCATCGCCTTCAAGATGGGCGGCACTCCTGAAGTATTCGACCGAGATGTATTCGTACGTGTCGAGCTTCGGCGTCGGCATGAACGAGGACTTCTGGAACAAGCTGCCGCCCGACCTCAAGGAGCTGGTGACGAAGTCGATGACCGGCGTCGAGAAGGAGGTGGGCGAGGCCTGGGACGCGCTCGACATCCCCGGCAAGAAGGCGATCATGGACGGCGGCGGCGGAGGCGATCCGGCTGTCGCCGGAGGAGAACGCCAAGTTCCGCAAGATCGGCGCCGAGGTCGCCGAGGCGAAGGTGAAGGAGCTCGACGGCAAGGGCCTGCCGGCGCGCGCCGTCTACACCATGCTGAAGTCGCTCGCCGAGAAGCACGCCAAGACCTCGAAGAATTTCTGGGAACTAGCGCAACGCGCGATCGAGCGCCGCGCGTGCCCGCAGCACGGTCCGTCCGCCGCCGCGTAGCGCATTCCTTCGCCCGGAGCGACCGTGGAACGCTGGCGTAAGCTCCCCTCGCTGGTCTGCGGCTGCTCGCCGCCGTCTGCCTCGCCGCCATGATGCTGCTCACGGTCGCCGACGTCGTGCTGCGCGGCCTCTTCAACGCTCCGATCCGCGGCGTCTACGAGCTGGTCGAGCTGCTGCTCGCCTATACGTTCTTCGTCGCGCTGCCGGCGGTGTTCCTGCGCGACGAGAACATCGTCGGTCAACGTCGTCGACGATCTCGCGCCGCGCTGGGTGCCGGTGCTCAAGCGCATCGCGGCCGCGCTGGCGGTCGTCGTGCTCGCCGTCATGGCGTGGCAAGGGCTGATCGCCGCCCGCGACACGATCGCGTTCAACGACGTCACCGCCGATCTCGGCCTGCCGCGAGCCTGCACTGGATCGCGCTGCTGGTCGGCGTCATCGGCGCCGCCATCGCGGCGCTCGCCATGGGCTTGCGCGGGAACGGCGCGGCGATGAGCGTCGCCGCCATCGGCTTCCTCGGCGTCGCCGGGCTGCTGCTGCTGATCTTCGCGCGCGTGCCGATCGCGGTGGCGCTCGCCGGCAGCCGGGCTTCTCGGTTACGCGGCGCTCGACGGCTGGTCGCCGGCGCTGAAGATGTTCGGCCTCGTGCCGTATCAGCTGGCGAGCGCCTATTCGCTGTCGGTCATTCCGCTGTTCATCCTGATGGGCGCGGTCGCCTCGCGCGCCAACATGGCGACCGAGCTGTTCCAGGCGTCGAACGCGCGTGTTCTCCGGAATGCGCGGCGCGCTGGCGAACGCGACCATCGGCGCCTGCGCGCTGTTCGGCGCGATCTGCGGCTCGTCGATCGCGACCGCCGCCACCTTCTCCAAGGTGGCGATCCCGGAGATGCGCCGCCACGGCTACGAGCCGGCGTTCGCGGCCGGCGCCGTCGCCTCGGCCGGCACGCTCGACGTGCTGATTCCGCCCTCGGTGCTGACTCGCGATCTACGCCATCGTGGCGGAGCAGTCGCTGATCAAGCTCTACGCCGCCGCGATGATTCCCGGCATCGTGCTCGCCGCGCTCTACGTCATCGCCGTGTTCGTCGTGGCCTGGGTGCGGCCGGCGTGGATCCCGAAGGTCGCGTCGATGCCGCTCCTGCCCCGGCTGCGCGCCGCGGTCGGCATGTGGAAGCTCGGCGTGCTGTTCTTCTTCGCGGTGTTCGGCATCTATCTCGGCTGGTTCTCGCCCACCGAGGCGGCGGCGGTGGCGGCGTTCGTCGCCATCCTGATCGCATTCGCCACCGGCGCCATGGGCTGGCGCGGCCTCGTCGAGGCGCTGCTCGAGACGGTCTACACCACCGCGGCGATCTTCTTCATCGTGGTCGGCGCCTTCATCTTCTCGCGCTTCATCGTGCTCACGCAGTTTCCGAACGAGCTGACCAAGTGGGTGCAGGTGGTCGGCTTGTCGCCGTTCTGGATCCTGATGGCGGTGATCGCGCTCTATGTCCTGCTCGGCACGTTCCTGGACGAGGTGAGCACCATCCTGATCACCGTTCCGGTGACGCTGCCGCTCATCAACGGCATCGGCTTCGACGGCATCTGGTTCGGCGTCTTCGTCACCGTCATGTGCACGATCGGCCTGATCAGCCCGCCGACCGGCATGACGGTGTTCGTCATCCAGGCGCAGCATCCGGAGATCCCGGTGGCGCGCATCTATCTCGGCACGCTGCCGTTCCTGGTCGCCGATTTCGTGCTGGTCGCGTTGCTGATCCTGGTGCCCGCGCTCGCGCTCTGGCTGCCCAGCGTGCTTTATTAGCGCACGCAACCCAGAAGCGCGATCAGCTCATCGACGCAGGCGTCCGCGAACGCCGCGTCGTTGATGTGATGCGACAGCTCCCTGATGGCGCCGCCGGGAAGATGGCGCGCGAGCGTCGCGACGAACACGCGATCGGTGTCCGGCTGCGCCCAGCGTCCCGATGTCCCGGCCGGAGAGGTCGTGGGTCTTGCGCCCGGTGAGCGCGCTCCAGCCGTCGCGCGGGATCAGCACGCGCACCGGCCCTTTCGCCGCGCGCAGCCGTTCGCCCATCAGCTTGCCCAGGGCGGCGAACTCCTCGGCATTGGTGCGCATCAGCAGGATTTCGACGTTGTACTGGAAGAACTCGCGCTGGCGATAGCGCTCGGGCACCTCGCCGACCCACCAGTTGGTGAAATCGAGGCAGCCCGGCACCACGACCTGCGGCACGCCGGCGGCGCCGGCGGCGGTGAGCCGTGTTTCGCCGGCGCTGTAGACGCCGCCGGTCAGAAAGTCGGTGAGCTCCGACGTGGTGAGATCGATGACGCCGGCGAGCTCGCCCAGCCGCGCCAGCTGCTCGAGCGCGCGCCCGCCCGGCCCCGAGGCATGGAAGTGGATGACCTCGAAGCCCTCGCCCTCGAGCCGCGCGGTGATGCGGTCGACCGCCGGCTGCAGGTTGCCGAACGAGGAGACGCCGATCAGCGCGCGCGAGCCGCCGCGCGCGGCGCGCCGCCGCCGCCGCGCCTTGGCCATGCCGGCGACCGCCTCGGCGGCGTTGGTCATCGCCGCGCGGGTGACGCGGTTGAGCCAGATGTCGCCGATGGTCGGAAACATCGCGATGTCGCTTTCGGCCACATACCACTGCACGGCCGCGGTCGCCGCGACCGGCGTCACCATGGCCTTGGGAAACGCGAGCGGCAGCTGCCGCATGATGGCGCAGGCCATGGTCGAGCCGTTGGCGCCGCCGACGCCGAGCACGCCGTCGATGCCGCCGGCTGCCTGCCTGGCGCGAACGATCTCGATCCCGCCCGCGATCATGGCCTGCGCGGCGTCGGCGCGGGAGAGCGCGGCCAGCGCCTCCCACGACGTCCCCGCGGCCGCGGCGACCTCCGCCCCGCCGACGTCCGCGAAGCCATGCGCGTGCGGGCGCAGCGACAAGTCGACCAGCCACGGCGTGGCGCCGGCCTCGGCGAGCGCGTCGCACACGAAGCGCGCGGCCTCGTGCTTGCTGTCGAGCGTGGCGAGAACGCCGACTGAGATGTCGCCCGGCACCTAGCGGCCCTTCGGCAGCCTGATGCTGCGGAACTGGCGCGTCACCTCCACCACCGACTGCTCGATCGGGAAGCGTTCCGCCGAGGAGCCGCCGACATAGCCGTCGAGCCGCGGCTCGGCCGCAAGGAAGCGCTCGACGTCGGCGGGCGTCTCGATCGCGCCGCCGTGACAGGTCATGATCCGGTCGGAGAACTTCGCCGACAGCGCGTCGAGGATCGCGGCCGCGCGCGCGAGCGCGGCATCGTGCGCCATCACGGTCTTCGAGCCGATCGTGCCGCCCGAGCTGTTGCCGAAATGCACGATGATGTTGTCGACGCCGGCCTCCGCCATGGCGAGCGCTTCGTCGGCCGAGGTGCAGAACGCCTTGGTGAACAGCCCCATGCGCGACGCCTGCCCCAGCACGTCGACCTCGCGCGCGAAGCCCATGCCGGTCTCTTCCAGGTCGCTGCGGAACTTGCCGTCGATCAGCGCGACGGTCGGGCAGTTCATCACGCCGTGGTAGCCGGCCGCGGCGACCTTGTTCGAGAAACCGCGCCATGTCGCGGGTCGGATCGACGCACAGCAGTCCGGCCACCAGCGGGCAGTCGTGCACCACGTTGACCAGCGCCCGCTCGCCGAGCTCGAGCGTGAGCGCATTGGCGTCGCAGATCGGCAGATAGCCGGCCATCGAGCTCAGGCCCTGCATGCGGAAATAGGCGAGCGCGTGCGTGGTGACCATGCTGGCGCCGCCGCGCGCCGCCATCTTGGCGGTGATGCCGGAGCCGCACAGCGCATCGTAGATGGCGCGCCCGGCGTCGCGTTCCGCGCGCAGGCGACGCGACGATGGTCTCGCGGTCGAATTTCTTGACCATGCCGAGCTCCGCAGCGCCAGCCTAACCGATCGCAGCCGCCTGCTCCAAGCTACCGGAACTGGTGTAGGCTGATGCGAACGGCGGACGAAACCGATGCGCGTTTTCATCGAGAACGAGGCCGGCTCGCGGCGCAAGAACATCTACGACGAGCGCACGCTCGCCCATCTGCGCAGCGTCGAGGTCTCGGCGGCCTATCCGTTTCCCTACGGCTTCGTGCTCGGCACCATCAGCGGCGACGGCGATGCCGTCGACTGCTTCGTGCTGACCGAAACGCCGCTGCGGTCCGGCACCATTGTCGAATGCGAGCCGGTCGGCCTCCTCGAGCAGATCGAGGACGGCGAGATCGACCACAAGGTGCTGGCCGTGCTGCCGGGCACGGATGCCCGGCTCGACGCGGCGACGCTGGCGGCAGCTGAGGACTTTCATCGCCGGCGTGTTCGCGCATGTGCCGGGCAAGCGCATGGAGATCGGCCGCCTGCTCGACCGGCCGGCCGCCGAAGCCTATTTGCGAAAATGCCGGGACGTTCCCCGCCGGACATGACAAATTTCGTTCTTGTCGACGCCGGCATCGATCAGGCGACGATGTGTTGAACCAGACCAAACGAGAGAGATGCGAGATGGCAGAGCACATTGATGGACCGCTGTACTACGAGCGGATGGGGCGGAGCGGCCCGGTGATGGCTTTCGTGCATCCCAACCCGATGGATCAGTCATGCTGGATCTTCCAGATGGCGCAGCTGTCCACGTGGTACCGCTGCATCGCCATCGACATCCCCGGTTACGGCCGCTCGCCAAAAGCCGGAGCCGGCCTGGCCATGCAGGACACGGCGCAGGCCTGCTGGGAGGCGATCGACGAAGTCGCGCCGCGCGAGCAAGCGATCCTGGTCGGATGCTCGGTCGGTTCCGCGGTCGTGACCTACATGCACCACCGGCGCCCGCAGCAAACGGCGGCGCTGATCCTGTCCGGCACCGGCTACAACCCGGGCAAGGAATTCGCGCATCGCCGCATCAAGGCCTACAAGGAACGCGGCATCGACTATCGCTGGGATTACACGTTCGACGATTTCAGCCCCGCTTTCCGGGCCACCCCGATGGCGCGTTTCTTCGCCGACATGTTCGCCGAGCGCAATCCGCAGGCCGATCTGCAGACGATCATCCATCAATTCGAGGCGCACGCGCAGCCGGATGCCGAGGATCACCAGGCGCGGGTCGCCTGCCCGACCATCATTCTCAGCGGCAGCGAGGACGCCACCCATCAAAGCGCGTTCGCCCTGCAGGCGCGGATTCCGGGCTGCGAGATGAAGATTCTCCCCGGGGCTGGACACGCCTGCCAGATCGAGCAACCCTGGCTGTTCAATCGCCTCATGATCGAGTTCCTCGCCGCGCACGGCCTGTTTCCGTCGGTCCGACGAGCGGGTGGAAAGGAGCGGACGCCATGAGAATTCCGCGCCGCCGGTTTCTGCAGCTTGCCGCCGCGGCCGGCGGTCTTGCGGCGCTGTCGCGTGCGGCGGGCGCGCAGAGCTATCCGACGCGGCCGGTGCGGATCATCGTCGCCACCTCGGCCGGCGGCTCGACCGACATCGCCGCCCGCGTGATCGGGCAGTGGTTGACGGAACGGCTCGGCCAGTCGTTCGTGGTCGAGAACCGCCCGGGCGGCGGCAACAACATCGGCACCGAGGCGGCGGTGCGTGCGCCCCCCGACGGCTACACGCTGCTGATGGCCAACACGGTCAATGCGATCAACACGACGCTGTACGACAATCTCGGCTACAGCTTCGTCACCGACATGGCGCCGGTCGCGATCCTGATGCGCACGGCGCTGCTCATGCAGGTCCATCCGTCGGTCCCGGCCAGAACGGTTGCCGAGTTCATCGACCATGCCAAGGCCAATCCCGGCAAGATCAACATGGGCTCGGGCGGCAACGGCGCCACCGGCCATGTCTCGGGCGAGCTGTTCAAGATGATGGCCGGGGTGCAGATGGTGCACGTGCCGTATCGCGGCGAGTCGCTGGCGCTGACCGACCTGATCGCCGGCCAGGTGCAGGTCGTGTTCACCACCATCGGCTCGTCGATCCAGTACATCAGGGCCGGCCAGCTGCGCGCGCTGGCGGTCACCACGACAACGCGGTCGGATGCCCTGCCGGAGGTGCCGCCGCTGGCGGACGCCCTGCCGGGCTACGAGGCGAGCGGCTGGAACGGCATGTGCGCGCCCAAGAACACGCCCGTCGAGATCATCGAGAAGCTCAACCGGGAGATCAACGCGGGCCTTGCCGACCCCAAGATCAAGGCTCGGTTCATCGACATGGGCGCGCCGCCGGTCGTGGCCTCGCCGGCCGAGTTCGGAAAGATCATTGCCGACGATACCGAGAAGTGGGCGAAGGTGATCAAGTTCTCGGGCGCCAAGCCGAACTGATCAGCGGTGCCGCCGGGCGTTCCCTCGTTCCGGGCATGCGCCTCCGCTCGTCGGGGCCCGCGATCTCGACCGCCCGTTTTGCCGACTGGGCAACCGATGCAGATCCGGAGATTGAACCGCGGTCATCGTCATCCGACTAGCGCGGGAGGGTGACGCGATGAACGAAGTGGTCGACTGGATTCGGGCCCGGGCCATTCCGCTGGCGAGCGTGACCGCGGGCACCGGCTTTGCCGATCTGGAGCCGCTGCGCGACATCATCGGCGACTGCGCGCATCGTGTCGCTGGGCGAGGCGACGCACGGCACCCGCGAGTTCTTCCAGCTCAAGCACCGCCTGCTCGAGTTCTGCGTCAGCGAGCTCGGCTTCACGGTGTTCGGCGATCGAGGCGAGCTTCCCGGAGTCGCTCGCGGTCAACGACTACGTGCTGCACGGCCGCGGCAATCCCGCCGATGCGCTCGCCAGCATGCGCTTCTGGACCTGGGACACCGAGGAGGTGCTCGCCCTGATCGAGTGGATGCGCGCCTGGAACAGGCGCGCACGACCGCAAGGTGAAGTTCTACGGCTTCGACATGCAGTTCCCAGCCGGTCGCCACGCTCGAGCTGATCGACTACCTGCGGCGGGTGGCGCCCGAGCTGGCGGCGGCCTGCGAGGCGCCGCTCGCGCCGCTCGCCGCCGACTTCACCGCCGCGCGGTTCGGCCGGCTTTCGGCGGCGCAAGAGAGGCCGCGCTTGCGTCGATCGAGCGGCGTGCTGGCGGCGTTCGCGCGCGAGCGCGCCGCCTGGATCATCGCGACGAGCGATCTCGACATGGCAGCTCGCGCGCATGCACGCCATCGTCCTGGAGCAAGGCGCGCGCGGCCATGGCGATGTCCCCTCGTACGAGGGGCGCGACGTCTCGATGGCCGAGAACGTGCGCTCGCTGCTCGAGATCGAGGGGCCGGCCGCAAAGGCCGTGCTGTGGGCGCACAACGGCCACGCCGCGCGCGAGTCTCGAGTACTTCACCAACGACAACGACGCCGATCCCCAACATGGGCAGCCGGCTGCATCAGTTCTTCGGCCGCGATCACGTCGTCGTCGGCTTTGCGTTCAACCAGGGTGCATTCCAGGCAATCGCGTCGAAAGCGCGGCTTGGTGAACCACAGCGTTCCGCCCGCTCCCGAAGGCAGCCTCGACGCCACGTTGGCCAAGGCTGCTCACCGCAGGCCCGGCATGCCGGCCTTCCTGCTCGACCTCAAGACCGCGCCGGCGTCGGGCCGGTCTCCGACTGGCTCGCCTCGAAGCCGTCGACGCGCTGGATCGGCGCCACGTATTCCGCCGAGCGCGCCGACGACCTCGTGCACAGCGGCGACCCGCGCCGGGAATTCGACCTGCTGGCCTTCGTCGAGATCGACGACCGCCGCGCGTCCCAACCGTCTCGGGACAGCGGACGCCGGCCGATGAGCCCGCCGCTCGCTGCGGCACCAACCAACCTGGAGCTCACGGGCGAGCGGCGGCTTGCCGAAGGGATGGCTCGCGCCCGGGTCATCGCGGCCATACGCCCACACCGTAGCGCTCTCCAGCGAGCGATCCCCGTCCGGCAGCCAACTCGATGTGCATTGCGCGGTCCTCCGCGCCGTGGCGATGGGGCGACGGGCGGCTCGAGCAGACATTTTCCGCCGAAGCCTGGCGCGGCCGACGGCTGCGCTATGCCGCGGCCGTGCGGGCAGAAGCGCAGGGGCCCGGCACCGGCGCGCGACTGTTCATCCACGTCCTGCCGCAGCCGCCGCAGGGCGTTGCGGCGTGGGCCAGGCTTGGCAACGTGATCACCGAGATCAGTCCGCCGACCACCTCGCCGCAGTGGCGAACCTGCGCGGTCGAGGTCGACGTGCCGGACCAGGCCCACTCCATCGTCATCGGCCTCATGGTTCACGGCAACGGCACCGGATGGTTCGGCGACATCAGGCTGGAGGTTGTCGGCGCGGCAGGCGACACCGGCGCAGCGTGTGGTACAGCCTGAAGTAGACTCCACCATGCCCCCGATGGGCCGCTGCGTCCAACCCGCTCACACCTTCGGAATTTTCGCGTCGGCCACCACCTTGGTCCATTTGGCGACGTCGTCGGCGACGTGCGCCTTGAAGCCCTCGGGCGTGGTCGGCCGCGTCTCGCTGCCGAGGCCGCGCAGCCGTTCGATCACCGCCGGCTCGGCCAGCATCGCCCGCAGCTCCGCGTTGATCCTGGCGACGAACGGCGCCGGCAGGCCGGCAGGCCCGGCGACGCCGAGCCAGGACGTCACCGCATAGCCCTTCACGGTGTCGGCGATCGTCGGCGCGTCGGGCAACAGGAAGAAACGCTCCGGTCCGGTGACCGCGATCGCGCGCAGCTGCCCCTCCCTGATCAGCGGCATGAGCGCGGCCGGCGTGTCCACCTGAAAGTCGACGCGCTTGCCCAGGAGGTCGGTGATCGCCTGCGGCGAGCCGCGGTACGGCACGTGCTGGATTTTGGCCTTGGCCATCGCCACGAACAGCTCGAAGGCGAGATGCATCCCGGTGCCGTTGCCGGCGGTGGCGCAGGTCAGCTTGCCCTCCTGCGCCTGCGCGCTGCCGATCACGTCGGCGACGCTCCTGGCGCGGATGATCCGGATAGGTCGCGAGAATGAACGGAAAATCGGTCAGCATGCTGATGAAGCTGAAGTCCGCCACCGCGTCGTAAGGCAGCTTGTTGTAGATGGCGGCGGAGACCGCGTGCCCGCCCGGCAGGATCGCGATCGTCGTGCCGTCGGGCGCCGAACGGGCCACGGTGGCGGCCGCCGTGGTGCCGCCGGCGCCCGGACGCGGCTCGACCACGATCGTCTGGCCGAGACGCCGGCCGAGATGCTCGGCGACCAGGCGCGCGACGATGTCGACGTTCGCGCCGGGCGTGAACCCGTGCATCATCGTGATGGTCCGGCCGCTTTGAGCGAGGGCCGGCGCCACCGCCATTGCCGCAAGTCCGGTGAGCGCCGCGCGGCGGGTGACTGTCGTGCTCATGGGTCTTCTCCTCATGCCGGTGCGGTCTCCACCTTGTAGCCGGCTTCGCGCATGATGCGGGCGCCGGATTCGGCCAGCTCGCCCAGGCGGCGCGCCAGGACGTCGGCCGGAAACGTGAGCTTGCCGTTCTGCTTGCGAACGATGCCGTCGACGATCACCGTGTCGACATTGCCCGCGCCGGCGATCTCCACGATCGAATAGACCGGGTCGTAGACCGGCGCCATGTTGATGTCGCCGGCCCGCAGCATGACGATGTCCGCCTTCTTGCCGGGCGAGAGCGTGCCGATCTTGTCGTCCATCATGAAGGCGCGGGCGCCGCCGACGGTCGCCCATTCGAGCGCCTCGCGGGTGCGCACCGGAAGCTGCCGCAACGGAGAATTGCCGCGCAGCGCATTGTTGCGGATCTCGCGGCCGCGCGCGAACAACAGCGCCGCCTGCATCTCGCGGAACATCTGGCCGCTGCAGAACGGCTCGACGTCGATGCCGAGCGACGGCATGCCGCCGGCGGCGCGGAAGGCCGCCACCTGCGTGTCGCCGATGTGGTGATGCAGCTCGACCAGAACCGTGGACGTGAGCGACGCGCCGGACTCGACGACGATGTCGAGGTCGTGATGGTCGTAGCTGGTGCCGTGCACGAGGTTGTGGTCGGGCCCGAGCAGTCCCGCCTTGGCCATGCGGGCGTAGCCGTCGGGAACGACGCAGTCCTCGCGCCGGCGGGTATGCGACGAGGACACCAGAGCGAGCTCGCGCGCCATGCGGATGTCGTGCTCGACCACCTCCCAGGCGCCCCAGTCCGGACCGAGGATCGCCATCGCCAGCGTCACGCGGCCGTCGTCGCCGGCCAGCCGGCCCTTGCGCAGCGATTCGATGCGATCGCGCGGATGCGGCACATGGGTGAACGGCGTGGCTCCCGCCTGGGTCGGCGGCTTGGCGGTACCGTGCGCGAACACGGCGCGGATGCCGCTGTCGATCAGGCCGTCGACCGCGCGCTCGGCCAGCTCGAGCGAGGTGATGTTGTGGCACCAGTCGACCAGCGTGGTCACGCCGCCGTCGATCTGCCCCAGCGCGCCGATCAGGTTGCCGAGATAGTTGTCCTCGGGCCGATAGCGCGTCGCCAGATTGAGATGCATGTGCCGACAGGTAGTCGGCGGTCATCCATTCCGCGCCGATGCCGCGCAGCGCCGTCTCCCAGGTGTGCATATGCGCGTTCACCAGGCCCGGCATCACGATCTTGTCGGTGGCGTCGATCACCTCGTCGGCGGCCGCGTCGAGACGTCGCCCGACCGCCTCGATGCGGTTGCCGCGAAACAGCAGCTCGCCGCCCTTGAAGTCGCCGATCGCGGGATCGAGCGTGACGAGCCAGCCGCATTTGATCAGGACGCGCTGCATCGGTTTCCTTTCGATCGCGAGGTGGTCCGCGACGACGATACGACGGGCGGATTTCGGGGAGCAATCCACGCATATTGCAGAGCAGGGCCGATCCGGCCAAGGCCGGTTCGCGCCGGCGTGGTCGCATTCAGGCGCGTCTGCGTTCGAGGGCGGTCTCAGCCGCCCTGCCCTATTCCGCTTGTTTCCGGATGGGTGGCCCGGCACGGTGCCGGTCGGAACGCGCCCGTATGAAAATCGCAAGCTTCAATATCAACAACATCAAGCGCCGGCTGCCGAACCTCCTCGGATGGCTCGGCGAGGCCAAGCCCGACGTCGTTTGCCTGCAGGAGCTCAAGGCGACCGATGCGGAGTTTCCCGCCGATGCGCTCCGGCGTGCCGGCTACGAAGTCGGTCTGGCGCGGGCAGAAGACCTGGAACGGCGTTGCCATTCTCGGGCGCGGCGCGACGCCGATCCTGACCCGCGGCGAGCTGCCGGGTGACGCGGACGACACGCAAAGCCGTTACATCGAGGCGGCGGTCAACGGCGTGCTCATCGCCTCGCTCTATGCGCCGAACGGCAACCCGCAGCCGGGCCCGAAATTCGACTACAAGCTCGCCTGGCTCGATCGCCTCGCCGCGCATGCGGCCGAGCTTTACGCCGCCGGCGTGCCGGTCGTGCTGGCAGGGGATTACAACGTCGTGCCGACCGAGCTGGACATCTACCCGACCAAGTCCTGGGACGACGATGCCCTGCTGCAGCCCGAGAGCCGCGCGGCCTATCGGCGCCTGCTCGCGCAGGGCTGGGTCGATGCAATCCGCACGCTCTATCCGGCAGAGCCGATGTACACGTATTGGGATTACATGCGCAAACGCTGGGAACGGGATGCGGGCCTGCGCCTCGACCACATGCTGCTGAGCGCGGATGTCGCGGCTCGCCTCGAAGCAGCCGGCGTCGACCGTGCGGTGCGCGGCAAGGACGACGCGAGCGACCACGCGCCGGTGTGGGTCGAGCTGCGCGATGCCGCGAGCGGTGCGCGGCGCGCGGCCGCCAAATCACGGCAAGGCGCCAAAGCGCCGACGGCGCGCAAGACGGCGCCGGCCAAGCGAGCGCCGGACCGCCGGCCTTTGCTGGTGATCGACGGCGACTTGTTCGCGCACCGCTCCTATCACGCGCTGCCGAAGACCATCCTGCGGACAGGCAAAAAGGGCGCCGGCGCGATCGTCGGCTTTGCGAACTTTCTGCTGCGGCTCTACGAGAGCCGAGAAGCCGCGCGCCGTGCTGGTGGGCTGGGACACGCTCGACGCGCCGACCTATCGGCACCTTAAGTTTCCGGCCTATCAGAGCGGGCGGCAGTTCGACGACGCGCTGATCGAGCAGCTCGACGCGCTGCCGGAATTGGTGGCCGCGTGCGGCTTTGCGAATGCAAAGGCCGCAGGCTACGAGGCCGATGATTTCCTCGCCGCGGCGGTGGCGGCCGAGGAGCGGCGCGGCGGCACCGTGCTGGTCGCCAGCGGCGACCGCGATACGTTTCAGCTCGCGTCCGAGATCGACGACCATCCTCTACCCGTTGCGGGCGGGCGAGATGGCGCGCATCGGTCCGGCGCAGGTGCGCGAGCGCTATGGCGTCGATCCCAAGCAGGTGCCGGATTTCATCGCGCTGCGCGGCGACCCGTCCGACAAGCTGCCGGGGGCCGCTGGCGTCGGCCCCAAGGGCGCCGCCGATCTCATCCGCCGCTACGGCTCGCTGGAAGACGTGCTGGCCGCCGGCCGCTTTCCCACCCAGGCGGACATGCTGCGGCTTTACCGCTCGATCGCGACGATGAACGCAGCCGCGCCGCTGCCGCCGCTCGCCGATCAGGTGCCGACCTTTGCCGCGGCGTCCGCGCTTGCCCGCGCGTGGGAGCTCAACCGGCTGGCCGAGCGGCTGGCAGGAATGGGCGCGCGAGCCGGTCGTGAACAGGGTTCGGTGGCATTTCAGCCGCGCATGGGATTACGGCGAGGCGATCGCGGTACTCGCGCGGGCGAAGGAGAAGTTCGAGTGACGCGTTGGTCGTTCGGCGCGGGATCGATCAGCTGACGAAGTTCGCTGCCGTGAGGACAATTCCCACGACCAGAACTAGAACGCAGAAAAACAGAATCGCCTCATTGAGAATTGAACGCATTGTAGCTCCCCCCGTCCGGGCTCCCCAGCCCGACACCCCTATCGCAGGCGCGCACTGTGGCCAAAACGTGACAATGAAAGGTTAAA
>CAVPTV010000017.1:0-258293 GCA_963708765.1 uncultured Alphaproteobacteria bacterium | reverse complement strand
TCGCTCGTGGCTGTTTGGCCGTCGTCGAATTCATAGGCAACGCCATAGACCTTACCCACACGAACCACCTCCGCCTTCGTGATCTTGTGAGTTGGCCAAGGCGGAGGCAAAGGCCCGCTTCGGTATTTCAGGCCCAGCTCGTCGGCTTTGCGCCGCACCTCATCGGTCGTCCCGCTGCGGCATAGGAAGACCGCGACCTCCTCGATCGAGTTCCGGACCCAAGCGAATTCTTGAGGTCCCACAGGTCCATCTCCGACCACGGGTTGCCATCGTTTGCATCGATCTTTTCGGTCGTCATGTCACATCACCGGTCGCGGCCGACACGGCAACTCTCAAAACCGACGTCGCCGTTCCGAAAGTCCCAACTGGACAGTGGAACCGAGATTTACACAGACGTTGGTGCTTGCCCGGCGCCGAAGGTCCCTCTGCAAATCTGCCCTGGAGCGCCGGGTGGCGCCTCGGCCCCAGGGCACTACGGTCGGGGCGCCTTTTACCAGGTGGAAGGAGAAGTAGAGCGCCTCACGGCGGTGGCGGCGACGACCTTCTCGGTCATCATCCGCGCAAACTCCTTTGAGCTCCCGCGCCGCCGGCAGCGATTTTCATGAGCCTCAAGGCGATGACCTGTTGCGCCTCCATGGCGATCCGTGTCCCCTCCATCGCCAACACAAACCAAGAACCGAGCATTCTTTGCCTCAAACCATGTTCGCCATTACCGCCGTTCCTCACGCATGATGCTGGGCGGCGCGCCCGACCCGGAACTCATATCCTGAGGGTTCTTGGCGGTCGGGCTGGTCATGTCGTTAGGATTGGTTCGCGTCGTCCGGTCTTGCGGATTGGATGGATTGGCGCTTGGTGACTGGCCGACCGTGCCGGGTTGGTAGGGGTTCGACTGCGCATTCGGCCCAGCCGGCTGCGTCGATGGGCCGGTCGGAGAAGTCGAAGGGCTTGTCGCAGACTGTCCCGCGGTGGAAGCCCCGCCGGTCGAAGGGCGTCCGGACGCACCTGCTCCCGAGCTGCTCGAGCCGCCGGAGCCGCCGGAGCCGCCCGAACTGCTCTGCGCCATCGCAGCGGTTCCGGACAACAACAGAGCGACGAGTATCGCGGCGGCTTTCATGGTGATCTCCTGTTCGCCCCTACGGATCAACGAATTGCGATAGAATGCGTTCCCGATCTTGAAGGTGCCGCGGCCGGGATTGGTGATCGCGGTTGGAAAGCCCATATTCTTCCGCATGTGCGGGCGCTTCACCTATCGGCTGACCTGGCCGGCGTGCGGTTGTACCGGCTGCCGCTGGAACACGCCGGCGCGCAACACGCAGCCGCGCTACAACGTCTGCCCCGCCGACCCGATCGACGTGGTGACCGAGCGCGACGACAAGCGCGAGCTCGTGTCATGCGCTGGGGCCTGGTGCCGTTCTGGTGGTCGAAGCCGCTCAAGCAATTGACTCGCGACCTTCAACGACCGTGACCTACCGGTGGCTCGTGTATCCTCCGCGTGGGCTGGGGCGACCTTGATGGATCATTTCGAGGGTGCATCGCCCTACGGTCCGCTACCGCACAAATGAGCCGCCTGATTAGGGCGTCGAACGCATCTTGACCTTCCATTGCACGGGCCGAGGCTGGGATAGGAACGTAAGTAGGCTTGCCGCGTTGCGCTCCAAAACGCACTCCCACAACGGCACGAATTCCCTCATGCGACGCAATACCTCGGACTCCGGCAGACATTCCGTCTTTGCGATCCTGATTTCCTGCGCGATTTTAGTAGCCGGATTTGTCTATGTCTTGGGCTACACGCCAGGAACTACACCGGGCCGCGACCTTCCGCGGTGACATTCGTGCCGCTAGATGAAACGACAGGACATCGCTAGTCGCATTCGATGCCGTTGGTCCGCATGCGTTCACCCGCTGCACCGGGCGGCTTTTGCGCGCTAGCGCACACCTCGGTCAAGTAGCGTCAATCTCCGCTGTCATTTCGGGCTCGCCGCTTTGCGGCGCCCGGGAATGACAACTGATGGGTACTACATCAGCGGGCGCGCTCCCCCTGCTCGAGTTGGCTTCATTGCTTTTTTCCTTTTGGAAAGAAATGCGGGCATGGCGCGAGTAGTCAGGAACATTCACGTGGTCCGCCCGTTGCTCATTGAGCGGCAACGCAATCGGCGGACTCGAACACATCCGGAAACACCATGTATCATCACGTCAAGAAACTCATGTACACGGTCAGGGTCGACGAGCCCGATCCGCGCTTTGGCAACATGCTGCTCGAGCAGTTCGGCGGCGCGAACGGCGAGCTCGCTGCGGCGATGCAGTATTCGATTTAGGGGCTCAATTGCGAGGACCCAGAGCGAAAAGACCTTCTCATGGACATCGGCACCGAGGAGCTGAGCCACCTCGAGATCGTGGGCTCTCTCGGTACTTGATGCAATTTGTCACAAGCTCGTTGACGATCAAGCCCGCCGGTACCGCGCTTTCGGCAATGCCGGCGGTCAAATCCGGGTGACCTTCAAACTGATCAGCAATTCGAGTGAGGCTAGTATCTCTGTCGAGGACAATGGCAAGGGGATGCCCCTTCCGCCCCAAAAAGGCTTCGGACTTTCGCTGGTCGAAGGTTTCGCGCGGCAACTGTCCGGAAAAATCGCGTACATGCAAGTCCAGGCCGGATCAAAGACCGAGTTGCTATTTCCACTTGTACTAGTGGGTCTCACTCGGTGATCGCGATCGCATTCGTTCTTTTCCCCTTTCCAAATTTGATTCGATGCAGCCGATCCAGCATCTGTCCGTCGGGTAGCGTACCGACTGCACGGGGCGTCCCCGTAGGAAAACGACATGAAGTTATCGGCACGTTGAAACCAAGCGAATGGTGATCTCGCCCCCAACACCACAGCGAGCAGGGATGATTGGCACGCTTCGGGCGGCGCTGTTTGGCGCGGAGCTTTCGTGTGGAGCAGGAACTTGTCTTTCCGCCCGTTGTTGAGCAGTTTGTTCAATGGCATCGGCACCGGAAGGACGGCCCAATCTAGGAGCGGCACGCGCGGAACGTTCGAGTCGGAAACGAGTCGGGCCTGTAATTGCCCACCGGAGCCATGCAATGAAAGGCCAGTTTCCGATCGTGCTTGCGGTTGCCGCGCTCGCTCCGCTAATCGGCACTTCCCCCGCTGCCGGCCAGACCAATGTCTGCCGTCCTTGGTGCGTAATTTATACTGGCGGGGTTCTCGGCGGTGCCACGAACTGCGGCTTCACCTCCTACGAGCAATGCAGTTGGACTGCTCAGGGGTTGGGGTTTTGCGCGCCGAACGGCGCCTGTCCACCGCGAAACCATGACCGAGCCCACAAGCGAAAACCGTTTGCGATAGAGATCTGCACCTTCACGCCACCCCGCTCGGCGGATACCAGCGTGCGTTGAAAATTGCTCGGTTCTTCGCACGACTCACAGTGGGCGAGACGCAGGCCGATATCGCCGGTCCTCTGATGTGGACCCGACGACGATCGGAAGGCTCCAGGCGACCGCCTGAGAAGTCAAAGAGGAGTTCTGAAATGCTCGCCCGGATTCGGGATTTGGCATCGGACACGAAGCCGGAGGTTCGGCTACGAAAGCGGGAAGGAAGGAAGGAAGGGCGTCGATACAGTTGCCCCTGGTGGGTTGATAAGATGGCCTATGCCGTCTCGTACATGCAGGGGAAGGCGCACGCCCAGCGAAGGACCCCACCAAAACCCGGCGGGACGGTTCACAGCCGTCCACAGGACAACGGATAGCCCGGTCTGCGCTGTGATTTGCGTGATACAGCTGCGTTGTGGCGCGGGCTGGAGTAGCTCCCGTGTTGGACAATCACCGCCATCCGACAGTAGCCCGCTTAGCGCCCACGCATCCACATTCGGCGAACCACGTGGCCTGCACGTCGGATAGTCACCGGGCATTGAACGTCCGGCCGGTGCCACCACCGCGCGATGATCGAGGCTACGCTCGGCTCATTGCCGGACTGGTTTTGGCGACATATTGGTCGACCGAGCGCATAAAGTGCTCCCGACAGCCGCGCGGCACGATCAGGCGAGCAGCCACGATCGACGGAGCCATTTCGCCAGCCACACTGCATCGAGACACAGATTGTGCTGCTGCTGCATGAGGCCGATGTCGGTTGGCAATCCGCGTACATGGTACCCCCTCGAGCTTTGTCATTCCATACTCAGGAGCACGAGATCGTTGCCGCTACGAAACTTGGCAACGTCAACTGAGCTCGCACCCCGGGGTCACTGTGCGGCTTCATCTCATATCAGTACGTCACGCGATACCGGAGTTGAATCCTCAGCCGGCCCGGTCACGATCAGCTCCTTGGCCTCGGCCATGGCCACCTCTTGTGCGGATTTCGAGGGCAACCGTCGCCCTTCGATGGTCCGCACATTGGCGATGCCGCCGCGCCGGCGATGTGGGTCAGCCCAAAATTGCGCTTTGAGCAGTGCAGAGATGGCGCCGCATCGCCCCGGTACACGGAACATGGCGAAAGCCGGGGCGTTGACTGCATGGTCGAGGCCGGCTGCGCATCGACAGGAGACGAGGATGGCATCAAGCAACCGCTGGCTCGGCACGCTCACCGGCGCCTTGCTGTGCGTGTCGAGCGGCCTGCCCGCGACGACCTCCTTCGCGCAGCAGAGCGATGCTCAACCACCCGCCGTTCCGCGCGACGATCCGGCAACATCGGGCGCCGGTCCGACCTCCGGCGCGCCGGGCCAGCTCGATTATGACCGGCCGAAAGGCTCGCCTCCCACCACCACCGACTCCCGCGGCGTGACCACGACGCATCCGAAGGCCGACGACGCGAAGGTCACCCGTAAGCCCCCGCTCGACCAGGGCAACGACAGCATGGGAACGACCGCTCCCAAGTGACACTGCGACAGCCGTCGACGGCCCGCGCCTTTGCTCCTTCTCGGAAGCTGTGCTTGCCACCCACCCGGAAGGGCGCATATTTAGTGGCATGGGCAAATCCACTCGGGTCACCTTCAAAATGCTGCGGATAGCAGAGGACGACTGGCAAATCGTGGCCGAATGTCCGGGGACCGAAACTAAGTACATCAAAGGGCTCAAGAGCAAAGCCGACGTTGATGAGTGGCTGACGGGAACTCGCCGCATAGACTGGCTGAGATCACAGGGCTATGCGAAATGACTAGCCCCGGCGCCTTCACCCCGGGCGCCGGAATGAGAAAGGGCCCCGGCATTGCTGCCAGGGCCCTCGATCCTTGATCGTTCGGTGTCGCGCGGATCAGTACTTCGCAACCACTGCGTCGTATCCAAACTTCACGTTGCTGGCGATGCGGCTGATCCACATCGAGTCGCTCTCGGTGAAGTTTGCAAAGGTTGCAGGCGGAGCGAACAGGTACCGATTCTCGCGGTCCACATACAGCACCTCGGACCGGATGCTCACGCGATCGGACCAGGCCCATTCGGCACCGAAGCCCGCCACCATGCCCCAACGCCACTCGCGGCTCTCGGCTTGGAACTGGGCTGCTGCTGTTGCTGTTGTTGCACCGGCGCCTTGCAGCGTTTGCACGATGGGAAGCAGAGCCGCAGCCTGCATCATGATCCACGGGCAGGCTGCGTCTTGCCTGAAGCCGCTTCGGCTCCGCCTTGCAGTGCTTTCTGAGGAAGCGCGCGGGTCGGGCTCGCTCGGCAAGCGACCGCGGTCGATGTCAGCGCCTTATTTGATCGATCAATCAATACCATCGCGCGTTCAAATCAATACTAACGCGCGTTCAACAAGACTTGCGCAGCCCAAACGTCCCGGCTTGGCTCAAGGGCTTCTGCGGTGCTGGACGCCATTCGCCGTATGCGCCCGGGCGGCGGACCGCACAGGACGAGGAACTTTTTCGGTGCCTGCCGGTTTTGCTCGCGGATGCCGGCCATCGCCGGAGGCCCGCAGGGAGCGACAGATGCACGGCTTGATTTATCTCATCGGTTTGATCGTGGTGATCATGGCCATCCTCTCGTTCTTCGGCCTGCGCTGACGCACGAAAGGATTACGCCGTGACGACCTTAGAGACTCGCCCCGTGCCCGCCACGGGCACGGTGATCCATGTGCAATGGGGCGCCATCATCGCCGGCGCCCTTGCCGCCGCCGCGCTCGCCGCCGTCCTGCACAGCTTCGCGGCGGCAATCGGACTTGCCGTGGGCTCGACGGCCCCGACCTGGCGCGACGCATCCACTGCGCTGGTGTTGTTGTCGGGACTTTACCTAATCTTGGCCTCCCTCGCCGCTTACGGGCTGGGCGGCTACTTGGCCGGACGTTTGCGCGCCCCGCTCACGGCCGCCAGCTCCGAGGAGGTCGAATTCCGTGACGGTATCCACGGTCTGCTGGCGTGGGCACTCGCCACCATCCTGGCCGTCCTGCTCGCATTCGCCGCCGTGCAGTCGCTGACGCATCTGGCGGCGCCCGCCGGCGGTTCGACCGGACCGGCCGCGTCGGTCGCGGGTGAAAACCTGATCGCCTACGACCTCGATCGCTTGTTCCGCGGCGAACGGCGGCCCGACGGCGACATGAGCGCCGTTCGCGCCGAAGCCGCGCGCATCCTGCTGACCACGTCCAGCCACCGGGGCATGACCAGCGAAGACCGGACCTATCTGGTGCGACTTGTCAGCGCCCGCACCGGTCTCGCAGCCCCGGACGCCGAACGCCGCGTCGACGACGTCGCCGCGCGCGCGAAGGAGAATATCCAGCGTGCCCGCCGGAGCGCCGTCATTCTCGCCTTCTCGGCCGGCGCGGCGGCGCTGCTCGGGGCTGCCGTGGCCTGGTTCGCGGCCTGCGGCGGCGGACGCATTCGCGATGGCGCCGATACGCCATCGATGCTGTGGGACTGGGGACGACCGCTTCGGCGAACGTGACCAAGCGTCAGAGCGATCCCCAAGTCGGTTGCCCGGCGCGCCTTCAACGAACACGGCTGCCGGGCCTTGCCGAGCCGTCGACGATGCTTTGTCGCCGTACTCCGCCGGCGTCAACTCAGGCAGAAACGCCCAGAGCAGAGCCGCACTGGCGCCCGTCATGCTGCCATAGGCTGCCGTAACGTCTGAGTAGGTTCGTCATGGCATTTCCGCCCAAGAGCGCACCCAGTGACAAGCCGGCCGATCACGAAGCGTCGCCTCAGAGTCTCTCCCGGCCTTGCGCGCGCAAGCGGGAACGCTGGTCGCAGAGCTAAAGCTCGTTGTGGAAGCTGAGAAGAAGAGGATTGCAAACAGCGACGACCCGCTACCGATAGAAACGTGGGTTGCCAACCTTATCGTAGCGGTCGATGCTCTCGAGCAATTAGCTGCCCCGCCAGGAGCAAGATGACGCCTCGCTGAGCGCCCCATTGCTCCCAATTGCGATGTTGCGGCCCATGCTCAGTCGCGGTACTCCGCCGGCTCGGTCTCGGGCAGAAGTGCCCAGAGCAGAACCCCGCTGGCGCAGGTCATCGCCGCCATCGTGAGAAACCCGGTCAAGTCCCCGAATCGGCTCGCAATGGATCCGATGGCTGCGGTGCTGACCGCGGCCGCAACGGCGGTAAGAGTACCGATCGCTCCTTGCGCCAGGTTGAAGCGGCCGGTGCCGGCGGTGACATCGGTGATCACCAGAATGGTCAACACGGTGATGATGGCGCCGGTGATGCCGTCCAGTAATTGAACGGCCATCATGACATAAGGATCGGCGACGAACGCGAACAGCAGCGCCCGTATCGCCGCCACGCCGAGACCGATCAGCAGAAAGGGCTTGCGCCCCCAGATTTCGGACCAATAGCCGATCCAGGGCGCCAGCACCGTCACCACGATCTGCGGAACGATGACCAGCCCCGCCATGAACAGCGGGCCCCCGGCCGCTTTGCTGTGTCCCAGGTTCTGGCTGACCAGAGGCAACAGCGAAGCGTTGCCCAAGTGAAACAGGATCAGGCAGCCTGCAAATACCATCAGGGCCCGATTCTTGCGAAGATCGACGACCCGCTGCAGCTCGAACGATTGGTCGCGCTTGGCGGCATTGCGCGCCCGCGCGTAGTCGATCTCATCGGCGCGGATCTGGCTGAGTGCGATCAGCGTAGGAATGCACAGCAGCGCCGTCGCGATGAAGATCGCGCTACTGCTCGCATATGCGCCAAGCGCGCCCATCGCGGCCGCGGTCAGCACGTTTCCGGCCGCAGAATACCGAAAATTCCTGCCGACCCGCAGCGCCATTCCCGCGCGGCCGGCCAGGCCCAGGCTGATCGCCGCAATCCCTGTTGACACTGCCCCCGCGCTGAGCCCGTGCATGAGCTCTGCCAGGAGCACCAGCACGAAGCTCGGCCACAGCGCCAGAATCAAAGCCGAGACCGCGATCATTGCGATCCCCGCCGCCACCAGTCCGCGCTTCCACCGCACCGCATCGGCGAGCGCGCCGCCCGGTATCAGAGCGATCGCGCCGGCTATTCCCCCACGCTCAGCGCCAGCCCGACGTCCTGCTTCGACCACCCCAAGTCAGCGAGGTAGAAGGCCAGAAATGAGCCGAAGCTCATCTGCACGTCGGCCATGAAGAAATTCGTCCAATCGAGCCCGCGGCGGCTCTGATCGGAGACTTTCAGGTCGCCGGCTCGCCGCCGGTGACGGTGCTCCGCGATCAGCCGGCGACGGCCCCGGCAATGCGTGCGCCTCGCCGCCCGCGTCTCCGGGAGGCCGGAACGTAATGGGGCTCGACTGCCTTGGAATTGGAGCGCGCGGTCATCGGTCGCTCGACGTCGCCGTGCGTCTGTGCCCATGAAGGTACGGCAAGTCCTCTTCGGTCTTTGGCGGCAAAATCACGGCCAAGACGGGCCGCAGGGTCAACAAGCGGTTCTGAAATGAGTTCCTCGATGCCGGGCGAGCGCGTCCCAGTGAGCGCGAGCCTCGAACCCGAACGGCTCGATGTGGCCCGACGCCTGATCATTCCCGGCCTGATCTCCACACCCACAGCCACGGCGGATTGTCGAGCGGGAATTGGCGACCGCCGGAGCCTCGAGATCCTGCAGACCGCCAATCCATGGATGGGCGGTCATCGCGGCGCAGAGGACAAGTATCTGTCCGCGCTGATAACGGCCAGGTCCCGAGCCGCCGACTATGGTCATGATGAACGAATGCACCGGCGAGACATGGCTGCTCGCCAAGGCGGTGACGCGCGACCCCCAGCCCAATGCGCCTCGCAGCGGTGACCGCTACGCTCGCTTCCTCGCGCGTGGCTGCAACAGCACAATGAACGGCACGACGCCAGTCTCTTGCTCGCTTAGGGGAAGGCCTCGGTGAGGGGCTCACCGTGGCCCCCTTGGAAGCGATCAGCGACTTGGTCTGTCGGATAGGCGACCAAAAGCTGGCTACCGCCGCGGTTCTGGCGGCCGCGGGTCCATTCCGCCGCCCCCAGTGGTGCCCTGCCGCGGGTTGGGGACGCAGCCGCCACCGACCGTACGACCCTCGCGACCTTCCTGGCACTGCGCCATGGTGTCGTAATTGCACTGCAGCGCGCCACTCTCGTGCCGCAGACAGAACGGCTTGTCTCCCGACGTTTGGGCGATGGTCGTCTGCGGTGCCTGCGCTTGCGGCGATGTCGATCGATACGTCTCAAAGATCGCACCCGCATCGTGCGGATACGGTCCTCGTCCAAGGTGACGCCGAGGCCGGGCGTGTCGGGCACGCGCACCAGATTGCCCTCGAGCCCCACCGGCTCGGTCACGACGTCGCTCGCCAACGTGCCGATCCCGACCGCGAAGGCGCCCTCGAGCAACGGCCCGGGCCAGGCGGCGGCGAGATGCGCGGCCGCGATCGTCGCGATGCTCGTGCTCGGGTGGTTGCCCGGATAGATGCGCATGCCGGCGGCCTTCGCGATATGCCACAGCCGCAGCGACCGCCAGATGCCGCCGTTCTTGGCGATCTTGGTCTGCACTACGGTGGCGGCGCGCTTCTTGATGACCGCGATCAGGTCATGGTCGGTGGCGACGCACTCGTCGGTCATCATCGGAATGTCGCAGCGGCGCGCGAGCTCGGCCATGCCGTCGAGATCCCAGATCGGCAGCAGTTGCTCGGCGGCGTCGATCCCGTACGGCTCGATGTTCTTGAGGAGGCCGAGCGCGCCGTCGAAATCCATCCCGGCGTTGGCGTCGACGCGGATAATGACGTCGTCGCCGAGCTTTTCGCGGATCGCCGCAACATTGCGCAGGTCGGCGCGCGGATCGACGCCGACCTTCATGCTGAAGCTGCGGAATCCGCGCGCACGGGACTCTGCACGCGCCCTCGAGCGTCTCTTCGAGCGACGGCTTGATGTAGAGGATCGCGCCCGCCGCCACCGCGTCCCGGCACTTGCCGCCAATGAGCGCATGCACCGGCAAGCCCAGGAGCTTGCCCTGCAGATCGTAGAGCGCGTCGGACACGGCGGCCTGCGCGTAGAGACTGTGATAGATGGCCTGGTCGAGCGCCTCCATGATGGCGGCGATCGCCTGCGGCGAACGGCCGACGATCAGCGGCGCGAAGTGGTCGCGCACCACCGTGACCAGGCTCGGCAGGGTTTCGGCATTGCCCTGCCGCCGCCATGCCTGCGTCTCGCCGACGCCCGTCACCCCGGCATCGGTGTGGAGCCGCACGATCAAGACCTCGACGGCGTCGCGCGCAGCGCCTTGCGAGATCTTCGTCGGCTGCCGCAGCGGCACCCGCAACGGGATGGTCTCGACGCGCGTGATCTTGACGCCGGCGATGGGCTCGAGATCGGCGAGCAGCTTCAAGTTGGTCATGTCGTAGTCCCGAGCTGACTAGAGCCGCGCTGTAGCGGCTTCACTGCGCCTTGATGCCCGCCTCGGCGACCACGCGCTTCCAGCGCTCGAGCTCGGTCGCGATGCGCCGTTGCAGCGCGTCGCCGCCGTCCTGCACCGAGCCGATCTCGATCGCGAGCTTCTCGAACCGCTCCTGCAGGTTGCGATCCGCCAGGGCCTTGCCGACGGCACCGCGCAGCGTCTCCACCACGTCCTTCGGGGTGGCGGCCGGCACGAACAATCCGAACCAGGTGACCGCCTGCACCTCCTCGAGCCCCTGCTCGGCCGAGGACGGCACATCGGGCAGCAGCGCCGAGCGCCTGGGCGACATCACGGCGAGCGCCTTGATGCTCTTGTTGCTGACGTGCGGCAGCGCCGACGCGATGGTCGAAAACGCGAGATCGACCTGCCCGCCGATCAGGTCCCGCAGCGACTTGGCAGCGCCCTTGTAGGGCACGATCACGAGGTTTTTGGCAGCGATGCTCTTGAACAGCTCGGCCGCCAGGTGCGGCGCGGTGCCGGATCCGCCGGACGCGACCGTGACCTTGTCGGGCGCCGCCCGGTACTGCGCGATCACCCCACGCAGGTCGTCGGCGGGAAATTTGGGGTTCGCCAGCAGGATCACCGGCGAGACGCCGAGCAGCGCGATCGGCGTGAAATCCGCTGCCGGCTTGTACGGCACGCTGGCGAACAGCACCGGCGAGATGGTGAGCTCGGCCGACGTGCCGACCAGGATGGTGTGACCGTCCGGGGCCGCTTTCGCGACCTGATCGGCGCCGAGCATGGCGCCCGCGCCCGGCCGGTTTTCCACCACGAACTGCTTGCCGAGCAGGTCGCCGAGCTTCTCGGCGAGCACGCGGCCGACCACGTCGGTACCGCCGCCGGGCGGGAACGGCACGATCACGCGGACCGGACGATCGGGATAGGCGTTCGCATCCGTGGCGGGCGCCCAGATCGCCAGCGCCAGCAGCACGGCGCCGAGCCGGCTCTTGCATCTCACCATCGCGGTCTCCTTGAACGACGCCACAAGCCGGTCCAAACAGCCGGCGATCGGGTGAATGCCGTCGAGCGGCGGCGACGACGCCGTCGGTCTTCTCAGGTCTTCACCCCGATCATGCGCGTCAAGACGGTGTTGCGCTTGATGAAGTGGTGACGCAGGGCGCCGACGAGGTGTACCACCACCAGCGCGGCCAGCAGGTAGGAGAAAATGATGTGGGTGTTTTCGAGCAGATCGTGCATGAAGCGATCCTGGCTCGCGTAGATCAGCGGCACCTTCAGCCCGAACGAATCCAGCTGGTAGATCCTTCGCCCAGTGCCGGCGAGCGCCCAGCCGCTCAGCGTCGCGCCGAACATCAGGACGTAAAGCCCGATGTGGCCGATATTGGCGGCGTAGCGCTCCCATGGCTTGAGATCGCCCGGCAGCGCCGGGACGGGATTCATCCAGCGCCACAACAGCCGCAGCACCAGCAAGGCCAGAAAATCGTAGCCGAGTGCGGCATGCCAGGCGTAGTTCACCGCACGCTCGGGGCGCGGTGCGAAATGCACCATCCACGCGCCATGGACGAGAAGGACCAGGATCAGCACCGCGCCGATCCAGTGCAGCAGGATGGCGGGCCAACCCCAAACGGTCGTCGAGTTTCTGGTCATGACGGGCGTCCTCCAAGCAGTGGTGACTTGTCGCAGCGACCTAGTTAGTGTGACAGCATGCAGCAGACCGGGCTCGCGCCGAGGAGCTCATGGGTGACACCGCCGAAAATCCATTCACCTAATCGGCTGTGCCCGTATCCGCCGGCCACGATGAGGTCGGCGTTCTCGTCGCGGACCAGCTGGAGAAGCTCAGTTTCGACCGGTCCCCGCGCTCGCCGCCAGATTTCATCCGCTACGATGACCTGGTGGCGGACCAGATAGCTCGTGATGTCGGAAAGTGTCTTCTTCGCCTTGCGGGCGGCCGCATCCTCGCCAATCCCGACGATCAAGACTTCCTTGGCCTGCTGCAACAACGGGAGCGCGTCGCGCACGGCGCGGCGGCATTCACGCGTATCCTTCCATGCTACCATCACGCGGCGCAGGGCGAGCGGATGGATGATTTCAGGGACAACCAAGATGGGACGTCCTGCCCGCAACAGAATGACACCCGGATCAAGCAGGTCGCGCCGATTTCCGGCCGCGTGCCTGGCTCCGACGATGATGAGATCCGCAGCCCTCGCCTCCCGTGAAAGAACCTCCGAGGGAGTATCAAGGGCCGCCCGCCATTCAACGTGCTTCAGAGCTTGCCCTTGAGTGAGAAATTTCTTGCCCATCGCATCGAACACAGGCGGTCATCCGCTGCAAATCATGCTCGGTCGGTTCGGAGTAGACGACCAAGCCCCCTGCCGTGAAGGCCGGCGGCAGCGCCAAGCCCGCAACACCTATCAGCGCCGCCTCGAAGCGGTCCGCCAAGGCTAATGCGAGTTGGACTCGCTCGCTCAGAGTCGCGTTCGACATCGAGGTGCACCATCATCGCCGCGTAGCGCATCAGCAATTCTTTCCGCTCCGAACAGGTCGAGCATTCTCTCCCTTTGCCCGACGATGATCCAGATCAAACTGCCATTTGACGGCGTCCAAGTGTCGAATTTGGTCTGCCTCAAAGGCGGCGAGAGTGCGTCTGCCAGGCTGCCGCACCAAGCGGAGCGTGGGCTCTTTCGACGAGACGGCGAGTCGTCCTGCGGTTTGCCAAGCGACGCTTATTGCCTGTTGTTCTTCTCGCGAGATCCCTTCGACCGCGGACATCTGGTGAACCGCACGGCGGTGGCCGAACGCCTGCCGTCAATGAGACATCAAGACCGGCACCGTCATCGAGGCCAGGATTCCCCGCGTCGCGCCGCCGAGAACGAATTCGCGCCAGCGCGAATGGCCATAGCCGCCCATGACGATGAGATCGGCGCCGATATCGGCGGCGCGTGAGAGGATCGTGCTGGTGATGTCGATATCCCGCGCCACCAGCCGTTCGACCTCGACCTTCAGGCCGTGGCGGGCCAGGTGGTGCGCGATGTCGGCACCCGCAACCTCGTCGCTCTTGCCCGGGTCGCCGGTCGCGATGACGACTTCGACTGCCTTTGCGCGAGCCAGTAACGGCAGCGCGTCCGCAACGGCCCTGGCGGCGTTGCGGCTGCCGTCCCAGCAGACCATTGCACGGTCCAGCTTGAAGCCCGCCTTCTGAATATAGGGCACGATCAGCACCGGTCGTCCGGATCCGAACAGTGCCGCCTCGACGATCAGACCCTCCGGCCCGGCCGTATCGGGATCGGCCTGGGCGACGATCGCGAGATCGAACCGCCGGGCGATGCGGCCGAACAGGTCGCCGGCGCCGGCCAGACCGGTTTCGAGCAGACGGGATTCTGCGGACAGCCCGTCGCGGCGTGCCGCCTGCTCGAACCTGGTCATAGCTTCCTGTGCGGCTTTCTCGACTTCGGCGCGCTGAGCTTGGATGATGCCGGCGACAGTGCCGTCGAACAGCGACCCCGGCACGACCGGCTCATAGACGAACGCGACGGCGGCCAGGTGCGCCTCGAATGCACCGGCCACCGACAACGCAAAATCCGCCGCGACGTCGTGCTTGGCGCCTACCGACAGGTTGACGACGATATCTTTGATCATGAATCCCTCGCATCGATCGCTGCTGATGGCAACGAAGCAACGAACATTAACGCAGAACAGCGCTGGCGAATTGACCCTGCGTCAACATGCCCGGCTCGAAATAAGACGGAGGATCGGACCGTTGTCCACAGACCGACTACGAGGCGGCGATCTTGCGTCTGACCAGCCAGACGTTCGTATCGTCCGGGTCGGCCGCGATCTCGAATCCGAGCTCTCTGCACATGTTGAGCATCGTGACGTTGTCGCGCAGCACTTGTCCTTCGATGGTCTTGAGGCCTTCGGCGCGGGAATATTCGAGGATCAGCTGCATCAGCAGCCAGCCGAGCCCTTTGCCTTTCATATCGGACCGAGCAAGGATGGCGTATTCGCCGGTATCGAAGTTCGCATCGGCGTGCAGGCGCACCGCGCCGAGCATCTTGCCGGAGGATTCCTCGATCGCGATGAACGCCATGGCGCGCGCATAGTCGATCTGCGTGAGCCGCGCGATGAAGGCGTGGCCGAACTCCTTCACCGGGGCGAAAAAGCGCAGACGCAAGTCCTGCTCGGTCACCGCGGCAAAGAAGGGGCCGTACAAAGGCTCGTCCTCGGGCCGGACCGGACGAACGAAGATCGCCGTCCCGTCACGCAGCGTGGAATGTCGCTCCCATTCCTTCGGATAGGGCCTGATCGCGAAGCGGGGATGACCGAGCGCCCCGCGGCCGGCGGTGTCGATCGGCGCAACCGCGATGCGCGCGTCGACGGCCATGACCCCGTCCTCGTCGGCCAGAACGGGATTGAGATCGAGCTCTCGCACCTCGGGCAGATCAGCCGCCAATTGTGCGAGCTTCACCAAGACCAGCGCAATGGCGCTCTCGTCGGTGGCCGGCACGTCGCGGTAGGCCTTGAGCACGCGCGACACCCGGGTGCGCGCGATCAGCTCATGCGCCATCTTCAGGTCGAGCGGCGGCAGCGCCAGCGCCTTGTCGTCGATCACCTCGACCGCGGTGCCGCCGCGACCGAAGACGACGACCGGTCCGAAGGTCGGATCGTCCGCGATCCCGGCGATCAGCTCGCGCGCCTTCGGCCGCACGATCATCCGATGGATGGTGACGCCGGTGATGCGAGCGTCGGGCTTCTGCGCGCGCGCCCGATCGAGGATATCGGAGGTTGCGTCGCGCACCGCCCGTTCGCTGGTCAGGTTCAGCCGCACGCCTCCGACCTCCGACTTGTGCACGATGTCGGGCGACAGGATCTTGACGACGACCGTCGAGCCGTCGGCCAGCAGGGGTGCGGCGAGCGCCGCAGCTTCATCGGGATCGCGGGCGAGCAACGCCGGCACGATCGGGATCGAATAGGCCGCAAGCAGGCGCGTGACCTCGATCGGATCGAGCCAGGTGCGCCCTTCGCGCACTGCCCCCTCGATGACGCGACGGGCGGAGGCAACGTCGGGCGTGAACGCCTCCGGCAGGCTCGGCGGGGTCGCCATCAAGGCCTCGATCGCCTCGCGGTAGCGCACGAGGTGCATGAACCCGCCGACCGCGTCGGATTCGGTTTCGTAGCTGGGAATGCCGGCAGCCTCGAACGCCGCCGCGGCGTCGGAGGCAGGACCACTGCCGCCGACCCAAACCGCGAACACCGGTTTTGCTCGAATGACCGAGCTGCGATGCCTTTGCGCGACATCGGCCACCGACCTTGCGGCGTCGGTCGGCGACGCCAGCGCGGTCGGCACGTTCATCACCAGGATGGCGTCGTTGGCCGGATCGCCGAGCAGCGCTTCGAGCGCGACCGCGTAGCGTGACTGATCGGCATCGCCCGCGATATCGACGGGGTTGGCTTTGGACCAGATCGGCGGCAACGCCGCGTCGAGCCTGCTCATCGTCTGCGGCGAAAGGCCGGCGAGCGCGCCGCCGAGGTCCGCGAGCCGGTCGACCGCCAGCACGCCGATGCCGCCGCCGTTGGTGAGTATGGCGAGGCGGTTGCCGGTGAAGGGCCGCAACTTTCCGAGCGTTTCCGCCGCGGCGAACAGCTCCTCGAGATCGAGCACCCGCAGCAGGCCCGCCCGGCGGAACGCGGCATCGTAGACGGCGTCCGAGCCGGCGAGCGCCCCGGTGTGGGTTGCCGCCGCCTTGGCGCCCTGCGCATGACGGCCGGACTTGATGACCACGACCGGCTTGACGCGCGCGGCGGCGCGCGCGGCCGACATGAACTTGCGAACATTACTGATGGCCTCGACGTAGAGAAGGATGGCGCGCGTGCGCGCGATCGACGGCGAAGAAGTCGAGGAGATCGCCGAAATCCACGTCGATCTGGTCGCCGAGGGAGACGACCGCGGAGAAACCGACCGTTCGCGCCGCCGCCCATTCGACCAGCCCGGCCGCGATGGCACCGGACTGCGAGATCAGCGCGAGGTCGCCGCTGCGCGGCATGTGCGGCGGCGAAGCTCGCATTGAGCTTGGCGCGGGGCGCCAGCACGCCGAGGCAATTGGGGCCGACGATTCTCAGCCCGTGGCCGCGCGCCGTCCGCTCGACCGTGTCGGCGAGCGATCCGGGTCCATGGCCGAGCCCCGCCGTGATGATGATCGCGGCGCCGCAATTCCTTGCGCCCGCCGCCGCAATCACCTGCGGAACCGCCGGCGGCGGCGCCGCGACGACGACGAGATCGAGCGCGGTCGGGAGGTCCTCGATGCGCTTGACCGCGGCAACGCCGTCGATCTGATCATAGCGCGGGTTGACCAGGTGAATCGCGCCCGCGAAGCCGCCGTCGCGGAGGTTCTTCAACACCATACGGCCGACCGAGCTGGGCCTCGGACTGGCGCCGATCAGCGCGACCGCGCGCGGGGCGAGGAGCTTGTCGAGACGGTAGGTGCTCATGAGCTTCGTTTCTGATGTCGCGGCCGCCGGATGCCGGCGCGCGGCGGGCTGGCCCGCTTCAATAACGCCCCGGCGCGACATCGGTATTTCAAATGTTCGGACATTCTTCCTGCCCCATCGCAAACGAGCGGGGCTGACGTCGGCGGCCTGATTCCGACCAATACAATCATGAAATCCCGAGGCTATTTGGACTTTGATCCTTGGGAAATGGGTGGTCGGCGGGGTCACGCGCAATCTTCTCGACGCGCTCGGAGCGCTGCTCGTTCGTTGCGCATTGAGAGGAATCGGAGGAAGGACGGGCGAACAGCCGTCCAAGGCCGCAGCTACTGCTTCCACACCTTGAACGCTTCGGCGAACACGCGCTCGCCGGGCGTGCCCTTCTCCATGGCGAGGATGGCGCGGCGGTTGTTGTTGTAGACGACCGGAATGTCGAACCAGCCGCGCTCCTTGAGCAGTTGCAGATTGCGCTCCTTGTCGGCGTCCACCGCCGAGAGGCCGATCAGGAAAAATCCGTTGGTGACCTTGACCGCGAGCCCGGCGAGCGGCACGCCGCGGGTCGATTCCGACTGCTTCATCAGGATGCCGGGCACGTTGGAGATGCCGCCGGAGGGAAAATCGGCCGGCAGCTTGAACATGATCTCGACGGTGTGGCTCGCCGGCAGCCCCTTGTCGGTGTTGCGGCGCAGCGACCAGGTCATCGCGAGCTTGCGCTCGGGCACCTCGACGTCGGCGCGGATCGCGAGCTCGGGCGGCTGGCCCGGGCCCGGCGACACGGTCTCGGTCCGCCACAGCGCCGAGCCGACGTAACGCTTGCCCTGCGGATCAGCCGGATCCTCCTCGTAGAGCACCACCTTCTGGGCGACCGCCGCGCCCGGTACCACGCCAGGCCTGGTCCGGCACCTGACTTCCGGGCTCGATCCGCGTTGGGTCCTTTTTTTGCGTCGTCGGCGGCGGGTCGCGGGTGACGACCTCGGTCGAGGGCGCGCGGAACACGCGGTAGAGCGCCACCATGTTCGGACCACTGCCACACCACCACGCCGGCCAGAGCAGGCGACGATGACGAACGCCGCGGCCGCTCGGATGATGCCGCCATACGAGCGGCGCGGCCGCACCTCTTCGCGCTCGAGCTCCTCCTCGTCCTCGATCGGAGCAGGCGCCGCCCGCCGCGCCTTGGGCGGAGCCGGACGCGTCTCGTCGACCGTGAACGACGGCTCCAGCATCGGCTCGGGGAAATCTTCGTGCGGCGGCCGCTCGTGCACCTCGTGCTGCTCGAACATCCGCTGCTCGGTGCGATCGTATTGCGGCTCGTGCCGATCGACCTCGGGCGCCGGGGCCGGAGGCGGCGGCGGGACCGCCGCATAGGCGTCGCGCGCGGACCTTGTCGCGCGCGCCGACGCGCCCCCGAGCTCGTTCGCCTCGGAGACGACGTTGCGGAAATCCTTCAGGCCGGCGTCGGACAGCGAATGGCGCTCCTGCCGGCGCAGCGGGTGGCGCGACGGCGGGGGCGAAATCGGCTCCTGCGCCAGCGGCTGATCGAACATCGACTCGCTCTGCCGCGATCCCGGCATCGACGGAGCGGATGGCGGCGGAGGCTGCGGCCGTCGCGTTGCCGGCGCCGCATCCGGGCGCGGCGGCGATGGCCGCGGCTGCGATGGCCGCGGCTGCGGCTGCTGGAAGGTGGACGGCGCACGCGAGCCTTGCGAGGGCGCTGGCGACCGCGGCGGCGGCGCGGCGCGGAACGCGTCGTCCCGCGGCGGGCGCGCGGGCTCTTCCCACTGCGGCGGCTCGGACGCGCGCGGCTTCGGCGGCGGCGAGCGCGCCGGATCGACGAACTGCCGCGCCGATTCAGCCTCGACCTTGCGGATCGCCTCCTCGAGCGCGAGGCGCTCGCGGGTGATGTCGGACTCGTTGAGCGCCGGCGTCACGCCGCGCAGCTGCGCGAGCAGCGCGGCGCGCGCGCGCTCGTACACGGCACGGCGGGCCTCGCCGCTGTTCTTCTCGAGACCGGCGACGGCGCGGGATATGAGCGGGTAATAGTCGGCCATCGGAGTTGAGCTTACACGTTCCGCATTCGGAATTCCGCCAAATTCAGTTCTCGAACGGGTTCTGCATCAGGATGGTGTCCTCGCGATCGGGACTGGTCGACAACAGCGTCACCGGACAGCCGACCAGCTCCTCGATGCGGCGCACATATTTGATCGCCTGCGCCGGCAATTGCGCCCACGAGCGCGCCTGGGCGGTACGGTCCTGCCAGCCCTCGATGGTCTCGTAAACCGGCTCGACCCGGGCCTGGGCGTGCTCGCTGGCGGGAAGATAGTCGATTTCCCGCCCGTCCAGGCGATAGGCGACGCAAACCTGGAGCTCCTCCAAACCGTCGAGAATGTCGAGCTTGGTCAGCGCCAAGCCATTGATTCCGCTGGTGCGCACGGTCTGCCGCACCAGCACGGCGTCGAACCAGCCGCAGCGCCGCGGCCGGCCGGTGACGGTGCCGAATTCGCGCCCGCGCTCGCCGATCAGGCGCCCGATCTCGTTGGTCTGCTCGGTCGGGAACGGCCCCTCCCCCACCCGGGTCGTATAGGCCTTGCAGATGCCGAGCACGTAGTCGATCGCCGCCGGGCCCGAGACCCGAGCCGGTGGCCGCCTGGGCGGCCACGGTGTTCGAGGAGGTCACGAACGGATAGGTGCCGTGGTCGATGTCGAGCAGCGCCCCCTGGGCGCCTTCGAACAGGATGCGCTTGCCCTCGCGCCGCTTCTGGTCGAGCAGCGACCACACCGAATCCATGTAGGGCAGGACCCGCGGCGCGACCTCGGCCAGCTCGTCGTAAATTCGTCGCCGGGGCGATCTGGTCGAGGCCGAGCCCGCGGCGCAAGGCATTGTGGTGCGTAAGCAGCCGCTCGATCTTGCCGTTGAGCATCGGCAGATCGGCCAGATCCATCACCCGTATCGCGCGCCGGCCCACCTTGTCCTCGTAGGCCGGGCCGATGCCGCGCCGCGTGGTGCCGACGCGAGTGAGCGCGTTCGATGATTCGCGAATGGCGTCGAGCTCCTGATGCAGCGACAGGATCAACGTGGCGTTCTCGGCGATACGCAAGCTTTGCGGCGTGACGTTGACCCCCTGCCCTTTGAGCCGGTCGATCTCCTCCACCAGGGCGCGCGGATCGAGCACGACACCGTTTCCGATCACCGACAGCTTGCCCGGCCGCACCACGCCCGAAGGCAGCAGCGACAGCTTGTAGGTGACCCCGGCGATGACGAGCGTATGGCCCGCATTATGTCCACCCTGGAAACGGACGACGATGTCGGCCTGCTCCGACAACCAGTCGACGATCTTGCCCTTACCCTCGTCCCCCCACTGGGATCCAACCACGACCACATTGGCCATGCGGCGCCTTTCCTCCCCACCACCAGGATAGTCTCGAAGCTACAAAGACTTGCCCGAGATCGAGCCTGCCACGGGATCGAGGTTAGGGCCATACCAAGCAAGGCGGCAACGCCCGGACGGAGGCCCCGTCCTGGCGAGCAACTACCTGATTTTGCGGGCCTTATTCACCCCTTGCCGTCGCCCCTCGGTAACCACAGCGGATGATTCCGCTCTCCGCAAGGCACATTCGCGGCAGCATTGCGGCGGGGACCCGCGCGTTTGGTCACGGTCTACCGCCCGAAGCGCGGCAATGAGAGCGTGGAAATCCTCGCTGAGGTGTGGTCGGTTTCAGAATCCGGCGCCGTCGCCGCGTCGGATCGCAATTGGCCGACGCGAACCCAAGGAGAAACAAGACCCATGAACGGCGCCGCTGTCATCGCCGAAATTCTCAAGCGCGAGGGGACGCAGTTCCTCTCCTGCTATCCGCGCAACCCGCTGATCGAGGCCTGCGCCGAGCTCGACATTCGTCCGATCCTGTGCCGGCAGGAGCGCGTCGGCGTCGGCATCGCGGACGGCTACACGCGCATCCGCCGCGGACGCGTGCAACGGCGTGTTCGCCGCCCAGGCCGGCCCGGGCATCGAGAACGCCTTTCCGGGCGTCGCCCAGGCCTTTTCCGAGAACGTTCCGATCCTGGTCATCCCGGCCGGGCTGCCGCTGGAGCGGCAATACGTGCATCCGGTGTTCCGCGCCGCCGACGTCTACCGGCCGGTCACCAAGTGGTCGGCGCTGGCGCACTCGGTGCAGGAGCTGCCCGACCTGATGCGCCGCGCCTATCACGCCATGCGCAGCGGCAAGGGCGGGCCGGTGCTGGTCGAGGTTCCGGCCGAGGTCTGGGAAGCCGAGTACCAGGGCGAGCTCGACTACACGCCGGTGCCGGTGGCGCGGATCGCACCCGATCCGGACGCGATCCGGCAGGCGGTGCGCATGCTGCTGGCGGCCGAGCAATCCCGCTGCTGTGGGCCGGCCAGGGCGTGCTCTATGCCGAGGCCAGCGACCGGCTGGTGGCCCTGGCGGAGCTCGATCCCGGCGCCGGTGGTCACCACCAATCCGGGCAAGAGCGCCATCCCGGAGAGCCATCCGCTGGCGCTCGGCGCCTCGACCCGCTCGCGGCCGAAGATGTTCACCGAGTTCATGGCGCGCGCCGACCTGGTGCTGGCGATCGGCTCGAGCCTCACCCGGACGCCGTTCGGGCCGGGCGTGCCGCCCGGCAAGACCATCATCCACTCCACCAACGACGCCGGCGACATCAACAAGGAGTACCGGGTCGACCAGGCGGTGATCGGCGATGCCGCGCTGGTGCTCGACGCGCTGATCGAGGAGGTCGGCCGGCAGAAAGGGCCCGGCGGCGGCAATGCGCTCGCCGCGCTCAAGGAGGAGATCGCCGCGCGTCAAGAAAGCCTGGCTCGCCGAATGGTCGAAACATCTCGATTCCGACGAGACGCCGATCAACCAGTACCGGGTGATCCGCGACCTGATGCGCACCGTCGACCGCGACAACGTCATCATCACGCACGATTCGGGCAGCCCGCGCGAGCAGCTGCTGCCGTTCTGGGAGACGACGGCGGCGGGCTCCTATATGGGCTGGGGCAAGTCGACCCAGCTCGGCTACGGGCTCGGCCTCATCATGGGCGCCAAGCTGGCCGCGCCCGACAAGCTCTGCGTCAACGTCATGGGCGACTCGGCGATCGGCATGACCGGCATGGACATCGAGACCGCGTCGCGCAACAAGATCGCCATCCTCACGGTCGTGTTCAACAACGGCGTGATGGCGGCCGAGCGCGACGTGCTCAAGACCTCGACCAAGAAATACGGCGCGATGACCGTCGGCGGCAACTACGCCAAGGTGGCCGAGGGGCTCAACGTCGCCTCGACGCGGGTCGAGAAGCCGGCCGACATCGTGCCGGCGATCAAGGACGCGGTCGGCGTCACGCGAATCCGGCGCGCCGTTCCTGCTCGAGATCGTCGTCAAGGAAGGCTACGACTTCTCGCGCTATCCGCTCGCGGGGTTGTAGCGGGTTCGCTTTACTCCGCCGCGACCGGATGCGCCTGCGCGTCGGGATCGAGGTGGCGCAGCTTGGGCGCCACCTCGCGCATGAACAGCTCCATCGAGCGCGCGAGCTTCGCCGGAGTCGCGTACGGCCGGCCGGCATGGAACATCAGGGTGCCGAAGCCGCCGACCTGGTCGTAGAATTCCAGCACGCGCTTGGTGACCGTCTCCGGGCTGCCGATGAACAGGTTGGCGGTGTCCACGAGATAGTCGAAATTGATGTCCTGGAACGTGCCGCCGGGCGGTATCCGCTCGACCTGATGGTGCGGCGTGTTGACGATCTCCCACGCGATGATCTCGTTGTAGCAGTCGCGCATATCGTCGCGGGCAATCTTGTCGCTCTCCGCGACATAGATCACGCGCGTCGCCCGCAAGTCCTTGCGCCGCGGCTTGCGCCCGGCCGCGACCTGCGCCTGCACCAGCGCGTCGCCAAAGAGACGCAGCCGCGGCACCGGAATGAAATCGCCGGTCAGCACGTAGAGGCCGAGCCGGCCGGCGAGCTCGACCGACCCGACGCTGTTGGCGGCCGCGATGGCGATCGGCGGATGCGGCTTCTGCACCGGCGGGCACTCCAGCACCATCTGCTTGCCCTTCCAGAACGGGCCGTCGTAGTCGACCGGCTCGGTGCTGTTCCACAGCTTGAGCATCAGCTCGATCGACGGCTCCAGCACCGCGCGCATGGCATCGGGATCGAGGCCGCGCCATGCCAGTTTGCGGGGATAGAAACCGGTGCCGATGCCGAGCATGTAGCGGCCGCCGGTGAGCTGGTCGGTGGCGTTGGCTTCGAGCGCGACCTGCAGCGGGTGATAGTAGCCGAGCGGACGCACCCCGGAGCCCAGGCGGATGCGCTCGGTGCGACCGGACGCCTTGGCGATGATCAGCTCGGCCGGGCTCTGGTGCTCGCTGAACCATATTTCCTGGAAGCCCAGTCGATCGGCCGCCTCGGCCTCGCAGATATCCTCCTCCCAGCCTTCGCCGAGCGAGCGGTTGGGACGGCGATTGTTCGAGAACAGACCGAATTCCATTGCCTTGCGTTCCTTGGGCGGGCGCAAGCTTTGTCCGCATCACATCGTGATCAGAATCCGAGCGTCGGCACGACCTCCGCCGGCGGCGTCTTCCAGCGCTTCGGCGGACGGCCCTCGGCGATCGCGCGCAACTCGCGGGCGAGGATCTTTCGCCACAGGATGAGCCCGGCGTCCGAGCGGCCGAGGCGCTCCCGCTCGCGGTCCTCGATCCGGCCTTGGCCGGCCTGCACGGCGATATCCTGCACGATCGCGAGATCGGGATGCGTTGCGTCGGCGTAGCGCAGCTTGCCGGACCAGATGTCATTGACGAGCTGCATGACCGGCGGCGCCTCGGCGACCTTGCGATCGTATTCGGCCCGCTTGGCCCGATAGGCCTCGGCGTCCTTGCCGGCGACCTCGACATGGCTGGTGATCAGCCACAGATGGTTCTCGTCGTCGATCGGCGTGAAGCTGAAATAGATTTCGGTCCAGCCGCCGACGCCGTCCATGCCGGCGAGCGGCGGCACGATCACCCGCGTCAGGTTCGGCGCGTAATGCAGGGTCTGGCGGACCTTGCCGGACTTGCGCGTGCCGAACCGCAGCATGCCCCAGTCGGTCTCTTGCGCGGTGATGATCGGCAGATCGGCCGAGAGCTTGGCGTGCGAGCCGCCCGGCATGTGCGTGAAGGCGACGTGGACCTCGTCCATGCTGTTCTCGAAGCTCTGCAGATAATTGCAGGGCACCTGCTCGACATTCCAGACCTGGATCAGGCCCTCGCTGGTGCGGTGAGGAAAATGCGGGAACGGCGGCGGCTCGCCGTCGCCGAAATAGGCGAAGATCAGGCCCAGATACTCGCGCGTCGGATAGGTGCCGATCCTCACCTTGCGGGCAAAGCTCGCTTCCTCGGCGGCTGCTCGATGCATTGGCCGGAGCAGTCGAACTTCCATCCATGGTAGACGCAGCGGATGGTGTCGTCCTCGACCCAGCCGAGATGCATCGGCGCGCCCCGGTGCGGGCAATGATAGTCGATGACCTGCGCCTTGCCGGACGCGCCGCGCAAGAGCGCGTAGCTCTCGCTCATGATGCGGATCGGCTTGGCGCTGACCGGCCGGCAAATCCTGGCTGCGATCGACCGCATGCCAGAACTGCCGCATGAAAATGCCGCCCGGCGTGCCGGGCCGGCTGGTGGCCAAATCGACGTCCAGGTGGGATACGGCCTCCGGCGTGCGTCCACTGGTCACGGAGGATTTTTCGACCAATGTCATTTGCCGCGTCTCTCAGAACTTCAGCGGCTTCGCCTGCTGCACCTGCGGCAGCGCGCGCACGGCATCGAGCACCTGCGGCGGCAATTCGCCGTCGATCTCGATCAGCGCGATGGCGCTGCCGCCGGGCGCGTCGCGGCCGACGTGGAAGGTCGCGATGTTGATGCCGGCCTCGCCCAGCGTCGACGAGAACCGGCCGATGAAGCCCGGCTTGTCGAAATTGGTGATGTAGATCATCGACGGGCCGAACTCCGCGTCCATGCGGATGCCCTTGATGTTGACGATGCGCGGCCGCCCGTCGGCGAACACCGTGCCCGACACCCAGCGGGTCTGGCGCTCGGTGACCACCGTCACGGTGATCAGGCTCTCGTAGTCGCTGTGGCCCTCGCGCGTCATCTCCTCGATGTCGATGCCGCGATCCTTGGCGACGATCGGCGCGGAAACGACGTTGACCTCCTGCAGCATCGGCCGCAACAGGCCGGCGACGGCCGCCGAGGTGAGCGCCTTGGTGTTCATGCCGGCGACCACGCCCTCGTAGGAGAGCTGCACCTTGGTGATGCCGGTCTCGGTCAGTTGTCCGGCGAACGACCCGAGCTTCTCCGCGAGCGCGATGAACGGCTGCAGCCGCGGCGCCTCCTCGGCGGTGATCGACGGAAAGTTGACGGCGTTCGAGATCGCGCCGCGCAACAGGTAGTCCGACATCTGCTCGGCGATCTGCAGGGCGACGTTCTCCTGCGCCTCGGTGGTGGCGGCGCCGAGATGCGGCGTGCACACCACGTTGGGGTGCCCGAACAGCGGGTTCGCGGTCGCCGGCTCCTCGGTGAACACGTCGAAGGCCGCGCCCGCGACGTGGCCGGAATCGAGCGCCGCGCGCAACGCCGCCTCGTCCACCAGCCCGCCGCGCGCGCAATTGATGATGCGCACGCCTTTCTTCATCGCGGCGAGCGCCTTGCCGTCGATGACGTTCTTGGTCTTCTCGGTCAGCGGCGTGTGCAAGGTCACGAAATCGGCGCGCCGGATCAGCTCGTCGAGCTCCACCTTCTCGACGCCGAGCGCGACCGCGCGGTCGGGCGACAGGAACGGATCATAGGCGATCACCTTCATCTTCAGTCCGATCGCGCGGTTGGCGACGATCGAGCCGATATTGCCGCAGCCGATCACGCCGAGCGTCTTGCCGGTGATCTCGACGCCCATGAAGCGGTTCTTCTCCCACTTGCCTGCCTGGGTGGAGGCGTCGGCCTGCGGGATCTGCCGCGCCAGCGCGAGCATCAGCGTGATGGCGTGCTCGGCGGTGGTGATCGAATTGCCGAACGGCGTGTTCATCACGATCACGCCCTTGGCGGTCGCCGCCGGGATGTCGACATTGTCGACGCCGATGCCGGCGCGGCCGATCACCTTGAGGTTCTTGGCCTTCTCCAGGATCTTGGGCGTGACCTTGGTGGCCGAGCGGATGGCGAGACCATCGAAGTGGCCGACCAGCTCGGCGAGCTTGTCCTTGTCGGCGCCGAGCTTCGGCTGGAAGTCGACCTCGACGCCGCGATCCTTGAAGATCTGCACGGCGGCCGGAGAGAGCGCGTCGGAGATGAGAACTTTGGGGGACATGGCTATGCCGCCTTCGGCAGCGCCGCCTTGCTCTTGGCGAAGGCCCAGTCGAGCCACTGCGTGAGCGCCTCGACGTCGCTCGCCTCGACGGTCGAGCCGCACCAGATGCGCAGGCCGGGAGGCGCATCGCGATACGCGTCGATGTCGTAGGCGACGCCTTCCTTCTCGAGCGCCGCCGCAATGCCCTTCACGAAGCTCGCCTGCGCGTCGGCCGGCAGCTTCGTCACCGCCGGGTCGACGACCTTCAGGCAGACCGACGTGTTGGAGCGCAGCGCCGGGTCCTTGGCGAGGAAATCGATCCACGGCGTGCGCGCGACCCAGTCGGCGATCACCTTGGCGTTGGCGTCGGCGCGCGCCATCAGCGCCTCGAGGCCGCCGACCGATTTCGCCCAGCCCAGCGTGTCGAGATAGTCCTCGACGCACAGCATCGACGGCGTGTTGATGGTCTCGCCTTCGAAGATGCCCTGGTTGAGCTTGCCGCCCTTGGTCAGCCGGAAGATCTTCGGCAGCGGCCAGGGCGGCGTGTAGCTTTCGAGCCGCGCCACCGCGCGCGGCGAGAGGATGAGCATGCCGTGCGCGGCCTCGCCGCCGAGCGCCTTCTGCCAGGAGAAGGTGACGACATCGAGCTTCGCCCAATCGAGCGCCTGCGCGAAGCAGGCGGAGGTGGCGTCGCAAATGGTGAGGCCTTGCCGGTCGGCGGCGATCCAATCGGCGTTCGGCACGCGCACGCCCGAGGTGGTGCCGTTCCAGGTGAAAACCACGTCGGAGGCGGGATCGACCTTGGCGAGATCGGGAAGCTCGCCGTAGCCGGCCTTGAGCACGGTGGCGTTCTTGAGCTTGAGCTCCTTGGCGACGTCGCTCACCCAGCCTTCGCCGAACGATTCCCAGGCCAGCATGGTGACCGGGCGCTGCGCCGAGCAGCGACCACAGCGCCATCTCGACCGCGCCGGTATCGGAGGCCGGCACGATGCCGATCCGGTAGTCGGCGGGAACTTCGAGCACTTCCCGGGTCAGCTCGATGGCGCGCTTGAGCTTCGCCTTGCCGATCTTCGATCGGTGCGAGCGTCCGAGCAGCGCGTCGGTGAGGGTTTGCAGGCTCCAGCCGGGGCGCTTGGCGCAGGGGCCGGACGAAAAGTGCGGCACAGCCGGCCGCACTGCGGGCATGGTCGTTGTCATCGTCTATCCTTCCAGATAGGCGCCCCTCGGTGGGGAGGGGTGTCCCGCGGTCGGGAATAAGGAAGGAGGCGGCCGCAGTCAAGCGGAAGACGCAGACGGACGATGCCAGAAGGCCGGAAGACGAGGGCAGACCGCGGAGCACGGGTGCGCAGGCGATGGCCGTCGGGGTCGGAGGAGTTGGCGCCCTCGGTCTCGCCTCTGCCGTCAGAATCGCATCCCAATGCCGGCACGCAGGGTGTTGATGTTGATCCCCATGCCCTGGATGTTGGGGAGCACGACGTATTCCCATTCGGCGCGCAGGAACACGTTCGGGAAGACCGCGAACTCGAGACCGAGGCCGCCGGTGTAGCCGCCGTAGAAGCCGCCGTCCTTCGTCTCGGTGCGACTCTGGTCGAAGAGGCACGGGTATGGGGTCAGATCGGAGGCATCGTAGGATCGGGAAATCCTCCTGTGTGAACCGTACCGTCGCGGATCGAGCTGACATCGGCGCGTGCAACCGCGAAGCCCACGAACGCATAGGGCAGGAATTGTCCTGCAGCCCACCCCGCGCGCGCACGAAGCGTCATGAGATCGGTAATGCGGATGGCCGCAGAGCCGTCCACGGTCAGGAACCTGTAGACGAAATGATGGCCGGGGGTGCCCCAGCATCGTTCGCATAGATGACCGGTGATGTGCGAATCGGTGCGCCTCGCGTTGAGGGACATGCGGCTGTAATTCACCTCGAAGCCCAGGACCGCGTCCTCGAACTGGAAGTTGTAGCCGGCGAAGCCGCCGAAGCTGTTGCCGTTGGTGTCGGCCTTCGAGAGCGTCGTCATGCCCGCCGACCACCGGTTCGAGCACCGTGCTCGCGCAGACGATGAAGCCGGCCAGGTCGCTGACGCCACCGTCCAAAATCCGACGCCGGCGCTCGAATGTCCGAAATGGCCGCCGAAATAGGCGCCGTTCCAGCGGTAGACGAGACTCAGCCGGCGCGAAGCCCTCCGATCCGCGCAGGACCGGCATCTCGAATTCGCCTGCGAACGCATCCGACATCGAGGCGAGCAGGCCGACAGCAACCAGCAGGCGACGCATGACGATCCCTTTTGCTGCGCGGATTCGTTCCGGTGCGTCGCTCATCATGATTGATTAACCTTAATGAGCGGTTAGCTGGGTGGCGGGCCGTCGGCCAAACGTTAACGGCCGAGCCAACGAAAAACGGCGCGGGACATGTCCCGCGCCGTTCGAATTTGGCTTGCTTGCGTTGCTCGCTCAGCCTTTGCGCATGAGCGGATAGGCCGGCGGGGGCGGATCTTGCTGCAGCAGCCAGCGCATGCCGATCTTGAAGTCGTGCGAGTCGAAGGTGGTGAGCGTGTAGTAGGCGCGCGGGCCGGTGCCGGTGCCGCAACCCGCAGGCACCGCACAGGATCTCCGAGGTCTTGACGTCGCCCATGTTCAGGTAGCGGTAGGCGAACTCGACCTTGAAGGTGTTGGTGACGTTGTAGGCGAGGCCGGCATGCGCGGCCCAGGCGAAGTTCCAATGCGCGTTGTCCTGCGCGGTGATGCCCGAAGGCGGACGGTGCCGACGCCGGCGATGAAGCCCGACGTCGGTCAGCGCCGCGGTCTTGTGGTAGGCGCCGCCGACGCCGGCGCCGACGAACGGCGTCAGACACCACCAGGTGCCGAGATCGAGATAGAGGTTGGCGAGGAACACCGACGCCTGATGATCGCCGTCATAGTGCGTCGAAGCACCGGCCGCCGGCGGCAGAAGTCGGTCGCGCCGGCATAGCTGCCGACCGCCTTGAACTTCGTGCTGGCGCGGTATTCACCGGTGAAGTCGAAGCGCAGCCAGTTGTTCCACTGATAGCCGATGCCGCCGCCGACGAAGAAGGTATCCTTGATGTCCCTCTGATCGATGCGCCAGCTGGCCGGCCAGACTGCGCCCGAAGCCGCGTTCGTCTGGTTGAACTGGAACTCCTTGAATTTCTGCATGCCGACGCCGACGTCGCCACGCAGATACCAGCCGCCGATCTCGACATTGACCGGCGCACGGTAGACGGGGGGAGGCAGAGGAGGAGGCAGATCAGCGGCCAACGTCGCCGTGCTCAACGCGGCAAACGTCGCCGTGCTCAGCAACGTGGTCGCTCCGGCGAGCGCCAAAATTTTTGCACGAACTCATGACATCGTCCTTTCGTCCGGCATGGGCACCAAGACCCCACAGGGGATGAACCAACGACGTGAGAATCGCATCAAACCGTTAAACAGGACTTAACCTTACTTTTTAACCGCGATTTTTAACCTTCGTTAACCGGACACCGTCGCACGCACCGTCATCGACGCGTGCAATGCCGCCGCCGGATACCGCAATTAACGTTCTGTTGAGGTTCGGCGGAACTCGCGCGCGTGCGGCGCATCGCGCGTCGCGCGAATCAGTTCGTGCTGTAGCCCGGATGAAGCGCAGCGAAATCGGGGCTCATCGCGGAAGACCGGATTTCGCTGCGCTCATCCGGGCTACGTCCGCGACAGCCAAACGCTCAATCCTTGTCGTCGTCGAGCTTGCCGATGTGGTGCTGCGAGTAGAGCTCGACGCCGAGCTTGGCGACGAGATCGAGCTGCGTCTCGAGGAAATCGATGTGCTCTTCCTCGTCGTGCATCAGCTTCTCGAACAGGTCGCGCGTCACGTAGTCCTTGACGGCGTGGCAATGGGTGGCGGCTTCCTCGTAGAGCGCGCGCGCCGACATCTCGGCGGCGAGGTCGCAGTCGAGCACCTCCTTCACGTTCTGGCCGATGTGCAGCGGATCGATCACCTGCATGTTGGGGAAGCCGTCGAGAAAGATGATCCGCTCGACCAGCTTGTCGGCGTGCTCCATCTCCTCGATCGATTCCTTGCGCCAATATTTCGCCAGCGCGCGGTAGCCCCAATTGTCGAGCAGCCGGTAGTGCAGCCAGTACTGGTTGATGGCGGCGAGCTCGTGCCGCAGGCCGCGGTTGAGATATTCGATGACTCTGTGCGTCGCCTTTCATGATCCGCATCCCTCAAATCTGTTGTTGCGGTGCCCGCGCGCGGGCCCGCGATTTGGAATTGCTCTAATCTGGATCAAAACGCAAAGCCGGACAAGGGCGGAAGACCTCCCGCCCGCAATAAACGCAGTTATCAAATGCTGAATCAGTCGTCGTGTTGGCCGCTCGGGCAGCCTGAGCAGCTGGCCGGACAAGCTGTCGCCAACGCCTCGTCCATGATCCGCCGGATGGTACGTGCGCACCGCCCGCACTGGGCGCTGCAGCCGAGGCAACCATAGACCTGGCCGGTCGTGCGTGGCGATTGCGCAGTCGCAACCGTACGCACGTCATGGTCGCTGAGCACGTTGCACGAGCACACGATCATGGAAGGGCGCAGCTCCCGGCAGGCGTTTTTTAGTTCTATATGCAACTATGTAATTCAACCGCGGCGGGCGCGCAAAGCGGAAAACGCAGAATTTACACGTATTCCAATCTGTGTTGCAGCCGGAGGCGGCAAGAGCATCGGCGCCGCGGCCGTTTTGCGCCTTGAATTCAAATGGATAGCGCGTCGGCAGTCAGGCCGCCGCCTTGCTCAGCGCGTTGACGATGCCGTCGACGACCTCCTCGACCAGCACCTTGTCGTCGCCCTCGCCCATGACCCGGATCACCGGCTCGGTGCCGGACGGCCGCACGATCAGGCGGCCGTGGCCGTCGAGGCGCTGCTCGGCGTCCCTGATGGCGGAGCGCACCTTGGCGTTCTCGAGCGGCTTGCCGCTCTTGTAGCGCACGTTCTTCATCACCTGCGGCAGCGCCTCGAAGCGGTGACAGACCTTCGACACCGGCTGGCCCTGCTTCTTCACCACGGCAAGCACCTGCAGCGCGGCCAGCAGGCCGTCGCCGGTCGTGGTGTAGTCGGACAGGATGATATGGCCCGACGGCTCGCCGCCGACATTGTAGCCGTGCTCGCGCATGTGCTCGAGCACGTAGCGGTCGCCGACCGGCGTGCGCACGAGCGCGATGCCGACGCGCTCGAGATAGCGCTCGAGGCCGAGATTGGACATCACGGTGGCGACGATTCCCGGCTTGGCGAGGCGGCCGTCCTGCTTCCAGCTTTCCGCGATCACCGCCAGCAGCTGGTCGCCGTCGACGATGCGCCCGCGCTCGTCGGCGATGAGCACGCGGTCGGCGTCGCCGTCGAGCGCGATGCCGACGTCGGCGCGCATTTCCTTGACCTTCTGGCAGAGCGCCGCCGGCTCGGTCGAGCCGCATTCGTGATTGATATTGAAGCCATCGGGGTCGACGCCGATCGAGATCACCTCGGCGTCGAGCTCCCGCAGCGCCTCCGGCGCCACCCGATAGGCGGCGCCATTGGCGCAGTCCACCACGACCCGCAGCCCGTCGAGCGAGAGGTTCTTCGGCAGCGTGCGTTTGGCGAATTCGATATAGCGGTCCTGCACGCCGTCGATACGCTTGGCGCGGCCGAGATCGGCGCTCTTCGCCAGTTTCTTGGTCAGGTCGGCATCGATCAGCGCTTCGATCTGGTGCTCGACGTCGTCGGAGAGCTTGAAGCCGTCGGGACCGAACAGCTTGATGCCGTTGTCGTCATAAGGGTTGTGCGAGGCCGAGATCATCACGCCGATGTCGGCGCGCATCGAGCGCGTCAGCATGCCGACCGCCGGCGTCGGGATCGGGCCGGTGAGCAGCACGTCCATGCCGACCGAGGTGAAGCCGGAGACCAGCGAAGTCTCGATCATGTAGCCGGAAAGCCGCGTATCCTTGCCGATCAGCGCGCGGTGGCGGTGGTCGCCGCGCCGAAAGACCAGGCCCGCCGCCTGCCCGACCTTGAGCGCCAGCTCCGGCGTGATCACGCCGTTCGCCCGGCCGCGGATGCCGTCAGTGCCGAAATACTTGCGCGCCATGTTCCCCTGACCCGGTCAGCCGCTGCCTATGCGAGCGATGATAGGGTAATTCAATGGCTGAAATCTTCACAAAATATGAGTGAAATTAACGTTCATCACCGGTCAAAAGCGCCGCCGGCCAAGAGCCAGCGGCGCCCAGTCGGTTCCATGGTTAACCCGCACGTCTATTTCTTGAGCTTGTCGCCCCTGGTCGGGGGCGGTTGTGTCACGTTGATCGGATCGGAGCCAGGAAAACTATCCTCGAGTCCCTGCTCGAGGGATTTTTCGAGCCTGCGCTTCTGCGCCTCTTCCCTGTCGCGCTTGGTCTTGTCGTCGACCTCGTCCTCCATGAGAGTATCATTTGGGATTCCCATCGGTGTTCTCCTTGCCGGCCGCCGAATGACGGGCCGTTCGCCTCGATAACGCGCAGTGCATGGCCGCCGTTCCCCCTTCTTGTCCCAGATGCAGTGCAGCGCCCGGGACACGAAGCCTTGGATCGTGCTAAGGACGGCGGATGTCCATGCGCACCATGACCTGCATCGAGGACCTGCGGCAGGCGGCCCGCCGCAAGGTGCCGCGCGCCTTCTTCGACTACGCCGAGGCCGGCTCCTATTCGCAGGAGACGTTGCGTGCCAATCGGCAGGACCTCGAGCGCATCAAGCTGCGCCAGCGCGTGCTGGTCGACGTGTCGCAACGCAGCCTGACCACCACCATCATCGGCGAGAAGGCTGCCCTCCCGCTCGCGCTCGCCCCGATCGGACTCTGCGGCATGCAGCACGGCGACGGCGAGATCCTCGCCTGCCGGGCGGCGCAGGCCGCGGGCATTCCGTTCACGCTCTCCACCATGTCGATCTGCTCGATCGAGGACGTGGCGGAGGCGGTCGGCAAGCCGTTCTGGTTCCAGCTCTACGTGATGCGGGACCGCGGGTTCATCAAGGCGCTGATCGAGCGCGCCGCCGCGGCGAAATGCAGCGCGCTGGTGCTCACCGTCGACCTGCAGGTGCTGGGCCAGCGCCATTGCGACATCCGCAACGGCATGACCGTGCCGCCCGAGATCAAGCTCGGCAATCTCATCGACATCGCCACCAAGCCGGCCTGGGCGCTCTCGATCCTCAAGGGCAAACGCAAGACCTTCGGCAATCTCGCCGGTCACGTGCGCGGCATGGAGAACGTGACCTCGCTGGCGCAATGGACCGCGAGCCAGTTCGATCCGACGCTGAACTGGAAGGACGTCGAGTGGGTCGAGAAGCCTGTGGCCGGGCAAGCTCATCCTCAAGGGCATTCTCGACGTCGAGGACGCCAGGACCGCGGTCAAGACCGGCGCCAGCGCGCTCATCGTATCCAACCACGGCGGCCGCCAGCTCGACGGCGCGCCGTCGTCGATCTCGGCGCTGCCGAAGGTCGTCGACGCGGTGGGCGGCGACATCGAGGTGATGTTCGACGGCGGCATCCGCACCGGCGCCGACGTGTTGCGCGCGCTCGCGCTCGGCGCGCGCTCCTGCATGATCGGCCGCTCCTACATCTACGGCCTCGGCGCCGGCGGCGAGGCCGGCGTCGCCAAGGCGATCGAGATTCTCGGCAAGGAGCTCGACGTGACCATGGCGCTCTGCGGGGTGAAGAGCGTCAAGGACCTCGACCGGCAGGTGATTGCGCAAGCGTGACGGCGCTTCGGCCGGCAACTCATTCGAAATTCAACTGTCGGGCGCGGACGGGAACTCCGAGTTCCCGTGACGCATTGGCGTCCGTCGACGTGCGGATGCCGGAACCGCGCCAGATGCCATGCGTTCACCGGTAAGGCCCTGCATGTCGAAGAATGCGCGATGCGGCGGCACCGGAGCGCCGAACGTCCGCGGGGAACAAAAGCACGAGAGGAGAAGCTGCCATGCAAGTCAACGAAGTGATGAGCAGAGACGTCAACGTCGCCAACCCGCGGCAGTCGATCCGTGACGCCGCCCGCATGATGGCGGAGATCGATGCCGGCGTGATTCCGGTCGGAGAGAACGACCGGCTGGTCGGCGTGATCACCGATCGCGACATCGCGATTCGCGCGGTGGCCGAGGGCAAGACGCCGGATACGCCGATCCGGGAGGTCATGAGCGCCGAGGTGAAATATTGCTTCGAGGACGACGATATCAGCGACGTCGCGCGCAACATGGCCGAGATCAAGCTGCGCCGACTGCCGGTGGTCGACGGCAGGAAACGCCTGGTGGGAATCATCTCGCTCGGCGACATCGCGCTGGCGCAGGGCCCGGACACCGCGGGCGAGGCGCTGTGCGGCATCTCGGAGCCGGGCGGCGAGCACTCGCAGTCGATGGATGGACGCGGCGCGATCGCGCATTGAAGGCGCGCTCGCGGGCAGGAGCTGCAGGCAGCCCCGGCGGCCGCCGTTGCTGGGCCGCCGGGGCGGGTGGGCATTAAAACCCGAGTTCTTTCATGCCTTTATGCTTTTGGCTTGACGGGCGGGCCAGGGTCGGGAATCAATAAGAACAAACCATGAACTAAAGCGGTGGCCTCTTCGCCGTCTTAATCCCGGATGACGCCCATGGCCTCAGCCGCGCGACCGGACTTCCCTTCCGGCAGCGAGGGACCGGCAAGCCTGATCGACCGGCTGCGCCGGAGACTGCGCGCGGTCGAGGCCTCGACCGGTCTGAGCGACGCCGGCGCCGGCGTGGTGACGCTCGGCGTCCCGCCGATCGACGACGTGCTCGGCGGCGGGCTCATCTGCGGCGCGCTGCACGAGATCGCTGCCGCGCGTGAGACCGAGACCGCCGCCGCCACCGGCTTTGCGCTGGCGCTCGCGATCCGCCGCAATGCCGATTACCTCGTCTGGATCGCCGAAGAACTTTCGCTCGCCGAAAGCGGCGTGCCCTATGGCCCGGGTCTCGACCAGGCCGGCTTCCCTCCCGAGCGGCTGATCACGGTCACGACCGCGCACGGGCGCGATGTGCTGTGGGCCATGGAGGAAGCGCTGCGCTGCCCCGCCGTCGGCGCGGTGATCGGCGAGATCCGCGCGCGCGGCATCGATCCGGTGGCGACGCGGCGGCTCTCGCTCGCGACCGCGGCCGGCAACGCGCTCGCTTTGCTGGTGCGCACCGCGCCGGACGATGAGCCCTCCGCCGCCGCCACCCGCTGGATCATCGGCGCGGCGCCGCCGTCCGAGCCAGGTGAAAGACGGGGCGTCGGCCCGCCGCGCTTGGCCGCGCGCCTCGTGCGCAACCGTCGCGGTCATCCCGGAGCCTGGATCGTGGAGTGGAACAGTGTGGAGCAGCGTTTCGAGCTCGCAACGAATTCTGAGCCTGTGGCTGGAGCGGCTCTCGACCGACCGCATCGCGCGGCAGTGGCGTGAGGCGCCCTCCCCCCTCGTCGTTTTCGGCAAGCGCGGCAACCTCGATCTTCTCGTCGCGGTCGATGCCGCGGCTGAGCGGCGTGGCCTGCGCCCGGGCCTCGCGCTGGCACAGGCGCGCGCCATGCATCCTGCGCTCACCGCCGTGCCGGAGGACCAGGCCGCCGACGCAAGCCTGCTCGACGCCATCGCCGACTGGTGCCAGCGCTACACGCCGCTGGTCGCCGTCGATCCGCCCGACGGCATTCTGTTCGACATCGGCGGCTGCGCGCATCTGTTCGGCGGCGAAGAAAAGCTCCGCGAGGACCTGCTCGGGCGGGTGACGGGTTTCGGCTTTGCGGCGCGCGCCGCCATCGCCGGGACCATCGGCGCGGCCTGGGCCGCGGCGCGCTTTCGTGACACGGCAATCATCGTTGCAGGCGATGGAGAATGCCGCGCTCTGCGCCGCTGCCGCTCGCGGCGCTGCGGCTGCCGGACGAGACGGTCGCGGCGCTCGCGCGCCTCGGCTTGAAACGCATCGGCGATATTCTCGATCTCCCGCGCGCGCCGCTCACCGCCCGCTTCGGCGCCGATCTCCTGCGCAAGCTCGACCGTGCGCTCGGCCGCGAGCGCGAGCCGCTCACCCCGCGCCTGCCGGTCGCGCCCTATGTCGCCGAGCGGAGCTTCCACGAGCCGATCGCGCGCGAGGAGGATGTGCTCGCGACCGTCGAGCGGCTGGCGGCGCGGCTCAAGACGGCGCTGGCGGCGCGCGGCGACGGCGCGCGGCGGCTCGAGCTTGCGCTCTTCCGCACCGACGGCGCGGTCAAGCGCATCGCCGCCGGCACCTCGCGTCCGGTGCGCGATCCCCAGGCGATCCGCGCGCTGTTCGTCGAGCGGCTGGCCGCGCTCGGCGACGAGATCGATCCGGGCTTCGGCTTCGATCTGGCGCGGCTCTCGGTGCTCGTCGCCGAGCCGTGTCCGGACGAGCAGATCGGTCTCGGCGGACGCGAGCATCAGGCCGAGCTCGACCGCCTGGTCGACCGCCTGAGCGCGCGGCTCGGACGCCGGCGCGTCGCGCGGCTCGTCGCGCAGACAGCCATATCCCCGAGCTCGCCGCCGCCGCCGTGCCCGCGCAGGCAACGGCGAGAACCGAGCTCGGCTGGGACGCATTGCGCCGCTTCCGCGCCGACACCGGATCTGAGCCCGCGGCCGCTGCGGCTCCTCGCCAAGCCCGAGCCGATCGAGGCGATCGCCATCGTGCCCGACGGCCCGCCGCTGCGCTTCCGCTGGCGGCGCGCCTTGCACGAGGTGGTCGCGGCCGAAGGGCCCGAGCGCATCGAGGGCGTCTGGTGGAGCGAGCAGGGCGGCGCCCGCGTGCGCACTTATGAGGGGCCGCGCTGGCCGCTCGCCAGCGCGGCGCGCGACTATTTCCGGGTCGAGGACAAGACGGGCCTGCGCTTCTGGCTGTTTCGCGCAGGCCTCTACCGCGACGCGGCGCGCGGCCTGGCACCGCCGCGCTGGTTCCTGCACGGGATGTATGCGTGAGATGACCCGCTACCTCGAATTCGCCGTCGCCTCCAATTTCTCGTTCCTGCGCGGGGCCTCGCATGCCGAGGAGCTGATGCTGCAGGCGGCGCATGTCGGGCTCGACGGCATCGGGCTGGCCGACCGCAACTCGGTCGCCGGCGTCGTGCGCGCGCACCTGATCAAGCGCGAGCAGAAATTGTCGCTGGCCTATCATCCGGGCGCGCGGCTCGTGTTCGCCGACGGCACGCCCGACATTCTCGCCTATCCGCGCGACCGTCCCGCCTGGGGACGGCTCTGCCGCCTGCTCACCGCCGGCAACCTGCGCGCCGAGAAGGGCGACTGCATCCTGTTGCTCGATGACCTGCTCGAGCACATCGACGGCCTCGAGCTGATCGTGATGGAGAACGCGACCCGCGACGTCGAAGCGCCGCCTCCGGAAAAGTGGAAAACGACAAGCGCAGCAAGCGCCGAAGAAGCTAACAGCCAAACCGACGTCGTTCCGCTCCAAGCTGCTTCCGACAAGCCGAAGCTCAAGCTCATCGCAGGATCGAAAAAGCCTCCGCTCCTCTCCCTTCTGCGCGAGGCCGCCCCCGGCCGCGTGCGGCTCGCCGCCACCATGCTCTATCGCGGCAATGACCGCGCGCGGCTTGCGCGGCGCATCGACATCGCGCGCGCCGCCGGCGTGCCGCTGATCGCCGTCAACGACGTGCTCTATCACCATCCCGACCGGCGGGAATTGCAGGACGTGCTCACCTGCATCCGCGAGCATCTGACCATCGACAAGGCCGGCCGGCGGCTCGCCGTCAATGCCGAGCGCTATCTCAAGCCGCCCGCCGAGATGGCACGGCTGTTTCACGATGTGCCGGAGGCGATCGAAGAGACGCTGAGGCTCGCCGCCGCGCTCACCTTCTCGCTCGACGAGCTGCGCTACGAATATCCCGACGAGACCGCGCGCGGGCTTCGCCACCCCGCAGGACGCGCTCGTCCATCTGGCCTGGGAAGGCGCTGCCGCGCGCTATCCCGAGGGCATTCCGGACAAGGTGCGTCAGAACCTCGCAGCATGAGCTCGCGCTGATCGCCGAGCTGCGACTACGCGCCCTATTTCCTCACCGTCCACGACATCGTCCGCTATGCGCGCTCGCAGAACATCCTCTGCCAGGGCCGCGGCTCGGCGGCGAACTCGTCGGTCTGCTTCTGCCTCGGCATCACCGAGGTCGATCCCAGCCTGCACGATCTGCTGTTCGAGCGCTTCGTCTCGGCCGACCGCAACGAGCCGCCCGACATCGACGTCGACTTCGAGCACGAGCGGCGCGAGGAGGTGATCCAATACATCTATCGACGCTACGGCCGCGAGCGCACCGGCATCGCCGCCACCGTGATCTCCTACCGCGGCCGCTCGGCGATCCGCGAAGTCGGCAAGGTGTTCGGCCTGTCGGAAGACACGATCGGCGCGCTCTCCTCCTCGATCTGGGGCATGGGCGGCGGCGCGGTCCGCGTCGCCGAGCTCAAGCGCGCCGGCATCGACGTCGGCAGCCCGCGTATCAAGAAGCTGCGCGCGCTGGTCGACGAGATTCAGTCCTTCCCGCGCCATCTCTCCCAGCATGTCGGCGGCTTCGTCATCACCAGGAGCCGGCTCGACGAGGTCGTGCCGATCGGCAACGGCGCGATGGACGAGCGCACCTTCGTCGAATGGGACAAGGACGATCTCGACGCGCTCGGCATCCTCAAGGTCGACGTGCTCGGGCTCGGCATGCTGACCTGCATCCGCAAGGCGTTCGAACTCGTCGAAAAGCACTACTGGCGCAGAAGCTGGACGCTCGCGACAATTCCGAAGGAAGAAAAGGCCGTCTACCGCATGCTCCAGCGCGCCGACTCGATCGGCGTGTTCCAGGTCGAGAGCCGCGCGCAGATGTCGATGCTGCCGCGCCTCAAGCCGGAGAATTTCTACGACCTCGTCATCGAGGTGGCGATCGTGCGGCCGGGACCGATCCAGGGCGACATGGTGCATCCCTATCTGCGCCGCCGGCAGAGGCTCGAAAAGGTCGAGTACGTGTCGAAGGAGCTCGAAGCGGTGCTGGAGAAAACCCTCGGCGTGCCGCTGTTCCAGGAGCAGGCGATGAGGATCGCCATCGTGGCCGGCGGCTTCACGCCGGGCGAGGCCGACAAGCTGCGCCGCGCCATGGCGACCTTCAAGCGCACCGGCACCATCGGCACGTTCAAGACCAAGATGATCGAAGGCATGGTCGCGAAAAATTATCCGCGCGACTTCGCCGAGCGCTGCTTCAGCCAGATCGAGGGCTTCGGCGAATACGGCTTTCCGGAAAGCCACGCCGCGAGCTTCGCGCTGCTGGTCTATGCCTCGGCCTGGCTCAAGTGCCGCTATCCGGACGTTTTCGCCGCCGCGCTCATCAACGCGCAGCCCATGGGCTTCTACGCGCCGGCGCAGATCGTGCGCGACGTGCGCGAGCACGGCGTCGAGGTGCGGCCGGTCGACGTCAATCATTCGGACTGGGACGCACGCTGGAGGAGGGCCCGCGCGCACGTACAGAGCGCGCCTGCACGCGCTCCACCGCGACATGGCGGCCGACATTCGCACGACCCACGCGCTGCGCCTGGGCTTCCGCAAGATCAAGGGCCTCAGCGAGAAGGATGCGAAGCTGATCGTCGAAAGGCGCGGCGGCGGCTACGCCTCCGTCCGCGATCTCTGGCTGCGCACGGCGCTGCCATCGAGCGTCATCGAGCGGCTCGCCGACGCCGACGCCTTCGGCTCGCTCGGCCTCACCCGGCGTCAGGCCTTGTGGGCCGCCAAGGCGCTCGGCCGCGTCGGCGACAAGGACGACGATCTGCCGTTGTTTCGTGTCGATACGACGCCGAGCACCTGCGTCTATGGCACGCCCCCTCCCCACCCCTCCCCACAAGGGGAGGGAGCAGACCGCAGCAGCGGCAATGCCATGCTCCCTACGCAGAACCCGAGGTCACGCTGCCGCCCATGGCGCTCGGCGAAGAGGTCGTGAACGACTACCGCTTCCTCGAGCTGTCGCTGCGCGCGCATCCGGCTTCGTTCCTGCGCGCCGACCTCACCCGGCGCGGCATCGTGCGCAACGAGGAGCTGCGCACGCGCCGCTCCGGCGAGCGCGTCACCGTCTCCGGCCTCGTCACCATCCGCCAGCGGCCGGGCTCGGCCAATGGCGTCATCTTCATGACCATCGAGGACGAAACGTCCGTCGCCAACATCATCGTCTGGCCGAAGTCGTTCGAACGCTTCCGGCCGATCATCCTGGGCGCGCGCTATGTCGCGGTGAGCGGAGAGCTGCAGCAGGAATCCGGCGTCATCCACGTCGTCGCCTGGCGGATCGAGGATCTGACGCCGCTGCTGGCGCGCTTGACCGAGGATGCGCCGCCGATCGAGTCGCTGGCCCGCGCCGACGCGGTCAAGCGCCCGCACGACGAGGACATCGACAGCCGCGCCCGCGGCCGTCGCAATCCTCCGCGCATCGCCGCGCCCGCGGCGCTTCCGGACCTGTTGGCGAGCGACCTCGACGTGCCGGCGCGCGGCTCGGCGCACGCGCCCTCGCGCCGCGGCGGCAGCAAGGTCGTAGCGAATAGCGAATGAGTGCGCCAGCTATGCCGACTCGACTACTCGCTACTCGCTCACTGTTACGGCGCGATGCCGTCGCGGCCGACATTCACCCGATCGGCCCCGAAGGTGCCGTCCGGGTTCTTGGTCGCCCTGACGATCATGATGTTGGCGCCCGGCTTGAGCTCGTCCTTGCTGCCGACCACATAGGCGCGGATCACCGCGTCGGGCGGAACGATGACCTTCTTCTCGCCGTCCTTGTACTTGACCGTGATCACCTGGCCGTCGACGCCGGACACCGTCGTGTCCACCGTCGCGTTGGTCATGGTGGTGCCCGGCCGATCCCACGGCCGGTGACCCTCGCCGGTGCCGCGCTGCGACTTCGGCAAAGATCATGATCTGGATGGCGCGCTGCGCTGCCGTCGGCCTGCGGGGTCGCGCCGACGCCGATGAAGACCCCCGGCTTGATGTCGGCGAGGGTGGCCTTGACCACGCCGAACACCGCCACGTTGTCGGCGAGCTTGACCTTGACGTCTCCGGCCTCGCCGGCCTTGACGGTAATGGTCGAGCCGTCGACCGCCTGGATCGGACCGCGTATCCGCACGGTCTGCGGCTGCGCGAAGGCGACGGTCGAAACCGCAAATGCCGCAGCCAATGCGACGCCGGCGAATACGCTTTGTACGATTGTTTTCATGTTCTTCCTCCCGAATATGCTGCGCGCCGCCACGATCGGACGGCGCGCATCAGAAGCCTGCAGGCGAACCAGCCGCCTCACATCGGCGGCGTGATTCCGTCACGGCCGACCGAGATGGAGGCGGCCTCGAGCGTGCCGTCCTCCTTCTTGGCGGCGCCGGCAATGAAGATCTTGGCGCCGGGCTTGAGCTCGCTCTTGTCGCCCGGAACGTAGGTCACGATCACCGTCTGCGGCGTCACGATGATCTTCTTCTCGCCGTCCTTGTACTTGAGCGTGATCACGTCCCCATCGACGCCCTTGACCATCTGCGCCACGGCGGCGTTGGTCATGGTGCTGCCCGGCTGCAGGTCCCAGGGACGATGACCTTCACCGGTGCCGCGCATCGCCTCCGGGAAGATGTGGATCTCCACCGCCTTCTGGCTGCCGTCGGCCTGCGGCATGCCGGTGACGCCGATGAAGGAGTTGTCCTTGATGTCGGCCAACGTCGCCTTGACGATGCCGCGCACCGAGACGTTGTCGGCCATCTTGACCTTGTAGGTGGTCTGGCCGTCGCGCCCCTTGACCGTGAGCATCGGCCCGTCGACGGCCTCGACCGTGCCGCGCACGCGCACCGTCTGCGGCTGCTGGGCGAAGCTCGTCGAAGCGGCAGCAAGCAGCGCCAAAGCGGCGGCGCCGAGCACGCGCCGTGTGATCTTGTGCATGTTGATCCTCCCGAATGATGCCGGTCCAGCTATGGCCGGCGATCGAATGAAAACCCCTTTCGATGACGGTTATTCCGCTGCTATCGCCCTCATGAGACCAGCCCGCAGGTGTGCGCGCAAGCGCCCTGCGGAGCGCCTCTCGCAAAGGTGAAGTTCCTCAATAGACGCCCGGCGTCGCGCCGCCGTCGACCGCGATCGCCGTGCCCTGGATTTGCCGCGCGCGCTCCGAGCACAGGAACAGGGCGAGCGCGGCGATATCCTCGGGCGTGGACATGCGGCGGATTCCGCTCTTGGCGAGCGTGTCGGCGCGCATCTGCTCGACCGATATGCCCTGCGCGGCCGCGCGCTGCTGCAGCAACTGCTCGGTGCGCTCGGTCGCGGTCTGGCCGGGATGGATGGCGTTGACATGGACGCCGTCGCGCATGCCGAGCCGCGACAGCCCCTTGGTGAAGTTCGCGGTCGCCGCATTGACCGAGCCGCCGATCAGGAATTCCGGCTCGATGGTGCGCGCCGCGCCGCCGATGATGTTGACGACGTGCCCTTCCGAGGCCTTGAGCAGCGGCCAGAACAGGCGCGTCAACCGCACCGCGCCGAAGAATTTGAGCGCAAACCCGTCGAGCCAGAGGTCGTCCGACAGCTCGACGAAGTTGCCGGCGCGGGTCGCGCCCGCATTGTTGACCAGGACGTCGCAGCGCTTGAAGCGCTCGCTGACGCGCTTGACCAGTTGCTCGCAGCCCTGCAGCTGGCGCAAATCGCCCGCGACGGTGAGCGGCTCCGGCCCCTCCGCGGCGACCGCCTTGGCGGCGGCGGCGAGATTTTGCTCGGACGACGAGGCCAGCACGGTCTGCGCGCCCTCGCGCGCGAAGGCGAGCGCGATGCCGCGGCCGATGCCGCGGCTGCCGCCCGAGATGACCACGACCTTGTCCTTGAACTCTTCCGGCATTCCTGCCCTCCCTTGCTGTCAGACCATGCGTTATGACTTGATTATGACTTGGGCTCGAAGCCTGCGCCTGGGCCCCGCCGACTGGATACGCCATGAAATCCATCTTCGTCGACTGCAACAAGCAACTCGAGCCGGTTTTTGTCCGCGTGCACCGGGCCGACGACCCGCCGATCACGGTCAATACCGAGCCGTTCCAGCCGAGCGAGCTGCCGCGGCTGCTGGCCGGCTACGACATCTGCCTCGACGACCATTCCGACATGCCGACCGAATTCATCGCGCAATGCAAGGGCCTCAAGCACATCGTGTTCCTCGGCACCGGCGCGTCGAGCTACATGGACGTGCCGGCGTTGAACGGCCTCGGGGTCGAGGTGCACACCATCAAGGGCTACGGCGACACCGCGGTGGCCGAGCACACGGTCGCGCTGATGTTCGCCTGCTGCCGCGACCTCGCGCGCATGGACCGCGCGGTGCGCGCCGGCACCTGGGAGCCGCTCGAAGGCATGCAGCTCACCGGCAAGACCCTCGGCGTGGTCGGGCTCGGCGGCATCGGCAGCGAGGTCGTGCGCCTCGCGCGCGGCATCGGCATGGAGGTGATCGCCTGGAACCGCACCCCGCGCCCCGACGCCGGCGTGCCGCTGGTCGATCTCGACGACGCTGCTGGCGCGGGCCGACGTGGTCTCGCTCCAGCTCGCCCTCAACGACGAGACGCGCGGCATCATCGACGCCGGGCGCATCGCGCGCATGAAGCCGGGCGCGATCCTGATCAACACCGCGCGCGGCGCGCTGGTCGACGAGGCGGCGCTGATCGAGGCGCTCGGCAGCGGCCGCATCCGGCACGCCGGGCTCGACGTGTTCCACGCCGAGCCGCTCACGGCCGGATCACCCGCTGGCGCGCATGGAGAACGTGACGCTGACCTCGCACGCGGCCTTCCGGACGCTCGAAGCGTCGATGACCCTGATGCGGCGCGCGATCGACATCGTGCGCCGGATCGTCGGCCATCCTCCGGCGTGACCGGCGCCATGAAACTTTCCGGCGGCTTCCCGGTTGTCATGGGCTTGCCGCCAGGAAATGGGCTTCATGAGCCGATCAGAGCACGACCTTGCCGACCGTTGCCACGCACGGGGCGACCCGCCTCCCGAGCGTCGATGTCGACAGCTACAACGTCGAGCTGAAGGACGACGAAGGCTTCCTGGGCGACCGCGCCAGCAAGGGCGCGTTCCGCGCGATCATCGAGAACTGGCGCAAGCCCCTGCGCAAGGCCGGCAATGACCCGTTCGGCGACGAGCCGAGCGAGGACATCAGCAGGAAGAAGCTCGACAGCCTGCTGAGCGAGGGCGATCCGGAGGCGGCCGGCATCGTGCACGGCGCGATCGAGGATTTCTCGCAGGAGCTCGCCCTCGTCATCCGCCGCTTCCTCAAGCTCAAGGCCTGGCGCGACACCGAGCGGATCGTGATGGGCGGCGGCTTCCGCGACAGCCGCGTCGGCGAGCTCGCCATCGGCCGCACCGCCGTGATCCTCAAGGCCGAGAAGGTCGCGATCGACCTCGTGCCGATCCGCAACGACCCGGATGAGGCCGGCTTGATCGGCGCCGCGCATCTGGCGCCGCGCTGGATGTTCGAGGCGCACGACGCGATCCTGGCGGTCGACATCGGCGGCACCAACATCCGCGCCGGCGTGGTCGCGCTCAATCTGAAAAAGGCGCCCGATCTTTCCAAGGCTTTCGTCTGGAAATTCGAGCTGTGGCGTCACGGCGACGAGGAGGACGTCACGCGCGAGGACGCGGTCGAGAAGCTGGTCGGAATGCTCGAGGGGCTGATCAAGCGCGCCGACAAGGAAGGATTGCGGCTGGCGCCGTTCATCGGCATCGGCTGTCCCGGCATGATCGAGCCGGACGGCACCATCGACCGCGGCGCGCAGAACCTGCCGGGCAACTGGGAGAGCAGCCGCTTCAACCTGCCGCGCAGCCTGCAGGAGGCGATCCCGACCATCGGCGAGCACGACACCGTCGTGCTGATGCACAACGACGCGGTCGTGCAGGGCCTGAGCGAGGTGCCGTTCATGCAGGACGTCGAGCACTGGGGCGTGCTCACCATCGGCACCGGGCTGGGCAACGCCCACTTCACCAACCGCAAGCCGCTGACGAGTAGATCAGTCCATGATCCGTCGATCAACGTAGCATCCGGACGGCGCGTAATCGCGGCCGAATCATGACCAGTGCGCTGAGCTCATGGATTCGACCTGAGCTGGCCGATCCCGGAATGACGGCGACTGGACCGCATTGACGGCGCGCCGTTCTCGGCCACAATAGAACCGGAATAAAGAGACCGGCCGGGAGAGCGTGCGTGAAGCCGTCGCCATTTGCCTACGCGAAGGCGCGCTCGGTCGCGCACGCGATCGAGCTCCTGGCCGAAGACGAGGCCCGGGTGCTGGCCGGCGGCCAGAGCCTGATCGCCACCCTCAATATGCGGCTGAGCGCACCGCGCCTCCTCGTCGACCTCAACGGCATCGGCGGGCTCGACGGTATCGCGCTCAAGGACGGAATGGTCGAGATCGGCGCGCTGGTGCGCCACGCGCAGGCCGAACGCTCGGTCGAGATCGCGCAGCACGCGCCGCTGATCGCCAAGGCGCTGCCGCATATCGGCCATCCGGCGATCCGCAACCGCGGCACCATCGGCGGCTCGATCGCCTTCGCCGATCCGGCGGCCGAGCTGCCCGCCTGCCTGCTCGCGCTCGGCGGCGAGGTCGCGATCAGCGGGCCGCAGGGCGCCCGCAACGTCAAGGCCGACGACTTCTTCAAGGACCTGTTCGAGACCGCGCTCACGCCGCGCGACGTGCTCACCGCGATCCGCCTCCCGGCGGCGACCGCCGACAGCCGCACCGGCTTCGCCGAGCTCGCGCGCCGCCACGGCGACTATGCGATGGCGGGCCTCGCCGCCTGCGCGCGCGCCGACGGCAAGGGCTTGAAGGACGTCCGCCTCGCCTATTTCGGCGTCGGCGCGACGCCGCTGCGCGCGCGCCAGGCCGAGACGGCGCTGGCCGGCGGCGACGTCGATGCGGCCGTCGAGGCGCTCGATCGGGACCTCGACCCGGGCGACGACGTGCAGGCGACCGGCGCCGTCAAGAAGCATCTTGCCGGCGTGCTGCTCCGGCGCGTCGCGCGCCAACTGATGGAGCCGCGATCATGACCGAGCGCGTCCATGACGTCACCATCACGGTGAACGGCGAGGAGGTGCGCGAGACGCGTCGATGCGCGCAAGACCCTGGTCGACTTCCTGCGCGATGACCTCGCGCTCACCGGCAGCCATGTCGGCTGCGAGCACGGCGTCTGCGGCGCCTGCACGGTGCGCGTCGACGGCGTGATCGTGCGCGGCTGCCTGATGCTCGCCGTGCAATGCGACGGCGCGCGCGTCGACACCATCGAGGGCGTCTCCGATTCCGGCGAGATCGCCGATCTGCAGCAGGCGTTCGAGCGGCGCAATGCGCTGCAGTGCGGCTATTGCACGCCCGGCATGCTGCTGACCGCGCAGGAGCTGCTGCGGCGCGGCGGCGTGCCGAGCCGCGAAAAAATTCGCGAGCATATTTCCGGCAACTACTGCCGCTGCACCGGCTACCAGGCGATCGTGGACGCGGTGGAATCGGTCGCGCAGGCGCGCGCGGAAAACACCTGATGACGGTCGCCAATGCCGGTTCCGCCGGGTGCGGCTTGGGTGTAAACCATCTGGAACCGCAATGGCCGAACGGCCCAACGCAACGAGATCAGCCATGCAAGACCATGCCCAATCCATGACCCTGTCGGAGCGTGCGGACGAGCTCGAAGAGCAGATGATGAACGAGCTCAACGAGCGCATCGCCACCAAATCGGTCCTGTTCAACATGGGCGACGGCAAGGTCGAGATCGAAGCCGGCGCGGCGCTGCTGGCGAAGAATCCGGGCAAATACTTCCTGATGGGCGCCGATCCGCGCCTGCCGAAGATGCCCGACAAGCCGACCTTGCTCGATTTCTTCAAGCTGCGGTTCGCCTCGAGCGCCCACCTGCTGCAGAGCGCCACCCATGCGCTCAAGGCCGGGCTCGACGAGAAGACCGTCCTGGCCTGTCTCCTGCACGACATCGGCGTGGTGAGCTTCATCCGCTGCGACCACGGCTATTGGGGCGCGCAGCTGATCGAGCCCTATGTGGACGAGGAGGTGAGCTGGGCGATCCGCGTGCACCAGGCGCTGCGCTTCTTCCCCGACGAATCCGTCGGCTACAAATATCCGGACATGTACATCAAGTATTTCGGCGCCGACTACAAGCCGGAGCCCTACATCGTCGCCGAGTACGAGCGCGCCCGGAACCACAAGTGGTACATGACGGCGCGCCAGATCTGCGTCAACGACATCTACTCGTTCGACCCCAATGCCAAGGTCGACCTGAACGATTTCGTCGACATCATCGGCCGCAACTTCAAGCAGCCGAAGGAAGGCCTCGGCTTCGACAACAGCCCGTCGGCGCATATGTGGCGCACCATGATGTGGCCGACGCGGTTCCTGTGAGCGCGTCACCTGCCAGGACGGAGCGAGTGCCGGCGATGCGCGTGGAGCGGCCATGAAAATCGTCGACGACTCCCCGCCCGTGCTCTCGGCGCTCGATCGCCCGAACTCCTATATCGGCCGCTCGGTGCCGCGGCCGAACCTGGCGCGTCTGACGCAAGGCCGCGCCCAGTTCGTGAGCGACGTGACGTTGCCGCGCATGGCGCATGTCGCCTTCGTGCGCTCGCCGCACGCCCATGCCCGCATCACGGCGATCGAGACGCGCGGCGGCGAAAAAGGCGCCGGGCGTCATCGCGGTCGTCACCGGCGCGGAGCTCGCCAAGGTGATCACGCCGTGGGTCGGCGTGCTCACCCACCTCAAGGGCATCAAGTCGGCGCCGCAGCACGCGATCGCGGTCGATCGCGCCTGCTGGCAGGGCGAGGCGGTGTGCGCCGTGATCGCGCGCACGCGCGCCGAGGCCGAGGACGCCTGCGAGCTGGTCGAGGTCGCCTACGAGGAGCTGCCGGCGGTCACCGATGCCGAGACCGCGCTCGATCCCGGCACGCTCGTGATCCATCCCGAGCTCGGCGACAACCTCACCTTCGAGCGCGCGCTCGTCGCCGGCGATCCGGACAAGGGTTTCGCGAGCGCCGACGCGGTGGTGGAGACCACCTTCGTGTTCGGCCGCCACACCGGCGTCTGCAACGAGCCGCGCGCCATCGTCGCCGACTGGAATCCGGGCGAGCAGCGGCTCACCGTCTATCAGGGCACGCAGGCGCCGCACATGATGCAGAACCTGTTCGCCAAGCACCTCGCGCTCGAGGAGCACCAGGTGCGCGTCGTCACCAAGGACGTGGGCGGCTCGTTCGGCATCAAGGTGCACACCTACGCCGACGAGATGGCGACGGTGGCGCTCTCGAAGCTGCTCAAGCGGCCGATCAAGTTCGTCGCCGACCGCATCGAGAGCTTCGTCACCGACATCCACGCCCGCGACCATCGCGTCAAGGCCAGGATCGGCGTCAAGAACGACGGCACCATCACCGCCTGGGAGATCGACGACCTCACCGGCATCGGGCCCTATTCGGTCTATCCGCGCACCTCGGGCATCGAGGCGAACCAGATCGTCAATCTCACCGGCGCTCCCTACACCTGCCCGAACTACCGCGCCCGCGCGCGCGTGGTGTTCCAGAACAAGAACGTCATGTGCCAGTACCGCGCGGTCGGCCATCCGATCGCCACCGCGGTGACCGAGGGGCTGGTCGAGCTCGCCGCCGCCAAGATCGGCATGGACCCGCTGGAGATCCGCCGGCGCAATCTCATTCCCGACGACGCCCATCCGTCCGCCGCCCCGTCCGGGATCAAGTTCGAGGCGCTGTCGCAGCACGAGGCGCTCGCGCATCTCGACGCCATGATGAACTACGCCGGGCTGCGCGCCGAGCAGAAGCGGCTGCGCGAGCAAGGCGTCTACCGCGGCATCGGCTTTGCGACCTTCGTCGAGGTGACCAATCCGAGCGCCGCCTTCTACGGCGTCGGCGGCGCCAAGATCTCCGCGCAGGACGGCGTCACCATCAAGCTCGACGCGCAGGGCGCGATCATCTGCCAGACCGGCGTCACCGAGCAGGGCCAGGGCGCCGAGGCCGTGATCGCGCAGGTGGCGGCTTCGGCCTTCGGCGTGCCGATCGAGCGCGTGCGCGTGATCACCGGCGACACCGACAACACGCCCTATGGCGGCGGCACCTGGGCCTCGCGCGCGGCCGGCATCGGCGGCGAAGCCGCCTGGCAGGCCGGCAAGGCGCTGCGCGCCAACGTGCTCGCCTGCGCGGCCAGCATCCTGCAGGCGAAGCCCGAACGACCTCGACATCGGCAACGGCATCGTGGTCGACGGCGGCAGCGGGACCGAGCGGCTTGCGCTCAGCGAGCTCGCCCGCATCGCCTATTTCCGCCCCGACACGCTGCCGCCCGGCTTCCAGGCCGAGCTGATGGCGACCCGCCACTACGTGCCGCGCGCCTGGCCGTTCGCCTTCACCAACGGCATCCAGGCGAGCTACCTCGAGGTCGACGTCGACAGTCGGGCTTCGTCACGCTGATCAAGCACTGGTGCGTGGAGGATTGCGGCACCGTGATCAATCCGCAGCTGGTCGACGAGCAGATCAGGGGCGGCGTGGTGCAGGGGATCGGCGGCGCGCTGTTCGAGCACTGCCTCTACGACGAGCGCGGCCAACTGCTCAACGGCAACATGGCCGACTACCTGGTGCCGATGGCGGCCGAGATGCCGGACATCGAGATCGGCCACGTGGTCACGCCCACCGCCGATTCCGAGCTGGGCGCCAAGGGCGCGGGCGAAGCCGGCACCGCCGGCGCGCCCGGCGCGGTGATGAACGCGATCAACGACGCGCTGCGGCCGTTGGGCGCCAAGACGCTCGCCGAGATGCCGTTCACGCCGGGGCGGATTTTGCAGGCGCTCGGACGGGTTTAGCATTCTGATTTGTGGACGAAGACGGCGCGCCGGGCCACAATCGGTGCGCTGCAACAGGCTCGCCGTGCGCGGGCGGATCGGCAGTCGGTGCGATCGGCGTCTCGGGGCGGATCGCCGCAACAACACGGAGGGAACGACCGATGGACATCAAGGTGGGCAGGCAGGCGATCGCGGAGGCCACGCAGAAGCTCAGCAACTGGGGGCGCTGGGGCAAGGACGACCAGATCGGCACGCTCAACCACGTGACGCCCGAGGACATCGTCAAGGCCGCGAGCCTGATCCGCACCGGCAAGGTGTTCGCGCTCGGCATCCCGCTCGACAGCAACGGCCCGCAGACCGGCCTGTTCGGCGGCCGCTTCAATCCGATCCACCAGATGCTGGCGACCGGCACCGACGCCATCGCCGGCCGGCAGGACTGGAACAAGGTCCGCTACGCCGACGACACGCTGATCCTGTGCGTGCAGGGCGCCACCCACTGGGACGCGCTCGGGCACATCTTCTACGAGGACAAGGCCTATAACGGCCACGACGCCAAGCTGATCGACGCCAAGGGGCTCAACGTGCTCGGCATCGAGCACTCCAAGAGCAAGATGGTCGGGCGCGGCGTGCTGCTCGACATCGCCCGCTTCCGCGGCGTCGACTGGCTCCAGGACGGCGAAGGCATCTCCAACGACGAGCTCGACAAATGCGCCAAGGACCAGAACGTCTAGATCGGGCGCGGCGACTTCGTCATCGTCCGCACCGGGCAGATGGAGCGCTGCCTGCAAGGAGAAGGAGTGGGGCGGCTATGCCGGCGGCGACGCGCCGGGCGTGAAGTTCGAGAACTGCTACTGGTGCCAGGACAAGCAGATCGCCGCGATCTGCACCGACACCTGGGGCGTCGAGGTGCGGCCGAACGAGACCACCGAGGCGAACCAGCCCTGGCACTGGGTGGTGATCCCCGCCATGGGGCTGTGCATGGGCGAGATCTTCTATCTCAAGGAGCTCGCCGACGACTGCGACGCCGACGGCATCTACGAGTTCTTCTTCTGCGGCCCGCCGCTGATCATCACCGGCGGCACCGGCTCGCCGATCAATCCGCAGGCGATCAAGTGAAACGCCGACGCTGTCATCCCGGGCGACTGAGCCCGGCGTCAGCCGGGCGAAGGAGACCCGGGACCCAGTAAACACCGGCCCATGATCGGAGTACAAACGCGAGGCCCGGTGTTTACTGGATCCCGGCTCGCGCTCCGGCTTCGCCGTCGCTTGGCCGGGATGACAATCGAGAAGCAGGAGGCACGCCATGGCCCGCTATCTCAAGCGCGGAATGGACGCGAGCGCGATCAAGGCCGCCGACGCCAAGGTGCGCGCGACGGTCGAGGAAATCCTCGCCGACGTCGAGGAGCGGCGCGACGCGGCGGTGCGCGAGCTGTCGCAGAAATTCGACAACTGGTCGCCCGCGTCGTTCAAGCTGACGCCGCAGGAGATCGAGCGCGCCATCGGGCAGGTCGGCAAGCGCGACCTCGACGACATCAAGTTTGCGCAGGCGCAGGTGCGCAATTTCGCGCAGAAGCAGAAGGAGACCATGCGCGATCTCGAGGTCGAGACCCTGCCGGGCGTGATCCTCGGCCACCGGCACATCCCGGTGAGCTCGATCGGCTGCTACGTGCCGGGCGGGCGCTATCCGATGGTCGCCTCGGCGCACATGTCGATCGTCACCGCGCGGGTCGCCGGCGTGAAGCGCATCATCGCCTGCGCGCCGCCGTTCAAGGGCGGGCCGCATCCGGCGATCGTCGCCGCCATGCATTTCGGCGGCGCCGACGAGATCTACGTGCTCGGCGGCGTGCAGGCGGTCGCCGCCATGGCGCTCGGCACCGAGACGATCGGCGCGGTCGACATGATCGTCGGGCCCGGCAACGCCTACGTGGCGGAAGCCAAGCGCCAGCTGTTCGGCCGCGTCGGCATCGACCTGCTCGCCGGCCCGACCGAGACGCTGATCATCGCCGACGACAGCGTCGACGGCGAGATCTGCGCGACCGACCTGCTCGGCCAGGCCGAGCACGGTCCCACCTCGCCGGCGATCCTGATCACCAATTCGGAGAAGCTCGCGCGCGACACCATGGCGGAGGTCGAGCGCATCCTGAAGATCCTTCCGAGCGCCGATCTCGCCGGCAAGGCGTGGGCAGGATTTCGGCGAGGTCATCGTCTGCGACGACGAGGAGGAGATGGTGCGCGAGGCCGACCGCATCGCCTCCGAGCACGTGCAGGTGATGACGCGCGATCCCGACTATTTCCTCCACAACATGAAGAACTACGGCTCGCTGTTTCTCGGGCCGCGCACCAACGTCGCCTACGGCGACAAGGTGATCGGCACCAATCACACGCTGCCGACCAGGAAGGCGGCGCGCTATACCGGCGGCCTGTGGGTCGGAAAATTCCTCAAGACCTGCACCTACCAGAAGGTGCTCACCGACGAGGCGTCCACGCTGGTCGGCGAATACTGCTCGCGGCTGTGCATCCTCGAGGGCTTCTATGCCCACGCCGAGCAGGCCAACGTGCGGGTGCGCCGCTACGGCGGCCGCAACGTCGCCTACGCGCAGGCGGCGGAGTGAAGCGATGCTGACAGGCGAGCGACCAGCATGGAGGTAGCCGGGACCGCGAGGCTTGCGTCCCCTCCCCCGCTTGCGGGGAGAGGGTTAGGGGTGGGGGTATGCAGCCACGACTAGTCGGGACAACGACGTGATCCCCCTCCCCACCCCTCCCCCGCAAGCGGGGGAGGGAGCAGACCTGCGCGCGCGGTGAGAGCGATGGCCGCAATCGACCTCGCCAGGACGCCCTCCTTCCGGCTCGACGGCAAGCGCGCGCTGGTCACCGGCGGCGGGCGCGGCATCGGGCTCGCGGCCGCGTCCGCGCTGGCCGAGGCCGGCGCGCAGGTGACGCTGGCGGCGCGCACCCAGAGCGAGATCGAGGCCGCCGCCGCCGCCATCCGCGCCCGCGGACAACAGGCCGAGGCGCTGGCGCTCGACGTGACCGACCTCGCCGCCAGTGCAGGCGGCGATCGGCAAGCGCCGAGCCGTTCAACATCCTGGTCAACAATGCCGGCACCAATCGCCCGAAGATGCTGATGGACGTCAGCGTCGACGACTTCGACGTCATCATGGGGCTCAACGTGCGCGCCGCCTATCTTCGTGGCGCAGGCGGTGGCGCGCCGGCTGCTCGAGGCCAAGCAGCCCGGCTCGATCATCAACATCTCCTCGCAGATGGGCCACGTCGGCGCCGCGCGCCGCACCGTCTACTGCGCCTCCAAGCACGCCATGGAGGGCTTCACCAAGGCGATGGCGATCGAGCTCGCGCCCCACAATATCCGCGTCAACAGCCTGGGGCCGACCTTCCTGGAGACGCCGATGACGCGGCCGTTCTTCGAGAACAAGGCGTTCCGCGACGAGGTGCTCGGCGAAGATCAAGCTCGGCCGCCTCGGCCAGCTCGACGAACTGACCGGCGCGATCATCTTCCTCGCCTCCGACGCCTCCTCGCTGATGACCGGCTCGGCGCTCGTGCTCGACGGCGGCTGGACCGCGGAGTGACCAAGCCATGCAACGTCGATCCGTCATGACAAGCGACGATTGGAGAACACCGATGCGCTCCTTGCTGCTCAGTCTATTGGCGCTCCTCGCCGTCCCGGCCCACGCCGACGACAGCGAGCTCAGGCAAAAGATCGTCGGGATGTGGACGCTTGGTCTCGGTGGTCTACGAGGACCAGGAGACCAAGCAGCGCACGCCGGTGCTCGGCCAGCACCCGAAGGGCCGCCAGATCGCGACCGCCGACGGCCGCTGGCTGGCGCTGGTCACCGCCGAGGGGCGGCCGATTCCGAAAACCGACGAGGAGCGCGCGCAGGCGCTGCGCACCATGATCGCCTATACGGGCCGCTACCGGGTCGAGGACGGCAAGGTGATCACCAAGGTGGAAGCGGCCTGGAACGAGGCCTGGGTCGGCGGCGAGCAGACGCGTTTCATCCGCTTCGAAGGCGACCGGCTGTTCATCGAGAGCCCGCCGATGCCGCATCCGAACCAGAACAACCGGGTGGTGCGCGTGATCGTGATCTGGGACCGGGAGAAGAATAACGCCTGGCACCATCAACGACCGTCATCCTGAGGCGCGAGCGCGGCCCTCGATGAACGCCACCGGTGCGCTTGTCCTCCCGCGGCGATAGCCGGGCGTCGCCCCGCTTTCGCGGGGACGACACGCGGACATTCGGACGAGTAGTCTATCCGCAAATTGAGCTGCAGCCGCGGGTCCTGAACGATCCGGCGATAGAGCGCGAACTGGTCGCGGTTGAACACGTCGAGCTCTTGCGGCGTCGAGCCGACCGCCTCGGTGCCGGCGTCCTTCAGGCGGCCCACGACGCCCGGGTCCCGCATGGTCTTGGCGATCTCGGCCGCGAGCTTGTCGATGATCGGCTTCGGCGTCGCCGCCGGCGCGTAGATCGCGGTCCAGTACGGCACCTCGTAGTCGACGCCTTGCTCGATCATGGTCGGCACGTTGGGCAGCGCCGCCGCCCGCGTCCTGGTCGTCACCGCGAGCGCTCGCACCACTCCGGACTCGATGTTCTTGACCTGCGGCGGGACGCCGTCGATCAGCATGGCGATCCGTCCGGCCAGCAGATCGGGCATGACGCCGGCATTGCCCCGATAGGGAACGTGCACGATATCGACGCCGGCGGCCGCCTTGAACAGCTCGCTGGCGAGATGAATGCCGGTTCCGGCGCCCGACGAGCCGTAGCTGAACTTGCCCGGATTGGCCTTCGCCAGCGCGATGAACTCCTTGAGGTCCTTGGCGGGCAGCGACGGATTGATGATCAGCACCGGGGCGAAGCGCGTGACCAGCGACACCGGGGCGAGATCCTTGAGCCAGTCATACGGCAGGTCCTTGCCGACCACGGCGCTGACCACGCCGGTCACCGAGTGATAGAGCAGCGTGTAGCCGTCGGGCGCCGCGCGCACGACCGCGTTGACGCCGAGCGTGCCGCCGGCGCCGCCCTGGTTTTCGACCACCACCTGCTGGCCGAGCACCTCGGAGAGCTTCTGCGCGGTGGTGCGCGCGGTGAAATCGATGCCGCCGCCGGCCGCCAGCGGAACGACGAGCTTGATCGGCTTTGACGGATAGGCGTCCTGCGCCGCCGCCGCATGGGGCCAGAGCGACAGCGCGACGGCGGCGCAGCGCGAGCAGCGAGCAAGCAAGTCGAGCAGGTCTCGTCCGGCAATCATGGCGTCCTCCCGAGCGCGGCGATCGCCGCGAGCCGTTCCTTGAAGAACGGCGCCGGCGCGAGAATGCGGGTTTCCTGGGTCGTCAGCAGCGGGCGCGCCTTGCCCAGATAGGACGTTCCAGCCGGGATCCTCGAACAGCGCGCGCCGCCGCTCCACCCGATCGTCGAGGCTCGCATAGGCCCACAGCGTGGTGATCTGGTTCAGCGGACCGATTTCGCTGACGTAATACCCGATCGGCTGGCCTTGATGGCGCGTCTGCGGCGCGCGGCCCTCCTCGACGTACATTCTCAGGAACTCGCCGGTATTGCCCGGCGCGCAGGTGTAGAGGCGTTGCTCTACGAACATCCAATTCCTCCCTGCCTTTTCCGCCCGTGATCGCAGCTCGATCGAGCGCGTCGCGGACCATCGTGGTCATTATTCATGACCGCCGGGCGAGCACAACACAACCGCGGAGCGAGTGCTCGCCTGTGCGCGCGAGCCCGCGGCGAGATCAGTCCACCTTCACCGGATAGACCGGCGGCTCGCCGCTGAGCACCCGCGCCACGTCGGTCGCGCATTTGGTCTGCAGCTCGTTGAGCGCCTCGACCGAATAGAACGCCGTGTGCGGCGTCAGGATCACGTTGTCGCGGCCGAGCAGCTTCGAGTCCTTGGCGAGCGGCTCGGTCGTCACCACGTCGAGGGCGGCGCCGCCGAGCTGGCCGGAATCGAGCGCCGCGATCAGCGCCTCCTCGTCGACCAGCGGCCCGCGCGCCGTGTTGATCAGCAGCGCGCCCTTCTTCATCTTGCGGAAGACGTCCCGCGTTGAACAGCCCGCGCGTCGCCGGCAACAGCGGCGCATGGATCGAGACGAAATCCGACATCGCCAGCAGCTCGTCGAAGCCGACGCCTTCCACGCCGGCCTCGGCCAGCGCCTCCGGCGACACGTAGGGATCGTGCGTCACGACGCGCAGCCCGAACGCCTTCGCCTTCGGCGCCAGCGTGCGCGGGATGTTGCCGAAGCCGACCAGGCCGAGCACGCGTCCGGTCAGGCGGTGGATCGGCACGATCGGCGGCACCTCCCAGCGGCCGGACTGCACCAGCTTGTTGGAGAGCGGCACCTTGCGCGCCAGCGACAGCAGCAGCGCCATCGCATGGTCGGACACTTCCTGCATGCAGTAGTCGGGCACATAGGTGACGGTGATGCCGAGCTCGCTCGCCGCCTTGACGTCGATGTTGTCGACGCCGAGGCCGAAGCGGCCGATCACCTTGCAGCGCTTGAGCTGGCGCAGGAGATCGCCGGGCAATTTGGCGTAGGTGACGAGGATCGCGTCGGCCTCGCGCGCGACCGCCAGGATGTCGTCGGCGGACGCGCTCTTGGCCATGCGCAGCGCCGGATCGACGCGGGCGAGCGCGGCCTTGGCGGGATCGAGCGAGGGAAATGGGCTGTCGGTGACGGCGATCAACGGGCGGGCCATAAGTGCCTCTCTTCGTCGTCATGGCCGGGCTTGTCCCCGGCCATGACGCGCAAAACTACCAACTCCTCACATTAGCCCGAAAGCACCTCCGGATTGACGCAATTGGGCGGCGGCTTGCCGGCGAGGAACGCCAGGATGTTGTCGACCACGATATTCGCCATCTCTTCGCGCACCTCGACGGTGGCGCTGCCGAGATGCGGGGCCAGCACGACGTTCGGCATCTTGCGCAGCGCGGCATCGACCTTGGGCTCGTGCTCGAAAACGTCGAGGCCGGCGCCGGCGATCCGGCGCGCCCGCAATGCCCGCACCAACGCCGCCTCGTCGATGATCGGGCCGCGCGCGGTGTTGATGAGGAACGCGGTCTTCTTCATCAGCTTGAGCTCGCGCGCCCCGATCTGGTGGCGCGTCTCCGGCGTGAGCGGCTGGTGCAGCGAGACGAAGTCGGATTCGGCGAGCAGCTGATCGAGCGGAACGAAGGTCAGGCCGGCCTCGCGTTCCAGGCTCTCGGGCTTCCGCCGCGGCGTCCAGTAGAGCACGCGCATGGAGAAGCCGTGCGCACGCCGCGCCACGGCCCGGCCGATCAGCCCGCCGCCGCCGATGAGGCCGATCGTCTTGCCCCAAACGAAGGAGCCGAGCAGATAGCTCGACTGCCCGCCGGGAAATTTTCCCGCCCGCACGAGGCGGTCGCCTTCCATCATCCGCCGCGCGACCGCGAGCATCAGCCCGAACGTGAGATCGGCGGTCGCCTCGGTGGTGACCGGCGGAACCACGGTGACGGGAAGCCGCTGCGCCGTTGCCGCCGCGACGTCGATGTTGGAGGGCGAGATCGATTGTGCCGCGACGAGCCGCAGCTTCGGATTGGCGGCGATCACGTCGCGATCGATCCGGTCGTGCAGCAGGCAGAACAAAATGTCGCATTTTTGCACGGCGGCGATGAGCGCCTTCTTGGCGATGATGCGGCTCGCATCCGGATTGACCTTGACGGTGGCGACCTTGCGCAGGCGATCGATCGCGCTCTTGGCGACCGGCTGGGTGACGAAGATTTCGGTCGCGCGGATTGGCGCATCAGCTGAGCCACCGCACGACGCCGGCGACGCCGTCGACCGCGACCTGCGAGCCGTCCGGGATGCGCTGCGTGGCGTCGAGCACGCCCAGCACCATCGGGATGCCGCGCTCGCGCGCCAGCGAGGCGAGATGCGAGGTCGAGCCGCCGAGCTCGGCGACCACGCCGGCGACGCGCGGCAGCACGTGGCTCAGCGCCGGCCCGGCGACGCGCGTCACCAGCACGTCGCCCGGCGCGACGCGTGCCAGCTCGCATTCGCAGTTCACCACCACGGCGCGGCCGGTGCCCCAGCCGATGCCGGCGGGATGGCCGTTGAGGCCGGGATGCTTGAGCCAGATCTCGTCCGGCACCGTGATCGGCTCGACATGCAGCGGCCGCGCCTGCAGCAGCTTGAAGCCCTCATCGTCGAGCGCCCATTCGATCTCGACCGGGCAGCCGATCACCGCTTCCGCCTTGCGCATCATGCGGCCGAGCGTGACCGCCTGCCCGGCGTCGAGGCAGGGCGCGCCGACGAGCTCGCTCGGCACCGCCTGCGGCATGGCGCCGGCGCCGTGCCCGCAGGTCTCGCGGTGATCCTTGCGGCCGGCTTCGATCTTGCGCAGGAAGCCCTGCCGGCTGAGCACGATGCGGTCGGGCACCACCTCGCCCTGCGCGATCGCGGAGCCGAGCCCCCAGGTGGCGCTGATCAGCATCTGGCCGTCGGCGGTCTCGCTCAGGCCGCCGCCGGAGGCGCGCGCGTCGACCAGCGGCTGGATCAGCACCGCCATGGCGGTGTCGGCGGGCGAGAGGCCGTGGTTCTCCATGTAGCGGCGCGCATTGGTGGTCCACAACGCCGCCCAGCAGGCGCGCACGGCGGTGAGGAACGCCGCCTCGTCGTCGATGCCGAGAAAGCTCTCGAACTGGCCGGCGAAATTCGCGCCCTTGCGGTCCTCGATCAGCGCCGAGGAGCGCACCGCGCCCGGCGCCCCGCTCTCGGCGCGCTGCGCCCGCCAGGCCGCGAGCAGCGGCTCGAGGATCGGCGGCGCGATCGGCTGCTCGTAGAGGCCGAGCCGGATCTCGACCGAAAGCCGGCGCTGCTCCCTGATGTCGGCGGCGGCGAAGCCGCGCACCATGTCGTCGAGCCCGAGCGCCGCGATCTGCGCCCGGTAGGCGTCGGCGGCGAGGCAAAAGCCGCCCGGCGTCGGCAGCCCGGCGCGCGCGAGCGCCGCGAGGTTCGCCGCCTTCGGCCCGACGCGGTCGGCGTCGGCGGCCGTGGCGGCGCTCAGCGGGATGATCAGCTCGGTCATCTGTTCAACCCGTGCCCGGGTACGCTGTGCCCGGGACACGCGTCACTTCACATGATCGCCGTAGCCCGGGATCGGATCGACCACGGTGATCTGCTTGACCGGGAAGTTGGAGATGATCTCGATCTCCTTCTTGTGCACGATCAGCATCTCCTCGATGCGCACGCCGTAGCGGAAGCGCTTGCCGTGCTGGGTCTCGAGCGCGAAGGTCATGCCCTCCTTGATCTCGACCGGATGGTCGAGCGACCAGATGCGCGAGATCACCGGCGGATCGTACTGCGCCAGGCCGAGCCCGTGACCCCAGAGATTGGCGGCGGCCTGATCCTCTTCCTTGTAGCCCCACGCCTCCTTCGCGGACGGCCATTTCAGGGCGATCTCGCGCGTGGTGGTGCCGACCTTCACCGCGTCGATCGAGTCGTAGAGCCACTCGAGCGCGGTGGCGTAGGTGTCCTTCTGCTCCTTGCTCGGCTCCTTGCCGACGCAATAGGTGCGGTAGTAGCAGGACTTGTAGCCGTTCCAGGTGAGCGCGGCGAGGTCCATGAACACGATCTCGCCGGGCTGGATGATGCGGTCGGAGAAATTGCGCCAGTTCGGCCAGGTGTTCGGGCCGGACGACACGATCACGTCCTCGACGTCCTCCATGCCGGGAATCGAGTAGAGGATATTTCATCAGGTGCGCGGTGACCTGGTTCTCGGTGATGCCGGGGCGCAGGAACTTCATGCACTCCCAGTGGGTGGCGTCGCCGATGGCGCCGACGATGCGCATGCATTCCTGCTCGTCCACGTTCTTGACGGCGCGCGCCTCCATCATCGGCGTCATGCCGTCGACCCAGTTGATCTTCTTCTCCTTGAAGATGTTGATCATGTTGATGTCGATGAAGTCGCAGCCGAGCTTCTGGCCGGCGACGCCGTGGCGCTTCATCTCGTAGATGATGGCGTCGGTGAACTTCTTCACCTGCTGCTGCGAGGCCGGGCCGGCGGCGCCCTTGATCCAGGCATAGGAGTAGCGGACGTTCTCCTTCGGCAGCCACGGCGAGTGGCGCTCGATCTGGAAGCCGAGGTCGCCCTGCTCGAACAGCACCGGCGCGCCGTCGCCGCACAGCAGCGCGTAGCGCAGCCCCGGCTTGAGCCGGTTCCAGCCCGGCGTCAGCGTGCCGGTGAGATAGCGGACGTTCTCGTCGTACATGCAGAGCATGGCGCCGAGCCCGTGCTTCTTCATCATCTCGCGCGCGCGCTCGGTGCGGTATTTGCGCAGCCGGTCCCAGTTGACCCGCTGCTGCCAATCCAATCCGCCGATGCCGAAATTTGCCGTACCCATGCAGTCCCTCCCGCCTGAAGTCGCGCGGCTTGGCCGCGGCGCATGCTGTTGGTGAAAATCCTAGCCGGGTGGCCCTCGTTGCCGAAATAATATATTCTGCGCTTGGGCATTATTTTTTCTGATAGGGCAGCCAGGTGGCCAATATCGCGCTGCGGCAAGTCCGCGCCGTCATCGCGGTGTGCGAGGAAGGCTCGTTCACCCGCGCCGCCGAGCGCGAGAACGCCACCCAGTCCGGCATCTCGCAGCACGTGGCCACGGTCGAGCGCACGCTCGGCGTCAAGCTGTTCGAGCGCTCGGCGCGCGGCATCGTGCCGACCCCGGCGGGACTGCGCTACTACAAGAGCTGCGTCGAGGCGGTCGGCCGGCTGGAGGAGGCCAACGAGGAAGCCCGCGCCCGCGCCGGCCTGGTCGCGGGCGACCTGCGCATCGGGCTGATGCCGACCTTCACCCGCGCGGTGCTGGCGCCCACGCTCGAGGACTTCGTGCCGCGCCATCCGGACGTGCGCCTGCACGTGTTCGAGGGCTATAGCGGCGTGCTCACCGACATGGTGCTGGCCGACGAGCTCGATTTCGCCGTGGTGCCGGCCTTCGAAGGCCGCGTCGGGCTCAAATCACGCCTGCTGGTGCGCGACCGCGAGATGCTGCTGTCGGGCGGAAAGCACGGCCTCGCGCCGCTCGCCCCGGTGCGGCTCGCCGATTGCGCGCCGCTGAAGATCGTGGTGCCGGGACCGGACAATGTCCGCCGCCGCAACCTGGACACCTATTTCCAGACCCACGGCGTCGAGATCGCCGCCATGCTGGAAATGGACGCCATGATCGGCACGCTCGAATTCGTCGCGCGCTCGGACTGGATGACGGTGCTGCCGAGCCTGATCTCGGTGAACGACATCGGCAAGGGCGATCTCGTGGTCAATCCGATCGTCGACCCGCCGCTGCATGCCGAGTTCGTCGTCATCCAGCCGACGCGGCGCACCTTGAGCATGCCGGCGCGGCTGTTCCTCGAGCGGTTCGAGGCCGAGATCGCCCACATCCACGCGATCTGGGAGGAAGCGCTGGCCGCACCGGTCGCGCCGAATGGACGCAGGCGCCTGCGCTCGTAGGGCCGTGCGCGAAGGCCTGCCGGATACTGAAATCATTGAGCTTTCACCCGTTGGGTTCGTTCGTGCCAAAATCGCAGATTCAGCTCTTGCTGCCGCCGGGATCGGCCTTGAGCCCCGCCGCCGCGATGCCGGCGATCGCGCAGGCCTCGTCCTTGTCGGAGGTGTCGCCGGAAATCCCGACCGCCCCGATGATGTCGCCGCCGCCGTCCCTGATCAGAACGCCGCCCGGATTGGTGACGATCCGTCCGCCGCTCGCCGCCGCCAGCATGGTGAAGAATTGCGGCGTGTTGGCCGCGCGCTCGGCGAGCGTGCGCGAGCCGAAGCCCATGCCGAGCGCGCCCCAGGCCTTGCCGAAGGCGATGTCGAAGCGCAGCAGCCCCGATTTGTCCTCGCGCTTGAACGCGACCAGATGGCCGCCGGCATCGAGCACCGCCACGGTGAGCGGCGCGCAATTGGTCTCGCGGCCTTTCTTGAGCGCGCTGTCGACGATGGTGGAAGCTTGCGCGAGCGTGACGACCGACATGGTGGCTCCAACGTGGTTGAGATTGATTGCGGATCAGGGCTTGTTACGGATCAAGGTTTGGCGCGGTTCGCCCAATAGACCGAGACGGCCGAGACTTCGGCGCCGCCCGACACCTTCTTTTGCGCCTCCTCGTAGCAGGCGAGCGTCTTTTCGACGAGCGGCAGCTCGACGCCGCGCGCCTTTCCCTCCGCCAGCATCGAGCGCATGTCCTTGATGGCGCCGGCGACGTCGAAGGTGACGGGCCCGGCGTCGCCGCCCTTGAGCATCGCGGCGATCCCGGGGCCGCGCACCTTGAGCACGTTGGGACCGCCCGAGGTCTCGCTCAGCATGTCCATGAGCCGCGCCGGATCGAGATCGAGCGAGCGGCAGAGCGCGAGCGCCTCGCCGAGCGCCTGCCAATAGATCATCAGCGGCAGATTGACGGTGAACTTGAGGATCGCGCCCGAGCCGACCGGCCCGCCATGCTCGATGCGCCGGCAAAGCTGCTCGAGAATGGGCCTGGCGCGCGCCGCGTCGGCGGGCTCGGCGCCCATCAGGCCGAGCAGCTTGCCCTGCCGCGCCGGGCCGGTCGAGCCGCCGACCGGACACTCGACGAAGGCCGCGCCCTTGGCGCGCACCTTCTCGGCCAGAACCACCGGGGTGCTCGGCTGCACCGTGCTCATCTCGATGACGAGCTTGCCGCGCACGTCGCCCGACAGGAGACCGGAGGCGCCGTTGTAGACGGCGTCGATCGCGGCCGCGTCGGTCAGGATGGTGATGATCGCCTCGACGTTCTGCGCCAGCTCGGCCGGCGTCGCCGCGACCGCTGCGCCGGCATCCGCCAGCGGCTTGGTCTTGTCGGCGGACCGGTTCCAGACCGTGACCTTGTGGCCGACCTCCATCAGCCGCTGCGCGATGGCGGCGCCCATCTTGCCGATCCCGGCTATTCCGATCTGCATGAGACTCTCCTCGTCCTCTCGATCGTCGGGGGAATGCCGGATACCCGCGTTGCGCGAGTATGACAGCAAGCTGTCACTTCATCCGGTCCTTGATCTTGTCGAGCGCGGCGCGCGCGCAATCGTCGTCGAAATTGCCGCCGGGCGCGCCGCCCACGCCGATGCCGCCGATCGGCTTGCCGCCTGCCAGGATCGTCACGCCGCCGGGCGTGAAGGTGACGTTGGGGAGGCTGGCGAGACCGGCGGTGGTCATGCCCGGGCTCTTGCTCAGCCGCTCGAAGATCGCCTTGGTCGAATCCTCGCCGCGCACCGGCGCCAGCGAGGCCGCCGTGTAGGCCTTGGCGTAGGCGCTGTCGAGCGTGTGGACGGCGGCGCCGTCGCCGCGCAGCACCGCCTGCCGCACGCCATTGAGGTCGACGACGATCGCCGTCACCGCATAGCCGTTCCTGGCGCAGACCGCGACCGCCTCGCCGACCGCCTCGAGCGCGAGCGCGGCGGCGAGACGATGGGTCGGAATGAGGCCCTGGGAGGCGGCGGGCGCCGCGAACGCGGCGAAAGCCACGGCCAGAGCGGATCGACGAACCAACGAGCGCGATAGTGTCATGGGCGTTCCCCCGCAACCTGCCGTGTCGGTCCGGCAGTCGGCGGCGACGATACGGGGTTTTGCGCCGGCGAGAAAGACGGCCGCTCATGCGCGACGTCGTGACATTGAACTTGAATGCCCCCACAGCCGCCGTATAGCGTCCGCCCGCGCAATCACATCGGCACGGAGGTTGGGAATGGCGAAGAGCAAGGGGGCCGTCGGCATCGTCGGCCTCGGCATCATGGGCGGCGCGTTCGCCAAGAACCTCGTGGCCGACGGCTGGCGCGTGGTCGGCTACGACATCGATCCGGCCCGCCGCCGCGCCATGGCGAAAGCCGGGGTCGAGATCGCCGCCGACGCCAAGAACCTCGCCGTCGAGGTGCCGACCATCATCACCAGCCTGCCCAAGCCCGTCCGCGCTCGAGCAGACCGTCGCCGCCATCGCGGCGGCGCGGGTGCGCCCGCGCGTGGTGGTGGAGGCCAGCACCTTCAAGATCGACGACAAGCTCAAGGCCGAGCGCGCGTTGCGCAACGCCGGCCACGTGATGCTGGACTGCCCGGTCAGCGGCACCGGCTCGCAGGCCAAGGTGAAGGACCTGGTCATCTATGCGAGCGGCGACAGCAAGGCGATCCGCAAGCTGCGCCCGCTGTTTGCCGGCTTCTCGCGCGCGGTGCACGACCTCGGCCCGTTCGGCAACGGCAGCCGCATGAAATACGTGGCGAACCTCCTGGTCGCCATCAACAACGTCGCCGCCGCCGAGGCGATGGTGCTCGGCCTCAAGTCCGGGCTCGATGCCCAGACGATCCTCCGAGATGGTGTCGACCGGCGCCGGCAATTCGCGCGTGTTCGAGTTGCGCGCGCCCATGATGGTCAAGGACCGCTACGACGACGCCACCATGAAGGTGTCGGTCTGGCAGAAGGACATGGCGGTGATCGGCGAGTTCGCGCGCGCAGCTCGGTTGCCCGACGCCGATGTTCGACGCCACCGTGCCGGTCTACAACCGGGCGATGAAGACCGGCCACGCCGAGCACGACACCGCCGCGGTCTGCGCCGTGCTGGAGAAGATGGCGGGCGTGAAGCGCGGGAAGGCAGAAGCGGCGCTAGTTCCGCAGGAAATCCAGCACCGCGGTCTCGGCCAGCACCGCTTCGGGAATGCTGTGGCGCTGCGAGCGGGCGCGCTCCTCGGCGGTCTGGGTGGCCTGCAGATAGGCGCCGAGATGGCGCGCGCGCTCGATGATGCGCTGGCCGACCGGCAGCCGCGCGGCCTCGAAGCGCGTGAGCGCCGGCGCGACCTCGCTGCCCGTCGCAGCGCCGCGGCCAGCGCCGCCGCGTCGTCCGCCGCCTTGGCGACGCCGGCCGCCACATGCGGTCGCGCCACGAAGGCCGCATCGCCGATGATCGCGACCCGGCCGAACGCCATGCGCGGGCGTTTCGAGATCGTAGATCGGCTGCAGGATCGGCTCGTCGATCAGTCGCACGATCTCGCGGAATTGCGGCGCGCAGCAATCGCTCCGCAGCCGCGCGCATCGCGGCGATCGCCTCGCGCCGGATCAGCGGCGGCGGGATCGAGATCGTGTGGGTCGTGCCGCTGCGCGTCGGTGAGCAGCTGCTGCAGCTCGGTGTGCTCGTCGGCCGGCCGGTACCAGACCACGTTGTAGCGGCGATGGCCGGGGCGCAGATCGTTGTCGGGACCGGCCACCGGATAGCCCAGGCACTGCTCGCCCGGCGGCAGGCAGAACGTCATGTACTCGAACAGCTCGCGATGGATCGCCGGCGGAAACGCCTGCTCGGCGATCAGCGCGCGCCAGGCCACGTAGCCGGCGTAGAGCGGCGCGAGCTCCGGCAGGCATTGCTGGCGAACGGTGGAGCGCAGACCGTCGGCGCCGACCAGGAGATCGCCCTGCGCGCTGCCGCCGTCGCTGAAATGCGCGATCACGCGAGCGCTCGCTCTGCTCGAAGCGCTGTGACCCCGCGGCCGCGGTGGTAGCGCTCCGGCGGAAAGGCGTCGCGCAGCGCGCGATAGACCCGCTCCCAGGCGGTCAGCACCTGCGGACACGCGAGCTCGCCGGCCAGCCGGCCCGACGCGTCGAGGATCTTGCGGGTCGTGATCTCGACCCCGAGATCGGTCGGGTCGATGCCGAGCCGGCGCAGCGTCTCGATCAGCTCGGGCTGCGCGACGATGCCGGCGCCGCGGCCGGAAAGCTCGCTCTCGACCCGCTCGAAGACGTCGACGTCCCAGCCGTGCCGCCGCAGCAGCAGCGCCGGCCAGCAGGCCGCTCATCGAGCCGCCGATCACCAGGGCGCGCCGCTTCGTCTGCTTGCCCAAGAGGCTCGATCCCGCGGTTTCCTAGCGACCGAAGTTGCTATATATCCTGCCGAACCCTGGAGGAATGCCATGGCAATGACGATGATGGACAAGGCGGCGGAGCGGTCCGAGCGCTCGGCCTGGCCGGCGGAGATCGCCGGCGAATTCGAGCGCGAGAAGCAAGAACCCCAATCCGTGCGTCGGCACCGAGCTGGTGTCGGAGAGCGACCGCGTGCGCGTCTGGATCATCCGGCTGGCGCCGGGCGAGCGCATCGGCTTCCACCGCCACGTGCTCGACTATTTCTGGACCGCGGTGTCGGGCGGCCGCGGCCGCCAGCACGTGCATGACGGCACCACGGTCGAATACACCTACGCGCCCGGCGAGACCCGCCACGAGACACTACGGGGCCGGCCAGTTCAAGGTGCACGACCTGGAGAATCTCGGCGACAAGGAGATGGTGTTCATGACCATCGAGTTCCTGCAGAGCGCCAACAAGCCGATGGCGCTGCCCGACACGGTGCGGCGCCAGGCCGCGGCGTAGCCGCGGTCGTTCCGTAGGGTCGGGCACAGGCGCGAGCCACCGACTCGCCTTCGCGCCGCGCGAGCCACTCAGCGCCGTGCCCACGCGGACATGGTGGGCGCGGCGCTCCCGATTCGTGCGCGAGGCGAGACCCGGCTACGCGCCCGTAGCCCGCGAAGACGGGCGCAAACGCCCTTGCGTGCCCACCCTACGGAGCTTGCGAAGCCGAACGGACTAGCCAAGTCCCCACCCTTCCTGCAAACTGCACCTCAATAACAACAAGCTGCCCGAACGGGCCTGGGGGGAAACACGTGGTCATCTCGCTCGACCTGTTGATCAATGCCCTGGTCGCCGGCCTGCTGCTCGGCGCCTTCTACGCCGCGGTGACGGTCGGCATCTCGATCTCGTTCGGCATCCTCGACATCGTCAACATCGCGCATCCCGGCTTCATCATCCTCGGCTCCTACATCGCCTATATCGTCAATACGCGCCTCGGCATCGATCCGATCGTGATCAGCATCGTGATGCTGCCGGTGTTCTACGCGCTCGGCGCGCTGGTCTATCAGGTCTACTACGAGTCGTTCGAGAAGCGCGGACGGGAGGCGCTGAGCGGGCTCGCGTTCTTCTTCGGGCTGCTGTTCGTCACCGAGGTCGTGCTGATCATCGTGTTCGGCGTCGACTACCGCTACGTCGAGGCCTCCTATATCGGACCGACCCTGCGTTTCGGCTTCGTCGATCTGCCGCTGCGCATGCTGGTGCCGTGCATCGCCGCGCTGGTGATGTTCGCGGCGCTGCAGCTGTTCCTGACGCGCACCTTCACCGGCCGCGCCATCATGGCGGTGGCGCAGGATCAGCTCGCCCTCCAGCTCATGGCGGCCTCGCCGACCCGCATCAAGCGGGTCGCCTTCGCCATCTCGATCGCGACCTGCTCGGTGGCGGGCGCGCTGCTCATCATCATTCAGCCGATCGAGCCCTCGGTCGGACGCGAATATATCGGCCGCGTGTTCGCGATCTGCGTGCTCGGCGGGCTCGGCAGCCTGCCCGGAACGCTGATCGCCGCGATCCTGCTCGGCGTGATGGAGAGCCTCACCTCGACCTTCTACGGTCCCTCCTGGGCGCCGGCGGTCGCCTTCGGATTCCTCCTGCTCACCCTCGCGTTCCGGCCGATGGGTCTGTTCGGACGTTAGGACGGCCGACCGTGCGGAACTGGCTTTTCTTCCTGATCTGCGTCGCGGTCGGCGCCGTCGTGTTCGCTGGCCGCGCGCATGGTGCAGAACGACTACGTGTTCTTCGCCGGCTACGTGGTGCTGCAGTTCATCGTGCTGGCGACCGCCTGGAACATCCTCGGCGGCTATACCGGCTACGTGAATTTCGGCTCGGCGGCGTTCTTCGCGGTCGGCGCCTACACGTCGGTGTTCTTCCACAAGTTCTTTCCGCTGCCGATCCCGGTGCTGATCGTGCTCGGCGCCATCGTCTCCGGCCTGATCGGGCTCGGCATGGGTTACCTGACGCTGCGGCTGCGCGGCGCGTTCTTCGCCATCGCCACGCTCGCGCTCGCGGTCGTGCTGCAGACCCTGATCGTCAACTGGAACTATGTCGGCGGCGCGCGCGGCGCCTACGTGATCCGGCCGGAGAGCGTGCCGCTGATCGGCAACTACATCCAATACCTGTTCCTGCTGATGCTGGTGCTGGCGATCATCGCGATCGTCACGGCGCGCGCGATCGAGCGCTCGCAGCTCGGCTACGGCTTCGCCACCATCCGCGACGACGAGCTCGCGGCCGAGGCCTCGGGCGTGCCGACGCTGAAGCTCAAGCTCGTCGCCACCACGCTCTCGGGCGCCCTCATGGGCATGGCCGGCGCGCCCTTCCCCTACTACATCGGCTATCTGCAGCCGGCCTCGGCCTTCGCGCTCGAATACGCGGTCAACTCGATCGCCATGCCGATGATCGGCGGCACCACCTCTTGGATCGGCCCGCTGATCGGCGCCATCCTGGTGGCGACCCTGCAGCAGTGGGCGACGGTGACCATCTCGTCCGAGCTCAGCCTGCTCATCGTCGGGCTCCTGCTCGTGGGTTTCGTCATCATCGCGCCGAACGGCATCGTCGGGCTGGTGCAGGACTGGTTGCAGGAAGGCGAAGTGATGGCCGAGCCGCTGCTCCAGGTCGCGGGTCTGAGCAAGCGCTTCGGCGGCTTCGTCGCGCTCGACGGCATCGATCTCGCGGTCGACCGAGGGCGAGCGCGTCGGCCTGATCGGCCCCAACGGCTCGGGCAAATCGACGCTGGTCAATTGCATCTGCGGCACGCTGCGTCAACGAGACCGGCACGGTGCGCTTCAACGGCGAGACGGTCGACGGCCTGCTCACCCATGAGCGCACCCGCCGCGGCCTCGCGCGCAGCTTCCAGCTGCCGCGCCCGTTCGCGACGCTCACCGTCACCGAGAACCTGCGCGTGCCGCTGCTCTACACCGTCAATGCGCGGCCGGGACGCTCGCTCTCGGCGGCCGAGATCGATGCCCGCTGCGCCGAGCTCCTGCAGCTGGTCGCGCTCGACGGCAAGGCCGACAAGCATCCGCGCGACCTCACGCAGGTGGAGATGCGCAAGCTCGAGCTCGCCCGCGCCATGGCGGCCGAGCCGAAGCTTCTGCTCGCCGACGAGGCGATGGCCGGCCTGTCGCAGTCGGAGGTCGACGACATCGTCGGCCTGCTGATCCGGCTCAACGAGCGCGGCATCACCATCATCCTGATCGAGCACATCATGCGCGCCGTCATGAGGTTCTCGCAGCGGCTGGTGGTGCTGGTCTCCGGCAAGAAGATCGCCGACGGCAAGCCCGACGAGGTCATCCGCGATCCCGAGGTGGAGAGGGCCTACCTTGGACAATAGCCTCACCATCGAGAAGATCGACGCCGCCTACGGCTCGGTGCGCGTGCTCGAGGACGTGTCGCTCAACGTCAACAGCGGCGAGACCGTGGTGCTGCTCGGCACCAACGGCAACGGCAAGTCGACGCTGATGAAATGCGTGATGGGGATCGTGCGCCCGCGCGCCGGCCGCATCGTCGTCGAGATCGACGGCGAGAAGCACGACCTGATCGGCCGCACCACCGAGCAGATCGTCGATCTCGGCATCGCGCTGGTGCCGGAAGGCCGCCGGCTGTTCCCGCGGCTCACCGTGGAGGAAAACCTGCTGCTCGGCGCCTTCCGCCCGAAGGCACGCGCCGCGATGAAGACGAATTTGGCGTTCTGCTTCGAATGCTTCCCGCGTCTCGCGGAGCGCCGCAACCAACTCGCCGGCTCGATGAGCGGCGGCGAGCAGCAGATGCTGGCGCTCGCGCGCGCGCTGATGCTGGCGCCGCGCATCCTGCTGATCGACGAGCCGTCGGTGGGGCTCGCGCCGGTGCTGGTCAGCCGCACCATCGACAAGATCAAGGAGCTCAAGGAGCAGTACAAGCTGACCGTGCTGATGGCCGAGCAGAACTTCCCGCAGGCGCTGCGCATCGCCGACCGCGGCTACGTCATCGTGCACGGCCAGATCGCCTTCGAGGGCCGCTCGGCCGACGAGCTCAACAACAACGAGCTGATCCGCAAGTTCTATCTGGGACTTTGAACAGCATAGCTTCCCGCCCGGCCGGGAGATCATGGACCAGAGGATTCCCATGCGTCGATCGATGCAGGCGGCTCTCGCGGCGGTCGCGGTTGCGATCGGGTTGCTCGCCGCGGCGGCGCAAGCGCAGCAATATCCCAATCGGGCGGTCCGCGTGCTCGTCGGTTTTGCCGCCGGTAGCGGTCCGGACATCCTGGCACGCGCGGTCTCGGCCCAGCTCGGCGTGGACCTCGGGCAAAACTTCTTCATCGAGAACCGCACCGGCGCCAACGGAACGATCGCCGCCAAGATCGTGGTCGACGCCGCGCCGGATGGTCACACGCTGCTCTATTCGAGCTCCGCCATTACGACGACGCCCTACATCTACAAGACCGTCTCCTTCGACATCTTGCGCGATCTCGCCCCGATCGCGACGTCCGGCATGCTCGACGGCTACCTGATGCTGGTGAACCCGTCGCTGCCTGTCCACACGGTTGCCGCAATTCATCGCTTATGCGAAGACGAACCGCGTGCTCTACGGCTCGCCCGGCGTCGGCAACCAGCTCCACGTCACCGCCGAGCTGTTCAACGTCAAGGCCGGCCTCTCCATGGAGCACGTTCCCTACAAGGGAGCCTCCGAGGTCGTGACCGCGCTGCTGCAGGGAAGCATCCAGGTGATGTTCGTCACCGCGCCCTCCTCCTTGCCGCTGGTCAAGGAGGGAAAGCTTCGCGCCATCGGCAACACCGGAACCAAGCCGTTCCCGGAGCTTCCGGATGTTCCCCTGGTGAGCGCCTCGGTGGCGGGCTTCTCGACCGCCCCCTCATGGGGGATGTTCTTCGCGCCGGCCAAGACGCCCGCCGGCGATCGTCGACAGGCTCAACGCCGCCATCCGGCACGCGCTCAAAGTTCCGGCCGTCGCCGACGTGGTCCAGCGCGCGGGCTACGAGCCCGATGGACGATCGGCAGCGCAGACGGCGGAGTTCTTCCGCCAGGAGGTGGCGGCAGCCGGCGATGCCGTGCGCGCGGCCCGCATCCAGCCGAACTGATGCGCTAGTGCTACCGCGCGGTCGCATCGCCGGCTTCGACGATGATGGTTTCGACCTCGCCGGCGCCCTTGCGGCGGAACGCCGCGGCTTCGTTGTATTCGGGCGACGTGAAGCAGGCGACGCCCTGCTCGAAGGTCGGGAATTCGATCACCACGAAGCGCTGGAACTTGTCCGGCCCTTCCATGATCTGGAAGCGGCCGCCGCGCGCCAGCACCTTGCCGCCGTGCTTGGCGATGATCGCCGGCACCAGGTCGGTGTACTTCTTGTATTCCACCGGATCGTTGATCTTCGAACGCGCGACCCAATAAGCCGGCATGGTCACCTCCTCTGCGATATCTGACGCGACTCGTTTCGCCCAGCGCGACAACAGCAGGTGTGATCGGATAGATCAACCGAGTGCCAACGAGGGAGACGCTCGCCATGCCGCGCAGACTGATCGACATCTCGGTTCCGCTGGAGAACGACGTCGCGGCCGATCCGCCCGGCTATGGGCCGAAGATCGACTACTACACGCACCGGCAGACCGCCCCCGACGTGGTCAAGTTCTTTCCCGGCCTGCGCGAGGAGGATCTGCCCGACCGCGAGGGCTGGGCGATCGAGTGGATCAAGCTCTCCACCCACAACACCACGCATCTCGACGCGCCGTGGCATTTCGCCTCGACCATGAATCGCGGCAAGCGCGCCATCACCATCGACGAGGTGCCGCTCGAATGGTGCATGCAGCCCGCGATCAAGCTCGATTTCCGCCACTTCCCCGACGGCTATGTGGCGACCGCGCGCGACGTCGAGACCGAGCTCGAGCGCATCGGGCACAAGCTCGCGCCGCTCGAGATCGTGGTGGTGAACACGAGCGCCGGCGCCGCCTACGGCCGCCCCGACTACGTCGCCAAAGGCTGCGGCATGGGCCGCGAGGCGACGCTCTACCTGCTCGAGCGCGGCGTGCGCGTCACCGGCACCGACGGCTGGAGCTGGGACGCGCCGTTCGTCCACACCAAGGAGAAATATCTCGCCACCCACGACCCGAGCCTGATCTGGGAGGGCCACAAGGCCGGCCGCGAGATCGGCTACTGCCATCTGGAAAAGCTGCACAATCTCGAGGCGCTGCCGGCCACGGGCTTCATGGTGTGCTGCTTTCCGGTCAAGGTGCGCGGCGGTTCCGCCGGCTGGACCCGCGCGGTCGCGATCATCGAATAGAGGGTTCGTTCGACGCGTTTTCTGCGGCGAACCGGTCCCACCTCGCCGGAAACGCTATGGCATCGCGCGATGCCTTATGCCGCGTCGCCGCGAGGTTGACCCCATCTGGCGCGCCTCCTAGCATCGCGGCCGACGTGAAACCGGCGCGCCTGCCGAGGCCGGATCAAAACAGGGAGGAACCAGCGTGGATAGACGAAGCTTTGTCGTCGGCTCGGCCGCCGCGGCCGCCGCACTCGCCACCGGACCGGCGCATCGCGCAGGAGACCTATCCGGCGCGGCCGGTCACCTTCGTCAACCCGTTCCCGCCCGGCGGCGCCGTCGACGTGGTGGCCCGCCCGCTCGCCTCCGTGCTCGAGCCGATCCTCAAGCAGCCGGCGGTGATCGAGACCAAGGCGGGCGCCGCCGGCCAGGTCGGCGCCCAGTTCGCCGCCACCGCCAAGCCCGACGGCTACACGCTGCTCATGCACATCGTGTCGATCTCGGGCTTCGCCGAGGTCGACAAGCTGTTCGGCCGGCCGGTGAAGTTCACCCGCGACGACTTCATCCCGATCGCGCGCTTCATCGCCGATCCGATGGTGCTGGTGGTCAACGACAAGCAGCCCTACAAGACGCTCAAGGAGTTCGTCGACGACGCCAAGAAGCGGCCGAACGAGCTGATCTTCAGCTCGTCGGGACTCTACGGCGCGCTGCATCTGCCGACGGCGCTGTTCGCCAAGGCGGCCGGCATCCAGATGCGGCATCTGCCGACCGCCGGCGGCGGGCCGGCGCTGACCGCCATCCTCGGCAACAACTCGCAGGTGCTGGTGTCCTCGATCGCGGCCGCCAACGCGCAGATGAAGGCCGGCAAGCTGCGGCCGCTCGCCGGCTTCGGCGCCCAGCGCGCGCCCGCATTGCCCGATGTGCCGACGATGAAAGAGCTCGGCTACGACGTGGAGTTCTATCTGTGGGTCGGCATGTTCGCGCCGAAAGGCACGCCCGACGCCGATCATCACCACCTTGCGCGATGCTTCGAGGAAAGCCGCGGCGGACGACAAGTTCAAGCAGGCCATGACCAATCTCGGCCAGGACGTGGCCTATCTCGATCAGTCCGAGTTCAAGGCGTTCTGGGACGCCGACGCCAAGCGCGTCGAGGATGCGGTGCGCTCGATCGGAAAGGTCGACGGGTGACGCCAGAGCGATGACGCCAGCGCGATCATGATCATCAGGGCCGACCACGTCGCCGGGGGCGCCTTCATCGTCTTCGGCGTCGTGGTGTTCGCGATCAGCGGCGACCTGCCGTTCGGCAGCCTGTCGGCGCCCGGCGCCGGCATGATGCCGAAGCTCATGGCCGGCCTGATGATGCTGTTCGCCGCGATCATCGTCATCGGCGCCGGCACCGGCCGGGCGTTCAGCGAGATCGACTGGAGCGACCGCGGCCATGCCGCGCTGCTCGTGCTGATCACGGCGTGCGCCGTCGCGGTCTACCAGACGCTCGGCTTCCTGATCACCATGACGCTTCTGGTGTTCACGCTGCTGGTCGTGGTCGAGCGCCGCGAGGTCTGGCGCGCCGCCGTCTACAGCGTCGGGCTCACCTTGTTCGCCTACTGGCTGTTCGGCAAGGCGCTGAAATCCCCGCTCGAGCGCGGCCTGCTCTGGTTCTGACGCCTTGGAAACCTACGACAGCCTGCTGCTTGGGTTTTCGGTCGCGCTGCGGCCCGACGTCCTGTGGTACGCGTTCCTCGGCTGTCTGGTCGGCACGCTGGTCGGAATGCTGCCGGGCATCGGCCCGCTGGCCGGCATCAGCATTCTGCTGCCGCTGACCTTCGGGCTCGACGCCACCAAGGCGATCGTGATGCTGGCGGGCATCTATTACGGCTCGCAATACGGCGGCTCGACCACCTCGATCCTGCTCCGCATTCCGGGCGAAGCCGCCTCGGTGATGACCTGCATCGACGGCAACGCGATGGCCAGGAAGGGCCGCGCCGGCGCCGCCCTGTGCATCGCCGCGGTCGGCTCGTTCATCGCCGGCACGTTCGGCGTGCTGGTGCTCACGCTGGTGGCGCCGCCGCTCGCCAATTTCGCGCTGCGTTTCGGGCCGCCCGAATACACCGCGCTGCTGGTGCTCGGCCTCATCTTCCTCGCCTATATGTCGACCAGCTCCCTCGTCCGCACGCTGCTGATGGCGACGTTCGGGCTGCTTCTCGGCACCATCGGCATCGACGTGATGACCGGGCACTTCCGCTTCAGCTTCAACATTCCCGAGCTGGGCGACGGCATCGGCATCGTGCCGGTCGCAGTCGGGCTGTTCGGGCTCGGCGAGTTGCTGGCGACGCCGAGCCACCAGGTGACCGGCGAGGTCCATCGCCCGAAGTTGCGCGAGCTGTGGCCGAGCCGCGCAGGAGTGGCGGGAATCGGCGATGCCGATCGCGCGCGGCTCGGTGCTCGGCTTCCTGATCGGCATCATTCCGGGCTCCGCCCACATCATTTCGAGCTTCATGTCCTACGCGCTGGAAAAGCGGATATCCAAGCACCCGGAAGAGTTCGGCAAGGGCGCGGTGGCCGGCGTCGCCGGCCCGGAAGCGGCCAACAATTCCGCCTCCACCGGCGCCTTCGTGCCGATGCTGGCGCTCGGAATTCCGACCGGGCCGGTCACCGCGGTGCTCATGGCGGCGCTCTTGATCCACGGCGTTCCGCCGGGACCCACGCTCGTCAACGATCATCCCAACGTGTTCTGGGGCTTCGTCGCCTCGATGTATGTCGGCAACCTGATGCTGCTCGCGCTCAACCTGCCGCTGGTCGGGTTGTTCGTGAACCTGCTGCGAATCCCCTATGCGTATCTTTATCCGCTGATCATCATGTTCTGCGTGATCGGCGTCTACGAGGTGAACCACTCGATCGTCGACGTCTGGATCATGCTGATCATGGGCGTGGTCGGCTATGGATTGAAGAAGTTCGGCTTCGACCCGGCGCCGCTGGTGCTCGGCCTCGTGATCGCGCCGCTGTTCGAGATGAGCCTGCGCCAGTCGCTGATCATGTCGAACGGCACATGGACGATCTTCTTCGAGCGCCCGATCGCGCTGGTGCTGCTGGGGCTGTGCGCGCTGCTGCTGCTGCTGGCGGCCAGGTCGGTGCTGCGCCAACAGCAAGGATTGGCGCAGCAAGCTCGCGGCCGCGGAGGCCGGAGAGAGCAATTGAACCCGGCCGCGACGGCGACGCCGTGAATCTGCGACACCGCCGTACTCGAACCGCCTGCCGCGATCGGTTAATCTGCGATTCGAGCTATCTCGGAGACGTTTGAATCAGATGCGTGGGATACCCGTCGGTACATGCCGGAACTGTGGCGCCGAGGTCTCCTATTTCGCCCGCTCGTGCTGGCATTGCGGGGCCTCCAATCTGCCCAACCCGGTCGTGACGGTCTTGGCGATTGCCGTGATGGCGGTGGTCGCCGGGGTGATCGTGCTCGGCTCGCTGATATTCATCCGCAGCAAGGACGAAGCGCCCGGCGGCATCGCGACGCCCGAGCAGAAGGCGGAGGCCGGCGAGCAATACGGTTGGCTGGTCAAGGCGATGGCCGAGTGCGAGGAGGAGGCCAAGCGAGCCACCGACAAGCTCTATTTCCTGATCGCGCCGGTGATGCGGACCACGACCAACGCGGCCGGATGGGTGCCCGGCCGCATCGGCATGGTCGGCGATTCGATCGAGCTGCTGCCCTCCACCAATGCGGTGATCGGGCTGCGGAACGGCTCGCTGGCGATCTACCGCACGCCGCTCGCCTTCGCCGTCATCGGACCCGGCGACCAGCACCGTGTTTCGATGGAAGCCGGCGGCCGGCGTGACGGTGCTGACGCAGCGCGCAGCCGGCCTCGAGTCGCTCAAGCTCGGATTCCAGGTGACCGAGGGCAAGGATATCGACTGGGGCATCACGATCTCTCTGACCGCGGGCACGTGCTATTGGATTTTTCCGCTCATTCGAGCTGGCGCGCGCGGCGGATGACAGGCTTCCGCGTAGTCCGGCGACGCTTGCCTACGCGTACAGCCGTTCCTTCTCGAGGCCCTGGTAGAGGTGGGCCACGTAGTCGCCGTAGCCGTTGAACATCAAGGTCGGCCGGCGCTCGCCGAGCCCGATCAATTCCTCGGTGGCCTGGCTCCAGCGCGGATGCGGCACCTGCGGATTGACGTTCGCCCAGAACCCGTACTCCGACGCCTGCAGCGCCTCCCAGAAGCTCTTCGGCCGCTGGTCGGTGAATTGAAACCGCACGATCGACTTGATCGACTTGAAGCCGTACTTCCACGGCACCGCGAGCCGCAGCGGCGCCCCCATCTGCTTGCTGACCGGCTTGCCGTAGGCGCCGGTGACCAGGAAGGCGAGCTCGTTGGTCGCCTCCGCCATGGTCAGGCCCTCGACATAGGGCCATGGGTACCAGGTCTGGCGCTGGCCCGAGGCGATCGAGGAATCGAGGAAGGTCTCCATCCGCACGTATTTCGCCGACGACAGCGGCTTCGCCAATTCCACCAGCTTGGCGAATGGAAATCCGGACCACGCAATGGCCATCGACCATGCTTCCACGCAGCGGTGGCGATAGAGCCGCTCCTCCAGCGGCATCTTGCGCACGAGATCGTCGATGCCGATCTCCTGCGCCTTCTCGACCATGCCGTCGATCTTGATCGTCCACGGCCGCAGCTTGAGCGCCTGCGCCGCCTTGGCGATCGTCTTGGAGGAGCCGAACTCGTAGAAATTGTTGTAGCTGGTGTTGACCTTCTCGTCGGTGATGGGACGGTCGAGCACGTATTTGTCGTTGCGCTTGAACGGGTAGAGCGCGCCGGTCGGATCCGGCAGGTCGGCGATGCGCTGCGCCCACGCGAGCTCGGGCGAAAGCGCGAGCGCGGCCGCGCCGCCCGCCGCCAGGAAGGCGCGACGGTTGAAGAACAGGTGCTCGGGCGTGGCGAGCCGTTCGGGAATTTCCCATCCGCGGCGGCGAATGACGTGCATGGACGGCGGGCTCCGGATTCGGGACGACTCATCGATACGCCCGCGGCCCATCACGGGCAAGTCACGGGTGCGCCAGGGAGGCGTGATTCTCGCTGGATTCCCAGCTGACGCCGGGGTTTTCGCGCTTTATCCGACGGCGCGACGCGCCGCCGGCTGCGCGCCGTCGCCGGGACCCGGCATCAAGCGCCTGCGCATGATCCCGATGAGCTGCCTCTTCGCCATCGGCTTGGCGAACAGGTAGCCCTGGCCGACGTTGCAGCCGATGCCTTGCAGCTTGTGGCTCTCGTGCGTCGTCTCGATGCCCTCGGCCACGGTCTTGAGCCCGAACCGCTTGCCGAGCTCCACGATCGTCTCGCACAGGCCGGCATTGATCCGGTCCGCATTGCAATTGGTCACGTAGCTGCGATCGATCTTGAGCTCGCTGAATGGCAGCTGCCGCAAGCGTGCCAGCGAGGAGTAGCCGGCGCCGAAATCATCCAGCGCCAGCGTGCAGTTGTACGCACGCAAGGCGTCGGCAACCTCATTCGCGATCTTGAGGTCGTTGATGATCTCGTCCTCCGTCACCTCCATGATGAGGCCGGGCCAGTTGGATGATCGCGGCCGCTCTTCGCGCAGGATGGTCGGGATCGGCAGCTTGACCAGCGCCGAGACCGGCACATTGACCGCGAGCTTGACCGACATGCCGTTGGCCGCGCAGGTCTCCCAGTCCTTGAGCGCCGTGATGATGACGCGCTCGGTCAGCGCCAGCATGTCGTCCTCGCTCGCGCCCGGCAGGAAGACGGCCGGGGGGGAGCACGCCGCGGGTCGGGTGGCGGGCGCGCACCAGCGCTTCGGCGCCGACCAGCCGCATGGTCTTGAGATCGATCTTCGGTTGATAGAACAGCTCGAACCAGCCGCGTTCGAGCACGTCCGCAAGCGTCACCTTGCCGTCGCCGGCATCGGCCTTGCCCTTGTCCGACGAAAACAGCTCGCGCAGGACCTTGAACATGCAGCGCTCGTGACGTCTCGGCGCCGGTGCGCCGGTGGCGGCACCGGACTGCGGTTCGGGCTTCAATTATGAGTGAAATCAAAGCAATAAGGTTAAGCGCAGCGCCCGAAACGCAAACATGCTTTGCAATTGGTAACCGCGTCCACGCGCAATTCGTCGGCCGGCGTCAGAGCGCGCCGCGCAGGGCGAGATGAGCGCCCAGCAGCAGCAATCCCAGCAGGAAGCAGACGCGGAACACGTCCGGGCGCACGCGCGAGCGCACCCATTGCCCGAGCGCCATGCCGATCAAAGCCGGAACCAGCGCCAGCAGCGATGCGCCCGCGACCGAGGTCTCGAGCGCCCCGTCGTGCGCGAGTATGGCCGCGAGCGCAACCGTCGACACCGTGAACGAAACGCCGCAGGCCTGCACCAGCTCGTCCTTCTCCAGTCCCAGCGCCTGCATGTAGGGAACGGCCGGGATCACGTAGACCCCGGTGGCGGCCGTGACGATGCCGGTGGCGACGCCGATCACCGGCGAGAGCCACGGCTCCGCGCGCCGAGGCACCGAGAACTCGACCGACGTCAGCCCGAGCACCGCGTAGAGCGCCAGCGCCGCGCCCAGCGCCACGCTGGCGCGCGCCCCGCCGGAGAGAAGCCCCGCGCCCGCCCAGGCTCCCAGGCAAATTCCGAGCAGCATCGGCCACAGCCGTCGCAGCAGAGACCCGATGCCGGGACCGAGCGCCAACTGCCAGACATTGGTGACGAAGGACGGCACCACCAGCAGCGCGGCCGCCTGCGCCGGCGCCATCACCACGGCCAACAACCCCATCCCGATGGTCGGCAAGCCGAGGCCGATCACCCCCTTCACGAAACCGGCCAGCAGAAAGGTCGCGAGCGTGAAGCCTGCAATGAGAGCCGGCGCGTCCATGCGCGGCTTGTAGCAGAGCGCTCGCGCGCCTCGTCTTCGAATGTCGCGAAGACAGGATTTGGAAATGCAGAGGGGCGGACGATCGCGGACGGATCGGAGCTCACCCGTCCGCTGTCGTCCGTCGTCCGTTTACGCCGCCGCCGATTTTCTCGCCGCGACGATCTGATCGGCGTTGCGGCCGGTCAGCTCCGCCATATGATCGAACTTGAAGGTGAAGCTGCCGACGCCGGCCGTGGCCGAGCGCACCTCCACGATCAGGTCGCCGATCTCCGCCTCCGGCATCTGCAGGCGCACCACGTCCCAGCCGTCCCAGCCTTCACGGGTATCGAAGCCGAGGATCTGGCCGCGCCGCCCCGACATCAGCGCATTCATCTTGGCGGTCGCCTCCGACGGGCAGACGATCTCCACCTGATAGATCGGCTCGAGCAGGACCGGCTGGCATTGCGGCAGCCCCTCGTGGATGGCGAGCCGACCGGCCAGTTGAAACGCCATGTCGGAGGAATCGACGGTGTGGTAGGAGCCGTCGATCAGCTTGGCCTGGACGTCGACCACCTGGAATCCGAGCGGACCGTGCTTGAGCGCGTCGATCACGCCTTCCTCCACCGACGGGATGTAGTTGCGCGGCACCACGCCGCCCTTGATCTCCTCCGTGAAGGTGAAGCCCGAGCCGCGCGGCACCGGCTTGATGTCGAGCACCACGTCGCCGTATTGGCCGTGGCCGCCCGACTGCTTCTTGTGACGCCCGCGTTGCACGATGCCCCGCTTGATGGTCTCGCGATAGCCGACGGTGGGCTTGTGCGAGACGGTGGCGACGCCGAATCGGTCGGCCAGCCGCTCGGTTGCCACCCGCAGCTGCATCTCGCCCTGCCCCCACAACACCACCTCGTGCGCCTCGGCATTGTGGACGACACTGATCGAGGGATCCTCCTCGAGCAGCTTGGTGAGCGCTTGGCCGAGCTTGACGTCGTCCTTGCGCTCCTTGGCGGTGACCGCGATCGCCAGCACCGGCGGATAGGGCGCGACCTTGGCGACCGGCGGATGCGCCTGCTTGCCGGCGGTGAGCGTGTCGCCGGTATTGGCGTGGTCGAGCTTGCCGAGCGCGACCGTGTCGCCGGTCTGTGCCGCAGCGTCGCTTCTCGCTGTTCTGGCCGGTGAGCTTGAACACGCCGGCCACGCGACCGGCCTCGCGTTCGGGTGAGATGAAGGTGGTGCTGTCGGCAACCTGGCCGTTGAGCACCCGCCCGACCGACATCTTGCCGCCGTGGGCGGTGTGGAGCGTCTTGAGCACATAGACGACGGCGTCGTTGCCCGCCTTCACGCCCAGCCGCTTGGCCGTGTCGGCGACGCCGGGCGCCTCGTGGCGCAGCGCCTTCATCAGCCGCAGCACCCCGTTGGTGCGGGTCGCCGATCCCATCAGCACCGGACAGACCAGGCCGTCGCGCAGCTCCTTGGCGAGATCGTCGAACACCTTGTCGCGCGGCGGCTGGATGTCTTCGAGCAATTGCTCCATCAGCTCGTCGTCGTGATCGGCGAGCGTCTCCAGCATGGAGAAGCGCGCCGTCTTCTCGCGATCGAGCGCGTCGCCTTCGAGCGGAATGACCTCCGACGCCGCGTGCTCCTTGTAGACGAAGGCACGCTCGAGCGCGAGATCGACGAAGCCGGTGATGAGCTCGCCCGAGAAGGTCGGGATCTGCCGCAGCAGCAGCTTCTTGCGCGAGGCCGGCTGCAACACCGTGAGCACGTCGTGGATGGTCGAATCGACCTTGTCGATCTTGTTGAGGAACAGGAATCGCGGGATGTTCTGCTCTTCGAGCTCGCGCAGAATGAGCTGCAGCTGCGGCACCTTCTTCTCGTCCAGCTCGCAGACCACGACCGCCGCATCGACCGCCGGCAGCGCCGCGCGCATGTCGTGGACGAATTCGACCGAGCCGGGACAGTCGACGAAGGTGTAGCTGTCGCCCTTGAAACTGGTGGTGGCGACCGAGAGCTCCACGCTCATCCGATGGTGGCGCGCCTCCTTGCTGGCGTCGCCGACCGTGGTCCCCGCGTCGACCGTGCCCTGGCGCGGGATCGCGCCGGTGCGGGCGAGGATCGCCTCGAGCAGCGTCGTCTTGCCGCTCTGGAACGGGCCCACCAGCGCGATGCACCGTGGACCCGAAGCTCTTGTGCCGTTCTGTGCCATATCCGCCTCCCTTGCTCACCCGAGATGCGGCCTTCTTGGAACCATGGGGCCGGGCAACTATCGTTTCAGGCAACAGGGGGGATTGGCAAGAGGCTGCCCCGGACCTGATCCGGGGCGAGCCATCATGGCGCACCCGCCTGCCGGCGGCCGCCTTGACCCTGCCATCGGAACGGCCGCAATTGTGACTTGCCCGCGGCAGTCGCATGGGTGAGCACGGCAATGCGGTGGTGGTCACTCCTGGTTTCGGCACTCGTCGTCATTGCGCCGTTTGCCCGCGGCAGTCCTGACGCAGCTGCGGCCGAGGCCGAGGCGACGACGGTGCGGCCGATACCGCCGGTGGCGGCGCGCAAGCCGGTCCGGCTGACCACGCACGGCATCGAGCGGGTCGACGATTATGCCTGGCTGCGCGATCCGAACTGGCGCGAGGTGATCCAGAATCCCTCCCGGCTCGCGCCCGATATTCGCGCCCATCTCGACGCCGAGAACAGCTACGCCGAGGCGGTGCTGGCGCCGCTCTCCGGCTTGCGGGTCAAGCTGGTCGAGGAGATGAAAGGGCGGATCGAGCAGGACGAGTCCGGGGTTCCGTCGCCGGATGGACCCTATGCCTATTGGAGCAAGTACGCTCCCCGGCGCCGAGCACCCACGGATCGTGCGCGCGCCCGACCGGCGGCGGGCCCGAGCAAGTGCTGCTCGACGGGCCCGCGCTGGCGGCCGGAAAGTCCTACTTCTCGTTCGGCGACTATCTTCACAGCCCGGACCACCGCCGCTACGCCTACACGGTCGACGAGACCGGCTCCGAGAGCTACACGCTGCGCATCCGCGATATCCGCACGGGACGCGACCTGCCGGAGGTCTTCGACGGGGTTGCGAGCTTCGCCTGGGCGCAGGACAGCCGCACGCTGTTCTATGTGCGGACACGACGAGAATCATCGCCCGCGCTTCGTCTATCGGCACCGCGTCGGCACCGATCCGGCAAAGGATCGGCTGGTCTACGAGGAAAAGGATCTCGGCTTCGAGGTCTCGGTCAACACCACGCGCAGCGGCCGCTTCGTCGTGATCTCGACCAGCAACGGCGACACCTCCGAGGAGCGGCTGATCGACGCCGCGCGCCCGCTCAGCGACCCCGTGCTGGTCGTCCGTCGGCAGCCGGGTTTGCGCTACTCCGTTCGACGACTGGGGCGACCAGTTGGTCATCCTCACCAATGCCGACGGCGCCGACGACTTCAAGATCGTCACCGCGCCCGCGTCGGCGCCGGGCCGCGCGAACTGGCGCGATCTGGTGCCCTACAAGGAAGGCCGGCGCATCCTCGACGTGGTCGCCTTGGCCGGCCATCTCGTCAGATATGAGCGCGAAGACGGCCTCGAACGGCTGGTGGTCCGCCGCAAGGCCGACGGCAGCGAGCACGCCGTCACCTTCGGCGAGGAGGCCTATTCGCTCGATCTCGTCCCCCCCTATCGAGTTCGACACGCGCACGATCCGTTTCACCTACTCCTCGCCGGCGACGCCGAAGCAGACCTTCGACTACGATCTGGAGAGCCGCGAACGCGTGCTGCGCAAGCAGCAGAAGGTTCCGAGCGGCCACGATCCGTCCGCCTATGTGGTGCGGCGGCTCGCCGCCACGACCGCCGACAATGAGCAGGTGCCGATCACCGTGCTGCACCGCAAGGGCCTGCCGCTCGACGGCTCGGCGCCGCTGTTTCTGGAGGGCTATGGCGCCTATTCCTGCGTGTTTCCGACCGCGTTCGATTCCAACATCCTGTCGCTGGTCGACCGCGGCTTCGTCTACGCGATCGCGCATGTTCGCGGCGGGATCGGAGAAGGGCGAGCGCTGGCGCAATGCCGGCCGGCTCGCCAACAAGGACAACACGTTCAACGATTTCATCGCGGTCGGCCGAATACCTGAGCAAGGCCGGCTACGCCGCGCCGGGCGGATCGTCGCGCGCGGCGATTCCGCCGGCGGCCTGCTGATGGGCGTGGTCGCCAACATGCGGCCCGACCTGTTCGCCGGCATCGTCGCGCGCGTTCCGTTCGTCGACGCGCTCAACACCATGCTCGACGAGAGCCTGCCGCTGACGGTCGGCGACTTCTCGGAATTGGGCGACCCGATCCGCGACGTGGCCGCCTATCGGACCATCGCGAACTATTCACCTTATGAAAACGTCGCCGCCCAGCCCTATCCGCACATGCTGGTCACCGCCGGGATCAGCGACCCCGCGTGCAGTATTGGGAGCCGGCGAAATGGGTCGCCAAGATCAGGGCGATGAAGACGAATGACGCCCGCATCGCGCTGGTCACGAGCATGTCGGCCGGTCATTTCGGCGCCGCCGGGCGCTTCGAGGAGCTCGACGAAGTGGCGCTGATCCAGGCATTCGCCCTCGACGTTACCGGGATGCATCGGCGCGAGCCGCGATGACGGCCATTGCGATCAGCGACGGATCGCGCACGACGCGCCGCGGCCGTCCGAGGCGATCGGAACCCGCGTCCGTCCTCTGCCGTCGCGCTGACCTCGATCTAGCGGGCCGGCCGCAGGCTCAGATCGGCCACGCCGATGGCGAGATTGAGTCCGACCTCGCCCGACACCGAGAGCGGCTGCAGCGCGACCGTGCGGTTGGAGCCGCCGACCAGCACATTGGCCCCGAGGCCGACCGCGATGCTCGCTTCGGCGCTTGCCCCGACATAGTCGCCGGCGAGGAACCCGGGGCCGCGGGTCGGTGGTGCTGGTGAACACCGCCCACACCATCACGCCGCCGCCGGTGATGCCGATATCGAGCCCGAACTTCGTCATCGCCCCCATATAGGCGTCGTGCGGGCCCGGCAGGTCGGGCGAGAACACGCACGACACCGTCTTTTGCGACCCGATGATCAGGCCGATGCCGGCCGAAACGTCACAGGTCAGAACCCCGGCTTTGACCTGCTGCGCGGCGGCCGGATCGGCGGACGCGACAGCGAGCGCAACCGCGACCGCCCCCAAGGCATGACGTACCATAGATGACCCCTCCCTTTTCCCGGTCGCGCGAACCGGCTCCGGTTGCGCATCTGGGAACCGATCATAAGCAGGAACCGCGACAAAGTCGCGCGTCACGACACCGATCGATCGGCCGTTACCGCAGATTCCCGCAAAAACGCTGGATGCGCCGGCAGGCCTCCTCGAGGTCCTCGGTCTTGGTCGCGTAGGAGATGCGGAATGCCGGACCGACGCCGAACGGCGTTCCCTGCACCACCGCCACGCCCTCGGCTTCCAGCAGCTCGGTGACGAAATCCTGGTCGGTCGCGAGCTTCTTGCCGCTCGGCGCGGTCTTGCCCATGGTGCCGGCGCAGGACGGATAGACGTAGAACGCGCCTTCGGGCTTCGGGCACTGGATGCCGTTCGCCTGGTTGAGCATCGAGACGCAGAGGTCGCGGCGCTCCTTGAAGATCTTGTTGTGCTTGGCGATGAAATCCTGCGGCCCGTCGAGCGCCTCGACCGAGGCCCATTGCGAGACCGCCGTCGGATTCGAGGTCGACTGCGACTGGATCATCGCCATCGCCTTGATCAGCGGCTCGGCTCCGCCCGCATAGCCGATGCGCCAGCCGGTCATGCAGTAGGCCTTCGACACGCCGTTCACCGTCAGGGTGCGCTCGTAGAGGCGCGGCTCGAGCTGCGCCGGCGTGAAGAACTCGAAATCGTCGTAGACCAGATGCTCGTACATGTCGTCGGTCATCACCCAGACATGCGGGTGCCGCACCAGCACGTCGGTGAGCTTCTTGAGCTCGCCGCGCGTATAGGCGGCGCCGGTCGGGTTCGACGGCGAGTTGAGCAGCACCCACTTGGTCTTCGGCGTGATCGCGCGCTCGAGCGCCTCGGGCGTCATCTTGAAGCCCGACTCCATGCGTGGTCGGCACCGCGACCGGCTCGCCGCCGGCGAGCATCACCATGTCGGGATAGCTCACCCAGATAGGGCGCCGGGATGATCACCTCGTCGCCCGGATTGAGCGTCGCCATCGAACGCGTTGTAGAGCACCTGCTTGCCGCCGGTGCCGACGATGATCTGGCTCGGCTTGTAGTCGAGCCCGTTCTCGCGCTTGAACTTGCGCGCGATCGCCGCCTTCAGCTCCGGGATGCCGTCGACCGCCGTGTACTTGGAGGCGCGGCCGCTCTCGATCGCCTTGATCGCCGCCTGCTTGATGTTGTCGGGCGTGTCGAAGTCGGGCTCCCCGGCGCCCAGCCCGATCACGTCGCGGCCCGCCGCCTTGAGCGCGCGCGCCTTGTCGGTCACCGCGATGGTGGCGGACGGCTGGATGCGCTTGAGCGACGCCGCCAGCACGTCGGACGGCGCGGCGGGCTTGAGCTGGACCGCAGGCATGGACATGGGAATCTCCGTTTCCCGGCATGTGGGCGCGAGCTTCCTAAAGCGCGAGGCCGCGGACGGCAAGCCTCAATCGCCCGATCGCGAATGTGTGTATCGGCTTTGTCGGCTGCCGGCAACCGGGCGGTTCACTGAAATATCTCGCTGAATCTCGCCTTCAGCTCGCGCGCCCGCTGCTCGATGACGTCGAGATCGACCGGGATGAATTTCACCGTCGTTGAGCGCCGGCTGGCCGGCGCGGCGGCGCGATGTCGATGCGCGAGGAATGAATGCCGCCCTCGGCGATCATCTTCTGCGCCACCGGCGACGACCATGAACTGCGCGAACAGCTTCGCGGCATTGGGATTGCGCGCGCCCTTGATCACCGCCGTGGGCGACGAAACGATGAACACCCCCTCGGTCGGATAGATCATCGTCTGGTTGGGGACGTCCTTCCCGTCCGCAGAAGCTGCGCGGATCGGCGCCTTCCGCGCCGATCACCCGCTCGCCCTGCTGCATGGTGCTGAACACCTGCTGGTGGCCCTGCACGATCATGGTGTCGTTGGCGCGCAGCGCCTTGTAGAAATCCCAGCCGAGCTTCTGCGACAGCATCCCGACCACGATCAGCTGGATCGCGGTGAACGACGGGTCCGGCATCACCATGAGCCCCTTGTATTTCGGCTGCTTGAGGTCGGACCAGGTCTTGGGCACGTCCGCCTCCGCCACCTTGTCGGTGCGGATCGGAATGCCGACGATCGACAGCCGCTGCGCGATCCATCGGCCATTGCGGTCCTTGGCGTCGTCCAGCACCTTGTCGAACCCGTCCGGCTTGAACGGCTCGAACAGGCCCTGCTTGGCCAAGCCGTTGGCGGCGCCGGCATCCGACATGGTCATCACGTCGGCGCCCGGCCGGCCGGCCGCGGCCTCCTGCTGAAAGCGCCGCAGCACCGCCTGGCCGCCGGTGCGCAGCAGCTGGACCTTGACGCCGGTCTCCTGCTGGAACTTGTCGACCAGATGCTGCACCAGCGGGAACGGCGTCGACGTGTACCAGCTCAACGTGCCTTCCCGGCGCGCCGCCTCCAGGTCGGCCTTGTCCGGCACGAAAGTCTGCGCCGGCGCGGGCATGGCGGCACAAAGGCCAAGGCAGAGGGCTACGGCGAACCGTATCCGGGACCTCATGGGTGTTCCTCCCGACCGGCGAATTCTGGGATCGATCGCCGTTGTCGCATGGTCCGCCTGCGGCCGCGAAAACGCAATCGGGATGCGACGAATGCTCCGGGCGGTTCAGATGTTGCAGGTTTATGGGACCTGCCCCCGGATCGAGCCTGTCCCGGACTTCCGGGGCCTGTCCCGGACTTGATCCGGGATGGGAACCAGCTCGCCGGAAAAACCGCGACAAAACCAGTAAAAGGCCGCGCGCTTTTCCAATTCCGGTGGAACGCAAAGCGCTCTAGAGTGGATCCAGAAACGCCGTCGGGACGAACCGACGCGGCCACTCACCCGGGAGGACACTCATGCGGCTCACCCCAGAGCGGCGCAAAAGACTTCCGTCTCCGACCACGTCACCAGGTTGATCCGCACCGAACCGATCCGGCGGCGGCGTGATGCCGGAATGATTTTCTTTTGTTGACGGGCGGCAGAGCAGCAATCGTCTGTCACCCGAGCGGACGACGATCACGCCGTTGTTTTTCGCGCGCGATCGCCGTCATCACATTGCCGCCGCGATATCGTACGAGGCAGAGTGAGACGATCGAGACCCGGGCGGTCAGCATGGACCGTCCGCCACGAGGGAAGCCGATGCATACGCTCTATTCGATGCAGCGATCCGGCAACAGCTACAAGGTGCGGCTGGCATTGGCCCAGCTCGGCATTCCCTATCGGCTGGTCGAGGTCGACATCCTCACCGGCGAGAGCCGCACGCCCGAGTTCCTGGCCAAGAATCCGAACGGTCAGGTGCCGCTGCTCGAAGTCGCCCCCGGCCGATACATCGCCGAGTTCGAACGCGATCATCTGGCACCTGGTCAGCGGGTCTCCGCTGCGGCCGGCGGACCGCATCGATCGCGCCCAGGCGCTGCAATGGATGTTCTTCGAGCAGCACAGCCTCGAGCCCAATATCGGCGCGGCCTATTTCTGGCTCACGCTGGTCAAGGGCGGGCGCGAGCTGCAGCAGCACGCGCTCGAGGATTGGATGGAGGAAGGCTACCGCTCGCTCGGCGTGATGGAGAACCATCTCAAGCATCACCGCTACTTCGTGGCGGATCGCTACACCGTCGCCGACATCGCGCTCTTCGCCTATACGCACGTCGCGCACGAATGCGATTTCGACCTCACGACCTTTCCGGCGATCCGCACCTGGCTCGACCGCGTCGCGGATGAGCCGGGGCACGTCCCGATGTACGATCAACCGGCTTCGGTCGCCGCCGAATGACGCAAGTGTGTGACGCAAGTGTCGCTTGCGCGCCACACCTTGGCGCAAAATGCCTTCAGGTGCTTCGGCGTTAACGCTTCATTAACCAAAACCACGAAAACGCCCTTATTCGTCAACGGCTTCGCCCAAGTCCGGTCGAACCGAAGCCGGCATCAGGCGCGAATCCTTGGAGGAATTCGGAAACTGATTCGCGGAGATTGACATGTCCAGGGATTTGAGCGGGCGCGGCGCCTTCGAGCAGGCCAGCGCCCATACATCGGCGACCAAGCACCGGTCCATTGCATTCGTCGAGCTGATGACGACCGCCGCGCTGGCGCTGTCGACCGCCGTCGCCGTCACCGCCGTATCGATCGGCATCGCGCGCGCCGACGTGGTCGGCGCGGTCGCGAAGGGCGACGGCGCGCCGCTCGCCATCGCGCTGTTCATCGGCTTGCTGCTGTCCGGCATGGGCGGGCTGACCGCCGTCATGGCGGCCGATCACACGCGGCAGGACTAGAGGGAGCTTTCCAACGTCGCAGGCGGACGGTCGGGGGAAGTCACCGCCGCGCGTCATCCGATGCGCGGCGGTGACTCGTTTTGGGCGTCGGGCCTCGCGGATCGCCTCGCGTATCGTCCGCTGCGGCGGCCCCCGCGAATCATTCGCCGTGATGCCGCTTCATTGAGGCCATGCGGTTGCCACACTGCCGGGCATGCTGTCGGGTCGGGGTGGTTTCGCGTGAAGCGAAGCTTAAGGGCTGCCGGCTACGCTGCCGGACACCAAGACGCGGGGCAGGTCACGCTGACGGGGACGCGTGACACTCTCAACTCGATCGAACCTTGACCGAACGGTCACGTCCCCGTGATTGCGGCGGAGCCACGCCTGCCGCGGACGTGAGTCGCCTGCCGGGGATTTAGCCTGTATCAGCGCCGCCTTTCCGAAAGCCCGCACGACCGACAGAGCGCAACGGGGAACGAGAGCAGATGCGAGCTACCAAGGCCGGCTCCTGCGATGACCGTCATCGGTGCGGCGCTGCTATGGTCGACAATGGCAGCGGCGCAGGATCGCTCCCCTCAGGATCGCCCGGCCCTGGTCGAGGGCCGCCCGATCGCGGCGGTCCAGGGCATTTGGCGCTCGCGCGGTTACGGCTATGTGGTCGTGATGGGTCAGGACGGGCCGGCGATGTTTCACCTCGCGGGCGACTTTTGCTACGCGGACCCGCGCCCGGAGCGCGACCCCGACGGGCTGTTCGCCTACTACCGGCCGTTGGGACGCAACACGGTCGCGTTCTCGGGCGAGCCGGGACAGACCCGGATCGTGTTCGACCGGCTGCGCGACCTGCCCGCGGCTTGCGGCGATACCGGTCGATGGTCGCCGGCGCGCATCGCCGCCCTGACGGCGGCGACCTTCGCCGACCTCTATCCCTCGTTTGCCGAGCGCGGGATCGACTGGCGGGCGCGAACCGCGGCGGTCGAGCGCGCCCTCAACGACACCACCGACGACGCCGCGTTGTTCAAGACGCTGCGCGCCATGCTGGCCGGGGTCGAAGATCCGCACGTCGAGCTGCACGCCGAGGTGGCGGGCGAGGAACGCGCTCTGGAGCCCGGCGACGGGCCCACGCTCACGCGCCTGCGCGCCGGGGAGCGGGACTGGCAGCCGGCCTATCGGCGCGGCATCGTCGACACCGTGCTGCAGGGCAAGGGACATCAGGCCGCGGACGGCAACGTCTTGTGGGGACGCGTCGGAGATGTCGGCTATCTCAACCTGATGAGCATGTCGGGGGACGAAGACGCGATCGACGCCGCCCTGGACCAGGCGATGACCGCCTTCAAGGGCGCGCGCGGGGTGATCGTCGACGTCACCAACAACCGCGGCGGCACCGACAGCCTGGCACAGCGGATCGCCGGACGCTTCGCCCCCGGCCGCCGGCTCGCCTACACCAAAGTGGCCTACGGCGCGCGCGACGTCGAGCCGCAACCCTTCCATGTCGAGCCGTCGAAGCGGGCGCGTTACGTCGGCCCGGTGTACCTGCTGACGAGCGACGTGACGCTCAGCGCCGCCGAGGTCTTCGCCTTGTACATGCGGGCGCTGCCGAACGTCGTCCAGGTCGGCGGCACCACCCGCGGCGCCTTCTCCGACATGATCGAGAAGCCGCTGCCGAACGGCTGGACGCTCAACCTGTCGGCCGAAATCTATCGCGACCCGCAGGGACGATCCCACGAGGTGCGCGGATTGCCGCCGCAGGTCGCGCGCGAGGTGTTCCCGCCGAGCAATCTGACCGGCGGACACGCGCGCGCGGTGCTGGCGCTGATGGACGACATCCGCCGCGACGACAATTCGCTGAAGGTGCAGCAGAACAGCCCGACGCAGTGAGGCGAATAGCGAATGGCGAGTAGCGAATAGGGGCGACTCGCTATTCGCTATTCGCTACTCGCTATTCGCCCGTCATTGCAGCGTGATATTCGCCGCCTTGATGATCGGCCACCACTTGTCGATGTCGGCCCTGTGGTGGGTCGCGAGCGCCTCCGGCGTCTGCTGCTCGCGCGGCGGAATCTCGTGGCCCTGGTCGGCAAATCGCTGCCGCACCGCCGCATCCGCCAATGCATTCACGACGGCGGCGTTGAGCTTGGCAACGATCTCCTTGGGTGTCCCCTTGGAGGCCCAAACGCCGTGCCAGAACGACATGTAGAGCCCCGGCACGCCCATCTCGTCGATGGTCGGAGTGTCCGGCGAGGCGAACCAGCGCGCCTTGGCCATGACGGCATAGGCTTTGATCTGGCCGCTGCGCACGAACGGCAGCGTATTCGCTGCGAGATCGCACATCAGGTCCACGTTTCCGGCGACCAGATCCTGGCTCGCCGGCGCCCCGCCGCGATAGGGCACGAACTGGAAGCGGGCGTCGGTATTCTTCTGGAGATAAAGACCGCAGAGGTGCGACCCACTGCCGACCCCGACCGTCGCGGCCGATGCCTTGTCCGGATTGTCCTTCAGCCAGGCGATCGCTTCCTTCATGTCCTTTGCCGGAAAGCTCTTTCTCGCAACGATCCAGAGCGGGCTCGTTGCGATGTACGCCACCGGCTCGAGGTCCTTCAGCAGGTCGTATGAAAGGGGGTACATCGCACCGGAGCCGACGTGGCTCGCCCAATTGCCGAAGCTGAGCGTGTAGCCATCGGGTGTTGCGCGCGCGGCACGGCCAGTGCCGACGCTGCCCCCGGCGCCCGGGACGTTTTCGATGATGATCGGCTGGCCGAGCGAAACTTTCATGTGCTCGACCAGGGTCCGCGCCAGGATGTCCGTTGCTCCGCCCGCCGGGAATGGGTTGATCATGGTGATCGGACGCGACGGATAGACCTGCGCCGCAGCGCTCTCGATCGTGACCAACGTGGCAGCAAGCACCGCAGCCCGGATCAACCTGCTCATGTCGCACCTCCGCAAGATGAACGTCGGTCGCGGCGATCGATTCACTGCAGCTTGATGTTGGCCGCCTTGATGATCGGCCACCACTTCTCGATCTCGGCCTTGTGGTAGGCCGCCAGCGCCGCCGGCGACTGCTGCTCGCGCGGCGCGATCTCGTGGCCGAGATCGGTGAGCCGCTGCCGCACCGCCGGGTCGGCCAGGGCGTCCACCACCGCGGCGTTGAGCGTGGCGATGACGTCTTTCGGCGTGCCCTTGGGAGCCCACAGGCCGTGCCAGAACGGAAAATGCAGCCCCGGCACGCCCGCCTCATCGATGGTCGGGACGTCGGGCGCGGCGAACCAGCGCTTCTGTGTCAGCACCGAATAGGCCTTGATGCTGCCGGCACGATATTGCGACAGCGTTTGCCCGGCCTCGGGGCAGAACAGGTCGATCTGCCCGGCGAGCAGATCCTGCATCGCCGGAGCGGCGCCCCGATAGGGCACGAATTGGAAGCTGGTGCCGGTCATGTTCTGGAAATAGACGAGGCACATATGCGCCCCGCTGCCGGGACCGATGGTGGCGGCCGACGCCTTGCCCGGATTGGCCTTGAGCCAGGCGATCAGCTCGCGCAAATCCTTTGCCGGCAGATCCTTGCGCGCGATGATCCAGAGCGGACCGATCGACAGCATCGACACCGGCTCGAAATCCGTCGCAGGTAATCGAACGGCAGCGAATACATCGCGCCGGCGCCGACATGCGACGTCCATTGGCCGATGGCGATGGTGTAGCCGTCGGGTGCCGAGCGGAACAGGCGGGTCACGCCGATCGTGCCGCCGGCGCCGGCCACGTTCTCGGCGATCACCGGCTGGCCGAGCGACGTCTTCATGCGCTCGCTCACGAGCCGCGCCACGATGTCGGTGATGCCGCCGGCCGCGAACGGCACGATCATGGTGATCGGCCGTGACGGATAGGTCTGCGCGGCCGCGCTCCCCGCGCTCGCCACCACGGCGAGCGTCGCCGCCAGCAACAGCTTTTTCATGCAGCTTGTCCTGTTCGTTCGGTTGCGGGCGAACGGCGCCGCCCGCCTCATTCCGGCGGCTTGATGTTAGCCGCCTTGATGATCGGGAACCACTTCTCGATCTCGGCCTTGTGGAAGGCGCCGAGCGCTTCCGGCGTCTGCTCCTCGCGCGTTGCGATCACGTGGCCGAGCTCGATGAGCCGCTGCCGCACGGTCGGATCCGCCAAGGTGTCCACCACCGCGGCATTGAGCTTGGCGATGACGTCCTTGGGCGTGCCTTTGGGAGCCCACAGGCCGTTCCAGAACGAGATGTACATGCCGGGCGCGCCCACCTCGTCCATGGTCGGGACCTCGGGCGCCGCCGGCCAGCGCGCCTTCGACATGACCGCGAAGCCCTTCATCTTGCCGCTGCGCAAGATACGGCAACGTTTGCGACGCCTCGGCGCACATCAGGTCGATCTGGCCGGCCACCAGATCCTGCATCGCGGGCGCCCCGCCGCGATAGGGCACGACCTGGAACTGGGTGCCGGTCTTGCTCTGGAAATAGATGATGCAGACATGCGCCGCGCTGCCGACGCCGACGGTCGCGACCGAGGCCTTGTTCGGGTTGGCCTTGAGCCAGGCGATCAATTCCGTGCCGTCTTTCGCCGGCAATGCGGTCTTGCCGACGATCATGAGCGGGGACGCCGAGACCATCGACACCGGAGTCAAATCCGTGAGCACGTCGTAGGACAGCCGATAGATCGCGCCCGGCCCGACATGGCTCGTCCAGTTGCCGAGGACGACGGTGTGGCCGTCGGGAGCCGCGCTGACGGCACGGCCGACGCCGATGGTCGCGCCCGCGCCGGTGATGTTCTCGACCACGACGGGCTGGCCGAGCGTTACCCGCATGCGCTCCGACAGGATGCGCCCGAGCGTGTCGGTCGGGCCGCCGGCCGGGAACGGCACGATGATGGTGACGGGGCGCGACGGATAGGTCTGCGCCTGGGCGCTCGCGGCGCATCCCAACGCCAGGGCCAACCCCGCGGCAAAGCACATGATTTTCATCAGTTCCCTCCTGGTTTTGCGGCCACGATGGCACGGGCCGCGCCAGCCGGAAAAGTCAGCATTGCTGTCACTCTCATGTGAACGGCCATCGCTTGCGGGAACCCGCGCGGCGACGCACCGTTGCGACAACGGGCCCGAGAGCTCGCCCCAAGGAGAGTCGCATGAAATCATCGGCCGTTGTCGCCTGCGCAGCCGGGCTCGTTGTCATCGCGCGGCGCACCCGCCGCCGCGCAGGTCGCACGCTCCCCGGCCACCGAGATGGCGGTCGAGACGTTCGCGCGCGGCCTGGTCAATCCGTGGGCGATCGCCTTCCTGCCCGACGGCCGCCTGCTGGTCACCGAGCGGCCCGGTCGCCTGCGCATCGTCGCCAAGGACGGCAAGCTGTCGCCGCCGCTCGCCGGCGTGCCCAAAGTCTTCGCATCCGGTCAGGGCGGCCTGCACGACGTCGTGCTCGATCGCGGCTATGCGCAGAACCAGACCATCTATCTCTGCTATGCCGAACCGGCCGACGGCGGCGCCCGCACGGCGCTGGCGCGCGCGCGCCTGGTCGATGAAGGCACGCCGCGGCTCGACGACGTCAAGGTGATCTTCCGCCAGGAAGGCCCGCTCTCCAGCGGCCAGCATTTCGGCTGCCGCATCGTGCAGACGGCCGACGACAATCTGTTCCTGTCGATGGGCGATCACTACCGCTCGCGCGACGAGGCGCAAAATCTCGCCAATCATATCGGCAAGATCATCCGCATCCGGCCCGACGGCTCGGTGCCGCCCGACAATCCGTTCGTCGGCAAGCCGGGCGCCAAGCCCGAGATCTGGACGCTACGGCCATCGCAATTCGCAAGGCCTCGCCCGCCATCCCACGACCGACCAGGTCTGGGAGCACGAGCACGGGCCGCGCGGCGGCGACGAGGTCAACATTCTGCAGGCCGGCAAGAACTACGGCTGGCCGGTGATCGGCTTCGGCATCGACTACAGCGGCGCCAAGATTCACAAGAGCACGCAGCAGGAGGGCATGGAGCAGCCGGTCTGGCACTGGGTGCCGTCGATCGCGCCGTCCGGAATGGCCTTCTACACCGGCGACCTGTTCCCGGCCTGGCGCGGCAACCTGTTCGTCGGCGCGCTGGCGGCCCAGCTGCTGGTGCGGCTCGAGCTCGACGGCCAGAAGGTCGTCAAGGAGGAGCGCCTGTTGCGCGGCCTGAACGAGCGCATCCGCGACGTTCGCCAGGGACCGGATGGCGCGCTCTGGCTCGCCACCGACAATTCCGCCGGCCGGATTCTGCGGGTCGCGCCGAAGTGACGGTCTCCAATCCGAGGCAGAGCAGCCGCCATCCTGGGCATGACACGTGGGGCCGCATAATCGCGGCGTAAACCAGTGTGGCTCGAGGTAACAGAGCCGTGAGACCTCGTTTTTGGCGGCCCTGATGTCATAGTGCGGACACGAAGCCCCTCTATCCGCCCGCTCCCGATCCGATAAACAGGAACCAGGGCCGCCCCGCTGACGCCGTCAGCGGTCACGGCCCGTTTGAGCTTGTGTCATGTTCACGCTCTTCGAGCGGCTGCTGAAGCCGACCGATGCCCCCGAACGGCCGGAGCCGCCGGCCGCCCTGATCGCCTTCTTCTGGCATTATGCCCGGCAGGCGAAGGGGCTGTTCATTGCCCTGTTCGTCGTCGGCTTCGTGGTCGCGTTGCTCGACACCATGATCCCGATCTTCATCGGCCGCGTGATCACGCTGATCACCACCAGCGCGCCGGAGACGCTGTTCGCCGACTTCTGGCCGCTGCTGCTGGCGATGGCGCTCACCTTGCTGGTGCTGCGGCCGATCGCGCTGACCACGCAGAACCTGCTCTCCAACCAGGCGATCTCGGCCAACGTGTCGAACCGCATCCGCTGGCAGAACCACTGGCACGTGGTGCGCCAGTCCTGGGCGTTCTTCCAGAACGACTTCGCCGGCCGCATCGCCAATCGCGTGATGCAGACCGGGCCGGCGATCCGCGAGACCGTGGTCGCGCTGATCACCGGCGTCTGGTACATCCTGGTCTACGGCACCAGCGCGCTGATCCTGCTCGCGCTCCGCCGATCCGTGGCTGGCGCTGCCGGTGGTCGTGTGGTTCGGCGGCTACCTCGTGCTGCTGCGCGTGCTGGTGCCGCGCATGCGCGACCGCTCGAAAGAGGTGTCGGAAGCGCGCTCGATGCTGACCGGGCGCATCGTCGACAGCTACACCAACATCCTGACCGTGAAGCTGTTCGCGCGCGCGCGCGAGGAAGACGCCTATGTGCGCGATGCGGTCGATACCCACACCGGCATGTTCTACCGGTCGCTGCGGCTCAACACGCTGTTCAGCCTGTGCCTGTCCTCGTTGAACGCGATGCTGGTCACCGGCACCGCCGGCATCGCCATCTTCCTGTGGACGCGCGGCAAGGTCGAGGTCGGCACGGTCGCGATGGCGCTGCCGCTGGCGTGGCAGATCGTCAGCGTCGCCGGCTGGGTGGCGTATCAGATCACCACCATCTTCGAGAATATCGGCGTGGTGCAGGAAGGCATGATGACGATCGCGCGGCCGATCGCGCTCACCGACCGGCCGGACGCGGCGACGCTCGCCGTCACGCGCGGCGAGATCCGCTTCGAGGACGTGCGCTTCGGCTATGGCCGCGAGGCCGGTGTGATCGAGGGCCTCACGCTGACGGTGCGGCCGGGCGAGAAGATCGGGCTGATCGGCCGCTCCGGCGCCGGCAAGTCGACGCTGGTCAACCTGCTGCTGCGCTTCTTCGATCTCGAAGGCGGCCGCATCCTGATCGACGGCCAGGACATCGCCGCGGTGACGCAGGAGAGCCTGCGCGCGCAGATCTCGATGGTGACGCAGGACACCTCGCTGCTGCACCGCTCGATCCGCGACAACATCCGCTACGGCCGCCCGCAGGCGACCGAGGCGGAGATCGTCGCGGCCGCCAAGCTCGCCCATGCCGACGAGTTCATCGCCGAGCTCGAGGACTGGCGCGGCCGCCGCGGCTACGACGCCCATGTGGGCGAGCGCGGCGTCAAGCTGTCCGGCGGCCAGCGCCAGCGCATCGCGATCGCGCGCGTGATCCTCAAGGACGCGCCGATCCTGGTGCTGGACGAGGCCACCTCCGCGCTCGACAGCGAGGTCGAGGCCGCGATCCAGTCGAGCCTCGGCACGCTGATGACCGGCAAGACCGTGATCGCGATCGCGCACCGGCTCTCGACCATCGCGCGCATGGATCGGCTGATCGTGCTCGAGCACGGCCGCATCGTCGAGCAGGGCACGCACCACGAGCTGCTGGCGCTCGGCGGCCACTACGCGGCGCTCTGGCGCCGCCAGTCCGGCGGCTTCATCGACGCCGGCGACATGCAGGCGGCGGAGTAATATTCGCCGCCTGCATCCGATGCACGTTCCGACAATTGAGGCGCCGACCGGACGGCCGTAAGGTCGCCAATATCCCCTCGGCGGACGCACGATCCGTTCGAGACGCGGGAATAAAACGGCCGTCTGGCCGATCTCTACTGGAATGTTCACCGATCGAGGCGGCGCACGGGACGCGTGGGAATGTGAGCGGCGACCAGGATCACGCGCGCTTCCAGGGTGTGGTGTTGCCGCATCTCGCCGACGCCTATGCGCTCGCGCGCTGGCTCACCGGCGATCGCGCCGACGCGCAGGACGTGGTGCAGGAGGCTTGCCTGCGGGCCTTTCGCGGGATCGGCGGCTTTGCCGGCGGCAACGCCCGGGCCTGGCTGCTGACCATCGTGCGCCATGCGGCCTACACCTGGCTGGCCAAGAACCGCTCGTCGTCGTTGGTCATGGTCGACGACCTCGAAGCCGTCGAGCAGGCGCAGGCGCGCCGCGGCAGCGCCGGCGGGACGCAGATCGAGACGCCGGAGGCGGCGCTCATCGCCAAGACCGACAGCGCGCGGCTCGAAGCCGTGATCGCGGCGCTGCCGATGCCGTTTCGGGAGACGCTGGTGCTGCGCGACGTCCAGGGGCTCGACTATCGGGAGATCGCGGAGGTGACCGGCGTCCCGGTCGGCACCGTGATGTCGCGGTTGGCGCGCGCCCGTCGACGCCTGATCGCCAGCTTGGGAAGTGACAATCCATGAGCTCCTCGACCGCACCGGACGATCCGACCTTGCTGGTTCACGCCTATGTGGACGGCGAGCTCGACCCCGCGCATGCGATCGAGCTCGAGCGGCGGTTCGCCGCCGATCCGGCGCTGGCCGCCGAGCGCGACCGGGTCGAGGCACTGCGCCGCCTGATCCGGGAGCGGCTGCCGCGCGAAGCCCCGCCGCCTGGCCTCGTTCGCCGGATCGAAGCCGCCGTCGGCCTGCGACGGCAGCCGCCGCGTCCGTCCTGGCGCGCGCTCGCGGCCTCGGTCGTGCTCGCCATGCTGGTCGCTGGCAGCGGGACGTGGCTGGTGCTGCGTCCGGGCCCAGCCGACGGCATGGCCGACTTGGTGGTGGCCGGTCACATGCGCGCGCTGATGGCGCGTGAGCCGACCGACGTCGCCTCGTCCGATCGCCACACCGTCAAGCCGTGGTTCAGCGGGCGCATTCCGCAGGCGCCGCGCGTGGTCGATCTCACGGGCGAGGGCTTTCCGCTGGTTGGCGGCCGCATCGACGTGATCGGCCGCGTTCCGGTGCCGACGCTGGTGTACCGGCACCGGGCGCACTTGATCAGCCTCACCGAGGTCCCGGCCGAAGGCGGCGCCGACACGCGGCCGGTGGCGCGCACGATCGTCGGCTACAACATGCTGTCGTGGACCGAGAGCGGCGTCGCCTATTGGGCGGTGTCCGACTTGGCGCCGGCCGACCTCGCGACCTTCGTGAAGGTGTTCCGCGCCGGCATTCCGGAGGGCTGACGCGTGCACGTGCGTGAGCTGTTCCGCCTTCTCTACGCCAGCTGACCGATCACGCCAACAGCCCCGCCATCGGCTTGGTCGCGGCGCTGTCCGGGAACACCTTCGCGGCGAGCGCGGCATCGTCGACCCGCAGGTGATCCTTGAGCAGGCCCTTGAGCACGGCGCGCAGGTCGGTGGTCGGCTTGAGGTCGCGCCCGTCGTGCAGATCGGACGGCCTTGAGCCCCGGCCAGTCGGCGACGACGCGGCCGCCCTTGAGCGCGCCGCCGACGAGCAGCGCCACCGTGGCGGTGCCGTGGTCGGTGCCCTCGGTGCCGTTGATGCGCGCGGTGCGGCCGAACTCGGTGACGACGGCGACGACGGTCTCGCGCCAGACCTGGCCCATCTCGGTCTCGATCGCCGCGATGGCGCCGTCGAGCGCGCCGAGCAGCGTGGCGAGCCGGCCGCTCAGCGCGCCCTCGTTGGCGTGGGTGTCCCAGCCGTCGAAGGCCAGCGCGCCGACGCGCGGGCCGTCCGGCCGCGCCAGGAACTTGGCGGCGGTGCCGGCCGACTTCGGCGAAATAGGCGCGCACCTGCGCCGGCGCCGGCCGCGCGCGGCTGCTCGCCGTCCATGCCGCCGGCGCGGGCGATCGCCGCCAGCCCCAGGCGCTCCTCGAGCACGCGCGCCAGCGCCGGATCGGTGTGGCGATAGAGGTCGAGCAGCCGCATCATGGTGTCCTCGCCGGCCGGCGGCAGCCGCGGCGGCGTCCATGACAGCACCGGCGCCGGTCCCGCGCACCACCAGCGGCGCGATCGGGTCCGACCGCCGAAGGCGCCGCGCCCGCGCGCGCCGGCGCGTTCGCCCGGCTGCAGCGAGGCGAGCGCGCGGTTGAGCCAGCCGGTGTCGGCCGTGCCGGGCTTGCCGAGCCCGCTTTCGAGCACGTCCTGGCCGTCGAAATGCGAGCGCTCGCGATAGGGCGTCGCGGCCGCATGCACGATCGTCGCCGCGCCGGCCTGATAGAGCCGGTGCAGGTTCGGCATCGCCGGATTGAGCGCGAAGAACGAATCGAGCGGCAGCGCCGGCGTCTTGCCGTCGAGCGGTCAGCGCCTGGTCGCCGCGCAGCCGCACCCAGTCGGGATCGCCGACCGGCGCCACCGCCGCCAGCCCGTCGAGCGCGCCGCGCAGCACGATCACCAGCAGGCGCGGATCGCGGCCTTCCGCGCGCGCGACCTTCGGCAGGTAGGCCCAGGCGAACAGCGTGCCGGAGGCGAGCAGCAGCTCGCGGCGGGAGCGGCGCATGGAGCGAGGCATGGCTCATCTCCGCTGGAATTCGGGCGACATCAGCAGCAGCGCCAAGCGCCTGCGGCCGGCTCTCGGCGCGCGCGATCGGTCTGCCGCGTCTCCGCCGAGGCGAGCGGGCCGAGCGCGACGTCGAACACGTCAATCGGATCGACCAGGCCGGCGACGCGGCGGGCGAGCGCATTGGCGACGTCGAGGCGTTGCGCGAGACCGTCGAGCCAGGCCGCGCTGTCGTCGGCGAAGCCCTTGGGCGCGGTCGGCCGCCACAGCGGCTCGCCCAGCAGGTTGTGCGCCTGCATCACCGGGCGGATGTCGGGCGGCGTGACGCCGGTGGCGCGCAGCGCGCCGACGATCCACTCGCCCGGGCGCTTGAGCTTGCTGCGCGGCGCGTCCCAGGCCTCCGGCGCGCCGACCAGCGCCTTGGCCACCTCCTTGAGATCGCCCTCGGCTGTCGAGAAAGCGACTTGGCGAGCCGCTCGACCAGCGCCGGCGGCGGCTCGTCGGCAACGAAATGGCGCGCCAGCTTGGTGGCCAGATGCCTGGCGGTCGCCGGATGCGCGCGCCAGCATCGGCGAGCACCGCGCGGCCCTGCTCGAACCCGGTATCCGGATAGCTCTTGCCGAGCACCGTCTGGGCGCCGGGCTGGTGCATGCGCGGATTGAAGGTGAACTCGCCGCCATGCACCGGGTCGTCGCGCAGCGGGACGCACGGTCCAGCCGGTGATCACATTGGCGAAGCGGGTGACGTCGTCCTGGGTGTAGACCGAGCGCACGCCGAGCGTATGCAGTTCGAGGATCTCGCGCGCGAGGTTCTCGTTGAGGCCGCGCTTCTGGCGAAGGCCGGCGACCGAGTTCGGGGCCGATCGAGCGCGCATTGTCGAGATAGAGCAGCATCGCCGGATGGCTTTCGACCGCCAGCAGCATGTCGCCGAAGCGGCCGAGCGCATGGGCGCGGATCGCCTCGCGCTCGTAGGCGCCGCAGATCTGGCGCACGTTGCCCTTGTCGGCCGACACGCAGAAATGGTTCGACCAGAACCACACCAGCCGCTCGGCGAAGCCGATCTCGGCGCCGAGCGCGGCGTCGATGCGCGCCTTGGCCTCGCCGAGATAGAGCTGCTGCGGCGCGCCGGGATCGGGATTGGGCCTGGCGGGCGGTTGCGGCGGCGTCGGCGGCGCCTCGGCCGGTTTGGTCTCCGCGCCGGCCAACATGTCGGCGCCGGGCGCGGCTTGGCTCTTTTGCGCGGCGCGCTCGGCCTCGCGTGCCGCCCGTTGCGCCTGCTGGAAAGCGAACGCGGCGCGCGCCGCCGCGCCGCTCGTGGGCAGATCGGGATCGGTGATGAGCCCGGCGCCGGGGCGATCCAGATCGGCGAGCAGCGCACCGCGCGGGTCCGCGGCGATCGCCGCCACCGAGCCGGCGCGCGGACCGAACCCGAATCGATGCAGTGCCAGTGCGGCTTGGGCCTTCGGATCAAGGGCCATGCGTCAGTCCTTTCGACCGGGACGCGCGACGCTACCCCCAATGCCGCATCGTCGGCGACCGCCATGTCAAGATTGCGGCGAGCCGCCTTGCGCGATCATGACCGCCGGATGAAGAATTCGAAGGGTTAATGAAAGCCGTGGCGTTGCGCACAAGGCGACGTTGTGAACGGCAGGTGAACGCACACGTTTCACTTCTGCGCACGCGCTCCGTCCACAGCCGCGCACCGGTGTCACGCGGGTGTAACGCGCCGCCGATAGACAGGGCGCCGTAGGAAACGCCCGGTAAATTTCCCGCAAGAAGCGTTGCGTTGATACGCGTCAGACTGGCGGTTCCGGCCCGATTGCCCCGCGGCCGGAACCGCCTTTTCGACCGGATTTTACCGCCCGCCGACTGCGGCCTCCCTGGGCAGGGCCTGCCCACAATCTCGCCATTGAACTTTTTGTGTTCGCGGATAGTTGTCCGCCCGCGACGCCGCTCGCATGCTAGCTTTCGGCTCGGGCGAGCGGATTCGATGAGAGACCGTAACCCCTCACCCCACCGCTCTCCTTATGGGAGAGGGAGCCCGCCGAGCTTGCCGACTGATCATCGGCTCAAACACGACATGCGACTCACGGTTCATTCTTGGGAGACATCGTGATGCGGCAGCCATTTTTCGCCTCGACCGTGCTGGTCGCAACCGGCTTCGTGCTCCTCGCCGCGCTTGCGCTGGCGCCCGCCGTCGCGCAGGCGCCGAGCCCGCCGCCGGTGAACGTCCCGCCACCGGCGCCGGTCAAGCCCGGCCCGTACCAGATCGTCGCCATCAAGCCGCCGGCGGCGGTGAGCGACCCGAGCTTCGAGGCCTTCCGCAAGCAGCTTGCCGGGATCGCCCAGAAAAAGGATCGCGCGGCGCTCACGCAGCTCGTCGCCGCGACTTTCTTCTGGGTTCCGGAAGACACCGACGTCGCCGACAAGACCAAGCCCGCCATCGACAACCTGGCGAAGGCCATCGGCCTCGACGGCAAGGATGCGCTCGGCTGGGATGTGCTCACCGAATATGCCGGCGAGACCACCGCCAGGCCGGATGCCCAGCGGCCGGGCGTCATCTGCGCGCCCGGCGAGCCGGCGTTCGACGACAAGGCCGCCGACGAGCTGGCCAATGCGACGCAGACCGATTCGTCCGATTGGGTCTACCCGGTCCATGACGGTGTCGAGGTGCGCTCCGGGCCGCAGCCGGATGCAGCGGTGGTCGACAAGCTCGGCCTGCATCTGGTGCGGGCGCTCGAGGACGAGTCACCCGCCAACGCGGTCATGGCGACCGCTCCTGAAGGTGATGACGCCGTCCGGCAAGATCGGTTACGTGCCGGTGGAAGCGATGCGCGCCGTGGTCGGGCCGCAAATGTGCTACCTCAAGGATGCAAGCGGCTGGAAGATTGCCGGCTTCATCGGCGGCGATCCCGGCGCCGCGAACTGATTTTGATCCCGGAATAAAACGCCGCGAACGGGGTTTCATGCGCGGAGGCCCGCGGGTCTCGCGCGTAATATTGTAACAGTCACGTCTACACTATACTCGGATCCGGAACGGCGCCGCGGAGACACGGCGTCGTAACCGAAACAACAAGGGAGGCATGAGAGCATGTCACGGGCCTATCTCGCAGGACTTGCGGCCGCGTTGATCACCGTCGTGGTCGCACCGGCCGCGCAGGCGCAGCAGCCGACGCCGCGCGGCCGCAGATCGAGACCAAGAAGGTCGACGGCACCGACAACGTCTACATCTTCCGCAACGGCAACCATCAGTCGATGTTCATCGTCACCAAGGACGGCGTGATCGCCACCGATCCGGTCGCCTACGGCCGGCCGACCGGCGGACAGGCCTATGTCGACGAGATCAAGAAGGTCACCGACAAGCCGATCAAATACCTGATCTACAGCCACCACCACTTCGACCACATCGCCGGCGGCAAGGCGTTCAAGGACGCCGGCGCGACGGTCATCGCGCACAAGCGCGCCAAGGAGCGCCTTGCGCAGCTCAAGGACCCGCATACGGTGATGCCCGACCAGACCGTCGACAAGACCAAGACCATCAAGCTCGGCGGCACCACGCTCGAGCTGCACTATCTCGGCCTCAATCATTCCGACTCGACGCTGGTGATGCGGCTGCCGAAGGAGAAGATCATCTTCCTCGTCGACACCATCCCGGTCGGATCGGTGCCCGGCCGCGGCTTCATCGACATCTATCCGCTGGAGACCGAGGACTTCATCAAGAAGCTGCTGGCGATGGACTGGGAGCGGATGATCCCGGGCCATCCCGGACAGCCCAACGGCCGGCTCGGCACCAAGGAGGACGCGCAGAATGTCCTCACGATGATGCAGGAAGCCTCCGCCGAGATGAAGAAGCTCGGCGCAGGACGGCAAGTGCTGGGACACGGCCGAGAAGGAGTTCAAGCTGCCGAAATACGCGAGCTGGCCGGGCTACGAGAACGGCCTGCCGTTCATCGCGCGGCGCTATTGCGGGCTGTGGGGCCGCGGCACCTGACGGCGCGGCGCGCCGGCCGGAACTTCAATACCTCGTGACGAGCACGGCGTGGGAGGCGCAAGCCTCCCACGCCGATTTTTCTCGGCGGGCAAGTTGAGCAAGCAGACGCTCAATTCTTGTTACAGCTGCTTCACCGGCGTCGGATCGAGATTGAAGATGCGCGCGGCATTGAGGCCGAGGATGTTCCGCTTGGACTGCTCGGACAGGAACGGCAGGTCGGTGATCGCGCTCGGCAGGTCGAAGTCGAAATGCGGCCAGTCCGACGCAAACAGAAGCTGAGTGTCCGCCTTGATCATGTCGAGCGTGCACTCGAGCGCCTTGAGGTTGGTCGCCTCCATCGGCTGCGTCGTGTACCAGCAGTGATCGCGCATGTACTCGGACGGCAGCCGCTTCAGATGCGGCGCCTCCGACGGGCGCATCAGGAACTGGTCGTCGAGCCGCTGCATCAGGAACGGGGCCCAGGCGATACCCGACTCGATCCAGATCACCTTCAGCTTGGGAAAGCGGACCGGGATGCCGTTCAGCACCCAGTTCGTGCAGTGCACGATGTTGGGCCAGGCGAAGCCCAGCGCGTGCATGCCGAGGAAGCGGTTGACGGTCTTGAGCGAGGGATCGTCCCAGTGGTAGCCGGCGTGGAAGGAGATCGGCATGCCCGTCTCCTCGATCATGCGATAGAGCCGCATGTACTTGTTGTGGTGCACCGGCGCATGCCGCGTCGAGGGCACTGCGTAGCCGATGATGCCCTTCTTGCCGGCGGTCTCCTTGCACGACGCGCTCGCACTCCTCCGGAGTGTTGTAGGGCAGCAAGGCCAGGAACTTGATGCGGTCGTCCGCCGACAGCAGATTTTCCTGCATCCACTTGTTGTAGGCGCGTGACAGCCAGACCTCCATCTCGGGCTGGGGATGCAGGCCGAGGAACAGCATGGGTGTCGGGAATACCACCATGTTGTCGACGCCGAGCGAATCCATGGCGCGGCGGGTGAGCGTCACGTCCCGGTGAACGCTGGTGTCGTCGACCTTCTCGCGCAGGCCGTCCTGATGCGGGATGCGGCCGCCCACGCTCTGATAGCGCAGGCCGAGATCGCCGTTGAGACCATAGGGCGGAGCGCCGATGCGGTCCCTGTGGAAGTGCATGCGCCTGATCGCGGACCACCGGATCCTCGATGTATTGCACGACCTCGTTCCACGACACCGTCTCGACATGGTGCGCGTCGACGTCGACCACGAACCAGTCCTGCAGCTTGCGCCTGCGGGCGGCGACACGGGCGTGCTTGAGGATCTCGCGGCTGTCGGTCGAGGTGTCGATGACCTGGGTCGGCAGCATCTGCGGCACGCCCACCACTGGCTGATTCATGGCTTGCTCCTCGCAACATTTCCTGAGCGATTGCGGTCGCTCTCGTCCGGCAGGTTCTCGCCTGGCAGGTTCTCGCCCGGCCTGCGCCGGAACCAGAGCCCGAGCTCCATCGGGCCGAGCCCCACATCCCGCAGCATCTCGGACACTGCCACCAGCATCTCGGTCGCGGTCAGCGTCTCCGCGCCCTCCTGCACGATGGCCGGCACCGGGCGATCCTCGAGCTCGGACTTGGCGTAGTAGAGACGCACCGCGGCAGTGATGATCTGAGCCAGCGCCTCGTCGGAGACGCGCGCAGCCTCGCCCTTGGCCACCAGCTCCTTGGCCGAGCGGTGAAGATCGGCCGCGTACCGGTCGATCCAGCCGTACTCGTCATTGGCGCGCAAGTCCTTGGCGCCAAGTCCTTGGCGCCTGCGGCCGGACGCCTGTCCTCAGACGACGACATAAACGTTGCCGTCCTTCTCCTCGAGCTTCACCTTGCGCAATCTGATCTTGTCGGTGCCCTGATTGACGCCGGTCTTGAGGTCGAACTCGTAACCGTGCCACGAGCACACGATGTTGGTGACGTTCTCGTCGTAGGCCAGCGCCCTGACGGTGCCGTCGCTGTCGATCGGCTCCAGCACGCGCTTGTAGATGCGCCCCTGGCAGACCGGGCCCTGACGGTGCGGGCACTGGTTGTGCCAGGCCACGAGCTGCCCGTCGACCTTGAACACGCCCACCTCGGTGCCGTCGCACGACATGACCCGGCGGTCGCCGTCCTTCAGCTCGTCCGTGCGGCACACCAGATAGGATTGCGGCATGCTCTCACTCCGTTGTCCGGTTCCGCCCGGGAACCGGCGCTACGGCCAGCCCCTCGCACCCGATCATGCGCGGGCGAGCGGTCGCCGCGTCTCGACCATAGGCGAATCGAGGCTTGGTTTCCAATTATTGCTCGAACTTGATGTTCGCGGCTTTGACGACGGCAGACCATCGCTGCACCTCGGCCTTCATTTGCGCGGTGAGCTCGTCCGCGGTGCTGCCGACGGCGGTGCCCGACAGGCTTTTCATGCGCGCCTTGAAATCGTCGGACGCCGCGATCTGCCGGCACGCGGCCTCGAGCTTCCTGCACGATCGGCACCGGCGTGGCGGCCGGCGCCATCAGGGCGAACCAGGTTCCCGCGACCACATCCGCCACGCCGGCCTCGGCGAGCGTCGGCACGTCGGGAAGCTCGGGGAGGCGAGACGGGAACGTGACCGCCAGCGCCCGCAGACTGCCGGAGACGACTTGCGGCACGGCGACCGGCGTCTCCACGAACGCGAAAGCGGTCTGTCCGCCCAGCAGGCTGGTGATCGACTCGTTGCTGCTGCGATAGGAAATCGCCGTGGCCGGCGCACCGGTCTTGATCTTGAAGTGCTCGATCGGCAGCGTGAACACCGGCGACGGCGTGGGATAGTTGGCCTTGTCGGGATTGGCCTTGAGCCACGTCACCAGCTCGGCGATGTCTCTGCGCGGGATGCGACTTGTTCACGAGGACGAGCATCGGATAGTCGGCCATCAGCGAGATCGGGGCGAAGTCCCTGAAGATGTCGTAGGGTATCTTGTCCCAGATCGCCGTCCCGATGGTCATGGCGCCGGGCGCAGCGCCGAGCAGCGTGTAGCCGTCGGGCGTGGATTTCGCGACGGTGTCCGGTGCGATGCCGCCCGCTGCCGCCGGGCTTGTTCTCGACCAGAAACGTGCCTCCGAGCGTTTCCTGCAGCTTCTGGGCGACGATGCGCGCGACGGTATCGGTGCCGCCGCCCGCCCCAAATCCGATGACGATCCTGACTGTGCGGTTCGGATAGTCGATCTGCTGCCCGCGGGCCGCAACCGGCCAAGCAGCCGCGCCGCCAACCAAAGTGAGGAACTCACGCCGTTTCATGCCAACTCCCTTGCTCCGGCAGGAAGGATCGTACTGGTCTACCCGGCGTCCTGGAAAGGGCAATATGGCGACCACAGGCGCAGACGATTTTTCTCGGCCGGCACTGAACGAGATGGCGGAGCAGCCGACATCCGCGCATAATCGCGCCATGGACCCGCAGCTCCGTCCGACGCCCTCCCCTCGAGCGCAGTGCGCGCGCTGCGGCGCGGCCTTTGCGTGCAGCCCCGGCGGCGATTGCTGGTGCGCGGCCGAACCGGTGCGGCTGCCCATGCCCTCGCCGCTGTCGGACGAGGGCTGCCTTTGCGCCGTCTGCCTGCGCGCCGCCACCGCGGCGGCCGGCAGCGCCGCGAGCTCCAATTGAATTGGGCAACGCGTTGCTCTTATGGTTCCGGCCGAGCCACCTCGGCGGCCCACTCCGTCGTGTGAGCCGGATCGGCAAGGCCGCGCATTCAGGCATCAACAACCGAGACCTTCCATGATCATCGAGAACCAACAAGACGTCACCGCCGCCGTGCTGTCCGAGCTGGCGCGCGCCAAGAACCCGCGCTTCAAGGAGATCATGTCGGCGCTGGTGCGCCACCTGCATGATTTCGCGCGCGAGGTGAAGCTCACCGAGGAGGAATTCCAGGCCGCGGTCGGCTACCTGGTGGCGCTCGGCAAGCACACCAACGAGACCCACAACGAGGCGGTGCTGATGTCGGGATCGCTCGGCTTCTCGACGCTCATCTGCCTCATCAACAACGGCAACAACGGCCAGACCGAGACCTCGCAGAACCTGCTCGGCCCGTTCTGGCGCATGCACTCGCCGGCGACGCCGAACGGCGGCTCGATCGTGCGCTCGCCGACGCCGGGGCCGGTGCTGTTCGTCAATGCCTGGTTCAAGGACGGCAAGGGCAACCCGGTCGCGGGCGCCGAGGTCGACGTCTGGCAGTCCTCGCCCGAAGGCTATTACGAGAACCAGGATCCGGTGCAGGCCGACATGAACCTGCGCGGCAAGTTCACCACCGACCGCAACGGCCACATCAACTTCCGCAGCGTGAAGCCGGCCGGCTATCCGATCCCGGTCGACGGCCCGGTCGGCGAGCTCCTGCGCGCGCAGGGCCGCCACAACATGCGGCCCGCGCACCTGCACGTGCTCGCCGCCAAGGACGGCTTCAAGACGCTGGTCTCGCAGGTCTACGTCCCGGACGATCCGCATATCGAGACCGACGTGCAGTTCGGCGTGACGCGGCACCTGATCGGCGAATATGTGCGCCACGACAACGAGCCGGCGCCGGCGCCCGACGTCGAAGGCCCGTGGTACTCGCTCGACTACACCTTCACCATGGAGGGCGGCCGCGCGCGGCTGCCTCGCCCGCCGATCACCGACAAGGCGCGCGGCGACCGGCCGAACATCGAGCGGCTGGCGGCGACCGGGTGACGATCAGCTACGCCCCACCACAGCTGGTTGATGCACAAGAGGCCAAGCAGGTCGACGTGCAGACATTCATGAGCCCGCCTCATAAGAACATGCGGGTTATGTCGGCTAATGGGATGCCTCGCCGGCCCATATAACAGCCGTCGTTCTCGGCGTCAGAAGACCAGCGCGAACAACTCATCTTTGCGAACGGCGAAGGGAGATTGTTCGGCTCAAACTGCTGGAGCTTCATCGACATGAATACGAACGATAACAGACATAGCTGATGCGATGCACAGAGCAGCCGCTCGCCCGCTTCCGTCGGCGAGACGCTGCGCGTGGTAGACCAGTCCGGTCGCGCATCAACACGTCGCTACCCATCGCGATTGAGCGCGCGCCTTGCAAGCTCCTCGATGCGAAGTCGATAGATCGGATCGCACAGGTAAGCGTCAACAAAATTCAGCATGTTAGCGCAGACGCTGAGCTGCGCTACACGGCCGCTCGGCGTTTCTAGTTCATCGGCAAAGGCAAACTCTAGGCGTTGCATCAATACGGGATCGTATGCGGTACTGGCGATAAGATTCGCAACATCATAGCCACGCGGCGCTCGACCCCAATTCTCCCAATCCAATATTGACAGCGTCGGTGCCGTGAGATTGGCCCAATGGAGATCACCATGGGCTGTACACAACTCGACAGCTTGATGGGGAGCGTCGTTGCCGAAACGAAGGCGAATTTCGTTGCTGAAATCGACCGCCGTGACAAAAAAGTGCGTCGCTTCGACCTTGGCCAAGTCGGCCAGTGCCTGCCGCAGACCATGGATCCATGCATCCGAAATCGACGGTAGGTGTCTGGCTGGAAACGCCGACGGTGAACCAGCTGGCGATGGCGCATGCTCCATCTGCAATGCACGCCAACACACGTCGCGTTCGATCCAATCGAAGCTGGCGAAGATTGAAGGTTTGGGCACGCCCTTGATGCAAGCAGATACTTCTTCCTTACGCCGCTGCCGACTTGATGTGCCGATCGGAATGCCAGAAATCTTGAGCCAACTGCGCGTGCCGTCGACCGATTCCACCGATGCTCCGAACGATTTCCGGGTCCAGGGGCGGACAGGCATATCTATCGGCTGCAATTCGAGCTTGCTGCATGCAACGGCGAAGGCTTCCTCAAGCCCTTCAAGCACGAAGCCACCGAACAATGCGGGAGGGGCGTTTTCAGGCGGGGTTTGCAAACGATGGCTCCTGGAGGGCCGTGCGCCCCCCATTCGTCAGTTCATAGTCGCGGCAGCCCGTTCGGTGGTTCAATTCAGCGCGGCTCCTACGCCGGCGCCGATGCCCGCAGGCGGTGCAGACCATGCGCCGGTCGAGCGTGAGCAGGATCGTATCGTCGGACAGCCAATCAGCCTCGAGTGAGGCGCTGTGGTTACACCACAGCGACTCGCAATAGACAAGCAGCCGGGTCACGCCGTGGCCGCGGATGTGCCCCATGGTCACATCCCCAAACGTGTTGAAGTCTCCTTTCCGTCTCTGGGCGATATACTAATAGCCAACAGTTGCGACGAAGGGAGAGAACGATGGCGGGATCAGACGAGAGCGGCGAAGAGATGCAATCGGGTCGCACCAATCGGGCGGAAAACCGGACAAGAGTTCTGGGCACAGCGAAAGGAGGGCGAACAATTCGATGGAGCAGCGATTCTTGTTGTCGAGTTGGCAGGCGATATCGAGGACGATGATTTCAGGCACGTCTTTGATGGACAGGATGTCCACGGGATTATGAGTTCTGGCTGCGGGGCAGGTGCGGGTGCCCCGGCTCGGGCTTCGTCGTGCGCGGACGGCGATAGAGCGCTTCTATCCCCATCCGCTTCATCAGCGTCTTCACGTGACGCCGGCCGACCTTGCAACCGCAGGACAAGCGGTATTCCCTTGCAATAGCGGTGTATACTCGTTGCCTGCCTGCACGGGCACAGGGGGAGCGGCAGGATCAGCGCAATCGAGAAGCTCCTCGCAGTGCATGAGGACTACGGATCATGCGGAAGGTCCTTTATATCTTCGGGCTGCTCACCGACGCCGACGTCGAGTGGATCGCGCGCACCGGAGTGCGGCGGCGTGTGCGCGCCGGGGAAACGTTGATCGAGGAAGGTCAGCGGATCGAGTCGGTCATTTTCCTGCTTCAGGGCGAGTTTCTGGTCTCGGCCCTAGGCGTGGGCGAGATCGCGCGGCTGGGGGTCGGCGAGATCGTCGGTGAGATGTCGTTCGTTGATTCCGCGCCTCCCGCCGCGACCGTGACGGCGGTCGAGCGACTGCCTGGCACTGTTTCTCGACCGGGAAGCAGTGGCGCAGAGGCTCGCAGCCGACTTGGCGTTCGGATGCCGTTTCTACCGCGCCCTGGCGATCTTCCTCGCGGATCGCCTGCGCGAAACCGTGCGTCGCATGGGGTCCGGCAACGTGCCGGACCTCGCCACGCCAACCATCGCGAAGGACGAGCTCGACATGGAGATCCTCGACACGGTGTCCCTGGCTGGAGATCGCTTCGACAGGATGCTCAAGATGTTGATCGACGAACGTTGATCCGAGCCAAAGATATACAACTCAGGTTCTGTGTCCGCACCTTCTCGTCGCGATCCGCACCTTCTCGTCGCGAATAGATTTCGGTGTCAAACGACATGTCGGGGAAGGCGTACGGAGAAAACAGCCGTTCCCCCAGGAGGCGACGCGGACTCTCCGCACCGCGTTGCCGCCGGCTTCAGATACGTCGGAAACCTCAATCGAAACGCCTCGATCCGATCGCCCCTAACCTCGCCCGCCTGTTCCGATGGATCGCAGCGCGTATCGCCTCAATAGTATGGTCTGATAATCGCCGGCCCCCCCGCTGCTCCCCCGGCCACCTTCTCGAGTTCGTCCTCCGACAACTCGGCCGACAGCGGCAGCGGCAAGACCAGATGCATCAGCTTGTCGGTGTTCTCCACCACGTTCACGGCCACCCCCGCCGGAACGGCGAGACCGTCGGCAGCCAAGACCGCCTTGGGATCCTTACCCGCTGGAAACCTCGCTGTCTTCGAGCCCGGATGGTTGACCACATGCATCAAATGGTCGGTGTTCTCCAGGACCTTGACGGCTACGCCAGCCGGAACGACAAAGCCCACTGCAGCGAGAGCAGCGTTGGGATCCGCCAAGAACTTCTGCTTCTCGGCAGGATTGCTCCACGCCTTGCCCAGCAGTCTCGCAAACGCCACACCGTTCTGGCTTCGTTGCTGTTCAGTTTCCGCAGCCATGGCAATCCTGTTCCTTCTGATAAAGCACCACCCGTCTCATGGAACACCTTGATCTGTGCTGAAGTCAAGCCGGCTGCCGCCGAGTCACTGCCTACAAGGTTCGTCACCTCAACTGTTGCGCATTGACCTTTCGCCCTGGACGCCGCACGCCGTCTCGCCGATAAACCAACAGCAACTTGTTTGTCAGAGGCAGGTTTGCTTCGCCACTTCAGTCGGACTGGAGGGAGGAGATGCCACCGAGCAAGTGCGAGGACGCGATCGCCGCCAATGATCGCCCCTTCACCGGGGCCGAGTATCTCGAAAGCCTGCGCGACGGACGCGAGGTGTGGATCGATGGCGAGCGCGTCGAGGACGTGACGACCCATCCGGCGTTTCGCAACGCTGCTCGATCCATAGCCAGGCTCTATGACGTCGCTGCACGACCCGAGGAGCAAGGAGACCCTGACCTGCCCGACCGAAACCGGATCCGGCGGGTTTACCCACAGGTGCTTCCGCGTCGCGCGCTCGCGCGAGGATCTCATCGGCCAGCGCGAGGCGATCGCGCACTGGGCACGCATGTCCTACGGCTGGATGGGGCGCACGCCCGATTACAAGGCGTCGCTGATGTGCACACTCGGAGTGCATCATCAATTCTACGACAGGTTCGCCGACAATGCGCGCGCCTGGTACGAACGCGCCCAGGACAAGGTCCTTTTCATGAGCCACGCCCTTGTCAATCCGCCTGTCGACAGGGCGACCGATCAGGTCAAGGACGTGTTCGTCACCATCCAGAAGGATACCGGCGCTGGCATCTACGTGTCGGGTGCCAAGGGGATCGCCACCTCCGCTGCGCTCACGCACTACAGCTTCGTCCCTCAGAGCACGGCGACCGACGATTCCGACCTCGCGGTGACGTTCATCGCGCCGGTGAACGCTGCCGGCGTCAAGGTGATCTGCCGCTCCTCCTACGAGATGGCGGCGAGCGCAATCGGCACGCCATTCGACTATCCGTTGTCATCGCGCTTCGACGAGAACGACAGCATCCTGGTCTTCGACAACGCGTTCATTCCATGGGAGAACGTGCTGATCCACCGCGACGTGGAAAAGTTCAAGAAGCGCTATCCGCGGTTCGGGTTCCTCGCCGGCCACCAGATGCAGGGCTGCACGCGTCTTGCGGTCAAGCTCGACTTCATGGCCGGCCTGATTGCCAAGGCATTGAAAGCAACCGGGGCCGACGGGTTCCGCGGCAACCAGGCCATGCTGGGCGAGGTCATCGCCTGGCGCAACCTGTTCTGGGCGCTCTCGGACGCCATGGTGATGAACCCGCTGCAGTGGGCCGCCGGCAGCGTGCTGCCGAATGTGGACGCCGGCGCGAGCTATCGCGTGTTGGCAGGCGACGCCTATGCCCGCATCAGGAAGATCGTCGAGAAGATCGTCGCCTCCGCGCTGATCTGCGTTCCGTCGTCGGCACGCGATTTCAAGAACCCGACGATCGATGCCTGTCTTGCACGTTACATGCGTGGCTCGAACGGCATCGACTACAAGGAGCGCATCAAGATGATGAAGCTCCTGTGGGATGCAATCGGCACCGAGTTCGGCACGCGCCACGAGCTCTACGAGCTCAATTACTCCGGCAGCCACGAAGCCGTCCGTCTTGAATTGATGGTGAGAAGCCGCAGCTCGGGCGCGCTCGACGGCATGGTCGCGCTGGCCGAACGCTGCATGGCGGACTACGACGAGGACGGCTGGCGCGACGCGACCTGGCTCAATCCGGACGATGTCGCATTTGGAGCACTTTCCGGAACGTGTCCGTCGCGGGCTCGATAGCCGCGATCGTCAGGCACCACAAGCACTGGAACTCTCCGCTTCAAGAGGGTCGGCGCTTGATCTACGTTCCGTCGTCGGCACGCAATTTCACGCATCCGAACTCGACGCCGGTCTTGCGCGTTACATGCGCGGCTGGAACGGCATCCGTCGGCCTTGAATTGTTGGTGAGACGCGACGTCTCGGGCGCGCACTCGACGACACGGCTGCGCTGCCCGGACCCTGCAGCCGACGACGCCGAGGACGGCAGGCGCGACGCGACCTGGCTCGATTCCGGACAATGTGGCGTTTACAATGTGCCCTTCCCCCAGCCGCGTACCATGATATCCTGGCCAGTGAGAGCGGCGCCGGCTGAGTGACGAGGATTCATCGGTGCCGAAGACCGCACAGAAATGGCTCAGAGCTCTTCCAGCTACCGCTATCTTCGCTCTGCCGCGGCTTGCGATCAGCATTGCCGCGGAGAGAACGGGTATGGGCTCGCATGAGCGCTGGGATATTTCGAGCGGCTGCGGTGGAGCGGCTTTCATCTTCGGAGAATCTCGACCAGCTTATCGACGTGACACGGCCGATAGACTGGGCCGCCGCCCTGGCGGTTGGTCTCGCCCTGGTCGCTGTCGCGAGCTGGAGCGTACTCGGCCGGATTCCGACGCGGGTTGCCGGCGAAGGAATTCTGGTCAGCAACTCCGGCCGCGTGGTCGATGCGGTTTCCGGCGCGGCGGGCCGGCTCGTCGCGGTCGAGGTGTCCGTCGGGGATAAGGTCACCCAAGGTCAAATCGTCGCCCGTATTGCCCAGACCGAAGCCGAGCATCGCCATCGCAACGCCCTCGAAGTGCTGCAGGAGCGCGAACGCGAGCGCGACGACTTGTTCGCGGCGATCAAACGCGAGCTCGAAATCAAGGCCGCCAATCTGGCTGCGCAGAAGTCCGGGCTCGAGCAGGTCATCGCAGCGATGCAGAAGCGCGTTGCCTATCTCACGGAAGCCGTCGCAACCGGTGAGTCGCTCATTGCGAGAGGCCTGACGACCCGCCGGGAGCTGGAAGATCGGCGTACCGAGCTTGCCACGACCCAGCAGCGGATCACGGATTCGCTGAACGAGATCAATCGACTCGATGGCCAATACCGCGAAGCCGAATCGCAACGTGAGCTCGACCGGCTCGCCGCCCAGTTCAAGGTGAACGAGGCGCGCCGGCAGATGGAGCAGATTGCCGGCGCGATCGAGCGGGATTCGCGGCTGACGAGTCCGATCGACGGCAGAGTGATCGAGATCAAGGTCGCGCCCAGCAGCGTGCTCGCGGCCGGCACTCCCGTGGTGGCGATCGAAACCGAAGGCGCGAGCCTGGAGGCAGTCATCTTCGTTCCGGCGGATGTGGGCAAGCATGTCAAGCCCGGCTTGGAGGCGCGCGTCGAGCCGAGCACGATCAAACGCGAGGAGTTCGGGACGATTATCGGCAGGGTCGCCAATGTCTCTGCATTTCCAGTGTCGCCGGAGGGTATGACGGCGGTACTGCGCAATGACGCATTGGTGAAGCGCTTTTCGCGAGAAGGAGCACCTTATGCCGTTGTCGTCCAGCTCGAGCCTGCTTCGACCGGGCGTCACCGGCTATCGCTGGTCGTCCGGCTCCGGTCCGCCGACGCGCTTGAGCACCGGCACGCTTGCCCGCGCCGAAGTCACGACGCGCGAACAGCCCCCGATCGATTTGGTCGTTCCGATCATGAGGCGGCTAAGCGGCATTGGACGCTAGCTCGTGCCCGAGGGCAATGTCCTCCGCTTCGGTCGCGCGCTGCCACGGCGCATCGCTGTCGGGTTGCGCCGTCTGCGGATCCGATCGATACCCAGAACTCCGACCATCCTGCAGATGGAATGGGTCGAATGCGGGGCCGCATGCCTCGCGATGATCCTCGCGCATCACGGGCTGTGGGTCCCCCTGGAGCGGCTGCGCGTCGCGTGCGGCGTATCGCGGGACGGTACCAAGGCGAGCAACGTGGTCAAGGCGGCACGCCGGCACGGACTGGCGGCCAAGGGCTTCCGCAAGGAGCCCGGCACGCTGCACGAATTGCCGATGCCATGCATCATCCACTGGAACTTCAATCATTTCGTGGTTCTGGAAGGGCTCGACGACAGGCGCGCTTATCTCAACGACCCTGCGGTCGGGCGGCGCTCCGTCGATCTTGCCGAGTTCGACGCCGCCTTCACCGGGGTCGTCCTGGCGATGGAGCCCGGACCGGATTTCCGCAAGGCGGGACGCGAGCCCGCCGTCCTGCCGGTCCTCGGTCGCGAGCTGCGTCATTCCAGGTCGGCCGTCATGCTGTTGCTGGCGATCAGCGTGGCTCTCGCAGTTCCCGGCGTCGTCATCCCGGCATTCGGCAAGATCTTCGTCGACGACATCCTGATCGACAATCTGCCGCGGCTGGTTCGCCCCGCTGCTGATCGGCATGGCCGTCACCGCCGTCGCACGGGCGCTCGTGACCGCCCTGCAGCAATCGCTGCTGCTGCGCCTGGAGACCAAACTTTCCATTTCGATGGTCAGCCGGTTCCTCTGGCACCTTCTGTCGCTGCCGATGGAGTTCTTCACCCAACGTCATGCCGGCGATGTCGCGAGCCGGGTCGCCGCCAACGAGCAGATCGCGCGCCTGCTTTCCGGCGGGCTTGCCACCAACGCCCTCAATCTGATCTCGCTTGCCTTCTTCGCGGCGGCGATGGCGGTCTATGACCCCGTCCTCGCGGCGATCTGCGTCGGCATTGCGCTTTTGAACGTGGTGGCCTTGAAGGCTGTCAGCCGCCAATTGGCCGACCTCAACCGCAACCTCGCGCTCGAGCGCGGCCAGCTCCACGGCAGCACGATCAGCATCGTGCGGACAATCGAGACCCTCAAGGCGGGCGGCCTGGAAGACGATGCCTTCAGCCGGTGGGCCGGCTTCCAGGCGAGGCTGCTCAACGTCGAGCAGCGCGTCGGCCTCTATGCCGCAATTCTCGAAATCTTTCCGGCGTTCTTCGCCGCGGTGACCGACTGCGGTCCATCCTCGGTGTGGGCGGATTGCGCATCATCGACGGCGAATTGACGATCGGCGACCTGGTGGCCCTGCAATCGTTGGCGCTGAGCTTTGCGGGACCGATCAATGCGCTGGTGCAGCTCGCGGCGGGTTCCAGGCGGTCGAAAGCCGATCTGGCCCGCATCGACGACGTGCTCAACTATCCAGTCGATCCCGCGGCGCGACCGAGACTGCCGCAGCCGAGCGCGTGCCGCCGAAGCTCACCGGGCGCATCGAATTGCGAAACGTCCAGTTCGGCTACTCGCCGCGTCGAGCCGCCGCTCATCGACGGGCTTTCGCTGACGGTGGAGCCGGGCATGCGCATCGCCCTGGTCGGCGGCTCCGGAAGCGGCAAGTCGACCGTGGGCCGACTGATTTGCGGGCTGGTCAAGCCGTGGTCCGGCGAGATCCGCTTCGACGGCGTGGCGTTGCAGGATATTCCCCCGGAGGTCTTCGCGAATTCGGTGGCCTATGTCGATCAGGACATTTTCCTGTTCGAAGGGACCGTGCGCGACAATCTCACGCTTTGGGACCGGACCGTGCCGGAGTCGAACGTCTCGCAGGCGCTGAAGGATGCTTCGATCCACGACGAGATCGCGATCCGCTTCGGCAACTACGACTGCTACGTCAACGAAGGCGGAACGAATTTCAGCGGCGGTCAGCGCCAGCGCATCGAGATCGCGCGCGCGCTGGTCGGCAATCCTTCGATCCTGGTGCTCGACGAGGCAACCGCGGCGCTCGATTCGTATACCGAGCAGATGATCGACGACAATCTGCGGCGCCGCGGCTGCGCCTGCATCATCATTGCGCATCGGTTGAGCACGATCCGCGACTGCGACGAGATCATCGTCCTCGACAATGGCAAGGTTTACGAGCGCGGCACCCATGACGAGCTGCTGGCGAAGACCGGCGCCTACGCGAAGCTGGCGGCGCAGTAATGACCGATCGGAGAACCGGACAGGCGGCTCAAGCGCCCGGCGCGGGCAGCGAACCGCTCGGACGACGTGCATGCGCTCGACGGCCGACGTCCTCGGTTGCTCGACGATACCGCATGCGGGCTACGGGTCGTACGCGGTTATGTCGATCTGTTCGCTGTGCCGCTCGAGGACGGCGGCCGCTGCCGGAGCGCGCCGCCATTTGTGTCGCGTCGAATCCGGCGGGATCATCCTCGGCCTGCCGTTCGTCGAGGCCCATGCTTCCGTGCAATCCGTGGGCGCGCTCGCGGTCGGCGGCCAGGGCGCCGAAGCGGTGGTCGTGGATCGCAGGCTCGATCGTCGACCCTGAGGCGCTCGCGACCTGGATTACCAGCCTCTGCTCCGCGATCGTCGAAACGCCGGCCGCCTGGGGCGCGCGCGAGGCCGAGCGCGGTGGCGCATTCGAGCTCCAACCCGGGCAGCAGATCCGCGCGCCTGCGCGTGGCGTCGCATGGGTTGCGGTCGAACGCGGCGAGATTGCGTTCATGGACGGCAAGTCGCTTTGTCGGGCTGGCGATCCGCCATTGCCGTTTGCGGGCGGGACCTGGGGTGAAGCGCGCGAGGCGACTGCCGTCCGTGTGCTCGATGGCTGGGTGACTCGGAGCCGATCCGTGGCCTGCAATCGACCGATTCCATGCCGTCGTGATGGGCTACATTGCCGAGCGCATCGCGACCGCGCGGGACGGCGAATTCCAACGCCTGGCCGAGCGAGCGAAGTGGACCGCAGCCCAAGCTACGCAGATCGGCAAGGAGCTGTCCGGCGTGCTGGCGGCGCGCCGCGACCCCGCGATGCGTGCCGAAGGATCGGACCCGCTGCTCGAGGCCTGCCGTGTCGCCGCGGAGGCGATCGGAGCAAGCATTGTCTCGCCGCCGAACCGCGGACCGGCGCAGCAGGGCGTGGCGGATGTCAGTCGAGATCGCGCGCGCTTCGCGTCTGCGCTCGCGTCGCGTGCTGCTTCGCGCGGACTGGTGGCAGCGGGATGTCGGCCCCCTTGTCGCCTGGCACGACGAAACGCACCAACCCGTCGCCATCGTTCCGATCTCGCCCCGTCGGCATCTGATGATCGAGCCGGGCAAGGGCGCGGGCCGCCGCGTCGACGCGGACCTTGCCGCGAAGCTTGCTCCCGAAGCTGTCATGCTCTATGCGCCGCCGCCCCCGTTCGCCGAGCTCCGGCAAGCTCGTTGCGGTTCTGCCTGCGCCTGGAGTACGCGCGATGTCACTCGCATCGTGCTTGAGCGCCCTCGCGATTGGCGTGCTCGGATTGGCAGCGCCCTTGATCACCGAGGTGCTGATCAATTCGGTCATCCCCCGCACCGAATACGATCAGCTCCTCTTCTGCGCCGCCGCCTTGGCCATGGTTGCGATCGGCACGGTGGCGTTTCAGGCGGTCCAGAGCATCGCGGCACTGCAGGCTCGAAGGGGTGCTCGACCGGACGCTTCAAGCCGGGCATCGTCGACCGGCTGCTCCGGCTGCCGGTTTCTTTCTTCCGGCAGTATACGGCAGGCGATCTCGCCGATCGCGCGCTCGGGATTCAATCGATCCGGCGTCTCGCGACCAGCCACGCCATTCGTGGCCTGTTGGCCGGCGTATTGGCGTTGGTCAGCTTCGTGCTGATGTTTTTTCTGAATTGGCAGCTTGCGTTCATCGCGGCCGCGCTGACCATGCTGCGCGGCGTCATGATCGTCCTCACCAGTGTGGCGCGGCTCCGGCGCGAGCGGTTGCATTTCGAGCTCGACGGCAAGGTTCAGGGACTGGTGCTCCAGTTCCTCACCGGAGTCGGAAAGCTCCGGGTGGCGTCGCGCCGCGGAGCGCGCGCTCGCCGTCTGGGCGCGAAAGTTCGCCGACCAGAAACGGCAGTTCGTCGCCTCGCAGCGCTGGGCAAATATGCTCAGCGTCTTCGAGGCCGGATTTCCGACCATCGCGACCCTTGCGATCTTCGCCGGAGCCGGCCACGCAGCCGGCCAACTCGCGCTTCGATACCGGACAGTTTCTCGCATTCTTTGCCGCGTTCGGCCAGTCACTGGCGGCGGTCGGCGAGTTGGCGACGGCCATGGGCGAGGCGTTGATCGCCATTCCCCGCTTCAACCGGTTGCGACCGCTCACCGCCGAGCCACGGAGATCGCCGAGCATCGCAATTCACCGGGCGAGCTCACCGGCGCTCGTGGAGCTTGGACAGGTGACCTTCCGCTACGCCCCGGGCAGCCCCCTGATCCTCAACAAGTTGAGCCTGCGGGTGGACAAGGGGGAATACGTCGCGCTGGTCGGGCCGTCCGGCAGCGGCAAGTCGACGCTTGTTCCGGCATGTTGCTCGGTTTCGAGAAGCCCGAATCCGGCGCCGTTCTTTTCGACGGCAAGGCGATCGATACCCTCGATGTCGCGGCCATCCGCCGCCAGATCGGCGTCGTGCTGCAAAACGGAAAGCTCGCTTCCGGTAGCCTCTACGAGAACATCTGTGGCGGAGTGCAGCTGCCGTTGGAGCAGGTCTGGGATGCCGCCAGGCTTGCCGGATTGGACGCCGACATCGCGGCGATGCCGATGGGCATGCACACCGTGGTCGCCGAGGGAATGAACACGCTGTCCGGCGGACAACGCCAACGGCTGATGATCGCGCGCGCCCTCGTCCACCATCCGCGCATCCTGCTGTTCGACGAAGCGACGAGCGCGCTCGACAACATCACCCAGGCGATCGTGAGTGCTTCGCTCGCCAAGCTCAACGTGACGCGCATCGTCATCGCCCAACGTCTCAGCACGGTGAAAAGCGCCGATCGCATCATCGTGCTCGCCGCCGGCGAGATCATTCAGTCGGGACGCTTCGACGAGCTTGTTGCGCAGCCCGGCATGTTCGCGGATTTTGCCCAACGCCAGCTGCTTTAGAGACCACTGGGCGAGACCGATGATCCATTGAGCATCGCGCCAGCAAACGATTGCTTTGGCATATGAATTTCCGGACCTCGAGAGTACCGCTTGTGCCGATTGTCGTATCGAGACCATCCTTGCGAAGTCGGACGCCAATCGGACCGGATGCATCAGTCACATTGGTCCTGAGTGGGCTTCATCACCAGTACATTCGCGACCGAGTTTTGGTACACACAATGTTCAAAAAGCCGATTCCTTCTGGACAGCGAATTCGTATAGTCAAGGGTCGTTGAGTTGCTCGATAAAATGACCGCGCGCAAACTGTAGTCTCAACTTGTTACCAGCTGTAACGGAGAATGGATATGGACGCAAAAGAGTGGGGTCGGATCGTGTCCAAGGCATGGGCGGACGAACAATTCAAACAGCGACTCCTGGCTGATCCGGTTGTGGTACTGAGGGAAAACGGTGATCCCGGTGCCAGCGGGAATAACTGTCAATGTGATCGAGAACACGGATACCGTTTGTAACCTGACCTTGCCATTGAAGCCTGACGAGGCTGAACTGACGGACGACGAGTTGGACAGTATCGCGGGGGGGAGGGTGGCGACCCTGTCGTACATGCGATTACAGACGGTAACCGGATTGTGTGTCATTCAATGACGTAGGCATGAGCGGTGCCGTGCCGCTTGTGCTTTCGGCTTGTCGTTAAACGAAGTAGCGTTCCAACATCGGGACGTTGCTTTTGGCGACATTCTAAGAGCCGATCTGGCGCATCGCCCTGCGGAACCGGATATCAAATGTCTACGGCAGCAAAGCCTGTAATTGCCCTCGATGGAACCGAGCTGAAGCCTATCTCGGGCGACTACATACACGGGGTAGACCTCAACAACGGATATCAATGTCGGAATCTCTCGTTGTCGGGAAAACTCGTCTCACCGGATTATGTTGCGGCTGTGGATGCTGGGGTTCATGAATGCCATCGAAGCATTCGGGATACGGATATTGCACTGATTGAAAAAGGTCATGCACCCCCCGGTACATATACGCCACGAAGACTATGGTTCATCCAAGCGGCTGCTCAAATGCGCGCGGGGGCGTTCAAAGAATGGAGCGCCGTGAGCGCTTCCCATTTCTCCGATTCGGAAGCGGAGAACATTTCGAAAATGGGGGCAGTTGAGTTGGCCTTCGAGCGTCGGCGACGAGAGGTTGCGCCGGATGCCGTTAGCCGTTTGTCTTGCCTGTATCTGGCAGACGACGACGAATTCGGGCATCGCCATCTCAGGCGCATGCTTGGTTCGAAATTTCACATAATAAGGGTGCGCATCCCGCTCGCGATCTACTTACGAAGTGCGATACCGCCTGGTTTGATGAGTATTGGCATAAGGCAGATTTGCAATATGCCGACAACTATTGGAAAGGCGTTGCTCGCGACCCAGCCAAGCCGACGTGGGAGTATTTGCTGGATGGAATGATACAAGCGAATGACCCGGAAGGAACGGCGAGTCGCCGCCTGTGGATAGCACTCACAGAGGCGTTTCAGGGCGCTCGGCTAGCCAGGTAGCGAGCCTGGCGAAAATGTCGGCGCGATCGACCGAACCCGCACGCTAGGGGGTTACGCCGGGGATCGAAATAGCAGTAGCCGTAGGCTCTGTCATTGTCGCGCACTAGATACGTTGGCGCGCTCGACCACGGAAAGGCCTCGGTAATCTGGCGGGCCAGCCACTCGGCAGTGGGGTGGCGCGTCACCTCAAACCATATCAGTTGCCGCCGGCCATGCCCCAAGACCAGAAACGCGAACAGCCGGTGCGGTTGGCCCACGCCCAGCGGGCGGCGACCGGCGAGGCGGCCGAAGCCGAGCGCTGGAATGAAGTGTTCCTTCGCGGCGTCACCTTCAACCTCAAGCCTAACAATCTGCTGGCAGAGGCGATCAAGGGGTGCAAGCCGGGCACGGCGCTGGACGTTGCTATGGGTCAGGGTCGCAACGCGCTGTACCTGGCCAAGCAGGGCTGGGATGTCACCGGCCTGGACATTTCCGCGGTCGGCATCGCCCAGGCGCAGGACGAGGCACGCCGGCAAGGGGTGAAACTGACCACAGCCTTCCAGAGCGTCGACGACTTCGACTTCGGCACTGGGCGCTGGGACCTCATCGCGCTCATTTACTTCGGCGCGCGCGAGTACGTGGACAAAGTCCGCCAGGGTCTCAAGCCCGGCGGTATCGTCGTGGTGGAAGGCTTCCACCGCGACACGGCCAAGGCAGCGAAGATCGGTGGGAGCGTCGTTTTCGATACGGGCGAGTTGCCCAAGCTCTTCGCGGGCTTCCGCGTCTTGCGTTACGAGGACGTCGAAGCCACCGGAGACTACGGCCTGGAAAAGGCCCGCCTGGTTCGCCTGGTCGCCCAGAAGGAAAAGCCATAGACCCCGATCGGGCTTGAGATGGTGGAACCTCGGCGATGTCCGCTCCGGGTCAATTCCGCCGCTTGCGGCGGCCGATTGGACTGAATGCCAGCAGGCAGCGTCAGATAGGAGACGAGCCGCAGGCCATCGCGTGACCGGCCGTCGATCACGTGCATCGGCGCGAGACGATACGGCTTCAGGTCCGGCCGTGCCGTGAACAGCTCGGTCAGCGTCTGGCGATCGCGGTCCAGCAACACGCAAGGACGTTGCGCCAAACTCAAGGCACGATCACCACTTTGCCGAACACCTTCCGCTCCTCCAGCCGCCGCAGCCCTTCCGCCGCCTGCGCGAGTGGCAGAACGGCGTCCACGTGCGGCTTGAGCTGGCCGCTCGCGACCAGCTCCAGCCCATTCTCGATATCCTCGCGCCCATAGCTGTTGGAGCCGCGAACCTGCAGCTCGAAGGTCCAGATGTAGCGGAGGTCCTCCATCGGATTGTAGCCCGCCGTCGCGCCGCAGGTCAGGATACGCCCGCCGACCCGCAGGCAGCGCAGTGACTTCACCCAGGTGTCACCGCCGGTGTAGTTGACGACCACGTCAACGCCGTTGGCCGCGCCGGGACCGCGGCGTGTCGGCTTGCCGTACAACGCGAAGATCTCCTTGACGAAATCGTGCTTCACGTAGTCGATCGTCCGGTTCGCGCCGAGTGCCGCCAGCTTCTCGGCTTTCTCGGCGCTGCTCACGCAGCCGATCACGACTGCGCCGGCAAGCTTCGCGAGCTGCACGCAGGACACACCGACGCCACCGCTCGCCCCGATGACGAGCACCTTCTCGTCCTTCTCGACGCGGCCGATCGTGCGCATCATGCGGATGGCCGTCCCATAGACGACCGGGATCGCCGCCGCATCGGTGAAGCCGACATGGTCCGGCAGACGGATGAGCTGATGGGCGCGGACGCGGCAGAGCTCTGCCAGGCCACCATGGGCCGTCTCGCCCATCAGTCCGCCTTCGACCCGGTTGGCCGGATCGACCAGCACCCGATCGCCGATTTGCCAGCCGTTCACGCCAGGGCCGACCTCCACGATCTCGCCGGCGATGTCGAGACCCATGATCATCGGCATTGAAATCTTGATGCCCGGCATGCCACGGCGGGTGAATATGTCGTGGTAGTTCAGCGACGAGGCCCGCACCCGCAGCAGTACATCGCCCTCACCGGCGCGGGGATCCGGGAAGTCGGTTTCGTACACCGCCTTCTCGGGTCCGCCATGCTCACGCAGCACCAGTGCCTTCATCTTGTTTTCCCCACGCGAAGCTCTCGGAGATGTCAGCCTCGGTTCACCTCGTCTGCCCATAAGAGGATTCCAAATCCGATGATGTTCGCGATCACCCAAAGGCCGACGAACCAGTAGACTCGGTTTTGCATCGTCCTGGCCGTGTTGCCGTACTTGCCCGATGCGATATCGCGGGCCATGCCGAACGCTTCCGATAGGCTGCCGGCAGCGTAAGGCGGCGTCCGCGCTTGCCGCATCATCAGTTCCTGACCGCCCTCAGTGCGCTTTATTCTGGAGTGATACCAGTAGCTCAGTGCGATCATCGGGAGCACCAATATCGCGAAGCAAATGATCAGGTACGATCCACGTATCGTCGGGTCTGCCAGCGCTCTCAGCACATTCTGCATCGTTCGTCGTCCCGAAGCTTCCGATGCTCCCCCGATCGTGCCCGTGGATACGCCAGAGGAGGCGACTTGCGCCAACGATCCGGCTGTAGTCGAGCAAGAGCAACGAAGTAGTCAATCGACGGGAGAGACGCCATCCCTCTGCGACCTTATGGTCGCTCGCTGTCCTGTGCCACATACACAATCGTCAACATCCGTTGGAAAAGAACGCAGCGTGACTTGTCCGGCAGCTTGTTAAATGCCGCATCGATAAAGGGCTCCACCAATTCGGCTCCGTTGGCTTTCCATAAACACCAGCAGCATTCCATAAATTTCATTTCGGCCGCATCGCCGCCAACTTCCAACAGCGAGTCTATCTCTTTCATCGACAGCCCCAAGGCTCGTCTCAGCTCTTCGTCCACAGCATTCATCCCTAACATCGTCCTCTCCCCGAGATCACGACAACGCCCCACGCGGGAACTTCCTGCCTTACTCCGGCGTTTTTGTTCCGACGAAAACTGAGAGAGGAGCCTACCATGTCAGACCCTCGATACGACGGAGGTATCCCGCCAAGTGATTACATGCGCGACTATCCGCAGAGTACCAGCTATATCGCGGCCGGAGTTGTCGCCGTCCTGCTTGTAGTTGGCCTCATCTTCTTCAGCGCAAGCACCGATCGTACGTCGACCGCGAGTAACCCGGCCTCCGAGACGACCGGCAGGAGCGAACGCGCTCCGACGCCCCCCACGCCCGCGCCGACCGTACCTGGCAATCCAATGTGATGCGGCAGGCGCTACAAGAGCCCCGCTTCGGCGGGGTTTTTCTTTGCGGTGCGTGCGATCGTTCTTCTAGCGCGGAGGGATCGCCGGCAGCGGAGGCCGACGATCAGGCCTCCGCCGCGGCCGGGCGCGAACGTCAGTCGCGGCCGTAGAGGCCAAGGTCCTTCATCTGCGCCAGCACCTGCGCGTCCCATTCCTTCAGCCACTTGGTGAACGTCGGGCCGTCCTGATAGGCGAGCGTGAGGCCGATATCGGCAAACTTCTTCTTGAGCTCGGCATTGGTCAGCGCGTTCCTGGCCGCCGTCGACAGCTTCGCCAGAACCGGCTCCGGCACGCCGTTCGGCACGTGCAGACCCTCGAACGCCTGATAGGTGAAGTCCATGCCCTGCTCTTTCAGGGTCGGGATGCTCCGAATGTTTTCGTCGCGAACGTCGGCGGCGACCCCGAGGATGCGCAGCTTGTTGTCTTCGACGAACGGACGGAACGCCACCATCAGGCCCAGCGAGAAATCCGCCTCGACCCCGGCGAGCCCGATCACTGCCGGCCCCTCGCCGCGATAGGGAACCTGCACGATCTTGAATCCGAGCTTGTTCGCCATCGCTTCGGACGCGAGATGCGTCGAGCTGCCGACGCCGGTATTGCCGTGCTTGAGCTTGCCGGGATTGGCCTTGGCGAAGTCGAGGAATTCCTTGGCGGTCTTGAACGGCGAGTTGCCCGGGACGGCCACCACCATCGGCGTCGAATAGGCCTGCGCGAACCACGTGAAGTCCCACAGGGAGACGCCCATCTTCTTCTGGTACTGCATGCTCGACAGCGCGATGCCGCCGCTCGAGATCGTATAGCCGTCGGGCCGCGCATTCTTGAAGGCGGTCATGCCGGTGACGCCGCCGCCGCCGACGCGGTTGACGACCGGCACCGGCTGTCCCAACTCCTTCTCCAGGTACGGCGCCAGCAGGCGGACCATGATGTCGGTGCGACCGCCGGGCGGCCACGGAATGCTCATTTCGACGGGCTTGGTTGGAAACTCCTGGGCAACTGCGCCGGGCGGTCCGAAGCACACCGCAACGAGGCACAACAGGCCTGCGATCGTACGAGGACCGAGGCCGCTTCCGAATGTCATGGATGCGCTCCTTTGCTGAGACGAACGTCCTGCATGCAATACTCGACTAATTCAGTCTGCGCCGGGTTTCACGATGGTGGCAACCCTTCTGAACTGCGGCACAATCACTGACAGCAGCGGCACGACCACTGCGATCAGCAACAGCGTGAGCGCAATCGGGCGCTCCAGGAACACGGCGAACGAGCCGTCCGACACCACCAGCGCGCGGCGGAGATTCTCTTCAAACAGCGGGCCCAGGATATAGGCGAGGATCAACGGAGCGGGCTCGAAACCGGCGATCCGCATGACGAACCCCAGCACGCCGAAGCCGATCATGACCAACAGATCGAACGCGGAATTTCCGACCGTATAGGCGCCGAGCACGCAGAACAGCAGCACCAGGGGAAACAGATAGTTGTAGGGTACGCGCAGCAAATACACCCAGAGACCGACCAGCGGGAGATTGAGCACCAGCAGCATGGCGTTGCCGATGTGCATGCTTGCGATCGTCCCCCAGAACAACTCGGGATTGCGATTGATCAACTGCGGTCCGGGCAACACGCCGTGGATCATCAGCGCCGCCAGCAGCAGCGCCATGATCGCGTTGGTGGGCACGCCCAGCGTCAGAACCGGCACGAAGCAACTGATCGAAGCCGCATTGTTGGCGGCCTCCGGGCCCGCCACGCCTTCGATCGCCCCTTTGCCGAAGCGCTCCGGGGAATCGGAGACGCGCCGCTCGATGGCATAGGACAGGATCGCCGCGATGATGGCGTTGCCGCCCGGCAGCAGCCCGATCAGGAATCCAATGCCGCTGCCTCGCAGGACCGGCATGACGCTGCGGGCCAGATCCTCTCGGCTCGGCAGCAGCCGGCCGATCTTCGTGATGAAGCTGCCAACGTTCTCCTTTTGGTAGAGGTTGATCAGGATTTCAGAGACGCCGAACAGGCCGACCACCACCGGCACCAGACCGAAACCGTCGCCCAGCTCGCTCAACCCGAACGTGAAACGGTCGACGCCGCCCACCGGATCGTTGCCGACGGTGCCGAGCAGCAGCCCCGCGGCCGCCATCATCATGGCGCGCACGGTCGAGCCCATCGACACATAGCTCAGGAACGTCAATCCGAGGATGACCAGCGCCACGTATTCCGGCGATTGAAATGCCAGCGCCACCGATGCGAGCGGGGGCGCCAAGAACATCAGGCCGAGAACCGCGATCGTACCGGCAACGAATGAGCCGAGCGCGGCGATCGCCAGCGCCGGCCCGGCGCGGCCCTGCTGCGCCATCCGGTTGCCGTCGATCGTCGTGACGATGGAGGCGGCTTCGCCGGGAATATTGATCAGGATCGCCGTGGTGGACCCGCCATACATGGCGCCGTAGTAGATGCCCGCCAGCATGATCACCGCGGAGACCGGCGGCATCGCCAGCGTCACCGGCAACAGCATCGCGAGAGCGCCCGCCGGCCCGATACCGGGGAGCACGCCCACCAGTGTGCCGACAATGCAGCCGACGAGGCACAACAGCAGGTTCTGATACTGGAATGCGACGCTGAATCCATAGATCAGGGCGTCGATCTGGGTCACGGCAGCCGGACCCCGAGCCATAAGCCGAATACCACGTAGCAAAAGAGCGTCGCCAGGACGCCGAGGATCGCGGCGCGAAACAACGTCGTCCTGCCGACGAACCGCGTCAGAAGCACGATCAGGATCATCGTGCTGGCGATGAAGCCGATGCGCTCCAGCGCCAGCGCATACGCGATCATCGACACGACGACGATCGCCGGGTCGCGCAAGCGCTGAATCGGCAGCCGCTCGGATTCGGTCCGGCGCAGCGAGACCAACAGCGGTATCGCCGACATGATTCCAAAGACAAGCAGCACAATGCCGATGAGGAACGGCATGAACCCGGTGCCGGGGCTCGAAATCGTCCCCAGCTTGAGCGTCACGCCTTGCAGCATGAAATAGAGACCCAGCACGAGCCAAACGGCAATGAACGCCAGGGACAAGGCGCGAACGGTCATCGGGTGCCTTTGGTCATGTCCGTACCGCGTCAGGGCGCGGGTCTGACGTCGCTGAACCGCTCCGCGGAAGTTGCCATTTCCAGACGCAAGTCGAAGTCCGTCTTCAGGCCCGCCGTGCCCGTCGGGATATGGGTCGCAGCCTGCAGCGCTTCCGCGGTCCACTTGCTGCGGCCGTCGGAGCCGGTGCGTTCGTCGGCGACCACGCGTGACAGGTGCTGGGTGTGCTCGGTCAACGGCCGCTCCCGCCGCTCCCAGACCTGCAGCGCGGACAACACATCGGACGACTGCTCGAGCGCGACGGCGAGCCCGAGCGCATTCATCATCGCACAGCCCGCTCCCTGTCCGAGCGTCGGCGGCATCGCATGCGCCGCATCGCCGATGATCGCGACCCGGCCCTTCGACCAGTCCGTCAATGCATTGGATTCGTAGAGATCGTATCGCCCCTGATCGCCGATCCGCCGGAGGATCGCCGCCAGGTTGGGGAATGTCTCGATCCAGGATTCGGTATCGACCGGAATCCGCACGCCCCTTTCATCGGAGGCCTTGGCGACGAGGACGAGGTAAAGCTCGCTCTTGTTGCAAGGGCTGTAGAGTATCCGCCGCACCGGATCCCAGAAGTTGATGACGTTGTCCCAGATCGGGTGACCGACCTCCTCCGGCGACCGGGGCACGATCAGCCGGATGACGCCGTCGCGATGCCTGGTGCGCTGCTCGAGCAGCCCCAGTGAATCCCTGACATTCGAGCGCACGCCATCGGCTCCGACCACGAGGTCGGCCGCAAACCTTTGCCCGTCGGCCAGGATCAGCGTCCCGTCGGCTTCGGCGCCGGCAGCCTCGCTGCTGGTCAGGATCTCCACACCCGCGTCACGGGCGACACGGAGGATGGCATCGTAGAGATGCTTGCGCGTCATGGTGAGCATGCGCCCGCGACCCGGCAGACCGAACGCTTCGCTGGACAGAACCGAGTTGTCGCTCAGGCGGGCTTCGTAGAGCGGCGCCTCATGAGCTTCCCTCACCACGTCCTCGTAAGCTCCGAGCGCCTTGAGCACCCGCAGGCCGTTCTCCCAGATGTAGATGCCGGCGCCCAGCGCACGCAGCTCCGGACTGGATTCATGGACTCGTGCCGTCCAGCCGCGCTGGCAAAGCGCAGTGGCCAGCGTCAAACCGGCAAACCCTGCGCCTGCGATTTCAGCATGCCCGATCATCGACGGCGACGCGATCGTCAGCCCGGCTACAGCGCGTACGGGGCATCGTCCGCCGAGACGGTTGCGATCACCTTGGGTTGCCAAGCGCGATTGACGAAGAACTGCAGGCGAATTCCCGACGAATCCCGGATCGTGATGGCGCGACGGGCCGGATGGTCGATATCGCCCTCCACCGCGATGCCGCGGGCGGCAAGCTTCGGCAGGGCCTGGTCGAGATTGGCTTCACTGGCGACTTCCAGCCCGACGTGATGGAGCTCCGGCTCGAGGCCGGCACGCTGGCGCAGCAAGGTAACGCCACCCGCCCCCACCGTCCCGCGCAAGACCGCATGCGTTGCGCGCCGATCGCCGACCACGGCCTGCAGCCCGATGACGTCGGTGTAGTAATCGAACATGCGCTCGAAGTCCTTCGTCACCAGCGCAACGTGCGTGACGCGCTGGGAATGGAAGATCGCCTCCGGCACCACCTTGATCTCCGGGTCGACCGGATAGTTGCGTTCGCTGGTCGGCGGCGACGAAATGCCCGGAATGTAGTCCGGCTTCTTCTTGATGATCGTCCCGTGCCGGTTGGTCCACCATTCGCGGATGACGTCGGCGTAAATCTCGACCATGTTGCCGTCGGGATCGCGCAGATAGAGCGAGTGCGCGACGTCGTGATCGCGGGTATGGCTGAAGCTCACACCGGCGGCACGGGCCCGATTGTAGCCATCGACAAGATCGACTTCGTTTTCCAGCTCAAAGGCCAGATGGAACAGTCCGGGCTGCTGTCCTTTCGGCGCATACGGACCGCGAATGTCCGTCAGTCCGAAGTCGTGGTAGGTGTTTCCATTGGTGATGAAGCTCGCCATGTTGTCGGGCTGCCGGTAGGCCTCGTGAATGCCGGCGACGGAATAATAGAACTTCTGCGCTTCGACATAGTCCGACACAAAGAGATTGGCGTGGCCGAGACGGCGCGGGCGGAAGAAATCCGTGGCTTGATCCTTCACCAAAGTCGTCGCGTCGGTCATGGCTGCCCTCGCATCCTGAAATGTTTCGGAAGTAACCTGGCAACAATACGCAAAACCGTCATGTGCCGCAAATCACCGGCTCTCACCCGGCATCGCGACACAACTTCAGGCTGCCTTGACGCACGGGAGCATGGCAGACGCTCGCCAGGCGCATACAACCTGGCCGACGAGCCCGCCACAGAGGCGCATTCGCCGTCACGAGCTTCCCAGGCCGCGACTTTGGAGCGTACCAAACCGCTCTTCCATCGTCCGGCGGATCAGCGGCCGGTCGACCTTGCCGGCGCCATTGAGCGGGATCGTGTCGACGAACATGATGGCGCGCGGGATGGCGAAGGCCGGTCCGTTCGCGGCGAAGAAATTCTGCAGTTCCTGCTCCTCGATGCGCCGCCCCGCCTTCAGCACCACCATGGCGGCCGGCGCGAATCCTTTGGTGTCATGCGTGAGCGGCGCCACCGCCACGTTGGCAACATCCGGGTGCTTGAGCGCGAGGTTCTCCACTTCCTTGGGATAGATATTCTCGCCGCCGCAAACGAACATGTCGTCGATGCGGGTGACATAATAGAAGAAGCCGTCGGCATCGCGACGCAGGATGTCTCCGGTGCGCAGCCAGCCATCTCTGATCCGCTCACGGGACAGTTCCGGAAGGTTGACGTATTCGCGCAGCACGTAGGGGCTCCGGATCCAGCATTCGCCTTCGTCCGCCTCCTCGCCGTTCGGCGCGACCAGCTTGACCTCCAATTCGGGCGCGACCAGACCGACGCTGCCGCGCGGCGGCACACGCCCGTCGATCGGTTGCCGGATCGCACCGCCCCCTTCGGTCAGGCCGAAACTCTCGCGGACGGTGACCTTGAATGCTTCCATCAGGCGGTCGATCAGCTCCGGCGGCACGATCGCGGAGCCCATCGAGATGCGCTTGAGCGCCGAGAAGTCGAGCGATTCGACCAGATCGGAATGGCGCAACATCTCGGCGAACATGGTCGGCACTCCGCTGCAACTCGTGACCTTATGGTCGGACAGCGCCTGCAGATAGCGGCGCGGGTCGAAGTTGCGCATGATGACGAGCGAGGCGCCGGCGCGCAGCGACGGCTTCACCGACCCTCGCATCGCATTCTTGTGGAACATGGGCGCCGCGACGATCACGCGATCGGACGGCGCGAGCGGCCAGTAGGCCTGGCTGTGCTCGATGCCCCAGATCATTCCGCCGTGGGTAAGCGCGATGCCCTTGGGCGTGCCGGTGGAACCGGAGGTGTAAGGCTGGAAGGCAATATCGTCGAACGCCATCGGCTCGACGATCCGGCTGTCCGGCTGTCGGGCCGCCAGGGCGCGATAGTCGCCCCATCCCGGCCGGGCGTCGTCGGCCGAAAGCCGAATCGCGATGTCGAGCTTGTCGGCGATATCGCAGCAGGTCGCCGTGTCTTTCGGACTGCCGACGACGGCGCGGCAGCGGGCGTCGCGCACGATGCTCTGCAAAGTGTCGGCGCCGAGACGGAAATTGATCGGCACCGACACGACGCCGAGGCGCAGCGCACCGAGAAACACCGACAGGAACGTCACCCCGTTGGGAAGCGAGACGATGCAGCGGTCGTTCTTCCGCAGCCCGACCGCGGCCAGCGCCTGCGCCGCCCGGCACACTTCCGTCTCCAGCTCGGCATAAGTGTAGGACCGCGGCGTGCCTTCCGTCAGATCGATGATCGCGGTTCTGTCCGGATGCTGCCGCAGGGGCTCGTCGAAAAAACTTCCAAGATTGATGACCTTGAAGTCTCTCTTGATCCGCTCGACGACTGTCGTCGCCGCACCGTCGGTGCTTGTCATTCTTCGTATCCAAAGTTGGTTGCGTCTTTATGGCCCGACGAACGGGTATCCTTCCCGAAAATCATATCCGTGCACAGCGATGATGCAATCCGGACAAGAAGGGCGGCCGTGTGTATCGAACGGCCGGGACCTTTCACCCCTCCACAAGATCATTGCATTGATCCCATGACTTCTCCCTCTGGAAGGGCCCCGCGCGCGGTGATCTAATGACGCGATCCTTCGCGAGGAGAGGTCCATGATCCGCAGACCTGCTGTCGGGCGCCGCAACTTCCTGCTGGGAGCGGCTTCGCTCGGCATGCTCGCCGCCAGCGGCGCGCGGTTGGCCGCGCAGAGCTCCGACCTACCGGTGGCGGCGCCGCTGCCGGCACGCGAGCATTTCGTCATCCGCGGCGCCCATGTCCTGTCCATGGACGCGGCGGTGGGCGAGCTCGCGCGCGGCGATGTGCATGTGCGTGACGGCCGCATTGTCGCGGTGGGCGCGAGAATCGATGCGTCCGGGGCGTCGGTCATCGAGGGCACCGATTCGGTCGTGCTGCCGGGCCTGGTCGAGACCCACTGGCACCTGTGGACCAGCCTGCTGCGCGGGATGATCGGCGCTTCGCCCAATCAGTTCTATTTCCCGATGAGCGGCGCGCTGGGCCGCGTGTTCCGTCCCGGCGACGTCTATCAAGGCGTGCGGGTGTCGACGATCGAGGCGATCCATGGCGGGGTCACCACCGTCACCGACTGGAGCCACAACAACCAGACCCGCGACCACTCCGAGGCCAACATCAAGGCGATCTCCGACAGCGGCATCCGGGCGCGCTACCTCTACGGGCCGTACCAGGGTCAGCCCAACGACCAGTCCAGCAACATGGCCGAGCTGGAGCGCTTCCACAACGAATGGTCGCGCTACGCCAACGAGGGGCTGATCACGCTCGGGATGTCCTGGCGCGGCATCGGCAATTTTCGCGGGCTTGGCGCCGGCGCCGGGCCCGTGCAGGCCAACATGGCCGAGCTGAAGGTGGCGCAGCGGCTCAAGCTGCCGATCTCGGTGCACACCGCAAGCTCGCTGGCGCGCGGCGGCGAGATCGCGGCGCTCGGCGAAGCTGGCGCGCTCGGCAAGGACACCCTGCTCGCCCACGGCGCCGGCGCCCGCCCGGACGAGATCAAGCTGATGGCGCAGACCAAAACGCCGATCGCGACCACGCCCACCGGCGAGGCCAGCATGGGCTATCCCTTGCAACAGATCGAAAACTTCCTGGCGGAGGGCGTGACCGTCGGCCTTGGCTTCGACTCGATCGCGCTGTCGGGTAACGCCGACATGTTCCGCACCATGAAGATGGTCCAGGACAGCGAGAAGATCCGCAACGCCGTACAGTTCAAGATATCGTCGCGCCGCGTGATCGAGCTTGCCACCATCGGCGGCGCCCGCTGTCTCGGGCTCGACGACCAGATCGGCTCGCTCACGCCCGGCAAGCGCGCCGACCTGATCATGGTGTCGTTGCTTGCGCCGAACATGTCGGTCGGGCCGGATCCCGCGAACCTGCTGGTGAATTCGGCGGCGCCCGCCAATGTCGAGCTGGTCGTGATTGACGGCCGCATCCTCAAGCGCGACGGAAGCCTTACCAACGTGGACGTGAAACGCTCCTTGCATGAGGCCGCCGCTTCGCTCAAGGCCGTGCGCGAGCGTGCCAACTGGCAAGAGTAGTGTTGGAGGGGTAGTCTTGGAGGCGAGCCGAACCGCCCTCCCCATCTGGTAGGACATTTTGTGGGAGGTTTTCGCGCGCTTTATGGAACGGGGCCGCGCGCGGCTGCTCCGACTTCAAAGGGTGGGAATGTCTTGATCGCGCACTCTTGCGCGCACCTGCTGGACACGGCTGCGCATCGAACTGCTGGAACACGACTGCGAATCCAATGATCGCGGCAAGCCCGAGCAAGGTCAGAACAGCTACGCGACAACAGGCTTTCATGGCGACACCTGTTGGCCGGGTGTTATGGCGAGCTATTGTAGCCCAATTGCGGGCATCCGCGTCTCAATTGTGGGATTGCCGCGATAACGCCGGCTATCCATTGAAATTACGAAGCAAGAGGCGGAAGCGCGATGCGGTGCCCATGAGGGAGAGACGATGAAGAAAGCAGTTGTCGTCGGGGGGTCGATGGCGGGGATGCTCGCAGGCAACATGCTCATTCGGCAAGGTTGGGCAGTCGACATTCTCGAGCGGACCAGGGAGGGACTCGAGGCGCGCGGAGCCGGCATCGTCCCTCAGCGTTCCCTGCTTGTCGCACTCGAACGCGCCGGCGTGACCGTCCGCCCCGATATCGGCATCCGCGTCACCAAACGCGTGGCCTATGATCGCGCGGGTGTCGCTTTCGCCACTCATCCATACGACCAATACAGCACGTCGTGGTCTCTGCTCTACAACCTCCTCCGCGATGCCCTCCCCCCGCAGCACTTTCATCCCGGTCGGAATGTTTCCGAGATCGTGCAGGACAGTGATAGCGCCACCGCCATCCTCGATGATGGAAAGAAGTTCGAAGGTGACCTGCTGATCGGTGCGGATGGAATGCGCTCCGTCGTTCGCCGAGCGCTGTTCCCTGAGGTTGAGCCACGATACGTGGGCTATCTCGCCTGGCGTGGCATGCTCGAGGAACGGCATGCTACGGCGGAGTTCGTCGAGAACTGCTTCTCGTCCTTGAATTTCAGCTTTCCGAAAGGCGAGGAGTTGATCGGGTATCCGGTGGCCGGCCCGAACGGCAGCGTGGACGCAGGCCAGCGGCGATTCAATATCATGTGGTACCGACCGATCTCGCCGGGAGCCGAGCTACGCGACATGTTCACGGGAACCGACGGGGTCCACTACGAGCACGGCGTTCCCCCCGGTCTGGTCAGGCCCGAGCTCGTCACCGCCATGAAAGAAGAAGCCCATCGTTTGTTTCCACCGGTATTCGCGAACGTTATCGCCCGCATGGAAGGCATGTTCGTGCAAGCCATCTATGATCTCGAGTCCGATTTGATGGCGCGAGGAAGGGTCGCGATGATCGGTGATGCCGCGTTCGTCGCGAGGCCGCATTGCGGAGCGGGCGTCTCGAAGGCGGCCGACGATGCCGCCAGTCTGGCCGATGCGTTGAGCAGGAACGGCCGAATAGAAGATGCGATCAGCGCTTTTTCTGCCGAACGGAGCAAGGCGGGACAGGCAGCAGTCGAGTGGGCGGCGCATCTTGGATCATATTTCCAGATGGATGCGACCGGACATCGCCGCGCCGACTTCGCCGCAGACCGACCGCCGATCAGTCCCGAGTATATCATTCAGCACACGGGCATCGAGCTTTCCGAGGTTCGCCGACGCTGAAGCAGCAACGCGCGCGCTATCTTCGAGTATTCGCTTCGCGTAGGGCGATGGCCCGTCGACGCCTTCCAAGCAACAACGGAAGCGTCAAATCATTTTTTGAAGAAGCTCCACTATTCGGCGCCGCTCCCCCGACCTTGAGCCAATCGTCACGATCCGAAAGACACGTGAGCGCTGACGATTTTCCAACCGTGGTCGGTGCGGACCCAAGTCTGGCTTTGTCGGCCGATATTTCCTGAAGCAGAGGTATGAAACTCGGTATTTGTAACTCCGAAATCTCGTCCGAATGTCGTGATCCGCTGATTCTTCAGAACCCTGGCCTGATTGACGGCTCCGCGCCGGATTCGAAAAGCAGAGATCTCTGCATGCCCGTACTGGCGTTCGGATTCGCGAGTGCCATACCGTACGGTTGACGGGCTCTCCCAGAACAGGGCGTTAAGCGTCTGGATGTCGTTTTGGATCAACGCGCGCTCATACTCTTCGAACGTCGCGACCAGCTCTGACAAAACCTCCGGGATATCGACTTCGAGCACGTGTGCTGTCCTAGCCTTTCGCCAACCGGAAATACTCCCATTCGGTCGGAAGCTGCTTCAAGGCAGCCGGCCAGCCGCCCGGCCTGCTGCCATCGGCGGGAGTAATGCGGCGCCCACAGAACGCAAATTCGGCTCCGTCGGCGGCCAATGGAAACGGCGACAGGTGATAAGTGTTCGCCTCTGCGGACCGTATCGTAATCGTCACGTCCTCTTCCCGGGAAAGTGGAACATTTTCGAATATCTGTTCAGCTCGCTCGCTGGGATGGATTCGATTGAAATAAAGCGCAAGCGTATCGATGAATTGGAGCGCTTTATAGTTCTGGAAGACCTTTCGCTCGTCCAGCCAAGCGCGAGCTTCGGAATCCTGCGCAAGCTCCGCCTTGAGACGTTTTTGGCGCTCGAGCTCGCCATTCAACATCCTGTCCGCTAGCGGTCGGTCTTTCGCCGCGATCTTGTCGAGCAGGACAAGCTTGGAAAGGCCATAACGTCCGTTGTAGAGACCCCAGCTGTGCATGCTGGATAGCAGTCCGCAGTAAGGATGGTGGCGCTGATTGAAATCGGGCGAGAGCCTGCTGGTCGTAGTGATGAACTCCGGTGGCGTGTCCACGAGATTGTACGGAAGCCCTGTCGCGGAATCGATCTGCGGATTCCGATCGAATTCAAGCCAGCCGGCGTCATGATGCGAGACGACATGAATCATCAGGTCACGAGGGGCCAAAGGCTCGAACCGGTCGTTGCCGAACGCATGGGCGAACTGCAGGCACAAGGCGTTGTGCTCGTACATCATGATCGCCAGCCGTGGCGTGTCCGGTGCTGCCGTCTGAATGATCACGGCGCTCACCTCCCTGGTTAGGATGCTCGGGACCTCGGTGAAGGCTTCTCGATTTCCGGTGCGACCGCTTCGCTTGGCGGCCGCTCACGGCATCAGATCGGTGACGACAGTCATTTGCACGCTAACAATGTTGGCAGCTCTGGGTCAACATCGGACGCGTCCTCGAGGCCGATCCGCCGCGGGTGCCTCTCGGGAGATCATTTGTGTACATATGAATCCCCTAACGTGGTGGCGAAACGTGGCATGCAACATTGAGCGCCATCGACGACGAAGCCCCCGCGCATTTCGATCAGCCACGGCGATTTTGAAGCAGGAGTGACACGTCGTACAGTGCCGACGGCTCATCGGCGTCGGTTCCTCATGCTCGGATCCGTATGTCCTTCGGGAGAGACACCATGAAGCAGAAAATGGTCGCCGTTCTGGTCGTGCTGATCGCGCATCTGCTGGTACTCCAGAGCGCGCAAGCGTTCCCGGATCGGCCGATCAAGCTGGTGGTACCGTCGCCCGCAGGCGGACCTCCGGATGTCATGGCGCGGCTCCTGTCGGACAAGATGGCGGCTATTCTCGGACAGCCCGTGATCGTGGAGAACCGTGGCGGAGCAGGCGGCACGATCGGAGCCAGATCGGTCTTGGCCGCAGAGCCGGACGGCTACACGCTGCTGATGGGAAGCACGAGCACGCTTCTCATCGCGCCGTCGATCTACAAGAACGCTGGTTACCATGCGGGATCGTTCGCGCCGGTCGCTCGTGTCGCGGACAGCACTGAAGTCCTCGCCGTGCATCCGTCGGTTCCCGCCAGCTCCGTGGCCGAATTGGTCGGCGTGGCGAAGTCCCGGCCGGGTGCGCTGAACTTCGGCTCGGCCGGGATCGGAACGCTTCCCCATATCGAAGGCGAGCTCCTGAAGGCGCGCGCACAGATAGATATGAACCACGTTCCTTATCGCGGCGGCGGTCTGGCCCTGACAGGCCTGCTCGGCGGGCACGTTCAGGTTCTTTTCTCCACCCTGACCCAAATGCTCCCGAATATCCGGGACGGCCGTGTGCGGGGATTGGCTGTTACAAGCGTAGCGCGCAGCAAGCTGGCGCCGGACATTCCGACCATGGTCGAGAGCGGGTTCGATCAGTTCGTCGTGACGTCCATCACGGCGATCGTCGCCCCTCCCGGCACTCCGATCGACATCAGGCGGCGGGTGAACCAAGCTGTGGCAGGTGCGCTCGCCTCCGAGGACGTCGAGCAGGCACTATCGAGAACGGGTGGCGAGGCGCGACCGGGATCGCTGGAGGAGCTCGCTTCTTTCCTGGCAGGAGAACAACAACGCTGGGCTCGCATCATAGAGGCCACGCGGGTTTCGGTCGATTGAGGGCGCGTGTGGGTCACCCGGCGCCCAAAGATCATTGCCTGTCATCGTGCCTGGCTTCGACCGCTCCAACCTCAAGCCGCATAGGCGGTCGGAACAACAGGCTCTTTGTCCCATTCGCCAATGGGATCGTAACCCCAGACCCAGTCGGCGCTGCCTTGGACGCTGCCTTTGCCGGCGGTGATCGACTCCTTCTGCGCCGCGCTATCGCGCATGTGCTTGAAGCGAGCATTGGCGAAGGAGAGTCGCTGTACCCCATGCACGCGCGGGATGCGGATGCGGCGGAAATTGGTAAAGGCCTCGATCGGATCGCGGCAGGCCTCGAGCCAACGCGCAAGGATGTAGGCGTCCTCGAAAGCCTGGCATGCGCCTTGCCCGGCATTGGGCAGCATCGCATGCGCTGCGTCGCCGATGAGCTGGATGCGGCCGCGGCCCCAATTCTGCGTGAGGGGCCGCGTGAAGAGGCCCCATTTTGAGCACCCGGTCACCAGGCTGAGGAGCTTCTCGAGGCGCGGCTCGGGGTTGGGGAAGCTCAACCGCATCTCATCGGGATCGCCGCGGGTCGACCAGCCTTCCTCGACCCATTTGTCCGTGTCCTCTTGGGTGACGATATTCACGAGCTTCTTGCCGCGGATGTAATAGGCGAGGAGATGGCAGCCCGGCCCGACCCATTGGATATGGCCCGTCGGCTCGAGCACCTCCTCCGGCACATCGCGGCCGTCCAGCAGCGCACGCCATACCATCTGACCGGTATAGGTTGGGTTGTCGTCCCCATAGAGCGCCTGACGGATGACCGAGCGCACGCCATCGGCGCCGATCACGATCTCGGCCTCGACCTGGGCGCCATTGGCGAACGCGAGCATGATACGGTCGCTTTGCTCCGCTATTCCCGTCAGGCGGTGTCCCAGATGAATGGCGCTGTGATCGAGCCCGCTTGCGAGCGCGTCCAGCAGGTCGGCGCGGTGAAAGGTGTAATAGGGAGCGCCGTACCGCGCCGCAGCCTTTTTCCGATCGTTCAGTTCGAGGAACTCACCGGTTTGCATGTTGCGCGTGTAGATTCCGGGCGATGAGTTGGCGACAGCAGCAACTTTGTCGCCAACGCCGATTGCTTGCAGCGCTTTGACGGCTTGCGGGCTTACGTTGACGGCGGCACCAATCTCGCCCAGAGCCGGAGCGGCCTCGTAAACCTCCGCCTTCACGCCGAAGGTCTTCAGCGCCTGCGCAGCCGCGAGCCCAGCGAGCCCGCCGCCGACAATCGCCAATCCAGAGCTCGACGACATTCGCCCCTCCAGACACTCGCCGGGCTCGGCTCTCAGAGCGGCGGGCAGAGGCCGCCTGTACCTCTCCCCGCAAGCGGGGAGAGGTGGAGCGCGCGGAACGCGTACAGTCCTATCCGCTCATCACATGCTACGGTAAGCGCTCACGACCCCGCTTGCACGGCGGCGCGTTCGACCGAGGCGGCGGTCTGACCGAACAGGATCGCGCGCTCTTCCGGGGTGCGGATGCCGCCCGGATTCGGATTGACCGCCTTGGCCTTGTCGTAGGCGCGCACCACCGCCGGCCGCGCGCGGATGGTTTCGAACCAGCGCTTGAGGTGCGGAAAATCCTCGATCTTCTGGCCCTGCCGCTCGTACGGCACGATCCACGGATAGATCGCCATGTCGGCGATCGAATATTCGCCGGCGACGAAGGCGACGATCCGCCAGCCGCTTGTTGAGCACGCCGTAGAGCCGGTTCACCTCGTTGCGGTAGCGGTCCATCGCGTAGGGAATCTTCTCCACCGCATAGTTGCTGAAATGATTGTTCTGCCCGGCCATCGGTCCGAGACCGCCCATCTGCCAGAACAGCCATTGGATGGCGTCGATGCGCGCGCGCGGAGTCGCGCGCGATGAATTGGCCGGTCTTGTCGGCGAGATAGAGCAGGATGGCGCCCGATTCGAACACGTCGATCGGCTTGCCGCCGCCGGTCGGCGCATGATCGACGATGGCGGGGATGCGGTTGTTCGGGGAGACCGCGAGGAACTCGGCCTTGAACTGCTCGCCCTTGCCGATGTTCACCGGGATGATCTTGTAGGGGAGCCCGGCCTCTTCCAGGAACATCGTGATCTTGTGGCCGTTCGGCGTCGTCCAATAATGGAGGTCGATCATTGCGCGTCATTCCTTCGACTTGGAGGTGGATCGAGCGACTTGATAGAGTGACTTGGAGGTTGACGGAGCAGTGCGAAAAGCGGATGCCTCGGGCGCGCCGGCCGCGGAGACATCCCCACAGGCATATAAGGTATTGTCCCGGCAGACGATCACAAGGGCGCGCCAGGCGCCTGCGGCCCGCCTTTATTCCTTCCAGGTTCGACCCATACAATCAGACCATGACCATGCACGTCCGGATCGCCATTCTGACCGCGCTTGCGCTCTGCGCGGTGCCCACCACAGCCAGCGCGCAGTACGGCACGCCGCCCGAGATGCGCATGACCAGGCCGACCATCCGCGACGCCGAGCCCGGCGCCGTGCCGAGGGGCGGCGTCGAGGTGATTCCGGCGGCCTATCGGCGGCAGCCGGTGTTCTATCGCAGCAGCGAGGCGCCCGGCACCATCATCATCGATACGTCGGAGCGCTTTCTCTACCTGATCCAGCCCAACAACGTCGCGTTGCGCTACGGCATCGGCGTCGGCCGCGACGGCTTCCAGTGGAACGGGCTCCTCAAGATCTCGCGCAAGGCCGAATGGCCCGACTGGACGCCGCCGCCGGAAATGATCGAGCGGCAGCCGTATCTGCCGCGCTTCATGGCCGGCGGCCCGGGCAATCCGATGGGCGCGCGCGCGCTCTATCTCGGCGGCACCATCTATCGCATCCACGGCACCAATGCGCCCGAGACCATCGGCCACGCGGTCTCGTCGGGTTGCTTCCGGCTGGTCAACGACGAGGTCACGGACCTCTACGAGCGCGTGCCGGTGGGCACCAAGGTGGTCGTGCAGCAGTAGCTCGGTGCATTAGCACCAATGTCTCCGTCGTCATTCCGGGGCCCGAGCGTAAGCGAGGGAGCCCGGAATCGATAACCACAGCCTGTGCCTATGGATTCCGGGCTCGCGCCTTTCGGCGCGCCCCGGAATGACGGCGGATGGATACGCTCAGTGCCCGCACCAGCGGTGCACCGGATAGGGCTGGCGCGCCAGCCCGACGCAATAGTCGAGCACGACCGGCTCGAGCGCCTGCACGAAATCGCGCGCGCCGGCATTGACCTCGGCGAGCCGCGCCGCCGCGTCGGCGGCCTCGCTCGCGAGCTTGCCCATGTCGACCCCGAGCACGCGGCCGCCCTGCACCACCAGCTTGCCGCCGATCATCACGCGGTCGATGCCGGTGCCGTCCTCGCAGAACACCACGTGCAGCAGCGGCTCGTTCAGCGGCACGTAGTTGATGCTGGTGAGATCGAGGAACACCAGGTCGGCCTTGTAGCCGGCCTCGAGCCGCCCGATCCGGCCTTCCAGGCCGAGCGCGCGGGCGCCGCCGATGGTGGCGGCCTCGAACGCCTCGGCGGCGGTCAGCCAGTCGCGCGGATCGGGCCCCTGCACGCGCGAGCCGAACGCCGCCATGCGCATCGCCTCGAACATGTTGAGGTTGTCGGAGGAGACACAGCCGTCGGTGCCGATCCCGAAGGTGACGCCGCGGTCGCGCAACTTGCGGGTCGCCGCCAGCCCGGAGCCGAGCTTGAGATTGCTGCCGGGATTGTGCGCGACCGAGGCGCCCGCATCGGCGAGCCGGCCGATGTCGTCGTCGTCGAGCCAGATCGCATGCGCGGCGGTGAAGTTCGGCGCCAAGCAGCCCGAGCTTGTGCAGATGACCGACCAGCGTCGTGCCGTAGCGCTCGAGGCCGACCACCGCCTGCACCTTCGATTCCGCCACGTGCATCTGCACGCCGATGCCGTGCTCCTTGGCGAGGTCGCGGCAGCCGATGATGAACTCGTCGCTGCAGTGATGCGGGATCGTGGGCCCGAGCGCGGGACGCAGCCGGTCGCGGTCGAACGACCACTTGGCCAGCAATTGCCGGCAGGTCGCGAGGCTCGCGTCGAACGGCTGCGGCCGCACCGCATCGGCGCGCTCGCGCAGCGCCGGCGGCATGGCGTCGAGCAGTCCGGGGATCGCCCGGTAGAAGCTCGTATCCGCCATCATCGGCGCGATCACCGCGCGCATGCCGACGTCGTGGTAGGCGCGCGCGACCGCCTCGATGCCCTCGACCGACGGCGCCGGGATCTCGGCGACCAGGTCGTAGCAGGCGGTGCAGCCCTTGCGCACCATCTCGACCGCGCCGATCTGGGCCGAGAGATATTTGTATTCGAGCGTGCGGCCGCCCGCGGTCCACGGATAGGCGTTGAGCAGCAGCTCGAGCGACCAGCGGTCCGCCATCGCCTTGGACAGATGCACGGTGGCGTGGGTGTGGGCGTTGACCAGCCCGGGGATCAGCAGCCGGTTGCGTGGCGTCGATCCGGCGCGCGTCGTCGGTGACGCTTTCGCCGGGCGGCAGCACCGCCAGGATGGTGTCGCCGTCGATCAGCAGATCGGCCGGCTCGCCGCCGAGCCGCCCGGCCGTGAGCACCCGGCCGCCGTGAATCAATTGCTTCACGTTTGCTCCGTCGCCGACCGTATGGTTGCGTTCTCGATGCGCAGCATCGAGGCGACACCATCGTCGATGTGCAGGCCGTAGTCGAGCCGCCCGCGCACCCGAACCGGACCGGCGTCCCCGGCCCGCATCGGCGCTTGCGCGCCGGGCAGCGCGATCGCCGGCACCGGCGAGCAGTCGGGGCACACGCCCGGCTGGTCGACCAGCGACCAGCGCGGGTGCGGGCCGTGCGATTGCGAGAGGTAGCCTTCGATCACGACCTCGCGGCCGCTCAGCTCGCGCGCGGTCGCGCTGTAGCGCAGGTCGAGCGTGCCGGCGTGGTCGAACAGATTCTCGAACCGCAGCATCAGCGGCTCCGACAGCTCGTCGGCGGTCACCGGCACCGGTTCAGGCCGCATGCGAGACCGCCTCCGCGCTGTCCAGGTCGTAGGCGCGCATCACCTCGCGCTCGAGCAGGTCGGTCAGCCGCGCGCGGTAGTCGTTGAAGCCCGCGTCGGTCATGCGGCGCGGCCGCGGCAGGTCGACCGCGACCTCCTCGATGATGCGGCCGGGACCCGCGCTCATCACCGCGATGCGGTCGGCGAGCAGCACCGCCTCGTCGATATGGTGGGTGACGAAGATGATGGTCGGCTTGAACTCGAGCCACACCTCCAGCAGGAACCGCTGCATCAGCACGCGGGTCTGGAAATCGAGCGCCGCGAACGGCTCGTCCATCATGATGAAGTCGGGGCTCTCGACCAGGGCGCGCGCGATCGCCACCCGCTGCTTCATGCCGCCCGACAGCTGGTGCGGGTGATGGCGCGCGAACTTCGTCAGCCGCACGCGCTCGAGCAGCCGGTCGACCCGCGCCTCCCGCTCGGCGCGCGGCACGCCCTTCACCGAGAGCCCGAACCCGACATTGTCGCGCACCGACAGCCACGGGAACAGCGAATGGTCCTGAAACACCATCACCACGCCGCGCTCGGGCCCGGCGATCGGCTTGCCGTCGAACGCGATCCGGCCGGCGGAGACCGGCTCGAGCCCGGCGATCAGCTCGAGCAGCGTGCTCTTGCCGCAGCCGCTCGGCCCCAGGATCGCGACGAACTCGCCCTGCTGCACGGTGAGGTCGATGTCCTTGAGCGCCGTGACCGAGAGCCCTCCCGGCGAGGCCCAGACCTTGCCGACATGCTGGCAGGCGAGCGTCTTCATTGGCGTCTCTTCATGTGCGTACTCAGCTGCGTCCGCATCTGCGTCTTCATGGGCCGGGCTGCCACCACAGGATCCTGCGCTGGATCTGCACCAGCAGGGCGTCGACGAAATAGCCGGTGGCGCCGACCATGCACATGCCGAGCAGGATCAGCTTGGTGTTGAACATCTCGCGCCCGAGGATGATCATCATCCCGAGCCCGTTCTTCAGGCCGACCATCTCGGCCGCCAGCACCGCCATCCAGGCGGCGAAGAAGTTGATCCGCAGCATGATGAAGACCTGCGGCAGCACGGACGGGAAGATCACCCGCGTCCAGACCTGGGTCTTGGAGGCGCCGTAGCTGCGCGCGGTCTTGATCAGGCGCTCGTCGACCGCCCGCACCGCCGCCACGGTCGAGATCGTGAGGATGAAATAGATGCCCATGAACACCACGAACACGGCCGTGGGATTGCCGATGCCGAACAGCACGATGCCGAGCGGGATCCAGGCGATCGGCGCGATCGGCGCCAGCCCGCGCACGACCGGCAGCACCATGTCGGATGCCGTCTTCGACGCCGAGATCAAGATCCCGGTGCCGACGGCGGCGACGAAGCCGATGGCAAGGCCCGCCAGCACGCGCAGCGCGCTGGCGACGATCGCGCCCGGGATCGTCATGGCGTCGCCGCCGAAGCCGACGCGGAAGTCGCTCTCGACCGCGTAGCTCAGGAACGCGGACGGCGGCGGAAACAGCACGGAGCCGCTCCAGCCGGCCGCCGACGCCCATTCCCACACGATGATGATGACCGCCCAGGGCACCGCGGCCTTGGCGACGGCCGCGAGCCACGCCAGCGGCGCACTCGCCGGCCGCGGCGCGGCGGCCGCGGCAACGGCTTGATCGAGCGTCCCGGTCTGCTCCATCACATCAGCCGAGCGCCTGCTTGAGCAAGGTGGTGTCGACGATCTTGGGCGCGGTCTTGACGTAGCCGAGCGTCACCATGTCGTTGATGGCGATCTCCATGCCCTTGTCGCCGCCCTTGGTGATGTCGACCTGCGGCAATTGCCGCGGCAGCGCCGCGGTCAGCGTGGCCTTGTCGACCCGGTAGTACTTGGCGGCATCGAGCACCTCGACCGCCTTCGGCATGTCGGCCTTGATGGCGGCGTCGGCGCGCAGGAGGGCCTTGATGTAGCGCCGCAACGCCTCGGGATGGCGCTCGAGGAAGCGCACCGACGTGTTGGTCACGCAGTCGGGGCCGTGCGGACCCCAGACGTCGAGGCTGCTCGCCAGCGGAACGCCGCCGAGCTGATCGACCAGCCGGGTCGCGAACGGCTCGACATGGGTGACGACGTCCAGGGCCTTGGCCTCGAACGCGGAGGCCATCGACAGCGTGTCGTTGAACCAGACGATGTTGAAGTCGCCGTAGGCGAGATTGTTGCGCACCAGATTGCGATAGAGCGTGAGCTCGAAGGTGTTGAAGCGGATGGTGCCGACCTTGAGGCCCTTGCCCTTGGCGGCGGCGAGATCGGCCATGCTGCGGATGCCGCTCTCCTTCTGGGCGATGATGAACAGCCCGCCGGCGCCGCTGCCGGCGATGATGCGGATCGGCGCCGACGCCTGCGCGGCCGCCACGAAGGCGTTGGTGAAGGGGTTGTGGATGACGTCCATGGCGTTGCTCACCAGCGCGGTGATCGCATCGCCCGGATTGGGCATGAACTTGAGCTGGACGTTGAGGCCCTCGTCCTTGAAGTAGCCGGCGGCGTGGGCGAAGAACAGCGGCGACATGCAGATGCCGACCAGGTGGCCGACATTGATCACCTCGGGCAGGCTCTGGGCGCGCGCGACGAAGGGGGCGCCGAGCGTCACCGCGCCGGCCGCGGCGGCCGTGGTCTTCAGAAAGTCTCTGCGCTTCATCTCCACCTCCATCCATGCCTATTTTGTGGGCTCACGAGTGGGTTTCGATGCAATGGCCATGCCAGCGGAAAGCCTTGTCGGCGAACGGAGCAGCCGGGCACCGACCGAGCCGCTGATTAATCATTAGGCAGCGCTGCTGCCGCCGCAAGCACTGCTGTCGCTACGGTTCTCGCTGCCATCCCGGCGCGCTCACCCACCCTGCAGCGGAGGCGCTGGTGGGGGCCGAAGTGCGGCGACCCGTGCAACAGCTACGACCGCCTGCTGGCGCTCCCGAGCGCAGCGGCTCATCGCTTCGGCCAGCGAGCTGCCGATGGGTCCCCGAGTTCGGGGGAGCAGCGGAGCAGCGAGATCGCCGTTCGCACCGCAGCTCACCCCAGCTTGATGCCTGCCCTCGCGCACCACCTTGCCCCACTTGTCCATTTCGGCCGCCACGAAGGCGCGGAACTCCGCCGGCGTGTTCTCGCGCGACTCGACGTTGAGCTGCTTGCAGCCGCTCGATCGACCTCGGGCTGCCGCAGCGTCGCGTTCAGGCCGGCATTGAGCTTGGCGACGATCTCCGGCGCGGTGCCGGTGGGCGCGAACACGCCGTTCCATTCATAGGCCTCGAAGCCCGGGAGCGTCTCCGCCACCGCCGGCAGGTCGGGCAAGGTCGCGAGCCGGCCGCGGCCGGTATGGGCGATCGCCTTGACGTCGCCGCCCTGCACGTGACCGATCGAGGCGGCGCCGTTCGAGAAGAAGAATTTCACCTGCCCGCCGATCAGGTCGTTGAGCGCCGGGCCGCCGCCGCGATAGGGGATGTGGTTGAGCTTGACGCCGGTGCGAGCTGGAACATTTCGAGCGACAGGTGCTGCACGGTGCCGTTGCCGGACGAAGCCCAATCGAGACCGCCGGGCGTCGCCTTGGCGAGCGCGATCACGTCGGCGACGGTCTTGACCTCGACCGACTGGTTGACGACCAGCAGGTTGGTGACGAGCGACGCCAGGAACACCGGCTGGAAATCCTTGACCGTGTCGTAGGGCAGATCGCGGATAGAGCGAAGGGTTCACCGAGAAGGCGGTGGCGTCGTACATGATGGTGTAGCCGTCGCGCTCCGCCTTCGCCACCGCCGCGGCGGCGATCGTGCCGCCGGCGCCGCCGCGATTGTCGATGACGAATTGCTGGCCCGAAGGTCTCGCTGAGCTTCTGCGAACAGGATGCGGCTCACCGTGTCGGCGCCGCCGGCCGGCGGATAGGGCACGACCACCTTGACCGGCCGCGTCGGCCATTCGGCCTGCGCCGCAGGCGGTTCCGGCGGCGATGCCGCCGAGCAGCGGCACCGCGCCCGCCGAAACCTTCAACAATTGCCGCCGCGTCAGTCCGCGTGTGTGGCGCACCGTTTCCTCCGTCCTTCGTTCTAACATCACAATCGACCATTCGGCCCTTTTTCCATCATAGACGAGGCTCCATATTTCGGCGATGGCAAAACCTCCCGATCGGCCGCGCAAACCCAAGGAAAAGCCGAAGCGCGATCCGGCCAAGCATTCGAAGAAGGACCCGGCGCGGCCGACCCGCGCCAAGGCCGCGCGTCCGGACTCGCCGCCGACCGAGCCGGCGCTGGCCGAGCTGCTCAATCCGGGCATCGGCCAGGGCACCGCGGGACCGGGCTCGCAGACCGGCCTGCGGCCGCCGCCGGACAACTCGTTCGACCGGCGCGCCGATTTCTCCGCCGCCCACCGGGCGCGCAAGTCGACCACGCAGGGTTTCGGCGAGGCGCCGCAGGCGGGCTACGTCGCGAAGGCGACGCTGGGGCCGGCGAGATCGATCCCGATCTGGCGAGGGCGCTTCGGGATCGAGGACGACGAGAGCGACGCCCCTCACCCCACCCCTCTCCCCGCAAAGGACGGGGAGAGGGAGCAGACCGAGCCTGGGGCAAGACGATCGGCCATCACCACATTCTCGTGGTGTCACCGGCGTCGCGGCGACGGCGCATGCGCTGGAGACGACTGCTGCGCGAGGGGCGGCCGGAATTCAGCGAGCGGCCGTGGACGCCGCACCGGCCGCCGCGGCCGGAAAAATCCGAGGGCGGGCAGCGGCTGGTGATCAAGTCCGAGTTCACGCCCGAAGGGCGACCAGCCGCAGGCGATCGCCGACCTGGTGGAAGGCGTCAGGCGCCAGGACCGCACCCAGGTGCTGCTCGGCGTCACCGGCTCCGGCAAGACCTTCACGATGGCGCAGGTGATCGAGGCGACGCAGCGGCCGGCGCTCATCCTCGCGCCCAACAAGACCTTGGCGGCGCAGCTCTACGGCGAGTTCAGGAGCTTCTTCCCGGACAACGCGGTCGAGTATTTCGTCAGCTATTACGACTACTACCAGCCCGAGGCCTACGTCCCGCGCACCGACACCTATATCGAGAAGGAATCCTCGATCAACGAGCAGATCGACCGCATGCGGCACTCGGCGACGCGCTCGCTGCTCGAGCGCGACGACGTGATCATCGTGGCGTCGGTGTCGTGCATCTACGGCATCGGGTCGGTCGAGACCTATTCGGCGATGACCTTCACGCTCAAGCAGGGCGACCGCATCGACCAGCGCCGGCTGATCGCCGACCTGGTGGCGCTGCAATACAAGCGCACGCTCGGCGACTTCTACCGCGGCTCGTTCCGGGTGCGCGGCGACGTGATCGAGATCTTCCCCGCCCACTACGAGGACCGCGCCTGGCGGGTGTCGCTGTTCGGCGACGAGATCGAGTTGATCCACGAGTTCGATCCGCTCACCGGCCAGAAGACCGACGAGTTCGAGTTCGTCAAGGTCTACGCCAACTCGCACTACGTGACGCCGCGCCCCACCCTGCTGCAGGCGATCGCCGGCATCCGGCAGGAGCTGCGCATCCGGCTCGAGCAGCTCAACGGCGCCGGCCGGCTGCTGGAAGCGCAGCGGCTCGAGCAGCGCACCATGTACGACCTCGAAATGATGGAGGCGACCGGCAGCTGCGCCGGCATCGAGAACTATTCGCGCTATCTCACCGGACGCAAGCCGGGCGAGCCGCCGCCGACCCTGTTCGAATACGTGCCCGACAACGCGCTGGTGTTCGTCGACGAGAGCCACGTCACCATCCCGCAGCTCGGCGGCATGTTCCGCGGCGACTTCCGCAGGAAGGCGACGCTCGCCGAATACGGCTTCCGCCTGCCCTCCTGCATGGACAACCGGCCGCTGCGCTTCGAGGAATGGGACGCGATGCGCCCGCAGACCATCGCGGTCTCGGCCACGCCCGGCGGCTGGGAGATCGAGCAGGCCGCGGGCGTCTTCGCCGAGCAGGTGATCCGCCCGACCGGGCTGATCGATCCGCCGGTCGACGTGCGGCCGGCGCGCACCCAGGTCGACGACCTGGTGGGCGAGGTGCGGCAGGTGGCGCAGGCCGGCTACCGCGCGCTGGTCACGGTGCTGACCAAGCGCATGGCCGAGGACCTCACCGAATACCTGCACGAGCAGGGCATCCGCGTGCGCTACATGCACAGCGACATCGACACCCTGGAGCGCATCGAGATCATCCGCGACCTGCGGCTCGGCGCCTTCGACGCGCTGGTCGGGATCAACCTGCTGCGCGAGGGCCTCGACATCCCGGAATGCGCGCTGGTCGCCATCCTCGACGCCGACAAGGAAGGCTTCCTGCGCTCGGAGACCAGCCTCGTCCAGACCATCGGCCGCGCCGCGCGCAACATCGACGGCCGCGTGATCCTCTATGCCGACAACGTCACCGGCTCGATGGAGCGCGCGATGGCCGAGACCAACCGCCGCCGCGAGAAGCAGGAGGCCTACAACGCCGCCCACGGCATCACGCCCGAGAGCGTGCGCCGGAGCATCGCCGACATCATGGAGAGCGTCTACGAGCGCGACCACGTGCTGATCTCGACCGGCGGCGGTCTCGCCGGCATCGGCGACGAGGACACCGCCACCATCGGGCACAATTTCGAGGCGGTGATCGCCGACCTCGAGACCCGCATGCGCGAAGCCGCCGCCGACCTGAACTTCGAGGAGGCGGCGCGGCTGCGCGACGAGCTCAAGCGCCTGCGCGCCACCGAGCTGGCGGTGATCGACGACCCGACCGCGAAGTTCCTGCCCTCGCCTGGCAGGAGGCTCGCGCGGCTCGGGCGCGCGCGGTGGGATGCGCGCTGGACGTCCGCAACGCGAAGGCCCGCACAAGCCCGCGCTCGACGAAATGGGGATCGCGCTCTACCACGAGAGCCTGCCCCACCGCCCGGACGCGAAACGCCCGCGCAAGCCGACCCTCGACGAGATGGGCCCCGGGCCGGAGCGCGAGGCGAAGCCCTATCGCCCCGGCCCGCGCTCGACCACCGGCCGCGCCGGCATGCGCGGCGGCTGGAAGCCGCGCGGGACGGTGATCTTCATGCCGCGCGTCGTCGGCATCGATCACCTGGTGCTGAGCGTCGGCGACTTCGCGCGCTCGAAGGCGTTCTACGGCAAGCTGCTCGGCTTCCTCGGCTTCAAGCTCAAGCACAGCTACCCGGACATGGCCGGCTGGAGCAACGGCAAGACGCTGTTCTGGATCGCCGAGGCCGACGCGCAGGGCAAGACGCGCAAGTACCGCAAGGGCGACATCGGCTTCCACCATTATGCGTTCGAGCTCGCGAGCCGCAAGGACGTGGATGAGCTCGGCGCCTTCCTCGAACAGCACGGCATGACGGTGGTCGATCCGCCCGGCGAGTATTACGGCCGCTCGTATTACGCGGTCTATTTCACCGATCCGACGGGATGAAGCTCGAAGGCATGGTGTACAAGCCGCCGCCGAGGCGGCGGGCGAGGAAGAAGCACGGCCGGACCGGCCAAGAAAGCAGTGCGCAACGGCGTCGCCTATCAGCAGGCCGCCCGCGCATGGTGACGGCGACCCGAACCGAAATGCACGGCTGCGCGACACAACATCCATGACACAGTTCCGCCCCAGAACGAATGCCGCCGTCCCGATCGCCGCCGCAGCGCTGCTGCTCGCGCTCGCGGCCGGCGCCGCCCAGGCGCGCGAGGACGGGCCGCTGCCCGAACGGGTCACGTTTCCGAGCGCCGACGGACGCACCACGCTCACCGGCTACGTCTACCTGCCGGCGGGCAAGGGCAATGCCCGCGTCCCGGCGGTGGTGATGATGCACGGCCGCGCCGGCGCCTATTCGAGCGCCGCCAAGGGCCGTTACGACGCCTCCACCTTGTCGCAGCGCCACCAGATGTGGGGCCGGTTCTGGGCGGCGCAGGGCTATCTGGCGATCCTGGTCGACGGCTTCGGGCCGCGCGGCTATCCGCAAGGTTTTCCGCGCTTCAGCTACGAGGACCGGCCGGGCGAGCTCGACGAGGTGGCGGCGCGGCCGCTCGATGCCTACGGCGCGCTGGCCTATCTGCGCACGCGGCCGGACGTGGCCGCCGACCGCATCGGGCTGCAAGGCTGGTCGAACGGCGGCAGCGCCGCGCTCGCCACCATGGCCCGAATGCGCCGGGCCTTCCGCAGCAGCCGCCGCGCTTTCGCGCCGCGCTGGTGTTCTACCCCGGCTGCGGCCTGAAGCATCGCTTCGACGACGGCATCAAGCCCTACGCGCCGGTGCGCGTCCACATGGGCAGCGCCGACGAGGAAGTCTCACCGCGCGTCTGCACGACGCTGGTCGAGCGCAGCCGTGCGCAGCGCGGCGACATCGAGATCAAGCTCTATCCGGGCGCCACCCACAGCTTCGACGATCCCGGCGACAAGCGCCAGAGCGTCAGCCAATGCCAGCGCCAAGCGCGATGCCACCGCCGGCCGAATCTGCCGAGCAGTTGGCGGGCACGCGGAGCGCGCGTCCGCTGGCAATCCGCGTCTTCCGGACCGAGCAGACGGGCGCATGGCCGGCTCGCGACAGGCTCCCGGGAGCCAACGCGATGTTGGCGCGACAGCCCGCCGTCAATTGGTGGCGGGCGGCGCCACCGCTGCGTCCTGGTTGCTGCGCTTGAGCGCGTCGGCGACGAAGCCCGAGGCCTTCATCTCCTCGACGAAGCCGCGCAGGTAGCGCGCGCGCCTTGCTCGCGGCCCTTGGGCGTGCCCATGGCCTGCTGGATCTCCATGAAGCGGCCGTCCATCACCCGCACGTTCGGATTGGTCTTGGCGTAGGCGACCAGCGGCTGCTTCACGCCGGCCGCGGCCTCGAGCTTGTCGTTGATGAACAGCTCGATCATCGCGCGCCCGCCGCCGACCGCGGCGCGCACGATGGTGGCGTTCTTGACGGTGCGGGTCAGATAGAGGTCGTAGGCCGAGCCGCGGCCGACCGCGATGCGGATGCCCGGGCGGTCGACGTCGGCGATCGCCTTCAGCGGCGAATCCTCCGGCACCATGTAGGTGCCCTCGATCAGCACATAGGGCGCGGTGAAGTCGACCTCGGCGGCGCGCACCGGCTCGATCGCGAAGAACGCGATGTCCCAGGCGCCGGTCTTGAGCGCCTCGAACACCTTGCCGGCGGCGTCGAAGGTGACGAGCTCGACCGGCACGCCGATGCGCTTGCCGAGCTCGCGCGCGAGATCGACCGTGATGCCCTTCGGCTCGCCGGTCGCCGCATCCTTCTGCGCCAGCACCGAGTTGCCGAGATTGATCGCGGCGCGCAGCTTGCCGGTGGGCGCGAGGTCCTTCACGACCTCGGGCGGCACCGCGGTCTGCGCGGCGGCCGCGAAGGTGCCGGCGACGATGATCATGCGCGGCGCAAAGGGTTTTGTACATCGGCGTTTCTCCCGGTGTTTGCGCTGCTCGTGGCGGCAGCCTGGGCGCGCAGCATAGCACGCGGCGCGGCCGCCGTACCGGACGACTCTCACGCGATCATGTGCCGCTCGGCGAGCGGCCGCGGCGGTCACGCCGGCGGCGCCACCGCGGCGTCGGGCTGGTTGCTGCGCTTGAGCGCCTCGGCGACGAAGCCCGAGGCCTTCATCTCCTCGACGAAGGTGGCCAGGTAGCGCGCCGCCGCCTCGCGCGGCCGTGGGCGTGCCCATCGCCTGCTTGATCTCCATGAAGCGGCCGTCGATCAGCCGCACGTTCGGGTCGGTCTTGGCGTAGGCGACCATCGGCTGCTTCACGCCGGCGGCGACCTCGAGCTTGTCCGAGTTGAACACATCGATGCCCTGCTCGGCGCGCACGATCGTGCGCGTTCTTGATCGTGCGGGTGAGAAAGAGGTCGTAGGCCGAGCCCTTGTTGACGGCGATGCGGACGCCGGCGCTGTCGACGTCGGCGACCGACTTCAGCGGCGAGCCCATCGGCACCATGTAGACGCCTTCGATGATCACATAGGGCGCCGTGAAGGCGATCTCGGCGGCGCGCACCGGCTCGATCGCCAGGAAGGCGATGTCCCAGGCGCCGGCCTTGAGCGCCTCGAACACCTTGCCGGCGGCGTCGAAGGGGACCAGCTCGAGCGGCACGCCCGGCGCGGCGGGCGAGCTCGCGCGCCAGATCGACGGTGACGCCGCTCGGCGCCTGCGGCGTGCCCTGCGCCAGCACCGGATTGCCGAGGTTGATGGCGGCGCGCAGCTTGCCGGTGGGGGCGAGGTCTTTGACGACCTCGGGCGGGACGGTGCTCATGGTGGTGCCTTTCTGGGAAGGATGCCGGCGGTGGGAGCGGAGCCGGAAGGCCCCGGCGTGATGATCATGCCCGCGCGACGGCTGCGTAGCTGTCGCTGCGGTGCGGGATTTGGTTGGTATCGGGAATTTCGGGGTACAGTACCATGCCGACGCTTCGGCGCGGGCGTGATTCGTCCGGGCCGCCCAGGCGGCTCGATGCGCGCGCATGGCTGCCCGCGCCGAGCATGTAGTCACGGCTCCGAATTCTCGATCGTCGAGAATAGCGTCCTAGCGGCACGCGCCCCGGTGCCGAAGATCGTCTTATCGTATCGGCGACAGGATTCCGACGGCATCGCCGGCCGCATTCGCGATCGGCTGGCGGCGCGCTACGGCGCCGACTCGGTGTTCATGGACGTCGACAGCATTCCGTTCGGCGATCGATTTCAGGACGTACGTCGCCGAGACGCTCGCGAACACCGACGTGGTGCTGGCGATCATCGGCCCGAAGTGGGCCGGCGCTCCGAAGCGGCAGAAGACGCGCATTCAAAATCCGGTCGATCCGGTTCGCATCGAGATCGAGACCGCATTCAAGCTGAAAATTCCGATCATCCCGGTGCTGGTCAATGGCGCGGCGATGCCGGAGCCCGACAGGCTGCCGGAAACATTGCAGGAGCTGGCGTACCGTAATGCCGCCGAGGTCGACGCCGGACGTGACTTCCACCCGCACATGGATCGGGTGATCGGCTCGGTCGATACCATTCTGGGACATTCGCCGCGGCCGAGCTCCGACACGACGTCCGGCTGGGCCCAGCCGGCTGGCCCCGTCGCGCCTGTCGGTTTGCTGAGCGTAGCCGCTGACCCCAAGCAGGATGCAGAGGCAAAGTCATCCAGCCATCGCAAGCGCCGAGTGGCGGTGATCGCAGCCATTTGTGGAGGCATCGTTTTGCTGGCGGGCGGCGCGCTCGTTCACTATCGGACCCCGCAAGCTCGTCGGCTCTCCCGGTCGGCGCGCAGTCCGCCAGCGCGGCTCAGCCGGTCCCCGTCGCCTGCACGGAGGAGCGAAATCTGCATTCGCAGGCGACCACGTCTGCCACCTCGATCATGTTCACCAACAGGGGCGACAAGACGGTCCGGGTGTATTGGATCAGTCACCAAGGCAAGCGCGTATTCCCGCTTCTTCGCCACGCTCGAGCGCACGCTCAGGATTTCGACGTTCATGGACCATCCCGCCGCCTGTAGGATCATCGCATTGCCGACGAAAGCACTTCGGTCGCGATTTCGTACTTGTCTGGACTTTCCGTGCAATGAGGTCGAGGTTTCGATCTATGCCGATCACTCGGCTGCATCGAGCATTTTCCAGCGCGCGAATGGTGCGCATACGTCTTCCACGTCGGCTGATATCCGTCGTCAGCCTGATTGCCCCACGTGGCCCAGCCTTTGCGCGTGCCGCGCGCGAACAATTCGAGAAACGGTCCACGGCTGCACGCTTCGATGATCTCGTATTGCTCGTCCGGTTTGCGCGAATGCTCGCGCTTGCGCGTCGCCAACAGATTCACCTGCCGCCTCCCCGGCGCGAGCGTGCGCGCGTTCTTGCCGCGCACGCCGAACAGGATCAGCTCGGTCACGTTGCGGAAATAGAAGCCGACCCCGCGCCCGTCCGAGCCGCCGTCCTTGCGCACCTTGTGCCAGACGATGTTGGACTTGTAGGTGAAGCCCCACGCCTTCATCACTGCCAGGCCCGTCGGGCAGCATCGCGTTCGGGCACCAGAGATAAAGGTGCGAGGTCGGCACGGCGACCTCGGCGACCGGAAGCTCTTTGATCTGGTCGAGCGTCAACGTGCCATAGCGTGCCAAGCGCTTGTGCTCCGGCGCGACTTTGCCGGTCTTGTTGGTAAACTGCCACGGCGGATCGGCGACTATCGTGGCGAAGCGCCGTTCGCCGACGAACCCGAGCAAATCAAGTCCCACGGCATCCATGAAACGCGCTCTGGTTCCGGCACTGTCCAGATGCTGACTGATTCGTTGCATCATGGCCATGCACGATGAGGCGGCGAACCATCGGCGTCAGTAAACGATGCGGGACTGACAGGGCAGCCGAGCTGCAGCATGCCCGACTCGGGCCCGCCGCTACTGGCACGTCAGGCCGGGTTCCGTCCCAGCCACCCCATCACGCGCCGCCACCCCACCTGCCGATCGGTCAGGAACGCCAGCGGCTCGGGGCGGGTGTCGTCGAACGCCGCCGCCGTGAGCGGGCCGCCGACCACCGCGGCGGTGTCGAGGTTGACCCGGCGCCGGCAGAGCTCGGGCGTGCCGCTCATCTGCGGGGTGTGGCCGTGCACGATGAAGCGGCCGCAATCGACCTTGTCGCAGTCGGTCAGGAACGGCTCGCGCATCCACAGCAGGGTGTCGGCGGTCTGCGCATCGAGCGGGACGGTCAGATCGACGCCGGCATGCACGTAGAAGCGCAGCCCGTCGTCGTGGCAGAGCGGCAGCGCGCGCAGCCACGACAGGTGCGGCTCCGCGATCCATCCGCCCGAGCGCCAGTAGCTGCGTTGCGTGGCGGCGGCGCTGTTCTGCTGCCAGATCGGCATGGCGCGCGGGTCGTCGTGCGCCATGATCGCCAGCTGCTCGTGGTTGCCCTTGAGGCAGACGACCGCGTCCGGCTGCGCGGCCTGCCGGCGCATCAGGACCTCGACGACGCCGCGGCTGTGCGGCCCGCGATCGAGGTAGTCGCCGAGGAACACGTAACGCGCCGGCCGCTCGCCCGCATAGGCCTCGCAGGCCCGCAGCAGGCGCAGCAGCTTCTTCAGGCAGCCGTGGATGTCGCCGATCGCGAAGGTGAGGGGTGACATGATGGCGGGCTGGGCTGCGTGGCGGGCTCGACGCATCCATAGCGCAATCGGGAGCGCCGCACGCCGATCGCCGGCGCAATTCGCGCGGCCGCGCTCGCACGCCCGGGTTCCCGAGCGACGCGAGCGATGGGTGCTACGCTTGCCGATCCGAAGGAGAACTCATGGCCAACTATTTCATCCTCGGCGCGATCGGCACCTGCCCGGACTGCGGCGACCACCGCTTTTCCGGCCCGATCACGATCGCGCCGGACAGCAGCCTGACCTGTCACAAGTGCGGGCACGTCGCCACCGTGGCGGAGGCGGTCCGCACCGGGCTCGCGGAGGGCGCCGTCAAGAAGCTCAGCGACCATCGCGTGGTCGGGGATAACCCGGGCCGGGCCTGAGCCGGCGATGCAAGGCGCTTCAATCCGGCCGCCACTCGTGTAACCTGGATCGTCGTATCGACGTGCTTTGCGGGCGAACGGGCACCTCTCCGGCTCCGTCGCAAAGCGATCCGCCGAGCCGTCAACTCAGCGCAGGAGCAACGCCATGGCGAAGGGTCAAATGCGAAGCAACAAAGAAAAGAAAAAACCGAAGCAGGACAAGGACAGCAAGAAGCCGAAGGGCGGTCCCGCGCCGTCGCCGTTCGCGGCGGGGCAAGGGCAGCAGCCCGGGCAGAATCCGTACGGCAAGAAGGGATAGCGGGCGCGCGTCGGCGCCACGCCGATGCGAAGCATCGGCTGTCGCCGACGGCGCACGCGGCATTCAGCGTGCCAGACTTGCCCCCTCCCCAACCCTCCCCCGCAAGCGGGGGAGGGGGCGCATCGAGTTCGCGGCGCGGTCCGCCGACCACGCGACACGGAGCGATCGAGCCCGCGCGGAGATGTCAGCCGTGGCCGAAGAGAGCCCCGAGCGAACGCCGGGCTGGACGCTCGGCGGCATCCGCCGGCACGGCATGCGGCTCGAAGCCGCCTGCAAGACGCCGGGCTGCGACCACTTCGCGGTGTTCGACCTCGACAAGCTGATCGCCGGCCTCGGCGCCGATTACCCGCTGCCGGAAGGCCCCGGCATGACCTGCGAGCGCTGCGGCAGCGAGCTGAAGTTTCAGCTGGCGGTCTGGCACTCCGATCACGACGGGACGTCGGATGATGACGCGACCAAGGGGTAAGGGCGCGACGCGCTGATGGGGCTGTGAAGGCAAAATTGGTGCATCACCGCCCCTGCCCAACCCTCCCGGGCGCTCACCAGTATTTTACAACAGGCGCGTGCAAGTTGGATATGATGGCGCGTCCGGCGTTGCGCGCGATGGATGGAGACGCGCGTTGCGCCGGATGAACCATGCCAGCCACCCGCCAGCCAAGAGGGGAGACAAATGCCTCACCGCACCCACGTCACCATTGCGGCCATCGCCGGCGCCGCCGTCGTCGCGCTCGCGATGCAAGCCTATGCCGGCGGCGACAAGATCGTGTTTCCGGAGGACTACGCCAAGGGCGTGCTCTACACGACCGTCGACCGCCCCGACAACAAGCAGTACCGCGAGCTCTACGGACCCGCCGCCGCGCTCGATGCGGCGAAGAAGGGCGAGCCGCTGCCGAGCGGCACCGTGCTCACGATGGTGCAATACGCCGCCAAGCTCGACCCCAGGGCAATCCGGAAAAGGACGCCAACGGGCGCTTCATCAAGACCGACAGGATCCTCGCCTACACGGTGATGGAGAAGCGCACCGGCTGGGGCACCGAATATCCCGACACCATCCGCAACGGCGAGTGGGAGTATCAGGCGTTCAAGACCGACAAGACGCCCAACCCCGCGGCCAACCTCACCAACTGCTTCACCTGCCACAAGCCGCTCGACAAGCAGGATTTCGTGTTCAGCTACGACAAGCTCAAGACGGCGGCGAAGTAGCCGACGGAGGCGGATGAGCCGGCGGTGACCAACTACCGTTCGTCGCCGGTCTCATCGTCCGCGCCACGCTCCGCGGGCAGCAAGGCGCATCGAGATCGATGGCGGATAAGTTCCGCTTATCCGCCGGGAAAAGTTCGCGCCGTGAAGTTCCAATTGGCCGCGAAGCGGTCACATTCCCGTGCGGCAATCGGGCTGGTGGAGACTGCGCGCAGACTGCGCGCAAACGGGGGTAGCCATGACTGTCATCAAGAGCTCGAGAGCCCACTGACGCCGAGCCGGCGACGGCGACCGAGGTGGAAGGCGAAATCCGCGACTTCGTGCGCCGGGACACCGCCAGCCTGCGGCGGCAGCCCGAGTCCGACAGCGACCTCGTCGCCAACAACATCAGCTCGCTGCTGCAGCGGGTCGCCGGCACGTCGGTGCAGGAGATCGACCGGCTGATCGCCGAGCTGCAGAACCTGCGCGAGATGCTCAGCGTCGAGGGCGCGCGCGTGCAGCGCGAGATCGTCCAGTACGCGACGTTGAGCCAATCGGCGATGCAGTCGACCAAGATCATCGCCGAGAGCCTGTCGCACTGGAAGAAGGTGCCGGACGCGCCGAGCATTCGCGGCGGCTGAGGCCTTAGCGCCAAGCTCACCGACGTCAGACCGCGGAGCGACGGAGCTTGGTCCGTTCTCGCGTGGTCCGATGCGCTGTCGTACGGCTACTGCATCACCAGCTTGTAGCGCGGGATCTCCGACACCACGATGCGGGTCGCGGGGTTGACCAGCAGGATGCGGTCGTCGAGCTTGACGAACTTGTAGCCCTGCACCAGCGGAATTTCCTGCGCCACGCCGGCGGGCAACTCCTGCAACGGCACGAACGACGGCAACGCGGCGAGCAGCTCGGGCGGCGTCACCTCGACGGTCGGCGCGTTCGGCATGCGGATGACGCGCGAATGGATGCGGGCGCGCTCCTCGTCGGTGAGCGCGAGCGGCTGCGCCGGTCCGCCGCGCGCCGGTCGGCCCCAAGCTGCCGGTGGTCTCATCCATCGCGATGTCGATCGACGGACGTTTGGCGCGCGCTGCGGTCGCCGGTCACGGTGGCCAGCGCGAAACCCACGCCTGCCACTGCGGCGAACAGCATCGCGCCATGCCGGAACGAGAACCGCATCACACGCTCCCCTGAAGCTCCCGCTTCGAGGCTAGGGGCCCGCTGCCTCCCGCTTTGTTAACGCGCAAGCCCCCTTGAGCGTTTCATGCCGACCTGTTGCTCAAAGGCCTCAGATCGATGCCGAGCGGCATCGACGATTGCGAGCGTTTTCAATGTTAACCCTAATGGAATCGAGGCTTGGTGGAGTTCCGATGCGGGCGATGCGCCAGTCGAATGGACAGCAATGACGCGCCGCTTTTCGGCCAACAAAATGCCAACGCGGCCGGATTGAATGGAACTCGACGAATCGAACGCCATCGTCGGGGAACGACCACATGCCGACCACCATGACGCCGCGCTCCGGCGCGCTCGTCAGCGCGCTCGTCGCCGTCCTGCTGGCGAGCGCCGCCGCGGCCGAGCCGCTCGACGCGCCGGACCGAGCAGCCGCTGCAGCAGCCGAGCGAGGACGTGGCGGAGCCGTTCGGCGACGAGCCGCTCGACCTGACGACGCCGCTGCCGCCGCTGCAGGCGCCAAGGCGAGCGCGACCAATCCGGTCGCCGAGCGGCGCGCCAGCACCGGCTGGGACGCCAGGCTGGGCGTCGACTACCGCCGGCCGTCGTTTCCGGCCGCCGACCTGCAGCCCGATCAGCTGCTGCCAGGCTCGGTGCAGGAGCAGTCGACCGGCGTCGCCTGGGCGAACGTGACGGCGCCCGGCCTCGAATCGCCGCTCGGCTGGGACAAGACCTCGATCGAGACGCGGCTCGATCCGTCGCGAGGAGCAGGGCAAGCTCGGCACCACCCTGAGCCGCTCGGTGCCGGTCGGGAGCGACGTCTCGGTGACGCTGCAGAACGGCTATTCGGTCACGCGCACGCTGCCGAGCCCGGCGACGTCGGCCGCGCAGAGCTGGGCCGACCAGTCAGACGCTGCGTTTCAACCTGCTGCCGACCGACACCACGCTCTCGCTCGGCGCCGCGATCTCGAGCGGCGAGGACAAATGGCTGCGCAGCTTGAGCGCGGAGCAGAAGCTGTTCGGCGGCCCGCTCAGCGTCACCGGCTCGGTGAGCGAGACCGGCGCCGGCGACACCTCGAAGAGCCTGAAGGCCGGCTTCAAGCGGGCGTGGTGAGGTGGGTCACTTCGTCGTCGGCGAACTCGATCCCGACCTGCTTTTCCTTGTGCCAGACCAGGCGGCAGGCGCGGATCGAGCGGTCGGCCTCGAAGAACACGTCGAACTGCTCGGGAATGCCGACCGCGCTCGCCACGTTGAGGCAGGCGCCGGACGGCGACAGATTGCGGACGGTGCAATCGATCACCGAGTGATGGTGGTTGAGCAGGATCCGCGCTGATTTCAGCGTGCGCGTGCGCTGTCGTCGTCGGCGCTCCATGAGACGCTTCCCATCGGACGCCCCTCTTGCGTCCGTGCGCCGACGATCCCGCGCTTCGCATTGTCAGGCCGTTAATTCGATCGGGACAAGTTTAGGCAATCGAGAAATCACTGCTGCGGCGAGTGACGGCCGCCGGTGGTCTCGAGGTCCTTGGCGTCGGGGAAGACGCCGACCACGATCCGGGTCGGCCGGCGACACCAGCAGCACCCGGTTGTCGGCGACCGCGAATTGATAATCCCTGGTCTGCGGCACCTGCGCGGCGAGCGTGCCCGGCATCGGCTTCAGCTCGACCGACGAGCGGCAGCTCGGTGCCGATATCGGCGTTGAACGCCGATCCGGCCGGCTGGTCCTTGAGCGCCTGGTAGATCGCGCGCCGCTGCTCGTCGGTGAGATTCTTGAAGGTGTAGGCGATGGTGATGAGCTTGTCGTCGGCGGCGTTCTTTTCCGACAGCGTCGAGGGCACCGTGTCGCTGCCCGGCATCGCGCCCGGCACCGGCTGCACCGGGTTGCTGCGCGTCGGCCGCATGGGAGGCGGACTGCGGCGGAGTGGCGTTGGGACCGGGCAGCGGACCGCGCGGGCCGGTGTCGCTCGGCTTGCCGGCGTCGATCGCCGCGCCGCCATCGCGCGGCGCGTCCTGCGCCGAGGCGGCGATGCTGCCGATCAGCGCCAGAATGATCGCGGTGCTGCGTAAGAGATTGGTCCGCATGGCTTGCTCCTCCGGGTGACGCGCGCCATCGCATGCCGGCCTGAATGCCTGCGCGCGCTGTTGCAACGTCCGCGACATCAACGCGGGGCATGTCGGCGGAGTTCCGTCGCCACCAGGTCGCACGTGCGACGCCAGCGTCCCGCGACTGGTGCGCGGGACGCCGGGTTCGGCAGTGTGACGCCGCAGAGCGCGGCCGCTAGTCGGTCACGTCGGCGACGACGAACCCGGTCGCCGGATCGACCAGCAACAGGCGGTTGTTGATCACCATGTAGCGATAGGACCGCACCGCCGGAACGGTGTTGACCACCGCGCGCGGCAACGGCGCCAGCGCATAGGCGTCGGACACCCGCGAGCCGACCACGTAGTCGGCCGCGACCGCGCCGCGCACGACGCGCTCCTCCACCACCGGCGCCGGCGCCATGCGTCTCGGTCACGATCCGCTCGCGCACGATCGGCCCGCGCCCGCGGCCCTGCGGGATGATGGTGCGATAGATCGTGGTGCGCTGCGTCGGCGTGAGCGCGAGCGGCTGCGTGGCGACGACCGCGCGCGCGTCGGGCTCATAGACCCGTGCGCGGGCATCCCATCCGTTGTAGCGCGGCTCGTAGTAGGCCGCCGGGGAGCGAGCCGGCTGTAACGCGGCTCGTAATACGGCGCCGGGTTCGAATTGTAGTAGCGCGAGCCGTTGTCGGGCTCGTACACCCAGGTCTGGGCGCTCGCCGGCGCCGCCGTGGCGACGAATACGGACGCGAGGCAGGCGTGGCGGAAAAGCGACGTCATGGAGGCCTCCTTGCCTTCAATTCTCTGAAGCGCTGGATAACGCAGCACCGTCAGGTCGGTGTTCCCCGCCGCCGGCGATCGAACGCCCGATTCATGAAGGATTCGCTAAGGGCGGCCGGCGGCCGCGACGCGGCGGCTGCGGGGTGCCTCGGCGCGCCTGTGACTCGAAGTCCACACCCCGGCGATTTCGTCGCGGCCGGCGCGCAGCGGCACGGCTTTTTAACGTGTCTGTGCAAATCCGATCTGCTTAGGATTCCGCTGCCGGAGGGGGAGATCGATGATTCTTGCACCGTTGGCCGCGGCCGCGCTGGTGATCAGCGTCGCCACCAGCCCGCTGACCGATCCGAATGCCGCCGCTCCATGTCGGCGCAGCAGCGCAGCGCGGCCATTGCGCCGCTGGTGCGAACCGCCACCGACTGCATCGCGCGCACATCAACGCCGACCCGCGCTACCGCCAGCAGGGCACCGACCTCGGCGATCTGATCGTCGATTCGATGACCATCTGCCTGCCGCAGGTGCGTGCGCTGATCGCGGGCTATGACCGCTATTTCGGCGAGGGCGCGGGCGAAGCCTTCTTCATGGGACCCTACCTCGACGTGCTGCCGACCGCCGTCGAGAAGTGGGCAAAAGACAGACGCCAGTAATCAGCCGTCAGTCATCCGAGCCGCCGTTCGCGGCCAGCGGTCTGATTGCCGACGACCGATACCGTCTACCGCAGCACGTCGACGATGCGCATGTTGGTCGGGTCGACCAGCACGACCTGATCTTGCAGCACCGTGTATTTGACCGACTTGGCCTCGGGGACCTCGACGAGCGCGTTGTCGGGCAGCATGTAGAGCTCGATCGACGGCGGGACCATCTCGCCGACCACGATCGAGAAACTGGTCGGCGGACGCAGCGTCGCGCTCTTCTCGCGGACCGCTTTCAAGATCGCGGTCTTTTGCGTCGGGGTGAGCCGCAATTGTGCCGGATCGGCCGGGCTCACCGCGCCGGGCAGCGGAGATCCGTCGGGCGCGCGCGTCTGTGCGGCGGCGAGGCCGGTGCCGAGCACAAGCGAAAGCGCGAGCGTCGCATGGCGATAGACAGGCCTTCATCGGGGTCCCTCCTCTCCTGGAATGACTGCGAATAGGGTCAACGTGCAATCCATCGCGACGTTCCCGGCGAGGAGCACGCGGCGCAAGAAAAATGGCCCCGCAGGGGCCAGTTGTCCTCATTGCGAGCGACGATATTCTTGCTTAGCCGCAGCGTGTCACATTCTTGCTTAGTCGCAGCGCCGCTCGGTCCGCGTCACCCTGACGCCGTCCCGCCGCTCGGTGATGGTGACGGTGCGGCAATCACGACCACGGTCGCGGCGCCCGTCGGTATCGATCACGATGCCTGGCCCGCGCGGTCCGCCGATACGCACGTCGACCTCCTGCGCCGCGACCGATGGTGGTCGACAACGGCACGCCGGCACACAGCGCCGCGGCCGTCGTCACTGCGAGAACGATTTTTTTCATCGCGGTTTCCTCTCTGGTTCGACCCCTATTCAACGAGCAGCCGGTCGGCATGGTTCCGCTCGCGCGCGCGAGCGGAACCTGCGGTTCCCGCAGCCACGCGAACAGTTGCGTGACGAGTGTTTCAGAGAACGCGCGGCGACAGCACGGGCTTGAGCACCAGCGACAGCGGCAGCGTGAGCAGCACGACGGCGGCGACCACGAGCAGCGCGGTCGAGACGCCGACGGCGTCGCCGATGACGCCGTAGATCGCCGGCGCGAGCGCGCCGGCGCCGATCGTGCCGGTGTAGAACACGCCGAACGCGCGCGCGCGCCGCTCGGCGGTGACCAGATCGGGCACCGAGCCGTAGAGCACCGACGACGTGCCGTTGAGCGCGACCCCGATGAGCGGCAGCAGCACCAGCGCGGGCTCGAGCGACAGCGGCAGCAGCGCGACGATCAGCACGGCGGTCAGGCCTTCGGTCAGCCAGACGGTCGCGATCGCGCCGATGCGCGCGCCGATGAAGGCGCAGACCAGCTTGCCGGCGGCGCCGCCGGCGAACACCAGGGTCAGCGCCAGCCCGATGGTCGGCAGGCTCGCGCCCTTGGCGGTGAGCACGAACGGCAGGAACAGCAGGAAGCCCATGCGGGTCGCGCTGTCGAGCACGCCGATCGACAGCAGCACCGGAAAGGCGAAGCGGTGGCGCGCGCCGCCGGCGCGCGTGGCGGCCGCGCCGTCGGCCGGCGCCGCGACCGGCTCCGCGCCCATAGCGCGGCGTCAGCCAGGAAGATCGCGACCGCGGCGGCGAGGCCGAGCGCGCCGAGCAGCGCCAGCGCCGGCCGCCACGCCATCACCACCAGCAGCAGCGAGGCGACCGCCGGCAAGGTCATCTTGCCGATGTCGCCGGCGAAATTGTAGGTGCCGAGCGCCTTCATCGAGCGCGGCCCGGCGAACGCGCGCGCCATCAGCGTGGAGGCGAGCGGATGCTGCGTGCTGGCGCCGAGCCCGCCGACGAACAGCGCGACCATCAGCATGGCGAAGCCGGTGCTGGCGCCGGCCAGGCAATAGCCGAGGCCCGGCGAGCGCGGTGCCGAGCGCGAGCACCGCCGCGGCGCCCAGCCGTTCGGCGACGCAGGCCTGCCGGAATCTGGAAGCTCGCCATGGTGCCGGCGAACAGGCCGCGCAGCAGCCCGAGCTCGGCGTAGCCGAGCCCGAACTCCGCCTGCCAGACCGGCAGCAGGACGTAGATGAGATCGGTATAGCCGTCGTGCAGCGCGTGCGCCCCGCAGGCGACGCCGGCGGCGCGGCGCTCGTCGCGCTTGGCGGCGAGCTTGGCGGCAGCTCGGCGCGTCCTGCTGGAGCAGATTTTCGCTCGCCGCGCTCATGACGCGGACGCCTCGACAGCTTCCCGGTAGCGGCGGGGCACGGCGATCCTGCGCGATGAAAGGGCTGTTGTTCCCCTAGACTTCACGCCCGGCGAGGTCAACCACAGCGCCGGCTGCAACGATCCGGCGCCTCGATTGACCGGCGCATGCGCCCGGTGCAGTGTCCGCCCGCCCGCGGCGCATATCGGACCGCAGCCGCATTCAGGTCCAGGCCAGCGGCGGCAATTACCGCGGCGGCGTCCAGAGGAGCGCCCATGTTCGATCTTCGCGACCTGTTTCAGTGGGAACGCTTCATCACGCCCTCGATCATCAAGATCTTCTATTGGCTCGCGGTCGGCATTTCGACCTTGGCCGGACTGTCGGGCATGATCTCCGGCCTGACCATGATGGCGGTGCACCCGCTGGTCGGCATCTTCTATATTCTCGCCAGCCTGATCGGTATCCTGATCGGGGTGATCTTCGCGCGCATCATCGCGGAATTCGTGCTGATCATGTTCCGCATCAACGAGCATCTCGGCGCCATCCGCCAGCGCGGAGCAGATGTGAGGCGACGTCCGGATGGTGCAGCGCGTCGACCGCTTACGTCGCAAATCGGAAATGCATGACGTCGCCGTCGGCGACCACGTAGGCCTTGCCCTCGAGCCGCATCTTGCCGACGTCGCGCGCGCCGACTTCGCCGCCGTACGTCACATAGTCGTCGTAGGCGATGGTCTCGGCGCGGATGAAGCCGCGCTCGAAGTCCGAATGGATGACCGCCGCCGCCTGCGGCGCCTTGGTGCCGCGCGTGATCGTCCAGGCCGCCGCCTCCTTGGGGCCGGCGGTGAAATAGGTGATCAGGTTGAGCAGCGCGTAGCCGGCGCGGATCAGCCGGTCGAGGCCCGGCTCCTCGAGCCCGATCGCCGCGAGATACTCGGCGCGCTCGTGCGCCGGCAGCACGGCGATCTCGGCTTCGATCTTGGCCGAGATGACGACGCAGGCGGCGCCCTCCTCGCGCGCGCGCGCCTCGACCTTGCGGCTCAGATCGTTGCCGGTCGCAGCCGCGGCCTCGTCGACGTTGCACACGTAGAGCACCGGCAGCGAGGTCAACAGGCCGAGCATGTGAAAGGCCTTCTCCTCCTCCGGCTTGCGCTCGACCAGGCGCGCCGGCTTGCCGTCGCGCAGCAGCACCAGCGCGCGGTTGACGAGATCGAGCGTCTCCTTGGCCTCCGGCGGCCTCCTTGTCGCTGCCCTTCGCCTTCTTGCCGAGGCTGTCGACGCGCCGCTCCAGGCTGTCGAGGTCGGCGAGCATCAGCTCGGTCTCGATGGTGTCGATGTCGGCGACCGGGTCGATCGCGCCGGAGACATGGGTGACGTCGGCATCGACGAAGCAGCGCACCACATGCGCGATGGCGTCGACCTCGCGGACATGGGCGAGGAACTGGTTGCCGAGACCCTCGCCCCGGGAGGCGCCGCTCACCAGGCCGGCGATGTCGACGAAGGTCAGCCGCGTCGGCTTGATCTTGGCCGACTTCGCGAGCTTGGCGAGCACGTCGAGCCGCGGATCGGGCACCAGCACCTCGCCGACATTCGGCTCGATCGTGCTGAACGGATAGTTCGACGCCTGCGCCGCCGCGGTCGCGGTCAGCGCGTTGAAGACGGTCGACTTGCCGACATTGGACAGGCCGAGGATGCCGCACTTGAAGCCCATGAAGTTTCTTTCTCTGATTGCGCGTAGTGCTCAATCCGCCGGCTCATCCGGCTCCTTCGAGTCGCCGAAGCCCTTGGCCTGCATGGCGAGGTGGACCTTGTTCTGGAAGGTCGCGTCCTGGCCCTTGGCCAGGAGCTCGGCGTTGTCGGCGATGATGGTCGCACAAGGCCTCGACCCATGGGCGCTCGCTCTTGGCGAAGTCGGAGAGCACGTGCGGGTGGACCAGCTCCTTGACGCCGGGATGGCCGACCCCGATGCGCACGCGGCGATAGTCGTTGCCGATATGCGCCGAGATCGAGCGCAGCCCGTTGTGGCCGGCGACGCCGCCGCCGGTCTTTACCCGCACCTTGCCGGGCGGCAGATCGATCTCGTCATGGAACACCACGATGTCGGGCAATCCGAGCTTGTAGAAGTGCGCGGCCTCCGCCACCGCCCGGCCGGAATCGTTCATGAAGGTTCCGGGCAGCAGCAGCAGCGCGCGCTCGCCGCCGAGCGGGCCTTCCACCGCCACGCCCTGGAAGCGCCGCCGCCACGGGACGATGCCATGGCGCTTGGCGATCGCATCGACCACCATGAACCCGATATTGTGGCGGTTGCCGGCGTAGCGGGAACCGGGATTGCCGAGCCCGACGAAGAGCAGCATGGACAGATCGTTCCAGCGTCGTCATGCCCGCGCAGGACCGGGCATCCAACTTCTCACGAGGCCAGTGGCATGGATCGCCGCTGCGTCGGGACCGACAGGGACGGACTCGACGCAGCGCGAACCTGCGAGCGGCGTTACTTCTTCTCCGCGGCCGGAGCAGCGGCGGGAGCGCCCGCCGCCGGAGCAGCACCCGGAGCCGCGCCCGGCGCGGCCGCCGGAGCACCCTCGGCCGGCACGCCGGCTTCCGCGGCAGCAGCCGCGGCAGCAGCGGCGGCAGCGGCGGCTTCGGCAGCCGCCTTCATCTCTTCGGCGTAGCCCGACGGCGGCACGATGGTGACCAGCGTCTGATCGACCTTGCCGACCACGCGCACGTTGCCGGGCAGCGCGACGTCGCTCAGGTGCTTCGAATAGTTGATATCGAGCCCCGAAATATCGACGTCGATCGAGTCCGGGATGTCCTCGGGCGAGCACACGACCTCGACCGCGTGGGTGACGATATTGACCGTGCCGCCGCGCTTCACGCCGGGCGCCTGGTCGGCGTTCATGACGTGGACCGGGATGCGCACGCGGATTTGCGCGCCGGCGCCGAGCCGCATGAAGTCGACGTGCACCGGCAGGTCCTTCACCGGGTCGAGCTGGAAATCGCGCGGGATCACCCGGTGCGTGGTGCCCTCGACCTCGAGCTCGTAGATGCTGGTGAGGAAGCGCCCGGCATAGATGCGCTGCTTGAGCTCGGCGTGATCGACCGAGACCGTGATCGGGGGTTGGTTGTCGCCGTAGATCACGCCCGGCACGCGGCCGGCGCGACGCTCCGCCCGGGCGGCCCCCTTGCCGGCCCGCGGGCGTGCCGTCGCCTTCATCTGCTTGACGGTCGCCATGGTGTATCCTCTTGAATTCAGAAATGAATTGGCCGCGTTCGCGGCCATGTCCTGGACCGCGACATGCCTCCAGGGGTGTCTGGATCGCGGTTCGGGGCGCTTATAGCGGCGGACGGCGGCGAATACAAGAAAACCGGGCCGTGCGGCCGGTCGCACGCCTTTGGCGGCCGCGCAGCGCTACGCGATGCCGTACGGCTGGTCGGGCGGCGGCGAGCCCTGCCCGCTGCTCGCGCCCAGCTTGGCCTCGAGCGCGGCGACGCGGGCCTTGAGCGCCTCGTTCTCCTCGCGCGCCAGCCGCGCCATTTCCTTGACCGCCTCGAACTCCTCGCGCTTGACCACGTCGAGCTCGCGCAGCACCCGGTCGGCCTGGTTGCGGACCATGGTGTCGAACTCGCGCCGCACGCCCGAGGCGACGCCGGCGGCGTCGTTCATCAGGCGCGCGATCTCGTCGAAGAAGCGGCTGCTGGTCTGGGTCATCGCCTGCCTCGGAAAGGTTGCACCATGCTGAGGGAACAATGGGGATCAAACCGCCAAGCCGCAAGATGGTCCGGATACCGGCCGCCGCCCTCCCTTCACTTCATCAAGCCCGCAGCCCACAGCTGCTGCTCGATCCACGGCGACAGGTAGTTGAGCGCAAGCACGGCGACCACGCCCAGCAGGATGCGCCAAAGACGGGACGCCAGCGCGGCGGTGTCGAGGCGGAACGAGAAGGCCACCCGCAGGAGCCAATAGGCGATGACGACCGGCAGCAGCGGAAGCAGAAATACGACAAGCAGAAATACGACGAACAAGAACATAGACCACCGGGACGGGAGCGTTCATGCCCTGCAGATATTTCACGATGAACCACGATCGGTCGACCAAGACGACGGAATATCCATCCTGGTCGGCAGGAACGCCTGCCACGATAGTTCCCGAGATGAAGACAAGCGATATCAATACGGCTGCGACGCCGACCGATACCGACCTGAGCGCGGCCGCTATTCGGCTGGTGTTCGATTCGCTGCCTTGGCGGGCTCGTCGAGCACATGGCCAGATTGACGATGACGAAGAGCAGGAACGTCAGCTGGACGGCGTCGGGCGCGTACATCTTGGGCAGGAAGAAGAACACCCGGCCCCACACGAAGGTGATGACGGCGATCCACGATTCGAGCAGCTGCCGCAGCCACTTCGACAACGTGAGCAGGCTCTGCAGGTTGGTGGTGACCGTGATGACGGCGCCCGCAATGCCGAGCCACGACAGCAGCTCGAGCCGCGCCCGCTTCGACACGCGGCGCAGCGGCGACGGCGCGACTTCGGGCTTGGCCAACAGCGCCACCACCGCGGCCAGGATTTTCTCCCGGTCGTCGAGGTTCTCGATGTGCATGTTGTCGAACGGCGGCGGGATGTCCTTGTAGGAAACGTCCCTTCGCCTTGACCGGAATGAGCCTGCGGTCGGCGTGGGCGCGGCCGGCTTCCGACTGCACCCAGTCGGAGTGAATGGAATTCTCGGTCCAGATCACGATGGTCGCGCGGGCGCGGCCGAGCTCGGTCATGATGACCTTGCGGTAGTTGTCGCCGCTCAGCAGGCTCGCGTCCCACCAGACCGCATAGCCCTCGGCCTCGAGCACGGCCGCCAGCAGGCGCGCCTGCTCCTGGTCCTGCTTCGAGTAGCTGATGAAGATGTCGGCCACGCGGGTACCCTCGCGCGAAGGATAGCGGCGCCGGCGTGGGACGACCACAGCGAGCGTCATCGGGCGCTTCAGAGCGCCAACCGACAAGCCTGCTAAGATGCGCCTCGCGTTGCGGAAAGGTGCGGCCACTGGACGGCGCTCGCATCATCCGCGGCGGCCATCATGGCTCGTCACGCGGGCCGCCGAAGAGGCCGCCGGCAGCTCGAGCTGCCGCGATCGTGGCTCAACGAGAACGTTGCGATGTACGCGCGTCGGCGGGAGCAGGACGGAGACCGGATTTCGTCGGGCTCTATCCTTCGCCGGAACGAGCGGGGTTGCGGGTCGTGGCTGCCAAGCCGACCTATATTCTGGCGATGAAGCTCAACGCCTTGGAACGTTCGACCGCGGACGACCGCGATTTCCAGGACGCGGTCAACTTGGGCATCGCCAGCGGCGTGAGCACGGTCGAGGAGCTTCGCGACGTTTTCCGGAGATTCTTCCCGGATCAGGAGCTTCCGGCCGCGTCCGAATTGCGCCTCGGCGACCTCGCGCGGGCGATTCGATCGCAGCCCGATCGCTGAACGGAAGCACGACATGTCCCGCCCTCAGACGCTGGCCGAAGTTGCCCGGATCGCCCGCGCGCGGCCCGCCGATTTCGCGATGGCGCTCGACGAGTTCATGGACGAGTTCTATCTCGACCACCCGGACAAGGCGGCACAGCAACGGCGCCTCGATCCGATCCCCGAGACCATCGGCGATCCGCGCATCGACGCCTGGATCGGCGCTGCCGGAGAGCACCTCGCCGCAGCGTTGGGGGCTGCGGGTGCCGGCCTGGACGCAGCGACCGGAGCACTTCGCGTTGGAGCAGCCGGTGTTTCATCCCGACTCGCGCGCGCTCAGAGGCGTGCTCATCGTCGAGAGCCCGCCGGCCTTCCGATCGCGGCTGATATTCACCCGGGTCGAGCCGCTGGACCGTGCACGCTTCCCGGCGGGCGTCGCGCGCGCGCAGTTGGCGCTGGAATGGCCGAAGCTCGACGCAACGGCTCGCTCCGACCAAGGCCACGACAACTAGCGACAGACATCAGCGATCCGTGGTCACAGAGAAAAGCGCGCGTGATCACTGATGGCCGACTTCCTGATACCGGCTTGACTTCGCGGGCCGCCTGCCCGCATCACGCAGGCGGGAGTGGTCCGAATCGCTCGATGTCGCTTTCCGTCATCCCCTTCCCCACCTTCGACCCGGTGCTGATCAGCATCGGGCCGATCGCCATTCGCTGGTACGCGCTCGCCTATATCGTCGGCATCATCCTGGGCTGGCTCTATGCGCGCGCCGTCATCCGCTCGGAGCAGCCGTGGGGCGGGCCGGCGCCGCTGACCGTCGCCGACTACGACGACTTCGTGCTGTGGGTGACGCTCGGCATCATCCTGGGCGGCCGGCTCGGCTATGTGCTGTTCTACAATCCGAGCTATTTCGTCGAGCATCCGTTGGAGGTCTTCCAGCTCTGGAAGGGCGGCATGTCGTTCCACGGCGGCTTCCTCGGCTGCGTGCTCGCGGTCGGGCTGTTCGCGCGCTTCCGTGGTATCTCCGTTCCTGTCGCTCGCCGACCTCACCTGCGCGGCGGGGACGATCGGAGTCTTTCTCGGCCGCATCGCCAATTTCATCAACGGCGAGCTGTGGGGGCGGCCGACCGACGTGCCTTGGGCGATGGTATTCCCGACCGGCGGGCCGCAGCCGCGCCATCCGAGCCAGCTCTACGAGGCCCTGCTCGAAGGCCTCGCGCTGTTCGTCGTGCTCGCCCTGCTGATCCGCGCCGGCGCGCTCAAGCGGCCGGGCCTGGTCACCGGCGCCTTCATGCTCGGCTACGGCATGGCGCGCTCGTTCTGCGAGCTCTTTCGCGAGCCGGATCCGCAGCTCGGCTTCCTGTGGGGCGGGCTCACCATGGGCATGCTGCTGTCGCTGCCATTGATGCTCGCGGGCATCGCCTTTATGGCTTGGGCGATGCGACACGAGCCGATACGGCGGAGCTGATGGCAGGCGAGCGAACTCCCCTGGAAGCCGAGATTCGCCGGCGCATCGAATTGGCCGGTCCGATGCCGGTTGCGCAATATATGGCGCTGTGCCTCACCCATCCCGAGCACGGCTACTACACGACGCGCGACCCGCTCGGTGCCGCCGGCGACTTCACCACCGCGCCCGAGATCAGCCAGATGTTCGGCGAGCTGATCGGGCTGTGGGCGGCGGCGGCGTGGCGGGCGATCGGCTCGCCCGAGAACGTGCGCCTGGTCGAGCTCGGGCCCGGCCGCGGCACCATGATGCTCGACGCCTTGCGGACCGCCAGGGTGATGCCGGACTTCCGCGCCGCCATCGTGGTGCATTTCGTCGAGATCAATCCGGCGCTGGAGCGGCTGCAGCGGCAGGCCTTCGTCGGCGCCGACGTGCCGGTGTTCTGGCATGGCGCGCTCGCCGACGTGCCGGACGGGCCGCTGATCGTCCTCGCCAACGAGCTGTTCGACGCGCTGCCGGTGCACCAGGCGGTGATGTGCGCCGACGGCTGGCACGAGCGCGTGGTCAAGATCGGCGAGGACGGCAAGCTGCATTTCAGCATCGACCGCGATCCGATCCCGCTGTTCGACGAGTTGCTGCCGCGCGACCTGCGGCCGGCGAAGATCGGCGAGATTTACGAATGGCGCGCGGATCAATTGGCCCTGGAGATCGGCCGGCGCATCGTGCGCGCCAACGGGGCCGCGCTGATCACCGATTACGGCCATGCCGAGAGCGCCATCGGCGACACGCTGCAGGCGGTCGGCGGGCATGCGTTCGCCGATCCGCTGGCGGCGCCGGGCGAGGTCGATCTCACCGCGCACGTGGACTTTCAGGCGCTGGCGCGGGCCGCCGAAGGCATGCGCGCGCGCGTGCACGGGCCGATCGCGCAAGGCGAATTCCTGCGCCGGCTCGGCATCGAGCAGCGGGCGGCGGCGCTGATGGGCGGCGGCGCCGCCCGAGCATGCCGCCGCGGTGCAGGCGGCGCTCGATCGCCTCACCAGCATGGAGCGCACCGGCATGGGCCGGCTGGTCAAGGCGATGGCGATATCGGATCCGAAGATCGGTCCGTTGCCGGGATTCGAGACGTGAGTTGGTGACATGCTGCAAGCCGCCTCGCTCTCCGCGCTCGCCGGCATCCGCCACGGCTTTTTCACGCGCGACGGCGGCGTATCGGACGGCATCTATGCGAGCCTCAACGGCGGCAACGGATCCGACGACGCGCCCGCCAAGGTCGCCGAGAACCGCGACCGCATGGCGGCGGCGCTCGGTGTGCGGCCGGATCGTTTCGTCACCGCCTATCAGATCCATTCGCCGGACGTGGTGACGATCGAGCGAGCCGTGGCCGCCGAGCGAGCGCCCGCGCGCCGATGCGATCGTGACCCGCGCGCCGGGGTTGGCGATCGGCGTCACCACTGCCGACTGCGGCCCGGTCCTGCTCGCGGACGATCGGGCGCGCGTCATCGGCGTCGCGCATGCCGGCTGGCGCGGCGCGTTCACCGGCGTGCTGGAAGCGACCATCGCGGCGATGCAAGCGTGCGGCGCCGAGCCGCCGCAATATCACGGCCGCGCTCGGGCCGATGATCCGCCAGCCGAACTACGAGGTCGGGCCCGAATTGGTGGCGCGCTTTACGGCCGCCGACGCCGCCAATCAACGCTTCTTCGCGCCGTCGACGCGGCCGGATCATGCCCTGTTCGATCTCCCCGGCTATATCGCGGCGCGGCTCGCGAGCGCCGGCATCGATCGCGTCGAGGATCTCGGTCAGTGCACCTATGGCGATGCGGCGCGCTTCTTCAGCTATCGCCGCGCGACCCATCGCGGCGAGACCGACTATGGGCGGCACGTCAACGCGATCGCGCTCCAGGACTGACGCGCCTTGCGCTTGATGGGTTCCCACTGTGGCTTTTCGGCCATAGACCGCGCCGGGAATCGACGGTACCAATTAACCAGGGGGACACTCGGCGGTCCGGGCCTTCGGGTCCGGCCGAAAACGTCTGAAGAAGACCGTCGAGCGCGGGGATGTCGATGCAGAGTGGATTGGGCCGGCCGGCGCGCGCGCCGACGAGCCCGCTTCAGGCGAGTGTCCGCGCGCACGCGCGCGCGCGCTATGCGCGACTGTAGGGCGGCGCTGGCCGCTCGCTTCGCTCGCCAGCGCCGCGCGCACGGCAGGCTGGCGTGTTCTGCAGTGCGGGCGCCTTGGCGCCCTGCTGCTGAGCTTCGCGGCTGCAGGCTGCGCGAGTGTCGGCCAGATCGGAAATCTCACCGAGGGCCGCCGCGCTTCCATCGCGATCGAGTCGGTCGACGGGCCGCCCCCGGCCGTTTTCCACAAGTTTGTCCGCACCCTCAAGGAGGAGGCCGGCGCCCGCCAGATCACCGTGGTGTCGACGGGCCAGGCCGACTACCGCCTGCGCGGCTATCTGGCCGCCCATGCCGAAGGCGCCACGACCTCGATCGTGTGGGTCTGGGACGTCTACGGCGCCGGCCAGCGGCGCGCCTTCCGGCTGAGCGGCGAGGACAAGGGCGCAGCCGGCCCCAACGGCTGGGCGGCCGCCGACGATCAGGCATTGCGCCGGATCGCCCAGACCGGCATCGAGCAGATCGCCCTCTTCATCGCCACCGCCCGGCCGCCGTCCGGCCCCGCCACCGCGGAAACGCCGGCTGCGCCGCAGCGACGGTCATCGACCTTCGCATGGCTCGACGATTGGACGCCGGAGGCTTCCGGAATCTTCCGCATCTTCCGGCGCGGGCCGCAGCCCGAGATCACGGCCGACGCCAGCGCCGATCTGCCGCCTGCCGGCCAGGTCCCGTTGCCGAGAGACCGGCCGAATCGGGGCGGCGCACCGTCCGGCGCGGCTCTTGCCTTCGCGCCGAGCGACTGACCGGCGCCTCGCCGCACGGCCCAAAATGCCGGACCATGGCCCCTTCGTATTGCCGCCGTGTCGCCGCCTTGTTATCAGGGCGCCGCGAGGGCGGGGCCGACCGCCCGGGAGAGCGCGATGGCGGCCGAGATGAGACCGCGGGGAACCAATAACGGAGCGATCAAGCTCGTCGCCGGCAACTCCAATCCCGCGCTCGCCGACGCGATCGCCGGCTATCTCGAGACCCCGCTGACCAAGGCGGTGGTGCGGCGCTTCGCCGACATGGAAATCTTCGTCGAGATCCAGGAAAACGTGCGCGGCAGCGACGTTTTCGTGATCCAGTCGACGTCGTTTCCGGCCAACGACCACCTGATGGAATTGCTCATCATCATCGACGCGCTGCGCCGCGCCTCCGGGCGCCGTATCACGGCGGTCCTCCCCTATTTCGGCTATGCCCGGCAGGACCGCAAACCCGGGCCACGTACGCCGATCTCGGCCAAGCTCGTCGCCAACCTGATCACCCGCGCCGGCGCCGACCGGGTCATGACGCTCGATCTCCATGCCGGACAGATCCAGGGCTTCTTCGATATCCCGACCGACAACCTCTATGCGGCGCCGATGATGGTGCGCGACATCAAGGAGCGCTTCGATATCGGCAAGCTGATGGTGGTGTCGCCCGACGTCGGCGGCGTCGCGCGGGCGCGCGGGCTCGCCAAGCGCATCAATGCGCCGCTCGCCATCATCGACAAGCGGCGCGAGCGCGCCGGCGAATTCGGAAGTCATGAACGTGATCGGCGAGGTCGACGGGCACATCTGCATCCTGGTCGACGACATCGTCGACTCCGGCGGCACGCTGGTGAACGCGGCCGACGCGCTGATCGAGCAAGGCGCCACCGAGGTCTGTGCCTACATCACGCACGGCGTGCTGTCGGGCGGGGCGATCGCCCGCATCTCCGGCTCGCGGCTCAAGGAGCTGGTCATCACCGACTCGATCCAGCCGACCCAGGCGGTGAAGACCGCTCGCAACATCAGGGTCATGTCGATCGCCACGCTGATCGGCGAGGCGATCGGGCGCACCGCGACCGAGGAGTTGGTCTCCAGCCTGTTCGACTGACGGATCCGGGATTCGGCGTCTGACGCGATCGCCTGAATCCGACTCCGTCGCCACACCGGTACCCGTCTCTGACTTCGCTCCGATCCGTGACCGACTGAACCTGTGGAGAAGCGAGTCGGCCGGCCCAGATATCCACCAATCGTTAACCGTCCGCCTGTCCAATTGCGCTTTAGCCGCTGGAATCAAGGGGTTATATTCGACTCGCAAGTGATTCGCCCCGGAGCGGTCGATCGGCTCCACCAGGGGACCGCGTCCAAGCGGCATGGTGCGCGTGCGGGCGGTGTGCGCATCCCACTTCCGAGCGGCAAGGGTGGAGACGGGGCATGTCCCTCACGGATTTTTCCGAGCAGTCGCGTGTCAATCCTCTCGACGTGGTCGAGCGGGTGGCCACGACCAACAGCTGGTCGTTCGAGCGCGCCGGCGACGACGAGATCACCATCCTGGTGACCGGCAAATGGACCGACTACCAGGTCTCCTACACCTGGATGTTCGACATCGAGGCGCTGCATCTCGCCTGCGCCTTCGAGCTCAAGGTGCCCGAGCGCAACCGCGCCGAGGTGCAGCAGCTGATCTCGCTGATCAACGAGCAGATGTGGGTCGGGCATTTCGATCTGTGGACGAAGGACGGCATCGTCATGTACCGCCACGCGCTGATCCTCGCCGGCGGTGTCGAGGCCTCGAGCCGGCAATGCGAGGCGCTGCTCGGGACCGCGCTCGACGCCTGCGAGCGTTACTTCCCGGCGTTCCAGTTCGTGGTCTGGGCCGGCAAGCCGGCGCGCGAGGCGCTCGACGCCGCCATGTTCGAGACGCAAGGGCAGGCGTAAGCTCGTCTCTCTCGTCAGTGACGGAGAGAGCCATGAGCACATCCGCGACGCCGGGCCCGCATCCGCTCGCCGATTTTTCCGGAACCCTCCTGCTCGTCGGCGCCGGCAAGATGGGCAGCGCCCTGCTGGAAGGCTGGCTGGCGCTCGGCCTCGACCCGAAGAAAATCGCCGTGCTCGAGCCGCAGCCCGGCAAGGAGCTCACCGCGCTCGCCGCCGGCGGCCTGCGTCTCAATCCCTCCGCTGACGCGGTCGGCGAGGTGTCGGCCATCGTGCTCGCGGTCAAGCCGCAAACCGCGCCCGCGGTGATGCCGGGGCTCGCGCCGTTCGTCGGCGCCTCGACGGTCGTGCTCTCGATCATGGCCGGGCCGACACTGCGCTTTCTCGAGCAGGCGTTGCCGCCGCGCGCCGCGCTGGTGCGCGCGATGCCCAACACGCCGGCCGCGATCGGCCGCGGCATCACGGTGGCGGTCGCCGAACGCGCAGGTGTCGGCGCCGCAGCGCGAGCTCGTGCATGTGCTGCTGTCCGCGGTCGGCGTGGTCGAATGGGTGGCGGACGAGGCGCTGATGGACGCGGTGACGGCGGTATCGGGCTCGGGCCCCGCCTATGTGTTCCTGCTGGCCGAGGCGATGGCGCGCGCCGGCACGGCCGCCGGCCTGCCGGCCGACCTGGCGGCGCGGCTCGCGCGCGCGACGGTCGCAGGCGCCGGCGAGCTGCTGCATCGTTCGCCGCTCGACGCGGCGACGCTGCGGCAGAACGTCACCTCGCCGGGCGGGACCACGGCCGCGGCGCTCGACGTGCTGATGGCGCAGGACAGCCTCGAGCCGCTGATGACCAAGGCGATCGCCGCCGCCACCAGGCGCTCGCGCGAATTGGCGGGATGAGGCTGCGCCGCATCCGGCGGAAGGACACGAGACCTGCGCCCCTGGAACCTCCCCTGCTGCCGGCCTAGATTGGCGGGACATCAGTTGAGGAGTTCCGCCATGGCCCGCAAACCTCCCGATCGACCGCCCGCAATGCCGGGGAGGCTCAACCCGCAGGCTCGGCCTCCGGCACCGACAAGTCCGATCGCGATCGCGTCATCGACGCGTTCATGGCGTTGCTCGCCGAAAAGCGGATCGAGCAGATCGGCTTCGCCGAGATCGCGGCCGCGCGCCGGCGTGTCGCTGGCCGAGCTGCGCAACCTGTTCGGCTCGACGCTCGCGATCCTGGCCGCGCAGGTGAAAGAGACCGACCGCGCGGTGCTCGCCGGCAGCGACGCCGACATGGCCGAGGAGCCGCCGCGCGAACGGCTGTTCGACGTGCTGATGCGCCGGATCGAGGTGCTGGCGCCGCACAAGGCCGCGGTGCGTTCGCTGCGTCCGCTCGGCCGGCCGCAATCCCGGTCTCGGCTTCGCGCTCAACGGCCTGGCGGTGCGCTCGCAGCAATGGATGCTGACCGCCGCCGACATCGATGCGGCCGGCCCCAAGGGCATGATGCGGGCGCAGGGGCTTGCGTTGCTGTTCGCATCGGTGCTGCGGACCTGGGTCGACGACGACGATCCGGGCCTTGCCCGCACCATGGCGGCGCTCGACCGCGCGCTCGCGCGCGGCCAGCGCTGGTCGAGCTTCCTCGACGACGTGAGCCGGATCCCGGCCTGCGTCGGCCGCCTGCGTCCGCGCCGGCGCCGACGTGACGATACCGGCGACGAGACGGTCGCCGCCTAGGTATCAGTCGTCAGTGCCGGTGACCGCCGCGCGATGGCGTCGGCTCGCCGACGTGATCGCTCTGGAAGCGCAGCACCTTGACGACGCGGTCGCGCACCGCGCCGGAGAGGTCGAGCCGCAGCGCCCAGTCGCCGTACATTTCGAGCACGATGCGCGCCTTGTAGGTCCCCTTCTCGTCCTCTTCGGTCGCCTTGACCGGCCGCACATTGTGCGCCGCCGGCATCGACGGCATATCGGCGCCCACCATCAGGCCGAGGCCGGACAGCGGCTCGCTGGTGCGGGCATTGGCGAGCTTGAAGATGCACTCGTAATGCAGCTTCTCGACGGCGGGCTTGCAGGCGACATCGGCCTTGGCGCGGACTTGCGCCTGCGCGCCTGCGGCGCCGCCGAGCAAGAGCATCGCGATCGCCGCCGCTGCGCAAGCCGCTGACCTCATGGCCGACCTCCAATAGCTCGGGCGCCGCTTCGTTAGATGCGCCGCGGCCAATACTCGGGTGCCGCTCGTCGTTCGATGGCGCGCGCGGCCGCCGTGCCCGCAGGGACACTCGCCGCCAGCCGCGGCTGATCCTGTGCACCACCTTCTCGTCGAGCAGGCCGCGCGGCCGCACGATCAGCAGCAAGGCCACCAGCCCGCCGAAGATGATCATGCGGTATCCGGCCAACGCCCGGATCGACTCGAGCAGGCCGATGTCGATCAGCACCCCGAGCAGCGGACCGAGCGCGGTGCCGAGCCCGCCGATCAGGCCATAGGCCAGGCTGTGGACGCCGAGCATGACGTCGAAAATGCGCGGCTCGACGTAAGTGGTCAGGTGGGCATAGAGCCCGCCACCGATGCCGGCGAGCGCGCCGGCGATGCCGGCGGCGAGCACCTTGTGGCGCGCGACCGAAATTCCCTGCAAGGCGGCGAGCGTTTCGTCCGCGCCGATCATGCGGAAGATCACGCCGAGACGCGAGCGTTCGAGCAGCATGAACCCCAATAGTACCGCCGCGAGCAGCGCGTAGATCAGCAGCAGGAACTCGATGGCGCCGATATTGTGGTCGAAGATGTAGCGGATGCCGCGAAATCCGTCGCTGCCGTTGGGCCCGACCAGCTCGCCGTCGATCGGAACCTGATAGCGAAACAGCTCGAACGCAATGCGCACCATCTCGGCGAAGGCCAAGGTCGCGATCGCGAAATAGAGACCATGCAGCCGCAGCGTCGGCACCCCGAGCAGCACCGCGGCGCCGCCGCCGATCGCCGCGCCCCATACCAGCGCCGCCGTCAACGGCCAGCCCCACATGGCGGTCGCAATCCCGGCCGCATAGGCGCCGAGCGCGAAGAAGGCCTGCTGGCCGAACGAGATTTCTCCGGTCAGCAGCAGCAGGTAGGCGGACAGCGCGACGAACGAGATGACGCCGATATTGGACAATACGCCGATGAGATGGTCGTCCATCGGTCAAGCCTTCTGCGGCGTCTCGGTGTCGGGCGCGCGGCCGAGCAGCCCGCCCGGACGCGCCACCAGAAATGCGAACAGCACCACATAGGCGACCAGGTCCCGGATCTGCGGGCCGAAATACCATTGGCTGTGCGCCTCCACGACACCGAGCAGCAATCCGCCCACCACCGCGCCGGGGATCGATCCGAGCCCGCCGATCATCATGGCGATCAGGCCCTTCAAGGTCGCCCACATGCCGAACATCGGCGTCACCTGCTGGTCGACCGCGAGCACCAGGAAGCCGGCGGCGCCGCCGATCGCCGAGGCGCCCGCAAACGCCAGCAGCACGGCGCGCCGCACGTCGATCCCGACCAGGTGAGCCGCCACCGGATTGCCGATGATGGCGCGCAAAGCAAGGCCGAAGCGGGTGCGGTAGAGCGCAAGATGCACCGCCGCCGCCAGGAGCGAGCGCGCAGACCAGCATGATCAGATGGTCGATCCGGACCAGGAACGGTCCCAGCTCGAGCGGCGCGCCGGTGGCGAGCGGCGGGAACGGATAGGTGTGACGGGGCAAGACCAGGATCGCCGCCTGCTCGAGCTGCATCCAGATCGCGAAGCTCGACACCATCGAGGCGATGCCGGCGCCGGCCGGCATCGGCGCGAAGCACAGCCGCTCGACATAGATCCCGGCCACCACCGCCCCGAGGACCACGGCACCCGCCACCGCGAGCGGGCCGGCGCCGGTGTTGAGATAGAGAACGGTCCCGAGGTAGCCGCCGATCATGATGGACGGGCCATAGGACAGGTTGAGCCGGCGCATGACGCCGAAAATCACCGTGAAGCCGAGCGCGAGCAGCCCGTAGGACGAGCCGATCATCACGCCGTCGATGGTGTTCTGGACGAGGTCGATCATCGGCCTCCTCCCTGGCTCAAGTCAGCCGGCGGCGCGGCGGGTGCCGAGATAAGCGCGCTGGATGACCTCATCCTCGGCCAGTTGGCCGGGCGTTCCCCGGAAGGTGATGCGTCCCTGCTCCATCAGGAAGAACTGATGCGCCACCTTGAGCGCCATGTGGGCGTTCTGCTCGACCAGGAAGATGGTGGTGCCATCGCGATTGAGCTCGCCGATGATGCTGAATATCTCGGCGACGATCAGCGGCGCGAGCCCGAGCGAAGGCTCGTCCATGAGCAGGATGCGCGGCCGCGACATCAGCGCGCGCGCCACCGCCAGCATCTGCTGCTCGCCGCCCGAGAGCGTGCCGGCCAATTGCGCGTGCCGCTCGCGCAGGCGCGGAAAGCGCGCATACATCCGCTCGATGTCGGCGTCGATCTCGGCCTTGCCGCGGCGCTGATAGGCGCCGGCGAGCAGATTCTCGCGCACGCTCATGTGCGGGAACACCAGCCGGTTCTCCGGCACCAGCGCGACGCCCTGCGCGACGATCCGCGCCGGCGACAGCCCGGTGAGCTCGCTGCCGGCGAGCCGGATCGAGCCGCGGCGCGGCCGCAGGATGCCGGCGATCGTCATCATCAGCGTGGTCTTGCCCGCGCCATTGGGGCCGAGCAGGCAGGTGATCTTTCCGGTCTCGAGCTGGAGCGACACGCCTTTGAGCGCTTCGATCTTGCCGTAGGCGGTGACGAGGTCGGAGACGTCGAGCATCGCTTTTCCTCACGCCACCGCGGCGGTGCCGAGATAGGCCTCGCGCACCGCAGGGTCGGCCTGGACGGCGGCGGGCGGCCCCTCCGCGATCTTCCTGCCGAAATTGAGCACCGCGATGCGGTCGGCCACCGACATGACCAGCTCCACATGGTGCTCGATCAACAGCACGGTGATGCCGTCCTGGCGCATCGCGCGGATTCGACTGTCGAGTTGATCGATTTCCTCGGCGTTCATGCCCGCCGCCGGCTCGTCGAGCAGCAGCAAAGCGGGCTTGGCCGAGAGCGCGCGGGCGAATTCGAGCCGCCGCTGCTCGCCGAATGCCAGATTGGCGGCCAATTCGTCGCGCTTGTGCGCCAGATCGAAGAACTCCAGCGTCCGGTCGATCTCGGCGCGGGCGCCGCGCGAGCCGCCGAGCCAGCGCTTGAGAAAATTCTCGCGGCGCTGCTCGCCGGAATTCTGTGCGACCCAGAGATTCTGCCAGACCGTCAATTGCCCGAACAGGCGGATGTTCTGGAACGTCCGGGCGATCCCCAAGGTGACGCGCGCATGCGGCGGCAGGCCGGAGACGTCGGCGCCATTGAAGACGATGCGGCCGGCGGTCGGCGCAAACAATCCGCATATCAGATTGACGATCGTGCTCTTGCCCGAGCCGTTCGGGCCGATGAGGCCGAGGATTTCGCCGCGCGCGACCGAGAGATCGACGCCGTCGACCGCGCGAACGCCGCCGAAATGCTTGCTGAGGGCTTGCAGATCAAGCACCGCTTCGATCCTTGCGCGGGAGGAGCAGCCGCTTGAGGGCGAGCACCGCGCCGGCGTCGAGCAGTCCGCGCGGGCGCACATTCATCGCCAGCACGATCAGGCCGCCGAACAGCAGGTTGCGCCAATCGCCCATGAAGCGGAGGCCTTCGATCAGAAAGCCCTGGATGAAGATGACGGCGAGCAGCGTGCCGAATACGTTCGAGAGGCCGCCGAGGATCGGGTAGGCGATCGCGAAGGTCGCCAGCACCACGCCGAACTGCGCGTGCTCGATATGCGTCGTGTAATGCGCGAAAATGCCGCCGCCGATGCCGGCGATGACGCCGCCCAGCGTCATCGCCGAGACCTTCACGGCGGTGACGTTGATGCCGCTGCTTTGCGCGGCGAGCTCATCCTCGCCGACCGCCCGCAGCACGGCGCCGGCGCGCGATCGGTCGAGCCACCACACGCCAGCCATCACCAAGGCGACCACCGCCCAGATGAACAGCATCACGTCGAGGGTGGTCCAGCCATGCTCCGGGAAGTAGCGGATCTGGCGGAAGCCTTCGGCGCCGTGCGGCCCGAGCGCGAGATTTCCGGCCTGCACCTGATAGGTGAAATTGAAGAAGAACAGCCGCACCGCCTCGCCGAACGCGATGGTGGCGACCACCAGCATCAGGCCCTTCACCCGCAAGGCCGGAAACCCGACCGCGCAGGCCATCGCGCCGGCCACCAGCGCGGAGGCGCCGAGCGCCGCCACCAGCGGCCATTGCGCCAGCACCGTGAGCATGGCGGCGACGTAGGCGCCGATCGCGAAGAAGCCCGCCTGGGCGAGGCTCACCTGCCCGGTCAGCAGCACGCAATAGGCCGACAGCCCGAGCATGGTGTGAACGCCGATGATCTGCATGAGCCCAAGATAGAAATCCATCGGCGTGCGCTCCAGTCTTCGTGGCGCAGTTCTTTGTCGGCGAACCGGTTCCACTTCGCCGGAATGCGCTACGCGTCCGGCCGGCATCGCAAACACGCCGCCCGGCCGGAATACCAGGAAAGCGAATAAGAGCAGCATGATGTAGAGGTCGCGCTCCGATACGCCGCGGACGAACTGGAAGAAGTTCTCGAGGCCGCCGACGACGAGACCGGCGATGATCGCGCCCGGGATGCTGCCGAGCCCGCCGATCACGGTGACGATCAGCCCCTTGACGGTCAGCGGCAGCGACAGCAGCGGCGACAGCATGCCGATGGCGGCCCCGGTCATCGCTCCCGCGATGCCGCCGACCACGCCGGTGATGACGAAGGTGAGCACGTTCACGCGCGTGATGCTGATGCCGCAGAGCTCCGCTGCGGTCGGCTGCTGCGACACGGCGCGCGTCGCCAGGCCGAGCCTGGTGCGGTAGAGCAGCAGCAACAGGACGACCATGCAGGCGCAGCCGAGCGCGAAGACGAACATCAGGTCGCCGCGCAGGGTGAACGGCCCCAGCCGGATGATCACGTCGGAATAGAGCGCCGGGTAGTTGAGCGGCACGCCCGACGTCGTGTGCACGATGATCTCGTCGATCAAGAGCAGCAACCCGACGGTCGACATCAGGGTCGCCAGCGGATTGGCGAGCGGAATGAACTTGAAGCCGACGAGATAAACGAGCGCGCCGATCGCTCCGCCCGCCACCGCCGCCATCACGAACACGAGGATCGCGGGCGCCTTGATGACGGTCAGGATCAACAGGCTCGCATAGGCGGCGCCGATCGAGGCCGCCGCATAGGACAGGTTGATCTTGTGCATCACGCCGAAAACCAGCGTGAAGCCGATCCCCAGCAACGCATAGGTCGTGCCGAACAGCACGCCGTCGGCAACCGACTGCACAGCGTCGATCAGGTCGAGAAGGTCCACGTCAATGGCCGCGGTTGATCGGAGCCGACGAAGGGTCGACGGCAAGACGGCGGGCCGCCGATGCGGCCCGCCGCAGCACTCGAGTCGTCAGGACGCAGGCTTGTGCAGGACCAGCCAGCTGCCGCCCTTGGCGTGGACATAGAGGAACGGCTTGATGGCCTCACGGTCGGGCGTGCGTCCGACCTTGCCGAGGAGACCCATCGTCTCCTTCAACCCGGCCAGGCCTTGGCGCATCTTGGTGCGATCGGCCTGCACGGTGTCGGGCTTCGCCATGATCTTCTGCTGCTCGATCACGTCCTTGAGGATGAACATGATCTCGTAGGCCGCGGCGCTGTGCAGATCGGCGCTGCCGCCGAATTTGGCGACGCTCTCGGCCGCCTTCTGGGCCTCCGGCGTCACCGGCGCGAAGCTGGTCGGAATGATGATGCCTTCCGCCTGCTTGGCGCAGCCCTGCAGCGTCTCGATGCTGGACGAGCTGGTCAGGCCGATCAGCAGCTTGGGCTTCACCCCTTGGCGCTCCATCTCCTTGAGCGCACCGCAGGTCGTGAACGGATGCGCCGAGATCGCCACGATATCGGCATTGGCGCGCCTCATGTCGCGGATCTGGGTCGAGAACGTCGTGTCGTTGAGCAGCCATTCGGCGGTGCCGGCCACCTGGTAGCCGTTGGCTTCGGCCTGCGCCTTCATCACGCCGTAGGTGGCGTTCGAATGCGCGAAGTCCTTCTCGACGCCGCCGAAGATGGTCTTCAGGTCGGGATGCTGCGTCTTGACCCATGCGAACAGCGATTTGTACATCTCGAATTCGCTCGGCACGTTGCGGAACGACCATTCGGAGATCTTCGCAAGGCCGCCCTTGGCGGCGACGTCGGCGATGATCGGGAATTGCAACCCGCTGTCGGATGCATCGCCCACTTTCTTCTGCAGGATGCCGAACAGCGACTCCGCCACGTTGGAGCAGGTCGGCCCGACCGCGACGAAAGCGTCGCTCGAAGCGATGCGGCGCACGACCGAGATGCCTTCCTCGGCATTGCAGCGGTCGTCGAGAAACTCGATCGCGAACTTGGCCTTGCTGCCGTCGCCCAACGTGACGCCACCGGTCTTGTTGATCTCTTCGGCGGCGGCCTTCATCGCGGCTTCGCTGTTGATGCCGAACACGCGCACGACACCGGACTTGGCGCCGAAGCCGGTGATCTTGACGGTGCGCTCCTGGGCGAACGCGCCCTCGGACACGAGCAGCGCCGCGCCAGCAAGCAGAATCGTCAGAGCTTTCATGGGTTTTCCTCCGCCTAACACGTTGAGCGATTTTCGGATTTTTGTTGATGCGCGACCCTAGAGCATTTTCGGGAAAAGTGGAATGATCGAAGCCCAAGAAAAACAACGCCGAGGGAGGAAGAACGTGGCCAAACCAGGCAAGCCGAAGCCGACCGGCAAGGCCCTTCACAGCAGCAAAGCCGGCGATCTGCGCCGTTCGCGCAAGCCGTCGCCGGTCGCAAGCAAACGCAAGACCTCGCAATGGGCGCGGGCTCTTTGGCGGCCTGCGACCGAACGCCGCTAATTTTGCTTCACTGACGCCGATATCGTTCCTGCCGCGATCCGCCGAGATCCATCCCGACCGCGTCGCGGTCATTCACGGCCCGCGCCGATTGACCTATCGCCAGCTCTACGACCGGGCGCGGCAACTGGCCTCCGCGCTGGCGGCGGCCGGCGTCCGGCCGGGCGATACGGTTTCGGTCATGCTGCCCAACGTGCCGGCGATGATCGAAGCGCATCACGGCGTGCCGATGCTGGGCGCGGTGCTCAACACCATCAATACGCGGCTCGAGCCGGCCACGATCGCCTACATCCTCGAGCATGGCGAGGCCAAGGTCCTGATCACCGACCGCGAATTCGCCGCACAGGTCGGCCCCGCCCTGGCGAAGCTGAAGAAGCGCCCGCTCGTCATCGACGTCGACGATCCGCTCTATTCGGGGCCGGGAGACCGGCTCGGAAAAATCGAGTACGAGGACTTCATCGCGACGGGCGATCCGGGCTTCGCATGGATGCCGCCGGCCGACGAAAGCAGCGCGATCGCGCTCAACTACACCTCCGGCACCACCGGCAATCCGAAGGGCGTGGTCTATCACCATCGCGGCACGTTCCTGGAAGCCGTCGGCCACGTCATGGCTTGGCCGTTGCCGCCGAAGCCGGTCTACCTGTGGACCCTGCCGATGTTCCACTGCAACGGCTGGGGCTTTCCGTGGTCGGTGGTGGCGATGGGCGGCACCCATGTCTGCCTGCGCAAGGTCGATCCGGCGCTGATCTTCCCGATGATCGTCGAGCACGGCGTGACGCATATGTGCGGCGCGCCGACGGTCCTCGCCCTGTTGACGTCGGCGCCGGCCGAGCAGCGGCGCAGCTTCGACCATGTCATCGATATCCAGACCGGCGGATCGCCGCCGCCCGCCAAGGTGATCAAAGGCATGGAGGAGCTCGGCTTCCGCGTCACCCACATCTACGGCATGACCGAGCTGCAGGGTCCGTCGACGCTGTGCGTGCCGCAAGACGGCTGGGACAAGCTGCCGCTCGAGGAGCGCGCCCCGCTCACCGCGCGCCAGGGCGTGCGCTATCCGGTGGTCGATGGCCACATGGTGGCCGATCCCAAGACGCTCAAGCCGGTGCCGCGTGACGGCACGACCATCGGCGAGATCATGGTGCGCGGCAACACCGTCATGCTCGGCTATCTCAAGGAGCCCAAGGCGACCGCCGATGCGTTCCGCGGCGGCTGGATGCGCAGCGGCGACCTCGCGGTCGAGCACCCCGACGGCTATGTCGAGATCAAGGACCGCGCCAAGGACATCATCATCTCGGGCGGCGAGAACATTTCGAGCGTCGAGGTCGAGATCGCGCTCTACAAGCATCCGGCGGTGCAGCTGGCGGCCGTGGTGGCGCGGCCCGATCAGAAATGGGGCGAGACGCCCTGCGCCTTCGTGCAGCTCAAGCCGGGCGCCGACGCGAGCGCCGACGAGATCATCGCGTTCTGCCGCGACCAGCTCGCGCATTTCAAGGCGCCGAAATCGGTCGTGTTCGGGGCGCTGCCGACCACCGCAACCGGCAAGATCCAGAAATTCGTCCTGCGCGAGCGCGCGAGAGAGCTTTGACCACCTGCCGGCTCAGCGGCTGCATCCTCGGGCGGCGATCGGCCATAGAGCGTCGACCTGCTTGTCTCTGATCACGGTGTAGCAATCGTAGAGATTGACCGTGGTGTCGCAGTGGCTCGGCACCAGCTCGAGCCGGTCGCCGGGGCGAAGGTCGAGGACGCCGCCGTCCCGCCGCTGCACCGAGCCGTGCTCATCGCCGGCGAATTCGAACACCAGGTCGGCGCACGTCTTGACCGCAGGCGGGCCCGAATCGCAGCTTGCGATCGGCGTCGTGACCAGCAGGTCGCCGATGCCGTCCGCCGCCAGCGCTTCGGCTTCCGCCAGCTTCGCGCAGCAGACGCCGACGGCGCCGGCCGCCTGCTGCAGGCGCGCCACGATCGGGCTCTTGTGGGTCTTGGTGTGCGGCCGCAGCCGCGGCGATTTGCCGGCGCACAGCTCGGCCAGCGCGGCAATATTCGCCTCGAGCGCAGCGGCATCGATCAGCAACGCCGGAGTGTCGATGTCCGCGAGCGATGCGCCGATGGCGGCGTCAGCCGCGCCAACGCGGAGATTCATGAACGATCCGGCCTCCCACCATGGTCATTTTTGCCGCGATGTCGCGGATGCCGACCTCCTCGACCGTCAGCGGGTCGGCGCTCAGCACCGTGAGATCCGCGAGCTTGCCTGCCTCCAGGGAGCCCTTCTTGTCCTCGTCGAAGGTCAGGTAGGCGCCGTTATGGGTCGCGCAGCGCAGCGCCTGCTCGCGCGTGAGCGCTTGTTCCGGCGCCACACGTTCATTGGTGTAGCGGTTGATCCTGGCGATCGATTGCCACACCGGCCAGAACAGCGAGACCGGAACGTTGTCGGTCGCCAGCGCCACCTTGACGCCCGCGCTCACCAGATCGCTGATCGGCGCGATCTCGCGGTGGCGCTCCGGCGGCAGCTTTCTCTGCAGCAGGTGACCTTCCTTGAAGATGTAGCGGTTGGTGTGCGTGGTGACCACCAGGCCCATCCGCGCGATGCGTTCGACGTCGCGCGGCGACAGCGTGCTGATATGGCCGATCACCCAGCGGCGCCCGGCCAGCGGTATCTCGCGGTCGAGCTCCTCGAACAGGTCCAGCATGTTCGGCCAGATGGCGACGACCCGGATGTCGTTATGCGCGCAGGCGCGCAGGATCTCCTTCACGTGCTCGACCGGCAGCCCGGTATCGTAGTTGAATCCCGCCCACCCGGTGTAAGGCGCGGCTTGCGCCCGCAAATCATTCGCGCGATTGCGCCCGACATCGACGAACAGGCCCGTCACCTTGAGATAGTCGTCGCCCAGCACCGGCTCGCCCAGCCATCCGGCCCACGCTTCGATGAATTGCGGATAGGAGACGCTGCCGGCGGCTTTCCAGCTCGGGCTGAACGTCAGCGCCGCGCGCATGCTGAGCGTGCCGGCACCGCGGGCATCCTTGTAGGCGCGCAGCAATTCGGTGGCGGCGCCGTGCTCTTCGAAGATGCTGGTCGTCCCATACGCGTGATAGGCACGCGCCGCCGCCGGCAAGGTGCGCGCCCGGTCGGCGCGGGTGAACCCGGGCGCTTGTCGAAAAAAGACCAGCTCCGCGATCGGCTGCAGCTCGTGCTCGTAGAGGACGCCGGTCGGATCGCCGCGGGCATCCTTCTCGATCTCCAGCGTGTCGACCGGCGAGATCGTATCGCGCGTGATGCCGGCCCGCTCGAGCGCCGGCGTATTGGCGCAACAGACGAGCGGAAGCGTGTGCCGCCAGAATCCCCAGATCGAGCGGATGAATACCGGATTGTGCGGCGCCGCTTCGTCCAGCTCCTGGCGCGTCGGCCAACGCTTCTCGGCCAGCAGCTCGGGCATGTCGAAATAATAGGGCGGATCGCCGATCGGCATGGTGACGATCCACTCGCCGGGCTTATGGTCGCGCGCGAGCTCGGCGATGCGATCCTGAATGTCCTTGATCGAGCGCACGCGCCCGAGCGTCGGAAAGACGCTCTTCAATCCCTCGCGGTCCATATGGGCGTGGCCGTCGATCAAGCCGGGCATCACGGTCTGGCCGGCAAGATCGATCACGTCGGTTTCGGGCGGCGGCATGGCGTGCCACCTCGGCCGCCGAACCGACGGCGACGATCCGGTCGCCCGCAATGGCCACGGCTTCGGCGATGCGGAAATCCGCGTCGACCGTGATGATCTTGGCATTGGTGAGGATGAGGTCGGCCGGCCTGGGCATCGCGTCAAACCGCAATGGCATGGGCTTCGCGGCGATCATCGGCGACCGCCAGGACGCCTCCGCCGGGCAGCCGTTCGACACATTCCGCCGAGCCGAAGAAAGGTGCGCCCTTGGCGCCGCGCGCGGCGGTGACGCCCAGCGCCTTCAGTCCTTCGAGCGTGGCGTCCGGCAGCTCCGGCTCGACGATCGTATTGCCGCCCAGGTCCATGCTCCAGCGCGGCAGTGCGACCGCTTCGTGCAGCGGCAGGCCGTGATCCACCGCGGCCTGCAGGACCTGGGTGAGGGTCAAGGTCTGGCCCGGGCCTCCCGGGGTCAGCAGCACGTGCCGAAGCGCACCGCCGTCGAACGTCATGACCGGATTGAGCGTATGCGCCGGCCGCTTGCTCGGGGCCACGGCGTTCGGGTGGCCGGCCGCCAGGTTGAACCCGAGCATGCGATCGTTGAGCAGGATGCCGCTGTCCGGGTCGGCCACGCCCGAACCGTAGACGAGGAACACGCTCTGCACGACCGCGGCGCCATTGCCGTGCTCATCGGTGATCGCGACCACCGCGGTACCGCCGCGGTTCGAAAGCGCCCGTCCAAGCGCGCTTGCGAAAGTCCGCGCGGACTGACGGCAATCCCCTGCTCGGACAGGATGGTGTCGAGCGGCGCGGCAACGCTCGGGTCGGCCACATGCTTGTCGCCCGCCGCGAAGGCGGTATGCGCGGCGGCGATCAGGGCGGCATAACGCTCCGGCGCATTGGCCTTCACATTGGCGAGGTCGATATCGTCGAGGGCGATCAGCTGAAGCAGCATGAACAGGCCGTAGGCGTTCGGCGGCATCACGCGCACGCGTAAGCCGCGATAGCCGGCTTCGATCGGGTCGACCCAGTCGGCGGCGCATCCGGCAAAGTCGTCCGCATCGAGCCAGCCGCCGCGCGAGCGCACGTAGCGCGCAACGCTGGCGGCGGCCGCGCCGCGATAGAACGCTTGCGCGCCGCCGTGCGCGAGCCCGTCGAGCGTGGCGGCGAGCTGCGATTGTCGGAACAGCACCCCGGGCTTGACCGGCCCGTTGCGGAGAAAAAGCTGCGTCGCGCCCGGGTCCTGCTCCAGCAGCGTACGGTAGGTTGCGGTGGCCGCCGCCAGTCCGGGAGACGCCGGGAAGCCACGATCCGCGAGCTCGATCGCACGGGCGAGGAGATCGCGCCAGGGCAGACGACCAAAGCGGCTATGCAATGCTTCCCATCCGGCGACGACACCCGGCGTCGCACAGGACAATACCCCGCGCTCGAGCTTCGCCGCATCGAGCGCGGCCGGGCTTGTGCGGGCGGGAGAACGGCCGGAGGCGTTGAGGCCGAACGTGCGGCCGCTTTGCGCCTCGTGCAGCAAAATGAAAGCGTCGCCTCCGAGCGTGCAGGCCTGCGGCAGCACGACCGCCAGCACGGATGCGGCGGCGATGGCCGCGTCCGCCACGCTGCCGCCACGGGCGAGCGCCTCCCATCCGGCCGCGGCAGCGGACGGATGTCCACAGACGATCGCGGCGCTGCGACCATAGACCGGCCGAATACCACTCATACGGTGCTTTCCTTGCGCCAGCGGAACAGCGTGTTTTCGATCGGGCGAATGACGAAACCGTCGATGGCGGCGATCGTCGCGACCAGCAGGATCGACCAGGCGAACACGTTGCTCATCTGCAGGAGATCGGCGGAGCGCACGATCATGTAGCCGATCCCGACCGACGATCCGAGCGCCTCGGCCACCAGGCTGACGCGCGAGCCGAAGCCGAAGGCGAGACGCGCGCCGGAAAAGAAGAACGGCAGCACGGCCGGGATATAGATTTTCCAGAACACCTTGTGGGCGGGCATGCGCACGGAACGCGCCAGCTCCAGCCATTCGGCATTGACGCTGCGCGTGCCCTGCCAGACGTTGGTCACGATCAGCGGCAGTCCGGTCATCAGGCAGACGAAGATCGGCGTCATGTCGGAGAGGCCGAACCACACGACCGCGATCAGGGCCCAGATGGCCGAAGAGACCGAATTCATCACCGGCAGGACGGGAGAAAAGAATTCGCCGAGTCGCTTCGACGAGCCGAGCAGGATGCCGAGCGGAACGCCGATCACCGCGGCGATCAGGAACCCCACGGTGATCCGGTAGAGGGTCACGCCGAGATGCAGGCCGATGCTGCCGTCCTTGACGATGCGCAGGAACGCGTCCCACGTCTGCGCCGGCCCCGGAAACACGTATCCGGGCACGGACGATGCGGCGGCCTGCCAGAAGGCGACGAACAGTGCCGCCAGCATCACCCGCTGGAGGATGATCCGCAGCGGCTGGGATGCGGCGGCTGCCGCCGGCCGCGCCGGCGCCGCCGTCTCGACGCTCATTCGCCGGGCCCGGCCAGCGCCTTCGCCTTGGCGTACGGCCCCGGCATGAAGACATCGCGCGTGACGGTCCCCGGGAAACCGTCGGTGGACTTGAGCACGTCCGCCATGCGCAGCAGCGAGGCCATGTCGGCTTCCTCGAACGATGCAAAATACGCGTCCCGCCACGTCGCCGCGAAGGCCTTGGCGTCCTCCTCGCTCATCTGCAGCCGGCGCTGGAGAATATCCGCGACCTTGTCCGGGCTCTTGGCGCCCCAGCGCGTCGCCTTGATGTTGGCGACGAGGTACCTCACCAGGAGATCGGGATTTTTGGTCGCGAACGCCTCGTCGACCACGCCGACGCCGAGCACCGGCGGCGAGTCGGCCTTGATCAGCGTCCTCCACTCCTGCGGCACGGTGCCGATGGTGCGCAGCTTGGCCTGCTGGCCCAGCGTCTTGAGCGTGATGGTGCGCATCACCGCGGCATGGATTTCGCCGCGCTGGAGGAAGGTCAGCAGCTGCGCTTCGCCGGAGGGGATCTGCTGAAAATCGCTCTCCTTCAAGCCGTAGTTCCCCTGCAGGATCGCGCCGACCAGCGCGTGCATGGTGCTGCCCGGCGGGGTCGAGCCGATCTTCTTGCCCTTGAGGTCGGCCAGGCTCTTGATCGGCGAATTCTCCGCCACAACGAAATTGGCGTCGGCGATCAGGTTGGAGAGGATGATCTTGGCGGGGACACCCTCGGCTCCGAGCCGCAGGCTCGGCACCGTGCCTCCCACGACCGCGATGTCGATCGATCTCGAGATCAGCGCCCGATTGACCTCGGCGAGCTTGGTCACCGTCGTCCATTTCGGCTTGAGGCCTTCGGCCTCGAGAAACTTGCCTTCCTCCAGCACCAGCCCGATCGCCGCCGAGGCACCGCTCGCCCAATAGCCGGTGCGCAATTCCTGCGCATCGGCGGCGGCGCTCGCCGCCAGTCCCGCGAACGCCAACGCAAATAGCCGCAAGTCACGCATCGCCATCTCCTGCTGTATTGGAACTTTCACCCGATGTAGCCTTTCAACTCGCGAATGTAGCTCGCCGCCTGCGCGCTGGTCGGATCGCGCGGCCGCGGCAACTTGATGTCGACCTGTGCCTTGATGCGGCCGGGGCGCGGCGCAAAGACGAGCACGCGATCGGCCAGGACCACCGCTTCGTCGACGTCGTGGGTGACGAAGATGATCGACATGCCGAGCAGCTCCTTGATGCGCAGCACCTCGGTGTGCATCTGCGCGCGGGTCTGCGCGTCGAGCCGCCCGAACGGCTCGTCCATCAGCATTATCCGGGGATCGAGGACGAGCGAACGCGCCAGCGCGACGCGCGAGCGCATGCCGCCCGACAGCTGGTGCGGATAGGCGCCCGCGAAGCGCGGTCAGATTCATCAGGTCGAGAACTTTTCGTGCGCGCGCATCGCGTTCCGCCTGTCGCGTCGAGCCGGCCTCGAGGCTGAAGGTGACGTTGCGCAGCGCGGTCCGCCACGGCAGCAGCCGGTCGTCTTGAAAGACGTAGCCGAGGATCGGCGGGCTGTGGCGCGTGACCGCGCCGCCCGCGACGGTCACCGTTCCGGCATCCGCCTCCTGCAGGCCCGCCATGATGTTGAGGAGCGTGCTCTTGCCGCAGCCGGATGTCCCCAGCAGCGCGACGATCTCCCCGTCGTTCAAGGCGAACGATATATCCTCGAGGACCGCGAGCGGCATGCCCGCCGGGTCGACGAAGCTCTTGGAGACACGCTCGACCACGACGGCGGGAGCCGTCGCTTGCGCCGCGATGGCGGCAAGCGCATTCACGCCAGCGGCTCCAACGCGTCCGAGAACAGTCCCTGCACGGTGGCGGGAAACTCGCCGAGGACGGTGCGCATCGCCGCCTGGGCGCCGGCGGGATCACGCGCCGCGATCGCGGCCGCGACCTCGAGGTGGCCGGCGATCTCGCCCTTGACGGCATCGACCGGTCGCCGCGGCAGGGCGTAATGCCAGAAGCGGAGCGCGCTGTTGTGCAGGGTCAAGAGCGTCCGCTCGAGCCAGACATTGTGCGCGGCCGCGGCCATGGCGTGGTGGAAGGCCCGATCGAAGCGCACGACCGAGCGCCAGTCGGCCGCCGCGATCGCGCGGTCGGCATCCGCAAAGGCCCGATTGATCGCCTCGATCTCATCCTTGCGCGCGTTGCGGGCGGCCAGCGCAGCACATTGTCCCTCGATTTGCACGCGCAACTGAAAGACCTGCTGCAGCTCGATGACGCTCGGATTGGCCACCACGGTGCCGAGCCGCGGGCGCCGCTCGACCAGCCCCTCCAGCGCGAGACGATAGAGCGTGTCGCGGATACCGGCGCGGCCCGCCCGGTAGCGCTCGGCCAGCGCGATTTCGTCCACTCGCTCGCCCGGGCGCAGCTCGGCGCAGATGATGTCGAGCAGAACCTGTTCGTAGACCGCATCCCGCTTGAGGTCGGGGTCGAGGTCGACGGGTTGCGCGACGCGCTGGACGGCCTGCTGGCGCATGTGACACCCTGAAATGTTACGATCACTTCGTCTGAAGTGTCAGTGCTGTCAAGTCTCAAGACTTGCGCAGTACGCCCGAATTGCATGCAGGCACGGCAAGCAGCTTTACGCGGCCTGGCGGCGCGCCGAGCACGATGATGGAGATGCATCCGAACGGAAAATCGCGATCTAGACCGGCACCCGCACGGACGCCCGCAGCCCCCCGAGCGGGGAGTCCGACAAGGTGATGTCGCCGCCGTGCGAGCGGGCGATGTCGCGCGCGATGGCGAGACCGAGCCCGGTGCCGCCCTCATCCTGGTTGCGCGCGTCGTCGAGCCGCAGGAACGGCTTGAACACTTCCTCGCGCAGATGTTGCGGGATGCCGGGACCGTCGTCATCCACCGTGACGATCAGCCAGCGGTGATCGCGGTGGCCGGTGATCGAGATCGAGGACGCGTGGCGCGCCGCATTCGACACCAGATTGCCGAGGCAGCGCCGGAACGCCGCCGGCCGCACCGTGACGATCGGGTGGCCGTGGAACACCACGCTCGAGCGGTGGCCGTTGCGCTCGGTGTCGGTCTTGAGCTCGTCCAGGAACGCGCGCCATGTCGGTCGGCGCCGATTGCTCGCCCGAATCGCCGCGCGCGAACGCCAGATAGGCTTCCAGCATGCGGCCCATCTCGTCGACGTCCTTCTTCATCGCCTCGACTTCCGGGCTGTCCCCGATCAGCGCGAGCTCGAGCTTGAAGCGCGTCAGGATGGTGCGCAGATCGTGGGAGACGCCGGCCAGCATGGCGGTGCGCTGCTCGATGGCGCGCTCGATCCGGCTCTTCATCTCGATGAAGGCCTGCGCCGCCCGCCGCACCTCGCGCGCGCCGCGCGGCCGGAAATTCGGGACTTCACGGCCTTTGCCGAAGCTTTCCGCCGCATCGGCCAGCCGCAGGATCGGGCCGATCTGATTGCGCAGGAACAGCACCGCGACCGCGATCAGCACCAGCGAGGTGCCGACCATCCAGGCGAGAAAGATATGCGAGTTCGACACATAGGCGGCGCTGCGCGGCGCGAATACCCGCATCACCGCATGGTCGAGCTTGACGCGGATCTCGACCAGCGCCGAGCGTCCCACCGTGTCGATCCAGAACGGCCGCCCGATCTGCTTGCGCAGCTCCTCCGAGATGGCGTGGTCGACCAGCGAGAAGAACGGTTTCGGGCCGGGCGGCGGCAGGTCGTCCACCGGCAGGAAGTCGACCACCAGGCCGAGCTTCTCCTGCGCGATGCGGCGCAGCTGCGCGGAGCCGGCGTCCTGCGGATAGACCCGATAGACCTCGATCAAGGTCGCGATGTCCTCGACCACGCCGGCGGACAGGCGATGGGTGACCTGGCTCCAGTGCCGCTCCATGAACATGAAGGCGACGACCGACTGCAGGACCACCATGGGGGCGATGATGATCAACAGCGCGCGCCCATAGAGGCCCTTCGGCATGAAGCTTTTCAGCGTCACGCTCGATGCGGTCATAGAGGTCATAGAAGCGGCCGGCGGCCGAGCGCACCGCCGTGAGGCCCGAGCGCAGCGCGGCGATGCCGACGTCGAGCGTGGTCATGGCGTGGTCACCAGCCGATATCCGATCCCGCGCACGGTCTGCACCAGCAGCGGATTGGCCGGATCCTGCTCGATCTTGCGGCGCAGCCGATTGACCTGCACGTCGACGGCGCGCTCGCCGGTCGAGCCGCCGTTGCCGGCCAGCGCCAGCCGCGGAACCGTCTCGCCGGGCGTCGCCGCCAGCAGGCGCAGCATGTCGCGCTCGCGGTCGGTGAGACGCACGACCTCCTCGCCGCGCCGGAGCTCGCCGCGCGCGATATGGAAGCGAAAATCGCCGAAGCGCACCGATTCGACCGGCGCCGCCACGGCTGGACGCGCACGCTTGAGGATGTTGGCGACGCGCAGCGAGAGTTCCTTCGGCTCGAATGGTTTGCCGACATAGTCGTCGGCGCCGAGCGTGAGCCCCTCGATGCGGCTCGCCGCCTCGTCGCGCGCGGTCAGCATCACGATCGGCACGGCCGACGACGACCGCAGGTCGCGGGCCAGCTCGAAACCGGTCTCGCCCGGCATCATCACGTCGAGAATCAGCAGATCGAAGCGCAGGCCGGCGAGCTTGGCGCGCGCGTCGGCGGCCGAATCCGCGGTGGTGACCCGGTAGCCCTCGCCCAGCAGGAAACGCGAGAGCAGATCGCGGATGCGGCGGTCGTCGTCGACCACGAGCAGGTGCGGCGCGTCGTCGGCGAGCGTGGCGGCAGACACAGTCTTCATCGCCCGCATCCCTGCGAGCGAGAGCTCATGCACGCGACCGTCGCGCGCGGTCGGCCCTCGCGATGAAACGTTGCACGCTGTCGCGGTGGTCGGCGTTGAGCATGGCGACCAGGAACCGGCAGGCCGCGTCGTGCGAATTCGGCCCGAGCTCGCCGAGCGCGCGCGCGATCCGCGCGGTCTGCAGCCCGGCGAGCTTCAGGGCCAGCGCCTCGCCCTTCGGCGTGACGTAGAGGAGACGCTGGCGGCGGTCGTTGGCGCCTTCCTTCTGCGCCACATAGCCCTGATCGATGAGCTGCTTGAGCACGCGCCCGAGCGACTGCTTGGTGATCTTGAGGATGTCGAGCAGCTCGGCGACCTTCATGCCGGGATTGCGGTTGACGAAGTGCAGCACCCGGTGGTGCGCGCGCCCGAAGCCGAATTTCGCCAGCACGTCGTCGGGGTCACCGATGAAATCGCGATAGGCGAAGAACAGAAGCTCGATGATGTCCCAGCTCGGCTCGCCTCCCCGCGGCGCGCGGTCGGCGCCGGCGGGCGGCCGATTGGTCGCAAGTGGGACAGTTAGGTCAGCCATATTGACATATTTCGATCAGATTGTTACCCAATGACCGGCCGGCACGAACGGATCGTGCCGCACGGCCCTGCCCCCGAACGGAGATTGCGCCGGAGGCGCAAGCACGCTCTCATGGGTGGCCGAAAACATACCGGGTGTTGGCCCGGGACGCAAAAGCGGAAGCGACCGCGGCTCGGGACGCCAAGCGCGTCCGCTGCCCGAGAGCGCGACCCAAGGTCCGAGGAGGAAGTGCCATGGCGGAACAATCCTACGACCGGCTCGACGGCGTCATCTGGTATGACGGCAAGCTCGTGCCCTGGTGCGATGCCACCATGCATGTGCTCACCCACGGGCTGCACTACGCCAGCTGCGTGTTCGAGGGCGAGCGCGCCTATGGCGGCGACATCTTCGAGTGCACCGCGCATTCGGAACGGCTCAAGCGCTCGGCGCAGGTGCTCGATTTCGAAATCCCCTACACGGTCGCCGAGATCGATGCGGCCAAACGCCTGGTCCTGGAGAAGAACGGGCAGCAGGACGCCTATGTGCGGCCGGTCGCCTGGCGCGGCTCGGAGATGATGGGCGTCTCGGCGCAGAACAACACGATCCACCTCGCCATCGCCACCTGGCAGTGGCCGAGCTATTTCGATCCGGCGCAGCGAGCGAAGGGCATCCGGCTCGACTTGGCCGACTATCGCCGGCCCGATCCGGCGACCGCGCCGGTGCTCGCCAAGGCGGCGGGGCTCTACATGATCTGCACCATCTCCAAGCACAAGGCCGAGCGCAAAGGCTACGCCGACGCCATGATGCTCGACTGGCAGGGCCGCGTCGCCGAATGCACCGGCGCCAACATCTTCTTCATCCGGGACGGGAAGATCCACACCCCGATCGCCGACTGCTTCCTCGCCGGCATCACCCGGCGCACGGCGATGGAGCTCGCCAGAAAGCGCGGCATCGAGGTGATCGAGCGGCGCATCATGCCCGACGAGCTGACCCAGTTCTCGGAGTGCTTCATCACCGGCAGCGCCGCCGAGGTGACGGCGGTGTCGGAGATCGCGCAGTGGCGCTTCACCCCCGGCAACATCACCCAGCAGCTGGCGAACGACTACACCGCCGCGGTGCAGCCGAAGGGCAAGGCCGCGGCGGCGTAGTTCGGCGCGTTGGCTCTTGGTGTGTTGCGCCTCGCTTGGCAACGGCGCTGATGCTTAGTCTTTCGCGGCATGCGCCGCGATCATCGCCTCGCCCATGCGCATCAGGCGAGCGCCGAGGCCGTCGGCGCCGACGCTTTGCGAGGTGACGCGGGCGCCTTCCAGCAGCAGGTGCAATTCGTCGGCCAGCATGTCCGGCTCGCTCAGCCCGGCCGCCCGGCACAGCCGAATGAGCCGCGTGCGCTGCGCGATCTTGAACTCCTCGATGACACGGCGCGCCGGATGATCCTTCTCCGGCAGCTCGACCGCCGCATTGGCCAGGGCGCAGCCGCGCTCATCGGTGTTGGCGAGGTGGTCCGCCATCTCCGCGAGCCACGCGCGCAGTTGCGCACGCGCATCGCCGGGATGCGCCTGCTCGAACCGGTCCCAGCAGGCGTCCGCGAGCTTGGCGGATTGGCGCAGATATTCCGCCACCAGCTCGTCCTTCGAGGCGAAATGGCGGTAGAGCGTCATCTTGTTGGTGCCGGCCGCCTCGGCGATGGCCTCGACCCCTACGGCCCTGATTCCATGCCGGTAAAACAGTTCGGCGGCGACCGCGAGCAGCCGCTCGCGCGGCGGGATTCTGCTCGTCTTTTTCGTGGGTTGCAGCTGATTTGACGGCCATCAGGCAGGTTTCCTCTTGACACGGGTGTTACCGGTCAGTACCTATCATGCTAGTGTTACCGGTCAGTACCACAAGAGGCGGCCGCCGTCACCTGCTTTCTCGCCACCGCCGCCATCAGTCAGGAGCCAAGTCATGAGCACCCACCAGGCGACCGCAGTGCGGTCTTCCATTCTTGCACGGCAAGCCGGCCGCGAGCCGACCACGCTGTTCTCGCCCTACCGTCTGGGCGATCTCGAGCTGAGCAACCGCCTGGTGATGTCGCCGATGACGCGCAGCCGCGCGCTCGACGGCAACGTTCCGAACTCGCTCGCCGCCACCTATTACGCCCAGCGCGCCTCCGCCGGCCTGATCATCACCGAGGCCACCCAGGTGAGCCCGCAGGGCGTCGGCTATATCCGCACGCCGGGAATTCATTCCGCCGAGCAGGTCGCGGGCTGGAAGACGGTCACCGACGCGGTGCATCGAGCCGGCGGAAAAATCTTCGCGCAGCTCTGGCATGTCGGCCGCGTGTCGCATCCGGATTTTCATGACGGCGCGCTGCCGGTCGCTCCGTCCGCTCTGCCGGTGGAGGGAGAAGCCTTCACCACGCGCGGCCGGACGAAATTGGTGACGCCGCGCGCGCTCGAAACCAGCGAGATACCGGGGATCGTCGCGCAATTCCGAACGGCGGCCGAGAACGCCAAGGCGGCCGGCTTCGACGGCGTGGAACTGCACGGCGCCAATGGCTACCTGCTCGACCAGTTCCTGCGCGACGGCTCGAACCGGCGCACCGACGCCTATGGCGGCAGCATCCGAATCGCGCGCGGTTTCCGCTCGAAGTCGCCGAGGCGGTGATCGGCGTGTGGGGGCCGCAGCGGGTCGGCTACAAGCTCTCGCCCTATTTTTCCGGCTACTCGATGTCGGATTCCAATCCGATCGAAACGTTTTCCTTCATCGCCGCGGAATTGAGCCGGCGCGGCCTGCTCTATCTGCACGTGACCGAGCCGGTTGCCGGCCCCGCGGCGGCACCCGCCGGAACCGTGCGCGTGACGCCGATCTTGCGCGACACGTTCGACGGCGCGCTGATCGTCAACGGCGGCTACGACGCCGGCTCCGGCACCGCGGCGATCGCGCGCGGCGAGGCCGATCTGGTCGCCTACGGGGTGCCGTTTCTCGCCAATCCGGATCTGCCGGCGCGCTATTCGCGCAACGCCGCGCTCAATGCGCCGGACCAGGCCACGTTCTATGCCGGCGAGGACAAGGGCTATATCGACTACCCGGCACTGGCAGGGCGCCTGACGGCTTCACCTGGTTCAGCCGCTGGGTCTCGCGACGAAGCGTGACCGCGAAATCCATGCTGACAAAAGAAGGCCGCCGAGAGGCGGCCTTCTCGCATCGTGCGTGGCACCTGCGTCACTCCGCCGCCTCGCGTCGGCCGGGCGGCTTGCTCCAGCGATCGGCGAGCGCGTCGTCGGATTGCTTGGCGTCGACCCATTTCGTCTCGGCCGGTCGCCCTTGCCGTCGCGCGTATTCCACCTGCTTCCAGAACGGCGCGCGGGTCTTGAGATAGTCCATCAGGAACTCGGCGGCCGCGAAGGCGTCCTGCCGGTGCGACGACGCGGTGACGACCAGCACGATGTCCTCGCCCGGCACGAGGCGGCCGAAGCGGTGGATCACGGTGACGCCGAGCAGCGGCCAGCGTCGCGCGGCCGCCTCGACGTGGCGCGCGATCTCGGCCTCCGCCATATCGGGATAATGCTCGAGCGTCAGCGCCAGCGACGGCCGCCGTCCTCGTCGCCGCGGCAGATGCCCGTGAAGGTGACGACGGCGCCGATATCGGTGCGCCCGCGCGTGAGCTTCGCCGCCTCGGTCGCGGCGTCGAACGGCTCGCGCTGCAGACGGATGGTGGCGGACATCGACCCTTACTCCGGACTTCACCTCTTGCCGTTGCGGCAAGCCGAGAGACTAACCGCCCGTCATCGGCGGGAAGAAGGCGATCTCGCGGGCGCCGACGATCGCCGCGTCGGGGCGCACATGGGCGCGGTCGATGGCCGCGCGGATCACCTTCGGGTTCTCGAACGCATGGGCGTATTCCTCGCCGCGCCCGGCGAGCCAACTCATCAGATCGGCGACGGTCGCGATCGCGGCCGGCGGCTCGATCTCCTCCTCGGGCTTGCCGACGCGCTCGCGCACCCAGGCGAAATAGCGAACCTTCAACGCTCAGTCCTCGATCAGGTGGCGCACGCCGGCGCGGAAATAGTCCCAGCCGGTGTACAGCGTCAGCAGGGCCGACAGCCAGAGCAGCGTGAGCCCGACCGGCGTCACCACCGGCACGATCGCGTCGCCCGCCTTGCCGGCGATCAGGAACCCGACGGCCACGAGCTGCAGCGTGGTCTTCCACTTGGCGAGCTGCGTCACCGGCACGCTCACGCGCAACTCGGCGAGGTATTCGCGCAGGCCCGAGACCAGGATCTCGCGGCACAGGATGACGATCGCCGCCAGCAGCGACCAGCCGCGGATGGTGCCGTCGGCGGCGAGCATCAGCAGGCACGACGCCACCAGCAGCTTGTCGGCGATCGGGTCGAGCATGCGGCCGAAGGTCGATTGCTCGCCCCACTTGCGGGCGAAATAGCCGTCGAGGACGTCGGTCACGCCGGCGGCGATGAAGATCGCGAGCGCGACCCAGCGCAGCCACAAGCCGCCCTGCAGGATGTCCTGCCAATAGAGGCAGGCGACCACCACCGGGACCGCGGCGATGCGGGCATAGGTCAGACAGGTTCGGCAAGCGCGAGCGGGCGCGCCGGCACCACAGGTCTCGATGCGACGGCTTTCATGGCTCGGACAATAGCCTTCCTGGCCCGGCGTCAAAAGGAACGCGCCGCGCATTCCACATCAACTTTCGCTCACCATCTGCGACCCGCCCCATAAGCACAAGTTACAACCGTCGGTTCCCTGCCGGCCATAGAGTACCGCGCATGCGTGGCACGCATGCGACATCACACCGCCCGCTCGTGGAAGAAATCGTAGATCTTGCGGGCGGTCTCGGCGCTGATGCCCGGCACCTTGGCGAGATCGGCGAGCGGCGGCGCGCTCGATCGCCTTGAGCGTCCCGAAATGACGCAGCAGCGCGCGCTTGCGGGTCGGGCCGACGCCGGGGATTTCCTGCAGACCGGCCTCGCGGATATCGCGCCTTGCGCCGTTGTGCGGTGCGAGCCGACCGCGAACCGATGCGCCTCGTCGCGCAGTCGCTGAACGAAATAGAGCAGCGGATCGCGCGGCTTGAGCTTGAACGGCTCGCGCCCGGGCATGAAGAAGGTCTCCTGGCCGGCGTCGCGATCCGGACCCTTGGCGATGGCGACGAGCGGCACGTCGGTGATGCCGAGCGCGGTGAGCGTCTCGTGCGCGGCGGTGAGCTGGCCGCGGCCGCCGTCGATCAGCACGAGATCGGGCCAGGGTGACTCGTCCTCGTCGTCGCCGCCCGGCCCGTCGATATCGATCGGCGCCCCGTCGTGCCGGGGCGCCAGGCCCGCAACCGTCTCCGCCAATGCCGGCGCTTCGATCGCAGGCTCGTCGATTGCAGGCGCTTCGATTGCCGGCGTTTCGACGGCACGCTCATCGATTCCAGCCCTGGGCGCTTCGCTGATCAGCCGCTTGAAGCGGCGGCTCAAGCACTTCGCGCATCATCCCGAAGTCGTCGCCCGGCGCGAGATCGGCCGAGCGGATGTTGAACTTGCGATACTGATTTTTCCGGAAGCCCTCCGGCCCGGCGACGATCATGGCGCCGACCGCGTTGCTGCCCTGGATGTGGCTGTTGTCGTAGACCTCGATGCGGCGCGGCACCCGCGGCAGCGCCGAAGCACTCGGCCAGCGCCTCCAGCAGCTTGCGTTGCGAGGAGGTGTCGGCGAGCTTGCGCGCCGAGCGCCTCGCGCGCATTGGCGAGCGCGTGGTCGACGAGGTCCTTCTTCTCGCCGCGCCGCGGCACGCTCACCTCGACCTTGTAGCCGCTCTTGGTGCTCAAGGCCTCGGCCAGCAGCGCGCGCTCGTCGATCTCATGCGAGATGAAGACGCAGCGCGGGCACGGCTTGTCGTCGTAGAACTGGGCGAGGAATGCGCTCAGCACCTCGCCCGGCGCGAGCGAGCGGTCGGCCTTCGGGAAATAGGCGCGATTGCCCCAGTTCTGGCCGGTGCGGAAGAAGAACACCTCGACGCAGTTGAAGCCGCCCGTCCTGGTGGACGGCGAACACGTCGGCCTCCTCGACGCCGCGCGGGTTGATGCCCTGGTGCGACTGCACCGCCGACAGCGCGGCGAGGCGATCGCGGTAGATCGCGGCGCGCTCGAAATCGAGCGCCGCCGAGGCCTTTTCCATCTCGCCGGCGAGCTCGTCCTTCACCGGCTGGCTCTTGCCCGACAGGAACGCGTTGGCCTCGCGCACCAGCTCGCCGTATTCGGCGAAATCGATCTCGCGGGTGCAGGGGCCCGAGCAGCGCTTGATCTGGTAGAGCAGGCAGGGCCGCGTGCGGCTTTCGAAGAAGCCGTCGGAGCACGAGCGCAGCAGGAACGCGCGCTGCAGCGCCGTGATGGTGCGGTTCACCGCCCACACCGAGGCGAACGGTCCGTAATAGTTGCCGGCCCGCGCGCGCGCGCCGCGATGCTTGAGGATCTGCGGCGCCCAATGGTCGCCGGTGATCAGGATGTAGGGAAACGACTTGTCGTCGCGCAGCAGCACGTTGAAGCGCGGCCGCAGCCGCTTGATCAGATTGGCTTCGAGCAGCAGCGCCTCGGTCTCGGTCGCGGTCGAGACGAATTCGAGCGCGGCGGTCGCCGCGATCATGCGCTCGATGCGCGGGTCGTAGCCGGTCGGGCGCGTGTAGGCGATGATGCGCTTGCGGATGTTCTTGGCCTTGCCGACATAGAGCACGTCGCCGCCGGCATCGATCATGCGGTAGACGCCGGGCGAGGACGGCGCGTGCTTGGCGTGGCGCGCGATCGCGGCGCGGCCGGCCGCCAGCGGTCCCGCCGCCGACAGATCGATCGCGGTCTCCTGCTCGAGCTCGGGCAGCGCCGCGTCCTCGTCCTCCTCGACGAGCTCGGTGGCCGGATCGACGTCCTGCTTGCGACCGTTCATGGCTGGGAAAGTAAGGTCTTGGCCGGGCGCGAGCCACCGACGCGCAGCCCGTGTGGACAGGAATTCGTCCGGTCGACCGGCCGCCGGCGGGCAGTCCTCGGGCGACGGCGAGCGGATCGAGACAAGTCGACGCCTGGGAGCAGCCTGCCCGGCTCATCGCCGACAATCGGCAGGCGATTTAGTTCCCTCGACAAGATCATGGTAAATGGAGCGTGACCGACCAGGGCGCCGTATACGGTCTCTTAGCCATCGCTCGGGTTGCTTATCTTAGGTTTCATTTTCGCTTAACCTAAAAGTCCCGATAACTTTGTTTATGAAGTTCATGAAATCGTCGTCATTTCGCCTGTCATCGGGCGCCGTCCGTCCACGTTGCCGATAGAGAAATCGCCTGCCGTGTGCGGGAGCGGACCGCCGCGGATGGGGAGGCCCAAGTGAAGAAGGCCGTATTTGCGGCGGCGGCGGTCGGTTTGACCGTGGCGGCCGGCGCGGCATGCGCTGCCGATCTCTCGCGCACGCCGTACTACACGGCGGCGGCGCCGCTCGGCGCCTACGCCTGGGCCGGTCCTTATCTCGGCGTCAATCTCGGTTACCAGTGGGGCTATACGACCAACAATCCGACCACGCCCGCCGGCCCGGCCGGCGGCGTGCAGGCCGGATACAACTGGCAGACCGGCCGGTTCGTGTTCGGCGGCGAGGCGGACATGACGCTTCTCCGGCGCCGACGACACCTTCGCGCCGTGGAAGTTCGCCAATCCGTGGTTCGGCACGCTGCGTGCCCGGCCGGCTTCGCGTTCAACAACGTCCTGCTCTACGGCGCGCTCGGCTTGGCCCTGGGCGGCCTCCGGGTCGAGACCGCCGGCGGATCGGACAGCAAGACCCATGCGGGCTGGACCGTGGGCGGCGGCGTCGAGGTCGGCGTGACGCAGAGCGTATCGGCGCGGGTCGAGTACCTCTACGTCGACCTGGCCGATCAGACCTATGCGTTGACCGGAGCCACCCACGGCCTCGCGTCGCATCTGGTGCGGCTGGGGGTCAACTATCGCTTCTAATGCCAGACCTCTAAAGTAGTTGATAAGTATTTATTTACTATATCTTGCCAAAATCCCTAACGATAATTCACTTATATGGCGATATTGATCGGATATAAGCCACTATCTCGACACTGTGTTTGATAACAACTGTGTCTTTATTGCACTAGACTTTGCGACAATTGAAACTACTCTGCCGGCCATGGTCGTGTCAGGAGGGTAGGGTTATGAGACGCGTGATTGTTGCGAGTGTGAGCTTGTTGGCGTTGAGCGCGGCGATGGGAACGGCGCAAGCCGCCGACCTCAACCGCCGCTATGCGCCGCCGCCGATGGCCCCGGTCTACGCGCCCGGCTACAACTGGACCGGCTTCTATGTCGGCATCAACGGCGGCGGCGGTTGGGGCCGCTCCAGCTGGGACGCGCGTCGACACGTTCGACCTTTCGGGCGGCTTCATCGGCGCCACCGTCGGCTACAACTGGCAGTTCGGCCAAGTGGTGGTCGGCGCGGAAGGCGACGTCGCCTGGTCGGGCATCAAGGGCACCACCACGACGCTGTGCCCGTTCGGTTGCGAAACCCGCAATTCGTGGCTCGCGACCGTGCGCGGCCGGCTCGGCTATGCCTTCGATCGCTTCTTGCCGTTCGTCACCGCCGGCCTCGCGGTCGGCGACATCAAGGCCAGCACGCCGTTCTTCCCGGGCGGCAGCATCAGCACCGTGGGCTGGACCGTCGGCGCCGGCCTCGAATTCGCGGTGGTGAGCAACGTCACGCTGAAGGCCGAGTATCTCTATGTCGACCTCGGCAACTACAATTGCGGGCTCAACTGCGGCTTGCTGGCGAACGGCAACGTCTCGTACCACACCAGCCTCTTGCGCGCGGGCCTCAACGTCCGCTTCTGATCGATCGGCGGACCGCAGCGCGCAAAGCCCCGGACCGAGTCCGGGGCTTTTCGTTTGTCCCTGCAACGGCTGAAGCAGCGATGCGTTGATGCTGCTCAGGCCGGCGGCGGCTTGGTGGCGGCGAATGCCGGCACCCGGGCGGCGAAGCCGTCGAGCCAGGCGACCAGGCGCGGATGGTCCTTGCGCCAGCCGTCGCCGAAGCGGAAGTCGCGATAGCCGAGCGCGCAGGCGACCGTGATCTGGCCGACATCGGGGATGGCGGCGAGCGCGGGCGGCGCGGCCTCGAGCGCCGCCAAGCCGCGCGCGACCTTGCCGGCCTGGTGCTCGACCCATTTCGGCTCGTGGCGGTCGGCCGCGCGCCAGCGTCCCTCGTAGACGAGCAGGATCGACGCATCGAGGATGCCGTCGCCGAGCGCCTGCAGGCGCAGCGCCGCAAAGCGCGCCGTCGCGTCCTTCGGGATGATGCGGCCGCCGCCGGCGCGATGATCGAGATATTCGAGGATCACGCGGGAATCGAACAGCGCGCTGCCGTCCTCGAGCACGAGCGTCGGGATCTTGCCGAGCGGATTCTGCTGGCGGACCGAGTCGGACGGGCTCGTGGTGTCGGCGGTCTCGATGCTTGATGTCGCTGATCGAGCCCGAGCACGCTCGCGGCGATGCGGACCTTGCGGACGAACGGGGACGCCGGTGAGGAACGTAGGATCAGCATGGATGATATCGTGATCTCGCGGCCGCCGGCGCAGCGCCGTCGCGGCGACAACAGTTGCAGGAGCGGGCGCCCGAGCGGGTTCGCCCGCGCGAACGTCAGCCGGTGATGACGAGGTTTACGGCCTTGGGGCCCTTGCCCTTCTTGTCGGGCTCGACATCGAAGGAGATGCGCTGCCCTTCGGTCAGCGACTTGAGCCCGGCCCGCTCGACGGCGGTGACGTGCACGAACACGTCGCGCCCGCCGTCGTCCGGCTTGATGAAGCCGTAGCCGCGCTCGGCGTTGAAGAACTTGACCGTACCTGCCATCGCCATCGGGAAACTCCCTTCCCCGTGGTTGCCACGCCGCCGGCCCCCACGGCGCGACGGCTCGGCCGGACATTCGCAATCGGGGAAAGGCGTCGGCCCCTGAACGGCCTCAGTCACTCCGCCGGCCCCCACAGGAGGCGGAACGTCAAAGCCAGCCCAATAGCAATAGGCTAATCCAGGGCTGTGGAAAAGTGGCGAAACTAGCTTTTCGCCGGCGAGCCAATCGAGCGCAGTGGCGCCGTGCGGTCGCCCGACAGGGTGGCGGCGAGCGCCGGCAGCAGGACTGCGAGCTCGCGCTCGAGCGTCCACGGCGGATTGACCACGATCAGACCGCAGGCGCCGAGCCGGCTCGACGTCGCGCGGCGGCGGCGACGCTCGATCTCGGCGCGGAGGATCTTCGCGAATGCCCGAACGCCGCAGGCGCCGCGCCAGCGCGTCGGGAGCTTCGCGCTCCTTGATCGGATACCAGAGCAGATAGGTGCCGCCCGGCCATTTGCGGTGCGCGGCCTCGAGCGCGTCGCGCGAGCCGCGCGAAGTCGCCCGCCTCCTCGAACGGCGGATCGATCAGCACGAGGCCGCGCCGCTCCTTCGGCGGCACATAGGCGTTGAGCGCGGTCCAGCCGTCGATCGCGATCGCCTTGGCGCGGCGGTCGCCGCGCGAGACTGCGCGCCAGCGCGGCCGCGGCGTTCGGCTCGAGCTCGCAGGCGACCAGCCGATCCTGCGGCCGCAGCAACGCGCGCACGAGCGCGGGCGAGCCCGGATAGGCGACGAGCGCGCCGGCGCGGATTGAGCGCGGCGACGACATCGAGATAGGGCGCGAGCAGCGCGCGCGCCGGCTCGGCGAGCGTGCGTGGTGAACAGCCGGTGAATGCCCTCGCGCCATTCGCCGGCTGCGGCTCGCCTCCGGGCCGGCGAGGTCGTAGAGGCCGGCGCCCGCATGCGTGTCGATGACCCGGAAGGCCGCCGGCTTGGCGCGCAAGATGCACGAGGATGCGCGACCAGCACCGCATGCTTGACGACGTCGGCGAAACTGCCGGCGTGGAAGGCGTGGCGGTAGTTCATGGTCGCGGGCGCCGCGGTCGTGCGCTGGTTGCGATGCAATCCCGATGAGTTTCAGAATCGGCCCCGATCGGTAAAGTTTTACGGGTGTGCTTAGCGCTGAAGGTGATACCTGGCCAATAAGCTGCAAATATGTGGCGAACTTTATTTGCAGCCTGCCTGGTCTATGGCTTCGGGCATCCGCAGTCTCGACGGGTACCGCCCGGCGGTGCTCGATCGTCCGCTGCAGTCGTTCTATCGTGGAAGTGAACAGCGCCGCGCGCGACGGCCAGAAGGTGCTCGCCACGCTCGATGACGCGCGCTGCATGCGCTACCTCAAGGGCTACATCGCCCGCATGGACGCGCAGCTGCGGATCAGCGCGACTGAGATCGCCGAGAGCGTTCGGCCGATCGCTGCGCGCCGTTCGGGCGCTCCGTCATCTTCCGGCCGTCGTCCGGCTGCGCAGCCCGAATTCGTGCGCCGGCTTGACCTTCTTGACCGGCCGCGTCTTGTGGGCGGCGCCGCGCTGGAGCCGCGGCATCGCCGCGCCGGCACCGGCGGCGCAGCGGCGCGGATCGCGCTTCCGGCCCGGGATCCGGCGCCGCAGGTCGAGCGCGGCCGCCATCATGCGCACCAGCACGAAGATCGCGAGCGGCAGACCGAAGACGTGAACGGCGATGATCGGCAATGCGATCGCGATCGCGTCGGGCTCGACGGTGGCGGCCGCGATGTAGACCGGCGCCCAGACCGTCGCGGTGAGCGCCACATTGGCGATGCCTGCGAGAATGGCGAGCGGGCTCGCCGCGTCGCACACCCAGTAGAACAGCACCTTGGCCTGGTCGGGATAGCAGACGCCCGATTTGCCGAACACGTTGGCGCCCGCGTCGAGCGTCCAAAGCGTGACCGCCCACAGCAGCAGGTAGCCGATGCCGGTCTGCCAGATCAGGATTCTGCAGTAGTCCCTGAAGACGCCGCATCGGCCAATTCGATCGCGGATAAGCTCGCGGCAAGGGTAGTGTACTGATCCCTTACCACTCCGTTGCCGGATTGTTCGGACCTGCGGGGCGGAGCGACGCAAGGATCATGGCCGCGTTCAGGGTCCGAACCAGGCAAAGTCGCCGGTCGCCGCTAGCGCGTGAGCGCCGCCGTGCCCCCGCGCACCGGCGGCATCACGAGCTTGTCGCGGCGACAGGCGCGGGTGTCGATCTCCGGGCAGGGGCGAAAGCGGAAGTCCTTGCCGAGGCAGATCGCGGACCTCGCCCAATCGCCGGCTGTCGCAGGTCACCGCGATGGCGTCGCGGCGTCAGCCCGGGATTGACCTTCACGAACGCCTCCTCGACCTCGTCGGGCGTCACGCTGAGCGATCTCCTTCGGCTCGAGATAGGCCTCCGGTATCTTCACCACCGCGCGCGCCTTGCGCACGGTGTCGAAATAGGCGCGCGGCGCTCAGCCCCGAGCAGGTCCCGTGCTTGTCCCATTGGTGGAAGATCAGGCGCGGCGCCGGCATCAGGTCGAGCATGGAGGAGACGATATTGCGGTCGAGCCGCGGCGCCGGGACCTGGCAGAATTCCGGGAAAGCCCTTCTCGTATTGCGGCCACAGCCCGTGCACGACGAAGGAATAGGGCCGCGCCGCGCATTGCTGTTGCGGCGGCGTCCCGCGCTCGCCCGCCGCCTCGCAAAACGACGGCGACCAGGACAGCGCGAGCACGTAGAAATCGAACTGGCCGGGCTCGTTCTGGCGCCGGTCCTGCGCCGGGGCGCTGCCAAGGGTGAGCGCCAGCGTGATGGCGATACACGCGACGCGAACGATACAAGCAACGCGGACCGAACGAAACCAACCATCGGTACCCCCATCACGCAGTGTGGAGCTCACCGGGGCACCGTTAGCATGGCACGTGGAACATTTCAAGAACAAAAAGGAAATAAAGGGTCTTAAGCTGACGCCGAGCCTCGCGGCCTGCTCGGATCCGAGCGATCTGGGAAGCGCGCGTCGGCCATCAGGGCCGCGCCATCTTGCAGGCCGGATTGTAGGCCCAGTTGCGATCGAGCCCGACCACGCACCAGTCACGCCCCAGCTCGCGCCGATCATGCCGGTATCCTCGGCGATCGAATAATGGATGGCGTGCTTGCGGCCGTCCGAGACCGCGACCACGCGCGCTGCAGAACCGGCGCGGTATGGTGTTGGGCGCCCATGTGCCGGAACGCGGTCTCGCGAATGCGGTCGAAGCCCAGGATGGCGAGATCGGAGTTCCAGAACTGGTTTTCCTTGTGGTTGAAGCGCGAGCTGATCCGCTGCAGCGCCTCGGGCGCGTCGCACGGCGGCAGCACGCCGTCGTAGCGCGGTCCGGACAGATAGAAGTTCATCTCGAACCAGTTGGCGGCGCCGGCCGATCCGGCCGGCAAGGTGGCGAGCGTCGACGGCAAACGCGCAGACCGAGCAACAGGGCGCGGCGGGACATCATCGTACTCCCCGTACGCAAACCAGCAGACGACGGTGATCCGCGACCCCGGCGGAATCAAGATTGTCCACAGGCGTGTGAGTGCAAGAAAGCGCCGACTGTGGCGCGCCGGCAACTGCTGGCGACGACGCTCGTTTGGAGGCTTGGCACGGGCCTCCGCGCAACGCGACACAGGATTGATCACACTTTTTCCACCGCCCGCGCGTTGAGATCACAACTTGATCACAGCCGTCGCGCGCTACGGTGCTACCGCCCAAAGCTTCTCCCCCATAGAGTTCTCTTATTGATTCGCTGGGGCTCGTGAGTTCCGCGTCGAGCAGAAGGGAACGAGAATGCTCGAAGCTCGCCGGCTCGAAATCGTCGAGCCGCTGTTCGGTCTCCAGGCGGCTGGGCGCCTGCTGGCCGAAGCCTTCGCACCGTGGGTGCAGGACCTCGGCCTTCTGGTCGAAGCCGTGGAAGCCGGCCGTCCGCCGGGCGCGCCGGCGGATTGGCAGCCGGGCGCGGTGCTGCGGCTGCCGTTCTCGCAGAAGATCTGCCGCGACGGCGGCGTGGTCTGCGCGCAGGCGCTCACCGGGCTCGCCGACGCCGCCATGATGGTCGCCTGCGCGGCGGCCTGGAACGGCTACCGGCCGATGAGCCCGATCGACCAGACCACGCATTTCCTGCGCCCGGTGACCTTCGACGTGGTCGCCGACGCGCGGGTGGTGCGGATCGGGCGCACGACCAGCTTCGGGCGGGTCATGCTCTACAGCGCGGTCGACAAGCGGCCGGTCGGCATGGTGGCCAGCGCCTACGCGATCGCGTGACTGCCGCGCCGGACTCCGCCGGCGGCGCGGCTTGTCCGTTGCCGCGCCGGATCCTGCGGCGGCGCGGCGTGTGACCTGTTTGCATAGGTCGCGGTTTCTCCGCTTCGGCGGCTTGACCTGCCTTTTAATTGACCGCAGCGCCGTCTAGGCTTGCGCCCTGCGCGTGGTGGAGGCGTGGCGATGCGGTTGGCGTTGCTGTTGGGGGCGGTCGGAGTGCGCTGTCGTGCTGGCGGGCGCGAGCGCGCAGGCGCAGGTCTACGACGGCAACGACACCGGCGGGATCATCTCGTGGTCGTGCGAGAACGAGGCGATGGCGCCGCAGATCGCCGCCGCCTATTGCGCGCGCTGGGACAAATATCCGCGCATCACCAGCGTGCACCGCCAATACGGCGACTACATCGCGTTCAATTGCCTGTGGTCGCCCTACGCCGCTCCCCTACGGGCTGCCGGCGGTGCGGACGCGGACCACGTGCGCGGTCGCGCCCGAGCGGACGCGCCTCTGGTCGAAGTGACCACCGCGTGACCGGTCACGCGAACGTGCGTCAGACCATCTGCGATGCTTCGCCTTCGGTCGGCAGTCGTCCTTTCGGCGTGAGCTGATCGACCAGCTCCGGCAGCTGCTTGCTCAGGCCGGCGAGAAGCTCCTCGCGCCCCATGCCGGTCTGCTTGGTCAGCGCGTCGATGGTGTCGCTGCCGAGCGCATCCGCGAGGTCGCTCGGTGCAATTTCATCGTTCGGACCCGTGCTGACCCACGATTGCGCGGCTTTGCCGTGCCCGCTGTCCCGGAAGCCCTTGATGAGCTGGTCGAGGCCGCCGCTCAGCACGGTTCCAGCCGCGGCACCGCCGAATACTCCGCCCAATCCTCCCGGGACGAGGTCGGCCAGGCCGCCACCAGGCTTGCCGCCTGCGGGCGCGCTCGCCGGCTTTCCGCCAAACAGCCCGCCGAGGAGGTCGCCGAGCCCTCCACCCGGAGTGGCCGCGGTCGTCGTACCGCCGGCGGGATCGCCCGGCGGACCGCGTGGCGGCGAGGCCGCCACCGAAGCTCTTGAACGCTTTGTACGCAAGCAGCGCCAGCAGCGCCATTGTCAACGGTGACATCCCACCGCCGCTGCCGCCGCTGCTGGGTTTGGGCGCGCCGCGCGGCCCATGCTGCATGCCAGTGAGGATATCGCTCAGTCCCATATCGGCCTCCTGATTGCCCGCCGCCCCTTACGATGGGGTCGCGACCAAGCGGCCGCAAGTCTGCCTGTCCGCCGGACCTGCCGCGCAGAGCTAACGCGGCGCCGGCGGTCCGCCGGACGCGCTGGGGTCGGGAACGACGCGATGGACCACGAGCCTGTTCCAGATGAACAGCACGATCACCGCACCGAGCGTCGCCCCGATGAAGCCCGCGCCCTGGTCGGCCCGGTACCAGCCTACGGTCTGGCCGATGAAGGTGGCGAGGAAGGCACCGGCAATCCCCAGCACGGTCGTGAGAATGAAGCCCGACGGCTTGTTCGCTCCCGGCGAGAGGAAGCGTGCGATGATGCCGGCGACGAACCCGATCACGATGATCCAGATGATGCCCGACACGGACACGGCGATCTCCCTTGGTTCGTAGTTTAGATCGTCGAACGTAGCACAGCGCGACGGGCCGAGCGCGGTTATTTCATGACGTCTTTAGTGCTCAGCCCCAGTTCACATTGTTGCGCGCGAGCACTTTCCTCACCGCCTCGACCAGCTCGCTTTCCTTGACCGCGAACTGCGCCTCGGCCTGCTTCTTCATGTAGTCGTCGCGGTCCTTGCTGAGCCCCGCGATCTCGGCGCCGAGCACGAGGTCCTTGATCTGGACTTCGCCCTTGGCCTTCTCGTCGCCGCCCTGGATCACGACGCAAGGGCTGCCGCGCTTGTCGGCGTATTTCATCTGCGCGCCGAACTTGCCGCTGCCCAGATAGAGCTCGGCGCGAATCTCTTGCCCGGCGCATATTCGGCGCCGCGCAACGTTGCCACCATCCGTTGATATTCGGCGATCGGCACGTCGGGAAACACCGTGACCACCACCGGGCCGGGCTCGGGCTTGGTGTCGATCTTGCCGAGATGCTGCAGCGCCGCCATCAGGCGCGAGACGCCGATCGAGAACCCGGTCGCCGGCACCGCCTCGCCGCGGAAGCGCGCCACTAGACCATCGTAACGCCCGCCGCCCGCGACCGAGCCGAAGCGCACCGGCTTGCCGTCCTCGCCTTCGATCGGGAAGGTCAGCTCAACCTCGTAGACCGGGCCGGTGTAGTACTCGAGGCCGCGGACGACTGACGGATCAATCACGATTCGATCGTCGCCGTAGCCGGCAGCTGACACAAGCGCTGCAATTTGCGTCCAGCTCGTCGACGCCCTTGCTTGCCCAATCTTGCTGACCTTGCACATCGCAGATCAGATTGCTGCAGAGTTTCCGTCTGTCTGGATCCTTGCACAGACTCGAATAACGCTCACGATTGTTTCAGTCGAGCGCATCTAAGCCTGCGCCCTTCGTGAAGTCGCCGCTTTCATCCTTGCGTCCCGTCTCCGAGCAACTGCCGCACGCCTTGGCTGCCCAAGCGATCAAACTTGTCGATCGCTCGCAGCACAGTGAGGCGCTTTCCTTCATTTGCTTCGCCACCAAGTCCGATCGATCTCCAGCACACCATCCAGCACCTTGCGGTTATTCACCTTCACCACGTAGCTGCCGCGCGGGATGCCGAGCGCCTCCATGGTGTCGGCCGCCATCATGCAGATTTCCGCATCGGCGGCCGGCGACGCCGAGCCCACCGTGTCGGCGTCGAACTGCATGAACTGGCGGAAGCGGCCGGGGCCCGGCTTCTCGTTGCGGAACACCCAGCCGAAGCGATACGAGCGATAGGGCTTCGGCAGCGCGTCGAAATTCTCCGCCACGTAGCGCGCGAGCGGCGCGGTCAGGTCGTAGCGCAGCGAGAGCCACTGCTCGTCGTCGTCCTGGAACGAGAACACGCCCTCGTTCGGCCGGTCCTGGTCGGGCAGGAACTTGCCGAGCGCGTCGCTGTATTCGATCGCCGGCGTCTCCACCGGCTCGAAGCCGTAGCGCTCGTAGACCGTGCGGATCGTCTCCAGCATGCGCCGGGTGGCGGCGATCTCGGCCGGGCGTACGATCGGAAAACCCGCGCGGCAGCCGCGCCTTGAGCTTGTTGGACTTGTCGGCCATTTGGCGGTGCGCCGTTACATTGTCGATTGGGCCGCGGTGGTAGCAGCCGACCCATGCTTTGTCATCAGCCGCGAAAGCGGGTAAAGCCATTGCCAGGCGGACCACGATTCATCGGTTCATGGCCGCGATGCCGGCGACCGGATGCCGGCTCGGCGGGCACCACATCAACGGGAGACTGTCCATGTCCTCAGCACGCTCTGCGGCGTCCTCGGCACGATCCGTGACGGCCGTCCCCAACGACCTCGAAGCCTACTGGGTGCCGTTCACGCCCAACCGGGCGTTCAAGAAGTCGCCGCGGCTGATCGTGCGGGCGAAGGACATGCACTATTACACCGCCGACGGCCGCGCCGTGCTCGACGGCACCGCCGGCATGTGGTGCACCAATGCCGGCCACAACCGCGATCCGATCGTGGCGGCGATCCAGCAGCAGGCGGCCGAGCTCGACTACGCGCCGGCCTTTCAGTACGCCATTCCGCAGGCGTTCGAGCTGGCGAGCCGCGTCGCCGCGCTGGCGCCCGGCGACCTCGATCACGTGTTCTTCACCAATTCGGGCTCGGAGGCGGTCGACACCGCGCTCAAGATCGCGCTCGCCTATTTCAACGTGCGCGGCGAGGGCACCCGCAGCCGCCTGATCGGGCGCGAGCGCAGCTATCACGGCGTCGGCTTCGGCGGCATCGCGGTCGGCGGCATCGTCAACAACCGCAAGCATTTCGGCACGCTGCTGGCCGGCGTCGATCATATGCCGCACACCTACAACCGCGAGCAGCAGGCCTTCAGCAAGGGCGAGCCGGAGTGGGGCGGGCATATCGCCGACGAGCTCGAGCGCATCGTCGCGCTGCACGACGCCTCCACCATCGCGGCCGTGATCGTCGAGCCGATGGCGGGCTCGACCGGCGTGCTGCCGCCGCCCAAGGGCTATCTGCAGCGCCTGCGCGCGATCTGCGACAAGTACGGCATCCTGCTGATCTTCGACGAGGTGATCACCGGCTTCGGCCGGCTCGGCCACGCGTTCGCGGCCGAGCGCTACGGCGTCGTCCCCGACATGATCACGTTCGCCAAGGGCGTGACCTCGGGCGCCGTGCCGATGGGCGGCGTGATCGTGCGCAAGCCGATCTACGACGCCTTCATGCGCGGTCCCGAGCATGTCACCGAATTGTTCCACGGCTACACCTATTCGGCCCACCCGCTCGCCTGCGCGGCCGGGCTCGCCACGCTCGACCTCTACCGCGACGAAGGGCTGTTCGAGCGCGCCAAGGCGCTCGAGCCCAAATGGGCCGACGCCGCCATGAGCGCTCAAGGGCCTGCCCAACGTGCTCGACATCCGCTGCGTCGGCATCACCGCCGGCATCGACATGGCGGCGATCCCCGACGCCGTCGGCAAGCGCGGCTACCGCGCGCTCGAGCACGCCTTCCATCAGGAAAGCGCGACCGTGCGCTCGGTCGGCGACACGCTCGCGCTCACGCCGCCGCTGACCATCAGCGAGGCGCAGATCGGCGAGCTGTTCGACAAGGTCGCGCGCGTGATCAAGGCGGTGGCGTAGCGCGCTGACGCAGCGCGAACGCGGCTGCGGGCGCAGGATCGCCCAGCCGACGTGAGCACCGCATCGCCGCGCCGGAACGGCAGGGTGAACGGCGGCTGCACCTGCGCGTCGCCGGCGATCGCCCGCAAGCCGACCGGCATGACGGCCGGATCGCCGCCGGTCCACACCACCACGGCGCCCTTGCTCCGCAGGTCGCCGAGATCGATCCACGGCGCGCGGCGCGGATTGCCGTCGATGAGAACACGCGGCCGTTCGGGCGCGTAGTGCGCGACATTGCCGCCATCCCACATCGTGCCCACCACGTAGGCGAGCGGGCGGCCGGTGGCGGCGCGGAAACGGCGCGCCAGCTCGTCGGCGAGCCGGTCGCCCGGATAGAGCACCGCGCGGTAGCGGTGATCGAACCGCGGCAGCACCCCGTAATTGACGATGAAGGCGCCGGCGAACACCGCGAACACCGCCGCCCACAGCACCGCGATCCGGCGCAGGCGCGCGTCCTCGATCGCGCGCTTGGCGAACAGCACGATCCACAGCCCGAGGAACAGCCAGAGCGGATAGCCCCACATGGCGATCATGCCGCGTCCGCTCACGACCCCGAGCGCGAGCACGGTCGCGCCCGGACCGAAGGCCAGGAGCGTCACGATGCGGCGGTCGAAGGCGTCGGCCGCGTAAGTCGCGGCAGCGCCGCCCCGCGGCCAGGCGAGCGGCGCCGCGATCAGCAGTGCCGGCAGCAGGAAGGCGAATTGTCCGAGCGCGAACGCGGTCGGGTGCAGGACGTGATCGAGCAAGCCGCGCGAGGGCGCGGCGCGCGCGCTCGCATAGGCGAACGGGAGGAAATCGTTCTGCACCAGCCAGAGGAGATGCGGCGCCATCACGGCGAGCGCGACCAGCGAGCGCGATCCACGGGCCGGGCGTCGCCAGCGCCTTGCGGGCATCGCGGTCGAGCAGCAGAAACAGCGCCAGCGGCGCCGCCAGCACGATCACGAAATATTTCGCCCACAGCGCCACCCCGAGCGCCAATCCGAGCAGCAGCCAGTCGGTGATGCGGCCGCGCTTGAGCCCGGCGTGAAAGGCCCATCCGGCGAGCGCCCAGAACGGCAATTGGATCACGTCGTGATTGAACTTGGCGGCGGTGTAGTGGAAGTAATGCAGCCCGTCGACGATCAGGATCGACACCAGCGCGCCGCGCGCGCCGACGAGCGGCAACGCGGTCCTCCACACGATGGCGAAGGCCGCGATCACCGCGACCTGCGCCACGACATAGTAGGCGGCGTCGATCCCGACCAGCCGGTAGACCACCTCGATCAGCCACCACGGCAGCGGCGGCAGCTTGTCGTAGCCCAGTTGCCATTCGCGGCCGTAGGTCAACGCCTCGATCAGATCGAGCGGCAGGTTCGGATAGAGGATCGTCGGCAGCGCGGTCCAGACCACGAGATGCAGAGCGAGGAACAGCGCAAAGGCCGCCTGCGGGCGGCGGTCGATCATGGCGATCAGTCCGGACATCTTGACCCGCAGGCCTTATAGCGGCAAAGCGGCATGGCCGCGATAGTCCGGCACTATCGCCGTCCCGGCGCCCGTCATCCACCGGTTGATCAGGGTGCTTGCACCCGCCGGAGGCGTCGTAGAGATTGAGCAGAGCGTCAGCGAATCACGCCGCCGGCCCGCTAGTGTGGCGGATTTGAAGTTCCTATCATTGGCGGCAAGTTCGCGTAGGAACTTCAAATCCAAAGCCACACTAGGGTCAAAAGTTTGCTAGTGTCCCTTTGATTCCGAAGCTCGCATGAGACGGTGCCGCGAGGACTTGCGAGCTTCGACTAGTCGGCGAAATCGGAATGACTTGATGCGCATCGCTGCCATTTTCGTCGCCGTCTGCATGGTGCTGATCGCGGGCTCGGCCGGAGCGGTGGTCTACCTCTACTTCGGGCTGAGCCTGTTGGAAGCCATTGCGGTCGCGATCGCGATTTTAGCCGCGCTCGCCCTGTACAATACGATCTCGACCCGCCTCGGGCTGCGCCGAGCGGTCGGTCACCAGCTGTCCGACCTGTCGCGCGGCGGGGCCGATGTCGCGCGTCAGGTCGCCGAGATGGGTCGGCGTCTCGCCGAGATGGAGCAGCAGGTCGGCGTCGCGGTCGACAAGACGCAAGCGGCGACCGATCCGCTCAGCACCGAGATCGGGGAGCTCGGCGCGCTGGTCAACCAGCTGGCCGAGACGGTGGCGGCGCACGAGATGAGGCTCGCGGAGCTGGCCCGCCGCCCGGCCCTGCCGGCGGCTTCGTTCGCGGAAGCGTCGCCGCCGCGCTCCGAGGCGGCGCCCGCCTCCCCTGCCCCATCGATGCCGCCGTCCGCGCCCGAGCTCGAGCCGGCGGCCGATCGCTGCCGACAAGGCCGCCGGCCAGGCCGAGGCGCTGGCCGACATCCGCGGCGCGATCGAGGCCAATCGCATCGACCTCTTCCTGCAGCCGATCGTGACGTTGCCGCAGCGCAAGGTGCGCTACTACGAGGCGATGTCGCGGCTGCGCAACGAGCGCGGTGACGTGCTGCACGCGGCCGACTTCGTGCCGCAGGCGGAAAGCAACGGACTGATGCCGAAGATCGACAATCTCGTCGTCTTCCGCTGCGTGCAGGTGGTCCGTCGACTGCTGCTCAAGAACCGCGACATCGGCTTGTTCTGCAACGTGTCGGGCTCGACCTTGACCGACTCCGCGGTGTTTCCGCAGTTCCTCGAGTTCATGGATGCAAACCGCGCGATTGCGCCCTCGCTCGTGCTCGAATTCACCCAAGCCGCGGTGCGCGGCATGGGCCCGATCGAGCACGAGAGCCTGGCGGCGCTGGCCGAGCGCGGCTTCCGCTTCTCGCTCGACAATGTCGCCGACCTGCGCATCGAGCCGCGCGAGCTGGCCGACCGCAGCTTCCGCTTCATCAAGATTCCCGCGAGCCTGCTGCTCAATCGCGCCGGCACCGCCACCACCGATATCCATCCCGCCGATCTGTCCGACCTGCTCGGCCGTTTCGGCATCGACCTCATCGCCGACAAGATCGAAGGCGAGGGCAGCGTGGTCGATCTGCTCGATTACGACGTGCGCTATGGTCAGGGCTTCCTGTTCTCGGCGCCGCGTCCGGTGCGCGCCGAGGCGCTGCAGGGCATCGCCGAGCGCTCGGACGTGGTGGCGCGCGACGTCGCGACCGCGCCGGAGCGCTCCGCCGTGCTGCGGCCGTCGGAGCCCACGACGCCGTCAACAGAGGCCGGCAAGGGCGAACGCACCACCGGGCTCGCCCAGCTCGCGCGCGGCATCGTCAGCCGCGGCTGATGCCTAGTGCCGCCTCATCCGGGAGGAAAGCCATGACGGCGAAAGCTCATGTCCTGGCGCTGGCCGCTCTGCTCGTCGGCTTGCAGGTCTCCGACGAGCGTCCGCGCCCAGGACTATCCGACCCGCCAGGTCACCATCATCGTGCCGTTCGCGCCCGGCGGCTCCGCCGATATCGGCGCCCGCATCTTCGCGCAGAAACTGTCGGAACGCCTGGGCAAGCCGGTGGTGGTCGAGAACCGGGCCGGCGCCGGCACGGTGATCGGCGCGTCGGCGGCCGCGCGGGCGGCGCCCGACGGCTACACGCTGCTGATGGGCGGCAGCTCGGCGCTGGCCTACAATGTCACGCTGCACAAGAAGCTGCCCTACGATCCGGCCAAGGACTTCGTGCCGCTGGCGCATGTGGCCGCCATTCCGTTCGTGCTGGTGGTGCAACCGTCGCTGCCCGTGCATTCGCTGCCGGATCTGATCAAGCTCGCCAAGGACAGACCTGGTCAGCTCGCGTTCGGGACCGCCGGCATCGGCTCGCCCGCGCATCTCTGCGCCGAGTATCTGCGGGGCATGACCGGCATCGACATCACCTATATCCCCTACAAGGGCAGCGCCCCGGCAATGACCGATTTCGTCGCCGGACAGGTGCCGGTGATGTTCGTCGATCTTCCGCCCGCGCTGCCGTTGATCCGGGAAGGCAAGATGCGCGCGCTCGGCATGTCGTCGAGCGCCCGGGTGCCGGCGGCGCCCGAAATCCCGCCGCTCGCCGAAGCCGGCGTGCCCGGATACGACGCCGGCGGATGGTTGATGTTCGTGGCGCCGGCCAATACGCCGAAGGAGATCGTCGCCAAGCTCCATGGCGAGCTCAAAGCCATCGCGGCCTTGCCCGAGATCCGCCAGCGCTTCACCGGCATGGGCCTGATCCCGATCGACTCGCCTCCGGTCGAGGCCCTGCAGGCGTTCGTCCAGTCCGAGATCGTCCGCTGGGGCAAGGTGATCCAACAGGCCGGCATTGCGGGATCGGAGTAACGCGGATAGGGCTCTTGAGCTTGACGCGTTTTCTGCGGCGAACCGGTTCCCACTTCGCCGGAAAACGCTATAAAGCAACCCGACCGGCCCGCGTTCTCGACGCGACGAATGGGGGCTTCCACTCGTGACGCGAAATCCCCAGGGCCTGTTCAGTCTTGATGCGCGCGCCGCTCTCGTTCGCCACTCATTTCGCCACGCTCGCCGCGGGCTATGACGTCGTGCTCAGCGACGTCTGGGGCGTCGTTCACAACGGCGTCGCCGCCTCGCCCGATGCCTGCGATGCGCTCGCGCGCTTCCGCGCCGCCGGCGGCACCGTGGTGCTCATCACCAATGCGCCGCGGCCGGGCGAGGTGGTGGCGCGCATCACGCTCGACCGGATGGCCGTGCCGCGCGCCGCCTATGACGGCATCATCAGCTCCGGCGACGTCACCCGCGCGCTGATCGAGGCGCGCGCGGGCCAGCGCGTCTTCCATATCGGCCCGGAGCGGGACCTGCCGATCTTCGAAGGGCTCGACGCGCCGGTCGCACCGGTGGAGAGCGCCGACTACGTGGTCTGCTCCGGCCTCTTCGACGACAACGTCGAGACCGCGCAGGATTACCGCGATCTCATCGAGCGCATGCGCGCGCGCTCCCTCACCATGATCTGCGCCAATCCCGACATCGTGGTCGAGCGCGGCGAGCAGCTGGTCTATTGCGCGGGCGCGATCGCCGATCTCTATGCCGCGGCCGGCGGCGAGGTGATCTATGCGGGCAAGCCCTACCGGCCGATCTACGACCAGGCGCTCGCCATCGCGGCGGCGGCGCGCGGCAAACCGGCCGCGCCCGATCGCGTGCTGGCGATCGGCGATTCGGTGCGCACCGACCTCCAGGGCGCGGCGGCGTTCGGGATCGATTGCCTGTTCGTGACCGCCGGCATCCACGCCGAGGAGCTCGGCGCGCGCGACAATCCCGACGCCTCCGCGCTCTCCGACATGTTCGCGGCGGCGGGCGTGTTTCCGAAAGCCGTGATGCGTCGGCTGGCGTGGTAAGCGCACTTGCACCATGCACACACCTGCGTATCTTGACCGGATGGGAGCAATCGATCCGACCGCGAAGATCGAGCCGGGCGCCGTCATCGGGAAGGACGTATCGATTGGCCCCTATTGCATCATCGGCGGCAACGTCGTGATCGCGGACGGCTGCAGGCTCGTCGCCCACGTCCATCTCGCCGGCCATACGACGATCGGCCCGCGCACCGTCATCTATCCGTTCGCCTCGCTCGGCACGCCGCCGCAATCGATAAAATTTCGCGGCGGCCCGACCCGGCTGGTGGTGGGCGCCGACTGCGATATCCGCGAGAGCGTGACGATGAATGTCGGCACCGAGGACGGCGGCGGGATCACCCAGGTCGGCGACCGCGGATTCTTCATGGCCTACAGCCACGTCGGCCACGACTGTCGCGTCGGCGAGGACGCAACTTTCGCCAACAGCGCCACGCTCGGCGGACATTGCATCGTCGGCGACAACGTGTTCATCGGCGGATTGTCGGCGGCGCACCAATACACGCGCATCGGCTCGCACGCGATGATCAGCGGGGTGACCGGGGTGCGCGGCGACGTGATTCCGTTCGGGCTCGCGGCCGGCGCCTTCGCGCGTCTCAGCGGCGTGAACGTCGTCGGCATGCGGCGGCGCAAGTTTCCGAACGAGACGGTCCGCACCGTCCGCGCCGCCTATCGGCTGCTGTTCTTCAGCGAGGGGATCCTGGCGCGCCGCGTGGAAGCCGTCGAGGCGAAATTCGGCGGCGACGAGGCGGTGGCGCAGATCATCGCGTTCGTCCGTGACGCGCGCGAGCGCCCGCTGTGCCATCCGGGCAGCCACGACGTCGGGTGAATGCGGATGGCGGGCTGCGGGACTCCGGCTCATTCACCGCCGGGATCGGCGCCTTCGGCGCCGCCGCGCGCCGCCATCCGCTCGAGCGTCAGCATTTCGCGCATCCAGCGCCTGACCGGCTTGGCCGGATAGCCCCACCAGCGCGCCCCCGGCGGCACGTCCTGCAGCACGGTCGACCGCGAGCCGACGTGAGCGCCTTCGCCGACCGTGATGTGCTGGACGATGCCGACGCGCGCCGCCAGCACCACGAAATCCTCCAAGGTCACGCTGCCGCTCAGTCCCGATTGGGCGACGATGACGCAATGGCGGCCGATCACGACGTTGTGGCCGATCTGCACGAGGTTGTCGATCTTGGTGCCCTCGCCGATCACCGTGTCGCGGATGCCGCCGCGGTCGATGGTCGTGCCGGCGCCGATCTCGACGTCGTCCTGAATGACGACGCGGCCGAGCTGCGGGATCTTTTCGTGCCCCTTTCCACTCATGACGAAACCGAAGCCGTCCTGCCCGATCCGGCAGCCGGGATGGATGATCACGCGATCGCCGATCAGCGTATGGGTGATCGAGCATCCGGCGCCGATCGCGCAGTTGCGGCCGATGGCGACGTCCGGTCCGATCGCGGCGGTCGCGCCGATCACCGTTCCGGCGCCGATCTCGGCGCGCGGTCCGATCACGGCTCCCGGATCGACGATCACGCCGGCCTCCAGCCGGGCCGAGGAATGGACGAACGCGCCCGACGCCGTGCCCTCGGCTTCGAACAGCGAGGACGGGCGCAAGGAATCCGGAAACAACTTGCGCGCCACCGCCACGAAGGCACGGTAAGGCTCGCTCGTGCGCAGCACGATGAGCCCACGCGGCGCCTGACCTTCGAAACGTTCGGTCATCAAGCAGGCGCCGGCATGGGTCGAGGCCAGCATCGCGGCAAACTTGGCGTTGTCGACGTAGCTGAGGTCATCGGGCCCCGCCAGATCGAGCGGAGCGATATTGGCGATGCGATGCGTGAGCGCAGCGTCGCGACCGGGCTCGGCTCCCGTCAGGGCAGCGATTTCAGCCACGGTGAGACCCGGCGCACGCTCGAAGAAGGACGGTTTCGTCATCGCATCGGCTCCTTGCGAGATCGACATTGCGAGATCGACATGGCCGAAGCAACCGCCGTGGATGCGCAGGGCGCCACCTGGTCCGGGCCGGATTCCCGCTCGCATCCTTGCGGATTCAGCCATCGCGATCAACAGCTTAAGTCTCGACCCTGGCGGCGGATCGCGGCCTCGTTGCGCGCGCCCCTGCTCCCGGACTAAACAGTCGAGCCAGCGACGGCTATTCCTCCTGACGAGCAGGTCATGATCACGAAAGCGATTGCGGACGCGCTCGGCGCGCGGCTCGCCGGAGACGGCACGTTGGAGATCGAGCGTATCGTCCATCCGGACGACGCCGAACGGCCTTCCGATCTCGCCGTGGCGATGACCGCGGAGAGCGCGGCCACGCTCGAGCGCACGAAAGCGCAGGCCGTCGTGGTCTCGGCCAAGCGGGCGCCCGCCGCCGGCCGGTTCAAGGCCGTCATCCTGATCGAGCAGCCGCGCTATGCGCTCGCGACCTTGACGGCGCTGTTCGACGCCGGTCCGGCGCGGGCCGCGGGGATTCACCCGACCGCGGTCGTGGCGCCCGACGCCACGCTCGGTGCCGGCGTGGACGTCGGACCCTTACGTCGTCATCGGAGCCGGCAGCCGCATCGGCGCCGGAACCGCGATCCTGCCCCATGTGTCGATCGGGGCGAACGTCGTGATCGGCGAGCAAGGCTTGATCCATTCCGGGGTCTGCATCGGCGACCGCGTGGTGATCGGAAACCGCGTCGTCATCAAGTACAACGCATCGATCGGGTCGGACGGATTCAGCTTTGCGCCGGAGCTCGGCCCGCGCCTGCCGTACCCCGCCGATCTGGAGCTGCGGCGGGTCCATTCTCTCGGCACGGTGACGATCGGCGATGACGTCGAGATCGGCGCCGGCACCTCGATCGACCGCGCCACGCTGGAGGCGACGCGGATCGGCAATGGCACCAAGATCGACAATCACGTCCATATCGGTCACAACGTCACGATCGGCGAGCGCTGCCTGATCTGCGGCAAGGTCGGCATCTCCGGCAGCGCGACGATCGGCGATCGCGTGCGGATCGGCGGCGGCGTCGGTATTGCCGACCACGTCACGATCGGCACCGAGGCGATCGTGGCCGCCGGCTCGGGAGTGGGCGCCAACGTGCCCGAGCGAACATTCGTTTCGGGCTACCCGGCCCTGCGCCACGAACGTACGATGGAATTCATCCACTATCTCGGACGCCAAAAGGCGCTGCACGTGAAGGTCGACGACATCAAGTCGCGAATCGCCAAGCTGGAGCAGGGAAGCAAGAAATGAACTCGGTTGAGCGCGACATGGCGGTGGTGGCGTCCGACGTGATGGCGATCGTCGCCAAGCGCGTGCGCAGCGGCAAGACGGAGATCAAGCCGGACGACCGGTTGGAGGATTTGGGGATCGAGTCGATCGACGCCGTCGAGATGATTTTCGACCTGGAAGAGAAATACGACGTCGAGATCCCCTACAACGCCAACAAGGTGGGGCCGGAATTCGTCACCGTCGGCGATATCGTGCGCGCGATCCAGACGCTGGTCGCCAGCAAGACATGAATGGCGTGAACCGCGTCGTCGTCACCGGCCTTGGTGCCGTATCTCCGGTCGGACACAGCGCCGCCGCATATTGGTCGAGCTTGCTCGAGGGCGTGTGCGGGATCGGCACGATCACGTTGGTGCCGGCGGACCAGTTGCTGCAGAAGATCGTCGCCGAGGTCAAGGACTTCGACCCGCAGGCGCATTTCAACGATCGCCAGATCGTGACGCTGGATCGCGTGTCGCAGTTCGCGGTGGTGGCGGCGCGCGAGGCGATCGCGTCGGCCGCGATCACGTTCGACGACCGGCTTTCGGAACGCACGGCGACGATCATCGGCACCGGGGTCGGCGGGCAGACCACCCACGACGACAACTTCCGCCGCATCTACCGGGACAACGCATCCCGGGTGTTTCCATTGACCATCCCGAAGCTGATGGTGAACGCGCCGGCGAGCCAGATCTCCATGCATTGCGGGCTGCGCGGGCCGGCCTTCGCGGTCGCCAGCGCCTGCGCCTCGGCGACGCACGCGATCGGGCAGGCGTTCCACATGATCCGTTCCGGGCAGGTGACGTGCGCGGTCACCGGCGGCACGGAAGCCTGCATCACGTTCGGGACGCTGCGCGGATGGGAGGCGATGCGCGTCATGGCGCCCGACGCCTGCCGGCCGTTCTCGCGCGACCGCGCCGGCATGGTGCTGGGCGAAGGTGCCGCCATCGTCGTGATCGAAGCGCTCGACCATGCGCAGAGCCGCGGCGCCGAGATTCTCGGCGAGATCGTCGGCTTCGGCATGAGCGCCGACGCCAGGGACCTCACGTCGCCGGATCAAGGCGGCATGGCGCGCGCGCTGGAAGGCGCGCTCGCCGACGCGCGCCTGGCGCCCGGCGACATCCAATACATCAACGCCCACGGCACCGGCACCGCGGCCAACGACGTGACCGAAACGCGGGCGCTGCGGCAGGTCTTCGGTGCGCACGCCGAGAAGGTCGCGATCTCGTCGACGAAATCCATGGTCGGGCATGCCTTGGGCGCAGCCGGCGCGCTCGAGCTGGTCGCGACCATCATGGCGGTGCGCGAGGGCGTTGCGCCGCCGACGATCGGTTACCTCGGGCCCGATCCCGATTGCGACCTCGACTACGTGCCGAACGCGGCGCGGCCGATGCGCATCGACGCCGCGCTGTCCAATTCGTTTGCGTTCGGCGGCTTGAACGCGGTGCTCGCGGTTCGGAAATTTTCGTGATCGATGGTCCGGCGCACCGCCGCCGCAGGGCTTGCGGCTGATCGGGCGCTGCGCGGCAAGGGCATCGTCGCGAATCATGATTCGCGCGCCCGCTGGTAAACGAATGGTAAATCCATGAGCGGCTTTGCAGCAGAAAACGTCGATAAATCGGCGTTCCGCTGCCCACAGCCGCCGTAAATTGGTACCGGCCGGGTCAATCTTTCTCCTCATTTGTCCCCGACCTTGCGTCGATCGGGGATCATCATTCTGGGGTTGGGGTCACACACTCTCATCTGGTCTGCAACGCGCGAGCGTCTCATTCGCTGCCGCCCTTGGGGATAGGGGCTGCAGCTGCCGCCCTGGGGAAAGGGCTGCACGCTCGCAGGCATCCAGCGTGACCTCTCTGCCCGGAGTGATCGACAGGGGGGTTTGCATGATCGCACAGCCGAGCGCTGTATTGCGATATCCGGGCGCGCTGTTGGGACCGCGACGCGCCCCCGTCAGATCCAATCCATCACTTCGCCGGCCCGCCAGCGCCCTGAGCGCGGCGCGTTACGAGAACGGCGTGCGCGCGCTCAAGTTCGTCGCTGCCGCGCTGGCCGGGGCTTTGGCCGCCATGGCCTTCATGAAATATGAGGACGGCAAGCGCGCCGCCACCACGGCGGTGCCCGACGGCAACGAGACCGTGATCCCGCGTCAGGCGCCGCCGAAGTCCTACGCCCGCGCCGGACTGACGGAGCCGGTCGTCGATCAGCCCGAGGCCGGCGTCGCCTGGAATTATCCGCGCGCGGTCCGCACCGTCCTGTTCCTCAATCCCGCGACACGCGCAAACGCCGCGATGGCCGCGGCCACGCGCGAATCAGCCGAGCCGGGAGCCGGCTTCGAGCTCGCCGGCACCACGCGGGTGGGCGGCTTCGTGGCGTTCTCGGGCAAGGGCGCCGAGCAGAACGTCGCCGACGTAGCGCTCACGTTTCTCGCTCCCCGCAAGGGCGTCGCGGTGCTGATGGAGGACGTCGATCAGTATCTGTGGGAGGTCTATCAGCGATCGCCGATCAAGAAGGATGGCACCGGCGACTTCACCTGGAAGGATCCGATCGCCGCCAAGCGGGTGAACATGTCATTGCCGGATTACGTGATCGCCGGCATGGACCCCGACTTCCGCGAGCAGCTCTACCACGCCGGGCGCGCGATGGACGCGGCCGGCCTCAAATGGACGATGCTCAGCGCGTTCCGTGACGACTATCGCCAACGCCTGGCCTCGGGCTTCAAGGCGCGCACCGGCAACTCCCTGCACGGCGGCAGCCGCGTCACCGGCGGCTACGGCCACGGCCGCGCTGTCGACATCACCAACGCCGAGGGCTCTTCCGACGACGTCTGGGACTGGCTCGACGACAACGGCGCGAAATATGGGCTTTACCGTCCGATGCCCGACAATGATCCGGCGCATACCCAATCGCGCGGCGACTGGCGCAAGCTCGCGAACACGCTGCGCACCGCCCGCGTCAAGGAAACCGGGCTGGACAAGACCAAGGTGGTCGCCGCGGTGACGTCGAAGCGCTGACGCAGGCCACGGCCGAGCAGAAAGCCTGCCCCGACTTGATCCCCGGCGGCAGGCTTCTTCTTGTCTATAGCAACTATTTAGGCGGCCTGCGGCGGCGGCGCTTCGTCCGGAAACACCGCCTGGATCTTGTGCTGCAGCGTCTGCGCGTTGAACGGCTTGACGATGTAATTGTCGACACCCGCGCGCTTCGCGGCGATCACGTTCTCGGTCTTGGATTCGGCGGTGATCATGATGAACGGGGTTGTCGCAAACGACGGGTCGGCGCGAACTTCCTTGAGCAGCTCGTAGCCGGTCATCGGCGTCATGTTCCAATCGGAGATGACGAGCCCGTACCGCCTCGCGCGCATCTTGGCGATCGCCGCCGAGCCGTCGGAGGCGTCGTCGACGTCCCTGAACCCGAGCTGCTGCAGGAGATTGCGGATGACGCGGACCATCGTATTGTAGTCGTCGACGACGAGGATCGGTATCGACAGATCAACAGCCATAACCCGCTCCGTCACGCGCTGGCCGGCGCGCGGTCGCCCCGGCATTTCCAAGAGGTCGTCGCAGGGCAAGACTCCCATGCCCGTCTCCCCCCAACCCAACCGCATGCCACTAGCAAAGTCCGTTGAATATCCGGTTAATTTGCGATCGGGCACGAGTGTCCCGGTTCCGGCGAACGTTCGTATCACCTTGCAGCACGGAACTTCTACGAACGTCGGAAATCAAAGGCCACACTGCAATCATATGATTGCTAGTGCCCTTGGATCCGACGTTCGTATGAGCGCGTGCTGCAATAGGATACGAACGTCGAACCGCGCACCAGCCTCGTCGGATAGCCGCTGACCGCCATGACCGACAACCTGCCGCCTGCCCGACCGTTTGCCGTGGTGCGCGACGACGCGCCCGACGATCACGCGCTGCGCGGCGCCGTGGTGGCGATCGGCAATTTCGACGGCGTGCACCGCGGCCACCGCGCCGTGATCGCGGCGGCGCTGGCGCGCGCCAAGACGCTCGGCCGACCCGCCGCCGCGCTCACCTTCGAGCCGCACCCGCGCAGCTTCTTCCGGCCGGGCGATGCGCTGTTCCGCCTCACCGACGAGCGCGCCAAGCTGCGGCTGCTGGCGGCGACCGGTCTGAGCGGCGCGGTCGTGCTGCGGTTCGACGCCGCGCTGGCGCGGCTCTCGGCCGAGGACTTCGTCGCGCGGGTCCTGGTCGGACGGCTGGCGGTCTCGGGCGTTGCGATCGGCTTCGATTTTCATTTCGGCAAGGAGCGGGCGGGCTCGCCCGGCTATCTCGCCGCGCAAGGCGCCAAGCGCGGATTCGCCGTCGATGTCGTGCCGCGGTTCGAGGACGAAGGACGCCCGGTCCGCTCGGGCCCGATCCGGGCCGCGCTCAGCGCCGGCGAGGTGACCGAGGCGGCGGAGCTGCTCGGCTATCCCTGGTTCGTCAGCGGCGAAGTCGTCCACGGCGACAAGCGCGGACGCGAGCTCGGCTTTCCGACCGCCAATCTACGTCTCGACCCCGGCTGCGCGCCTCAAGCACGGCATCTACGCGGTGCGCGTGGGCGTGGACGGGCGCCGCTACGACGGCGTCGCAAATTTCGGGCGGCGGCCGATGTTCGACAGCGGCACCGTGCTGCTCGAACCCTTCCTGTTCGATTTTGCCGGCGACCTCTATGGCCGGGTGATCGACGTCGCCTTCATCGAGTGGATCAGGCCCGAGCTGGCGTTGGCCAGCGTCGCGGAGCTGGTCGAGCGGATGGGCGAGGACGCGCGGCTTGCGCGCGCGGCGCTGGCCCGACGGCCCGACGCGTTTCCGCCGCTGGGACCGGTGACCGGGTAGCTCCCACGCGTCATGGCCGGCTGTCCCCGCCAGCGGTTTGGCGGCCGGCGGCCACACTTCGGCGCTAATCGAAGCATTCTGGTGAGCCGGCGGCGCATGATGCTCGCCGACCTCATCGTACGGAGACCGCCATGACCATCACCGTGTTCATCCGCTACCAGCTCGATCCCTTCAAGCGCGATGCCTTCGAAGCCTACGCGCGCCGCTGGCTCACCATCATTCCCAAGTGCGGCGGCGATCTCCTCGGCTACTGGATGCCGCACGAGGGCACCAACAACATTGCCTATGCGCTGATTTCGTTCGAGAGTCTGGCCGCATACGAGGCCTACCGGGCGCGCCTCAGGACCGACAGCGAGGGCGCGGCCAACTTCCGGTTTGCCGAGGAGCAGCGCTTCATCCTGGCGGAAGAGCGCACCTTCCTGCGGCAGGTCGGCTGAGCGCGTGTCGGAGCAGCGAGCGGCGGCGATGCTTTCGCCGTCCGAGCCACGAAGGAGCCGCGAATGATCGCCGTCATCTTCGAGGTCTGGCCGAAGCCGGACCGCAAGCAGGAATACCTCGATATCGCCGCCAAGCTGCGGCCGCTGCTCGACCAGATCGACGGCTTCATTTCCATCGAGCGCTTCGAAAGCCTGTATGAGCCCGGAAAGATTCTCTCGCTGTCGTTCTTCCGGGACGAAGCGGCGATCCAGGCCTGGCGCAATCTCGAGGCGCATCGGGCGGCGCAGGCCAAGGGCCGCGGCGAAGTGTTCGCCGACTATCGCCTGCGCATCGCCGGCGTCATCAGGGACTATGGCATGCGCGACCGCGATCAGGTGCCGCCGCGACAGCCGCGCGGCGCACGGCTGACCGCGCGGATCGAGGAATGCATCTCAGCTAATCCTCGGCGCGCTCGTCCTTCGCTTGCGAAGGCTTCTCGTCGCGAGCGAACCATTCCTTCGAGAGGCCGGCCGCCAGGATGGCGACGGCGGCGAGAGACGCGAGCTTGCGCCAGCCGATCGCCTGGCCGACCTGGACGCCGACGCCCAACAGTCTCGGATCGAGCCAGCTCGCATTGCTGCTGCGGGCGGCGAGCTCGAGCTTGGCGCGCTCCATGTTGCGGCGGCGCGACCATCAGGCACGCGATGCCGGCGATCACCGCGAGCACGAGGAAGACACATCCGAGCAATACGCCCGCCGTCACGCTCCCGTAACGGTCGGCGAGCCAAACGAAGGCGGCAATCAGGAAGAAAACCAGCGTCGCCACCGAACATATGGCGGCGACGATGGACCAGACGATGACGTGCGGGCTCAAGCCGGTGCGAGCGCGAGCACTCAGCGCGAGATGATGAAGCCAGCCGCTCATGCGTTCAACTCATCAACGGCTGGCGCGCAGATATGCTCTACCGCCGCCACGTCGCGCCGAACAGGAATCCGATCGCGACCGCCAGGGCGAGCGTCGTGTAGGGCCGCTTCTTGAGCGACTCGTCGATGGCGTCGACCACGTTGTCGCCGACCTCGCGCACCGCGTCGACCGCTTCCTGACCCTTGGCGCTGGCGTCGGACACCATGCCTTCGAGGTTCGACTTCGCCCGGCCCCACGCGGCATTGCCCTTGGCGGCGAAGATGTCGGCGATCTGGGAGGTGAGCTGCGACACGTCGTTGCGCAGCGCTTCCAGATCCGCCTGGATGTCGCCGCTCGCCGCCGAGGCGGCCCGGCCGGTCTCCCGCGCCGCATCCTTGGCGTCGCGGACCGTATCGCGAACCGTATCTCTCACCGTGCTGGACGTACTGGACATGGACTTTGCTCCGCTCTGGCTTGGAATTATTCGCTGTGGCGCTAACCGGGCGCAAGGAGAAAAGTTCCCCCGCGCAAGATCCGCCGTCGTTACGCCGGCAGCTTATCTACATCTCCGGGGAAAAGGTGATTGATCGTGACCAGGGCGACGATGGTGAGCGGAACCGCGAGAAAGGCGCCCATCGGGCCCCAGAGCCAGGTCCAGAACGCGAGCGCCAGCAGCACCGCGAGCGGATTGAGCGTGAGGCGGTGTCCCAGCACGGCCGGCGTCAGGATGTGGCCTTCGAAGGTGGTGAGGGCGACAAATGAGGCCGGCGGGATCAGCGCGTAGCCGAGCGAGGGAAAGGTCACGAGCCCGACGCCGAGCAGGATGACCGCCATCACGCCCGGGCCGACGTAGGGGATGTAGTTCAGCACCATCGCCAGGATCCCGAAGATCAGCGGATTGGGAAAGCCGAACAACCAGCAGCCGACCACGACCACGACGCCGAGACCGACATTGATCACCGTCATGGTCGCCACGTAGGACGCGAGATTGTGCTCGATGTCATTGGTGATGCGGATGAAACGCAGCTTGGCATCGCGGCTGGCGATGAACGACGCGACATAGCGGCGAAATTCCATCTGGCCGGCCAGGAAAAACAACAGCGTCACCAGGAACAAGAGCACCTGTGCGACCGCCGGAGTGACGAACGCCACCACCGGCGTGACCATGCTGATCCGGGAAGGCTCGACCGCGACCGTGCTTCCGGTCGACGGCAGCAGCACGCTCTGCAGCTCGCGCAGCGCCGCCATCGGACGGTCGAGCACGTAAAGCTTCTCCTTGATGCTGGCGCCGATTTCCGGCGCGCGGCCGATCCATTCGGCGAGCGGCGCGGCGATCAAGGTCGCCAGCAGTCCCGACGCCCGCCATCAGCAGGAGGACCAGCGCAACCGCGGTGAGCCAGGGCGACACGCCGTGGCGCGCGCCGAGCTTGACCAGCGGCGCGAACGTCATGGCGACCAGCATGGCCGCCAGGATCGGGAGCAGCAGCGGACCGCAAAAATAGAGGCACGCCCCGAGCAGCATGATGAAAATGCCGATGACCGCCATCTGCGCGGTCGCCGCCCAGATGGCATCGACGCTTTCGACCGGCTTCGGATCGTTGATGGTCAGCGCGTGGCGCCGTTCGCGTCGAGCGCGGAGAAACTCCACCGCTACCTCCCGGAGGACGGCAGGCCAGGTGCGGCTCCGATGCTCATCGCCGCTCACCTTGCTCGACGGTCGTAGCGCCGTCGCGTCCGCCGTTTCGGGAACTCAACGCCGCACGGTCGGGGCGGTTCCGCCGGCCGCCCGCTGACCCGCTTAAGCGCAAGAGAGGACTTGGCTTCCGGGGCCCGCCGGATTGGTGCGGCCTTTCCGGCGCACGATTGATCTGCTAGGAAGCCCGCCATGATGGCGTACGTTGCATCCGCTTTCGTCCTCGGGTCGGCCGCTCGGCGAATTATCGGCCCGGCTTCCGCCTGACTTGCCGTCAGCGGAGGACCGGGACTGCCGAGCCCTCACCGCCATCCTCCTGGTAAACGTTCATGACCGACGCCGCCCGCGACTACAGCGAGACGCTATTTCTGCCTAAGACCGATTTCCCGATGCGCGCCGGGCTGCCGCAGAAGGAGCCCGAGATCCTCGCGCGCTGGCTCGCGCTCGGCCTCTACGAGCGGCTGCGCGAGGCCGCGCGCGGCAGGCCGAAATTCATCCTGCACGACGGCCCGCCCTACGCCAACGGCAACATCCATATCGGGCACGCGCTCAACAAGATCCTCAAGGACGTGGTGACGCGCAGCCAGCAGATGCTGGGCTACGATTCGAACTACGTGCCCGGGCTGGGACTGCCACGGCCTGCCGATCGAATGGAAGATCGAGGAGGAGTACCGCGCCAAGGGCAAGAACAAGGACGCGGTGCCGGTGGTCGAATTCCGCCGCGAATGCCGCGCCTTCGCCGAGCACTGGATCGAGGTGCAGCGGGACGAGTTCAAGCGGCTCGGCGTCGAGGGCGACTGGGCGCATCCCTACTCGACCATGGATTACGCCGCCGAGGCGCAGATCGCGCGCGAGCTGATGAAGTTCGCGCAGAACGGCACGCTCTACCGCGGCTCGAAGCCGGTGATGTGGTCGGTGGTCGAGAAGACCGCGCTCGCCGAAGCCGAGGTCGAGTACGAGGACTTCGTCTCGGATCAGGTGTGGGTGAAGTTTCCGGTCGATCGGCGACCGGACATCGCTCGCGCCGCTTCGTCGACGGCGACCCGGTGGCCGCGAAGCAATTGTTCGATGATCTCGTGCGATGCATCGATCGTGATCTGGACGACGACGCCGTGGACGATCCCGGGCAACCGCGCGATCAGCTTCTCGCCGCAGGATCGGCTACGGCCTCTACGAGGTCACCGACGCGCCGGCCGGACAATTGGGCGAAGGTCGGCGACAAGTTCGTCCTCGCCGAAAAGCTCGCCGTCGAGGTCGTTGCGACAGGCGCGCGTGACCGCGTTCAAGCAGCTCGCGACCGTGCCGGCCGGATTTGATCGCCGCGATCACCTGCCGTCATCCGCTGCAGAGGCTTCGGCGGCGACTACGATTTCGCAGTGCCGCTGCTCGCCGGCGACCACGTCACCGACGACGCCGGCACCGGCTTCGTGCACACCGCGCCCGGCCACGGCCGCGAGGACTTCGACATCTGGACCGCGAATGCGCGCGAGCTCGACGCGCGCGGCATCAACACGGTGATCCCCTACACGGTCGACGACGACGGCGCGCTTCACCGACCACGCGCCGGGCTTCACCGGCAAGCGCGTGCTCACCGACAAGGGCGAGAAGGGCGACGCCAACGAGGCCGTGATCAAGGCGCTGATCGAAGCCGGCATGCTGATCGCGCGCGGCCGGCTCAAGCACCAGTATCCGCATTCCTGGCGCTCGAAGAAGCCGGTGATCTTCCGCAACACGCCGCAATGGTTCATCGCGATGGACAAGGACATCGCGGGCGCGGACGGCACGGCCAAGCCCGGCGACACGCTGCGCGCCCGCGCGCTCGCGGCCATCAAGGTCACGCGCTGGGTGCCGCCGCAGGGCGAGAACCGCATCACCGGCATGATCGAGAGCCGGCCCGACTGGGTGATCTCGCGCCAGCGCGCCTGGGGCGTGCCGATCACGGTGTTCGTGCGCGAGCAAGGCGACGGCGCGGTCGAGATCCTGCAGGACGAGCGGGTCAACCGGCGCATCGCCGACGCGTTCGAGCGCGAAGGCGCCGACGCCTGGTACCAGCCGGGCGCGCGCGAGCGCTTCCTCGGCGAGCTCGCCAACGAGCCCTGGCAGAAGGTCGACGACATCTGCGACGTCTGGTTCGACTCCGGCTCGACCCACGCCTTCGTGCTGGAGGACCCCGAGCACTTCCCGTCGCTCGCCGGCATCCGCCGCAAGGTCGACGGCGGGCCCGACACCGTCATGTATCTCGAGGGCTCCGACCAGCACCGCGGCTGGTTCCAGTCCTCGCTGCTCGAGAGCTGCGGCACCCGCGGCCGCGCGCCGTTCGACGTGGTGCTCACCCACGGCTTCGTGCTCGACGAGGACGGCCGCAAGATGTCGAAGTCGCTCGGCAACGTCACCGCGCCGCAGGACGTGATGAAGCAGTCGGGCGCCGACATCCTGCGGATGTGGTGCTGCGCCTCCGACTACGCCGACGACCTGCGCATCGGGCCGGAAATCCTCAAGACCACGGTCGAGACCTACCGCAAGCTGCGCAACACCATTGCGCTGGATGCTGGGCTCGCTGGCGCATTTCCGCGCCGAGGACCGCGTCGCGCCCGGCGGACATGCCGGAGCTCGAGCGGCTGATGCTGCACCGGCTCGCCGAGCTCGACGCGCAGGTGCGGCAGGCCTATGCGGATTTCGACTACAAGCGCATCTTCGCCGCGCTCAACGCGTTCATGACGTCCGACCTGTCGGCGTTCTATTTCGACATCCGCAAGGACGCGCTCTACTGCGATCCGATCTCCTCGCTGACCCGCAAGGCGTGCCTGACCGTGCTCGACCAGCTGTTCCGCGCCACCGTGACCTGGCTCGCGCCCGATGCTGCCGTTCACCGCCGAGGAGGCGTGGCTCGCGCGCCATCCGAGCGCCGACGGCTCCGTGCATCTGGAGCTGTTCCCGCAGGTGCCGGCGTCCTGGCGCGACGAGGCGCTGGCCGAGAAGTGGCGCAAGGTGCGCAACGTCCGCCGCGTGATCACCGGCGCGCTCGAGATCGAGCGGGCGCGAAAGCGCATCGGCTCCTCGCTCGAGGCGGCGCCGATGGTCTATGTCTCCGACCCCGATCTGTTCGCCGCGCTGGTCGATATCGACCTGGCCGAGGTCTCGATCACGTCGGCGGCGACCTTGGTGGAAGGCGATGGTCCGCCCGACGCCTTCCGGCTCGACGACGTGCGCGGGGTCGCGGTCGAGGTGCGGCTCGCCGAGGGCAGGAAATGCGCGCGCTCGTGGAAGATCCTGCCGAGCGTCGGCTCCGATCCCGCCTACCCCGACGTCTCCCCGCGCGATGCCCAGGCGCTGCGCGAATGGGACGCGCATGCGCAAGGCCGCGGAGTAATGACCGCCACCGCAGATATGCGGGCGTCCTTGTCGTGGGGGCCGCTCACCCGCCTCGGCCTCGCGCGTGGCGCTGGCCAGCGCCGTCATCGATCAGGCGCTCAAGCTCTGGCTGCTGTTCGGCCTCGATCTGGGCTCCCGCGGCATCGTGACCCTCACCCCGTTCCTCGACCTGGTGCTGACCTGGAACCGGGGCATCAGCTACGGGCTGTTCCAGCAGGATGGGCCGCTCGGGCAGTGGGCGCTGCTCGCGCTCAAGGCCATCGCCGTCATATTGCTGTGGATTTGGCTGGCGCGGGCGTCCTCCCGCCTCACCGCCGTGGCGCTCGGCCTCATCATCGGCGGGGCGGTCGGCAACGCGATCGACCGCTTCTGCCTATGGGGCGGTGGCCGATTTCGTGCTGTTTCACGTCACCACCGGCACTTTCAGCTTCAAATGGTACGTTTTCAACCTGGCGGACGTGGCGATCGTGGCCGGGGTGGTGGGGCTCCTGTACGAGACCCTGCTCGGGGGAAGTGCCGCAAAAGCGCCCTGATCGTCACCAAAATGAGCCCTGGGGACGCGGCGCATTTCGCCGCAGCTTGAAGGGGATAGTCCATGCAGGACCGAGATCGCGAGCCGTTGCGCGCGCTTGCCGCCACGGCGGCAATCCTGGCGGTGACGCTGTCGCTGGCGTTGAGCGCCGGACTGGCCTACGCGGCCGACGACGACGAAGAGGATGTGCCGCTCGATACCAAGCTGTTTCGGCAGTTCATGAAGGATATCGGCGCGCAGCGGGACGGCCCGGGCGATCGAATACCGCGAACGCGCGCCGCTCGTGGTGCCGCCGAGCCGGAACCTGCCGCCACCGCAAGACGTCACCGGTTCGGTCGCCGCCAACCCGGCTTGGCCGAAAGACCCGGACGTCGTCGCCGTCGCAAGCAGGCGACGCCGCGGCCGCGGAGCGCGCCAGGCTCAAGGGCTCCGCCGATCGCGCGGCAGACGACGCCCGGCCGCTCAGCCGGACCGAGCTCGACCGCGGCCGCGTCGCCGCGAGCAACAGCGGGCCCGCCGCGCCCGAGGCCGACGACGCCCAGCGGCCGATGCGCCCCGACCAGCTCAACAACAAGCGGACCTTTTTCGATAGCGTGTTCCAGATGTTCACGCCGGGCAAGCCGGAATCGGTGCCGTTCACCGACGAGCCGCCGCGAACCAGCATGACGGCGCCGCCTCCCGGCTATCAGACCCCGTCTCCTGAGCAACCGTACGGATTGGGCCAAAAGGACACCCGGAAGGCCTCGACCGTGGTGGATCGCGCCGAAGCCAGATGACCAAATTGTAAGTCCGAACCAGCAGCCGTTCCATGCTATGGAGTGTTCGGATCTGATCGGCACGGGTTCGCCTTCGCGCTCGGCCGTTTGAACGTGTATCGTGGGGGCGACAGCTAACTCCACGAGAGCAAATTCGTGCCCCACCGACTGCTCCAAGCATTCGCCGCGGTTGCCGCCGCAGCGGCGCTCGCCGTTCCCGCCCACGCCGACAGCGGGCCGCGCGTCACCGATTTCGTGCTCGCCAACGGCCTCGAGGTCGTGGTCATTCCCGACCATCGCGCGCCGGTCGTGACCCACATGCTGTGGTACCGGGTCGGCGCCGCCGACGAGACGCCCGGGCAAGTCGGGCCTCGCGCATTTCCTCGAGCATCTGATGTTCAAGGGCACCGCCAAGAATCCCGCCGGCCGTTTCTCCCAGGTGGTCGCCACCATCGGCGGCCAGGAGAACGCGTTCACCTCGTCCGACTACACCGGCTATTTCCAGCGGGTGCCGCGCGACAAGCTCAAGTCGATGATGGAGTTCGAAGCCGACCGGATGACCGGCCTGGTGCTGACCGACGACGTGGTGCAGCCCGAGCTCAAGGTCGTGCTCGAGGAGCAGAACATGCGGGTCGCCAACAATCCGGGCGCCCGGCTCGGCGAGCAGATGGACGCCGCGCTCTATCTCAACCACCCGTACGGCCGGCCGATCATCGGATGGCGGCACGAGATCGAGAAGCTCGACCGCGAGGACGCGCTCGCATTCTACCGGCGGTTCTACACGCCGAACAACGCGGTTCTGGTGATCGCCGGCGACGTCACCGCCGACGAGGTGCGACGGCTCGCCGAGGAGACCTACGGCAAGGTGCCGCGCGTCGCCGAGATCAAGCCGCGCGTGCGCCCGCAGGAGCCGGTGCAGGAGGCGCCGCGCACCGTGACGCTGGCCGATCCGCGCGTCACCCAGCCCAGCGTGTCGCGCTACTACCTGGCGCCCTCGGCCACCACCGCGCGCCCGGGCGAAAGCGAAGCGCTCGACGTGCTGGCGCACATCCTGGGCCGCGGCTCGAACAGCCGCCTCTATCAGAGCGCTGGTGGTCGACAAGGGCATCGCCGTGAGCGCCGGCGCGAGCTACGACGGCACGGCGCTCGACACCACGCGGTTGAGCGTCTACGGCATCGCCCAAGCCCGGAACGAGCCTGCCGCAGATCGAAGAGGCGATCGACGCCGTGCTCGCCGAGGTGATCGACAAGGGCGTCACCGCCGAGGAGCTCGAGCGCTCCAAGAACCGGATGGTCGCCGACGCGATCTATGCGCAGGACAACCACCGCACGCTCGCGCAGTGGTATGGCGCCGCGCTGATGACCGGCTCGACCGTCGAGCAGGTGCGCACCTGGCCCGACCGCATCCGCGCCGTCACCGCCGACGCGGTGCGCGACGCCGCGCGCCGCTGGCTCGACAAGCGCCGCTCGGTCACCGGCTATCTGGTCAAGGACACGCGGCCCGAGGAGAAACGCTCGTGATGCGCACCGCTGCGCGCTTTTCTCCGGCGCGCCGCGTTGCGCGCCACGATCGCGCTGCTCGCGGCCGTCGTGCTGTCGTTCGCCGTCGCTCCGGCGCAGGCCATGAAGATCGAGCGCGTGATCAGCCCGGGCGGCATCGAGGCCTGGCTGGTGCGCGACTCCGGCGGTCCCGCTGGTCGCGGTCGACTTCGCCTTCCTCGGCGGCTCCGCCCAGGACCCGCAGGACAAGGCCGGCGTCGCCAACCTGATGGCTTCGCCTGCTCGATGAAGGCGCCGGCCCGCTCGACGCCAAGGCGTTCCATGAGCAGCTCGAGCGCAAGGCGATCGAGCTCGGCATCCGCGCCGGCCGCGACTACATCCGCGGCACGCTGCGCACGCTCAAGCAGAACCGCGACGAGGCCTTCGACTTTCTGCGGCTCGCGCTCAACGAGCCGCGCTTCGATACCGAGGCGATCGAGCGCATCCGCGCGCAGATCATGGCGCGGCTGCGGCGCGAAACCACCGAGCCCGAACGACATCGCCAGCCGCAACTGGTGGGCCACGGCGTTTCCCGATCACCCCTACGGCCGGCCGGTGCACGGCACGCTCGATTCGGTTCCGAGCATCACCGTCGACGATCTGAAGTCCTACGCGCGCCGCGTGCTGGCGCGCGACACCCTCAAGATCGCGATCGTCGGCGACATCGATGCCGAGAGCGTCGGCCGGTTGGTCGATCGCACCTTTGGCGGCCTGCCGGCCAAGGCCGAGCTCAAGCCGGTCGCGGACGTCGGTGCCGCAGGGGCTCGGCCGCCGCATCGTCGTCGAGCTCGACGTGCCGCAGGCGGTGGTGACCTTCGGCGGTCCCGGCGTCGCCCGCAGCGACCCCGACTTCATGGCCGCCTATATCGTCAACCACATCCTGGGCGGCGGCTCGTTCTCCTCGCGGCTCTATCGCGAGGTGCGCGAGAAGCGCGGCCTCGCCTACGGCATCTCCACCAGCCTGGTCTGGCTCAACCATGCGGCGGTGCTGCTCGGCGCCACCGCCACGCAGGCCGATGCGACCGGCGAGACCATCGAGGTCATCGAGGCCGAGTACCGCCGCCTGGCGGCGGAAGGGCCGACCGAGGAGGAATTCCTCAAGACCAAGACCTACCTCAAGGGCTCGTTCGCCCTCGGCCTCGACACGTCGAGCAAGATCGCGGCGCAGCTGGTGCAGATGCAGGTCGACGATCTCGGCATCGACTATGTGGAACGACGTGGGGCTCTCATCGATGCGGTGACGCTCGCCGACGCCAAGCGGGTGGCCAAGCGCCTGCTCGATCCCGGCATCCTGGTGACGGTCGTGGGGCGCCCGAAAGGGGTCACCTCGAAAGAGGGCGGCTGACCCGCTTCGCAGCTTCCCGTTTGCCGTCACGCGCCGCCGCGCGCGGCCATGTCACTTTGCCCGACGGCGACAGCGCAATCACTTTTGCTAGCATGACGCCGACGTGTGCCTTGAGCGCCTCGGCCCGAACCCCATGCTAGCCCCTGGACGGGAGATGCAGGCATGGCCAAGGTCAATGTCCGCTACATCGTGTACGACGTGGACAGGGCGATCGCCTTCTACGAGAAGCTCGGCTTCCTGGTCGAGCGGCGGCCGGATCCCGGATTCGCGATCATATCCAAAGGACAGCTGCAACTGCTGCTCAGCCGGCCCGGCGCCGGCGGCGCCGGACAGGCCATGCCCGACGGGCAGGAGCCCGTGCCCGGCGGCTGGAATCGAATCCAGCTCGAGTTCGAGGACTTGCCCGGCACGGTCGCGCGGTTGGAGCGCGCGGGCTGCCGCTTCCGCGGCGAGATCGTGACCGGGCGGGGCGGTAGGCAAATCCTCATCAGCGATCCGTCCGGAAATCCGGTCGAGCTGTTCGAGCCGACCTGACATTCGCGCCGCGCCTCCTCGGCGTCGACCCGTTCGACCAGCCGGCGGTCGAGGAAGGCAAGGTCTTGGCCAAGAACATATCTCGATGCCGTTTGAGATAAGATGACGGGATGATTCACGTCACCGGTTCGATCAGCATCGACGAGCGCGAGCTCGAGGAGCGCTTCATCCGCGCCTCCGGACCGGGCGGGCAGAACGTCAACAAGCTTTCGACCGCGGTGCAGCTGCGCTTCGACGTGCGCCGCTCGCCGAATCTCCCCGCCGGCGTGCGCGCGCGGCTCGAGCGGCTCGCCGGCAAGCAGGCTCACCAACGACGGCGTGCTGGTGATCATCGCGCAGCGCCACCGCACCCAGGAGCGCAACCGGCAGGACGCGCTCGATCGCCTCGATCGAATTGATTCAACGCGCCGCGGTGCCGCCGGTGCCGCGCCGGCCGACCAGGCCGACCGCCGGATCGCGCGAGCGCCGGCTGCAATCGAAGAAACAGCGCGCCAACATCAAGGGATTGCGCCAGGGCAAGCCGTCGCTGGACTAGCGTCAAAGACGAACGGGGAAACGCCATGCTGCTCAACATCAGTCAAATCGGCCAGATCGCCCTGCCGGTTCGCGACGTCGACCGGTCCGAAGCGTTCTACGAGCAGGCGCTCGGGCTGCGGAAGCTGTTTCGCTTCGGCGACCTGTCGTTCTTCGATTGCGCCGGCGTCCGCCTGCTCCTCGATAAGGCGAGCGAGCCCGCCGAATTTCAGGCCGCAAGGCTGCATCTATTTCCGCTGCGCCGACATCGCGCTGGCGGTGGCCGAGCTCAAGACGCGCGGCGTCGCCTTCACCTCCGATCCGCACCTGATCGCCAAGATGGACGATCACGATTTGTGGATGGCGTTCTTCACCGATCCCGACGGCCACACCTTGGCGGTGATGCAGGAGGCGCCGAAGGGATACGCGCCGGCGCGTTTGGATTAGAATGCATGGCCAACCGGGAGGACGTCTTGCTGGTCACACGCAAGCTGCAGGCCTTGATCGCTGCTGCGTCTCGCGCTTCGGCGCAGCCGTCGACGAGAGCGCCGCCCAGGACGCAGTGGCGGACTTCTACAAGGGCAAGCAAGTCTCGATCATGGTGGGCTTCACGCCCGGCGGCAGCTCGAGCCTCTACGCGCAGGCGCTCGGCCGCCATATGGGGCGCTATCTGCCCGGCAGCCCGAGCTTCATCGTGCAGCACGTGCCCGGCGCCGGCGGGCTCGTGCTCGCCAACAACATGGCCAACACCGTGACGCGCGACGGCACCGTCTTCGCGATCACCGGCCGCACCGCCGCGATCGAGCCGCTGCTCGGCAACAAGAACGCCAAGTTCGACGGCCGGCAGCTCAACTGGATCGGCACCGCCAATGTCGAATACACGACCTGCAGCCTGTGGCACACCGCCCGGGTGAAGACCTTGCAGGACGCCATGGCGATGGAGGCGGTGGTCGGCGGCTCCGGCGCCGACGCCACCGAGGTGATCTTTCCGAAGGCGGCGAACAAGCTCGTCGGCACCAGGTTCAAGATCGTGCTCGGCTATCCCGGCTCCACCGAGATCCTGCTGGCGATGGAGCGCGGCGAGGTCGACGGCTTCTGCGGCATCGGCTGGACCTTCCTGAAGCTGCGCAAGGCCGACTGGCTGCGCGACAAGAAGCTCAACATCCTCTACCAGATGTCGATCGAGAAGCATCCCGAGCTGCCGCACGTGCCGGCGATCATCGACTACGCCAAGACACCGGAGGACCGGAAGGTCTTCGAGTTTCTGTTCGCGCCGCAGGAGATGGGGCGTCCGTTCTTCGCGCCGCCCGGCGTGCCGGCCGAGCGGGTCGCGGCGTTGCGCGCGGCGTTCGCCCGCACGCTCAAGGACCCGCAGTTCCTGGCCGAGGCCGAGAAGATGGGCGTCGAGGTGCAGCACGTCGGCGGCGAGCACATCCAGGCGCTGGTGGAGCGCATCTACGCCTCGCCGCCGGACGTGATCGCGCGCGCCCGCGCGGTGGCGGAGTAGGCGTTTCCGTCGGCACGTGCGCGGAGCGAGTAAACTCGCCTCGCCGCGAGCCACCCGATTCGCCGCAAGGGACATCGATGCCCGTCCGCCAGCTGTCCGAAGGCATCGTCAACCGCATCGCCGCCGGCGAGGTGGTCGAGCGCCCGGCGAGCGTGGTCAAGGAGCTGGTCGAGAACGCGCTCGATGCCGGCGCGACCCGCATCGAGGTGCGTGACCGACGGCGGCGGGCGCCGGCTCATCCGCGTCACCGACGACGGCGCCGGCATGACCCGCGACGACCTCGCGCTCGCGGTCGACCGCCACGCCACCTCGAAGCTGCCCGACGACGACCTCCTCGACATCCGCACGCTCGGCTTCCGCGGCGAGGCGCTGCCGTCGATCGGCGCGGTGGCGCGGCTCACCATCACCACGCGCCACGCCGGCGAGCCGCATGCCTGGGCGATCACCGTCGACGGCGGCGAGAAATCCGCCGTGAAGCCGGCCGCGCTCGGCGAGGGCACCCGCGTCGAGGTGCGCGACCTGTTCTACGCGACCCCGGCGCGGCTCAAGTTCCTCAAGAGCGACCGCAGCGAGGGCGAGGCGATCCGCGAGGTGGTGCGGCGCCTGGCCATGAGCCGGCCCGACGTCGCCTTCACGCTCGCCGGCGAGGAGCGCGCGCCGGTGACCTGGGCGGCGGCCTTGCCGGGATCGCCCGGGCGGCTGGCGCGGCTCGCCGACATCCTGGGCGCCGACTTCCGCGCCAATGCGGTCGAGGTGCGGGGCGGCCGCGAGGGCGCTGGCGATCGAAGGCTTCGCGGCGCTGCCGACGCTCACCCGCGCCAATTCGCTCGGCCAGTATCTGTTCGTCAACGGCCGGCCGGTGCGCGACCGCTTGCTGATCGGCGTGGTGCGCGCCGCCTATGCGGACTACCTGCCGCGCGACCGCCATCCGATCGCCGCGCTGTTCGTGACGGTCGATCCGCGCGAGGTCGACGTCAACGTGCACCCGGCCAAGGCCGAGGTGCGCTTCCGCGATCCCGGTCTGGTGCGCAGCCTGCTGATCCGCGCCCTGCAGGAGGCGTTGTCGCGCGAGGGCCGGCGCGCCGCCACGACCGGCGGCGACGCCACCATCGCGGCCTTCCAGCAACCGGGCGCGCTGCCGCGGCGCGGCTGGGATTGGCGGCGCTCGCCGGCGCGACCCGATCCGCGCGGTTTCCCGACCCCGATGCACGGCGCCACCGCGCTCGGCTTCGCGGAAGCCGCGCAGGCGGCCTTCGACGTCGGCGGGCCCTCGGCCGACGCGCGCGTCGAGGTGAGCGAGCCGGCGCCCGACCTCATCGACCGGCCGCTCGGCGCCGCCCGCGCCCAGGTGCACGAGACCTATATCGTGGCGCAGACCCGCGACGGGCTGGTCATCGTCGACCAGCACGCCGCGCACGAGCGCATCGTCTACGAGCGCCTGAAGGCGGCGATCGACAAGACCGGCGTCGCCCGCCAGATCCTGCTGATCCCCGACATCGTCGAGCTCGACGAGGCCGACGTCGAGCGGCTCACCGCGCGCGCCGAGGAGCTTGCGCGCTACGGCCTCGTGCATCGAGCCGTTCGGGCCGGGCGCGGTGGCGGTGCGCGAGACCCCATCGCTGCTCGGCGAGATCGACGCCCAGGCGCTTCGTGCACGACCTCGCCGAGCACATGGCCGAATGGGACGAGGCGCTGCCGCTCGAGCGGCGCCTGCTGCACGTCGCCGCCACCATGGCCTGCTACGGCTCGGTGCGCGCCGGCCGCCGCCTCAAGCCGGAGGAGATGAACGCGCTGCTGCGCGAGATGGAGGCGACGCCCAATTCCGGCCAGTGCAACCACGGCCGGCCGACCTACGTGGAGCTCAAGCTCACCGACATCGAGCGGCTGTTCGGGCGCCGGTGAGCTTCGGGCCACTCAAGCAAACAACGGCACCGCCTTGAGCAGGCTGCCGCCGGCCGCGCAGAGGACGACCACCAGCCAGGGCGGCGTCGGCCACATGAACCGCACGCGGCCGCGTCATGGTCCGTCGTCAATCACGTCATGCGAGGGATCGTAGCGCGCTTGGCGAAGAGTGGCTCCCCGGGAATGGACTCGAACCATCGACCGGACGGGAAACAACCGTCTGCTCTACCACTGAGCTACCGGGGAATACGCCTCGCCACTGTGCGGAATTTTCTGAAAAAACTCAACGTTCTGCGTGGGTTAAGGTTAGCGACTCGATAATTCCAATATCCCGCGCCAGCCCGCACGGAATCGGGACAGTTCATGGTTAAGGCGAGGCCCTGCTGCCGGCCGCGGCTTCCTGCCGGTCCGGCGATCGAGCCGGCAGCCGCTCGCGCGCTTGACGGAGCGCCCCGATCGCGGCCCGGGCGACGAAGCGGCCCCAGCGCCGCGCCTGCCAGGGCAACCCGGCGTCGGTCGACAGCGAGCGCAGGTAATAGGCCTTCTCGGTGGATGCGGCATCGCAGGCGCGCTTCTCGGGGTCGTCGTAGAATGCCGCGATCTTCTCCTCGCCCATGCCCGTCGCTGGCGAGCCAGCGCGGGATGTGGACGTTGCAGAGCCGCTCCACGTCGGTGAACACCTTGTTGCAGCCGGTGCCGGCGGCCGGACACGAGGTCGCGAACGCGTCGCCGACCAGGACGACGCCGGCCTGGCGGTGGCCGTCGGTGACGTAGAGATCGACCGGCCGGATCTTGACGTGGTCGGGCACCGCGATCTGGCCGATGAATTTTCGCAGTCCGGGCATCAGCGCGAACAAGGCTTCGACCGGCGCGTCGCGCATCTGCCGCAGCCACGGATCGTGCATGTCGCGGTAGACGAACAGATTGGCGCGCATCGTCGCCGGGGTGACCGGAAACAACGTCAGATACGCCATGCGGTCGGCGGCCTGCTCGGGATAGTAGGTCAGCGCGCGGAACTCGAAGCTCGGCCGGCCGACCGGCTCGACGTCGAACCCGATGCTGATCGAATGGCAGGTGCTGATGACCTCGCGCGTCATGCCGAGCGTGTGGCGCAAGCCGATATTGAGGCCGTTCGCCAGCACGATCAGGCGCGCGGAAATCTCCTCGCCGCTCGACAGCGTGAGCCGTCTGCCGGTCGGCGCTGGTCGAGATCGCCGCGACCTTGCCGTGGATGAACTCGGTGCCGGGCGGGATGGCGGCGCGGATCGTGTTCACCAGCGCGTCGTAGAGAATGCCGTACTGCTGGTTCGGCCGCTTCTCGACCAGATGGCCGAAGCGCGCGATCCAGACTTCGTCGTCGGTCGTTCCGGCGCCGAGAATGTCGCCGGCAAGCCCGGTCTTGCGGACGAGCCGCACCTGCGAGGCGTCGAGCTTCTCGCAGCGGAAATCGAACGGATAGACCTTGTGCGGGTCGATCAGGACCGCGTCGTAACCGGCCCGCCCCAGCATGGCGGCTGCGGTCGAGCCGGCGAGCCCGCCGCCCGCGATGGCGATATCCGTGTGCCGCATGGGCGCTCCCTGTCCGGCGGCCCATCTTTGCAGCCAAAAGACTTAATGAACCTTGAAACCGTGCCCCCGACGAAGGCCCCGACGCCCCCGAAAATGTACCGCGGGTTTGAACAAAAACGACGCCGTGGGAACGCCTCGTCAGCCGGCCGCCGGAGCGGAATTTTCGTTCACGCAAAGATGCTTACGGCCAGGTCCGCGGCAGGCGCTTCCGAGCATGATTTATTTAGATTTCGTTGCAACCATGCGCGGGGACGAACCCCGCCACGATCGCCGTCGCGAGCCTCGCGTATGCCGGAAAGCAACCGCACGATTACGAGCGACCGTCGTGGCGGCGGCGGCGCATCTGCGTCGGCGGCGAGACCCTCGGGGGTGGAACGAGAGTTCCCGTCGTCGAGCGGGCAGCCGCTCGCACCGGCCGGCGGCGCGGGTTTCGGAATCGACCTGGGCGGGCATCAGCCTGCGGGTCTACGGCGACCTGGGCGAGGTCGAGCGCGAGTGGAAAGCGTTCGAGCGCCGCGCCGACTGCACGGTGTTCCAAACGTTCGATTGGCTCGCGAAATGGCAGCGCCACATCGGCAAGCGCAAGGACACGGTCCCGGCGATCGTGCTGGGCGGGAATGCCGAAGGGCAGCTGCTGTTCATCCTGCAGCTCGCGGTCGAGACCCGCGGTCCGGTCCGCCGCCTGACCTGGCTCGGGTCGGAGCTCTGCGACTACAACGCGCCGCTGCTGGCGGAAGACTTTTGCCGCAGCGTGAGCGCGGACCGCTTCGGCGCAGCTGTGGCAGGAGATCGTCCGGCTGCTGCGAGCCAACCCGCGTTTCCGGTTCGACTTCGTCGATCTGCAGAAGATGCCCGAAACAGTCGGCGCGCAGCGCAATCCGTTCCTCAACCTGCAGGTGCTCGCCCATCCGAGCGGCGCCTATGTGGCCAACCTCGACGGCGATTGGGATCAGTTCTACGCGGCCAAGCGCTCGTCATCGACCCGCAAGAAGGAGCGCCGCCAGCTCAAGCATCTGGCCGAGTACGGCGAGGTCCGCTTCGTCGACGTGCAGGACCGCCAGGAGATCGAGCGCACGCTCGACACCTTGATCGATCAGAAGTCGCGCTCATTCGCCCGCATGGGCGTCGAGGACATTTTTGCGCGGCCGGGCTACCGGGAGTTTTTCCTCGACATCGCCACCGACCTCAACGTGAGCGCGCTGACCCATGTCAGCCGGCTCGACGTCGGCTCGACGATGGCGGCGACCAATCTCGGTCTGCGGTTCCGCGACTGCTACTATCTGGTGCTCTCGAGCTATCACGACGGCGAGTTTTCGCGCTTCGGCCCGGGTCGGGCGCACCTGCACGAGCTGCTGCGCCACGCCATCGACAGCGGCTTCCGGCAGTTCGATTTCACCGTCGGCGACGAGCCCTACAAGCGCGATTGGTCCGACACCGAGCTGCGATTGCACGATTACCTGGCGGCGGTCACGCCGCGCGGCTGGGTGATGGTGGCGATGACGGCCGCCTATCGCCGCACCAAGCGTTTCATCAAGCAGAGCCCGATCCTGTGGCGCGCCTTCAGCAAGGCCCGCGGGCTCGCCGGATCGCTCAGCTCGCGCTGATGCCTTCTCCCGCCGCCGGATGCGGCCGCGTCTCGGCTTGAAATCCGTTGATCTTGACTCTGGGTCGCGTGCGGCTATCTCCCGTGCTACGTCACTGCTCTAAGCGTTGACATGAGCATCGACAGGAGAGAGCCACATGGCATTCGTAACTGGAGACGTCGTACCGAGCCCAGGCGGAGAAGAGCCCTTCAAGGTGGTCTTCAAGCAAGGCGAGACCGTGATTGCGGAATGGCCGGTGGGCACGAAGGAGGAGGGTGAGGAAGAGATATTGGAGGCTATCAAGGGCCTCGTTGAAGAACGACGACTAGGACGACGACGTATTCAACGTCTCCATGATCGCGCCGAGTCCCATGCCCGTGTCGATCAGGACGCCGCGGTCGCTTCATGCATCGCTGAGCTCCGCTCTAAGCCCGAGCGCGTCCGCTGTTGCGCGCCGCCGCGCCACCCCCTGCGGCACGCGGCGGCCTTGATCGGCGGCCGCGCGCGGGCGAGTGTTCCCCCGAAAGCGGAGGACAGCATGCACAGGAAGACGCTCGCCGCCCTTGCCTTGCTTGCGGCCATGGCCGGAACCGCGGCGGCGCAGGAATGGCCGACGCGGCCGATCACGCTCGTGGTTCCGTTCACGGCCGGCGGCGGCATCGACGTGAGCGCGCGCATCCAGGCGCTGCAGATGGGCGAGCTGCTTGGGCAGATCGATCGTGGTCGACAATGTCGGCGCCGCGGCCGGCACCGTCGGCAGCCAGCGCGTCGCCAAGGCCGCGCCCGACGGCTACACCATGCTGATCGGCAATACCGGCACCCACGCCTACAGCCAGTCGCTCTACAAGCGGCCGCTCTACAACTCGGTCACCGAATTCCAGCCGGTCGGCCTGGTTTCGGAGTCGCCGCGGATCCTGTTGGCCCGCAAGGATCTGCCGGCCAGCAACCTGCAGGAGTTCATCGCCTATGCGAAGGCCAACCAGGCGAAGCATGCAGTTCGGCTCGGCCGGCGTCGGCTCCGGCACGCATCTTCCCTGCGTGCTGTTCAATCTCACGCTCGGGCTCAACATCACCCACGTGCCCTATCGCGGCGCCGGCCCGGTGATGCAGGACCTGATCGGCGGCCGCATCGACTACATGTGCGACACCATCCAGACCGGCGCGCAGCAGGCCAAGCAGGGCACCGTGAAAGGCATCGCCGTGATGGCGGCCAAGCGCGTGCCGATCATCGCGGAGCTGGCGACCACCGGCGAGCAGGGGGTGGCGGGGGTCGAAGCCACGCGTCTGGAACGCCTTCTTCCTGCCGAAGGGAACGCCGGACCCGATCGTGCGCAAGCTCAACAAGGCGATGAACGACATGATCGAGAATGCGGTGATCCGCAAGAAGCTGGAGGAGCTCGGCCTCGAGATCGTGCCGCCGGAGCAGCGCACGCCCGAATACCTCGCCAAATACCTGCCGCGAGGAGGTCGAGCGCTGGGGCAAGGTCATCAAGGCCGCCGGCATCAGCGTGGATTGACGCAACAGGGAGGACACGATGGCGCGAGCAATTCTCGGCGCGGTGCTGACCGGCGCACTGACGTTGAGCGCAGCCGTGCCGGCGCGCAGGACTGGCCGGCCCGGCCGGTGACGCTGGTGGTGCCGTATGCGGCCGGCGGGCCGGTCGACACCATCGGGCGGATCATGGCGGCGCGCCTGAGCGAGCTCCTCGGCCAGCAGGTCATCATCGAGAACGTCGGCGGCGCCGGCGGCATGACCGGCGCGGCCCGCGTCGCCAAGGCGACGCCCGACGGCTATACGGTGATGCTCTCGGGCAGCGCCGTGCTCGCCATCAACCAGACCCTCTACAAGAAGCCGCTCTACAACGCGGTGACCGACTTCGAGCACGTCGCGCTGTTCTCCGAACTCGGCGCGGGTGCTGATCGCGCGCAAGGATCTGCCGGCGAGCACGCTGCCCGAGTTCGTCGCCTACGCCAAAGCCAACCAGGCCAAGATGCAATACGGCTCGGCCGGCGCCGGCTCGGGCGTGCATGTCTGCTCCATCCTGCTCGACGTCGCCATGGGCACCAAGATCACCCACGTGCCCTATCGCGGCGCCGGGCCGGCGATGCAGGACCTGATCGGCGGCCGCATCGACTACATCGCCGAGCAGATCTCGACCGCGCTGCCGCAGATCCAGGGCAACAGCGTGAAGGCGATCGTCACGCTCGGGCTCGACCGCGCGCCCGGGCTCGAGCAGCTCCCGACCGCGCAGGAGCTCGGCCTTTCGGGTCTCGACTGCGGCAGCTGGAGTGCTTTCTCGTTTCCGAAGGGCACCCCGGACGCGATCGTGCGGCGCCTCGCCAAGGCGTCGAACGACGCGGTGGAGACGCCGGCGGTGCGCGAGCGGTTCAAGAGCATCGGCGTGACCATCCCGGCGCCGGAGCGCAGGACCCCGGAATATCTGACCAAGTTCGTGCCGAGCGAGATCGAGCGCTGGGCCGGCCCGATCAAGGCGAGCGGCGCCAGCGCGGACTGAGGCAACGCAGGGAGTAGGACCATGCGCAAAGCCGTCGTCGGCGCGCTGCTCGCGTCGGTGCTGACGTTCGCGGGCGCTGCGGGCGCGCAGGAGTGGCCCAACCGGCCGGTCACCGTGGTGGTGCCGTTCGCGGCCGGCGGCCCGATCGACGTGGTCGCCCGCATCCTCTCGCCGCGCATGTCGGAGCTGCTGGGCCAGCAGGTGGTGATCGACAATGTCCCGGGCGCCGGCGGCATGGTGGGCGCGAGCCGGGTCGGCAAGTCGGCGCCCGACGGCTACACCATCCTGCTCGGCAACCAGGGCACCCACACCTACAGCCAGTTCCTCTACAAGAAGCCGCTCTACAATCCGGTCGACCGACTTCGCGCCCGGCGGCCTCCTGGTCGGCAACACCAAGGTGCTGGTCGCGCGCAAAGACCTTCCGGCCGACACGCTCGCCGAATTCGTCGCCTATGCGAAGGCGAACCAGGCCAAGATGCAATACGGCTCCGCCGGCGGCGGCTCGGCGACGCACATCACCTGCGTGCTGCTCAACGCCCGGCTGGGCATCAGCGTCACCCACGTGCCCTATCGCGGCACCAACCTCGCCATGCAGGACCTGATCGCCGGGCGCATCGACTTCCTGTGCGACGTGGTCTCGACCGCGCTGCCGCAGATCCGCGGCGCGACCGTCAAGGCGATCGCCACCCTGTCGAACAACCGCTCGGCCGTGCTGCCGAACGTGCCCACCACCCTCGAGCAGGGCCTCGCCGACGTCGATGCCGACGGCTGGAACGGCTTTTTCTTCCCCAAGGACACGCCCGCGGCGATCATCGCCCGCGTCAACGCGGTGACCACCGAGACGCTCGACACGCCCGCCGTGCGCAAGCGCATCGAGGAGCTCGGCCTGTTCATCCCGCCGCCGGCCGAGCGAAGCTCCGAGCATCTCGCCAAGCTGGTGGTGAGCGAGCTCGACAAGTGGGGACCGCCGTTGAAAGGGGCCGGCGTCAGCGCGGATTGATAGCAGGAAGCTATGCGGACGCCGCGCAAGTTCTTCCAGCGAGTGCAAATTTTTTCCGCGTCCGTCTTCGCCATTTCGCTCGTGACGGGTATGTTGCGGCCCGGGCGCGGCGCGACCCCGGCGGCCCATCTTTCGAGAGGAACCATGAAGACAATCTCCGCACTCGCATTCGTTACGGTCATGGCCTTCGCCACGCCCTCCCATGCGCAGCCGCAGGCGGCGAGCCTGCTCGGCAACTACACGGTCACCGGCACGGAACCGGACGGCAAGAAATATGACGGGCCGGGGCCATTGGTGATCACCATGGACAAGAGCGGCGCGCTCGAGCTGAAATGGGATGGCGGCAAATATGTCGGCATCGGGCAACTGATGGGCAATTCGCTTGCGGTCGCCGCCATCGCCGAGCGGCGCGCCGTCGTCATGATCATGGAGGTCAAGCCGGACGGTTCGCTGGAAGGCAAGTATTGGCGTCACACCGACCCCGGCTCCAAGGGCACCGAAGTCTGGACGAAGAAATAGCGACGATCACGTCGCCCGCAGCACGATGAGAGCGGTGTCGTCGTAGACGCGCCGCTCGAGCTCCTCGAATCCGTCGGGGGCGGCGAAGCCGGCCTTTGCCGCCTCCTCCACCACGATCAGCGCGCCGCCCGCGAGCCAGCCGCCGGCGCGCGCGCAAGCGAGCGCTTGCTCGGCCAGGCCCTGCCCGTAGGGCGGATCGAGAAAGACGAGCGCGAACGGCTCGAGCGGATGCGCCGCCCCGAGCCGGGTCGCGTCGCGCCGGAAGATCCTGGTGACGCCGCCCAGGCCCAGCGCCGCGACGTTCTCGCGGATGAGCGCGCGCGCCTCGGCGCCGTCGTCGACGAACAGCGCGAATTGGGCGCCGCGCGAGAGCGCCTCGAGGCCGAGCGCGCCGGTGCCGGCGAACAGGTCGAGCACGCGCGCGCCGGTGACCGGATCGCCGTAGGCGTGCGCCAGGATGTTGAACAGCGCCTCGCGCAGCCGGTCGGCGGTCGGCCGCACCGCCTGCGATTTCGGCGCGGCGAGCGCGCGCCCGCGTAGCCGCCCGCCGACGATGCGCATCAGCGCTTCTTGCCGCGATACGGCTTGCGGCCGCGGCCCTGCTCGCGGCGCGCCAGCTCGGGCGCGCCCACGCGCTCGGCATCGGAGCGGCGCGCTTGCGCTTGCGGATTGCGGCGGCGATCTGGCGCTCGCCGGCATCTCGAGGCCCGAGCGTCTTCGTTTGTCATTCCGGTCGCGCGCCTCGGCGCGCGGACCGGAATCGCATAACCCCAGGCCGTGCGACTGTTGCACGGTGCAGCGGTTGTGGATCGTTGCGGCGCCTCCCGCTCCGCCATCGGGGCCGAGAAATCCGCTCCCGCCGACGCGATCACCCGCTCGCCGAGCTGCTCGCGCAGCACGCGGGTCTTGACCTCCTCGATCGCGCCCTCGGCGAGCTCGCCGAGCTGGAACGGGCCGAACGACACCCGGATCAACCGGCTCACCGCCAGTCCCAGGTGACCGAGCACGTTCTTCACCTCGCGGTTCTTGCCCTCGCGGATGGCGAAGGTGAGCCACACGTTCGATCCCTGCGCGCGGTCGAGCCGCGCCTCGATCGCGCCGTAGCGGACGCCGTCGATGCTGACGCCGTCGCGCAGCGCGTCGAGCTGATCCTGCTGCACGCGGCCATGGGCGCGGACGCGATAGCGCCGCAGCCAGCCGGTCGCCGGCAGCTCGAGCACGCGCGCCAGCCCGCCGTCGTTGGTGAGCAGGATGAGCCCCTCGGTATTGAGGTCGAGCCGCCCCACGCTGACCAGGCGCGGCAGCCCCTTTGGCAAGGCCGCGAAGATGGTCGGCCGGCCGCCCGGGTCGGCATGCGTGGTCACCAGGCCGCGCGGCTTGTGATAGAGGAACAGCCGCGTGCGCTCGCGCGCCGGCAGCGCCTTGCCGTCGACCGTGACGCGGTCGGCGGCCGTGACGTTGAGCGCGGGCGAGCCGATGACGGCGCCGTTGACGGCGACGCGGCCGGCCGCGATCCACGCCTCCGCCTCCCGCCGGGAGGCGAGCCCGGCGCGCGCCATGACCTTGGCGATGCGCTCCCCGGGAGCCGTCTGGTCGTTTTGGTCGCGCATCTGCCTCATCGTTGGGCTCGCTGCTCCCCTCGCGGCGTGATAGCAAACTCATGGCTTCGTGTCCCGGATCCGGTGATCAGTGATCAGAACGCCGCCTGATCCTTCTATTTCCTTCTGATTCCTGTCCTTTCAGATTACTGATCTCTGATGACTGTACCCTGATATGCCGACCCACACCTTCATGGATCTGGCGCTCGACGAAGCGCATGCGGCGGTCGAAACCGGCGAGGTGCCGATCGGCTGCGTGATCGTGCACGACGGCGACATGATCGCACAGGCCGGCAACCGCACGCTCGCCGACCGCGACCCGACCGCGCATGCCGAGATGGTGGCGATCCGCCAGGCCGCGGCGGCGCTCGGCAGCGAGCGGCTGGTCGACTGCGATCTCTACGTCACGCTCGAGCCTTGCGCCATGTGCGCGGCGGCGATCTCGTTCGCGCGCATCCGGCGGCTCTACTACGGCGCCGCCGATCCCAAGGGCGGCGCGGTCGAGAACGGCGTGCGCTATTTCGGCTCGGCCACCTGCTTCCACCGGCCCGAGGTCTATGGCGGCATCGGCGAGACCGAGGCGTCCGCCCTGCTCAAGGATTTCTTCCGCGCCCGGCGGTGATGCAGCTCCGTAGGGTGGGCAAAGGCGCCGCCGCGCTGTATCGACGGTGGGCACGAACGCGCGCGCGATCACGCGCGCACGCGGCAAGAGCGCGGATTGCGCGCGCTTTGCCCACCCTACGCCCTATCCACAGCCACCTGACGCCGCCGCCCCTCCTCGCCTATGATCCGCCGCAGCCGCCCATAAGATGATTCGGACCGAGGAGGAACCCGTGAAGACATTGTTCGTGCTCGCCGTTGCGCTGTTCTGGCACCGCCTTGGCGCCGGCCGCCAGCGCGCAGGACCAGCAGTCGTTCAAGACCATCATCGGCAAGGGTTACGAGATCAAGAGCGTGACCTTCGCGCGCGGCGAGGCGACCGAGAACCGGGAAATCTTCGTGATCACGCTGCAGCGGGAGAAATCGGTGGCGGTGTGCTATTTCGCGGCGCTCACCTGGATCAATCTGAGCAATGCGGCGCTCGAGGATTCCAAGCGCTGCGACGTGCGGTGAGGTCGCTGTCATCGCCGCGACATGGTCGAGCCGCCCATATTCCGAGTAGCGAATCGCGAATAGCATCTGCCGCTATTCGCGCGATATCGCCACGCGCGTACGTCGTTCACTTCCCCAGCAACCCCGCCAGCTTCTCCTTCAGCTCCGCCTTGGCCGGCTCGGACGCGCGCAGGATCGCGCTCGCCTGCAGGAAATCGAGCGTGCGGAAGCTGCCGACCTTGGGCCGGATGATCAGGTCGGGCGCGCCGCGCTTGAGCTTTTCGGCGGTGATGGCGCTGCCCATGACCAGGACGGTGGTGGCGATGCACTCCCACGGATTGGGGATGTCGCGCCGCTCCTCGCTCGGCTCGCCCGAAATGTCGACCGCGACCACGACGTCGGCGCGCCCGCGCAGCTCGTCGAACGGCAGCGGATTGGTGGCGCCGCCGTCGATCAGCACGCGGCCGTCGACCACCACCGGCCGCATCACGGTCGGCAGCGCGATCGAGGCGGCGACCGCCGGCCTGAGCGCGCCGGTTGCGAGCACCGCCGGCTGCCGCCGGTAGAGATCGGTGGCGATGACGGTCAGCGGGATTTGCAGCGCGCCGAAGTCGTCGGGCACCTGCTCGGGCAGGAACTGGGCGCAGAATTTCTCGGCATCGACCATGGTCGCGCTGCCGAAGCCCAGGCTGAACAGGCTCGAGAAGGTGCCGGCGCGCGCCGCGATCAGCCGGCGGAAGATCTCGCTGCGGTCGTGGGCGAGCGCGATCACGAAGCGGCGCAGCTCCCGCCCGGTCATGCCGGCCGCATAGGCGGCGCCGACCAGCGCCCCGATCGAGGTGCCGGCAATGGCGGTCGGCCGCGCGCCGATCTCGTCGAGCGCCTCGAGCACGGCGATATGCGCGAGCCCGCGCGCCCCGCCGCCGCCGAGCGCGAGCGCAAACGTCTTCATCGCGCCCCCGCCTCGCCGGCGAACTGCCAGCCCTGGGCGGCGAGCGGGCGCACCAGGGGCGCCATGGCGGCGGCGTTCTCGCTGGTCGCGGTGCCGTCGCGCACGCGGCCGACGATGCCCTGCAGGATCGCCGCCAGCCGGAAGAAATTGTAGGCCAGATAGACCGGCAGATGCGGGCGCGGATCGAGGCCGGTGCGCGCCACATAGGCGTCGACGTAAGCATGCGCGCGCCGGGATGCCGAGCGCGGCGAGATCATGACCCAGCGAGCGTGCCGACGCCGGCGCCGGTCTCCGACGGCGGCATGTCCCACTGCATGAGATGATAGGCGAGGTCGGCGAGCGGATCGCCCAGGGTGGAGAGCTCCCAGTCGAGCACCGCCAGCACGGTCGGAGCCGACGGCGCCAGGATGATGTTGTCGAGCCGGTAGTCGCCGTGCACCAGCCGCACCGGCGCCGGCGGCGGCAGGTGCGCCGGCAGCCAGGCGATCAGGTGCTCCATCTCGTCGATGCGCTCGGTCTCGGAGGCGCGGTACTGCTTCGACCAGCGCTCGACCTGGCGCGCCACGTAGCTCTCGCCGCGGCCGAAATCGGCAAGCCCGAGCGCGGCCGGATCGAAGGCATGCAGCCGCGCCAAGGTGTCGTTCATCGCGTCATAGACCGCCGCGCGCTCGGGCGGCTGCGCGCCCGGCATGTGCGGCTCCCAGACCACGCGGCCCTCGACGTGAGCCATGACATAGAACGGCGTGCCGACGACGCCCGCGTCCGCGCAGTAGAGCACCGGCTCGGCCACCGGGAAGCCCTGCGCGTGCGAGCGCGCTGATGACGCGGAACTCGCGATCGACCGCGTGCGCCGACGGCAGCAGCTTGCCGGGCGGCTTCCTCCGCAGCACGTAGCGGCGCGCCGGCGTCTCCAGCAGGTAGGTCGGATTCGACTGGCCGCCCTTGAACTGATGTACGCCGAGCGGACCCGCGAAATCGGGCAGCCGCGCCGCGAGGTAGGCTTCGAGCCGCGCCGCGTCGAACGCGAGCGCGCCGGCCACGTCCTTGGTGCCGGAAAATGTCGCCTGGCGGTCGATGGGAGGCATCACTCGTGGCCTGGATACGACTGTGGTCCCCGCCTTAGAGACCTAGCGGTCGGACATGGTCAGACCTTACGCTCCCGCTCCACCGCCCGAAACCCGATGTCGCGGCGGCAGAAGCCGTCGGGCCAGCGGATGCGGTCGACCGCCTGATAGGCGCGCGCCTGCGCCTCGCCCACGCTCTTGCCGAGCGCCGAGACGTTGAGCACGCGGCCGCCGTTGGCGAGAATGCGCCCGCCCTCGGCCCTGGTGCCGGCGTGGAAGATCTCGACGCCCTCGACCTCGGCGGCGGCCTCGAGCCCCTCGATCACCGAGCCCTTGGCGTAGCTGCCCGGATAGCCCTTGGCGGCCATCACCACGGTGAGCGCCGCGTCCGGATACCAGCGCAGATCGAAGTTCTTGAGCATCCCGTCGCTGGACGCCAGCAGCGCCGGCACCAGGTCGGACATCAGGCGCAGCATCAGCACCTGGCGTTTCCGGATCGCCGAAGCGCACGTTGTATTCGATCAGCTTCGGCCCCTCGGCGGTGATCATCAGCCCGGCATAGAGCACGCCCTTGTAGGGCGCGCCCATCGCCTTCATGGCGCGCACGGTCGGCAGCACGATCTCGTCCATGGCGCGGCGCGTGAGCTCCGGCGTCATCACCGGCGCCGGCGAGTAGGCGCCCATGCCGCCGGTATTGGGCCCCTGATCGCCGTCGAGCACGCGCTTGTGGTCCTGCGCCGAGGCGAGCGGGATCGCGGTCTCGCCGTCGCAGAGCGCGAAGAACGAGGCTTCCTCGCCGGCGAGAAACTCCTCCACCACCACCTCGGCGCCGGCCTCGCCCAAGCCGCCGCCGAACATCATGTCGATCGCGGCCTCGGCTTCCGCGACGCTCGCCGCGACCACGACGCCCTTGCCGGCGGCGAGCCCGTCGGCCTTGACGACGATCGGCGCGCCCTGCGCGCGCACGTAGGCCTTCGCGGGCGCGGCGGCGGTGAACCGCTCGTAGGCGGCGGTCGGTATCTTGTTGGCCTGGCACAGGTCCTTGGTGAAGCCCTTGGAGCCTTCGAGGCGGGCGGCGGCCTTGCTCGGGCCGAACGCCTTGATGCCGGCGGCGGCGAGATCGTCCACGATCCCGGCGCAGAGCGGCGCCTCCGGCCCGACCACGACCAGATCGATCCGGTGCGACCGGCAGAAGGCGACCACCGCCGCGTGGTCGGCGATGTCGAGCGCCGCCAGCTCGCATTCCCGGGCGATGCCGGCATTCCCGGGCGCGCAATAGAGCTTTCTCGAGCAGCGGGCTGGCGGCGATCTTCCAGGCCAGCGCGTGCTCGCGCCCGCCGGAGCCGAGGAGGAGGAGGTTCATGCAAGATGCTGCGCGGGAGCTGTCATCGATGCGCGTGGTGTAGCATGGCGCGGACTTGCCGCAACAGCGCCGCACCGAGCCATGCTACCCGCGTCAGCTCGGCATGCGCAGCACCGGCTTGATGGTCGTGCCCTTCGCCCATGAAGTCCGCCGCCGCGCGATTGATCTCGGCGAGCGGGTAGAACGTCATCATCCGGTCGACCGGCATCCGGC
>CAVPTV010000016.1:0-339469 GCA_963708765.1 uncultured Alphaproteobacteria bacterium | reverse complement strand
ATTCCGGTCAGGCGGTGCATTTCCGCAATTACGCGCCGGAGAAGCTGCCCTACGCGATCAATCGCTACGCGTTTGGAGGCACAGCGCCATTTCAGGAACCTGGATGAGCGTCTCGCCGAGCGGCGTTACATGCTGGGCGACACCTACACCATCGTCGACATGGACGTCTGGGGCTGGGCGCGTCTCATCCCGAACGTCATGGGCGAGGGCGCATGGGACAAATTCAAGAATTCTCAAGCGGCTGGTCGATGAGATCAGCGCGCGGCCTGCCGCCCAGCGCGCAGTCGCACTCAAGGACAAGCACAAGTTCAAGACGGAGATGGACAGTGAGGCGCTCAACGCGATGGTCCGCCACCTGACGGAAAAAGTCGCCTAAGTGACGCGCGTCGCTATCTACCCCGGCGCGGACGCGGCATAGCCCCCTCCGCGCCGGTTCTTTTTCGGCTCGCGATCGAGCGCCTCTACTTTTCGCTGAAACGACCCGCTCAACGTCCAAGTCACCAATCCGAAATTAGTACGCGGCCTGCTAGTGCTTCTGCACCAGGTCGTAGAGCCGTTGGAAGCGAGGAACGATGCGCTGCAATGCACGGTCACAAGCGTATCCGTCGGAGTAGCCGCGATGGAAGCATGCGACCGTCCAGGTCGCGGCGGCGGCGTCATCGATTGGGCTGACGACGATTCCCAATGCATGCTCGCAGTCCGCGAAGGTCCGAAGCTCGGCGACGATCAACCGTTGAATCTCGTCCTTCGTTTTTGGCAGTTTTTCCATGACACGGACTAGCATTGACTGTCGTTGCGCCTGTCATCCTTGTGCTTGTGCAGGAATTGAGCGATCTGCGCCCTGAGCGCCTCGCTATCCAATAAGTCGTCCATGGCGCCTGCGGTGTCGAAGAGCTCCTTCTGAAGTTTTTTGGGCAGGGTGTTCCAGTGCATGATGAGCGCTGCTCCAAGGCAGCGCAAAATGCGCTCCTCGTCCCCGGCAAGCGCGTCGCCGTCATTCCCGTCCTTGCTCGGCCCGTACAGAATCTTTTCGGAATTGTCCGCTACCCAGGCTTCGTTGTCGGCCATCGCGGTGAATTTTCGCTCGAGAGTTCTTGTATTCGACGATTTCGTTCGGCACCTCTGTGCTGCGGCCTCGCTCGATGTCCTCGGTCGCTTTCGCGCGATCTTGCTTGGAGCCGGGCATGAAAACTCCCTATGGCCGACCGAGTTCTCGGCGGCCAGCGCTTCTCTGTAAATTGCAACCGCATGTAGGCACGATGCGTCCGCTTGGCTAGTGCTCCGGCGAAATCGAGTTGTCGGGATGAGCAAATTCAAGATCACGGTGGCACGCATCGAGGTCGCGGCGCGACGCGAGCACGATGCCCAGGTCCGCATAACGTTTCAGGTGGACCGCGCGCCGCTGAGTTTCCAACTCCCGATTCTTCTGAGCATCAAGGACTTCGACGACACCGAAATGATCCAGGCTGCGCGCAGCGCGCTGCATCGGACGTTCGTCGAGCTCGCGGCGCAAAGCCAGAAATGGAAGTTGACCGCGCAGGATCTGCGGCAGCTTTCGACCATGAGCTCGCGTCCGAAGAGGTGATCCTCGTTCGCGCTTGACGAGCGGCGGATCGACGCTCCGATACCCGCGCAGGTGGGGCTCTTTGTCAGCTCCTTCTTGACAGAATTCCTATTAGAACGTATCATGAACATGCTGATTCGCCTCGCCGAAGCGCCGACCTTGAGTGTCCGCGGCGGGCGAAGCGGCGCCGCCGGCGCGGGGAGAACGTGGCCCTCGCCGATGCGCCGCAGGTGGAGCGCCGGGAGGCGCCGCACCCCTACGTCACTGGGGTGCGCGCGCCCTCGCAAGGCGCGCGGCGGACCCTCGCAAGGTTCGCCAGGGGTGCCTCGCAAGCACCCCGGCGCCTCCCGGCGCTCCATTTCCCTTGCGTGCAAGGGAGAAGGAAAAAGGGGAAAGGGCGACGCCCGGCGCCCGAAAATCCAAGTCCCCGGGCGGCGGAGCGTTGTCTAGTCGCGGTCGTCAGTAGGGCTGTTTGACAAGTGAATCACGAGTAGCGGGCTTTCGCCCTTTGGATTCGTTGGCGAAATGCCAGTTGGGTTTGTTCCGCCAAAATGACCCTGCGCGGGCGCGGCTTGGTGGAGGGACGGCCGCTCCGCGGCGATCACTTCCGCACGCAGATCACCCGCACCACCGACGCCTTGGCGGCTTCGACCCCGGCGCTGCCGCCGGCGGCCGCGAGGCGCTGCCCGTCGAGGAATGCGCGGATCGTCTGCAGCGGGACCACCGTCGCCTGCGGCTGCGCCTGCGTGCCGCCGGGCGCGGCGGCCGCCGGCGCCTTGAGCTCGGCCATGCCGAAGAACCGGCCCTGGGCGTCGAGCACGGCGGCGCCCGAGAAGCCGAGCTGCGGCGCGGGCTCGACGAATTCGCCCTTGAGCCGGGCGGCGCACGATCGAGACCGCGCTGCCGCCGCCCTGGCTCTGCGGGTCGGCGATGCCGACCAGGTCAGGTCGGGGCCTTTTGCGGTGTCGTCGATGAGCGCCGCCGGAACGAGCTCGGCCGCGCCATGGACGCGGATGAGCGCAAGCTCGGCGGTCTTGTCCTCGGCCAGCCGGTCGGCATCGCCGTATCCGCTCACCACCACCACGTCGCACTCGTCGGTGAGCTGGCGGTCGGTGAGGATGTGGCCGGCCACGCTCACGACGATGCCGGTGCCGTACTCCACCTTGCGCTTCGGCAGCGGGCCGAGCCGCGCGATGGTGACGCTGGGGAACGGCGTGAACGTGCCCGACATCGCCACCACCACCGGATCCATGATGGTGTCGGTCGCCTGGTCGTACAGCACGGTCATGCCGCGCACCTCGCCGTCCTTGATCTCGGCGCGCACGTAGAACCGCTTCAAGCCCTGCATGCCCGACAGGATGAAGAAATCCCGCCGCAGCAGGTTCACCTCGAGCTTGCGGGTCGGCGGGTCCTTCTTCTGCTGCTCGAACACGACCGCCAGCGTGGTGCCGGGCTCCCTGATCCGGAAGGTCTCGACCTGAATCTGCCCCTGCGCCGAGGACCAGCGGGTGCCGGTCTTGGTCGGGCTCTTCGCCGGCACATGCTTGGTGGGAATCCCGAGCCGCGCGCCGGTGACCGGGTCGTCGACGATGGTCCAGCCGACCTGCGTCTGCTTCGATTTCGCGGCGGTGGCGAGCAGCGCCCGTTCCTGCGGGTTGAGCACGCCGGTTTCCTTGAACTTGCGATTCCGCTGGAACTGCTTGATCGCCGCGATCGTCTTCTCGGTGAACTCGCCGTTGATCAGGCCGTTGTAGTCGCCGGTCCAGGCGAGGTCGAGCTGGATGGCGATGCGCTCGGCGAGCGGGATCGCCGCGCTGTCGCGGCTCGGCGGCGGCGGCGCGCGCTTCTTCGCCTTGGCCTCGGCCATGCGGATGGGTGCCGTGCCGGCCGGCGGTTCGTTCTGGGCGGTGGCGGGAAGCGCGGCGAGCAGAAGAGCGAGAACGGCACCCACGATCCGCATCGGGAATTCCTGGTCGGCTAGGTTGGATGGCTGAGCTTGGCCGCCGCCAGCCTAACCGATCGGCGCATTTGCGCAAATGCGGCATTCAATTCGGGATCACGGACGATTGCGGCTTCGCCGCAACATTTGCCAAGCCCGCGCGTTCGCGGTGATGATTGCGTAATCGCGTCGCGAGAGGCCAAATCTCTTCCATGCTGAGTCCCGACGAGCTCGAACGCTACGCCCGCCACATCGTCCTGCGCGAGGTCGGCGGGCCCGGGCAGACTGCGCTCAAGCGCGCGCGCGTGCTCACGATCGGCGCCGGCGGGCTCGGCGCGCCGGCGCTGCTCTACCTGGCGGCCGCCGGCGTCGGCACGCTCGGGGTGATCGACGACGACGCCGTGGCGCTGTCGAACCTGCAGCGCCAGGTGATCCACGGCACGCCCGAGATCGGCGAGCCCAAGGTCGATAGCGCGGCCGCCACGATCCGCCGCCTCAATCCGCATGTGACGGTCGAGACCCATGCCAGCCGGCTGATGGCCGCAAACGCGCTCGATCTGATCGGGCGCTACGACATCGTCGCCGACGGCTCCGACAATTTCGCCACCCGCTATCTCGTCTCCGACGCCTGCTTCCTTGCCAAGAAGCCGCTGGTCACCGCCGCGGTCGGCGTGTTCGACGGCACGCTCACCACCATCCGCGCCCACGAGCGCGGCAAGGACGGCAAGCCCAATCCGACCTACCGCTGCCTGTTTCCCGAGCCGCCGCCGCCCGGCACCGTTCCGGCCTGCGCGGAGGCCGGCATCCTCGGCGCGCTCACCGGCGTGCTCGGCTCGCTGATGGCGCTCGAGGTGATCCGCGAGATCGTCGGCTTCGGCGAAGGACTGGTCGGACGGCTGGTGATGATCGACGCCCGCGCGATGCGGTTCGAGACGCTGCAATACGGCTGGGATGCCGCCAACCCGCTCTCGGGCGAGCGGCCGACGATCCGGGATCTGTCGGCGGACAGGTATCAGTAGTCAGAGCGTCAGGCGTCAGGAGCCGGATAGCGTCGACTCTCCTGACTCCTGATCCTGCTACTACTTCGTCCAGGTCGCGACCGCGCTCTTGCCCTTCATCACCGACCATTTGTTGTCGCCGGCGGTGACGACCTTGTAGCAGTTGGCGGCCGTGGAGCCCTTCCACGTGCTGCAGAACCCGTCCTTGCTGAGCTTCCAGGTGCCTTCGCCCTTGGAGCCGCCGCTGCCGATCGGCTCCCGTGTCATCTTGCCGTCGGGCGTGAACACCATCTTGTACTTGATGTTGGTCGCGTGACGCGGTGAACGGCTGGCCGGTGAAGAAGGTTGCCTGGATGTCCTTCGGTGCCAGCGCCGCGGCAGCGCGCGGCAGAGCGCACGCTGATCGCGGCAACGCAGCGCCACGCCGGCCACGAAGGAAGCTACGCATCGCGTGGCCCTCCCTGAGATTGCGTGGCGCGATGATACAGCAAATTGCGGCAACGACAGCCGGCGGCCATGCCACCGCTTCGCTGACGTCCGCAACGGACGCGCGCCTCACAGCATCGACGGCAGCACCCGGTCCGGCGGCCGATGCCCGTCCAGGAAGGTCTTGATGTTGACGATGACCTTCTCGCCCATGTCGATGCGGCCTTCGAGCGTCGCCGAGCCCATATGCGGCAGCAGCACCACCTTGCCGGCGCGCGCCAGCCGCACCAGCTTCGGGTTCACGGCCGGCTCGTGCTCGAACACGTCGAGGCCGGCGCCGGCGATCTCGCCGCCGTTGATCAGGCGCACCAGCGCATTCTCGTCGATCACCTCGCCGCGCGCGGTGTTGACGATGTAGGCCTCGGGGCGAATGAGCTTGAGGCGGCGCGCCGAGAGCAGGTGATAGGTCGCCGGCGTGTGCGGGCAGTTGACCGAGATGATGTCCATGCGGACCAGCATCTGGTCGAGGCTTTCCCAATAGGTCGCGCCCAGCTCCTCCTCGATGCTGCGGCGCCACGCGCCGGCGGTTGTGGTAGTGGATCTGCAGGCCGAAGGCGCGCGCGCGGCGCGCCACCGCCTGGCCGATCCGCCCCATGCCGATGATGCCGAGCCGCTTGCCCCAGATGCGGTGGCCGAGCATCCAGGTCGGCGACCAGCCGGGCCACGGCTTGTCCTCGGTCAGGACGGCGGCGCCCTCGGCGAGCCGCCGCGGCACCGCCAGGATCAGCGCCATGGTCATGTCGGCGGTGTCCTCGGTGAGGACGCCCGGCGTGTTGGTCACGGTGATGCCGCGGCTCAGCGCGGTGGCGACGTCGATATTGTCGACGCCGTTGCCGAAATTGGCGATCAGCTTGAGCTTGTCGCCGGCCTTGGCGAGCACCGACGCATCGATGCGGTCGGTGACGGTGGGCACCAGCACGTCGGCGCTCTTCACCGTCTCGGCGAGCTCGCGCCTGGGTCATCGGCTTGTCGTCGAGGTTGAGGCGCGCGTCGAACAGTTCCCGCATGCGGGTCTCGACGCTGTCGGGCAGCTTGCGGGTGACGACGACCAGCGGCTTTTTGGCTTTCGGCATCTGCTCGTCCCTTGACAGCGCCGACTGTGGCAATTCGGCATCGCTCGCCGGCTTTGTTGCGCTATTCAGCCCTCTTTAACCGTGCTTGCCGACACTGGCGCGCCTGCACGGGGGTGCGGTCGCGATCTCGGCCTTTCTGCAACAGATGGCCGTAGCAAGACAAGCGCTCGGAGCTTCGAAACCCGACGTCGAATCGCGGTTCAGACATGGCTCAACGGGGAGTTCGCGTTGTCGTCGCCGCCATTGCGGCGGCGTTCGCCGTGCATCGCCACGGCGGCCGCGGCCGACGTGATCGGGCCGAAGAGCGGCCTGCCGGTTCCGCGCTTCGTCAGCCTCAAGCCCGATCGCGTCAACGTGCGGGGCGGGCCGACCCGCGACCACGACGTGACCTTCGTCTATACCCGCGCCGGCCTGCCGGTGGAGATCACGGCGGAATTCGACAATTGGCGCCGCATCCGCGACTGGGAAGGCGTCGGAGGGCTGGGTCTATCATTCGCTGCTGTCGGGCCGGCGCACCGCGGTGGTGGCGCCCAAGGACAAGAAGGAGCTGGTGTCGCTCTACGACAAGGCCGATCTCGGCGGCGCGATCACCGCCCGCCTGCAGTCGGGCGTGCTGGCCTCCGTCAAGCGGTGCACCGGCAGCTGGTGCCAGATCACCGGCGCCGGCTTCGACGGCTGGGTCGTGCAGGAGCGGCTCTGGGGCGTCTATCCGAACGAGAAGGTGGACTGAGCCCAGCCGTCACCGCAGCACCGCGACCTGCCGCGGATCGATCGTGAGACCGACCGTGGCGCCCGGCGCATGGGTCTGCGCCCCGCGCTGGTGCGGAACATCCGCGACGATCTCGTGCCGGCCCATCCGCATGCGGTAGCGGCTCACCGCGCCGAGGAACTCGTGCTCGGTGATGGTGGCGGCGATGCCGCCGTCCGCGCGGGCCGATCGCGATCGCCTGCGGCCGGATCGAGACGCAGGCCGGCGCCGGCCGGTCCGCCGATGCCGGCGAGTGCAAAACCGTCGGCGGTCACGAAGCGGCCGCCGGTCTCGATCTGTCCGTCGATCAGATTGACCGTGCCGAGGAAGGTCGCCACGAAGCGGTTGGCCGGGCGGTCGTAGAGCTCGACCGGCGTGCCGATCTGCTGGATGCGGCCCTCGTTGAGCACGGCGATGCGGTCGGCGATGGCGTTCGCCTCTTCCTGGTCGTGGGTCACGTAGATCGCCGTGATGCCGAGCTTGCGCTGCAGGCGGCGCAATTCCGCCCGCATCTCGACCCGCAGCTTGGCGTCGAGATTGGACAGCGGCTCGTCGAGCAGCAGCACCTCGGGCTCGATCACGAGCGTGCGCGCCAGCGCCACGCGCTGCTGCTGGCCGCCCGAGAGTTGCGCCGGGCGGCGGTCGGCGAACGCCGTCAGCCCGACCAGCGCGAGCGCCTCGGCGACCTTGCGGTCGATCTCGGCGCGCGCGAGCCGGCGGCGCTCGAGCCCGAAGGCGACGTTCTTGGCGACCGTCATGTGCGGCCACAGCGCATAGCTCTGGAACACCATGCCGACGTTGCGGCTCCAGGGCGGCAGGCAGGTGACGTCGCGCTCGCCGATCAGCATGCGCCCGGTCGACGGCGTGCCGAAGCCGGCGATCAGCCGCAGCAAGGTGGTCTTGCCCGATCCCGACGGCCCGAGGAACGCGAAGAGCTCGCCGCGCGCGACCGCGAGGCTGATGTCGGCGAGCACCGGCGTTGCGCCGTAGCCGAAGCTCACGCGCTCGATGGTGACGCCGCGCGCCATCAGAGCAGCTCGCGCGATTTCATGCCGCGCTCGCGCTCGGCGAAGCGATAAGCCAGATAGGTGGCGATCGACACCACGACGACCGCGATCACCCCCAACGCCGCGCCCGGTCCGCGCCCTGCCGCCGACTGCATGTAGACGTAGATGCCGTAGGCGATCGGCGCGTCGCTGTTGCGGGCGACCAGCAGCAAGGTCGCCGACAGCTCGACCGCGGCGGTGGCGAAGCTCGTCACGAAGCCGGCGAGCAGCCCGCCGGTCATCAGCGGCACGACGATGCGCGCAAGCGTCGTGAACTTGCCGGCGCCGAGGTTCTCGGCGGCTTCCTCCAGGCTGACGTGCAGCTGCTGCAGCGCCGCCTTGGCGGCAACCAGCGCATAGGGCAGCCGCCGCACCGCGTAGGCGATCACCAGCATGAACCAGAACGTCGCCAGCGACTCGCCGGAGAACGGCAGCTTGACGTCGTAATAGGTGCGCAGCAGCCCGATGCCCAGCACCAGTCCGGGCACCGCCACCGCCGACATGGCGACCTGCTCGACCAGCCGCCGGCCCGGCAGCCGCGTGCGCAGCACCAGATAGGCGAGCGTCGCGCCCACGATCACGTCGATCAGGCCGGCCAGCCCGCAATACAGGATGGTGTTGGAAATGTACGGCCCGGCCTCGCGGAACACCGTGACGTAATGCGCGAGCGTGTAGCCGTCGGGCAGCACCGCGTACGACCACACCGTGGCGATCGACAGCAGGAAAATGCCGATATGCGGCGACAGCACCAGCGCCAGCACCAGCACGACGAAGAGCGCGGCGATGGCGTTGCCGGTGCGGCCGAGCGAACGCCGCGCGAGCCCGCCGCCGCCGCGCTGCAAGGTCGCGAAATCGCGGCCGCGCAGCACCAGCGCCGAGAGCGCCATGGCGCCGACCGAGCAGACGATCATGATCACCGAGATCACGTAGCCCATCGGATCGGCGATGCCGACCGTGGTGATCTTGAGGTAGGCCTGCGGCGCCAGCATGTTGGTCACGTTGAGCAGGAGCGGCGTCGCCAGATCGTCGAATACCTTGACGAACACCAGGGCGGCGCCCGCCACATAGCCCGGCAGCGCCAGCGGGAACACGATGCGCGCGAACAGCGTGAGGCCGTGGGCCCCGAGGTTCTGCGCCGATTCCTCCATGGCCGAATCGATATTGGCGAGCGAGGCCGAGAGATTGAGCAGGATGAACGGAAAATAATGCAGCGCCTCGACGAAGATGACGCCGTTGAGCCCCTCCATGAACGGGATGCGGAAGCCGCAGCAATCGAGCAGCATCAGGTTGATGGCGCCGTTGCGCCCGTAGAGGAGCTGCATCGCCACCGCGCCGACGAACGGCGGCATCACCAGCGGCACCACGCCGAGCGTGTGGATGAGCGCGGCGCCACGGAAGCGGAAGCGGGCGAGGATGGTCGCGAGCGGCACCGCGATCAGGCTCGCCAGCACGACCGTCATCGCCGCCACGTAGATCGAGTTCCAGAAGGCCTCGCGCAGCAGGCCGGTGGCGAAGAAGTCGCCGAAGTGCACGAGGCTCGGCCCGCCGTCGGGCCCGGTGAAGGCGACGACGATCACGCGCAGCAGCGGAACGACCAGGAAGGCCAGCAGGAACACCGCAATGGCGGCGAGCGCGACGATCTGAGCCGGGCTCGCGCCGTGTCGGGCCGCGAGCGAGGGGGAAACCGGCGCGCTTATCGTCGACAGGGAAGCCACCGGGCGCAATGATAGCGCGCGCGCCCGGTTCGGAAAGCCCCTTTGCGGCAGGTTACTTCGCCGTCAGCGCTTTTTCGGCGAGGGCCTTCGCCTCGGCGTAGTTCTTCACCGCGGCGGCATCCCACCGGCTCTCGAACTCGGCCTGCCGCCCGGCGGGCTTCGCGCCCGGCTTGACCTCCTGGAAGGACCCGGCGATCGCCTTGTCGCTCGCCTCCTGCTCGCTGACCGGCACGCTGCCCGCGAGCTTGCGCGCCTCGGCGATGAGCCGCTTGGCCTCGGCGCCGGCGCGCGCGCCGAGCTTGCCCTCGGCGTCGTGGATCGCCTTCCAGGCGGCGTTGAGCTCCTTGAGGCGGAACGTCACCACGCGGTCGTAGAGCGAGTTGAGCAATTCGTAGCGCCCTTCCGACAGCTCCGGATTGAAGCTGACCTTGGCGCCCAGCTTGGTGTCCTTGAACGGGTTCGGATAGCCCGCGGGCGCCTTGTCGTAGGTGGCGAGCCGCACCGGCAGGCGCTGGATCTTGGGATCGAGCAGGATCTGCTGGCCTTCCTCCGACAGCAGGAACTCGACGAAGGCTTCCGCCGCCTTCTGGTTCCTGGCATTGGCGATGATGCCGACATTGGCGGGCACGATGGTGGTCACCGTCGGGTAGACGAACTCGACCGGAAAGCCCGACGCCTTGGCGGAGAGCCCGAAGAAATCGATCACGATGCCGATGCCGTACTGGCCGCTGTTGACCGCGTCGGGCACGCCGAACGAGCGGTCCGAAACCTGCGCCAGATTGCCGCCGATCTCGAGCAGCGTCGCCCAGCCCTTCTCCCAGCCTTCGCCCTGCAGGATGGTCTCGACCGTCAGATGGGTGGTGCCGGAACGCGAGGGCGCCGATATGCCGACATGGCCGAAATAGATCGGCTTCTTGAGGTCGTCCCATTCCTTCGGCGCCGGCCAGGCTGTTGGCGCGCAAATAGCGCGTGTTGTACATGATGCCGTAACCCGAGGCCGCGAAGCCGACGTAGAAGCCGTCGCGGTCATTGATGGGATAGGAGCCGACCTTGTCGGCGACGCCCTGCGCCTTCGGCTTGTACTTCTGCAGCAGCGCGTCCTTCTTGAGCACCTCGAAGGCGTCCGGCGCCGACGCCCACATGAGGTCGGGCGGGCTCGACCTGGTCTCGCGGATGAAGGTGACGGCGGCCGCGGTGTTGCGGTTCTGCACCTCGACCTTGGTGCCGGGATATCTCTTCTCGAACGCCTGCGCGTAGGGGGCGGTGAGGTCCTTCGAGAACGACGTGACGATGATGAGCTTGTCCTCGAGCCCCTGCGCCAGCGCCGGCGTGACGGCGAGCGAGAACCCGAGAGCGAGCCAGAGGCGGCGCGAGCCGAGCATCGATGTCATGGCGTTTCTCCGGAGCGGTGGTCGTGCCGACCTTGCGGCTCAGTTGATGACAGCCGCGTGAAGGGCGCAAGCACCCGAAAGACCGTTGGTCAAAAACAAAGATGCCCGGAACAGGCTCCGGGCTCGACCGATCGAGCGTGCGTCTGAATGCGAACCGTCAGCGGCGCTTCTTGCGCAGCCGGACCACCACGTCGATGCGCGCGACCTCGTAGCCCTCGGGCGGGATCGGGGTCTTGCCGACGACCACGTCGGCGTGGGGAATGTCGAGCAGGTCGTTCTCACCCTCGACGAAGAAATGATGGTGCTGCGACACGTTGGTGTCGAAATAGGTCTTCGAGCCGTCGACCGCGACCTGCCGCAGCAGCCCGACGTCGGTGAACTGATGCAGCGTGTTGTAGACGGTCGCCAGCGACACCGGCACCTTGGCCTTGGTCGCCTCCTCGTAGAGCATCTCGGCCGTGATGTGCCTGTCACCTTTGGCGAACAGAATCCAGCCGAGCGCCATGCGCTGCCGCGTCGGCCGCAGCCCGACCTCGCGCAGCATGGCCTTGACGTCATGCCACGGACAGCCGGTGAGCGCGCCCCGCTGCTCCGAGCTGAGCCGCTCGGGCCCCTCGGCCGCGTTGGTGAAAACGATGGTGCGCGACGGCGTCATCTGCGTGTGTCTGCGATACTTCTGCGTGTGTCTACGGTACTTCCCAACGATCGTTGCATTTGTAACATATGGGCCTAACCAGATGCAACTCCTTCGCAATAAGCTTGGTCGTATTCTAATCTACCGGGTTCCGGGCGGATAGCTTACTTTGTCGCCTGCAATCGCCTATGTTAACACTGCCCCGTTTTGGGGAACCCGGAACCAGCGGCCAAGGACACGATACGCATGCTGCAGCGGCGCACGAGCTTTGACTACGAAGACCTCCTGGCCTGTGGCCGCGGCGAGCTGTTCGGCACCGGCAACGCCCAGCTGCCCCTGCCGCCGATGCTGATGTTCGACCGCATCTCGGAAATCGCCGAGGCCGGCGGCGAATATGGCAAGGGGCTGGTTCGCGCGGTCCTCGACCTCAAGCCTGACCTGTGGTTTTTCCCCTGCCACTTCAAGGGCGATCCGGTCATGCCCGGCTGCCTCGGCCTCGACGCGCTGTGGCAGCTGCTCGGCTTCTTCCTCGGCTGGCTCGGTTCGCCCGGCAAGGGGCGCGCGCTCGGCCTCGGCGAGCTCAAGTTCTCGGGCCAGGTCGGCCCGACCGTCCGGCAGGTCATCTACGGCATCGACATCAAGCGCGTGATGCGCTCCAAGCTCGTGCTCGGCATCGCCGACGGATGGCTCTCGGCGGACGGCTCGATCATCTACCGGGCGATGGACCTCAAGGTCGGGCTGTTCCGCCAGGAAGCGGTGATGGAGCCGAGCGGCGGATGACGGCGGACCGCGTGGACGCCACGCGCGGGTTTCAGATGCGGAAGAGGCTGCGATGAGGCGCGTCGTCGTCACCGGGATGGGCATCGTCTCATCGATCGGAAACAACACCCAGGAAGTGCTGGCGAGCCTGCGCGAAGCCAAGTCCGGCATCGTGCGCGCCGACAAGTACGCCGAGCTCGGCTTCCGTTGCCAGGTGCACGGCGCGCCGACGCTCGATCCGAGCGAAGCGGTCGATCGCCGCGCCATGCGCTTCCTCGGCGGCGGCGCCGCCTGGAACCATGTCGCCATGGAGCAGGCGATCCGCGACGCCGGCCTCGAGGAAGGCGAAATCTCCCACGAGATGACCGGCATCATCATGGGCTCGGGCGGGCCCTCGACCCGCGCCATCGTGGAAGCCGCCGATACCGCCCGCGCCAAGGGTCCGAAGCGGGTCGGGCCGTTCGCGGTGCCGAAGGCGATGTCCTCGACCGCCTCCGCCACGCTCGCCACCTGGTTCAAGATCAAGGGCGTCAACTATTCGATCTCGTCGGCCTGCGCCACCTCCAACCATTGCATCGGCAATGCGATGGAAGTGATCCAGCTGGGCAAGCAGGACATCATCTTCGCCGGCGGCAGCGAGGAGCTGGACTGGACGCTCTCGGTGCTGTTCGACGCCATGGGGGCGATGTCGTCGGGCTTCAACCAGACCCCGGACAAGGCCTCGCGCGCCTATGACGTCGACCGCGACGGCTTCGTGATCGCCGGCGGCGCCGGCGTGCTGGTGCTGGAGGAGCTCGAGCACGCCAAGGCGCGCGGCGCGCGCATCTACGCCGAGGTCGCCGGCTACGGCGCCACCTCGGACGGCTTCGACATGGTGGCGCCCTCGGGCGAGGGCGCGGTGCGCTGCATGAAGATGGCGCTCAAGGACGTCGGGGCGCCGGTCGACTACATCAACCCGCACGCCACCTCGACGCCGATCGGCGACCTCAAGGAGATCGAGGCGATCCGCGAAGTGTTCGGCGACAAGTGCCCGCCGATCTCGGCGACCAAGTCGCTCACCGGCCATTCGCTGGGCGCCGCCGGCGCGCAGGAGGCGATCTACTCGATGCTGATGATGAACAACGGCTTCCTGTGCGAGAGCGCCAATATCGAGACGCTCGATCCGGCCTTCGCCGACATGCCGATCGTGCGCGAGCGACGCGACGACGTGAAAGCTGGCCTGCGTGCTGTCGAACTCGTTCGGGTTCGGCGGCACCAACGCGTCGGTGGTGTTCAAGCGTCTCGATGCGTAGAGCATGATCCCGAAAGTGGACGCCGATTTTCGGAAAAGATCATGCTCAGACAATGCGAGCGTCAAGGTTAATTCCCGCGAGCGCGGGAACGGGGGGCGGTAGCGTGGTAAGTTCGGGTGGCATGACGCAGCTGATGCACGGCAAGCGCGGGCTGATCATGGGGGTCGCCAACGACCACTCGATCGCCTGGGGCATCGCCAGGACGCTCGCCGCCCATGGCGCGACGCTCGCCTTCACCTATCAGGGCGACGCGCTGGGACGGCGCGTCAAGCCGCTCGCCCAGTCGGTCGGCGCCTCGCTTGATGCTGCCCTGCGACGTCGAGCAGGTGGCGTCGGTCGACGCCGCATTCGCCACCATCGCCGAGCAATGGGGCTCGCTCGATTTCCTGGTCCACGCCATCGCGTTTTCCGACAAGAACGAGCTCAAGGGCCGCTATGCCGACACGACGCGCGCGAACTTCGTGCGCACCATGCTGATCTCCTGCTTCTCGTTCACGGAGGTCGCCAAGCGCGCCGCCGCCCTGATGCCGGCGGGCGGCGCGATGGTCACGCTGACCTACAACGGCGGCCTGCGCGCGATGCCGAACTACAACGTGATGGGCGTCGCCAAGGCCGCGCTCGAGGCGTCGGTGCGCTATCTGGCGGTCGATTTCGGCGGTGCCGCCATCCGCGTCAACGCCATCTCGGCCGGTCCGATCCGGACGCTGGCCGGCGCCGGCATCGCGGAAGCGCGGCAGATGTTCGCGTTCCAGCAGCGCCATTCGCCGCTGCGGCGCGGCGTGACGCTCGACGAGATCGGCGGCGCCGCGCTCTATCTGCTCTCCGATCTTTCGACCGGCGTCACCGGCGACATTCATTTCGTCGATTCGGGCTACAACGTCATCGCCATGCCGAATCCGTCCGTCCTCAAGGACGAGACCGCCGCCAACGAGCGCGCCATCGCCAAGGACGCCGCGCAATAGCCGGCAGGGCGGATCATGGCGCGCTACTTTTCCGGAGAATGCTCTGCCGACCTTGCTCACGACACCTTCGGCACCGGCGGGCAGACGGCGTCGCCGGAGCGCGCCAGCAGCTCGCGGAACGGGAAGGTGCGCCGCCAGGGCTCGAACTCGTCGCCGCTGTTGCCCGAGATGATCAGCTTGATCGGAACCACGGCGTCGCGGCGCTCGAAGATCGTCACGCTCGACCGCGTAGGGCTCGCGCGCCGGCCGCGAGCTCGAGGCGGCCGATGAACTCGGCGTCGCGCGTCTCCGCGCCGCCGGCGCCATGCTCGAGCCGCAACGCGGTCGCCGCCGCAGGTTCGGCCGTCTCGTCACCTCGACTCCGCACCATGCCGCTGCCGCAACGCGAAATGTCGAGCACCAGGTTGCGCTGTCTGGGCGACCCAGCGTCCTCGTCGGAGACTCAGCGGCCGGCGATCTCGGTCGGCTCCATGGTCGTCGGCCAGCGCCATGCCGGCGACACAAAACGCCGCGACCATCGTGGCGGCGAACGGGCCCGCGCGCATGACCGACCTGCCTGTATCGTCAACGGCCACCGACGAATGCCGTCCGTGGCGGCGATCGTTCTCGCACTCACTGTTGTGCCTCCTGGTGTTGCCCGTGGCGCTGGTCGCCATCGCGCTCGGGCTCGGGATTGCGGCCGCTGCCCTACGAGCTGTTTCTCGTCCTGCAGCGGCTCCCTTGGGTGTTCCCGCTGCACATGATCGGCGTCCGGCCTGGCGCTGATTCTCATCCCGATCGCGGCATTCGCACGACCATGGCGTGGCGTCCATCGGGCGGCAGGACGCATGGCCGCCGCCGCCGTGATCGTCGGCGCCCTCACGGCGCTGCCGGTCGCGCTGGCGAGCGAGGCCGCGGCGCCGGTGCGCGCCGGCTTGTTCGCGCAAGGCGTGGTCTGGCTCGCGCTGCTGGTGGTGGCCGTGACCGCGATCCGGCGCGGCGAGGTCGCGCGTCACGCGCGCTTCATGATCGCGATGGCGGCGGTCGCCTCCGGCGCCATCTGGCTGCGCCTGGTCATGTTCGCGGTCAATCTCGCCGGCCTGCCCTTCGACGCGGCCTACGCGGTCGCGGCCTGGGCCTGCTGGCTCGTTCCGCTTAGCATCGCCGCGATGATGGCGCCGAGCATCGCGCGAGCGCCGCTCGCCGCGCCGCGGAGCACGTGATGCGCGACCCCTTGTATCACGAGGAAAAGCGGCTCGATCGCCTCGCTGCGGACGACCGCGTGCTGCCCGCGATCAGGCGCCTGCAATGGCTCAAGCTCGCGACCGGGCTCCTTGCGCTCGCGCTGGTCGCTGCCATCTGGCTGGTCTGGCGCTGGCAGGGGCCGAGCTGAGTGTGATCGCCGCAGTCCGGCGCGGGCAGCGATCACCGGGCCGGGCAAAACGAAAGAGGCGGCCCGAGGGCCGCCTCTTCGAGGTGCGTTCGGCGAACGCGGGCGCGACGCGGCTACTCCCCGCCGACCGCCGCGTCCTGGCGCTGCTGCTCGCCCTCGGCCTTCTGCTTGGCCTCGAGGTCCTCGCCGGTCGCCTGGTCGACGACCTTCATCGAGAGGCGCACCTTGCCGCGCTCGTCGAAGCCGAGCAGCTTGACCTTCACCTTGTCGCCTTCCTTGACCACGTCGCTGGTCTTCTGCACGCGGCGCTGCGCCAGCTGGCTGATGTGCACGAGGCCGTCCTTGGCGCCGAAGAAGTTCACGAAGGCGCCGAAGTCCATCACCTTGACCACCGTGCCCTCGTAGATGTGGCCGACCTCGGGCTCGGACGCGATCGACTTGATCCAGTTGATCGCCGCCTTCATGGCGTCGCCGTTGGCGGAGGCGACCTTGACGGTGCCGTCGTCGGAGATGTCGATCTTGGCGCCGGTCTTCTCCACGATCTCGCGGATCACCTTGCCGCCGGAGCCGATCACCTCGCGGATCTTGTCGGTCGGGATCGAGAACACCTCGATGCGCGGCGCGTGCTCGCCGAGCTCGGCGCGCGCCGAGGTCAGCGCCTTCGCCATCTCGCCGAGGATGTGCAGGCGGCCGTCCTTCGCCTGCTCGAGCGCGACCCGCATGATCTCCTCGGTGATGCCGGCGATCTTGATGTCCATCTGCAGCGAGGTGACGCCGCGCTCGGTGCCGGCCACCTTGAAGTCCATGTCGCCGAGATGGTCCTCGTCGCCGAGGATGTCGGAGAGCACCGCATAGCGCTCGCCCTCGAGGATGAGGCCCATGGCGATGCCGGCGGTCGGCCGCTTGAGCGGCACGCCCGCGTCCATCAGCGCCAGCGAGGTGCCGCAGACGGTCGCCATCGAGGACGAGCCGTTCGACTCGGTGATCTCCGACACCACGCGGATGCGTGTAGGGGAACTCGTGGTTCAGCGGCAGCATCGGATGGATGGCGCGCCAGGCGAGCTTGCCGTGGCCGATCTCGCGGCGGCGCGGCCCGCCCATGCGGCCGGTCTCGCCGACCGAGAATGGCGGGAAGTTGTAGTGCAGCAGGAAGGTTTCCTTGTAGGTCCCGTGCAGGGCGTCGATCCACTGCTCGTCCTCGCCGGTGCCGAGCGTCGCCACCACCAGCGCCTGGGTCTCGCCGCGGGTGAACAGCGCCGAGCCGTGGGCGCGCGGCAGCACGCCGACCTCGGCCACGATCGGGCGCACCGTCTTCAAGTCGCGGCCGTCGATGCGCTTGCTGGTGTCGAGGATGTTCCAGCGCACGATCTTGGCTTCGAGCTCCTTGAAGACGCCGGCGACCTGCTGCTTCGGATGCGGCGGGTTCTCCACGCCCTCCGGGCAGAAATGCGCCATCACCTTCGCCTTGGCGGCATCGACCGCCTTGTGGCGCTGCATCTTGTCGGGGATCGCGTAGGCGGCGCGCAGGTCGGCCTCGACCAGGCCGAGCATTTCCTTTTCGAGCGCTGCGTTGTCGGCAGCGGCGAGCTCGCGCGGCTCCTTCGCGGCCTTCTCGGCGAGCTGGATGATGGCTTCGATCACCGGCTGGAAATGCCGGTGGCCGAACATCACGGCGCCGAGCATCACGTCCTCGGTCAGCTCCTTGGCTTCCGATTCGACCATCAGCACGGCGTCCTGCGTGCCGGCGACGACGAGGTCGAGCTGGCTCTCCGGCATCTCGTCGAGCTGCGGGTTGAGCACGTATTCGTTGTTGATGAAGCCGACGCGCGCGGCGCCGATCGGGCCCATGAACGGAGCGCCCGAAAGCGTCAGCGCGGCCGAGGCCGCGACCATCGCCAGGATGTCGGGATCGTTCTCCAGATCGTGCGACAAGGTCGTCACGATCACCTGGGTCTCGTTGCGCCAGCCCTCGGCGAACAGCGGCCGGATCGGGCGGTCGATCAGCCGCGAGACCAGCGTCTCTTTCTCGGTCGGGCGGCCTTCGCGCTTGAAATAGCCGCCGGGAATGCGGCCCGCGGCGTAGAACTTCTCCTGGTAGTCGACGGTGAGCGGCAGGAAGTCGATGCCCTCCCGCGGCTCCTTGGTCGGCGACCACGGTCGCCAGCACCTTCGACTCGCCATAGGTGGCGACGACGGCGCCGTCGGCCTGGCGGGCGATCTTGCCGGTCTCTAGGACGAGCTTGCGCCCTCCCCAGTCGAGCTCAACACGATGGATATCGAACATTGCGATTGTCTCTCACGGTTTTCGCGAAGGGGCGAAAGCCATGAGCAAGACGGCGAGAGGCTGACGCGCGCCAAGCTGCGCTCCGCATCAGCATCCAGCGATCCTGCCATGGCCTTCGGGCCTTCCATTGAACGGACGGGGCGATGATCGGCCCGTCTCTGACAATCGGCAGCGGCCTTGCTGCCGGATGAAAAAGCGGATGAAATTCTGCATCCGCCCGGAAACGCGCGAACCACGCCGCGCGCAAAAAGCTCTCAGCGGCGAATGCCCAGCCGCTCGATCAACGACTTGTAACTCGCCTCGTCGGTACGAGCGAGATAATCGAGGAGCTGGCGACGCTGGGACACGAGCTTGAGCAATCCACGCCGGGAATGATTGTCCTTGACGTGGCTCTTGAAGTGCTCGGTGAGATTGGTGATGCGCTCCGAAAGGATAGCCATCTGCACCTCCGGCGAACCGGTGTCGCCGGACTTGGTCGCATAGGTCTTGATGACTTCCGCTTTGCGAGCGGGCGTAATCGACATCGGATTTTCCTTTTCTTGTCGGTTTCAACGGGCGGCGGCCGGGCCGGGATGTCGTCCAGCGCGGTCGCCACAACTGTTGCGCGCGGGCAACAGCCCGCGCGATCGGGGCAATATAGCAAAAGCCGGCCCGAGGCCAGCGGAATTTTCGCCTTAAGCGCATGTCCCGGAAAAGCGGGAACCGGTTTTCCGAAAAGGACATGCGCCACTCGAAGGAATCCCGAGCGCGTCCCGATTCGGGATGCGCTCCGGGCTCAGCGCCGCTGGCCGAATTGGAAGATGCGCCGCGGACGCAGCTCGCCCTGCTCGACCTCGGCGAGCGCGATCAGTGCGCCATGCGTCGAGACCGCGACCCAGCCCGGCATCAAGGGGGCATCGCGGCCGCGCAGCAGCACCGCCTGGCCGCGGGCGAGCCGGCGCGGCGTCGGCCCGGCTCACCGCCAGCGCCGGCAGGGCCGCCACGCCCGGCCGCGACCGGCAGCAGCGGCGCGCCGGCCGCGCTCTCTGCGCCGGCGACTCGGGACTTGCCCCGCCGCCTGCAGCGCGGTCGAGCCTGACCGCGATGTCCTCGGTGAACGGTCCGACCGCGGTGCGCCGCAGCGCCGCCACGTGACCGAAACAGCCGAGCACGCGGCCCATGTCGCGCGCCAGCGCGCGCACATAGGTGCCCTTGCCGCATTCGGCGGCGAGCACCGCATGGTCCGGCGTCGGGCGTCTCGACCAGCTCGAGCCGATGGATGTCGACCGGGCGTGCCTGCGAGCTCGACCACCTCGCCTTCGCGCGCGAGGTCGTAGGCGCGCTCGCCGTCGATCTTCACGGCGGAGAAGCGCGGCGGCACCTGCGCGATGGTGCCGGTGAAACGCGGGAGCAGCGCGCGGATGTCGGCCGCGGTCGGCCGCGCCGGGCTCGTCTCCACGACGCGGCCTTCGGCGTCGTCGGTGTCGCGCTCCTCGCCCCAGCGCACCGTGAAGCGATAGGTCTTGCGGCCGTCCATCACGAACGGCACGGTCTTGGTCGCCTCGCCGAGCGCGATCGGCAGGCAGCCGGAGGCGAGCGGATCGAGCGTGCCGGCGTGGCCGGCGCGCTTGGCCTGGTACAGCGCGCTTGACCACGCTCACCGCGTGCGTCGAGGTCATGCCGACCGGCTTGTCGAGCACCAGCCAGCCGTGCACGTCGCGCTTCTCGCGCTTGCGCTGCTTGTGGTCGTGCAGATGCTCGGTGCCGGTCTCGCTCAAGCTTCGTCGTCCGTCTTGTTGTTGTCCGGATCGTCGTGGTCGAGATCGCGGTGGACCGCAGGCGTTCGCAATAGCTTCTCGATTCGTTCCGCTTCTTCGAATCGCTCGTCGAGCTGAAACCTGATCTCAGGTGCGAATTTCAGGTTAACGTGGTGCGCGATCTCGCCGCGCAGGAACCGCTTGTTGCGCTCGAGCGCGGCGACGACTTTCTCGGCGTCGCGTCCGCCGAGCGGCATCACGTAGATGGTCGCAAGCCGCAGGTCCGCCGACATGCGCACCTCCGGGACGGTGATCATGTGGCCCTCGAGCACCGGATCATGCACCTCGCCGCGCGTGAGCATGTCGGCGAGCGCATGGCGGACGAGCTCGCCGACGCGCAGCTGGCGCTGGGATGGCATGTGGGTCGCGCCGGAGTCGCGGCGATGTTGGCGAGGCATGGTCGTCCTGGATTTTTCGTCATGCCCGGGCTTGACCGGGCATCCATCTCTTCGCGAAGAGGGTGGATTGCCGGGTCAAGCCCGGCAATGACCGGCGAGTGTGGTTCGCGCGGGCCTGAGTCTCGAGCTCACAGCGAGCGCTGCACCGTCTCCACCCGGTAGCACTCGATGACGTCGCCGACCTTCATGTCCTGGTAGTTCTCGAACGCCATGCCGCATTCCTGGCCGGCGACCACCTCGCGCGCGTCGTCCTTGAAGCGCTTGAGCTGCGAGAGCTTGCCCTCGTGGATCACCACGTTGTCGCGGATGAGGCGCACATTGGCGCCGCGCTCGACCTTGCCGTCGGTGACGCGGCAGCCGGCGATCTTGCCGACCTTGGAGACCTTGAAGATTTCGAGGATCTGCGCGTTGCCCAGCATGGTCTCGCGCAGCGTCGGCGCCAGCAGGCCCGACATCGCCTTCTTCACGTCGTCGACCAGGTCGTAGATGATGTTGTAGTAGCGGATCTCGATGCCGTCGCGCTCGGCCGCCTCGCGCGCTTCCTTGTGGGCGCGCACGTTGAAGCCGATGATCGGCACGCCGGACGCCTCGGCCAGCGTCACGTCGGATTCGGTGATGCCGCCGACGCCGGCATGGATGACGCGGGCGCCGACCTCCGAGGTGCCGAGCTTCTCGATCGCGCCGATGATCGCCTCGAGCGAGCCTTGCACGTCGGCCTTGATGATCAGCGCGAAGTCCTTGCGGCCGGCGGTCTTGAGCTGGCTCATCATCTGCTCGAGCGAGCCGCGCATGCCGGTGGCGCGCGCCGCGACCTTGTCGCGCTTCTGCCGGACGCGGTAGTCGGTGACCTCGCGCGCGCGGCTCTCGTTGTCGACCACCGCGAGACGGTCGCTGGCCTCGGGCGTGCCGTTGAAGCCGAGCACCTCGACCGGCGTCGAGGGGCCGGCGCTGTCGACCGGCTCGCCGGTGTCGGAGATGAGCGCGCGCACGCGGCCCGATTCGGCGCCGGCGACCACGATGTCGCCGGGGCGCAGCGTGCCGCGCTGCACCAGCACGGTCGCCACCGGGCCGCGGCCGCGGTCGAGCTTGGCCTCGATCACGGTGCCTTCGGCCGGCCGGTTCGGATTGGCCTTGAGATCGAGGATTTCGGCCTGCAGCCCGATGGTCTCGAGCAGCTTCTCGAGATTGAGCTTCTTGGTCGCCGACACCTCGACGTCGAGCACGTCGCCGCCCAGCGACTCGACCTGGATCTCGTGCTGCAGCAGCTCGGTGCGCACCCGCTCCGGCTTGGCGTCGGGCTTGTCGATCTTGTTGATGGCGACGATGATCGGCACCTTGGCGGCCTTGGCGTGGTGGATGGCCTCGACCGTCTGCGGCATGACGCCGTCGTCGGCCGCCACCACCAGCACCACGACGTCGGTCACCTTGGCGCCGCGCGCGCGCATCGCCGTGAACGCGGCATGGCCGGGCGTGTCGATGAAGGTGATCTTGTTGCCGGACGGCGCGGTCACCTGATAGGCGCCGATATGCTGGGTGATGCCGCCGGCCTCGCCGCCGACCACGTTGGTCGAGCGGATCGCGTCGAGCAGCGAGGTCTTGCCGTGGTCGACGTGGCCCATGATGGTCACCACCGCCGGACGCGACACCAGCGTGGCCGGATCGTCGGCGGCGTCGAACAGTCCTTCCTCGACGTCGGATTCGGCCACGCGCCGCACCGTGTGGCCCAATTCCTCGGCCAGCAGCTGGGCGGTGTCGGCGTCGATCGTGTCGGTGATCTTCGCCATCTGGCCCTGCTTCATCAGCAGCTTGATCACGTCCACGCCGCGCTCGGCCATGCGGTTGGCGAGCTCCTGGATGGTGATGGTTTCCGGAATGATGACCTCGCGGACGATCTTTTCCTTGGGCTCGTCGGCGGCGTGGCCCTTGAGCCGCTGCACGCGGCGGCGGAACGACGCGACCGAGCGCTCGCGCTCCTCGTCGGCGCTGAGCGCGGTCACCAGGGTGAGGCGGGGGCGGCGCTTCTCGGCGCCGGGGCGTGCCGGCTTCGGTGCCGGCGCCGGACGCGCGGCACCGCCGGCGCCGCGGCGGGGGCGCGGGGCCTCTTCCTCCTCGGCCTCCTTGGCGGCCGCCCGGGCCGCCATCGGTCCGGTCAGCCTGGTCTTGGCCTCCTCCTCGCCGAAGCGCTTTTTCGCCTCCTGCTCGGCCTTGGCCTTGGTCTCCTGCTCGTGCTTGCGGCGCTTCTCTTCATCGGCCTTGCGCGCTTCCGCGGCCTCGCGCTCGACCCGCTCGATCTTGTCGCGCGCCTCGCGAATCTGCGCTTCCTCTTCGGCGATCTTGCGCTCTTCGGCTTCGCGCAAGCGGGCGTCGCCGAGCGCGCGCGCGCGGGCGCTGCGCTCTTCCTCGGTGAGGGTGCGCAGCACGACGCCCGGACGGCTTGGTGGCCGGGCGCCGCCGGGGTCGGCGCGGTCGCGGCCGCCGGGGCCGCGGTCGCGGCCTTGCCGGCGGCGGGACGCTTGCCCGCCGGTGCGGACGGGGCCACGGGCGCATGCGGCCTTGCCCGAGGGTGCGGCTCTTCACCTTCTCGACCACCACCGCCTTGGTGCGGCCGTGGCTGAAACTCTGGCGCACGACGCCCTGCTCGACGCCGCGCCCCTTCAGCGTCAGCGTCTTGCCGGAGCTTACGCTCAGCTTCTTTTCGCCAGTCTTTTCCGTCGTTTCAGCCATTCCGATCCCGATTTTCGAGCGTTTCAGCGCTGTTCAACACAAGTCGGCTATCGCCGACCTGCGCATTTAGTCCTTGCCGATACCGGTAAACCCGAAATCGGCTCCCGAAAGCGATCGAGGCGGGCAGCGCGCGCCAGAAACGTCTCGCTTTCGGGGCCGGCAAGCAGGGCTGCATGTATCACATTTGACCGCCCCAAAGCCAAATCCAATTGCGCTGAGGTAAAGGCGCCGATCACGGCGATTTTCGCCGCATCCTCGCGCTGCTGCAGCGCGGCGTTGAGCTTCCTCACCCCGTCGGGGGCGGCGTCGGCGGCATGCAGCACCGCCAGCGACCGGTCGCGCGCGCCAGCGCGGCCTCGGTCTTGGCGAAGCCGATCGCGACCTGGCGGGCCTTGTGGGCCATGGCGAGCGCGTCGAGCGCGGCTCGCTCGATCAAGCGGCTCGGTCATGTCGACGAGATCGGCGGCGGCGCGAACGTCGCGCTTGAAGCTCCGGGCGAAGGCCTTGCGCGCGACCGCGGTCTCGAGCGCCTGCCGCGTCGCCGTGATCCAGATGCCGCGGCCGGGCAGCCGGCGCTTGAGGTCCGGCACCGCCGCGCCGTCCGGGCCGACGACGAAGCGGATCATCTCGGCGACCGGCTTTACCGTCCCGCTGGCCGCGCAAAAGCGCTCGGTTCCGGGCGGCGTTCTGCGCGGCCCGGCGTCGAGTGCGTCGTCGTGCGGTCGTGCCAGCATGCGGCGTGTCGGCTCCATCCTTACGCCGGTGCCGCGGTGGTCTCGGCCGGTGCTTCCTCGGCCGGCGGCGGCAGCAGGTCCTCCTCCTTGATCCAGCCGGCCTTGACGCGCGCCTGCATGATCAGCGCCTCGGTCTCGTCGCGCGACAGCTCGAACCCGTCGAGAATGCCGGGATGGCGCGTCGGCTCGCCGTCCTTGCGCTCGCTCCAGCCGAACAGATCGTCGGTGGCGCAGCCGGCCAGATCCTCGACCGTCTTGATGTCGTTCTCGCCGAGCTTCACCAGCATCGCGGTGGTGACGCCGGGAACCTCCTTGAGCGCGTCCTCGACGCCGAGCTCCTGGCGCTTGGCGTCGAGCTCGGCCTCCTGCTGGGCGAGATATTCGCGTGCGCGCGCCTGCAGCTCGCGGGCGGTGTCCTCGTCGAAGCCCTCGATGCCGGCGATCTCCTTCTCGTCGACCATGGCGAGCTCCTCGACCGAATTGAAGCCTTCCGAGGCGAGCAACTGGCCGACCACCTCGTCGACGTTGAGCGCCTCGATGAACAGCTTGGTGCGCTTCTCGAACTCCGCCTGCCGGTGCTCCGACTCCTCCTGCTCGGTGACGATGTCGATGTCCCAGCCGGTGAGCTGGGAGGCGAGCCGCACGTTCTGGCCGCGCCGGCCGATCGCGAGCGAGAGCTGCTGATCGGGCACCACGACCTCCATGCGCTGGCGATCCTCGTCGAGCACGACCTTGGCGACCTCGGCGGGCGCCAGCGCGTTGACGACGAAGTTGGCCGGGTCCGGCGTCCACGGGATGATGTCGATCTTCTCGCCCTGCAGCTCGTTGACGACGGCCTGCACGCGCGAGCCGCGCATGCCGACGCAGGCGCCGACCGGATCGACCGACGAATCGCGCGAGATCACCGCGATCTTGGCGCGCGAGCCCGGATCGCGCGCCACCGCCTTGACCTCGACGATGCCGTCGTAGATTTCCGGCACCTCCTGGGCGAACAGCTTGGCCATGAATTGCGGATGCGTGCGCGACAGAAATATCTGCGGCCCGCGCGGCTCGCGGCGCACGTCGTAGATGAAGGCGCGGATGCGGTCGCCGTTGCGGAAGGTCTCGCGCGGCAACATCTCGTCGCGGCGCACGATCGCCTCGCCGCGGCCGAGGTCGACGACGACGTTGCCGTATTCCACCCGCTTGACGATGCCGTTGACGATATCGCCGATGCGGTCCTTGTATTCCTGGTACTGGCGGTCGCGCTCGGCCTCGCGCACCTTCTGCACGATCACCTGCTTGGCCGACTGCGCGGCGATGCGGCCGTATTCGAGCGGCGGCAGCGCCTCCGCGATGTAGTCGCCGACCTGGGCGGCGGGGTTGCGCTTCTTGGCGTCCTCGACCGCGATCTGCGTCGAATCGTTCTCGATCTGATCGACCACCAGCAGCAGGCGCGACAGCCGCATCTCGCCGGTCTTCGGATTGATCTCGGCGCGGACCTCGGTCTCGCTGCCGTAGCGCGAGCGCGCCGCCTTCTGGATCGCGTCTTCCATCGCGGCGATCACGATGCCGCGGTCGATCGCCTTCTCGCGGGCGACCGCGTCGGCGATCTGCAGCAGCTCGAGCCGGTTGGCGCTGACGGCCATCGGTCACTCTCCTTCGTTATGGGCGGCACTCGCCGGCCATTCGGTATGCATCTTGATCGGGCCGCGCCCGCGTTGCGCGGCTTCGATCGTCGAGACGCGCTTCGCGCTTTTGTTGCGCCTTGCCGCGCCGGAGCGACTCGGCGATCAGCGCGTCGGTGAGGACGAGCTTGGCTTCCGCCATCTCGTCGATCGGCAGCAGCACCTCGGCGGCTTCGCCGGGCGCGGCATCGTCGCGCCGAATACGCGCGGCGTCGCCGTCCGCACCGAGCAGCACGCCGCGGAAGCGCCGCCGGCCCTCGATCGCGACCGCCATCTCGACCCGGACCCGGTTGCCCGCATAGCGCTCGAAATCCGAGCGCCGCACCAGCGGGCGGTCGATGCCGGGCGAGGACACTTCGAGCCGGTAGGCGCGCTCGATCGGGTCGGCGACATCGAGCACCGGCGAGAGCGTCCGCGAGACGGTCTCGCAGTCCTCGATCGTCATGGTGCCGTCCGGGCGCTCCGCCATGATCTGGACGGTGCAGCCTTCGAGCCCCGAAATCTTGATCCGGACCAGGCGATAGCCGATGCCGTCGAGCACGGGCTCGACGATCGCGGCGACGCGGGCCGCGGCACCCTGCTCGACGATGAGGCGGGGCTCGGCGCCCGCCGAAGTGGTTTCGATCGCTTGCGTCATCCTGCTCGCTCTCTGGCGAGGCAACCTTGAGTTTATGAGTCTTCCCAGATGCAATCGGCCGTCAGGGCCGTTCGCGGTAACAAAAAAGAGCGGGTCCCGGGGGAACCCACTCTCAAAAGCCGACCGGATCAGATCCGATCGTTATGAGATGTCCAATATGGACAACCGGAAATATAGCGATTTCGCCCATAGGCGCAAGGGCCTCTGGAGGGCCTCTGCGGGCGAAGCGGCCGGATTGCTGCGCCGTCGTCGGTGTCCCGGAGCATTGCCGGTCCTCCGGCAGCCCGCCGACGCGACCGCAAATTGACGCGCGTCATGTGTCGTTAACTAACCGTTCTTTCAGAATCCCGATCTAGCTTGCGTGCCGACGGCAGCCTTTCCGATTCCACCCGTCGAATTCGTGGACTTGAGTCATGGCCGCTTCCGCGTCGCCGATCCCGGAGCTCGAGGACGTCATCCAGACCGGCTCGCCGGAGCGGCGCGCCGACGCGCTCAAGCGCATCACGGCATTCTTCCTGAGCGGGGCGAGCCGGTTCAACGAAGACCATGTCCGGTTGTTCGACGACGTGTTCGGCCGCCTGATCGCCGAGATCGAGTCGAAAGCGCGCGCCGAGCTCGCCAATCGCCTCGCCCCGGTCGGCAATGCGCCGGTCGAGGTGGTGCGCCGGCTCGCCAAGGACGACGACATCGCGGTCGCCGGGCCGGTCCTGCAGCAGTCGCGCCGGCTCGACGAAGCCGACCTGGTCGACATCGCCAGGACCAAGAGCCAGGCGCATCTGCTTGCGATATCCGGCCGCGCCGGCATCGCCGAGCCGGTGACCGACGTGTTGATCCGGCGCGGCGACCGCGAGGTCGTGCACACCGTTGCGGAAAATCGCGCGGCGCGGCTGTCCGAGGTCGGCTTCTCCACGCTGGTCGACCAGGCCGAGAACGACGGCGTGCTGGCCGAGAAGGTCGGGCTGCGTTCCGACATTCCGCCGCGGCTGTTTCGCGATCTCCTGCTCAAGGCGACCGAGGTGGTTCAGCAGCGGCTGTTCTCCGCGGCGCAGGCCCGAGACGCAAGCGGAGATCCGACGCGTGCTGGCGAAGGTCTCCGACGAGGTCGGCGCCAAGGTGGCGGCGCGCGACTACTCGGGCGCCCAGCGCACCATCGAGGCGCTGCGCCAGGAGGGCAAGCTCGACGAGGCGGCGCTGGTCGAGTTCGCCAAGACCGGGAAATACGAGGAAACGGTCGCGGCGCTGGCTTGCCTGTGCGCCGTGCCGATCGAGGTGGTGGATCGGCTGATGCGCGGGGACCGGCCCGACCCGATTCTCATTCTTTGCAAGTCGGCCGGCTGGGGATGGCCGACCGTGAAGGCCATCATCATGGCAAGGTCGACCGGCCGGGCACCCTCGAGCCAAGGGCTCGACACCGCCTATTCCAATTTCGAGCGGCTGTCGTCGGCGACCGCGCAGCGGGTGATGCGGTTCTGGCAGGTGCGCAGGCCCGACGACAGGTAGCCGCCGCGGCCGGCGCAGCCCGCCAAAAAAGCACGGAAGCCGGCGCAGCCGCCAAGATTATCTTCGCAATTATCTTGGCCCGTTGCATCCAAACGGGGTTTCCAGGTGTATTTCCTGCCTGAGGCGCCGCGGTCGTGCGGCGCGCGAGGAGGACCCACCATGCGCGTTCTTGCCGCTTGTTGCCTTGCCGGCCTGGCCCTTATGGCGCCCGGCGTTTCGGCGCAGGAGAGCTACGAGAGCTGGCCCGTGCTGCGGAGCACGTTTCCCAGCACCGGCGGCGGCGGCATCATCATCAAGGGATACGACCCGGTCATCGCCGGGGGGAAATGCGTGACCACCTTCATGGCGGTCGAACCCGGCGCCGAGCCCAAGGTCTATCCCAACTTCATCGAGTTCGAGGCGGTGGCGGCGCAAGGCGGCACGCTCTGCCAGAACGGCAAGTGGCGCGCGTTCGACGGCGGCGCCTCGGGGACGACGCCGTTCCGCGTTTTCTTCAAGGACGGCGTGTTCCGCGGCTCGCCCTGAAGCGCCGAGGCTACGGCCTTATGGCGCGTCCGCCGTCGTGCCTGTCTTGCGGAAAATCAGATAGCAGGGCAGGCGGCCTTCGCGCTTGGCCTTGGCTTCGTAGCGGGTGCCGGCAAAGCCCGGCCATGGCCGCCGCCAATCGTCGGCGCGCTCGGCGGTCCAGGCGAAGGCGGGCGACCGCAGCAGCCGTGCGAGCGTCCAGGCCGCGTAATCCGGGATGTCGGTGACGAAGCGGAATTCGCCGCCCGCGCGCAGGATGCGGGCGATCTCCGCAACGCTGCGGTCCTGCACGAAGCGCCGTTTCCAGTGCCGCCGTTTCGGCCAAGGATCCGGATAGATGAGGTCGACGCGCGCGAGCGACCCCGCCGGCAGCCAGGCGATCACATCGACGGCGTCGCCGTGGTGCAGACGAATGTTGGAGAGGTTTTTCGCCGCGATGGCGGCCAGCGCCTTCGCCATGCCGTTGACGAACGGCTCGATCCCGATGAAGCCGGTGCGCGGATGCTGCAAGGCTTGCGCGATCATGTGCTCGCCGCCGCCGAAGCCGATCTCGAGACGGACGAGATCGGGCGGTTGCGGAAACAGATGCGCGAGATTCGCCGGAGGCGGCGCGCCGAGATCGAGCGCGAGCCTCGGCAGCAACGTCTCCATCAGCGCCGCCTGCTGCGGGCGCAGCGCATGACCCTTGCGGCGTCCGAAGAAGGCGCCGGCGCGGCGGGCGTTGCGGGTGTCGGACGCGGACATGGCCACCTTTATATCAGCGGCCGCACGTTCTGATCCGTCATGCGCGGGTCGGCAGTGAACGATGTTCGGACCGCGGGGGACATCGGCAACCACAGTGGTGCAGGGATAGTCGAGCCCGCGCGCGTAGTCTCACGATGTCCTGCGGTAGAACAGCACCCGGCCAGGCAGCAACTGCAGCAGGATGTCAAATTCGCGGACGTTCGCGGTCAACACCATGAAGCCAAGTTTCTGCGCCTGGAGAAATAGAGCGCAATCGTGCAGCGCGCGGAGCTTGTGGTCGGCTCCATAGCCTTGCAGCCGACACAGCATGCCCGAAAGTAGTGCCGCCTTGCCGAGCACATCAGGATCGGGGGCGAAAACACGATGCGCAGGCATCGCCTCGATCTGTCGGCGAATCTCGTTGATCACGGACGGCGTGCGAGGGTCGGCGGGATCGAGCGCTCCGACCGTGTGCATCAGTTCCTGGATCGCGACGGTCGAGTGATTGACGTGTCGAGCGTCGATCAAATCCTCCACGGTCACCGGTGACCGAGCCTGCATCTGGTCGATGTAGACGCAGGTGTCGAGCAGAAGCGCTTGTCCGCCGAGCGCGCCGTCATCCACGAAAGGCAGCTCGCTGTCCGGGCGGCGGGCGAGCGTCTTCTGAGGGTCGAAACGAGCCCAGCGGCGGGCGCCGTCGAAGTCGAAGCCCGCCACCTCAGAAACCGAGCTTCAGGTCCGCATCCACCTTGCCCCTCGACTCCCTGAAGACCTCAGCGAATTTGTCCTCGAGGGCGACGCTGGCCAATGCAAATTCGATGAGATCGGTATCCGCCTCGATCCCCGTCTGCTTCTTGGCTTGCTTGACCAGCGCGGCACTGACCCTGCCGCCGATCCGGCCGCTCTTCTCTCCCAACAAACCCGATCGCTCGGCAGCCTTCATGACGGCCTCGAACCGCGCTTTGCCGATCTGCAACCGTCCCGTTTTCGCGCTTCGCGCCAGAACGGTGGCGGCCTCGCCACGTTCTTCCTTGGCGCCGCTTGCTTTACGCCTGGCCGCTTTCGGACCCGCCTTCCCAACCGTTGCTTTCGCCATCGCCGGCTCATGTTGGACAAAATTCGATTTAGTCCAACGTACGTCTTCGGCGACGCAAAATTCAAGACGCTCCCAGGCTCAGCCCGGAGCAATCGGATGAAGCAAGTGCGGACAACGGGCTGAAGTGCTGAAGCTGTCGTGATCCTCTGCTTCGGCTTGCGGAGGACCCGATCCGCGCCCAAGCGCACACCGCCCTCCGACCGAAACGAACATGGCGGCCTCTTGAGGCCGCCATGTAGACCGTCTTGCAGTTCGTCGTCGACCGGGTCAGGCGACCGCGCTCTTGATGTCCTTGGCGAGGTCGATCTTCTCCCAGGAGAAGCCGCCGTCCTTGTCGGGGGCGCGGCCGAAATGCCCGTAGGCGGCGGTGCGCCGATAGATCGGGCGGTTGAGCTTGAGCGAGCGGCGGATATTGGTCGGCGTGAGCCGGAACAGCTGCGGCAGGAGCTTTTCGAGCTTGCGCTCCTCGACCTCGCCGGTGCCGTGCAGGTCGACCAGCAGCGACATCGGATCGGCGACGCCGATCGCGTAGGCGATCTGGATGGTGCAGCGCTCGGCGATGCCGGCGGCCACCACGTTCTTCGCCAGGTAGCGCGCCGCATAGGCGGCCGAGCGGTCGACCTTGGTCGGGTCCTTGCCGGAGAACGCGCCGCCGCCATGCGGGGCATAGCCGCCATAGGTGTCGACGATGATCTTGCGGCCGGTGAGGCCGCAATCGCCGTCGGGACCGCCGACCACGAAATTGCCGGTCGGATTGACCAGGAAGTCGGACGGCTTCTTCGGCATCCAGCCTTTCGGCAGCGCCGACTCCACCGCGTCGCCGATCAGGTCCTTGACCATGCCGGGATTGTATTTCTTGCCGTTGCGGGTCTGGCCATTGTGTTGCGTCGAGACCACCACCTTGGTGCAGCCGATCGGCTTGCCGTCGACGTATTGCACGGTGACCTGGCTCTTGGCGTCGGGCTGCAGGTCGAACAGCTTGCCGGAGCGGCGCTGCTCGGACAGCACCTTGAGCACCTTGTGGGCGAAGTAGATCGGCGCCGGCATGTACGAGTTCTTCTCGTAGACCTCGCTCTCGGTGCAGGCGAAGCCGAACATCATGCCCTGATCGCCGGCGCCTTCCTGCTCCTCGCCCTTCTTCTTCTTGGCGTTGACGCCCATGGCGATGTCGGGCGACTGGCCGTGCAGCAGCACCTCGACGTCGGCGCCGTGCCACGAGAAGCCGTCCTGATCGTAGCCGATATCCTTGACCACGCCGCGCGCGATCTCGGTGAGCAGCTCGCGATTCATCACCGCGTGCGCGCCGTATTTCTTCACCAGCGGCGCCTGGCCGCGGCATTCGCCCGCGATCACGATCTTGTTGGTGGTGGTCAGCGTCTCGCAGCCGAGCCGCGTATTGGTCTGGCTGTCGTCCTCGATGCCGAGCTTGATGTCGTTCTCGAGGAAAGCGTCGAGGATCGCATCCGAAATCTGGTCACAGACCTTGTCCGGATGACCTTCGGAAACGGACTCGCTGGTGAAGAGATAATTGGCGCGTGACACTAGCGGAACTCCCCTCGCAAGATCGGCCGCGGCGGCCGGCGGGTGTTTCTTGCAGTGTCCCGGAACGGGGTCAAGGTGTGGGCAGCGGTGGGATGCCCGAAGTCAGGCGAATAGCGAGTAGCGAATAGGGAGCCGGGACTGCTACTTCGCCACTCGCTATTCGCTATTCGCTCAGGGCTCACTCGTCATCCTCGCCGGCGATCTCCTCGACCAGATCGACGATGCGCCGGCGCAGCTTGGGCACCTTGATCTTCATGAAAGCCTTGGTGAGAGCGAGGCCTTCGGAGGTGGCGAGAAAGTCGGACACATAAGCGGGCGAGGGCGCGTCCGTCCGCGCGTCCGTCCTGCCCTTGCAGGTTCGGCGCGCCCTCGAAAAAGAATGCGACCGGCACCTGCAGGATGTGGGAGATCTGCTGCAACCGGCTCGCCCCGATGCGGTTGGTGCCTTTCTCGTATTTCTGCACCTGCTGAAACGTCAGGCCAAGCGCGTCGCCGAGCTTTTCCTGGCTCATCGCCAACATCATGCGACGCATCCGCACCCGGCTGCCCACGTGCTTGTCGATCGGGTTCGGGGCCTTTTTGGCCATAACCATCTCCTATGCCACCTCTGTTGCCCGTAATAACCATTCCACAGCGCCAGAACGCAATCGGTCTCTCTGTCGCAATTCGAATCAGCCTCAAGACACTGTAAAATTTGGTTTCAATTTGTGGTCTGTTTCCAAGAGCTTGCAACTAAGCTAGGGCCGTGGCCGCGGCAGACACAACTTCTCCGTTTGCCCGTCCAAATGCAACAAAATCAGCATCGAGGCGTTCGCCATAAAGTTGTGAGCCGCCCAGGTCCAATTGCCGCAGTGACTGAGACATGCGCGCGCAGAGGGACTGCCTTGACTCAACGGGATGGCCGACGCGTTCGCCCACGAAACACCAAGAGCATGGCAAGTGCAACAAGGAGGGCGGCTGGACCATCGCCAAGCCGTGCATAAGGGGTCGGCGAAACCGGGCGCGGAAGGCTCGCGTCGAGCACGCCCTCGGTGCCGAGCGGCAGCGCTTCGAGCACGCGGCCGAGCGGATCGACCACCGCCGAGATCCCGGTATTTGCCGCCCGCACCAGCGGAAGCCCTTCCTCGATCGCCCGGATGCGCGCCTGCTGGAAGTGCTGATAGGGTCCGGCGCTGGCGCCGAACCAGCCGTCATTGGTGACGTTGAGCAACCAGCCCGGCCGCTCGCCGCGGGGAACCGCCTCGCCCGGAAAAATGATCTCGTAGCAGACGAGCGGAAGAAAGCTGGGCGCCCCCGGCACACTGACGGGACGGCGCCGGTCGCCCGGGATGAAGCCGCCGCGCACCTTGGTGAGCTGGATCAGGCCGAGCCGCTCGAGAAAATTCTGCAGCGGCAGATATTCCCCGAACGGAACGAGGTGGACCTTGTCGTAGACCGGCAGGATCGAGCCGTCATGGTCGATCACATAGACCGAATTGTAAGCGCGCGTGACCAGCGACCCGGTGGCGCCCTCGGGAGCGCGGATCGCTCCGGTGATCAGCACGGTGCCCTTCGGCAGCAGCGCGGCGATCTGTGCGAGCGCATCGGGCTCGCGCGTGAGGAAGAACGGAAACGCGGATTCCGGCCAGATCAGGTGAGTGACGTCGCGCACGCCCATCGATTGCGGCCCGGTGGCGCGATCCGACAGCGCGAGATAGCGGCTCATCACCTGCTGTTTCTGCGCGTAGTTGAATTTCTCGTCTTGCTGCAGGTTGGGCTGCATGATGCGAAGCCGCACGCCCTCCACGTAGGTCGTGGGCGTGCGCGCCAGCCGCAGCGCGCCATAGGCCGCAAGCGCGGCGATCACCAGGACGCTCAGCGCCGGGGCGAGCCAAGGCCGCTTGCTGTCGGCACGGTCGTCGGCCAGCACCGCGGGGCTCGCATAGACCGCGACCGCCAGAAAGGTCAGCCCCCAGAGTCCGATCAGCGCCGCGCCCTGTGCCAGCCAGAGCGGCGAGACCAGCGCATAGCCGTAGGTGTTCCAAGGGAAGCCGCTGAGCAGGTGGCCGCGCAGCCACTCCGTGACGGTGAGCGCGACCGCGAGCGCCAGCACGCGGGTGGCACCCCGCGTCCAGATCAGCCGCGCCAGCGCAAGTCCCAGTGCGGTGTAGACCGCCATGCCGGCCGGGAGCCCGATGACCGCGAACGGCAACAGCCAGCCGAAGATCTTGGCGTCGACCAGAAACGCGTTGCCGACCCAGTAGAGGCCGGCGAGGAAATAGCCGAAGCCGAACCACCAGCCCGCGGTCGCCGCCGCCACCACGCCGCCGAGGCGCCCGGCGGCGGCGCCATCGACCAGCCAGACCAGGATCGGAAAGGTGACGAACGGCACCGGCCACACGTCGGTCGGCGGCAGCGCCAGGTCGTGGCGGCGCCCGCAAGGAATGCGATCAGGACGCGCCGCCATCCCCAGGCCAGCACGATCGTGTGGGCGAGGCGGGTGAGCGTCACGGCCTGCGTGCGGATTTCGATGGCGCTGCGTCGGGGGAGAGCTTAACCGATTCGTCGCTGCTCACGGGTAATTCCGGCGGCGGCGAGGGGGCAGCGGTCGGGGCGGCGGCCGCCTTGTCGGCGTCACCCGGCCGCCGGCGCGGGTCGCGGACGCCGCGCGGCCGGTCCAGGCGGCGGTAGATCTTGAGCTTCTTCACGCGCCGGGGGTCGGCATCGAGGATCTCGATCTCGAACGGGCCGGGGCCGGGCACGATCTCGCCGCGCACCGGCACGCGGCCGATCCGGGTCGCCACGTAGCCGGCGAGCGTATCGACCTCGTTGGCGACCTCGCCGACGTCGAATTCGGCTCCCACGAACGCGGTGACGTCCTCCAGGCTGGCGCGCGCGTCGGCCAGGAACGAGCCGTCGGCCTGGCGGACCACCCCGGGCGCCGCATCCTCGTCGTGCTCGTCCTCGATGTCGCCGACGATCTGCTCGACGATGTCCTCGATCGAGACGACGCCGTCCGCGCCGCCATATTCGTCCACGACCAGCGACAGATGGATGCGGGTGGTCTGCATCTTGGCGAGCAGGTCGATCGCCGGCATCGATGGCGGCACGAACAGGATCTCGCGGATGATCTTGGTGGTCGACAGCGGCATCGCGAGATCGATGGCCTTGAGATCGAGACCGGCCGGCAGCGGCTTCTTGCGCCGCGAATTGGTCGACGCGCTGGCCGCGCGCGCCGTCATGAAGGCGATGAGGTCGCGGATGTGGACCATGCCGATGGCATCGTCGAGCGTCTCGTCGTAGACCACGAGCCGCGAATGGCCGGCATTGGCGAACACCTTGAGCAACTCGCCGAGCGCGATGTCGCGCTGCACGGCGATGATGTCGGCACGCGGCACCATGACATCCGCGACCCGCCGCTCGCGCAGCGCCAGGATGTTGCGCAGCATGGTGCTTTCTTCGGGCGAGAAGCCGTGCGCGCCGGCGCCCGCGTCGAGCACGTCCTTGAGGTCGGCGCGGATCGTTGAGGCCTTCCAGCCGAAGATCATCCGCAGCGCGCGCGCGAGCCAGCCTTCGCCGTCTCCGCGCGCGACCTCGCTCGGCCGCGGCACCGGCACCGGCAGATTGCGGGTCTCGGTGGCGGAAGCGGCCGGCTCGCTCGGACCAGATGGTTCGGAATCGGGCATGGCGATCAGCTTCGGGCCTAGGCGTCGCGCAACGGATAGGGATCGGGCACGCCGAGCCGCGCCAGGATCGCGACCTCGAGCCGCTCCATCGCGTCGGCCGCCTCGCTGGCCTCGTGATCGTAACCCACCAGATGGAGAAATCCATGCACCGCCAGATGAGCAAGATGGTGCATGAGCGGCTTGCCTTCGACGTCGGCCTCGCGCGCCGCGGTCTCGTAGGCGATCACGATGTCACCCAGCATCCTGGGCGCGCGGCGATCTGCGCACGGCTCCTGGGCTGGAAACGACAGCACGTTGGTGGGCTCGTCCTTGCCGCGCCAGTCGCGGTTGAGCGCGCGGATCGCCGAATCATCGGTCAGCACGATAGCAAGCTCGCCGTCGGTTGTTGACGCTATTGCCACTTTTGAGTTGCCGCGCTGGCCGCTCGCTTCGCTCGCCAGCGCGGCGGCCTCGGCGACGGCGCGCCGCAGCATCGCGTCGACGCCGCGCTGGCCCTTCCAAAGCGCGGAATCGACGACGACATCGACGGCAGGCGCGGTCAGCGCCTGCGCTGAGCGCGTTCCATTACTGGAATGCGCTCCAGCGTCCTTTAGTGGTCGTATTTTCTGCGGAAAACCGGCGCCCACTTTTCCGGAAAATACTCTCCCTGGCGATCGGCTCATTCCTTGCTCTCGCGCGGGCGCGCCTTGAGCGCCGCCCGGTCGTAGGCCGCGACGATGCGCGCGACCAGCTCGTGACGGATGACGTCCTCGGCGGTGAACACCACGTGGCCGATGCCCTCGATCTTCTCGAGCAGCCGCACCGCCTCGTGCAGGCCGGAGGTTTGCCCGTGGGGCAGGTCGACCTGGCTCGGATCGCCGGTCACGATCATGCGGCTGTTCTCGCCCAGCCGCGTGAGGAACATCTTCATCTGCATCGCGGTCGTGTTCTGCGCCTCGTCGAGGATCACCACCGCATTCGACAGCGTGCGCCCGCGCATGAAGGCGAGCGGCGCGATCTCGATCTCGCCGGTCTGCAACGCGCGCTCGACGATGCGCGCGTCCATCAGGTCGTAGAGCGCGTCGTAGATCGGACGCAGATAGGGATCGACCTTCTCGCGCATGTCGCCGGGGAGGAAGCCGAGCCGCTCGCCGGCCTCGACCGCCGGCCGCGACAGCACGATGCGGTCGACCTCCTTGCGCTCGAACAGCTGCACCGCCTGCGCGACCGCGAGCCAGGTCTTGCCGGTGCCGGCCGGCCCGGTGCCGAACACCAGCGCGTGGCGGCGCAGCGCGCGGATATAGGCGTCCTGCGCGGCGGTGCGGGCGCGCACCGGGCGCTTGCGCAGGTTGATCTCCTCGAAGCTCGGCCGCGTGGTCGCCGGATCGTAGTCGAACAGCGAGCCCTGCGCGATCGCCAGCCGGATGGCGCCCTCGACGTCGCCGGAGACGAGCTCGTCGCCGCGCCGCAGCCGCTCGTAGAGGCCTTCCAGCACGCGGCGCGCCTGCTCGCAGGCGTCGCGCGATCCCTCGATGGTGACGTGATTGCCGCGCTGCTCCGCCACCACGCCGAGCCGGCGCTCGATCAACGCCAGGTTCTGCCCGTATTGGCCGAACAGGATCGAAGCCAGCCGATTGTCCTCGAACGCCAGCACCACCTGGGTTGCGGCAACCTCGCCGACGGCGGCAGGTGACGGGAATCCGTTCTCCGATCGAGGCGAGCGCAACGGTATCAGCCCTCGACTTGCGCCGGCGCGGCGTGCGCCGACGAGTTGCCGCGCTGGCCGCTCGCTTCGCTCGCCAGCGCGGCCGTCTGGCCGTGCCCGGATACCGGCGCGAGCGCGCCGAACAGACTGTTGGCGCTGATCTCGGTGATCGTCACCGCGGCAATTTCCCCGATCATGCTTGATGCGGCCATGACCTGAACCGGCTGCACATATGGGGAGCGGCCGACCAGTTGGCCAGGATAACGTCCGGGTTTTTCGAGCAGCACGTCGAAGGTGCGGCCGACGCAGCGCGCACTGAAGGCGGCCTGGTGCTTGTCGATCGCGGCCTGCAGGCGGTAGAGCCGCTCCGATTTCACCTCATCGGGCACCTGCGCGGCCATCTCGGCGGCGGGAGTTCCCGGCCGCGGCGAATACTTGAACGAGAACGCGCCGGCGTAGCCGACCTCCTCGACCAGCGTGAGCGTCGCGCCGAAATCCTCCTCGCTCTCGCCCGGGAAGCCGACGATGAAGTCGGAGGAGAACGCCATGTCGGCGCGCACGGCCCGCATGCGCGCAATGGTATCGAGATAGTCAGCGCGCGTGTGCCGGCGGTTCATGGCGGCGAGCACGCGGTCCGATCCCGACTGCACCGGCAGATGCAGGTAGGGCATGAGGCTCGGCAGCTCGCGGTGCGCCGCGATCAGGCTCGGCTCCATGTCGCACGGATGGCTGGTCATGTAGCGCAGCCGCGCGATGCCCGGCACCTCGGCGACGCGATGGAGCAGGCGCCCGAGCGTCCACGGCCGCCCGTCCGGGCCGTCGCCGTGATAGGCGTTGACGTTCTGGCCGAGCAGCGTGACCTCGCGCACGCCGGCATCGGCCAGCCGCTCGATCTCGGCGACGACATTGGCGACCGGTCGCGACAGCTCGGCGCCGCGCGTATAGGGCACGACGCAGAAGGTGCAGAACTTGTCGCAGCCTTCCTGCACGGTGACGAACGCCGACACGCCGCGCGCGCGCGTGGCCGCGCGGCTCGGCGGCGCCAGCTGATCGAACTTGTCCTCGAGCGGAAACTCGGTGTCGACGACGGCTTCGCCGGCCGCCACGCGGGCGAGCAGCGACGGCAGCCGATGGTAGCTCTGCGGCCCGACCACGAGATCGACCGCCGGCGCGCGGCGGATGATCTCCTCGCCCTCCGCCTGGGCGACGCAGCCCGCCACCGCGACCACCACGCGGCGTCCCTCGCGCGCCGCCGCCTGCTTGAGCACGCGGATGCGGCCGAGCTCGGAATAGACCTTCTCGGCCGCCTTCTCGCGGATATTGCAGGTGTTGAGGATGACCAGGTCGGCGTCCTCGGGCGCCGCGGTCTCGGCAAAGCCCGCGGGCGCGAGCGTGTCCGCCATACGATGGGAATCGTAGACGTTCATCTGGCAGCCGAAGGACTTGATATGGACTTTGCGCGATCCGTTCATGCCGGTCGGGTGGTTCCCGTCAGTGGCGGGGCGTCCGCGCCCCTGCCGCATCGCCAATCCATTGCGGCGGCTCGATAATCCCGGCTCGTCAGCCGGACGCGCAGGCGCCTTGGCCCGTCTTAGCGGATTTCGGCAGGAAAAGGAATGGAGCGACCGGAGAACTCGCGGGCGCGATGCGAGACTCATCAACACCCGCGGATCGAACGTCCGCCATCGGGGGCAACCCCGAAACTATATGCTCGTTCTGAGCCTTACCGGTTTGATCCCACTCCGGACTTCGCTGGGATCGCCGAACGGGCGATACAGAATGGGGCAGTCGGCGGTTCACTCCGCCTTTATGCCGGCGGACTTGACCACCTTGGCCCACTTCGCGGTCTCATCCGCGACGAATTTACCGAACTCGGCAGCCGAACCCGTTAAGACCGTGCCGCCGACGTCGGCCAACCGTGCCCTGAGCTTGGAATCGGCGAGGGCGGCGTTGATCTCCTTATTCAGCGTATCGACGATTTCGGCCGGCGTGTGCCTGGGCGCTCCGACGCCGAACCACGCGCTCGAACTCGTAGCCTGGCAAGGATTCGCTCACGGTCGGAACGTCGGGCAACGCCTCGGCCCGCTCGGCCGTAGTGACGGCAAGTGCGCGCGTTTTCCCGGCCCTGATCGTTTCGATCGACGAGGCGAGCCCGGAAAAATGAATCTGTACTTGGCCGCCCAACAAATCTGTGAGCGCCGCCGCGTCGCCGCGATACGGCACGTGAGTCATGTTGGTACCGGTCATCGCTTTGAACAACTCGCCGCTGACATGTCCCAAGGCACCGTGACCGCCCGAAGCCATGTTGACCTTGCCGGGATTGGCTTTGGCATAGGCGATGAGCTCCGGAACGTTTCTGACCGGAAATGACGGGTTCGCATGCAAGACCGTTGGCGTCCGCATAATGCCGGCGACCGGAGCGATGTCGTTGATGAAGTCGAAATTGAGTTTGTGGTAGAGCGTCGCATTGATCGCATTCGACGTGAAAGCCAGCAACAACGTGTGGCCGTCGGCCGGCGCGCGCACGACCGCCTCGGTTGCCAGGTTGGTGGCGGCGCCAGGGCGGTTCTCGATGACGAACGGCTGGCCGAGCCGCTCCGACAACCGTTGACCGATCAGCCGCGCAGCGATGTCGGCGCCGCCGGCCGGGGGAAAGCCGACGACGATTCGCACCGGTCGCGTTGGATAGGATTGTGCGTGCGCGATCCCGCAGGTGATCGGGAGGGCGGCAACACCGACCGCCAGACGCAGAAATCGACGGCGCGGAAGCCTCATGGCGTCCTCTCTGGCGTGGGCTTGCGAGAGGGCCGACACAGGCGGCTATTCGCGAGCTTCGACACCAACGATAATTCATGGTGCCATGCGCGCATAATGCTATTATCCTATGAAGTCATACATACCTCGTATGGGTGCCGCCATGCTTTTGAGCGATCGCGTCGGCCGCCGGATGAAGCTGCAGGACCTACACGTCCTGATGACCGTGGTGAAGGCTGGCAGCATGGGGAAGGCTGCCGAACGTCTCAACACCTCGCAACCCAGCGTTTCGAGGTCAGTCGCGGAACTCGAGCATGCGGTCGGTGTGCGTCTGCTCGACCGTCACCGTCAAGGCGTCCAGCCGACAGAGTATGGCCGCGCGTTGCTCAATTGCGGCGCGGCCATATTCGATGACCTGCGCCAGGGTATGGAGAACATCGAGTTTCTTGCCGATCCTGGCACCGGGGAAGTGCGGATCGGCAGCATCATCCCGCTTGCGGCAGGTTTCGTTTCCGCCGCCATCGATCGTCTGTCCCGGCGATATCCGGGCATTGTGTTTCGCATCGTTGCCACGGAAGCAGAAAGCCTGCATCGCGAATTGTGCGAGCGCCATGTCGATCTCGTGATCGTCAAGAGGATCGGCCCCTTCTCGGAGGAGCAATTCAGCTTTGAAACTCTCTTCTACGACTTATACGTGGTCGTGGCGGGAGCGCGACATCCCTGGGCGAAGCGCCGAAGCATCGCGCTTGCCGAGTTGACGAGCCAGTTGTGGGTGCTGCCTCCGCCGGAAACAGTGCCCGGCGCAGCCGTCTTGGACGCCTTTCGTTCGAGCGGGCTCGATTATCCTCGCGTCACCGTTCTCACGCTGCCGAGCGAGGTGCGGGCGGGCTTACTGGCGACCGGCCGCTTTCTCACGCTGTTCCCGACCTCGGCATTGAGATTTTCCACGGACGGACCGGCGCTCAAGGTCTTGCCTGTCGAACTGCCCGTGGCCCCCGTGCCAGTGGGAATTGTCACTCTGAAGAATCGCACGCTCAACCCCGCTGCGAAGCTTTTCATTGAACAAGCGCGCGAAGTCGCGCAGCCGCTGACAAGGAACGGCAAAGGCCGTCCATCCCGGCCCGGCCCGAATATTTCTCAACGAAAGTAGCGCAAGGGGCGCTACAGGACGACACGGCCAGATCAAAATTTCCCACCTATCAAGACGCTGGAAGCGGTGCTCAACAAACTCTGGCGAAGCGAAAATGAAGGATGCGATGTCCGGTTTGTGAGTGTTTGACCCGATCCAGACATCGGCCGTCACCCACAATACACGCTGGAAGCCGCCGCGCCCCCTTCCAGAGTGCTATAGTCTTCGATGCCTGCTCCTGGGCTTGGGGTTGGACACATGAGGCGGCGTGAATTTCTCGGCGTGTTTGGTGGCGCAGCGGCTGCTTGGCCGTTCGGTGCACGCGCGCAGCAGCCGGCGATGCCGGTGGTCGGGGCGCTTTACGGCGTATCGGCGTCGGACTGGGCGCACAACATGGCCGCACTCCGCCGGGGCCTGAGCGGAGCGGGCTTTGTCGAGGGGCGCAACGTCGGGATCAAATATCGTTGGGCGGAAGGCCAGTTCGACCGGCTTCCGGCAATGGCGGCCGATCTTGTCGGCCGCAAGGTAGCGGTCATCCTTTCAGGTGGCAGCGACCTTGCCACCCGGGCGGCGATGGCGGCGACCCGAACCATTCCCATTGTTTTCACGACCAGTGCCGATCCCGTCGGTGTTGGTCATGTCGCCAGCCTCAGCCGGCCGGACGGCAACGTCACGGGGGTTACTTTCCTGGGCCGCGAACTCGAACCGAAGCGGCTCGAGCTGCTGCGTGAGCTCATCCAACTGCCACGAAGATCGGGTTGCTCGTGAACCTGAACAACCCGGTGACCTCACAGGACGTTATCCAGCGGGTGCGGGCGGGGGCTCGCAGCCTCGGGCTGGAGATCATCGTCGTCAGCGCCGGCACCGAGAACGAGATTGAAAGCGCTTTCTCGAGTGCTGTTCAACAGCGTGCCGCCGTTCTCAATGTCAGTACCGACGCATACCTCAACAGCCGGCGCGAACAGATTGCCGCGCTGGCTCTGCGCCATGCGCTCCCCACGATCTCTTCAAATCGCGAGTCCACGGCGGCCGGCCAGTTGATGAGCTATGGCGCCAATCAGCAGGAGCTGTATCGGCAGGCCGGCACCTATGTCGGCCGCATCCTCAAGGGCGAGAAGCCGACGGACCTTCCGGTCCTGCAACCGACAAAATTCGAATTGGTGATCAACCTCAAGACCGCGAAGGCGCTCGGGCTGACGATCTCGGAAGCTTTCCTCTTGCGCGCTGATGAGTTGATCGACTGAGCCGCGCCAGAATGTCGCCTCCCGGCACATCGCTGCCCCGAGCCTACGCGGCGCGATGTCCGTAGCTGGCGAAGCTGTCCCGACGTCCCCAGCCCATGCGTTGGCCAACCGACCGAACTCGCTTAGGTTCAAACGGAGGAAGGCGGCGCATGCTGGCGATCGGCCTTCGACCACGACTTGGGCTCGCCCTCTGCGCCCTTGGTGCGCTGCTTATGGCGACGGCCGCGGTTCGCGCCGAGCCGGTCGACAGCTTCCCGTCGCGGCCCATTCACCTCGTCCTGCCGTTCACGCCGGGCGGCGGCACCGACGTCATCGCCCGCAAGCTCGCGCCCGGCATGCATGCGCGCCTCGGGCAGCCGGTCGTCATCGAGAACAAGCCCGGCGGCAATGCCCGCATCGGCGCGAGCTTCGTCGCCAAGGCCGAGCCCGACGGCTACACGATCCTGCTGACCACCGGCGGCGCCTTCGTGATCGCGCCGTTCATCGGCGGCAAGCCGCCGTACGATTCGCTCAAGGATTTCGCGCCCGTCACCCTGGTGGCGCGGACCGCCGTGCTCGTCGCCGCCGGGCCGAAGGTCCCGGTGTCCTCCATCGCCGATCTGATCGCGCGCGCCAAGCGCGAGCCCGGCAAGCTCACCTATGCGTCGACCGGCGCCGGTGGACCGCCGCATCTCGCCGCCGAGCTGCTCAAGCGGGCGGCGGGCTTCGACATGCTGATGATTCCCTACGCCGGCACCGGCGACGTCAACGTCGCGCTGCTGCGCGGCGACGTCGATATCGCGGTCGGCGCAATTTCCGCCATGACGCCGACGCTCCAGCAAAAGGACGTGAAGGCGCTCGCGGTGACGAGCGCCCAGCGCTCGGCCGTGCTGCCGAACGTGCCCGCGATCGCCGAAACCGTGCCCGGCTACGAGCTCTCGGTCTGGTTCGCGATCGCGGCTCCCGCCGGCACGCCGCGTCCGATCGTCGAGAAGATCAGGGCGGCCGCGCTCGGCGCGCTGAGCGAGAAGAGCGTCATCGAGGCGTTCACGCGCGACGGCGCCGAGATCGCAACCAGCACGCCCGAGGAGTTGCACGCGATCATGGTCGCCGACTACGCCAAATACGGCGCCCTGATAAAATCCCTCACCATCAAGGATTGATCCACATGCTGGACGGCTATCATGTCTTGTCGGATGGATATCGACTGTATTGGCGCGTCGACGACTTCACCGATCCGTGGACGCGCGCGCCGACGGCGCTGCTGATCCACGGCTTCGCCGAGACCCACGAAGCCTGGCGCCCCTGGATCCCGCATCTCGCGCGCGACTATCGCGTGCTGCGCATCGACCGGCGCGGCTTCGGCAAGTCGGACCCGATGCCGGTGGACTTCGCCTGGTCGCTCGACCGCATGGTGGACGACACCGTGTCGTTCATCGAGGCCCATGCGCCGGCGGGCGCGCACATCATCGCCGCCAAGATCGGGACGCCGCTCAGCATCCGCCTCGCGGTGCGGCGGCCGGACCTGGTCAAGAGCCTCGTCCTCTGCGGCGGGCCGGCCACCGGGCCGAACGGCGAGAGCTGGGCGCGCCACATCGAGGAGCATGGCGCCAAGGACTATGCGGCGATGACCATGGACGCGCGGATGGGACCCGAGATGCCGGCGGCCGCCAAGGCCTGGTGGACCGAGTTCATGGGCGCGAGCCACACGTCGACGATGATCGGGTTCCTGCGCAACCTGGCGAAGATCGACGTCAGCGCCGAAGTCGGCGCAATCCGATGCCCGACGATGGTGGTGGCGACCGACAGCGCCTATCGGCCGCTCTCGCAGGTGACGCCGTGGCAAAGCCGGATTCCGAATTCGCGGCTCGTCGACCATCCCGGGCGGCGGCTTTCACCCCGCCGCGGTCGCGCCCGATCTCTGCGCCGAGACGGCGCTCGCCTTTCTGCGCGAGGTCGATCGCGCGGCGGGCGCCGCCCCCAGGCGGCGTGAGGCGCCAGTCTCTCGCCGCCGTCGCATTCCGGGGCCGGCCGAAGGCGCGGAGCCCGGATCCATAATCCCAGGCCGTGGTTACGGACTTCCGGGCCGCGCTGCCGCGCGCCCCGGAATGACGACCGGTGCGTAGTGCGCGCGCCGATTCGGACCCCTACTCGGGGGCCTTGATGTCGGCGTCCTTGATCACCTTGGTCCACTTGGCGATCTCGGACTTGATGTAGGCGTCGAGGCCGTCCGGCGTGCTGTCCTCGGCGGTCATGCCCAGATCGGCGTAGCGCTGCTTGACGTCGGCCTGGGCGAGCGCGCGCTTCACCTCGGCATTGAGCCGCGCCCGGATGTCGCGCGGGGTCCCGGCCGGCGCCACCAGCGCGAACCAGGTCGACGCCTCGAAGCCCGGCAGGCCGGCCTCCACCACGGTCGGGATCTCGGGCGCCGCCGCCGCCCGCTGCGCGCCGGTGACGGCGAGCGCCCGCAGCTGTCCGGCCCGCACGTTGCCGATCACGGCCGACAAATTCGCGAACATGAGGGGAATCTGCCCGCCCAGGAGGTCGTTGATGGCGGGCGCCTCGCCGCGATAGGCGACGTGCGCCATCTTGATGCCGGCGACCGCTTGGAACAGCTCGCCGGTCATGTGCGGCGTCGTGCCGAGCCCGCCCGATCCGAAGATGACCGTGCCGGGCTTGGCCCTGGCCATCGCGATCACGTCCTTGACCGAGTGCGCGGGCACCGAAGGGTTCACCACCAGGACCAGCGGCGAGACCGCCGCCATCGAGATCCCGGCGAAATCCCTGGCCGGATCAAGCGAGACCTTCCGATAGAGCGTGGGCGCGACCGCGAAGGTGGTCTGGGTGCCCATCATCAGCGTGTATCCGTCGGGTGCCGATTTCGCCACCGCTTCGCCGGCGATCAGGCCGCTGGCGCCCGAGCGGTTTTCCACCACCACGGTCTGGCCCAGGCTCTCCGACATCTTCTGCGCCAGGATTCGCGCGACCACGTCGGTGCCGCCGCCGGCCGAGAAGCCGACCACCATCTTGACCGGCTTGTCGGGATATTTCGCGCCCTGCGCGGCGGCTTCGATCGCCGGCAGGCCGGCGGCGAGCGCGAGGCCGAGCAGCCAGTGCAGCCGTATCCTCATCTCTCCCTCCCTCTGGTGCGACGTTTGACGTCATCGCTTGGTCTTGTCGTCGAGCGGCAGCGCGTAGAGCTCGAGCCGGTGATCGACCAGCCGATAGCCGAGACGGCGGGCGATCTCCGCTTGCAGGCGTTCGATCTCCTCGGACTGGAACTCGATCACCTCGCCGGTGCGCAGGTTGATGAGATGATCGTGATGGTGATCGGGGATCTGCTCGTAGCGCGCGCGGCCGTTGCGGAACTCGTGGCGCTCGATGATGCCGGAATCCTCGAACAGCTTCACCGTGCGGTAGACGGTGGAGATCGAAATACGGTCGTCGATCGTGGCGCAGCGCCGATAGAGCTCCTCGACGTCCGGATGATCGTCCGCCGCCGCCAGCACGCGCGCGATCACCCGGCGCTGCTCGGTCATGCGCATGCCCTTGGCGGCGCACAGGGCTTCGATGTCTCTGGGCTTCGGGGCGTTCACGACGCGATCTCCGTCGGTTTGGAATATCACGGCCGGGGGGATGGAATCCATCGGCTGTTCGGGCGGCGGTCGGTCATCAGTCGGTGATCAGGGCCGGACGGAGAACAATGCGTTCTGATCGCAGTTGCCCGCCGATCACAGCAAATCGCGACGCAGCACGAGCGCGGTCGATGTCTTCCCGGCCTGGTCCCGGTAATAGCCCTCGCGACGGCCGACTTCCCGGAAGCCGGCGCGCTGGTAGAGCCGGCGCGCCGGCACATTGTCGTCGCCGACCTCGAGGAACACGGTGCGCACGCCGAGACCCGCGAGCCGGCGCAGATTGAGATCGAGCAATCGTCTCGCCAAGCCCCTTGCCGCGCCGGAAGGAGGCGACCGCAACGGACAGGATCTCGGCTTCGTCGCCGGCGATCCGCGACAGAATGAATCCCACCAGGCTGCGGCCGACGGTCGCGCGATGGACGACGACGTTGCGGTCGGACACCAGGCGCTCGAATTCGCCGTCGCTCCATCCGCGCTTGAACGAGGCGCCGTGCAGCGCCGCCATCGCGCGGGCATCGCGTGAGCTTGCCGGCGAGAGCACCGGCTCGCCGCGCGCGAACAGCCGGGTGATGATCCCGATCATCGGCGCGGCAGGCGGGCGGCGTCCTGCGGCTGGGCGTCGGGTGCCCGCAGATAGAGCGGCTTCGGCGGGCCGTAGCTGTCGGTCGCCGCGGCGCCGAGCCGCGCGATCCAGCCGATGTCGGGGGCGCCGCGCTGGTCGACCAGCAACGGCGGCTCCACGCCCTTGGGCCAGGCCGCCGCGACCAGATCGGCGGCCGAGCCGACGATGCGGGCGGGGCCGGTCATGGCCGCGCGCACCGCATCACGCAATGTCGCAATGCGGGGCGCCACCAGCGTGCGTCCGTTGGTGCCGAAGATCTGCAGATAGACGTGGTCGTGGCGCGCGTCGATCGCCGCCACCACGTTGCTGCTGTCGTCCGCCGCGATGTAGGGCGCCGCAAAGCCGGCGAGCGTCGAGAGCCCGATCGCGGGTTTCGAGGCCGCGAGCGCGATGCCGCGCGCCGCCGAGATGCCCACGCGCAATCCGGTGAAGCTGCCGGGACCGGTGGTGACGGCGATGCGGTCGAGCTCGGCGAACTCGACCGCGCCCTGGTCCATCACGCGCGCGATCAGCGGCATCACCGCCTCGGCATGTCCGCGGAGCATGCTGAGCGTTTCGCTCGCGACGATGCCGCCGCGGTCGGTGTCGAGCACGGCGGCCGAGCAGCCCTCGAGTGCGGTGTCGATGGCGAGGACGCGCATGGTCAGGCGGCAGTAGCGAATGGCGAATAGCGAATGGCGAATAGAGCTCCGCCGCTATTCACTACTCGCCATTCGCTATTCGCCATTCGCAGCTGCTAGCCCATCGGCCTGACCTCGACCACGTCCGGAACGTAGTGGCGCAGCAGGTTCTGGATGCCGTGCCGCAGCGTCGCGGTCGAGGACGGACAGCCCGAGCAGGCGCCCTTCATGTCGAGGTAGACGACCCCCTCCTTGAAGCCGCGGAACGTGATGTCGCCGCCGTCGTTGGCGACCGCCGGGCGCACCCGCGTCTCGATCAGCTCCTTGATGGTGGCGACGGTCTCGGAATCCTTCGCTTCGAAGAACTCGTCCTCCCCTTCGGCGACGGCACCGGCCTCGTCGTGCACGAGCGCCGCGCCGGACATGAAATGCTCCATGATGGCGCCGAGGATCGCGGGCTTGAGCTGCTGCCATTCACCGTCCGCCTTGGTGATGGCGATGAAATCGGAGCCGTAAAAGACCCCGGACACCCCATCGATCTCGAACAGCCGCTCGGCGAGCGGCGACTGCGCGGCCGCCGCCTTGTCGCGCATGTCGAGGGTACCGGTGGCGAGCACGGGCCGCCCGGGCAGGAACTTGAGGGTGGCGGGGTTCGGGGTCGGCTCGGTCTGGATGAACATGGCTTGCTCCTTCGCCTGCGCGGGACGTTTCGCCCAAGGGACTTGGGTTTCTCGAGCCTGCGCGGCTGGTCGTCGATCACTATAGTACTTGGCGTTTGCGGGCGGAAGTTCAACCGGTGACCGCTACGCAGTCGCCCCCTTCGCTCACGACATCGAGTCGAGGTCCTCGTCGCTCAGGTGGCCGGGCACGATCGCGACCGGGATCGGGAACTCGCCGGCGCTCTTGGCGAGACTGGTGACCAGCGGCCCCGGGCCCTCCTTGGCGACGGCGGCGGCGAGCACCAGGATGGCGATGTCCTCGTCGTCCTCGATCAGCTTGAGCAGCTCGTCGGTCTTTTCGCCTTCGCGGATCACGCGTTCCGGCATGATGCCGGTGATGCTCGACGCGCGCGCGGCGTGGCGATCGAGCACGGCGTTCGCCTCCTCGTGCGCTTCCGCCCGCATGATGTCGGCGACGCCGAGCCATTGCTGGTTGCGATCGTGCGTCTCGATCACGCGCAGCATGATCACGGTCGCCCCGATGCGCAACGCCCGGCGGCTCGCGAAATAGACCGCGCGGTCGCATTCCGGCGTGTCGTCGATGACCACCAGGAACTTCGGCGAATGACCGGATTCGTAGCTGCGTCGCCTCGTGCTCATCGGCTCCCCTGGCCGCCCCGGACGTCCGTCATGATCGGCTTCCCAGGAAGCGCGAATCTGGCACGCCGCTCGGTCGCGACACAAGGCCACGCGCGCGCGCGAGACGGTTGCAAACGGTCCGGTCTGTGGCGGTCAGCGCCGCACGAAGCCGACGATGTCCTTGACGGCTTTCATGGTATCGGCGGCCAACACCTGCGCGCGGGCGGCGCCGTCGGCGAGCACGGAGTCGATATAGGGCGGGTCGGCGACCAGCCGCTTCATCTCGGCGTTGATCGGCCCGAGCTTGGCGACCGAGAGCTCGACCAGCGCGGCCTTGAAGGTGGAGAACTGCCCGCCGCCGAACTCGCGAAGGACCTCCGCCTTGCTCTTCTCGGCGAGCGCCGCATAGATGCCCACCAGATTGTCGGCCTCGGGCCGATGCGCCAGGCCCTTCTCCTCGCTCGGCAGCGGCTCCGGATCGGTCTTGGCGCGGCGGATCTTGAGCGCGATCGCGTCGGCGTCGTCGGTCAGGTTGATGCGCGACTGGTCCGAGGCGTCCGACTTCGACATCTTCTTGGAGCCGTCGCGCAGCGACATCACCCGCGTCGCCGGCCCCTGGATCAGCGGCTCGGGCTGCGGGAAGAACGCCTCGCCGTAGCCGTGGGCATGGATGGAGGTCGCGAAGTCGTTGTTGAACTTCTGCGCGATGTCGCGCGCGAGCTCGAGATGCTGCTTCTGATCGTCCCCGACCGGCACGAGGGTGGCGCGATAAACCAAAATGTCGGCCGCCATCAGGGCCGGATACGCATAGAGACCGATCGAGGCGTTCTCGCGATCCTTGCCGGCCTTCTCCTTGAACTGGGTCATGCGGTTGAGCCAGCCGAGCCGCGCCACGCAGTTGAAGATCCAGGCAAGCTCGGCGTGCTCGGCGACCTGGCTCTGGTTGAACACGATGTGCTTTTTCGGATCGATGCCGCAGGCGATGAAGGCCGCCGTCGCCTCGCGGATCGCGCGCGGCAATTCGGCCGGATCCTGCCACACAGTGATCGCGTGCATGTCGACCACGCAATAGATGCAGTCGTATCTCTCCTGCAGCGCCACGAACTTCACGATGGCGCCGAGATAGTTGCCGAGATGCAGGTTGCCGCTCGGCTGCACCCCGGAAAACACGCGCTCCTTGAAGGCCATGGCCGTTCCCTCGCCGATTGCGGGGGCCACATCGCATGACCGCCCGGCAGGACGCAAGGGCTACAGCTTGTGGCGGATGGCGGCGACGAGGTCGCGCAGCCGCGCCACCCCGAGCACCTGCAGGCTGGCCAGATAAACGACGAGCCCGATCCCGACCAGGAGCATCAGCGCGCCGATGCGTCCCGGGGTAGACGCGCTGCCGCCGAGCATCGAGGCGAGCAGCGCCTGCGCGCCGATGAGCGCCGCGCCCATGAGCACGGTTGCCAGCACGATCCGCGGCAGCCGTCGCATCGCCGCCCGGTCGACGCCAAGCCAGCCGCGCGCAAGCAGGATCGCGCCGAGCAAGGTCGCGCCGACCCAGCCGGAGATGGCGATCGCCGCCGCCACCCCGACATGGCCGTAGTGGGGAAACAGAACCAGCGCGCCCACGAGCGCGGTCGCGAGCCCGGCCAGCGCGGCGAGCATCGGGGTGCGCGCGTCCTCGTGCGCGAACGAGACGGCGCCGAGCACCTTTTCCAGCACATGGCCGGGCAGGCCGGCGCAGATCGCCGTGAGCGCCGCCGCCACCGCGGCGGTGTCGCGCGCATCGAAGGCGCCGCGCTCGAACAGGCCGGCGGCGATCGGCTGCGCCAGCAGCGCGAAGGCGGTCGCGGCCGGAAGCGCAAGCCCGAGCCCGATCTCGAAGCCGCGCGATTGCGCCGCCGCGATCGCATCAGGCTGCGCGCTGCGCACGGTCGCGGCAATCGTCGGCATCAGCACCGCCGCCACCGCGATCGAAGCGACCCCGAGCGGCAATTCGTAGAGCCGGTTGGCGTAGTAGAGCCACGACACCGCCGCCGGCGAGGACGAGGCCACCATGGCGCCGGCGATCAGCTTCAATTGCGGGATGCCGGCCGCGAGGAGGCTAGGGGCGGCGAGCGCAAAGCAGCGTCGCGTCTCGGCCGAAAAGCGCAACCGCGCAAGCTGGTCGTGAGCCGATGGCGCATGCGCAGAAGAAGCCCGCGCCGGTCACCAGGAGCTGCGCGGTGCCGGCGAGCACGATCGCATGCGCGAGCGTCGCGCCGGCGGCCGGCGGCTTGGCGCCGAAGGCCGCGACCCATGCCAGGGCCAGCAGAAACACGGCGTTGAACGCGACGATGCCCAGCGCCACGGCGCCGACGCGGCCCTCGGCGTTGAGAGCCGCCGCAATGACCGCGACGATGCCGGCGAGCACCACATAGGGCGTGGCGCTCCCCAGGTAGTCGGCCGCCAGCGCGCTGCGCTCGGCGTCGAAGCCCGGCGCCAGCACGTCGACGACGGCCGGCGCCCACAGGAAACCGATCGAGGCCAGCGCGCCGACCGCGAGCAGCATCGCGACCAGCACCTCCTGCAGGAACGATTGGGCGGCGTCCTCGCCCTGGGCGCCCTTGATCCGCAGCCACAAGGGGACGAAGGCGGCGTTGAGCGCGCCCTCGGCGAGCAGGCGGCGGAACACGTTGGTGAGCTGCAGGACCGCGAAAAAGGCGTCGGCGAAGACGCCCGCGCCGAGCACGGCCGCAATCCCCATGTCGCGCACGAAGCCGAGCACGCGTGAGACGAGCGTCGCCGAGCCGACGGTGGTGACATCGCGCGCCAGCGACATTGCGTGGGCCTCCGCTGCCATATTAGTGAGGCACGCGATCGACCTCCAGGACTGTGCGCGTGAAGGGGTCCGAAATGCCGTGTCGTCGCTTCCGGCGAACGGAAAGGATCGTTATCATTCGTGGCGATCACGTGGTCCAGCGACATGAATTGGACGGTCCAGCGCCTCGATAGCCTGCGGCGGTTGCTCGCGCATGTGCGCGAGCGCCTCGCGTTCGACGTCGGCTTCTTGCTGTGGGACGGCTCGACCATTCCGGCCCAGCTCGGCTCCTCGGAGCTCGCCATCGCGATCGCGGACGAAGGCGCCGTGGCGGCGCTGGTTCGCCGCCCGAACGCCGATACGCTCATCAATCTGTGGGTGAGCGCGCGTCTCGACATCCGCAACGGCTCGGTCTTCGATCTGGTCGCGCGGCGGCCCAAGGTCTCCACCAAGGCGACCCTGAAGACGCTCGACAAGCGCCTCATGCTGGCGACCGCGGCCAGGTTCCTGCTGGTGCCGCGCGGCGGCCCCTGGCCGCTCGAGCAGGTTCGCGGCGACAAGGCCAGGGCCGACGGCAGCGAATCGGCCAACAAGGAGAACGTGCACTATCACTACGACCTCTCGAATGCGTTCTACGCGCTCTTCCTCGATCCCGAGATGATCTACACCTGCGCGTATTTCGCCGACGGGAACAACGATGATCTCGCCACCGCGCAGCGCGACAAGCTCGACATGATCTGCCGCAAGCTGCGGCTCGAGCCCGGCGAGACGCATGCTCGATATCGGCTGCGGCTGGGGCGGGCTGGTGTGCCACGCGGCCCAGCATTATGGCGTCCGCGCCCACGGCGTGACGCTCGCGCAGGAGCAATACGACTACGCCAAGGCGAAGGTCGCGCGGCTCGGCCTGCAAGACCGCGTCACGTTCGAATTTCGCGACTATTCGCTGCTCGACGGCAGCTTCGACAAGATCGCCTCGATCGGGATGTTCGAGCAGGTCGGCATCGCCAACCACCCGACCTACTTTCAGACCATCCATCGGCTGCTGCGGCCGCGCGGACTTTATCTTCACCACACGATCGCGCGGCGCGCTCCGCGCGACGCACACGGCCGCCAGCGCGTCCGGCCCGAGAATCTCGCGCTCATGCGCTACATCTTTCCGGGCGGAGAGGTCGATCACCTCGGCATGTCGATCGCCAACCTGGAGCGCTACGGCTTCGAGGTGCACGACGTCGAGGCCTGGCGCGAGCACTACGCCCGCACCACCCGGCTTTGGCATGATCGGCTGTTCGCCAACCGGGCGGCCGCCGAGCGCGAGGTCGGCAGCGTCAAGACCCGATTGTGGCTGGCCTACCTGGCCGGCTGCTCGATCGCCTTCGAGCGCGGCAATGTCGGCATCTTCCAGACGCTGGTCTCGAAACGGGCAAGAGGCGCCTCCGGCCTGCCGCTCACGCGGGCGGATCTCTATCAGGGCCATTGATCGCTGCCTCGCCGTCGCGACGGCTGCCCACGCCCATCACCGCTTGTCGCGATTGCCTCGGTGAATTCGCCCGCTATAGTGCGCGCGCCCTTTTCCCCCCTTCGGAGTTTTTCATGGCCGCAACCCGCTTCGACGTGCTCGGCATCGGCAATGCAATCGTCGACGTCATCGCGCGCGCCGACGACGATTTCCTGGTCAAGCAGCGCCTGGCCAAGGGCGCGATGGCGCTGATCGACGAAGCGCGGGCGTCGGCGATCTACGACGCCATGGGTCCGGTGGTCGAGGTCTCCGGCGGCTCGGCGGCCAACACCATCGCGGGCGTGGCGAGCTTCGGCGCGCGCGCGGCTTTCGTCGGCAAGGTCAAGGACGACGAGCTCGGCCGCTCATTCGCGCACGACATCCGCGCCGCCGGCGTCAGCTTCGACACCGCGCCCGCCTCGAGCGGGCCATCGACTGCGCGCTGCTACGTGCTGGTGACGCCCGACGGCGAGCGCACCATGAACACCTATCTCGGCGCCGCCCAGGACCTGCACCCGAACGACATCGATGCCGACGCCATCGCGGCGGCGCAGATCATCTATCTCGAAGGTTATCTGTGGGATCCGCCGAAAGCCAAGGAGGCGTTCCTCAAGGCGGCGGAGATCGCGCATGGCGCCGGGCGCGACGTCGCGCTCACGCTCTCGGATTCATTCTGCGTCGATCGCTATCGGGCGGAGTTCCTCGATCTCATCCGCGCCGGCACGGTCGATCTCGTGTTCGCCAACGAGAGCGAGCTGCACAGCCTCTACGAGACCGCCGACTTCGACAGCGCCCTCAACGCAATGCGCAACGACGCCAAGCTTGCGGTGATCACGCGCAGCGAGAAGGGCTGCCTGGTGGTGACCCGCGGCGCCACCGACGCGGTGCCGGCGAGCCCGATCGCGCGCCTGGTCGACGCCACCGGAGCCGGGGACCTGTTCGCGGCCGGGTTCCTGGTCGGCCTCTCGCGCGGAGCCGACAACCGTACCGCCGCGCGGCTCGGGGCGCTGGCGGCCGCCGAGGTGATCCAGCATCTCGGCGCACGGCCCGAGACCTCGCTCAAGGCGCTGGCGCAGGACAACGGCTTCGACCTCTGAACGACATTGCCGCCGGCGCGTATCCGATGAATTTCGGGCACGATTCGCGGGCTCTCGCCGGATTGCCAGTCAGGCCAAAAGATGTATCTTGCGACCCGAGCGCGGCTCGTTCCTGGAACCGGTCCAAATCAATCGGAACCGCCGCAGCCGAAGGTGCGGCGTGCGGGGGCCGAGGAGCGCCGTGTCCAATCAGTTGCACGCGAAGGGTGAGGTGGGCGTGAAGCGGAAGAGCGACTCTGTTTACGCCTTTCTGGTCTGCCATCTGATCGCGGCACTGGCATTCTTTCCATGGTTCTTCAGCTGGACCGGGGTCGTTCTTCTGGTCGTCGGCTGCTACGTGTTCGGCGCGCTCGGGATCAATCTCTGTTTCCACCGGCTCATCACCCATCGCAGCTTCTCGTGCCCGCGTTGGCTCGAGCATGCATTCGTGGTCATCGCGGTCTGCTCGGTGCAGGACTCGCCGGCGCATTGGGCCGCGGTTCACCGCCGGCACCACCACTTTGCGGATGACGAGCGCGACCCCCATAGCCCGATCGTGAGCTTCTTCTGGGCTCACATGGGTTGGCTGCTGGTGAAGAGCGACGACATGAAGCGCGGTCCGCTGATGGAGCGGTACGCCAAGGACATCCTGCGCGACCCCTTTTACGCGTGGCTCGAGCAGCACAACAACTGGCTCAAGATCGCCTTGCTGTCCTGGCTCGCGTATTTCGTGGTTGGATTTGGTGTCGTCTGGCTGTCGGGCGCGAGCGTGGCGGATGCGACCCAGTTCGGCCTGAGCCTGTTCATCTGGGGCGCCGTCCTGCGGACGGTCGTGGTGTGGCATCTGACCTGGTCGGTCAATTCCGTGACCCACATCTGGGGCTATCGCAATTACGACACGCCGGACGGCAGCCGCAACAACGTGATCGTCGCGCTGCTGGTCAGCGGCGAAGGCTGGCACAACAACCATCACGCCGATCCGAGCTCCGCGCGACAAGGTCACAAGTGGTGGGAGCTCGATCTGGTCTGGCTGGCGATCCGCCTGTTGATGTTGCTCGGGCTCGCCAAGGATGTCGCCCTGCCGTCTCCGCATCTCGCCGCCCGGTTCAATTCGCGTCCGGCGTCGACCGACGCTCGCGCGGCTCTGGCCGACAAGAATTGACCGGTCGGGGTCCGAGCTCGTGCCGCGCGGGTAGGCCGATACGGACGTCGCTGCTCTCGGGCGCGTCCCTCCCGCCGGGAGGTGCCTGAAAGCACGGTGCGCCATCGGCGAAAAGCCGACCAAAACGCCCCGCAGGCCTTCGTTTTGGGCGTTGTTCACAGCGATCCACAGCTATTCCGGTGCATGGCTGCGTTGTCTCGGAACCGTCGCCGTGATCTGGCATTACTCGCCGCGATGAGGGGGCGTTCTTCTCCCCGGAGGGTTGTCATGAGTTCCCATGTAGATCGTCTGCCCAGCCGCTTCCCGGTCGGGACCCGCTACGTCATCGAGGGCCGCGGCGGCGGCGATGGTCGTCTGCGGGTTCATGTGCGGTATATCGAGTTCCCGGACGGACGGCATGTCGACCTGCCGGTCGATCTGGCGGAGCGGACGCGGTCCCGCCGCCGGCGTGCGAGCCGCCGGACCAGGTCGCGAAAATAATTTTGCAGGTGCCGGAACCGGCCGGGGTTGTGGGCGTTGACAGTCGACGCCGGGTGGAGTGCCCCCAGCCCCCAACCCCTCACCCATCCGGCGATAGACCCTGGCCCCTTCGGGCGCCGGGGTCTTCTTTTTTGTTTTGAGCACGAGAAAACGGCGGTGGAAAATTTGCGGGGGCGTGGAACCCGACGCCTGGGCTGGTCGTTGGAGCTTTTGGCGCGCTCCATTCCACACGTGGGCTGGCGTCGGCGCCGGGTGGGCGGACCCGTCCTTATGGGCGACACCCGGCGCCTTTTCTTTTTCTCTCAGCCTTTGCGGGCGGTTGCGGCCCGATCAGAATGGCTCGGCGTATTGCGGGGCCGGCAAATCCTTGGCGTCCGCCATCATGGCGAACGGATTGATGACGGCTCCGGCGGTTCCCGCTTGCTGAGACGAGCGGGTGGTGGCCGCCCAGGTGCCGACTGCGACGAGGCTCAGCATGGCGGCGGCGATGACGAACGACATGGTCTTGCGCATGTGATGGCTCCGTTTGTGAGACGTCGCGTCCCCACTTGGGTGGCGCGGACCGTGCGTGATGGCCCTTGGTCGGGATGGGGGGTGGTTCCGTTCACGCCCGGGCGCCATCGCGGAGCCGGTCACGTCAACGTGATCGCCGCATGAGCGGTGGCCGCTCGCCGGCCGGGAGCAGGAACAGCCTTCGGAATCAACGGCGTGGTGTTTTGCTACCGCAGAAACCGGCGGCGCGGCTTCGGTTGGCGCTCGCGGCTATTCCCGGCCGACCACCAGATCGTCCCGGTGCACCATCTCGGTGCGGCCGGCGAAGCCGAGGATCGAGAGGATGTCGGCCGAGGAGCGGCCCTTGATCCGGTCGGCGTCCTCGGCGTCGTAGGCGACGAGGCCGCGGCCGATCTCGGCGCCGTCGGGACCGCGGATCACCACCGCGTCGCCGCGCGCGAAGCCGCCGTCGACCCGGATGACGCCGGCCGGCAGCAGGCTGCGCCCCCTGCGCAGCGCCGCCACCGCGCCGGCGTCGATGGTCAGCACGCCCTTCGGCTCGAGCGAGCCGGCGATCCATTTCTTGCGCGCCGTGACCGGATTGGCGGGCGTGAGGAACCAGGTGCAGCGCGCGCCGTCGGCGATCGTCCGCAGCGGATGCGCGACGCGTCCGGAGGCGATCACCATGTGGGTGCCGCCGGCGGTCGCGATCTTGCCGGCCTCGATCTTGGTCTGCATGCCGCCGCGCGACAGCTCGGAGCCGGCCGCGCCCGCCATCGCCTCGATCGCCGGCGTGATGCGCTCGACCAGCGGCACCAGGCTGGCTCGCCGCCGTTGCCGGCGGGCGGCGCGTCGTAGAGCCCGTCGACGTCGGAGAGCAGCACCAGCAGGTCGGCGCTCGCCATGGTGGCGACGCGCGCCGCCAGCCGGTCGTTGTCGCCGTAGCGGATCTCGTTGGTCGCGACCGTGTCGTTCTCGTTGATCACCGGCACCGCGCGCCATTCGAGCAGCTTGTCGATGGTGGAGCGGGCGTTGAGATAGCGCCGGCGCTCCTCGGTGTCCTGCAAGCGTCACCAGCACCTGGCCGGCGGTGATGCCGTGGCGGCCGAGCACCTCGCGCCCAGGTGCGCGCCAGCGCGATCTGCCCGACCGCGGCCGCCGCCTGGCTGTCCTCGAGCTTGAGCGGGCCCTTCGGCAGCTTGAGCACCGCGCGGCCGAGCGCGATCGCGCCCGAGGAGACGACCAGGACGTCGCGCTTGTCGCCGTGCAGCGCCGCGATGTCCTCGGCGAGCGAGGCGAGCCAGTCGTCCTTGAGCCGCCCGCCGCCGCTGTCGACCAGCAGCGACGAGCCGACCTTGACGACGATGCGGCGGAAATCGGTGAGCGCTGGGGCTTTGCGGGACATGCGACGATGCTCGGCCGGGCGAGGCGGCTCGGACGCCTCTGTCATACAGGGCGAGCGTTGGCAATCACGGCTGCCAGGCGGCAGCCTCGGCTTCGGTGCGGTCGCGGCGCCGGCCGGTGCGCGCCTCGTCGATCACCTTGACCAGCGCCGCGCAGCACCTCCGGCACGCCGGCGCCGGTCGCCGCCGAAATGACGAGCGGCGTCCTCTTGGCGGCGCGCTTGAGCCGCGCCGCCTGCTGCTTCAACTGCTCGGGCGTCAGCGCGTCCGCCTTGTTGAGCGCGACGATCTCGGGCTTCTCGGCGAGGCCTTCGCCATAGGCTTCGAGCTCGGCGCGCACGGTCTTGTAGGCCTCGCCGGCGTGCTCGCCGGTGCCGTCGACGAGATGGAGCAGCACGCGGCAGCGCTCGACGTGGCCGAGGAAGCGGTCGCCGAGGCCGACGCCCTCGTGCGCGCCTTCGATCAGGCCGGGAATGTCGGCGAGCACGAATTCGCGGCCGTCGATCTCCACCACGCCGAGCTGCGGGTGCAGCGTGGTGAACGGATAGTCGGCGATCTTCGGCTTGGCGGCGCTCACCGCCGCCAGGAACGTCGACTTGCCGGCGTTCGGCAGCCCGACGAGGCCGGCATCGGCGATCAGCTTGAGCCGCAGCCGGATGGTGCGCTCCTCGCCCGGCTGGCCGGGATTGGCGTGGCGCGGCGCGCGGTTGGTCGAGGTCTTGAAATGCGCGTTGCCGAAGCCGCCATTGCCGCCGCGCGCCAGCACCACGCGCTGGCCGATCGCGGCGAGATCGGCCAGCAGGGTCTCGCCGTCCTCCTCGTAGATCTGGGTGCCGGCCGGCACCTTCATGACGATGTCGTCGCCGCTCGCGCCATGGCGGTCCTTGCCCATGCCGGCGCGGCCGCGCTTGGCCTTGAAATGCTGCTGGTAGCGGTAGTCGATCAGCGTGTTGAGGCCGTCGACCGCCTGCGCGATCACGTCGCCGCCCTTGCCGCCGTCGCCGCCGTTCGGGCCGCCGAACTCGATGAACTTCTCGCGCCGGAACGACACGCAGCCGTTGCCGCCGTCGCCCGAGCGGATATAGACCTTGGCCTCGTCGAGGAATTTCATGGCCCCCGCAATATGCGGTGGCCAGCCTCAAAAGGGGAGGGACAAAAGAGTAAAGCTTGGCAAGGAAACGCCGAAGGCTCTCGCCGGGAGGGGCCAGGGTGGGCCATGCCTCACTGATGCAGCCCGATAGGCCGCTCCCGACGCGCCGTTCGTATCTGTGCCGCTACGCCGAAGCCCGAACGCTGCCGCGGCGATCATCGCGGCTCGAATGACCCGGGGGCATTGCACCTCCTCGGTTCGAGATTTGCGATGCGGATCGCTCGCCTGAACGGCGATCCGCAGGCAGCGACCAAAGCCTGCTCCCGTCATTCGCGGCTGTCAACCATTTCTGGCGCGTTCATCATCCCATCGGGCGCGGTGTGTGAATTGCGGTTCCAGAGGTCGCTTAGCGCGCAGTGCTTCAGCCCACCTGCCCAGCGCGGTCCCGCCGCAGCACCTTGCCGGGCAGCGCGCCGGTATGGGCCGCGTTCTCGACCACGACCGTGCCGTTGACGATCACGCTGGTGCGCTCCCCGCTCGGATATTGGTGCGGATCGGCGTAAGTCGCGCGGTCGCGAAAATCCGCCGGATCGAAGATCGTCACGTCGGCGCGATAGCCTTCGCGCAACAGGCCGCGATCCTTGAGCTTGAGCGCGCGGGCGGTGGCGCCGGTCATCTTGTGGACCGCGAGCTCGAGCGGCAGCAGGCCTTGCTCGCCGACATAGTGGCTGATGATGCGCGGGAAGGTGCCGTAGAAGCGCGGATGCGGCAGGCCCTGGCTCACCGTGCCGTAGGTCGCCACGCAATTGCCGTCGGAGCCGACCAGCGCCAACGGCGACGCCACGATCGCGCGGATGTCGTCCTCCGAGATCGAGGTGACGAGGACGCGCGTCGCGCCCTTATCGTCGATCAGATAATCCGCGACGGTATCGATCGGGTCCTGGCCGCGCTCGGCCGCGAGCGCGCCGATCGTGCGTCCGGCATGTTGCGGCAGGTGGGGCGAGATCGAGATCTGCACGCACTCCCATGACGGGATGCGGCCCCAATTGTTGAGCCCGTCGCGCGCGATGTCGGCGCGGATGCGCGCGCGCGTCTGCGCCAGCGCGAGCCGCTCCAGCATGGCGTCGACGCCGCCCGCCTGCACCCATTGCGGCAGCAGGTTCTTGAGCGGATTGCTGCCGGCCGCGTACGGATAGGAGTCGCAGTCGACGTCGAGCCCGCGCGCCTTGGCGGCCGCGATCATGTCGAGCGCGCGCGTCGCCTTGCCCCAGTTGTCCGTGCCCGAGCACTTGAAGTGCACGATCTCGACGTGCACGCCGCAGCGTCTCGGCGATCGCGATCGCCTCCTCGACCGCTTCCAGGACCTTGTTCGATTCGTCGCGCAGATGCGTGAAGTAGCCGGCATTGTGCCGCTTGACCACGTGGCCGAGCGCGACCATCTCGGCAGGCTGCGCGTAGGAGCCCGGCGCGGTGAACAGTCCGGACGAGAGGCCGAGCGCGCCGGCCGCGAGCGCCTCCTCGAGCAGCGCGGTCATGGCCGCGAGCTCGTCCGCGGTCGGCGCGCGGTTCGCCATGCCCATGACCATCAGGCGCAGCGTGTTGTGGCCGACCAGCATGCCGGCATTCACGGCGGTCGGCGGAAACGTGTCGAGGTAATCGGCAAACGTGGTCTCGCGAAACGGCAGCCACGGCGCGCTGGGACTGAGATAATCGCGGAGGAGCTCGACCTTGCCGGGCAGCGCCGGCGCGACCGAGAAGCCGCAATGGCCGATGATCTCGGTGGTGACCCCTTGGCGCACCTTGCTCTCGGCCTTGGGGTTGATCGGCAGCGTGAAGTCGGAATGGGTCTTGATGTCGATGAAGCCGGGCGCGACCGCGAGGCCTGTCGCGTCGATCACCTTGGCGGCGTCGCCGCCAAGGTCGCCTCCGACGGCGGCGATGCGGCCGTCGCGGATCGCGAGATCGGCCGGCTTGCCGGCGGCGCCGCTGCCGTCGAGCAGAACGCCGCCGCGGATGAGAATGTCGTACATGCCGACATCTTGCCCGGCGGCGTAGGGTAGGCAAAGGCGCGCCCTACCGCACCTTGCCCCAGCTCTTGAGTGAGGCCCACAGGCCGCGGTCGAGCCGGAAGCGGTCGCATCGGCGCCGACGACCGCAGCGCGCGGATGCGGTAGAGCCCGACCCCGGTCCACTGGAAGCCGCATTTCTCCAGCACCCGGCGCGAGGCCGGGTTGCTCACGCGCGCGCCCGCGACCAAGGTGTCGTGCCCGAGGTCGACGAAGGCATGGTCGATCAGCGCGCGCGCCGCCTCGGTGGCGTAGCCCTGGCCCCAGAACGGGACGCCGAGCCAATAGCCGATCTCCGGTGTCGTGCCGTCGAGCTGGGCGATCCCGCAGCAGCCGAGCACGCCGCCGTCGCGCCCAGCGATCACGAACACGATCTCGCCGTCGCCGGCATTCGCCGACGCGATGAAGGCTTGCGCGTCCGCCAGCCCATAAGGATGCGGAATGCGCAGCGTGTTCTCGGCAATGCGGCGGTCGTTGGCGAGCAGCGCGATCGCCTTGGCGTCGGTGTCGCGCGGCGCGCGCAACACCAGCCGCTCGGTCTCCAGCGTGGCAGCGCTTCTCGCCTGCAGGGTCTCCGGTGCAGACCGATCCAGCAATGTCATCGCACGGGCTCCTTGAAACGAAGAGGGGAGCCGGCATCCCGTCTCCCCTCATGGAACCCGATTGGGTCCGCCGGTTCGATGGAACGCCGGCAGACCTCGATTAAGTCCGCCGTCTATTCGGCCGCAGCCTCCGTCATCGGCAGCACCGATACGAAGACGCGGCCCTTGGCTTTGGTACGGAACTCGACTTTGCCGTTGGTCAGCGCGAACAGCGTGTGGTCCTTGCCGAGCCCGACATTGTGGCCGGGATGCCACTTGGTGCCGCGCTGGCGCGCGATGATGTTGCCGGCCAGCACCTGCTGGCCGCCGAAAATCTTCAGGCCGAGCCGCTGGCTGTTCGAGTCGCGGCCGTTGCGGGAGGAACCGCCTGCTTTCTTGTGAGCCATCGCCTTTAGTCCTTCAGTCGCCAGCTATGTAATGCAGCTTTGTGACGAAATCATCACTTCTTCTTGCCCTTGCCGCCGCTTTTCGGCTTTTCGGCCTTTCTCGCCGAGGCCTTGGCGGGTTTCTTCGCCGCCTTGGCTTTCGCCCGCGGGGCGTCGGCGTCCGTGTCCTCGGCGGCTGCGCCCTCGGCGGTGGCCGGTGCCGGCTTCGGCTCGGCCCGCGGCCGTGCGGTCTTGGTCGGCGTCGCGCCGTCGGTCAGGATCTCGGTCACGCGAACGAGCGTGAACTCCTGCCGGTGGCCGCGCTTCCTTCGCGAGTTCTTGCGCCGGCGCTTCTTGAAGGCGATGACCTTGGGGCCGCGGCCTTGCTCCAGCACCTCGGCGGCGACCGAAGCGCCGGCCACCGTGGGGACGCCGAGCGTGACATTGTCACCGCCGACCACCAGCACCTCGCCGAACTGGATGATCTTGCCCGGCTCGCCCTCGACCTTGGCGACCGACAGCACGTCCTCGGCGGCGACGCGGTATTGCTTCCCGCCGGTTCTGATGACTGCGAACATCTTTCGTCCTCGTGTTCGATTCCGGCGCTCGGATCGTTCCGGACCGGCTTCTTTCAGTCGGTTTTGGGTTTCGGCGGCACCAAAAGGGCCGCAACCAAAGGGCGCGAAGCCGAGGCTCCGCGCACCGATCCCGGGTTTACCCGATATCGGCAGTCAAAACGCAAGTCAGCTCGAGCCGACTTGCGCCGGGCCGTTATGGCGGCCGGGCTTGTGCCTGTCAAGAAAGCGCAGCGAGCGATAAATGGCCGTCAGGGCGGCAGGTTTCTTCGCCGCAGGGGCGCGCGTCACCCCCGGAATGTGCAACAATGCCATTACGCAATAGCAACGAAGCACGTTCAGCGATACTGAACGTGCTTCCGATTTACGGTAAAGATTTAGTCAGTATCAGCGAATTGGCAGCGTCGTGACCGCGGGAGCTTCCCAGGCCTGCTGATCCGAAGCGACGACCGACGTGTGGGCAACAGCGCGCCGCGATGCCTTGTCGATGGTCGGAGCGGCCGGGGTCAATTCCTTGCCGCCGAACACATCATGCTGCTGGTAGTTGTCCGATCCTCTACCACCCGTTTGCGCGGTCAGACGAATCGATAGCATCGTCGCGACCGGTGCTTCCCAGCCGCGCTTCCCTGCCTCAGACTTCATGCCTAGCTCCTCTGCTCAGGTTTGAGGCGGCATTCTTTGCGTAATCGCGAACAGTGTCAATGGGGGAGGGTATGGGGGTGTATAAAGGGTAACTTGATTGTTTCTGGATACGCGGGCGCCGCGCCCATGATCTGATCCGTGGCAGAAAACGGCGAAGCGGCTGGATCGGAACCGGACATCGACGGGTGCCGCGCTCCGGCTGGCGGCAATGGAAGGACTTCGTGTACGTTGCGACCATGACGCCTTTCGTCCGTACCGACATGCCCGCAGCAATGGACTGATGACGACCGTGGCCATCACCAGCGACACCGTTCTTGTTCGAGACAGCGAACCGATGCCGACGACGGTCGACGAGGAAGTGGTCGTGCTGAGCGTCCGTGCCGGCGCCTATTTCGGCTTCAACCGGATCGGCACCGAAATCTGGAACATGCTCGCGGAGCCGCGGCGGGTCGGCGACATCCTCGACACGCTGGCGCAGTCCCACGAGGTGGATCGCGACACCATGACCCGCGACGTCAACCAGTTCCTGCAAACGCTGATCGAGCGCCGTCTGGTGCGGGTGGTCGAATTCGAAGGAGAGCCGATGAAGGAAAAGACCATGCGCCGCCTCTATCTGCGCGAGGCCGCGGTCATGCTGGTCGTCGCGCGGCTGGCGGTGCGCTTCATCCCGCCGGCGCGGCTGTTCGCCTGGGCGAGCCGGCCGCCGCGGCGCATTCGGCGCTTCGCGGGAGACGAAGTCCGCTGGGTGTCCTGGGCGGTCGAGACGATCGGCGCCAAGCCGTGGATGCAGGCGCTGTGCCTGCCGCGCGCGCTGGCCGCGCAGGCCATGCTGCGGCGGCGCGGGATCGCGAGCAAGCTTTGCCTCGGCGTCGACGCGCGAGGGCGGCGCACTGGCGGCGCATGCCTGGATCGAGGTCGGGCAGGAGATGATCGTGGGCGGCGCCGCGGCGCAAGGCTTCAGCCGGATCGCCGAGTTCGGCGGCAGGAGCGCGCATGAGCGGCGCGCGCGTCGCATGAGCGGCATCGCCGGCCTGCTGCGCTTCGACGGCCAACCGGTCGCGCGGCGCGACCTCGAACGCGTGGCCAACGCGCTGCGCCCGCACGGCCCCGATCGATCCGACGTGGTGGTCGCCGGCAACGTCGGCCTCGTCCACGTGCTGATGCGCATGACGCCGGAGGACCAGTTCGACCGCCAGCCGTGGCGCGGCGCCAGCGGCGCCGATGATCACCGCCGATCTGCGGCTCGACAATCGCGACGACGTGCTCGCCCGCATCGGGGTGGCGCCGCAGGACGCGCATGGCGTGGCCGGATTCGCGCGTCCTGCTGACCGCCTGGGAGAAGCTCGGCGACGACGTCTGGCCGACGCTGCGCGGTCCGTTCGCGGTCGCGATCTGGGACCCGCGCAGCCGGACCTTGACGCTGGCGCGCGACCATCTCGGGCTCAACGTGGTGATGTGGCACAAGAGCGAGCAATTCTTCGCCTTCGCCACCATGCCGAAGGGCCTGTTCGCGCTGCCGGACGTGCCGCGCGAACTGAGCGAGGAGAAGTTCGCCGATTTCCTGGTGCTCAATCACGCCGACCACGCGACCACGGTCTATCGAAACGTCTTCCGCGTTCCGCCGGCGCATGTGGTCACGCGTGACGGCCGACGGGATCGATGCAGCAACGCCGCTACTGGTCGCCGGCCGACATCAAGCCGGTCCGGCTTCCCTCCGACCAGGCCTATGCGGACGGCTTGCGCGACTGTCTCGATCGCGCCGTGCGCCGGCAGATGCGCAGCGCCCACCCGATCGGCTGCCACCTCAGCGGCGGGCTCGATTCCTCGTCGGTCGCGGCGCTCGCCGCCCGCGCGCTCGGCGAGAAGAATCAGCGGCTCGCCGCCTTCACGCAGGTGCCGCGCGAGGGCTTCGACGGTCCGGTGCCGACCGGCCACTACGCCGACGAGACGCCCTATGTGGAGGCGATCCGCAAAGCTCGCCGGCAATATCGACGTCACCTATGTGCGCAACGACGAGTGCGACGATCTCGCCGATCTCGAGCGGTTCTTCCTCGCCCTGGAATCGCCGGTGCGCAATCCGACCAATCTCGGCTGGATGCTGGCGATCTCGCGGCTGGCGCGCGCGCAGGGCCGCCGCGTGCTGCTCGGCGGTCTGTTCGGCAACTACACCATCAGCTGGCGCGGCTGGTCGCAAGCCGTCGATCACCTGCGCGCGGCTGCGGCTGCTCACCGCCTATCGCCAGTGGCGGCTGTACTATCGCCGCTCGTCCTATTCGCGCTGGATGGCGTTCCGCAAGCTCCTCATCGAGCCGCTGGTGCCGGAGAAGCTGGCGAGCTGGGCCGATCGGCGCCGCCACCCGCACCGCATCGCGCCCTGGCAGGACCACGCCGCGATCCGACCCGATTTCGCCGCCGACATGGGAGTCGACGCCCGCGCCGCGACGGTCGGCCACGATTTCCTCTACCGGATGCGGCCGGGCGAGCGGACCGTGGGGCTCGCGTCCGTCGACTATGTGGGCGACTGGCACGCCGCCGAGAAGGCGCTGACCGGGGTCGAGGTGCGCGACCCGACCGCCGACATCGACGTGGTGTCGTACTGCTTCGGCGTTCCGCCCGAGCAGTATCTCGCCGAGGGGATCGACCGCTCGCTGATCCGGCGGGCGATGTGGGGTCTGCTGCCCGAAAGCGTGCTGACCAATCGGCTGAGCGGCCTGCAGTCCGCCGACTGGTACGAGAAGCTCGAGCGCCGGCGCGGCGAGCTCGCGGCCGAGATCGCCGAGCTTTCGGCCTCGCCGCTGGCGCGCCGGGCGATCGACCTCGCGCGGCTCGAGCGGGCGATCCAGAGCTGGCCCAGCGGCGGCTGGGACACGCATGAAGGTCATCGAGGAATATCACCTCGCGCTCACCCGCGGCGTGGCGGGCGCCCGGTTCCTGCGCTGGGTGGAATCCGCCAACCGGTGACAGCGGCACAAGGCTATCCTAGATAATGCTGCCACAGAGTGCCGCATGAGCACGCTTGCAAACCACCCGTTCGTCAAGATGAACGGTCTCGGCAACGAGATCGTGGTGGTGGACATGCGTCGCGAAGCGCGGCGCCATCAGCGCGGCCGAGGCGCGCGCGGCCGCGCAACCGGCCGGCGCGCCCTACGATCAGCTGATGACGCTGCATGCGCCGCGCACGCCCGGCACCGACGCCTATGTGCGCATCTACAACAACGACGGCTCCGAAGCGGGCGCCTGCGGCAACGGCATGCGTTGCATCGCCGACATGTTGTTCAAGGAGACCGGCAAGACCGCGCTCACCTTCGAGACCAGCGCCGGCCTGCTGAACTGCTGGAAGGGCGAGGCGCCGCTCGTCTCCACCGTCGACATGGGCAAGCCGCGCTTCGCCTGGAACGAGATCCCGCTCGCCGAAGCGTTCCACGACACCCGCGCGATCGAGCTGCAGATCGGCCCGATCGACCAGCCGATCCTGCATTCGCCCTCGGCGGTCAGCATGGGCAACCCGCACGCGATCTTCTGGGTCGACGACGTCGAGGCCTACGACCTCGGCAAGATCGGGCCGCTGCTCGAGAACCATCCGATGTTTCCCGGAGCGCGCCAACATCTCGCTCGCGCAGGTGCGCTCGCGCGAGCACATCGTCATCCGCACCTGGGAGCGCGGCGCCGGCCTCACCAAGGCCTGCGGCTCGGCCGCCTGCGCGGCCGCGGTCGCGGCGGCGCGGCTGCGCCGCACCGAGCGCAAGGTGACGGTGACGCTGCCGGGCGGCGACCTGCTGATCGAATGGCGCGAGCGCGACGACCACGTGCTGATGACCGGGCCGGTGGCGTACGAGTACGAGGGCAGGTTCGATCCGGCGCTGTTCGCCGCCGCCGGAGCCGCGTGATGAGCGTCGAGGTCGTCACCTTCGGCTGCCGGCTCAATGCCTACGAGTCGGAGGTGATCCGCCGCGAGGCGGAAGCGGCCGGCGCTGGCCGATGCGATCGTGGTCAACACCTGCGCGGTGACCGCCGAGGCGGTGCGGCAGGCGCGCCAGGCGATCCGCAAGCTCGCGCGCGAGCGTCCCGGCGCGCACGATCGTGGTGACCGGCTGCGCCGCGCAGACCGAGCCGGAGACCTTCGCCGACATGCCCGAGGTCGCGCTCGTCCTCGGCAACGAGGAGAAGCTCAGCGCCGAGTTCTGGCGCGCGCATCGCGATGTTCGCGGCGCCGTTCGGGCTCGGCCGCGAGGAAAAGGTCGTGGTCAACGACATCATGGCGGTGAAGGAGACCGCGCGCACCTGGTCGACGGCCTCGAGGGCCGCGCGCGCGCCTTCGTGCAGGTGCAGAACGGCTGCGACCACCGCTGCACCTTCTGCATCATCCCGTATGGGCGCGGCAATTCGCGCTCGGTGCCGATGGGCGAGGTGGTGGCGCAGGTGCGCCGCCTGGTCGAGCGCGGCTATCGCGAGGTCGTGCTCACCGGCGTCGATCTCACCGAGCTACGGATCGAACCTGCCGGGCGCGCCGCAGGCTCGGCACGCTGGTGAAGCAGATCCTGAAGCACGTGCCCGGAGCTCGAGCGGCTGCGGCTCTCCTCGATCGATTCGGTCGAGGCCGACCGCGATCTGCTCGACGCGCTTCGCGAACGACGCGCGGCTGATGCCGCACCTGCATCTGTCGCTGCAGGCCGGCGACGATCTCATGCTCAAGCGCATGAAGCGGCGGCACCTGCGCGCCGACGCCATCGCGTTCTGCGATCAGGTGCGGCGGCTGCGGCCGGACGTGGTGTTCGGCGGCGACATCATCGCCGGCTTCCCGACCGAGACCGAGGCGATGTTCGCCCGCTCGCTCGACCTGGTCGACGACATGCGGGCTCACGCATCTGCACGTGTTTCCGTTCTCGCCGCGGCCCGGCACGCCGGCGGCGCGCATGCCGCAGGTCGCGGCGCGAGATCGTCAAGGAGCGCGCCGCGCCGGCTGCGCGAGAAGGGCGCGGCGGCGCTGCGCGCGCATCTCGACGCGCAGGTCGGCGCGCAGCGCGCCGCGTGCTGATCGAATCGCGCGACGCTCGGCCGCACCGAGCACTTCACGCAGGTGCGGCTCGCGGCGCCGATCGAGCCGGGCGTCGATCGTCGATCTCACCGTCGCCGGGCCATGACGGCCGGCAGTTGCTCGCGGCGTGACGGGCGATGTGGTAAGCAGCATCAAAGCAACCGGAACGATCGATATGAGCGCAGCTCTCTCCCGCGACCACCTCGTCACCAGCGTCGAGGAGCTCGAGCGCATCTACGGCGAGCCCTACGGGCCCTCGCTCGCCAAGGAGACCGACCGCATCACCGTGCACTACCGCGCCTTCATCGAGGCGGCGCCGTTCTTCGCGCTCGCCTCCGGCGGGCCCGGAGGGCTTCGATTGCTCGCCGCGCGGCGACGCGCCGGGCTTCGTGCGCGTGCACGACGAGAAGACGCTGCTGGTTCCCGACCGGCGCGGCAACAACCGCATCGACACGCTGCGCAACATCCTGCCGACCCGCGCGTCGCGCTGCTGTTTCTCATTCCCGGGCTGCGGCGAGACCATCCGGGTCAACGGCCGCGCCGCGATCTCGACCGATCCGGCGCTGACGCAGACCTTCATCGTCGACGGCAAGGCGCCGCGCGCGGTGATCGTCGTCACGGTCGATCGCGTCTACTTCCAGTGCGCCAAGGCGATCGTGCGCTCGAAGCTGTGGGACGCCTCGCGCCACGTCGACCGCAAGAGCCTGCCGAGCGCCGGCACCATCCTGGCCGATCTCACCGACGGCAAGCTCGGCGGCGAGGCGCACGACCGCGCCGCGCCCGAGCGGCTCAAGGCGACGCTGTATTGAGCCGCGTCTTCAATCGACCAGCCGGAACACCTCGCCCATCCAGCCGCAGGCGTAGAGCCGCTCCTGCATGTGCAGCGGCACCGGCGCGCTGACGCGGATCGGCTCGCGGTTCTTGTAGAGCGGCACCACGATCTCGCGCGCATGCAGATGCAGGTCGGGGCCGCCGCTGCGCGGCGCGCTTCCGTAGATGCGGTCGCCGACGATCGGCCAGCCCATGGCGGCGCAGTGCACGCGCAATTGGTGGGTGCGGCCGGTGAGCGGCTCGAGCGCCAGCCAGGTGAGGTGGTGAACTGGCGGCTGCGCTTTCGTGCGAGTGGCTCGCCTGGCTCGCCACTTGCTCGGTCTGCTCCCTCCCCCGCTTGCGGGGGAGGGGTGGGGAGGGGGTGACTGGCCAAACGGTGCTTGCTTGCCCCCTCCCTAACCCTCCCCCGCAAGCGGGGGAGGGGACGCCCGCGGCGCGGGTCGGGGCCAACGCTTGGTCAGCGGGCGCGTGCGCCAAGTTCCGCCCGCCCCATCACCTTCCAGGTCGTCACCGCCGGCTGGCCGTGCGGGTCGTGCTTCATCCACCAGCCGCGGGTCTCGTCCATGCGGCCGAGCGGCAGCTCGATGCGGCCCTCGTCCTCGCCGGGCCCGCCCTCGACCAGCGCCCAATAGGTCTTGCCGACGCGGCCGAGCTTGAACAGGCGGCCGAGCTCGGCCAGCGCCTTGCGATGGCGGCCGAGCACCAGGCAGCCGGAGGTGTCGCGGTCGAGCCGATGCGCGAGCGCGGGCGCGCGCGGCAGCCCGAAGCGCAGCGCGCCGAAATGGTCCTCCAGGCTCTCGCCGCCCTTCGGCCCCTTGTGGACCGCGAAGCCGGCCGGCTTGTCGATCACCAGCATCAGCCCATCGCGGTAGAGCAGGCGACGCCACCATCTCTTCCGGTGTCATGGTGCTTACCAAGGTTTGGCGAAACCGCTATCACGGCCGCCATCATGAGCGACAGCAAGCCGGATATGAACGAGCAGCCGACCGAAGCAGAAGCTGGTGGCAGCGGCTCAGCGGCGGGCTCAAGCGCACCTCCGCGTCGATCGGCGGCGCGCTCACCGACCTGGTCTCGAAGCGCAAGCTCGATGCCGCCGATGGTCGACGAGATCGAGGAGGTGCTGATCCGCGCCGATCTCGGCGTCGACAGCGCCGCCCGGATCGCCGCCGCGGTCGGCGAGGGCCGCTACGACAAGGCGATCACGCCCGACGAGGTGAAGGCGGTGCTGGCGGCCGAGGTCGAGAAGGTGCTGGCGCCGGTGGCCAAGCCGCTCGCGGTCGGCGGCGCCAAGCCGTTCGTGGTCCTGGTGGTCGGCGTCAACGGCTCCGGCAAGACCACCACCATCGGCAAGCTGGCGGCGAAGTTCCGCGCCGAAGGCCGCTCGGTGATGCTGGCGGCCGGCGACACGTTCCGCGCCGCCGCCATCGATCAGCTCAAGATCTGGGGCGGGCGCAGCGGCGCGTCGGTGATCGCGCGCGCGCCCGGCGCCGATGCCGCCGGCCTCGCCTTCGACGCGCTCGACCGAAGCGCGCGGCGAGGAGATCGACGTGCTGCTGGTCGACACCGCCGGCCGCCTGCAGAACAAGGCGGTGCTGATGGACGAGCTGCGAAAAGATCGTGCGCGTGATCAAGAAGGTCGATGCCGCGGCGCCGCATGCCGTGCTGCTGGTGCTCGACGCCACGGTCGGCCAGAACGCGCTCTCGCAGGTCGAGGTGTTCCGCAAGATCGCGGGCGTCACCGGGCTCGCCATGACCAAGCTCGACGGCACCGCGCGCGGCGGCATCCTGGTCGCGATCGCCGCCAAGTATCGCGCTGCCGGTGCATTTCATCGGCGTCGGCGAGGGCATCGACGATCTGGCGCCGTTCTCGGCCAAGGAATTTGCGCGCGCGATTGCCGGGATCGAATGACACGTTCGGCGAATAGCGAGTAGCGAATAGTGGCGCCGAGGCTATCTATTCGCTACTCGCCATTCGCTGCTCACAGGCTGACCTCAAGCCATGACCGACAAAAGCCCCAGCTCAATCCCGGCCTCAAGCTCGCGCTCGATCTCGGGCCGCTTGCTGCTGTTCTTCCTCGCCAATTCGCGGCCGGCGCTGTTTGCGCCGCTGCTGGCGCCGTTTCTTCCGCCGGAGCTCGCTGGCCGGCGAGCACGCCGGCATCTTCACCGCGACCGCCGTGTTCATCCCGGCGGTGCTGCTCGCGCTCGCGGTCGGCTACGCGTTGACGCGGCATCTGCCGGTCATGCCGCTCGTCACCGCCGTCGTCGTCGTGGTGTTCGGCGGCCTCACGCTCGCGCTGCAGAACGAGACCTTCATCAAGCTCAAGCCCACCATCATCTACCTGCTGTTCGGCGGCGTGCTGCTCGGCGGTCTCGCGTTCCGCAAGCCGCTGCTCGGCATGGTGTTCGATTCGGTCTTCCACCTGACCGACGAGGGCTGGCGCAAGCTCACGCTGCGCTGGGCGTTGTTCTTCCTCGTGCTGGCGATGCTCAACGAGATCGTCTGGCGCACGCAGTCGACCGATTTCTGGGTCAACTTCAAGGTGTTCGGCGTGCTGCCGCTGACCTTCGCTGTTCGCCGCGCTGCAATATCCGCTGCTGACGAAGTACGCCGCGCCGGAGGCGAAAGACGAGCAGCGCGTCACGGCGGCGACGTCGCTCATGCGCTATGTCGCGACTGCGCGACGGCCGCCGCTACAAGCCGCCTTCTCGATTGCCGGCTTCACTGCCTTTTCCAGATTGTCCGGCGTGATCGGCCCGATCAGCTTGAAGGCGATCCGGCCGTCGCGCCCGATCACGAACGTCTCCGGCACGCCGTAGACGCCCCATTCGATCGCGGCGCGGCCGTCTGTCGTCGACGCCGTTGGCGACGAACGGATTGCCGTGCCGGCCGAGGAAGCGGCGCGCGTTGTCGGGCTGGTCCTTGTAGTTGATGCCGACCATGCGGATGCGCGGATCGGCCGCGAGCTTGACCAGCAGCGGCGCCTCGTCGTGGCAGGGCACGCACCACGACGCCCAGACATTGAGCACCGTCACCGCGCCCGCGAAGGTCGCGCTGTCGAGACCGGGCACCGGCTTGCCGTCGCGCTCGAGGCCCGGGATCGGCGGCAGATCGGTCGCCGGCGCCGGACGCCCGATCAGCGCGGAGGGGATGCGCGAGGGATCGCCGGCGCCGAGCCGGATCATGAACAGGGCGGCGAGCGCCAGGAAGGCGACCAGCGGGATGAAAACGACCAGCCGGCGCCGGCGCGCGTCGCTTCGCCGCCGCGGCGTCTTTCTGCGCCGGGTCTTTTTGCGCCAAGTCCTCTTGCACCATGTCCTTCTCGGTCAGCGTCACGGCGCCTCCTCGCCCGCGCGCTCGGAGCGCCGCGTGATGCCCTGCTCCTCGAGCTGGTCGAGCGCACGGCGCAAGTGCCGGCGGTCGACCGCCACCCAGACGATCAGCCCGGCGACGATGACGACCGCAACCGCATAGGCCGCCACGATGAACACCGCGTGCGGCCCCAAATCCATGGCTCAATGTCCATCCGCCGCGCTGGCCTGCAGCATCAGCATCGTGCGCACGCGCCGCCGCATGATCTCGTTGCGCATGGCGGCGAGGTGCAGCGTCAGGAACAAGAGCGCGAACGCCACCGCCATGAGGACGAGCGGCGCCAGGATCGTGGGATGGATGGTCGGGCCGTCGAGCCGCAGGACCGAGGCCGGCTGGTGCAGGGTGCTCCACCAGTTCACCGACCACTTGATGATCGGCAGGTTGACGGCGCCGACCAGCGTGAGCACCGCCACGGCTCGGCCGGCGCGCGCCGGCTCATCGATCGTGCGCCAGAGCGCCAGCACGCCGAGATACATCAGGAACAAGACCAGCACCGAGGTCAGCCGCGCGTCCCACACCCAATAGGTGCCCCACATCGGGCGGCCCCAGAGCGCGCCGGTGACGAGGCACATGAGCGTGAATGCCGCGCCGATCGGGGCGGCGGCCTTGGCGGCGACGTCGGCGAGCGGATGGCGCCACACCAGCGTGCCGAGCGCCGCGATGCTCATCAGCGCCCAGCCGAACAGGCCGAGCCACGCCGCCGGCACGTGAACGAACATGATCTTCACGGTCGCGCCCTGCTGGTAGTCGTCGGGCGCGGTGATGACCTGGCTCGCTCCGAGCGCAAACGCGAGCAGCGTCGCGGCCGCGAGCCAGGGCAGCACGCGGTCGGCGAAGCTGACGAAACGGGATGGATTGGCGAGATCGATGACGGCCATTGTTGCTGATTTGATTGTCTTTCGCTCCCGGCGCGCAATGCGCTTCGGATATCCGTGTGTCAACACCGTGTCCGGCTGCTTCATTCCAGGGCGTGTCGCAGTGCCGCGGCGGCCGCGAAAGGTCCGATCACGAGGCTCATCAGCGTCAACGCGCACAGGACGCCGAACGGTGCGCCGAAGGGAACCGGGCCGACCATCGCGGCATTCGAGGCCGCAACGCCGAAAATCAGCACCGGAACCGTCAGCGGCAGCACCAGGACCGCAAGCAGCAGGCCGCCGCGCCGGAGCATGACGGTGAGCGCCGCCCCGATCAGGCCGATGAAGGTCAGCGCCGGTGTGCCGATCAGCAGCGTGAGCGTGGCCGCGGCGGTCGCCTTCGGCTCGAGATTGAGCAGGAGCCCAACGAGCGGCGTCGCGAGGACGAGCGGCAGGCCGGTCGTGACCCAATGCGCGATCGCCTTCACCGCCACCGTCAGCTCGAGCGGCGCGCGTGCGGTCAGGATCAGGTCGAGCGAGCCATCCTCGTGGTCCAGCGCGATCAGCCGGTCGAGCGCCAGCAGGCTCGCCAGCAGCGCGCCGAGCCAGAGGATCGCCGGGCCGATGCGCGCCAGCAGCGCGAGGTCGGGACCGACCGCAAACGGTGTGAGCGTCACGACGATCAGAAAGAACAGCACGCCGATCAGCGCGCCGCCGCCGACGCGCACGGCAATCCGCATGTCGCGCACGAGCAGCGCCGCGAGCGCGGTCATTGGGCGGCTCCGGCAGTCCGACAAGCTCGGTCTGTCCCCTCCCCCGCTTGCGGGGGAGGGTTGGGAGGGGGCATGCATGAAGTTGGGCGAGCGTTCCCCCTCCCCACCCTCCCCCGCAAGCGGGGGAGGGAGCACACCGCATTGCGGCGTCATTGGCTCCTCCCAATCGCAGCTCCTTGGCGCCATCGAGCCCGATCGGCCCATGGGCGGCCGCCAGGATCAGCCCGCCGCCGGCGCGGTGCGCGCGCATGAGCTCGGCCAGCATCGCTTGCGCGGCGGTGTCGAGCGCCGAGGTCGGCTCGTCGAGCAGCCAGATCGGCCGCGCGACCGCGATCAGCCGTGCGATCGACAGGCGCCGGCGCTGCCCGGCCGACAAATAGCTGGCGGGCAGCCGGGCCAGGGCGCGAAGCCCGACGGTCGCCAGCGCGCGCACCATAGAGTCGCCGCGCTGGCCGCTCGCTCCGCTCGCCAGCGCGGCGCTCACCTTGGTGTCGGTGCCCGTGTCGTTGCCGCCGAGGAAGCTCGCCCAGAAGGCGAGGTTCTCGGCCACCGAGAGCGAGGATTTGAGCGCGTCCTGGTGGCCGAGATAATGGGCCTGCTCGCCGATCGTGAGCTCGGGATCGCCACCCTCGAGCGTCAGCTTGCCCCCAGCCGGGCGGACCAGGCCGGCGACGAGGCGCAGCAGCGACGACTTCCCGGCCCCGTTGGGACCGGTGACCACGAGCGCCTCGCCGGCGCCGATCCCGAAGGCGAGCCCGGAGAACACCTGCCGGCCGCCCCGGACGCAGGCAAGGTCGAGCCCCAAGAGCTGCATCAGGGCGCCCCGCCTTCGCTAAAGCTTCGGCGGGCAGGGCCCGGCGACCGCACCTGGGCCGCTCCGGCGGCTTGCGTGGCCGATCAAAACTCCCGGTTTTGCGCTCATGTTTGTGAGAATCATCGATTGTCTGGAACCGCGCAAAAAAAGACCTTATAAGCCCCTCGTCCCGCGCTCCACTATCGCAACCCGCGCGGAATTGGTGACCGACGAGGAAGCCGCTTCCGGTAATCCCCTACCGCAGAGCCGCCGCCCTCCCCCGGTTGGATGGGAACCGAGCATTATGGCTTCACGCGACATGACGTCCCTCGACAGTTTCAGGTGCTGCAAACCCCTCAAGGTGGGCAGCAAGACCTACGCGTTCTACAGCCTGCCGATCGCCGAGAAGAACGGCCTCAAGGGCATCTCGCGCCTGCCGTTCTCGATGAAGGTGCTGGTCGAGAATCTGCTGCGCAACGAGGACGGCCGCTCGGTCACCAAGGAGGACATCCAGGCGGTCGCACAGTGGCTCAAGACCAAGACCTCCGAGCGCGAGATCGCCTTCCGCCCGGCGCGCGTGCTGATGCAGGACTTCACCGGCGTGCCGGCGGTGGTCGACCTCGCCGCCATGCGCGACGCCATGAAGGCGCTGGGCGGCGACCCGAAGAAGATCAATCCGCTGGTGCCGGTCGATCTCGTCTGCGACCACTCGGTGGCGGTCACCTTCTTCGGCAACAACTCCGCGCTCAAGAAGAACGTCGAGGAGGAGTACCGGCAGAACAGCGAGCGCTACGAATTCCTCAAGTGGTCGCAGAAATCGTTCGACAACTTCCGCGTGGTGCCGCCCGGCACCGGCATCTGCCACCAGGTCAACCTCGAATACCTGTCGCAGACGGTCTGGACCAAGAAGGACAAGGTCAAGCTCGACGGCAAGCCGACGGTCATCGAGGTCGCTTATCCGGACACGCTGGTCGGCACCGATTCGCACACCACCATGGTCAACGGCCTGTCGGTGCTCGGCTGGGGCGTCGGCGGCATCGAGGCGGAAGCCGCCATGCTGGGGCAGCCCTATTCGATGCTGCTGCCCGAGGTGATCGGCGTCAAGCTCACCGGCAAGCTCAAGGAAGGCATGACGGCGACCGACCTGGTGCTCACCGTCACCCAGATGCTGCGCAAGCGCGGCGTGGTCGGCAAGTTCGTCGAGTTCTTCGGCCCGGGCCTCGCCAATCTGTCGATCGCGGACCGCGCCACCATCGGCAACATGTCGCCCGAATACGGCGCCACCTGCGGCTTCTTCCCGATCGATGACGATACGCTGCGCTATCTCACCGATACCGGCCGCTCGCCCGCGCAGGTCGCGCTGGTCGCCGCCTACGCCAAGGCGCAGGGCATGTACCGCACCAAGTCGACGCCCGACCCGGTGTTCACCGACGTGCTCAAGCTCGAGCTGGCGCAGGTCGAGCCCTCGCTCGCCGGACCCAAGCGCCCGCAGGACCGCGTCGCCCTCAAGGAGGTGAAGACCGGCTTTGCGCAGGCGATGGTGAAGGAGTTCAACAAGGGCGGCGACGGCGGCAAGGAGGTGTTCGATCTCCACCCATCGCTCGCCAGCTCGCTCGACAAGGACTTCGCCAAGGCCGGTCCGTCCAAGCGCGTGCCGGTCGCAGGCCGCAATCACGACCTCGGCCACGGTGACGTGGTGATCGCGGCGATCACCTCCTGCACCAATACGTCGAATCCGGACGTGATGATCGGCGCCGGCCTCCTGGCCCGCAAGGCGGTGGCGAAGGGCCTGACCGTCAAGCCGTGGGTGAAGACCTCGCTGGCGCCGGGCTCGCAGGTGGTCGCCGAATATCTCGACAAGTCCGGCCTGCAGAAGGACCTCGACAAGCTCGGCTACAACCTGGTCGGGTTCGGCTGCACCACCTGCATCGGCAATTCCGGGCCGCTGGCGCCGGAGATTTCCAAGACCATCGCCGACCAGGACCTGGTGGCCGCCGCGGTGCTGTCCGGCAATCGCAATTTCGAGGGCCGCGTCAACGCCGACGTGCGGGCGAACTATCTCGCCTCGCCGCCGCTGGTGGTCGCTTACGCGCTCGCCGGCTCGATGTATTCGGATATGCTCAAGCAGCCGCTCGGCCTCGACCAGAAGGGCAAGAAGGTGTTCCTCAAGGACATCTGGCCGTCGAGCCGCGAGATCAGCAGCGTGGTGCGCAAGACCATCAACAAGCAGATGTTCACCACGAAATACGCCCATGTGTTCAAGGGCGACGCGCATTGGCGCGCGATCAAGGTGAAGGGCGGCCTCACCTACGGTTGGGACAAGAAGTCCACCTACGTGCAGAACCCGCCGTATTTCGTCGGCATGGGACGCCATCCGGCGCCGCTCGTCGACATCGTCGACGCGCGCGTGCTTGTGCCTGCTGCTCGACTCCATCACCACCGACCACATCTCGCCGGCCGGCTCGATCAAGATCGACTCGCCCGCGGGCAAGTACCTGATCGAGCACAAGGTCAAGCCGCTCGACTTCAACCAGTACGGCACCCGCCGCGGCAATCACGAGGTGATGATGCGCGGCACCTTCGCCAACATCCGCCTCAAGAACCAGATGGTGCCCGGCGTCGAAGGCGGCGTCACCGTCCACTTTCCGTCACGCCAGCGCATGTCGATCTACGACGCCGCCATGCGCTACAAGAACGACAAGATCCCGCTCGTCATCTTCGCCGGCAAGGAATACGGCTCGGGATCCTCGCGCGACTGGGCCGCCAAGGGACCGAATCTGCTCGGCGTGCGTGCCGTCATCACCCAATCGTTCGAGCGCATCCATCGCTCCAACCTCATCGGCATGGGCGTGCTGCCGCTCTGCTTCGAGGAGGGCACGTCCTGGCAGACGCTCGGCCTCAAGGGCGACGAGCAGGTGACGATCCGCGGGCTGCACGGCGAGATCAAGCCGCGGCAGCGCATGATGGCCGAGATCGTCGCCTCCGACGGCGGTCTCAAGCGCGTCCCGCTCCTGTGCCGCATCGACACGCTGGACGAGCTCGATTACTTCAAGCACGGCGGCATTCTGCACTACGTGCTGCGGCATCTGGTGGCGGCATAGAGCATTTTCCGGAAGAGCAGCTGGAGCGCGTTCCCGATTTAACCTGATCGGAACGCGCTTGAGTGGTGCTCAACTCACCTCGAATTGAGTGGCGGGTGATCGCCCCGCTCACTATGAGTTGGAAGGCGGGCTGGGAGCGAGACGAAAGATAGACCCGCGGGGGCGGGGAGGATCGTATGGTACGTCGTTGCCTCGCCTATGTGGCGGTGTTCGCCTGTTCCTCCATCGCGACCTTTCCGCTTGCGCGCGCCGAGCCGCGCGCGCGTGCTCGAGTTGTTCACCAGCCAGGGTTGCTCGTCCTGCCCGGCCGCCGACAAGCTGCTCGGTGAATTCGCGCTCGATCCTTCACTCGTTTCCATCAGCGTGCCGATCGACTACTGGGACTATCTCGGCTGGCGGGATACGCTCGCCGATCCGCGCAATTCGGCGCGGCAAAAGGGCTACGCGCACGTGCGCGGCGACGGCCAGGTCTATACGCCGCAGGTCGTGGTGAACGGCAGCATGCACGTGCTCGGCAGCGACAAGGCCGCGATCGAGCACGCGATCAAGCAAAGCCGCCAGAACGCCGTGACGCTCTCGCTGCCGGTGACGCTCGCCATCGCGGACGGCCGCGTGAGCGTCAGCGCGCCCGACGGCGCGCCGCCGCCGCGCGGCAGCGTCGAGGTCTGGCTGTGCGCCCTCTCCAAAGCCGTCACGGTGGCGATCGGGCGCGGCGAGAACAAGGGGCGGGCCATCACCTATCACAACGTGCTGCGCCGCTGGGTCAAGGTCGGGGACTGGACCGGCAAGGCCAATTCGTGGAGCCTCCCGCTGCAGGCGTTGAGCGGCGACGGCATCGACAGCGCCGCGGTGCTGGTGCAGGGCGGCACGGTCGAGAAGCCGCGCGCGCTGCTCGGCGCCGCGCTGGCCGAGCTCAAATAATTTAGACGACGCCACAAACGACGAGGACGGAAGGGGGTGACCCGTTCCGTCCTCCGTCGTTTGGCTGCCGTCGTCTGTGTGAGGGGTTGGGCCCGATCTGCCCCGAACTCCGGGGGGCTGGGGGGCTGAGGAATCCGGCGCTCGATGGCAGACCGGGCCCCGAGGCAACACCATCGCGTATCGCAATTCAGCTTGGCGTGCGCTTGACGGCAATTGGGCAGTAATATGATTCCATTGACGAATTCGTGAGACACGCAGCGTCGATGGGTCGCATCCGGTGTTCCGCTGCGGGAACCGATTTGCACAGGCCTCTTGCCGTTGCCCGGCTGCGGCGCGATCATCTGCGTCGCTAGTGCTCCGATTCCGAAGTTCGCATCATATCGCGGCGAGTTCGATTGCGAACTTCGGAATCAAAGGAGCACTAGCAACTCTATGATTCTAGTGCGGCTTTTGAATTTGAAGTTCCTAAACGAATGTGCCGCGATATGGTAGGAACTTCAAATTCGCCGCACTAGCCTGTCACATGGAAGGAGGCGCCGCATGAGTCCCGGCGATATCGAACCGAGCGAGCTCCACGGGGGCGAGGCCTCGGGCCATTCGCCTCTCGCCCCCGCGAGCCGCGTGACCTTCGACCGGCGCGAGCTCAATCGTATCCTGAACCTCTATGGCCGCATGGTCGCCGCCGGCGAGTGGCGCGATTACGCGATCGACTTCTTGAAGGACCGCGCGGTGTTCTCGGTGTTCCGCCGCGCCTCCGAAGTTCCCATCTACCGCATCGAAAAAAATCCGAAGCTGGCGCGCCGGCAAGGCGCGTACTCGGTGATCTCGGCGACCGGCCTGATCGTGCGCCGCGGCCACGAGCTCGAGCGCGTGCTGCGCGCGCTCGACCGGTCGGCCTTCAGCGTGGTGGCGTAACCAGCGGGGTAGGGTGGGCAAAGGCGCGCGGACAAGCCTCAACGATCGCCACCGGCGCGGCCGCGTGCGCCGTGCCCACGCCTAGCGTGCGGGGCGACAAACGCGTGGCACGGCGCGCAAGCGCGCCTTTGCCCACCCTACAGCTCCTGCGGCATCGTTTCCGCGCCCTCGCCCAACGGCCGCTGCATCAGCACGCTGTCGAGCCAGCGGCCGAACTTGAAGCCGACATTGTCGAACGTGCCGACCATGCGGAAGCCCAAGGCGCGATGCAGCTCGACCGAGGGCGCGTTGGCCGAATCTCCGATCACCGCGATCATCTGCCTGAACTTGCGCGCTTGCGCTTCAACGATGAGCCGCTCGAGCAGCGCGCGGCCGATGCCGCGGCCCTGCATCTGCGGGTCGAGGTAGATCGAATCCTCGACGCTCCAGCGATAGGCCGGCCGCGCCCGGTAGGGCCCCGCATAGGCGTAGCCCGCCACCATGCCGTCGTGCTCGGCCACCAGATAGGGAAAGCCGCCGGCGAGCAGCGCGCTCTGCCGACGCGCCATCTCGGCCTCGTCCGGCGGCTCGATCTCGAACGAGGCGGTGCCGTGGCGCACGGCGTGATCGTAGATGCGGGTGATGGCCGCGAGATCGCGCGGCGCGGCAGTGCGGATCGGGATGTCGGGCATTTCACACTCGTATTTCACGCTCGTCATGCGCGGGCATAGCGCGTCGAAGACGCGCGTGAACGCGCTTATGACCCGCGCATCCATCATATTTCGAAAAGACGAGATTGCCCGGCAGTGACGACAAAAAAAGCGCCCCGGCTCATCGCCGGGGCGCCCGAATTCCTATTCGGTTTTAGTGCATCAAGACGCGCGTGAACGCGCTTTTGGTGCGTCAGCGGCGGTCGCCGAACAGCCGCAGCATGAACAGGAACAGGTTGATGAAGTCGAGATAGAGCGTGAGCGCGCCCATCACCGACTTGCGGCCGGTGGCGGTGCCGTCGTCGTTCGGGTCGTACATTTCCTTGATCTTCTGGGTGTCCCAGGCGGTCAGCCCGGCGAAGATCAGCACGCCGGCAGCGGAGATCACGAAGTCGAGCCACGCTGCTCTTGAGGAAGATGTTGACCACCATGGCGATGATCAGGCCGATCAGGCCCATGATCAGGAACGATCCGATCGGCGACAGGTCACGCTGCGTGGTGTAGCCGTAGAGGCTCAGCGCCCCGAACGAGGCCGCCGAGATGAAGAACACGCGCGTGATCGACGTTCCCGTATAGGCGAGGAAGATCGACGACAGCATCAGGCCGAGCACGCCGGCATAGAGCATGAACAGCGCCAGTGCCGTCGTCGGCTGCAGCTTGTCGATGCGCCAGCTGATCAGGATCACCAGTCCCAGCGTGCCGAGGAACAGGACGATCGTCGCCGGTCCGCTGTAGATCATCTGGCCGAACGGCGTGAGCGCGAGCTTGCCCGCCGTCTCGGTGACCGCCGCGTTGAAGGTGATCCAGGCGACCACGCCGGTCAACGCAACGCCCATCGCCATGTAGTTGTAGATGCGGATCATGTAGGCGCGCAGGCCCGCGTCGATCACCGCCCGATCCGCACCGACGCCGCGCGTTGCCGCCGCGTAGTTCCGGTCGAAATCCGACATGGAAGTTCCCTCTTTCTGGTCCGGCCCTCGGGCCGGATGGATGGCGCCCCGCCGGGTCAAGCCGGGTGGCGCCGGATGCGCGGAATCTAATGCGGGATTTGTTCCCGCGCCAGATGCCGCAAGCGGGATTATTAATGCCCGCTAACCGGGCGGACATCAATTCCCGGCAGGTTACATCCTGGCAATCTGACGTGACCGCAAGGCGACACTGTGGCGCGGCCCTCGGTGGCAATCGACTAAAGATTGCGCAGCACCGGGGCCGGCTTCTGGCCGAGCGCCGTGAAGGTGCCGATGAGCCCCAGCGCCACGGTCGCCAGCACCGCGGCCGCGGCGGCCGCCAGGGCAGGCGCCGGCAGCCAGGTGAATGGCAGGTTCATGACCTTGGTGACGACGAAGGCCGCGGCCGCCGACCCGGCCGCCACCCCGAACAGGGCGGTCGCCACCCCGAGCCCGAGATATTCGAGCCCATAGGCCGACAGCAGCCGCAGCCGCGTCGCCCCCACGGTCTTGAGGATCACCGCGTCATAGACCCGATGCCGGTGGGAGGCCGCGAGCGCGCCGCCCAGCACCAGGGCGGCGACCAGCAAGGTGAGGACGCTGGCGCCGCGAATCGCCAGCACCAGGTTGGTCACGATATGGCCGACGGCGTCGATGGCGTCGCGCACGCGCACCGTGGTGATCGCCGGAAAGGCGTCCGCCACCGCCTTGAGCAGCGCGATCTCCTGCTCGGGCGTGCCGCCGCCCTGATAGGTCAGCGTGGCGATGTGGGTACTCGGCGCCCCGCGGAAGGTGTTGGGCGAGAACACCATCACGAAATTGATGCCGAGGCTCTGCCAGTCGACCGTGCGCAGGTTGGCGACCTGCGCGTTGATGTTGCGGCCGAGCACGTTGACGGTCACGGGGTCGCCGACCTTGAGCCCGATTCCGTCCGCGATGCGCTTCTCGAACGAGATCAGCGGCGGGCCTTGATAGTCGGGCTTCCACCATTCGCCCGCCACCAGCCGCGAGCCGGCCGGGGCGGTGTCCGCGTAGGTGACGCCGCGGTCGCTCTGCAGCGCCCAGGCGACGTCCGGCGGCGGCTTGATCTGCTCGGCCGGGATGCCGTTGGCCGCCACGATGCGGCCGCGCAGCATCGGCACGCGGTCGAGCGTTGCCCGCGGCGCGCGCTCGTGGACGAAGGCGTCGAATTTCTCCGCCTCGGCGGCCGGGATATCGACGAAGTAGAACGACGGCGCCTTGTCGGGCAGCGCCGCCATGAATTGCCGGCGCAGATTGCCGTCGATCTCCACCACCGTGACCAGCAGCGCCAGGCCCAGGCCGAGCGACAGCACGACGCTCGGCGTGAGCGCGCCCGGCCGGTGGATATTGGCGATGGCGAGCCGAACCACCGGCGAGCGCGGGCGCGGCAGCCGGCGCGCGATCGCCATCAGCAGCACGGCGACCAGCCGCAGCAGCACGAACACGACGGCGGCGGCGGCCACGAAGATCGCCGCGATGCGCTGGTCGTAGGCGAGCTTCACGGCCAGTATCGCCAGCGCGCAGCCGACCAGCACGGTCGCCACCACATAGGGCCGGCGCGGCCAGCGCTGATCGCTCGCCACCTCGTCGCGAAACAGCCGCGACACCGGCACGTCGTGCGTGCGCCCGAGCGGCCACAGCGCAAACGCCAAGGCGATCAGCAGCCCATAGAGCAGCGCCAGCGCGAGATCGCCCACATGCAATGCGGGCGCAAGAGGCAACGGCAGCACGGCGCCGAAACCCCAGACGATCAGGAACGGCAGCGACGCACCGATCGCCAGTCCGGGCAGCGCGCCGAGCGCCGCCAGCGCCATCACCTGGGTGAGGTAGATGGTGAACACGCCGGAGCCGGTGGCGCCGAGCGATTTCAGGGTCGCGATCACGTCGCGCCGGCGGTCGAGATGGCCCTTGACCGCGTTGGCCACGCCGACGCCGCCGACCAGCAGCGCGGTGAGGCCCACCAGCGTGAGGTATTGGGTGAAACGCTCGACGTTCTTCTCGAGCGAGGGCGAGGCATTGGCGCGGCTGCGCACTTCCCAGCCGGCCTCCGGCAGCTGCGCCTGCGCGGCGGCGGTCACGGCGCGCACGGCGGTATCGGCGGCGTCATTGTCGGGCAGGCGCAGCCGGTAATGCCAGCGCACCACGCTGCCGGGCTGCAGCAGGCTCGTTGCGCGAAGCGCCGCTTCGCTGATGAGAAGGCGTGGACCGAAGCCGATGCCGCCCGCGAGCTTGTCGGGCTCCGAGGCGAGCGTCGCGCGGATCTCGATCGTCGCCTGGCCGAGCATGATGCGCGCTCCCGGCTTGAGATCGAGCCGCGCCAGCAGCGCCGGATCGGCGGCGGCGCCGAAGACGCCGTCGCGCTGCTCGAGCAACGCCGCGAGCGGCTGCGGCGGATCGAGCGTGACCGCGCCGTAGAGCGGATAGGCGGCGTCGACCGCCTTGAGCTCGACCAGCGCCGTGCGGCCGTCCGACGTGCGCGCCATCGCCCGCATGGTGGCGGCGACCGACAGGCGGCCGCGGGCGTCGATGAACGCGCGCTCCTCGGCGCTGGCCTCGCGCAGGCTGAGCGAGAACGCCAGGTCGCCGCCGAGGATCACGCGGCCTTCGCGCGCGAGCCCGTCGGCGAGCCCCGATGCGACCGAGCCGACGCCCGCGATCGCCATGACGCCGAGCGCGATGCAGGCGATGAACACGTAGAAGCCGCGCAAGCCGCCGCGCAGCTCGCGCGCGGCGTAGCGCAGCGCCAGCGAAGCGCCGCCGGTTGCCCGCCGTGCGGCGGGCTCGGTCTGCTCCCTCCCCCCTTGCGGGGGAGGGGTGGGGAGGGGGGTGGCCCGGTCGAGCAATGGTGTCACCATGCGTGCATTGGTTTCACGACCCCGCGCCGTCGATGCGCCCCGAGCGCAGCCGCACCACGCGGTCGCAGCGTCGCGCCAGCGCCGGATCGTGGGTGACGAGCACGAGCGTGGTGCCGCGCTGCTCGTGTCCGGCGAACAGCAGGTCGATGATCTCGGAGCCGGTGGTCTCGTCGAGATTGCCGGTCGGCTCGTCGGCGATCAGGATCGCCGGGTTCGGCGCCAGCGCGCGCGCGAGCGCCACCCGCTGCTGCTCGCCGCCCGACAGTTCGGCCGGATAGTGGTGGCACCGCTCGCTCAAGCCGACGGCGGCGAGCTCGCGCGTGGCGCGCTCCTGCGCGTCCGCCACGCCGGCGAGCTCGAGCGGCACGGCGACGTTCTCCAGCGCCGTCATGGTGGGGATGAGATGGAACGACTGGAACACGATGCCGATATTGCGGCCGCGGAAGCGCGCCAGCGCGTCCTCGCCGAGCAGGCCGAGCGCCTCGCCGGCCGCCGTGACCGAGCCGGTATCGGCGCGCTCGAGCCCGGCCATCACCATCAGCAGGGTGGATTTGCCGGAGCCGGAGGGGCCGATGAGGCCGATCGCCTCACCACTCCCTATATGCAGGTCGATGTCCTTGAGGATATGAACGCGGGCCGCGCCCCGCCCGAGCGACAGGTTGACGCCGGTGAGCGCGATCGCCGGCGCCAGCCGTGACCCCGAGGTGTCGTGCATGCAGTCGTTCCGTCGGTCGTTCCTGCCCGGATTTGGGGCGGCGGGGTCCGCGTCGCCCCGCTCATATGGGGCTTTTGCCGCGCGGGTCCAGATCGTTGCGCGCGCTGACGAGCCCGGTTCAGGCGGCGCGCACACCAAGAGTCGCCGCGGTGGCCGCTCGCTCCGCTCGCCGGAGCGGCCCGCGGCGTCGCGGCGGCCATTTGGACAGGCCATGTCAGTTGGCTTCGTTCTGCCGCAGCGCTGGCGTTCGTCGCGTCCCCGCCGTGCTCCGTCGGCCGGCTTAATAGAGCCGCGCATTCCCTCGCCCGCCCCGCGGCCGCCGACGACTAGGTCCACGCCTGGCTATTCGGTTTGGTGCTCTTGCAGAAAGCGTCCTTTACCGCCTTCGCTCCGATCCTCTAGCAGGCTGCTGAAATTTGCGCTTTTCGGAACTGTATCGGCGATTTCCAAGGTCGCTCGACAGTGCCTGTGGTGTATTATTGATCGCTTTCGAAGTTCCGGATGCCCGATCGCCGGGTCATGCTGTGGCCTCGATGAGCTTTGGCAGGCGGATGAGATTGTAGCTGGCCATTGTGAGGGTGAATTTGAAGCCGAGCTTTTTGGCGCCCCGCAGCATGGGCCGTGCGAGCCCGCCGATGGTCTTGCCCCAACCGAACGGCTCCTCGATGCGCTTTCTCTTCTGCTGGCTCACGGCATAGCCGGGGTGCCGCGTGGTGCGGGCGTCAATGGCGGAACGCCGGCCACTGATGTTCTGTGCGATGTGCGGCGTCACGTTGAGCGCGCGCATATCGGCGACGAACGCCGCCGCGTCGTAAGCCTTGTCGGCGCCCAGGGTGATGCGACGAGCCCCGGGCGAATGGCGCACGATCATCTCCTCGGCCGCCTGGCGCTCGGCGGTACCGGTCGCCTTCGTCAAGGTCGCCGCGACGATGAGCCCGCTGCGGTTTTCCATCAGCGCGTGGCCCATGAAGCTGAGCTTGGCTTCCTTGCCGCGTCCCTTGCGATAGAGCTGCGCCTCGGGATCCGTGCTCGACGCATGCGTGGCGTTGCTGCGCTTCTCGCCGTGAAAATCGCGCTCGCCATTGCGGCCGGAGCCGGGCGGATCGCTCGAGCCGTCCTTCGCCTTGAAGCTCTTCATCGAGGCCCAGGCCGCAATCTGCGTGCCGTCGACCGAGAAATGCTCGTCCGACAACAGCCCGCGCAGCCGCTTGTGATCCATGAGCTCGGCCAGGAACTTCCGCGCTACGTCCGCCTCGAGCAGCCGATCGCGGTTCTTCGTGAACACCGTCGGCACCCACACCGGCTCGTCAACGCCAAGCCCGACGAACCAGCGGTAGAGCAGGTTGTAATCGAGCTGCTCCATCAGCTGCCGCTCCGACCGGATCGTATAGAACGCCTGCAGCAGAAGCGCGCGCAGCAACCGCTCGGGCGGGATCGAAGGCCGACCGCTGTCCGCGTAAGCCTTGGAAAAATCGCTATCGAGCGCTGCCAAAACCTCGTTCACGACAGCGCGGACCAAGCGCAGCGGGTGCTTCGCAGGAACCCGCTTCTCAAGGTCCACATAGGAAAACAGCTCACCTGTCCGCTCATCTGTGCCACGCATCCGTGCCTCCCGCCTCGCGGGCACCACGAATCATATTCGCAACCCCTTGTCAGGTGGCTTTTTCAGCAGCCTGCTAGACGATTGTCCCGCTTGCAGAACACCCAGCGACCTAGCGGAGAGGCGGCATGTCTCCCCGGGATCGCCGAATGGACACCAGCAAAAATATACCAGCCAGGACCAAGAATTTCCCCCACTATCCCATAGCCTAACATGGACATGGACCAGCCGATGGCCACGAGCCCAGCGCCGAAAAAGATCATACAGATCGCGCCAATAATCCACACCATTGGTCACCTTCCGTGATCAGCTATTCCCAGGCACATTTGCCAGCACGATCACTCTAGCTAGCACGTGCGGTCGAGAATATCACTGTCTCGCAGGACAGTAGTTCGGCTGTGATGGCCTTCAGTGGCACGAGGGTTCGGGCTCGATTGATCCGCCAAGTGATGACGGCTGCCAACGCTGTTCAAGCTGAGAAGGAAGATCGGGACCTACCGTTGCTTGACGGCAAGGCCGCGCAAAAGATTGTTCCACCTCGTCTTCGAATCCCATGATGGAACGGCCCCTAGGCCAATTCTGAAGAGAAGCACGAGCCCGTGAGCGACATCGACATTGCACGGGTGGATAGCCTGAACGCGCTTGACCCCAAACGGCCGATTAGAGAAGCGAACATCGCGGGAGGTCGCGAGTCGTGCCAGAATCGGAAGTCACAAGGCCCTAAAGCGCAGCGAGGTACCTCAGTGCCTTAATTCCGGGAAGGAAGAAATAAGCGCCGCCCTTGAGCGTCGTGAAGGCTGGCAGGCCGGTTATTTTTCTGCGGATCGGACGTTTGGGGATAGTGAAGTCGAAAGTACCGTCCTGATTTCCGATAAGTGGGTCTCGTTCGTTGCCGAGTTCGTGAAAATTCGGGTCATTGATCCAGACATTCTGCGCGAACTCAAATTGCCTTACGAGGCTTGCACAAAGTATGAATGCCGCAATTCCACGATCGACGCCATCTTCCGGCGCGCCTTCCGGCAAGGGAGGGCCGTAGGTCGCGCCACGGCGGATCATTCGTCGGCGCTGGATGTTCGCCGTCGTGTCCCGAGGGTTCATTCGCCGAATATGCGCTCCTAGCGGAACTGCATACCCTTGCGGGTCCATTTGCGCGTAGTTGAAGTTGTTGTTGCGTTGGTAATCAGCGCCAAGTGCTGGATCGTCCTTTTCAGGCGCCAGGACAAGCGGAGCTCCACTCCGCCAGCGTCCCATCAACTTCGCTGCGATCAACTCTTGGCCTTCGGCTGTTGGTCCACCATGCTGGCGGAGAAAGTCGCGAAAAGCGCCGACGTGCTCCTGCAATCTGCGATAAGCCATGAAGGTGCCGTTTCGCGAGAGAACTTCCGGCTTCGGCAACGGAACCAACTCGCCGCTCTCATCCACTTGTCCGAGAATGAATTCACCCGCCTTTACAGGCGCGCCCGAGCCGGGCGTCGGCTGTATTCCGCTTCCTTCGATTTGCGGTTCAGAGAGCCGATCTCGATATCCGAAATGCTCGTGCGCGTAGTCAAACGGCGGAATGCCGTCAAGGTCCAGTGAAGAAAGCGCTTCGACAGCGGGGGTCCTCGCCAAGAACGCTTGGTGTTCCCGGGTTACACGCTCGCGTTCAGCCGCATTGCGCGCGAAAAGAATTGCGATGGCGTGCAGCGCCGGACTGGCGAGACCGCCAACCCATTTATCGGGACTATTCCTACCCGTATCGCCGAGCACTTCCGCACGTGCCGTCCATGCCCTCCTGGAATTCTTTGGGAAACGTTGCGAGTGATTGCTCATCCACTCCGAGCGCGCGAAGTCCTTGCCACGTGAAGGCAACGGACACCCATCTTTGCTCGCGTTCGACGGATTCTCTGGCCTGTCGAGCCGAAGCAACCTTGTCCAGAATTCCTGCCAACCAGGCTCGTCCCTGGGCAGGCTGACGAAATGAGAGGAATTCGTATCGACCCGTGATCGCGGGTACGCGCGTCAGCAGAAGGTGCTGAATGTCCTCACTCTCAAGCATTGGCGCATCTCGTGGTCAATTCATGTATCCGTCACTGCATCTGATCAAGCATGGTCGAAAGCGCGCTTTTCACTCTCAGCGATTTCTTTACTTCGTCCGCTGTGACAAACGGATATTCTCCGTATTCCAGAAAGCTCGGCTTCTGGTGATCTCGAAAGAATTTGATCACGGCTGGCAGGTTTGTCCTCCAGTCTTCGGGCCAGCCTTCCAGGTTGACAAATACGGTTATGATGCCGGTCTTGGTGAAAAGCGCCACGGCATCCTCAAGATATTTGTCAAAGTCGGTATCGAAGATGCCCTGATACATGAAGTGCGAGCCGGAGCCGACATCGAACAAGACCCAGCGGAGATAGTGAAGTTGCAGGGACGCGAGCAGGGTTGGGTCGCGTTTCACTGCCTCTTCAATCGTCTTGCCGTACTCGCGCACCGCGTCGTCCCGTCCCGGCTTGACCTTGCAACGACTGAAAAGCCATAATTCGCAGGAGTTCTTGGAAAGACTGGACCGTAACGGCCTTGCTCAAGCTTGAAATATCCTTCCTTGGGGATCGCCATCGCAGCGGGCTTTGTCCAGCCGGGACTAGTCGGAGCGGGCTGGACGTCTTGCCCAGTCGTCGTTGCGCCATTTCGTCAGAGACCCGCCGTTTGCGCCTCGGCGGCGGGCGGAGCGGTCAACGTCAGTGCGGTGGCAGCGGTTGCCGTGCCCAGATCCCGCTGCGGCGAGTGGCATTTTCCGGCGGTTCGCTTGTCATGAGCACTGTCTTTCCGTTTCAGATGGGCGTGCGCCGTCTGCTCGCACCTACCGCTGTCGTGCTCTTGATCTCAGAGGTTCTGCCCCAGGACGCCTGCCGCTTGGGGTCACTGCATCTGATCAAGCATGGTCGATAAGTGCGCTTTTGACTCTGAGCGCTTCTTCATTTCGTCCGCAGTTACATACGGATATTCTCCGTATTCCAGAAAGCTTGGCCTCTGGTGATCGCGCACGAACTTTACGAACGCCGGCGCGTTTGTTTTCCAATCCATCGGAAAGCCTTCCAGATTCTCGAAGACGGTGGTGACCCCGGTGGCGGTGAAAAGCGCAACGGCATCTTCGGTGTACTTGTCGAAATCAGTGTCGAAAATCCCCTGATACATGAAATACGGGTCGCCGCCGATGTTAAAGAGAACCCATCGCAGGTAATGCAGCTTGAGCGGCGCGAGAACAGTGGGATTGTCCGCGACCGCCTTCTCAATCGTCTTTCCATACTCGCGGATCGCTTGTTCTCGGCCCGGCTTGATCTTTGCAATGATCGTGAAGCCATAATTCGCCGGAGTTCTTGGAAAGATCGGACCGTAACGGCCTTGCTCAAGTTTGAAGTACCCTTCCTTGGGGATCGCCATTGCGGCGGGCTTTGTCCAGTCAGGCGTACCAGTCGCGGTTGGTTGCACGCTTTGACCGGTCGTCAATTGCGCAACTTGGACTTCGTCGGATTTGATTGGAGCAGTTTGCGCTTCGGCCCCCGGTGAAGTGCCGAGTGTCAACGCCGTGGCGGCGGTGGCTGTGCCCAGGAAGTCACGGCGAGTGGTTTTTCCGATCTGATCGTGTGACATGAAGCTCTCCTCCGTATGTGCTCAAAAGTCCTTTGACTGATGGCTCATCCTTTTGTCGCGAGGTTGTACCAGAAGTTATCGAGACTCTCGGCGCCGCCAAACAAGGTGGTGAAGATTGTCAGGTCGGCGAGCAGGATGTGGCCAGCCCGCGCGCCTGTCGGCGGCATCCAGAGGAACGAATTGAATTCCGTGTTACCGGCCTCGATGAAAGGATGCGGTCTGGTCAAATCGACCGGCTGTCGAGCAAGAACACGAATTGCGCTCGTATCTTCCGTCGTCAGCGCATAGTGAGGCAAGTGTTGGTGAAAATTGAAGGTCGTCACGTTCGCGAGCCAACCATGCCTGTCGAGATCGCGCATGGCCGTCAGCGGCGCGATCTGGTTGGTGTCCTTGACGACTGCTGGACGAAGGCCGAAGCGATTCTCCACAGGCACCCCGAGGCCCTTCATGAGAGATCGGGTGTACAAGCCGAAACGCTGCTGGCGAGGGACCAGGGGGTCGCCATGATGGGCGTACTCCATTTGAAGCCGTTTCACGTCCTGTGATGCGCCCACGTCGTGGTGTGGCCCAATCATCAGGCAGGTCCCGTCTCGCGTCAGAAATTGCTTCAGAGCTTCGATTTCTTCCGGAGCGGCTTCCTGCTCTGTAGTCATGTGATCAAGACCGAACACCATCAGGGTATCCGTGTCCGCGAGCATTCGTTCATCGATCGGTAATTTCTGCCCGGCTTGATCGATCCGCTGGTAAACCACGACCGGCTGCCCGGTAACCTGGCCGACGATCGTTTGGAAGCGCACTGTAGACAGGTGGAACAGCTCGAGCGTTCCGGCGATTCCCTGCAAAAACACCTTCTCCGAATATTCCGGTTTCTCGTAATTTGGCCATGCTACACGACGCACCTCCGTCATGGTTGAAAAGCGATTGTCCAATTCGGTCACATCGCGATTGGCCTCCCAGGGATAGCTCCACGTCCAGTAGATCGTAAATCGACGGCCAGCGGCGGACCTTCGTGGCACGTTCACCTGGTTGTATGTGCGCGGGGAATGCTTGATGACGATATTGAATTTTTGCGGCGGAGGTTGCGTGGGCGGCGACGGCCCTTCGTACCACTGCGCAAGACTGCGATCTGACAGAATTGGGCTCAAGCCGATGCCGAGCGCCATGCGATTGAAGTCTCGCCGCTTCATTTGAACCTCCCACACTATTAGAGACGTTCAGGTTGTGATTAAGAAGTCACTTCAACCTGACTTCATTCGTTTTCGACCTGCCATCAAATGGTTGGATCATCAGGGATGGCACTCCGCTGGCCACGTTCGATCCGCCGGTTGCGGTGGAGTGCTCATGCCGATCGCTGGCCGCGTCGGCCTGCAACGGGTGTCGCGCATCACCGGCGCTCGCGCGCTCATGCGGCGGCTACGCGCCCAACTGCGCCGGTGCCTTGCCCTTGGGATCGGAACTCTGATCAGCGAATCTGATCGCGATAGAAGCCAAGGACAAAGAGGCGAATGGCTGATGACAGGTTGCCTTCGCGCCGATCGGCATCGATGGTCGAGATTAGCTCCGTCAAGGTCGCGTTAAGCGCTGCGCCGTGTCCAGAATTGCGCCCTCAATTCCGTTGTGGCTGCGGCCTCGGCGCAACGCCGGCATTCGGTGGCAAGTTCATAGCAATCCGAGAATCTTCTGATCGAACGATTGCGGCATGGCTGCGCTCCCCGAGTTGGTCGGTGATCCCAACGCGCAACGCTGTACCGATTTGCGAATACTCTGATACCCGCAGGCGCTTTGGCAACGGTTCGGGGCGGCTGCGGGGCGATCGCGGTAGCGGACGACATCGGGCCAAGCGCGTGCAGTTCCTGACCATGGCCGTTCTCGAACCGGATGCGAGCGGACGCGGATCGGAACCGAGCTTGCCGACCGGACAAAAGAGGCGCATGCTTGATGGGCTAAGGGTTCAACCGGTGACGTGCTCACGGTTGTCTGACGCTGGGGATCGGGGACTTGTAGGAGTCTGCCATGCCCTCGGCGTATAACCTGCATCCCGAGTCTCGTTACTCTTGTCTGTCACCCAAGCTGCATCACAAGCTCGGGCTCGTTCTCGCCTTCATCGCATTCGGATCGATCGCCGCGGCCAGCGGCGTCGTCTTGCAAATGGCCGGCCACGAGGCCGACAGCAACGGCAGCTTGGCGATTGCTGCGGCTCCTCGCGACCCCGGTGCCACGCACCCCACCAGTCTCGCCGCGCTGGCTTCTCCCGCAGTGAGCGCGCCGCAGGTGTCGCCGTCCACTCCGGCGCAAGCCGCAGGGGTCGCTGCAAGGACCGTAGCGGCGCCGGAGCCGGCTCCGTTGGCGGCGCCAGAGCCGGCTCCATTGACGGCGCCAGAGCCGGCTATATCCGCAGAGCCGGTAATGTCGGCGGCCACGGAGTCATCTTCTCCGCCCGTCGCTGCTGCCAAGAAGCCGAAGAACAGAGCGGCGCGCAGCCAGGGCCGGCGCGACCGCGGGTGGTACGACGCCTATGCGTGGAGTCCGCGTGCGGATTACAGGCGCGGGCGGGGCTATGGCCACGATTCTGCGCGACCCACCTGGTGATGCTCTTGCTCGACCCTGTCGCTTCGTAGTCGCCGAGTTCTGGTTAGGGTCATTCGCGTCGGAGACGATCGGCGATGATGGTAGGTCTATTTCCGCAGTACTTTCAAAACGAGCGCAAGTTCAGAGCCTGCTTGGCGAATTTCCGAGCCTCCTATTGGTTCAAGAGCAAGAAGCCCTCGAGGCCGAGCTTGCAAGCGTGACGGAATACGATGTCACCGGACGATCAAGATCCTCCTCCTGATCGGCCTCGTCGCCTTCGTCATCGGGCTCAGTCAAGCAGCAACCCGCCACGCCAAACCTGCCAGAACCAACTTGGCGTAAGCTAGTTGGGGCACTTATCCGTCAGGTCGTCCATCGCCGTGGTCAGCGCTTTGCTGTCGGGTGCTTCATCCTCTGCGTCTTCGATTTTTTTTGCAGCTTCCCTGTAGGCCTTGAAATTGTCCCCAAGCGCCTCCTCAAGCGATGTCGTGATCCGAGCTTCAAGTCGCTCCAGCCGTGCTTGAATACCCTCCACGATCTTCATCACTTTGCAGAATTTATCCAGCTTGGCGGGGTCGGAGCCAATGGCCTGCAGCACTTTGACGGCAGCCTCCACTTGTGGGCTGGCGGCGAGCGCCGGGGTGGCGATGAGGAATAACGCAGTGGCTGCAGCAAGAGCACGCATTGTGTCTCTCCCTAGATGTGGACCGTCGCGAGTGACGACGGCAAGGATTCTGGATGAGTGCAGGAGCAGGCCCGGCAACATGGCCGCGCGCACGGCCCGCTCGAGTTTTTAATGATGTCATTGACGATTTAACAATTCAACTCACTTCAATGTGTTGCCATCGCGGCTTCGCGGCTGGCCTCATAGCCGTGCGTTGGGTCGGTCTTTGTGGTAGCCGTAGGCTAGGTCCCAGAACTACGGCCCGAAAATTCAAACTGAGACACCGCGCACTTTTTGGGGTTGGTTGTAGAGAGCTTCGATTGATGGACAAATGGTCCGATCCCCTGAAGGGAGCGACAACATGAGCTACGTTCAGAGCGTCCTGCAACCTGGTGAGCAGGTCCGGTACATCTCGTCGATTCATTGGATAGTGTACTGGCCCGGCGTTGCGGTTGCGCTCCTAGCGGTGGCTGCTTACTGGTTTGGCGACACGCGGTGGCTGCCGACAGCCTGGCGGTATATAGCATACGGGCTCGCGCTCGTTGCGGTCGTTTTTCTGGTCCGGGAATGGTACCAGTGGTGGATCACTGAGATCGCAGTCACCAACCGGCGCGTCATCTACAAGAGAGGTTTGATCCGGCGGCAGACCAATGAAATGAGCATTGACAAGGTGGAGAGCGTCCAGGTCGAGCAATCGGTGTTCGGGCGCATGTTCGATTTTGGCACCGTGACGATCCTCGGCACCGGCGAAGGCATCGAGGCGCTATCGACCATCGCGGGCCCGATCAGGCTGCGAAATAGCATCGTCGTCGGCACCTGAGGTTTACGCGAGCCGCTGCGGGCACCAGCGCGCGCAGGAGCTCAAGTATTGAAAAAATTGGTTCCGGTTGGCGCGTTGTTTGTTGCGCTTTTTACTGTCATCGGCCTCGTTCTTTGCGCTATGATGGACCTCGAAGTGATGGCAGGGCAGGGGGATTGACTGCCGTTAGAGCTTCGAAACGCGCAAAGAGAAAGGACGGGTTGATGGCCGAGTCTCTTCACCCCGCCGCTACCCACCATCTGCCGCCGTTCATCAGCGCGCCCGGTGAAACCGACGTATTGATGGTTGTGACGGCCGTACTTCTGGTGCTTGGCGTGCTCGGATTCGGCATTCTGTTTCTTCGGATACACTCTTTGCCCGAGCGCATGGCGCACAGGGGTCACAAGCTGCAGTTCGAAATTGTCGCGGTGTTGTGCCTGGTAGCGCTCTTCACGCACATGCACATCTTCTGGATTGCGGCTTTGCTGCTCGCGCTCATCGACATCCCCGATTTTGGCACGCCGCTGAACCGCATCGCGGGCTCAGCCGAGAAGATGGCCGGCCTGAAACCGGGCGAGGGTGCGACCAAGATGTCGTACGATGAACATGCCAGCGCCACGCAGGCCGAGACACCGACCGAGACAACGACCGACAGATCGCCGGAAACCAGTGACAGGGTCAATCAAGGCGCCGGTGCCGGGGTAGCGCCGAAAAGACCGGGCGGCGCGCCCGGAAGCCAAAAGGAGCTGACCCATGCTTGAGGTCATGCTGTGCTCGCTGCTGACTGTCGTGCCCGACTACCTGTACCGACGCTATTGGCAGGGAAAGCGAATCGGCAAGGAAATCACGATCTATTCCGTCTGGTTCGAGCTGCGGTGGGGCCTCACCAGCTGCCTGATTCTCACCGTGGGCCTCATCACCGTGATCTTTTACAATCACCCGTCCACCACCAGCGTCACATTGTTCTTCAGGACCGTCCCGATCATTTCCGAGACGACCGGACGAGTGGCGGAAGTGTTTGTCCCCCTCGGCGGGGGGCCAGTCGAGAAAGGAGCCCCGATCTTCAGGCTGGACAGCTCGAAGCAAGAGGCTGCCGTGGAGTCCGCTCGGCGCAAGATCGCGGAAGTCGATGCCGAGTTGGTGGTTGCGCGCTCCGACATTGCGAAGGCCGAAGGTCAGCTGCAGGAGGCCAACAGCAATTACCAGCAGATCATAGACGAGATCGCGACCAAGGAGGAGCTGCAACGACGCAGTCCCGGGAGCGTTCCCTTCCGAGAAATCGAGCGGCTCAAGGTCCGCGCCCAGGGCCAATTGGGTGCAATCGCTGCCGCGACCGCCACCAAGCAGGGGCTCGAAGAACGGGTCAACGGCCTGCTCCCGGCGCAAAAGGCCAGCGCCGAGGCCGCGCTGGCAGAGGCGGAGGTCGATCTGGCAAAGACCGTGATCCGCGCCGGCGTGAGCGGGCGAGTGGAGCAGTTCACGCTCCGGGTGGGCGATATCGTCACTCCGATCATGCGCTCGGCCGGGGTGCTGATCCCCGAGGGGGCCGGCCAGCGAGTCCTGTTCGCCGGCTTCGGACAGATCGAGGCACAGATCATGAAAGTGGGAATGATCGCCGAGGTCACCTGCGTATCGAAGCCTTTCACCGTTATCCCCATGGTCGTCACCAGCGTGCAGGACTACATTGCGGCTGGTCAGTTTCGCGGCGGTGAGGTATTGGTCGAGGCGGCGCAGGTGACGCGGCCGGGTACTCTTCTCGTGCAGCTCGAGGCGCTCTACAAAGACGGGCTCCAGGGTGTCACCCCCGGCAGCAGCTGCATCGCGAACGCCTATTCCAACAACCATGACCTGATCGCCTCAAAGGAGACGGGTGCCCTGAAGGGTATGGCCCTTCACGCCGTGGATGCGCTGGGCCTCGTACACGCATTAATTCTTCGGCTTCAGGCCCTGGTGCTTCCGTTCAAAACGCTCGTGTTCAGTGGACACTAATCGATGTAATGCCGCTTGCGTTACTGCCGGCGGGAAGCTGGCATCCCATGGAAGGCGCCCTTCCGGTATCGTACAGAGCCACCCTCCTGGAATCGTGCCATGGCAAAAACCTCTGCTGCCGCATTCGCCTTCGCGCTTGTGTGGAGTACTTCAGCAACTGCCATCGAGACGCCAGCGGCAAGTCTTTACCGCGCTCTGACGGATTTATGCCTGGATCGCTACTTGAGAGACAAAGACTTGAACGCCGCTCAATCAAACACTGGCCGACCCTTGATTGTGCATTGCGATTGCATGGCACGTTTTCTGTTTCCCTCTATGGACGCTGAAGCGATTCGTCAGCTCGAGACGCGCATTCCAGACAAGATTACGTCGAGTTGGGATGACGCCGCTCAAAGATGCTCAACTCTAGTTCTCCGCTAGCCGCGACGGAATACCGCTGCCGTCGTCATGCGGGCTTGCGCAGCGGATCGATGGATCGCTCCCGCAGGCCCTCAACATCCGCGAGCCGGGGGCCGGACGGGCCGATGAAGCCGATCGTCTCACCACTCCCTATATGCAGGTCGATGTCCTTGAGGATATGAACGCGGGCCGCGCCCCGCCCCAGCGACAGGTTGACGCCGGTGAGCGCGATCGCCGGCGCCAGCCGTGACCCCGAGGTGTCGTGCATGCAATCGTTCCGTCGGTCGTTCTTGCCCGGATTTGGGGCGGCGGGGTCCGCGTCGCCCCGCGCATATGGGGCTTTTGGCGCGCGGGTCCAGATCGTCGCGCGTGCCATCGCGGTTGCCATTGCGGTCGCCGCCATCGTCGCAGCCGCCGCGGTGGTATTGCCGGCCACGGCGGCCGAGCGTCCGGTCCGCATCGTGGCCTTGGGTGATTCGCTCACCGCCGGCTACGGGCTTGCGGCCGACGCCGCCTTCCCGGCCCGGCTCGACAAGGCGCTCGCCGCCAAAGGCCTGGCGGTCACGGTCGCCAATGCGGGCGTCTCCGGCGACACCGCCTCCGGCGGGCTTGCCCGCCTCGACTGGTCGGTGCCGGAGGGGACCGAGGCGGTGATCGTCGCGCTCGGTGCCAACGACATGCTGCGCGGCGTCGACCCGAAGGTGACCCGCAAGGCGCTCGAGGAGATCGTGCGCCGGCTCAAGGCGCGCCGGATCGAGGTGTTGCTCGCCGGCATGCGGGCGGCGCCCAACCTGGGCGCCGACTATGGACGCGAGTTCGAGGCGATCTATTCCGATCTCGCCAAGAGCTACGACCTGCTGCTCTATCCGTTCTTCCTCGACGGCGTCGCCGCCGACGCGAGCTTCAATCAGCGCGACGGCCTGCATCCGAGCGCCGCCGGCGTCGACCGCATCGTCGCCGGTATCCTGCCCAAGGCCGAGCAGCTGGTGGCACGGGTGCGCGAGAAGCGCGGCCCGTGACAGGCGCGTGACCGTTGGGCTTGACCGCGCCGCCGCGATCGAGGAAGCACAGCGCCATATCGGACTACGAATCAGCGCCGCCATGCCCCGCCTGTTCACCGGTGTCGAAATCCCCGCCGACGTCGCTTCGTCGCTGTCCATGCTGCGGGGCGGCCTGCCGGGCGCGCGCTGGATCGATCCCGAGAACTATCACGTGACGTTGCGCTTCATCGGCGACGTCGATGACGCGATTGCCCACGAGGTCGCCTCGCTGCTCGGGCGGGTGCGGCGCCAGGCGTTCGAGCTGCGCTTCGACGATCTGAGGTCGTTCGGCGGGCGCAAGCCGCGCGCGATCGTCGCCACGCTCGGCCCGGCGCAGGCGCTGATCGAGCTGCAGGCCGAGCACGAGCGCCTGATGCAACGGGTCGGGCTCGAGCCCGAGGGCCGCAAGTTCAGCCCGCACGTGACGCTGGCGCGGCTGCGCGAATCCTCGAGCCGGCAGGTCGCCGATTATCTCGCGGTGCGCGCGCCGTTCCGCTCGCCGCCGTTCACGGTGTCGCGGTTCGTGCTGTTCTCGTCGCGCGCCTCGATCGGCGGCGGGCCCTACGTGGTCGAGGCGGCCTATCCGCTGGCGGCGTAGCCCACATCACACCGGCCGCAACAACCGCGACTGCACGTCCAGCATGGCGGTGGCGAAGCCGTGATTGTCGGCGAGCAGCTCGCGCATCAGCGAGAGCGGGGTTGGGCGCGGCGTCGCGACCTCGCCGACGACGCTGGCGAAATCGAAGCTGAGCTCGGCGTCGAACTTGCGGGCGAGCTGCTGCATGCGCTTGTTGTCGGCCAGGCACGCCATGTGCAGGAACTTGATGCCGCGGTTGCGCGCCGCCAGCAACGTACGCTCCAGCAGCTCCGAGCCGACGCCGTGGCTCTGCCACGACTTCTCGATCGAGAAGGCGGCCTCCGCCTCGCGCGCGAGCGGCGGGCCGACCCAGCGCAGCTCGGCGGCGCCGCGCAGCGCTCCGCCGACGAAGAAGCCGTGAATCACCGTGTCGATGCCGAGCGCGAGATCGGCGTAGCCCTGCACGAATTCGTCCGACACCGTGCCGGCGAACCGGTTGCGTCGGCTCACCGCGTCGAGCCGCAACAGGTGGTCGCGATAGAGCTCGGCTTCGCCGACCCACAATTTGCGGATCATGCTGCCGGGGGGCAGTAGGTCGAGCATCGAATTTCTCCTGTATTGCCTGGTGGGCCGCCGCCGCCCGCGAATCGGGCATTATATTGCAATGCAATAGGTCATTCACAATGGCGATGGCGTGACAGGAGCGTGCCTAAGTTAATGGTTCTAATTGATAAAATGGCATGGCTGCCATGCGGAGCCGGGCCTCTGAGGCAAGTTTAGGTTGCGATGCAGCAAGTAGCCCGGATGGAGCCGACGTGTCGGCGCCAACGGGTCGGCGCGAAAGCGCCGCCCGATGACAGGCTCCGCGCAATCCGGGTTCTTCTCGCTTGGCGAGACCGCCCCGCATTGTCACGTGGGCGACTGGTCCTTTTGGTTGCTTGCGAGCGGCCGGGCCGGGCGGCTATTGCATCAGTGCCGGTCCAATGTCCCGCCCACTCATGCCAGCCTCCATCTCGACCCAATACGCCGCGCTCGTCGCCGCCGGCAAGATCGAGCACGACGCCGCCCAGCAGGCGGTCGTCGACAAGCTCGCGCAGCTCGAGCGGCGCATCGTCGAGCATCGCCTCGCCCGCAAATCGTCGTCGCTCGGCTGGATCTTCGGGGCGCGCAAGCGCCAGGAGGATCCGATCAAGGGCCTCTATATTTTCGGCGAGGTCGGCCGCGGCAAGACCATGCTGATGGATCTGTTCTTCGCGGCCTCGCCGGTCGTGCGCAAGCACCGCGCGCATTTCCACGAATTCATGGCCGACGTGCACGAGCGCATCTACGCGTTCCGGCAGAAGATCAAGTCCGGCGAGATCAGCGGCGAGGATCCGATCCAGCTGACCGCCGCCGCGATCGCCGACGAGACCTGGCTGCTGTGCTTCGACGAATTCCACGTCACCGACATCGCCGACGCCATGATCCTCGGCCGCCTGTTCACAGCGCCTGTTCGAGCTCGGCATCGTGGTGGTCGCGACCTCGAACGTGCCGCCCGCCGAGCTCTACAAGGACGGGCTCAACCGCGCCCTGTTCGAGCCCTTCATCGCGATGATCGAGCAGAACCTGGAGGTGGTCCGGCTCGCCGCCCGCACCGATTTCCGGCTCGAGAAGCTCGCCGGCGCGCCGGTGTGGTATGTGCCCGCCGATCGCGCCGCCGACGCGGCGCTCGACGCGGCTTGGCATCGCCTCACCAGCGGGCATGTCGAAGCCGAGCGCGACCTGACGGTGAAGGGACGCGTGCTGCGGGTCCCGCGCGCCACCATGGGAGCGGCGCGGTTCTCGTTTCACGATCTCTGCGCGCAGCCGCTCGCCGCCGCCGACTATCTCAAGATCGCGCACGAGTTTCACACCATCGTGCTCGACCGCATTCCGGTGATGGACTACGGCCGCCGCAACGAGGTCAAGCGCTTCATCATCCTCATCGACACGCTCTACGACAACGCGGTCAAGCTGGTGGCCTCGGCGGCGACCGACCCTGATGCGCTCTATCGGCCGAGCGACGGCTTCGAGGCGCAAAGCTTCGAGGCGCAGGAGTTCAAGCGCACCGCCTCGCGCCTGATCGAGATGCGCTCGGAGACCTATCTGGGGCAGCCGCACGGCCGGCGCGACTCGACCGCGAGCGCGGTGGTCGAGGGCATCGTCGAGACCTGACGCAGAGGACGGCAGGACGAACGACAGATCAGCGGGCGTTTGCGTTCTGTGCTCCGAGGACGTCAGGCCGTGGCGGCCGCGGCCCCGCTCAGCACAGTCGCAGCGTGACATGCACCGCGTCGGGCTCGCGCCTGGTATCGAACGGCAGGCCGCTTTTCTCGAACACTTTCAGCATCGCCGCATTGTCGGGCAGCACCTGCGCGATCAGCTCCTTGAGCCCCGCGCCCCGAGCAATCTGCGCGAGATGCTGCATCAATGCCGCGCCGATGCCTTGCCCCTGATACTGGTCGACCACGACGAAGGCCACTTCGGCGCTGCCAGGCTGCACGACGACGTAACGTCCACCCGCGACGATGACGGCTCGACCGTCCTCTTCCACGCAAGCCACCAAAGCGACATGGCTCACGAAGTCGACGTTCACGAAGAACGCGATCTCCTGTTCCGAGAAATAGCGTTTTGCCGCAAAGAAACGCCGGTAAAGGGACTGGCTGCTGGCGCGGCCGACAGCCGCCGCGAGCTCATCGCGATCGTCCGGTCGCAGCGCACGGATTTCGACCGGACGACCATCCCGCAAGGTCGCGGTCGCCGAATAGTTGGCTGCCTCCGACATGGCCGGCATTCCTCCAATGGCCGCCTGTCGATCAGGCACCGCCGAGCACATCATCCAACGTCACGCGCCGGTTGAGCTCGCCGATCTTTTCGCCGACGCCGGCGGCCCGCAACAGGTCGCGCACCCGTCCGCGCGCCCCGACGATACGAAGCGCGATGTCGCGGCCCGCGAGCTCGTCGCTCAACTGGTGCAGCATGTTCGCGCCGGCAAGGTCGACAAAAGGCGATGCCGAGAGGTCGCAGACCACCAGGCGGATATCGCGCGCGGCGGCTGCGCGAACGCGGTCCGTTACCGACTGCAGGACCGACTCGGCATTGACGTAGAGCAGCGAAGCCTCCGGGCGGAACGCGATGGCGTTGCGCAATGGCTCGTTGTCCGGATGACGGGCGAGATCGGAGTATGTGTTGGTTCCCGGGACGCGGCCGAGGAACGCAACATGCGGATGCGAGGCGCGCGCCAGGAGCATCAGGATCGAGGCCAGCGCCGCAAGCAGTATGCCGTGCAGAATTCCCAGCGCCAGCACCCCGCCGAGCGCAATCGCGGCGGCGTAGAAGTCGATCCGGCTGATCCGCCACATGCGGACCATCGCCGGAAAATTGACCAGGCCGTACACCGCGGCCAGCACAATGGCGGCCAGCACCGCCTTCGGCAGGTTCGCCAACAGCCCGGTGAGAAACAGCAGGCACAGCGCCAGCGTGATCGAGGCGAACACCAGGGCGAGCGGCGTGCGGGCGCCCGCGCCATCGTTGACGGCCGTCTGCGACAAGCCGCCCGCCACCGGATAGCCGTGGCCGAACGCCGCCGCGATATTGGCCGCGCCGATCCCCAGAAACTCCTGCCGCGTGTCGAGCGCGTATCCGTGCTTTTCCGCAAACGTGCGGGCTGCCGACACGCCTTCGATATAGGCGAGCAACAGGCAGCCGGCGGCGAGCGGAAGAATGCCCTCGACGTCGCGCAGACGCAGCGCCGGACCCTCCAGTGACGGAAGCCCCGGCGGTATCTCTCCCGTGGTGGGCACCCCCAGCGCCGGAAGTCCGAATACCGACGCCACCACGATCGACAGAGCGACGACCGCTAGTCCCACCGGCCGCCCAGGCAACAACCGCTCGCCGAGCAGGAGCAGCAGGAGCGCGAGCACGCCGAGCGCGAGCACGAGGTACTGCATCTGCCCGAGCTGGCCGATGAGCAGCACCACCCGTTCGAAGAAATTGTGTCCGCCGCCGGCAACGCCGAGCAGGCTTGGCAGCTGGGTCATCATGATCGTCAACCCGGCGCCGGCCTTGAAGCCCACCAGGATGCTGTCGCTGATCAGCCGCACCAGCACGCTGAGCCGCAGCAGCCATGCGATCAGGCAAAGCAGTCCCACCGTGAAGCCCGCCAGGCTGGCGATCTGGGCGTAGCGCGCGGCGTCTCCCTCGGCCATCGCCCCGACCGTGCCGGCGATCATCAGCGAGATGGCGGACGTCGGCCCGATTGCGAGTTGCCGCGACGAGCCGAGCAACGCATAGCCGAGCCCGCCGAGCAGGTAGCCGTAGATGCCGACCTGCGGCGGCAGGCCGGCGAGCGTCGGCATAGGCGAGGGAAACCGGAATCGCGTAGGCGGCGAGCGTGACGCCGGCGACGACATCGCCGGTCAGCCAGCTCATCCGGTAGTCCGCCAGCCAGCGCACTGGAGGTAAATACCGAAGCCACGCCGGCGCGCTTCGGCGTTCATTCGACGCTTCGGCATGTCGCGGCTCGATATCCAAGCAATTTCCCTTACACGATGTTGAATGCGTGGTATTATGTGTCGAGGCTCTCAAAAGGCCGGTGAGTAAAAACTAGGGGCGACTTCATAATCTTAGCGTCAGCTCAGGGAGATTGTCATGCTCAAGTTCTGCCAAAGCTCTGCAATGATGGCGTTGTCATGCGCCGCGGTGCTTGCCTTTTCCGATGCCCGACGCTTTCGCCCAGAAAAAGCTGACCTATGCGCAGGCTTTTGCGCTGTGCAAGAAGGACGTTGTTGCCAGCACCCCGGGCGAGATGGCGAGCTCCACGCAGCGCTATGCCCGCGGGATGTCCTGCATGCGTCAACACGGGTTCACGCTCAAGAAGCGCGACACCAAGGGCTTTTGACGCGACCTCTGGGGGCGCCATCTAAGGATGGGCCGCCGCTTTCTCATGTGTTTCGGCTTGAGCGAAGGTGCCAATCCGGCGATCCGCATGCGCTCCCGGATAGGGTTTGGAGCGCATCGAAGCCGGCCGACCTGTTCAATGTGCGGCATGCTGCCCCGGTCGGCGTTCATCATTGAAGTGCGATGAAATGGATCGTGACAATCCTGATGGCGGCCGGGTTGGTTCTGGCCGCAGCAGGCACCGAGGCGCGCAAGGCGCCGAGTGCCAAGCCCAACCGTATCGATATCAACTACGGGGAGCCGAATTCGCCGGCCAATCAGGCCGTCTACAAGCTCTTGAAGGAACGTCAGGCGCTCGAAAAAATCCGCGACCTCTTGAGCCCGCTGCGTTTGCCGCATCGGCTGCTGCTGCAGACCATGGACTGCGAGGGCATGTCCAACGCCTTCTCCAATGCGGAAAGCGTCACCGTCTGCTACGAGTTCGTCGACGATATCCTGAAAAATGTGCCGGAAAAAACCACGCCCTCCGGAGTTGCCCCGATCGACGCTTTGATCGGTCCATTCATGGACGTATTCCTGCACGAAGCCGGTCACGCCGTGTTCGGCGCTCTGCAAATCCCCCTCTTCGGCCGGGAGGAGGACGCCGCCGACCAGTTCTCGGCCTACATCATGCTGAGGTTCGAAAAGGACGAAGCGCGCCGGCTGATTTTGGGCAGCGCGTACCAGTACAAGGGCGACCTGTCGTCACCCAAGGTGACGATGGAGCAGAAGGAGTTCGCCGACGAGCACGGCACGTCGGCGCAGCGCTTCTTCAATTTGTTGTGCGTGGCCTACGGAAGCGATCCGGAACTGTTCGGCGACGTGGTCGCGAAGGGATTTCTGCCCGAGGACCGCGCAGTCGGCTGCAAGCGCGAATACATTCAGCTCTCACACGCGTTCGAGACCCTGATCCGCCCCCATATCGACAGAGGGCTCGCTCGCAAGCTTCACAAGCGCTGGCTGCCGCCTGTCACCGCCGCGCCGCCGACGCGGCCGGGGAAGCCGGAGGTCCGGCCGTAGCACGAAGCGGGCGCGAAGGTTCACCCGGCCTTCTTGCGCAAGTAGACGAACCAATAGACGGCGCCGACCATGACCGAGCCGCCGATGATGTTGCCGATCGTGACCGGCAGCAGGTTGGCCACGAAAAAATTCTCCCACGTCAGGGCCGGAAAATCCGCCGCCGTCTTGCCGATCGCAGCCCAGAAGGATTGCGGGGCACCAGCTTTGATGAACAGGCCCATCGGGATGAAATAGACATTGGCAATGCTGTGCTCGAAGCCAGCAGCCACGAACGCCGCCGTGGGTGGGACGATGGTGATGATCCTATCGATGTTCGTGCGTGCGCTGTAAGACATCCAGATCGCCAGGCACACCAAGGCATTGCACATGATGCCGAGAGTCACTGTCGCAAGCATTCCATGAGAGACCTTGGAGTTGGCGGTGGCCAACGCCGCCAGCCCGACGGAACCTGCGCCAGACTCGTATTGCGTCGTGTAGAACATCAACCCGGCAGTCGCGATCGCTCCGACAAAATTTCCGACGAACACGAGCGTCCAATTCAGGAGAAGATGCCGTGTTTTCACCTTGCCGCTCGCCCAGGCCATGACGATCAGATTATTGCTCGTGAACAGCTCGGCTCCTGCAATAACGACCAGGATAAGACCCAAAGAAAAAGTCAGGCCGGCCAGAAGACGTACCAGCCCATAGGGCAGTCCGGCTGAAAAAGCGGCCGAACCATCAACCGATGTGGCGGTGATGCTTCCCGCACTCACCGTCGTTGCAAAGATCGCGCCGAAGGCGATGAATGCACCGGCCAGGACGCTCAACACCAGAACGCTCAAGGGATCGGTTGTCGCCTTCTTGACGCCGATCTCCTCGGCGCGGACGGCCATCGCCGCCGGCATGACCGCGTCGAATGTGACGAGCTGAGGCGGCTGGGCTGCGTTCGAGCCGGACGACGGAACATCCATGGCTGCTCCCCTTTTCGACAACACGCGCCACTGCCCGCAGGCGCGTGCTGGACGCGACCTGCGGGCACGCAGGGAAGGTTTGCAATCAGCCTGCGCCGGTCGCGACCAAGAGGCCGACAATCTGCACGGCGATCACCTTCACGATCGTCATTGACGGAAAGATCATCGCATAGCCGATGTCGGGTCGTTCGGTGGGGGCCATGCGCGTGGAATAGACCAGGATGGAGGGGTTGCCGGTGGCGCCGGAGGCCACGCCGACCAGATCGTCGTACGGGACCTTCAGCAGGTAGTAGCCGACCAGCAGCACGATGATCACCGTCGTCAGGAGGACCGCCACGCCGATGAACAGCATTGTAAATCCGGTTTCCGACACGGTCTTCACGAACGGCGCACCGGCGTTGATGCCAACCGCGGCGAGGAAGATTGCCAAACCATAGTTGCGCAGCACGATATTCGCCGGCAGCGGCATCATCCAAAGCAGCGGGCCGGTCCGGCGCAGCTTGCCCACGATCAACGCCACGATCAGCGGGCCGCCGCCGATGCCGAGCGTCACAGTCCCGACGCCCGGAACGGGAATCGGAATTAATCCGAGCAGGACGCCGAGCACCATGCCGACGCCGAGGGAAACGTAGCTGAATTCCGCCGTCGCCTTCACCGTGTCGCCGAAATGCCGCCGGATCTCCTCCTTGCGATCCGGCCGGCATCAGCACGCCGACCCGGTCGCCGAACTCCAGCATCAGGTCGGGTCTCGGCACGATGTCCGCGTCATAGCGCCTCACATGCAGGAGATGGGTGGGAAAGCCAGCCGGCATTGGCAGCTGTCCGAGCGGTATCCCGACCATGTTGGCCTTTCCGACGAAAACCCGGATGTAGTCGAGATCCGAGCGATCCTTGACGATCTGTCCCGCTCGCAGTGTTCCCAGCATGGCCGCGCGCTTCGGCAATCGCGTCCTCGCGCTCGGCGATGATCAACAGGCCGTCTCCGGACGCGAGCACGAGCTCGGCCGACGGAACGACGTTCCGGCCGCCCTTGCGCACCATCGTCACCTGGACGCCGCTCGGCAGGTCCTTGTCGATCTCATCGAGCGTCGCCCCGCGTAGCTGTCCCCGAGCGTGACCTCGCCCATGTGAAAACGCTGCGCCTTGGGCGGGAATTTCGGCTGCACGTGGCGCGTCATGAAGTAGATGCACAGGATCGGACCGATCACGCCGAAAGGATAGGCGACCGAGTAGCCGATCGACGGCTCGCTGCTCTTCGTAACCTCCAGGGCGGCCTGCAGGGTGGCGGTGCTGGTCATCGAGCCCGCGAAGATGCCGAGCGTGTGGCCGACCTTGACTCCGAAGGCCTGGCCGAGCGCCAGAGCGACCGCAAGTCCGGCGACGACGGCGACGAGCGCGAGCAGGTTATATTTGATGCCGGCCGCGCCGGTCATTCCTTCGAAGAACTGCCGTCCGTACAGGACCCCGATGGCGTAGAGAAACATGATCAGGCCGGTCAATCCGATCGGTCCGACGATCTGCGCCTTCGGGGAGAATGCGCCGATCGCCAGCCCGACGAACAGCACGGCTCCGACGCCGAGCGAAAAGCCACCCAGGTTGATCTGGCCGACCAGGTAGCCGATCCCGATGGCAAGGAACACGGCAAGGATCGGCTGGGTGGCGATAATGTCACGAGCCAGATCGAGCATGGAAGTGTCTCCCCCTATGAATTCGCCTTCCGCGGTCGCCGGGCCGGTCAGCGGGCGCGGCAGCCTGCCGCCCGAAACTGGTCGAGCACGCGATTCACAATGTCGGCGGTGGGCGCCGTCGTGTCCGTCTCTTTGTATTCGAGCTTCATCGCCTGCCATTTGAAGGCGCCGAGCTGATGGAACGGCTGGACCTCCACCCACTCGACATTCTTCATCGGGCCAACGAACCGGGCGATCTTCTCGACGTTCGCCGGATCGTCCGTAAGGCCGGGCACCAGCGTGAAACGCACCCACACCGGCTTGCCGATCGCAGCGAGCCGCTCGGCGAAGCGCAGGGTCGGAGCCAAGTCGCGGCCGGTCACGGTGCGATAGGTCTGCGGATCCCCGCTCTTGAGATCGAGCAGCACGAGGTCGAGGCAGGACAGAAACGCTTCGTCGGCGCGGTCACCGAGAAAACCCGATGTTTCGATCGCCGTGTGCAGGCCCATCTTCTTGGCGGCGGCCAGTATTCGCCGGGTGAAGGCGAGCTGCACCATGGGCTCGCCGCCCGAGATGGTCAGCCCGCCGTCAAGCGATCGCAACGCCGGCGCAAACGCGCCGAGGCGGTCGATCACCTGCTGCGCGGAGACGTGAGTCCCATCCTTCAGATGCCAGGTATCGGGATTATGGCAATAGGTGCAGCGCAGCAGGCACCCCGACACGAACAGCACCATCCGCAGGCCGGGCCCGTCGTATCGGGAAGACGACTCGTAGGAATGGACGTAGCCGAAGGCGCCTTCACCGTCGTCGCGGAGATCGGCTTCATCCGGCGCGTCGGGCGAGATCCCGACGTGCAGATCGTGCCGGCTGCCCGCCTCGATGTTGCCGAGCTGTGTCATGGCTCGCCTCCAGGGCTCAGATCTTGCCGTGGAAGGTGCGGCTGATCACATCGCGTTGCTGCTCCGGGGTCAGGCGGACGAAGTTGACGGCGTATCCGGACACGCGGATGGTGAGCTGCGGATACTTGTCCGGGTTCGTCATCGCGTCTTCGAGCGTATCCTTGTCGATGACGTTCAAGTTCATGTGGAAGCCGCCCTGGTCGAAATACGTGTCGAAGGCCTTGACCGCGCCATCGATCAGCTGCTCGTCCGACAGGTGCGCCTTCTGCGGCGCCACCGAAACGGTGTAGCTGATGCCGTCCAGCGCGTCCTTGTAGGGCAGCTTTGCAACCGACAGGCATGATGCCAGCCAGCCGTGACTGTCGCGGCCGTGCATCGGGTTGGCGCCCGGCCCGAACGGCTCGCCCTTGCGGCGGCCATCCGGCGTGTTGCCGGTATGCTTGCCGTAGACCACGTTCGACGTGATGGTCAGCACGCTCTGGGTGTGGGTCGCGTTGCGATAGGTCGGGTGCTTGCGGATCTTCTGCATGAAGGCGGTGACGAGCTCCGCGGCGATGGAGTCCACCCGATCGTCGTTGTTGCCGAATTGGGGAACGACATTCGTGCCCTTGGTGCCCTCGATGCGATAGTCGATGGCAAGCCCGGTCTTGTCCCGGATCACATGGACGTCGGCATATTTGATGGCCGCCAGGCTGTCGGCGACCACCGACAGGCCGGCGATGCCGAACGCCATGGTACGCAGGATGTCGCGATCGTGCAGCGCCATCTCCAGGCGCTCATAGAAGTACTTGTCGTGCATGTAATGGATGCAGTTCATCGCGTGCACATAGGTGCGCGCCAGCCATTCCATCGTGCGATCGAACTTCTCCATCACCTCGTCGTAGTCGAGCACGTCGCTGGTGACCGGCGGAGTCGCCGGCGCGATCTGGTCGCCGGAAATTTCATCGCGCCCGCCATTGATCGCATAGAGGAGCGCCTTTGCGAGGTTGACGCGAGCGCCGAAGAACTGCATCTGCTTGCCCAGCCGCATGGCCGAAACGCAGCAGGCAATGCCGTAATCGTCGCCCCAGTGGGGCCGCATCAGGTCGTCGTTCTCGTATTGCAGCGAGGACGTTTCCTTGCTGACCTTGATGCAATAGCGCTTGAAGCTCTCAGGCAGGTTTTTCGACCAGAGCACCGTGATGTTCGGCTCCGGCGCCGGCCCTAGATTGGTCAGCGTGTGCAGCATGCGATAGCTGCTCTTGGTCACGAGCGGGCGACCGCTCAGATCGAGGCCGCCGACACACTCGGTCGCCCAGTAGGGATCGCCGCTGAACAGCGCGTCGTATTCGGGCGTGCGAAGGAAGCGCACGATGCGGAGCTTCTGGACCAGCTGGTCCCACAGCTCCTGGGCGCCGGCTTCGTCCAACGTGCCCTCTTTGAGGTCGCGCTCGATGTATATGTCGAGGAAGGTCGAGATGCGGCCGATCGACATCGCCGCGCCGTTGGCTTCCTTGATGGCGCCCAGGTAGGCGAGATAGGTCCACTGCACCGCCTCGTGCGCGTCGTTCGCCGGGCGCGTGATATCGCAGTCGTAGAGCTTCGCCATCGCGGCCAGGTCTTTGAGCGCGCGGATCTGGTCGGCCATCTCCTCGCGCATGCGGATGACCTCGTCGGTCGGCCACATGTCGTTGATCTGTGCGCGCTCCTCCTGCTTGGCTTCGATCAGGCGGTCGACGCCGTAGAGCGCGACGCGGCGATAATCGCCGATGATGCGGCCGCGGCCATAGGCATCGGGCAGGCCGGTGATGATGCCGGAACGGCGGCACTGCATGATTTCGGGCGTGTAGGCGTCGAACACGCCGTCATTGTGGGACTTGCGGTATTTCGTAAAGGCTTCGTGCACCTGCGGGTCGGCTTCGAACCCGGCGGCCTTGAGACCGGCCTCGACCATGCGCAACCCGCCGTATGGAAAAATCGCCCGCTTGAAAGGCTGGTCGGTCTGCAGTCCGACGATCACCTCGTTGTCGCGGTCGATATAGCCGGCCTTGTGCGCCAGCAGGGTCGAGGGCGTTTTTGCATCGACGGCGAGCACGCCCTTCTTTTGTTCATCCTTGAAGTAGGGCTGCAGCTTGGCCCAGACCGCCTGGGTGCGTTTCGACGGCGCGGCCAGGAATTTTTCGTCGCCGGAATAAGGGGTGACATTGCAATTTATGAACTCGCGCACATCGACGGTGTTTCGCCAATGACCCGGCTTGAAGTCTCGCCAGCAACCTTCGTCCTTTGCGGTCTTCGATTTTGCAGCAGATCCTTCCATGGCGAGCCTCCCTGGCCGGCTGGTTTCGTCGTTTCATGGCACCTCACGAACGGTGGGCGCCGTTTTTTGGACGTTGATTATTGGGCCTCGGAGCGCAGCGTCGACCCGGCCAAGCCGAGCTTCGGCTCGCCCATCGCCGATCAAAGCAAGATCCGAGCTTTCGACTCCCGTACCTCAGAGCGTGGTCAATCTTCCGGTGTTCGAATTTTTTGAAACAGAACCAAATTCAATCAAATCCAGCCACAACATACATGAAAAGAACATGCGATTTAACCTGACTCATCGCGGCAGATTCGCGGCGATGCAGACTCGATTTCCGCAAGCTTGGCCGAGATCTTGCGCAGCGCTTTGTCGCCTGGTCGACGGATGGAGGCATGCCGGGTCTGGAGGCCGATGACACTGCCCTATGCTGCTGCCCGATGACTCTACCTCTGCGAACGCGTGCTCCGGCGCTCTCCGTGACGGTACTCCTGCGGCATGACAGCGCGGCGATCGGCAGGTTGGGCCGAGGCTGGGCACGCTCTATCCCGTATGGATCACGACCACGATGTGTTTCTTGCCTCGCGCCGCCATGTCGTTCATTCGTGCCGGACGCCGGGATGTCCGGGTCTCACGGTTCTTCGCAGAACCTCGAAAATGACGGCGGCCGACCAGCCGAACAGCAGCGCGCCGTTCATCGCGGTCATCGGCCCGAGCAGCCGCCAGCGCTCGACTGGAATGACGTCGCCGTAGCCGAGCGTCGTGTAGTTGACGAACGCGAAATACACGAGATCGGCGCCTGCGGGCGCGGCATCGACGAGCGCGTAGGTCAGCGACCAGACCAGCACTTCGCAAACGTGCCCGGCCATCAAGATCGAGACCGTCGCGATCATGACGGCGATCAATCGCAGCGACGGTCGCGATGTGCCTGACGCGCTTGCGTAACGGGCCGCCCACACCACCGTGGTCATCACCAGGGCATGGATCGCGATGTTGCAGACACTGGCGGCCGTGCCGACGAGAAACTGACGGAGCATGACCCTCCCCCGCGACGCCTGGTCAAGCTGAATGTGCCCAAGCGTGAGACGTCTTCTTGGTTCTATGAAGCCTGGTCCTCGCTTGCCGGGAACCGACGCCATTCCTGCAGCAATGTGAACAACACGCCCAAGAGCGTGGGCCCGATGAAGATCCCGAGAAATCCGAAGGCGATGAAGCCTCCCAGGACCCCGAGGAACACCAAAGTAATCGGCATCGCCGCACCAAAGCTCACCAGCCAGGGGCGAACAGCATTGTCGAGGGTCGAAACCAGCAGGCCCCAGATGATCATGAAGGTGCCCCACCCGGGATGTCCCGTGCTGAAAAGCCACCACGCAGGACCACCCCAGAGAGGGATCAGAAGCACACCGATCTGGCTCATCGCAATCAGCAGCGCCAGGAAGCCCAGGAGACTTGCTCCCGGAACGCCTGCCACCCATAGCCCCAGGGTCAGCGCCACCGCCTGCAGGACAGCGGTCCCCACGACTCCGTAGGCGATCCCTCGCACCGAGTTCGCCGCCGCCGTCAGTGCCCGAGCGGCTACCGGCCCCGCAAGCCGCTCGCTGATCTCCTTCAGCGTGGCCGCCAGAGCTTCTCCGCGCAGCCAGAACATGGTTGCTATGGCAATAGACAGGAAGAATTGCAGAACGGCTTCGGCAAAGTCGTGCCCGACCTTGATCAGCAAGTTCCGCAACTCTGTCGAATAGGGTTTTATGATTTCGTACAGGTCGCCATCAGCCCGGGTCAAGGCCGACCAAACATGGCCGATCCGGTCCTTGACCCAGGGGAAATGGGCGAGCCAATCCGGCAATTCAGGCGCTTCAGCGAAGTACGCCCGAACGTAATCGGCACCCTCGACCAATCGCTCTCCCAGGGCCGGAGCAAGGAGGACTGCGGGAATACCGATCACCCCCAGCATGATCAGGAGCAAGAGCATCGCAGCCAGTGGCGCGGGCACGCCGTGGCGCACAAGCCAGTCGCGCAAGGGCCATGTCGCGATGGCAAGAGCCGACGCGAACAGAATTGCCGTCGCGAACGGCCGCAGGATCTGAAAAGCACCGAACAGAAGGCCTGCGAAGATCCCCACGACGATCAGCCGTTCGATCAGCGTGGTTGTTTCCTGCCGGCTTGCGGATGGCGGCATCGGCCATTCTCAGGTTGGTGATGACCTCTTGCTTAGAGACTCGTTCGACAGTGAATGTCTCGCACCCATCAATAGCTATCGGCGACGAATTTCCTTCCCTTCAACGATGCCTGATCGTCATAACGGCCCTTGCTCGAACGCTTGGGCAGCTTGACCTTCGTCCGCGGTACCTTCTTGTAGGGTATCAATGAAAGAATATGCGAAATGCAGTTGAGCCGCCCCCGCCGCTTGTCGTCCGAACGCACGATGTGCCAGGGCGCGTGCTCGGTATCCGTCGCTTCCAGCATCATGTCGCGCGCCCGCGAGTAGTTGTACCAGCGGCCGTATGACTCGATGTCCATCGGGCTCAATTTCCATTGCCGCAACGGGTCATCGATGCGCGCCGCAAAGCGCTGCTCCTGCTCGTCCTTGCCGACCTCGAGCCAGATCTTGATCAGCCTGATTCCGCCGTCGACGATGTATTTCTCCATTTGCGGACACAGGCTCAGGAAACGCCGATGCTGCTCTTTGGTGCAGAATCCCATCACGTATTCGACGCCGGCGCGATTGTACCAGCTGCGGTCGTAGATGATGACCTCGCCCGCGGCCGGGAATTTCTCCATGTAGCGCTGCATGAACATCTGCGTTTTTTCGCGATCCGTGGGGGCCGGAAGCGCCATCACCCGGAACACGCGCGGGCTCAGCCTTTCGGTGATCGCCTTGATGGTCCCGCCCTTGCCGGCGGCGTCGCGACCCTCGAACAGGATGATGATCCGGGCTCCCGTGGCCTTGACCCATTCCTGCAGGTGGCAAAGCTCGACCTGCAGCTTGTGGAGCTCGGTTTCGTAGAGCTTGCGCTTCATCTTGCCATTGTCGGCCGCGGTATTTTTCGAGGTCATGACTTCATCCGCTGTCGCACCTGAACGAGGATCGAAAGTCCCATGCACTAAACTGTCTAGTCGATGATGTGATAGCCGCCGTCGACGTAGAGCGTTTCGCCGGTGATGAGGCGGGCGGCGTCGTGCGCCAGGAAGGCGGTGGCGACGCCGACGTCCTCGATGCTGACCAGGCTGCGGGCCGGGGCCTTGGCCTTCGCCTTGTCGAGCAGCGCGTCGAATTCGGGGATGCCGGAAGCGGCGCGCGTGGCGAGCGGCCCCGGCGAGATCGCGTGCACGCGGATGCCCTTGGGGCCGAGCTCGGCCGCCATGTAGCGGACCGCGCACTCGAGCGCCGCCTTGGCGACGCCCATGATGTTGTAGTTTTTGACCACCATCTGGCTGCCGTAATACGTCATCGTGAACAGCGTGCCGCCCTTGCGCATCAACGGCTCCGCCAGGTGGGCCATGCGCATGAACGTCCAGCAGGACACGTCCATGGTGGTGAGGAAGCCGTCGCGCGACACGTCGACGACGCGGCCCTGCAGCGCGTCCTTCGGCGAAAAGGCGATCGAGTGCACGGCAAAATCGAGCTTGCCCCAGTCCTTGGCGATGCGCTCGAACACCGCCTCCATCTGGCCGGGCGTGCGCACGTCGAGCGGCATCAGGATCGGGGCTTCGAGCTCGCGCGCCAGCGGCTCGACGTATTTCCTTGCCTTGTCGTTGAGATAGGTCACCGCCAGCTCCGCGCCGAACGCCCGGAACGCCTTGGCGCACCCCCAGGCGATCGACTGGTCGTTGGCGATGCCGATGATGAGACCTTTCTTGCCCTCGAGCAGCTTGGCTTTTACGGCGGGGATCATCGAGGACTTCCTTTTGCTCTCGGATTTGGGTGCCTGCAGGTATTGATCGGCCAGCCGCTTGAGGTCGCGAAAGGCCTGCCGTCTGTCCTTGGCGTCATTGATGGATGCTATCTCCCGGCCGTTGACCTTCAAATGACCTTCGCCCCATGGAGCGACATCGATCTCGAGCTTGTCGTCCCCGACGATTGCAACGAATTCCTGGACCGTGGCGCCCTTCCCGACCGCCAAGCCTTCCTTCGATTTCCATTCCGGACTTCTCGAAGTCATTTCCAGCCCTCTGCCGCATTGGTTTCGCCCAAAGGCGACGATCCGCGCCGAGAGGCCCGGTGCAAATTCTGCATGCTTTTGCCACCGTCGGCGGCTCGTCCGAAGTTCATAACGACATTTCCGGTACATCGCCCGGAATCGCAAGCTCGGCCTCGGTTGCCGCGGTCACCTGGGCTACGGATATTCCGGGGCCGGTCTCCAGCAAGGTCGCCCGGCCGTCGGAAAATGCGATGACCGCCAATTCGGTGACGACCAGCTCCACCGGGCGCGTGGACGTGAGCGGCAGCGAGCATGTCTTGACGATCTTCGGCGCGCCCTTGGCGGTGTGCTGCATCGCCACGATGACGCGCTTGGCGCCGGACACCAGATCCATGGCGCCCCCCATTCCGGGCACCATCTTGTTGGGGATCATCCAGTTGGCCAGCCGTCCCGTTTGATCGACCTGCAAGGCGCCGAGCACGGTCAGGTCGACATGACCGCCGCGAATGAGGCCAAACGACATTGCGCTGTCGAATGTGCTGGCGCCGGGCAGCGCCGTGACGGGACGGCCGCCCGCGTCGGTCAGCGTGGGGTGCGCCATGCCTTCTTCCGGGGGCGCGCCGGTGCCGATCAGCCCGTTCTCGGACTGGAAGAAGACCTGCATGCCTTCCGGCAGGTAGTTTGCGACCAAGGTCGGAATCCCGATGCCGAGATTGACCAGCATTCCCGGTGAAAGCTCCCGGGCAATCCGGCGCGCGATGATCGCCTGCGGTTCCATTCGGTCCTCATGTGTTGGTGATGAGGTAGTCGACGACGGGCGCCGGCGTCACGACATGGTCGGGCGAGATCACGCCGACCGGGACGATGTTGTCCGCGCTGGCGATGACGGTCGCGGCCGCCATTGCGATCACCGGATTGAAGTTGCGCGCCGTCAGCGCGTAGCTCAGATTGCCCAGATAGTCCGCGAGGAATGCCTGCACGAGCGCGAAGTCGGCGCGCAACGCGATCTCGAGCAGATAGCTCTTGCCGTCCACGTCGATGCGCTGCTTGCCGTCCTCCACCGTCGTGCCGACACCGGTTGGCGTCAGGATGCCGCCCAGCCCGTATCCGCCGGCGCGGATGCGCTCGATGAGGGTGCCCTGCGGCACCAGGTCCACCTCCAATTCACGCGCCATCATCTGCCGCTGGGTCACGGGATTGAGACCGATATGGCTCACGATCGCCTTGCGCACGAGCTTGGCATCGATGAGCTTGCCGATGCCCCGGCCCGGCGCGGCGGTGTCGTTGGCGATCACGGTGAGATCGCGCTTGTTCTGACGGACGATCTCGTCGATCAGCCGCTCCGGCGTGCCGACCGCCATGAAGCCACCGATCATCAGGCTCGCGCCGTCGGGGATCATGGCAACCGATTGATCGAGGGAAACGGTTTGCATGGTCTCTACCCAGCCGCTCGGCAATCGACACAGTGCGCTCGCCCGCCGCCGACAGCAAGCTCGCAGCGGCGCCAATGGCCCAAGACGCTTGTTCCTTGGTCTTTAGTCGGTGCTGAACGGGCCGACCGAGACGCTGCCGCGTTCTTCCGGCGGCAGCGTGCTCAGCGCCACCTCCAGGCGGCGCGCTTCCTCCTCCAGTCCAATCCAGCGCAGCTTGCGTATCAATCGCGCCCATTCGGACGATGGCCGCTGATCCATGGAAATCACGTTGCTCTCGCGCATCTGTTCCATGTGCGCCCTCCACTGCTCGCTCAGCGCTTTAAGTCATTGCCTGAACGCAATATCTTCGGCGGCTGACGTGCAAGTCGCGGACCTAATTAGTTCAGCGTGCTTCCGGTCGGCCATGCTTTGGGCATTGAGCCCGTGATTTTTTCATAACCGCTTCACAGTCCTCTGATAGACGCCGGCCGTCGTCGGCAGCCATCTGCCTCCGCCGTGCCATTGAAGACTGGTAGGCCGGTGCCGCCTCGGGCGGGGAGCGCGTTGCCTGCAGCTTCGCGGCGAGGTCGGACCAGAGTTCCATTTCGCTTTCACGCGCGCCAGCCAAGCCCTGCTGGCCTGCTCACATGCTTCGACCAGCTCCTTACCGCATGTTGAGCTGTGGACCAACAAGATAACCTCATGTTTTGTCATAAGCACGGACTAAAATATTCAGATCAGTCACGTTTCGTCGATCATGATGCATCGCAACCCAAGAAGGTCTATAATTTGATGAAGGCGGGCTCTGTCCGCTGCCGAAAAGCTGATCTTTGCGAACCCGGCGACTGGAAATTCGAGGGAGTTAGGGATGGCAAGCAAGCCCGACGTGTCGCTGCCTTCGGCGAAGGACTACCTGGAGAAGCTCGCGCTCGCCCAGGCGGAGGAAGCCTCCAGGCAGGCGAGCAAGATCGCCGAGGCGGACGCCGAGAAGAAGGCCCTGCTCGATCACTTCACGAAGCCCTCGGGGGTCTCGGACGAGGAGGGAATCCGCCGCGCGATGACGATCATCGAGCGCGCGGTGAGCAACGGCAAGACCGAGGTCCAGGTCATCGCTTTCCGAACCAGCTGTGCACGGACAAGGGCCGCGCCATCAACCAGCAGGAGCCGGGCTGGGAAGACACGCTGACCGGCGTGCCGAAGGAGATCTATCAGCTCTGGGCGAAGTATTTCCGCGAGCGCGGATACAAGCTCAGGGTCGAGATCGTGAGCTTCCCCGGCGGTATGCCGGGAGATGTCGCCATGACGCTGAAATGGGGCTGAGCGGCTGCCGGATCGTTTCGCGCGAGCTGATTTCGAGACCGATGCGAACAGACAAACGCAGGGAGTAGAGACGATGCCGTCCAGCGCAAGCGAGCCGTCCTCGATCGGCGCGTCCGCGCCGCCGCTCGGCCTATTCGGCCCCGCCATGGAGTACATGGTCGACGCCGCCCAGCGCAGCGTGCTGTTCTGGGACGTCATGCGCCAGCGCGGCAATCAGTACCGCGAGCATTTGGCCGAGACCGCTCCGCATGTGCTCGACTACGAGGTCGAGCTTGTCGTCGACGGCCGCACGCTCGAGCGGCCGGTCAACTACGCGCTCGTGAGGGTCATTCCGCCGCCGCGGCATCGAGCTCGATCCGACGCGCCGGCCATTCGTCATCGTCGACCCGCGCGCCGGGCACGGCCCCGGCATCGGCGGCTTCAAGGCCGACAGCGAGATCGGCGTCGCGTTCAAGGCCGGCCATCCCTGCTATTTCGTCGGCTTCCTGCCGGAGCCGATGCCGGGCCAGACCATCGAGCGACATCGCGCGCGCCGAGGCGGTATTCCTCGAGAAGGTCATCGCCCTGCATCCCGACGCGGACGGCAAGCCGTGCGTCATCGGCAATTGCCAGGCCGGATGGGCCATCATGATGCTGGCCGCCCTTCGCCCCGAGCTGTTCGGCCCGATCATCATCGCCGGGTCGCCGCTGTCCTACTGGGCCGGCGTGCGCGGCAAGTATCCGATGCGCTACAGCGGCGGCCTGCTGGGCGGCAGCTGGCTGACCGCGTTGGCCAGCGATCTCGGTCACGGCAAGTTCGACGGCGCCTGGCTGGTGCAGAATTTCGAGAACCAGAACCCCGCGAACACGCTCTGGACCAAGCAGTACAACCTCTATTCCAAGATCGACACCGAGGCGCCGCGCTATCTCGGCTTCGAGCGCTGGTGGGGAGGTCACGTCAATCTGAACGCCGAGGAGATCCAGTTCATCGTCGACGAGCTGTTCATCGGCAACAAGCTCGCCGCCGGACGGATCCAGAACGCGCGACGGCACCACCATCGACCTGCGCAACATCCGCTCGCCGATCGTCGTGTTCTGCTCGAAGGGCGACAACGTCACGCCGCCGCAGCAGGCGCTCGGATGGATTCTCGATCTGTACGAAAACGTCGACGAAATCCGCTCCTATGGCCAGACCATCGTCTACACCATTCATGAGACCGTCGGCCATCTCGGCATCTTCGTTTCCGGCGGCGTCGCCAAGAAGGAGCACGGCGAATTCTCGAGCAACATCGACCTGATCGACACGCTGCCGCCCGGCCTCTACGAGGCGGTGTTCGAGAGCAAGACCGACGAGACGGCCAATCCCGAGCTCGCCGAGCGGCAATTGGGTGATGCGCTGCGAGGCGAGGACGCTCGACGACATTCGCGGCGCTCGGCGGCAACGATGCAGCCGACGAGCGCCGGTTTGCGACCGCCGCCCGAGTGTCCGAGATCAACCTCGCGCTCTACCGCACGTTTGCGCAGCCCGCGGTGCGCGCGCTGGTCAGCGCGCCGTTGGCGGGCTGGATGCAGCAGCTGCATCCGCTGCGGCTGCAATACGAAATGTTCTCCGACGCCAATCCGCTGATGGCCCCGATCGCGCACCTGGCGGAGCAGGTCGCGCAGCAGCCGCAGGCCGGTCGCGGCCGACAATCCGTTCGTCGCGATGCAGGAGACCGTGTCCAGCCAGATCGTCGCTGCGCTCGACGCCTGGCGGGACATGAGCGAGACGCTGGCCGAGCGGACGTTCCTGGCGGTGTACGGCTCGCCGACGCTGCAGGCCGCCGTCGGCATCGACCCGGCCGCGACGCAGCCAATGCGCAGAGCCGCCAAGAACCCGCTGCATCAGGAGCTGCTGCAGACGCGGATTGCCGAGCTGAAGTCGCGCATTCCGATCGGCGGTCTGCGCGAAGCCGTCATCCGCGCGCTCCTCTATGCCGGCATGGCGCGGGGCGCGGTCGACGAGCGCGGGTTCGAGATGGTCGCGCCGCATCCGCCGCAGCCCATGGCGACCTGCCATTGTCGGCCTTCAAGGCGCTGGTGCGCGAGCAGTTCAACATGCTGCTGATCGACCAGGAGGCCGCGCTCGCCGCGATCCCGGCGATGCTTCCGCCCGACGCCGAGACCCGACGCAAGGCATTCGAGCTCATCAAGCAGGTGCGGGGCGCGAGTGGTGAATGGTCCGCCGACGAGGAGGCGAGAATGCATGAGGTCGCGCGCCTGTTTGGTGTCGACGACACAGGACGCGCGGGTACGGTCCCCTTTCGCCACGCTTCGTGATCGGGCGTCGCCTCCGCAGCAACGTGGTGGAGAAATGAGCATGCCGACCGAGAGAGACAGCGAGATCGGGACCATCGGGACCATCGCGGCAATCGGCCCGCTGGGTACCCCGCCTCGTTCGAAGTACGAGCGGCTGATCGCGCGCGCGAAGGAGGGGCCGCCGGTGCCCACGATCCTGGCGTATCCGTGCGACGAGTCCTCGCTGCGTGGCGCCGTCGAGGCGGCGGATGCCGGCATCATCGTTCCGATCCTGGTCGGCCCGGCTGCGAAGATCTCGGCGGTGGCGCGCGAGCATGGTCTCGACATCGGCCGCTTCCGGATCGTCGACGCGCCGGACAGCGAGGCGGCGGCGGCGAAGGCGGTCGAGCTCATCCGCGAGGCCGCGGGCGAGCTCCTGATGAAGGGCAGCCTGCACACCGACGAGCTCATGCGCGAGGTCGCGTCGAGCAAGACCGGCCTGCGCACGGCGCGGCGGATCAGCCACGTCTTCATCATGGATGTGCCGACCTATTCGGAGACGCTGTTCATCACCGACGCCGCGATCAACATCTTTCCCGATCTCGATGCCAAGCGCGACATCATTCAGAATGCGATCGACCTGTTCACGCAGGTCGGTCTCGGCACGCCGCGGGTCGCGATTCTCTCCGCGGTCGAGACCGTCACCTCGAAGATTCCGTCCACCATCGAGGCGGCCGCGCTCTGCAAGATGGCCGAGCGCGGGCAGATCACCGGCGGCATTCTCGACGGACCGCTCGCCTTCGACAACGCCATCGATCCCGAAGCGGCGCGGATCAAGGGCATCAAGTCGGAGGTCGCGGGGCGCGCGCAGATCCTGGTCGTGCCCGATCTCGAGGCCGGCAACATGCTGGCCAAGAATCTCGCGTTCCTGGCCAAGGCGGATGGAGCCGGCCTCGTCCTCGGCGCGCGCGTGCCGATCATCCTGACCTCGCGTGCGGATTCCGTGCGTTCGCGCCTGGCCTCCTGCGCGGCCGCCGTGCTGTATGCGCATGCGCGCCGCGGCACGGCCGCGTTGCCGGCGGCGTGACCGCGATGGACACGATCCTCGTCGTCAACGCCGGCTCGTCGAGCGTCAAGTTCCAGGTGTTCGGCGCCGATGCGGCGGGCGGGCTCGAGCGGCTGATCAAGGGGCAGATGGACGGCATCGGTGCACGGCCGCGGCTGCGCGCCGACTGCGGCCGACGGGACGCCCTTGATAGACGAGGCTTATGCGGCCGAGCGCGTGGCCGACGTTCCGACCGCGCTCGCCCTGGCGGGCGCCTGGCTGCGTGACACGCAGAAGCTCGAGCCGATCGCCGTCGGGCATCGGGTCGTGCACGGCGGTCCAGACTACGACCGGCCGGTGGTGATCGACGACAAGGTGCTCGCCGAGCTCGAACGCTATGTTCCGCTGGCGCCGCTGCACCAGCCCAACAACCTCGCGCCGATCCGCTCCATCCTTGCGCGCGCGCCCGACCTTCCGCAGGTCGCCTGCTTCGACACCGCCTTCCACCGCGGCCACGACGCGCTGGCGGACCACTACGCGATCCCGGAGCATTTCTACGCGGAAGGCGTGCGCCGCTATGGATTCCACGGCCTGTCGTACGAGTACGTCGCGGGCCGCCTGCCGCAGGTTGCGCCCGAGACGGCGGCCGGCAGGGTGATCGTCGCGCATCTCGGCAGCGGCGCCTCCATGTGTGCGCTTTCGGGCGGTCGCAGCGTCGAGAGCACGATGGGCTTTACCGCGCTCGACGGATTGCCGATGGGGACGCGGCCGGGCCAGATCGATCCCGGCGTCGTGCTCTACCTCATCGCGGAACGGGGGATGACCGCCGCGCAGGTCCAGAAACTGCTGTATGGCGAGTGCGGACTGAAAGGCCTCTCGGGCATCAGCAACGACGTGCGCGAGCTCGATGCCAGTCCCGACCCGCGGGCGCGCTTTGCGCTCGACTACTTTGCCTACCGGGTCGGGCTCTCCGCGGGCCAGCTGGCGGCGGCGCTCGGGGGTATCGACGCGTTCGTGTTTACGGCCGGCATCGGCGAAAATTCACCCTCCATGCGCGCCCGCATCGTGGAGAAGCTCGCATGGCTCGGGGCCGTGCTCGATCCGCAAGCCAATGCGGCGGGCAGCACCTCGATCGCCGGTCCCGGTAGTCGCATCGGGCTCTACGTCGTGCCGCACCGATGAGGAGTTGATGATCGCGCGCCATACCTTGGCGCTGCTCGCGAGCCGCGGAACGCAGCGGCCGGCGCGCGCGCGGCTCGGATGATCAGCTCGGTGGCTTGAACGCCCTTCCCGAAAGGGCTAATCACCCGCACGGCCATTCCGTCCTCCCGCAGGCCCAAGGATCTTCCCGCCCATGGCGCGTCCCAAGATTGCATTGATCGGTGCCGGCCAGATCGGCGGCACGCTGTCCCACCTGATCGGCCTCAAGGAGCTCGGCGACGTCGTGCTGTTCGACATCGCCGAAGGCATTCCGCAGGGCAAGGCGCTCGATCTGGTCCAGTCCTCGCCGGTCGACGGCTTCGATGCCCACATACCGGCACCAACTCGTACGACGCCATCGACGGTGCCAATGTCTGCATCGTCACCGCCGGCGTGCCGCGCAAGCCGGGCATGAGCCGTGACGATCTTTTGGGCATCAACCTCAAGGTGATGGAGCAGGTCGGCTCGGGCATCAAGAAATACGCGCCCGGCGCCTTCGTGATCTGCATCACCAACCCGCTCGACGCCATGGTGTGGGCGCTGCAGAAGGCCTGCGGGCTGCCCAAGCACATGGTGGTCGGCATGGCGGGCGTGCTCGATGGCTCGCGCTTTCGCTATTTTCTCGCCGACGAGTTCAACGTCTCGGTGCAGGACGTCACCGCCTTCGTGCTCGGCGGCCACGGCGACACCATGGTGCCGCTGATCCGCTATTCGACCGTCGCCGGCATCCCGCTGCCCGACCTCATCAAGATGAAATGGACCACGCAGGCGCGGCTCGACGCCATCGTCCAGCGCACCCGCGACGGCGGCGCCGAGATCGTCAACCTGCTCAAGACCGGCTCGGCGTTCTACGCGCCGGCGGCCTCCGCGGTCGCCATGGCGGAGAGCTACCTCAAGGACAAGAAGCGCGTGCTCCCGTGCGCCGCCTGGCTCAACGGCGAATACGGCGTGAAGGACCTCTACGTCGGCACGCCGGCGGTGATCGGCTCCAAGGGGGTCGAGCGCATCGTCGAGATCCAGCTCAACGGCGCCGAGCGCACCATGTTCGAGAAATCGGCCGAGTCGGTGGCGACCCTGGTCGAGGCCTGCAAGAAGATCGCGCCCGACCTCGATGATCTGAGGCAGCGTCTGGGAATCACGAACATCCACGAGTATCAGGGCAAGGCGGTGCTGCGCGAGTTCGGCGTGCCGGTGCCGCGCGGGCATGCGGCCTTCACGGTCGAGGAGGCGGTGAAAGCCGCGCGCGATCTCGCCACGCCCGTGCTGGTGGTGAAGGCGCAGATCCATGCCGGCGGGCGCGGCAAGGCCGGCGGCGTCAAGGTGGTGAAATCGATCGACGACGTGAAGCGGGAGGCCGAGCGCCTGCTCGGCTCCGTCCTGGTCACGCCGCAGACCGGCCCGCACGGCAAGCAGGTCAACCGCCTCTATGTCGAGGAAGGCTCGATGATCGACCGCGAATTCTATCTCTCGGCGCTGGTCGACCGGGAAAGCTCGCGCGTCGCCTTCGTGGTGTCGACCGAGGGCGGCATGGACATCGAGCAGGTCGCGCACACGAGCCCTGAGAAGATCCTGACCTTCTCGGTCGATCCGGCGACCGGCATCATGCCCCATCACGGTCGGCGGGTGGCGCAGGCGCTCGGCCTCACCGGCGATCTCGCCAAGCAGGCGGAAAGCCTGGTGAGCAAGCTGTACGCGGCGTTCGTCGGCAAGGACATGAGCCTGCTCGAGATCAATCCGCTCGTCGTCACCAAGGGCGGAGAGCTCATCTGCCTCGACGCCAAGGTCGGCTTCGACGACAACGCGCTCTATCGACACCCGGATATCCTGGCGCTGCGCGACCTCACCGAGGAGGACGAGAAGGAGATCGAGGCGTCGAAATACGACCTCAACTACGTCGCGCTCGACGGCACCATCGGCTGCATGGTCAACGGCGCCGGGCTGGCCATGGCGACCATGGACATCATCAAGCTCTACGGCGAGGCGCCGGCGAATTTCCTCGACGTCGGCGGCGGCGCCACCGCCGAGAAGGTGGCGGCCGCGTTCAAGATCATCACCTCCGATCCGAAGGTGAAGGGGATTCTGGTCAATATCTTCGGCGGCATCATGAAGTGCGACGTGATCGCGGCGGGCGTGGTCGCGGCCGTCAAGGAGGTCGGGCTGCAGGTGCCGCTGGTGGTGCGGCTCGAAGGCACCAACGTCGAGCTCGGCAAGAAGATCCTCGGCGAGTCCGGCCTCAACGTCATTCCGGCCGACGACCTCGACGACGCCGCCCAGAAGATCGTCAAGGCGGTGAAACGCTGATGTCCATCCTGATCGACAGAACACCAAGGTCATCTGCCAGGGCTTCACCGGCAAGAACGGCACCTTCCATTCCGAGCAGGCGATCGCCTACGGCACCCGGATGGTCGGCGGCACCTCGCCCGGCAAGGGCGGCATGACCCATCTCGGGCTGCCGGTGTTCGACACCGTGGCCGAGGCCAAGGACAAGACCCAATGCGACGCCAGCGTGATCTACGTGCCGCCGGCCGGCGCCGCCGACGCGATCTGCGAGGCGATCGCAGGCCGAGATCCCGCTCATCATCTGCATCACCGAGGGCATCCCGGTCGCCGACATGGTGCGGGTCAAGCGCGACCTGTGCGGCTCCAAATCGCGCCTGATCGGCCCCAACTGCCCGGGCGTGATGACGGCGGGCGAATGCAAGATCGGCATCATGCCGGGCAACATCTTCAAGCGAGGCTAGGTCGGCATCGTGTCGCGCTCGGGCACGCTCACCTACGAGGCGGTCTTCCAGACGACGCGGAAGGACTCGGCCAGACCACCGCGGTCGGCATCGGCGGCGATCCGGTCAAGGGCACCGAGTTCATCGAGGTGCTCGAGATGCTGCTCGCCGACAAGGCGACCGAGGCGATCGTGATGATCGGCGAGATCGGCGGCGCCGCCGAGGAGGACGCGGCGGCGTTCATCACCGACGAAGCCAAGCGCGGCCGCCGCAAGCCGATGGTCGGCTTCATCGCCGGACGCACGGCGCCGCCCGGGCGCCGCATGGGGCACGCCGGTGCCATCATCTCGGGCGGCAAGGGCGACGCCGAATCGAAGATCGCCGCCATGGAGGCGGCCGGCATCAAGGTGTCGCCGTCGCCGGCGCGGCTCGGCAAGACGCTGGTCGAGGTGTTGAGAGGGTAGGGGCCCGACGCCATTGCCCCCGTTTCCGGAAATGCCGGAATGACGGTAGGATCGGTTGCGGCAATCCACAACAACCTCGGCGTCCAACCAGCGACAACGACGGTTTCGGCAGTCAATCCGTGCCGAACTGCGTTTCGCCGCGACCGCCGTTTGCCAGCTTCGGTTTTCGGACCGGTACTCCTGAGCGCATTGCCTCGATTGGCCTCGATCTGTCGAAACGAGGTCATTGGCTTGTGAGCCATCGGTATTTTGCGAGGCGGAGCTTCCCGCATCGATGCCTGGATCAAGGCTCGTGCCGGCCGGGCTTTGCTGGGACTCTTCCGTTGTGGTTGCAGACCTAAGCTCGGCGCCCCCACTCATCGGGACGGCCGTGTCATTGAGCCGTGTGTGCTGCCATAACTTGAGCGCGACCGGTACAGGATCGATGGAGAGCTTACCCCACCATGCCGCCTCGTCACCCTGGCGGTGAAGCTCACGGTGGTGGATGCGACACAGCGGTACTGTGAACTCGTCGCTGACCCGGCGGCCCAGCGCACGAGGCTGAAGAAACCGAAGGTGATGCGGGTCGGACGGCGTTCGGCCGCACACCAGGCATGCCTGCCTGGATACGAACTTCCGGTGCTCCTTATCGCGCAGGCGAACCGTTTTGCCCAACACACGGACTGCGCCATTGCGAGGCGCTTTACTGGTCCCCGTCGAAGTTTTCTGGCCAGCGCCCGTATCGGGCCGACCGGCGGGCATCACGCTTTGGACGGGGACAGCATTGGATGGCTCGCTAGCGCCTAGGCCATCGCCGATGGTCGAGAGCCTTGCCTGAAATCGCTCCTCGACAATTTGGGCATCAGCTGCTGTTAGCGTGTTCTTGGCAGGAAGATTCCGATGCGCCCAGGCGGCCGCATCATCGGTCGAATTGATGGCAGCCAGTTGCGCGACCAAGCGCTCCCGCAGGATTGCCGATTGTTCGGGCGCGAGAACGGGAGGTGCAGAATGCACGGGGGGCTTGCCGCCATCCCGCGACGGCCGCTCGGCTGCCGCAGCGTGGCCGTTCGATTGGCTGCGATGATCGGATCGGAGCGGCTGCTCGACCGCTGCTTTGGGTATGGCGCCGAGATCCGGCGCATCGAGATCATCCTCCCCGGCAATCCCGACCAGCGTGAACAGGGCATACCGCCGGGCATAGGTGAGCGCCGCGCCCATCCGATGCGGCGAGGCCGTATCGCTGATCGGGCACACCGGCCATTCCGACGACACCCATTCGCCGGAGGAATGGGCGAGCACGGTCGTCAGTCGAACGAGGCCGGCGTCTTGATCGATCGCCGTGGTCTGCACGGTCGCGATCTCGTGCCGGCCCAGGCTCTTGCGGACGATGTCGAGCCCGCTCGAAAGCGGTGCATAGCGGAAGGTCCGGTCGCTCTCTCGCGGGAAGGGGGACCGGATGGTCGCGACCAGGGATTTCTCCGGATTGGTGAGCTCCGCCTGCGCCTTGGCCAGCGCCGCCGCAATGGTGCCAATCGATTCACTGGACCGGTGCATGGCTGCCCTCCATGCTCAGGACATCGAAGCTCACCGCGCCGGATTTGGAGCGCTTGGCTCGGATGCCATGCCCGATCGCCTCCTTGGCGTCCTCCGGCATGAGCCCCTTGAGCTCCGTCTTGGCGCTCTCGTGCTCGAGATAGGCCTCGCGGGTGCGCCGGAACACGCCGGAGAATTCCGCCCAGGCGTTGGACGCGCTCATGTCGACGATCCGGACCGCCTCGATGCGCGGCCGCGGCGGCTCGACGCCGAAGAGGCGAGGGGGCTCGCCGCTCTCGACGCAGCGCCAGAACTTCTTCTCCGCGGTCAAGAGGAGGTGCTGATAGAGCGGATCGGCTGAGATCTTGATCTCGACCCACTTGCCGCCGCCGGTGATGATCGAGAGCGCCGCCGCCCTTCGAGTTGGTCACCCACATATTGTGCTGGAGCTGCGCCATGTGCTTCTCGGCCGCGGCTTCCTCCGAGAACGACCAGGGCAGCATGAATTTGGCCTCGAACACCGCCCCGCTGCCCGCGACCATGCCGTCGAGGGTCGCCCCCATCCACCGGAGCACCGGGTGCCGGAGCCGATGCTGGACGCATTCGACGACTTGCCCGGTGTTGCGCTCGTACCAGTGCCGGTTGAGGGCCTCGGTCACGAGGCCGAGCTGGACGATGAGGTTGCCGGACAGGTCCTCCGGCTCGGCCTCGCCCCGTTTCTCCCGCCAGAGGCGGAGGAGGGCGGCCTCGTCGCCGCCCATGATGATCCGGGCGTCGGAGCCGCCGATGAAGCTGCGCCTACTTGGTGAATCGGCTGTTCTTTGAATAGGTCCGGACATCGCTTCCTCCTTGCGGGTTACAGGTCAATGTGAAATTAGATCATCAGATGTAAAAGAGATCAAGCCTTATGGTCAGTAAAATTTCCAGTGCCTGGATGCGGGCGACTCACGCTCTGCTCCGCTGGACTCCCCTTGACCTCGCCTCGGCTTCAAAAGTCGGAGTCGCCACGATCCGCCGGGCGGAAGTTGTTGACGGGGAGATTCCGGTTAACCGGCTAACGAAGCCGCGCTTCGCCAAGCTTTGGAAGCTGCTGGTATCGCTTTCATCGAGGATAACGACGACCTGCGGCGAAGGCGTACGCTTTCGGAAACCGCCGAGAGCGGCCCGTCGAGAACCTGCCCGTCGCTGTAAGTAGTATCGGTTGGAACCCCAGGACGAGCGCTGGATAGAGCCGGACAACGCAGCAAGCCGACGTGCTACAGGAGGAATTACTGCCCCAGTATCGCCTAACGCAGGACAACCGCGGAGGCGATCGAATTTGCCGAAACTGAGAAACAATCGAAGCGCGGCGAAACAGCTGCTCGGCGGCCGCAGCGGGTCCTCGACTCCGCCATGTCCGCCATCCGCCGCCCCGTAGAAGCCGCTGGCGTGGAGTTCATCGACGAGAATGGTGGCGGCCCGGGGTCCGCTTGCGTAACCGGCAACGGAAAAACGCCTAGCTCCGCGCGGACTCGAGGTGGAAACGCTTGCGCGCGAGATTGCCGGGGCCGGCGCCAATGCGGAAATCCAAGACCTTCGCGCGCCAGGTCGCTGAGGCGCAGATCGATCTGCGCCGCGTAGATGCCGCCATCAATTCCTGTCCCGCAAATTGGCCGAACCTTACTATAGAGTCTCCGGGCGGCCACGCGAGCGAAGGCAAAAGTCATTTGCCGCCTTCTGGGCCTGGGCAAGAACGCGCCAGACATACCGATGACAACCGTGACGAAGTTCCTGACCTCGACGCCGCAGGGGCCGCACAAGTTTGCAATAATTCTGCGCAAGAAGCTAAACAGCTATTGGCCATGGACCGGTACAAACGGCGCGCGCTGTCGCGGCGCAAATTCGCCATTCGAGCCTTCGATGAGGCGCGACGGCGGAGCCGCCATGATCGCAAGAACTGATAAGACCGGCAGCCGCGAACGCCCAAGGCCAACGACGAGTTCGCGCGCCTCGTCGCGAAGCCAACGACGAATTCGCCTTCCTGTTCTGCCGGTCGCAACGCCGCGAAGCGCGACGACCAGCAAGGCATGGCGGAACCGCGCCCCCCGGACTGCACGCGCCAGGGCTTTCGATTGGAGCTGCAGTAGCATATTGTTACAACTATAAGTAATCTAGAAGCCGCTTTTGGCAGAACGAAGCCAAAACAGATAGTTATTTCAATGGTTCATCTTTTTTGAACGCTGCCGCGGGTCGGCTTCATCGCGGGGCGCTCCGCAAGGTGTCGCCATCGCCGGCGCGGCTCGGCAAGACCTTGGTCGAGGTGCTGGAAGCAGCAAAGGGTCTTCAAGCAGCAAGGACGTTCCGAGCCGCAGCAATCCACGTATGTGCAATCGATTACTGCCCCGCGTCTGGAACCGCTGATCCTTCGCAGCACGTTCTTAGGGCGTAGAGGTCCGCAGGAGGTCGCATCATGACTCCGAGACACTTCGGCTATGGCTTCGGGTTTGAACGCGAGCGTGAGCCGGTCACGATCGAGGATCGCTCCGGAGGCAGATGGGTGATCGGCGCTGTCGTGGTTGTCGTGCTCGTTCTGGGTGGCGTCGGCCTCTACGCATTCAGCAGCGGCCACGGTCCGACGATCGCCGTGGCACCCGTCGATGAAACGTTGGGCGGGGTACTCGACCAACCCTTCCGACGCTTCCCCACTGATTTTTCGCACCGCGGCGGCGCGGCGTTCACCACCGCTCGCAAAGAGCCCGCCACGCTTCAGGAACCGGAGCGGGTGGCGCCACGTTGCCATTTCGGGCGACGGTAAAAGAGGAAACGCCTAGAGGGTAGTTGGGCAACCGAGCAGCTGTCCAACATAACCCCAAGGAGGGGGCGGCGCGTGTGCGGTCGCCCTTCTCCTGGCATAGCGCAGTCATTGCAAACGGGATCCTGCACAAGGCCTTGGGCAGATCGGAAGGCACCAGGTTACGCAGCCATGCCGGCTCCGCGCCAAAACGACCCGGCGACACCATCAGCCCCACGCGACGGCGTGCCCGCATCGCAGTGGGTGGACAGTTTGATCGGTCCCTTTCCCTTGGGATGCCTTCTGCCGCATGCAACTCGTCAAGCAAAATGAAAGGGCACGGCGCTTTCGCGCCCCTTCCGCGCCCACCGCCAACCCGCTATTTTGTTGGAGAGCTGCCAGCGGGACATAATAAAGCCGCCCTGCCTCTCCCATTGGGGAACGGCATGAAACTTCCCCGCCGCAAATTCTTGCGACTGGCAGCGGGTGCTGTCGCCCTCCCGGCCATGTCTCGCATCGCCAGGGCGCAAGCCTTTCCGTCGCGTCCGATAACCATGGTGGTGCCGGTCCCGGCCGGCGGCGCGATGGACACCAACGCGCGCCTCGTCGCCGAGGGCATGCGGACGGCTCTCGGCCAGGCGGTCGTGATCGAGAACGTGACCGGCGCATAGGGCAGCATCGAAGTCGGCCGGGTCGCGCGCGCCGCGCCCGACGGCTACACCATCACCTACGCGGCCTTCGTCACGCACGTCGTCAATGGCGCCGTGTATCCGCTCCAGTACGACGTGCTCACGGATTTCGAGCCGGTCGCGTTCATTGCCGGCACGCCCTGGCTGATCTGCGCGAAGAAGGATCTGCCGGCGAACGACCTCAAGGGCCTTATCGCCTGGCTGAAGACCAATCCGGACAAGGCGTCATCGGGGACCGCCGGCGCGGGCAGCCCGTCGCATCTCGGCGGCATCCTGCTCCAGAACATCACCGGCACGCGCTTTCAGCTCATTCCCTATCGCGGTACCGCGCCGTCGATCCCGGACCTCGTGTCCGGCACGCTCGACATGGCGATCCTCGATCCGATCACGTCGCTGCCGCAGCTCCGCGGCGTTTTTTGACCATACGGTTTCGGGCTATCAGCTGCCGAATTGTCCTGAAAGCCATTCGCGCCGCGAACCTGCCCCTCTCTATTCGGGGTTGATGCCGGATAGCCGGATCAGCTCGGCGGCTTCCTCCTGCGTATCGATCATGCGCTGGGCCAGCGCCTCCGGTGGGCTTCCGTCCGGCCAGAAGCCGAACGGCAGCAGATGACGTTTTTGGAATTCGCGGTCATTGATGACATCCGTGAAGCCCCGGTTCAGGTTCGCCACGACGTCCTTCGGTGTTCCCTTGGGGGCAAACAGCCCGAGCCAGCCGCGCAACTTGTAGCGGGGCATGCCCAACTCGATCAGCGTCGGGACGTTCGGAAACATGGGCAGCCGTTCGTCGCTGTCCACCAGAAGCGCCTTGATGTCACCGGAGTTGACCCGGTCCACCAGTGAGCCCGTCCCCGGAGTAAGGGCCAGCAACTAAATCTCCCCAGCTTCGAACGCAAGCATCGCCGGCCCGATTCCTCGATAGGGAACGTGCTGAAGCTTCGCACCTGTCTTGTTTTTGAGCCATTCGATCACGAGGTGGAGATCGGCGCCGGTCCCGTTCGATCCGAAGTTGAGTTTGTCGGGATTGGTCTTGGAATATTTCACCATCTCGTGCAGGTCCTTCGCCGGCACGGACCGATGCATAATGATGACATGGTCAACGAACGCGGCCAGCGTGATCGGCTCGAAATCGTCACGCGGCCGATAGGACAAATTCTTGTACAGCAGCGGGTTCAGCATCATGCTCGACGTCGAGAGCACGCAGATCGTGGTCCCATCCGGGTCGGCGTTCTTGCAGGCGTTGGCGCCGACGATGGTATTCGCTCCCGGCCGGTTGTCGACGATGATCGTCTTCGACATTTTCTCGCCAACCGCCTGGGCGAGCACGCGGACCATCGTGTCCCAACCGCTGCCCGGCGAGTAGGGCATCAGCAGACGGATTGGTCTGGATGTTCCGCTTTGCGCCAAGGCTGCCAGTTGCGAGAGGATGAGGCAGAGCGCGCCGAGCGCGACAAATCGCACGATGTGCGCCAGCCGGCGCCGGACAACAAGGACATCCGTCATGGCTAAACTCCAGTTGCGTCGGCAGTTCGGCGAGCAGGCGGCCGTAGCCAATGCGGTTTCTGCTTGTGGCGGGGATTCTTCGGATGAACACCGAGCGTTATGGATTTTTGCGCTTTTGCCTCGTTCTGACAAGACGAGCTAGCGGCGCGGATCCTGGCACCCCGAATGGCGGCCGAGAGGCTGAGCTACCATTTCCCTGGCATCTGGACGCACCCCTCCCTTCAGCTGCCTCTTGAACGCATTCGCATCGGTGTCTCAGCTGGCGCAGGCGCCGGCTGCGGCCGCAAGTCCCGTGATCAGCCGCAAAATCTCATGGAACATTTCGCGTTCGCGCTTTTGTGCGCTCGCCCAGGACACGCTGGCCTTAGGTTAGCGCCACCGACGGGCGCCCCCGTGACCCAGCAAAATCGCGTCATGCCATGAGCGGAAGTCCTCCTGCGTGACTTGGCTGGCGCTGATGCCAGCGAGCAGCATCGGGGACGTGCCGTAGTACTCGATCACCGCGCCCTCCTCCGTGTCCGTGATGGCAGCTGCTCGAACGGCTGGAACCGCAAGCCGATGTGATCGACGCCGTCCGGGCGGCAAGTCGATGAGCTTCCGTGACATCTTCTGCAACCACTTCTACATCACGACCAGCGGCAACTTCTCCGATCCGGCGCTCTTGTGCTGCGTGCAAGAGATGGGCATCGACCGCATCCTGTTCGCGATCGATTGGCCGTTCGTGCCGAACAAGCTCGGCACCGATTGGATCCCGCACATCCCGCTGTGCGAGGAGGACAAGATCAAACTGCTCAGCGGCAACGCCAAGCGGCTGTTGCGCCTGTAACGGCGTAGCGGACGCAGTCAATCGGTGGGCCAGAATTCCCAGGGCGGGCGATCGGCGTTCGTTGTCGCGTTCGATGGATAGCCGCCGAATGGATCGCCGGAGTTCTAATCGAAGATCGTATCCAACCCGGATCAATTCCGGACCAGTTTTCTGGAACCATGCGCTGGATAAGAAGCAAGCCCCGTGCTAGCTCCTCACCATTCCGGTGCGTTGCGCGCGTGTATTCCTTGACGTGGGCTGCGATTGATCTTCGGGCACAAGCCGCGTCGCGCCCGGAAGGCCGCGGATCGGATTCGCTCGGATCCATCTCGCCGCCATCCGCCTCCATGCATCCCTGCTGCCGGGATCGCGCGTAAGCTTCGCCATGGCTCACATTCGCTGGCACGCTTCCTGAATTCCTCGGACGGGATCATCAGCGAGCTTCCGGCAACTTCTGAGCGTTTTCGTACAAAACCTCAACGAACGGCGGTGGGGCTCGGGCGGCCGCGTGAAACGCCGATCGGTGGCCTCGCCCGCGGAATGACGCGCCTTCTGGAGCCGCGGCTGGAGAAATTCATCGGCGTTATCTACCGGCCCGACACCGAGCTGATGAACCTACTACGCCAACGCGTCGCTGCCGCAGCAATTTGATGCCTTCAGGGCCGAGCTTGCAGGGACGTGTAAGTGTTTGGGATCGGGCAAATGATGCGATGAGCTAGACGTCAACAAGGTGCTGAGAGAGCGCTACAGGCTGACGCCCCGGAAGAGCCTGACGCGCGCGATGATCTGGGACATGCAAACCAAGAAGGCGTGGGATCCGCGCTCTACATCCCTGATCGTGGTTTCCGAGGGGCGGTCATGGGGCAGACGCCGTTGCGCGATGGCTGCAGACGATTCAGCCGATCTTCGATGCAGCGGGGATGGATCGCGCCGTCGGAAGGACGGGTGCTTGAAGACGTGTTCATCAGCGATGCGAAGCAGGCGGTCTACTTCCTCGGACGGCCAAGGATGGTCGGGGAATCGGGCAACGCTTGTAGCGAGCTCCTTCCAGCCGCTGTTTCATGTCCGGCATGCCGTCGGTGGCTCCGAGGATGAGCCGTTCAATCTCTGGAGCATCGTCCTTCTGACGACTGCGCCGGACGCTCGTTACCACGAGCCCTTCGAGCAGATGGTTCGCACAGGTCTGCTGCCGGGCTTAATTGAGATTTACATTCAGCGGGATCCGCAATTGAGTTCTGAGCCGCATCTAAGCGGCCGTCGACTGCCGCGGTCGGGATTGCTATCTTCGGGTCCGATGTCAGCTCAATCGCACTGGACCTTTGGCGCGTCGACGCTGCGCCGAATCGTCGAATTCGAGGGCCCGATCTTGTCGCCGTTCGAGATTTTCGGCGACTGCACGCAAGCGCATCTCGACAAGAACCGCTCCTGGCTTGTGCCGCGCTTTCAGGATGCGGCGAGCGGAATCCTGATCATCACCATCCAAAGTTTCTCGATCCGACAGAACGGTCTCACTGTTCTGGTCGACGCATGCGGCGGCAATGACAAAGAGCGTGCGCGCCCACATTTTCACCGCCGTACCTGGCCGTGGCTTGCGACTTTGCGGTCTGCGGGTGTGGCGCCCGAGGACATCGACGTCGTCTTGTGCACGCATCTGCATGTCGATCACGTCGGTTGGAATTCGCGGCTGGAGAACGGACGCTGGGTGCCGACCTTTCCCAATGCGCGGTACCTGATTGCACAAAGGGAATGGGACTATTGGCGCGCGGCCGGCCCAGCGGCGCTCGCGCGCACCGGCGATTACATCACCGACAGCGTTTTGCCGATCTTCAAGGCCGGACAGGTGGATCTCATTAGCGACGAGCACATGCTTGCGAGCGACATCGCATTGGAACCGGCACCCGGGCACACGCCCGGCCTGACGCTGGTGCGACTCGGCGGCGGGCGACAGGAAGCGATCTTGTGTTCCGACCTGATGCATCACCCGCTGCAGGTGCGCTATCCGGCGTGGAGTACGCGCTTTTGCACTGATCCCGATCAGGCGCGACGGACGCGTGTCGAATTCTTCAAGAAACATGCTGACAGTGGGCGGCTTGTCTTCCCCACGCACTTTCCGAGGCCCACGGGCGGCACCATCGCGCGGGATGGCGCAGGATATGGTTTCGTGTTCGATGGCGAGGTAGATCGCTGCGATTCCCACAACATGGATCGCGAGTGAAACGGCCCACCTTGGGTGGCCGCTGATCGAGCGGTCTTCCATGGAGCTTGGAAACCGCGGCCTGCAGCAAGCCGACATAGGCCAACCCGAACGGGCTCAGGATCGCGCAGCTCTCGCCGAAGGTGATGCCGGCGAGGAGCCCCACCACGCCGCCCACGAGCACCCACGACGCGAGATTTATGACGTAGCGCGGCGCTTGCTCTTCGCGACAAGAACCGCGCGTCAGCGCGTCGTAATCCGGGTCAACTCGTATCGGCTGCACCGAGTTCATCTTCAAGCTCGTAACGTTTGATTTTTCCGCTGGTGCTGCGGGGCAGCTCCTCGTCGGCGACGAAAATCACGTCCTTCGGCACCTTATAGCCGCAGCCGATCTGACTGCGACACATCGCGACAACGTCGTCGGCGGTGAGCTGCTGGTCGCGCCGCACCACGAAAGCCACGGGGACTTCTCCCGACCGTGCATCGGCGCAGCGCACCACGACGGCATTGGCGACGCGCGCCGAGGCGAGCAATACCGCTTCGATTTCCGCAGGATAGATATTCTCGCCACCGGACGCTTGACGAGATAGCTCGCGACGATCGACGAAATCGAGCGTGCCATCGCGATTGCGGCGAAACACATCGCCCATGTGGAACCAGCCATCCCGAAACACCTCAGCGTTGATTTCAGGCGATTGCCAGTAGCCGCTGAACAGGCTCGGCGCCCGCACCAGCCGCCTCGCCCGGCTCATCGTCGATGACGTCGCGGTCGTTTTCATCGACGAGACCAAGTTCGCAAAGCGAATTCTGGAAATTCCCTGATGCTTTTCAGGAAATGTGGCGCTCTGGGACGTTGATGCGCAGCCAACTTCTGCGCACGCGTCGGCATCCCAAGGGGACGCAGATCAACCACATCGGGGTTCTCCCCGGATCGGCACGCTGATCGCCGCGGCGCTTACCTGACGGTCGCGCTTTTGGACACGCGGACCGGTCACCTGCGCATGACATTGGAGGATCGCAAGTCGGGTGCTGCCTTTGCCTTCTCCCCCGATGGCACGCGGCTCCTGACCGGCGGCGGCGGACCCGAGATGCAGCTATGGGACGTGGCGAGCGGAACGCGGCAGCGCACGTTCGAGACCAGCCCCTCCTCTTCGCGTTTCCCTCCAACGGTGACCTTGCAGTTTCCGTCGATTACCGGGTCGCCGTCAGGATGTGGGATGTCGCCACGGGCGAGATGATCCGCACCTTCGAAGGCAAACCGGACGGCTTGGAACTAAGCCTCTCGTTGCAGAATGGCCGCGCGGTTCTTGGCACGACGACCGCCTCATGATTTGGGACGCCTACTTCGGGCGCCTGCTGCAATCGCATGAAATCGAAGGAGCGTTGGCCTTTTCGAAGGATGGCACCCGCTATCTCGCGCGCACCCAACGCCGATTCCTCGAGCTGCGCGAGGTTGCGACCCGTACTTTGATCCGCCGCTTCGAGGAGCAGGAAGCATCGGTGGACCTCGAGGCAGCGGCGTTTTCGCCGGACGAGGCGAAAGCCGCATCGGTCGGAGGCAGCTACCTCCGTTGCACAGACTGCGTGCCGAGAATTCTGGGAGGTGGCAACAGGCCATCTGTTGCGCAAACCCGCTGTAACGCCCCCTCAGGCGCGATCCCAGTCGGTGGTGTTTGCCCACGATGGCGATCAAGCGTTGTCGGCCGCCAGCGGCACGGTGACGCAATGGGACATGAAAGCAGGCCGGCCCCTGCGCACGTTCCGGTCCCCTCAGGCAGCATCGACACGCTGGCCCTTTCGCAGGACGGGATGACGCTGCTCACGGCGGGACTCCGATCTCTGCACGTGTGGGATATGGCCAATGGTCGATTGCGCCGCAGTTTCGATGCTGGTACCAGGGCCGCCGCGCTGTCGCCGGACGGTGCGCGGGTGCTCGCGACGGTACCCCCCGAGGTAAAATTTCTGGACACGATGAGCGGAAACCAGCTGGCGGTCGCCACGGTGCCGGAAGTAGGCGGTGGCGTTGGCCTGATGGCTTTCAGGCAGTGGTTTCCAGCAGCGTCCTGCTCGGGAGGCCGACAGGACCTTATGGCGATCCGCTAATATTGACCTTGGACCTGCTCTCGCTCCGGGGCGAGTTGCTGGTAGTTTCGGCGGCGTCACGTCTCTGGCAGGTGGGTTTCGTTGTCTCGGCGTCTCGCCGGACGGCAAGACGGTGCTCGCCGGAGGCGGGGATGAAGCTCGCTTCCTTTGTGAGCGGTCTCAACGTGCCCGCCCCGACCGTGCTCAAGATCTTCTCACCTTCCCGATCTCCTGCGCCTGAAACTCGCAGGCGATCCGCAGGGACGCGTGAAGGAAGAAGCGGCCAAGATCGTCGACCAGTAGCCGGGGCGAGCGGAGGATGGTCGAGGAGCCAGTCGCGCGGTAAGCTCCAATTCAATCGTCCGCAAAGCGGTATGGACTGACGCTATCCTGGGAGAGCCGTGACCCCGGATCATTACGACTACATCATCGTCGGCGCAGGCTCGGCGGGCTGCGTGCTGGCCGATCGGCTGACCGAAGACCCTCGGTCAAGGTGCTGCTGCTGGAGGCCGGCGGCTGGGATCGCAATCCCTGGATCCACATCCCGCTGGGCTGGCCGCGGTTGTTCCTGCACCGCATGAACGACTGGATGTATTTCTCCGAGCCCGAGCCCGAGCTCGGCTCGCGCCCGATCGAATGCGCGCGCGGCAAGGTGGTCGGCGGATCGTCGTCGATCAACGCGATGGCTTACGTGCGCGGCCATCGCGGCGACTATGACCGATGGGCGGCGTCGGGTCTGCCTGGCTGGTCCTACGCGGACGTGCTGCCGTATTTCCGGCGGCAGGAATTGTGGGAGGGCGGCGCCAATGCATACCGCGGCGGCGACGGACCGCTGACGACGCAGTTCAACCGCTATGACGATCCGCTTGGCGAGGCGTTTCTGGAGGCCGGCGCGAGCGCCGGGCATCCGTTCACCGAGGACTACAACGCGCGAGCAGCAGGAGGGTTTCGGCCGGCTGCAATCGACCGTGCGCCACGGCCGTCGCTGCAGCACCGCGGTCGCCTACCTTCGGCCCGCGCTCGAGCGACCGAACCTCACGCTGAAGGTCAAGGCGCTGGCCACACGCATCGTGCTTCAGGCACGCGCGCGACCGGCATGGACTATGTGCAACGCGGCAGCCGACGCACGACGCGCACGCCGCGCGCGAGGTCATTCTCGCCGGGCGGCGTGATCAACTACGCCGCAGCTGCTGATGCTGTCCGGCATCGGCGATCCCGCGGAGCTGAAAGCGGCCGGCATAGACGCGCGCGTCGCGCTGCCGGGCGTCGGCAAGAATTTGCAGGACCACATCTCGGCGCCCATCGCCTACGCGCGCAAGGAGCCGGGACCGCTGCATCGCGCCATGCGCCTCGATCGAATCGCGCGCGAGCTCGCGACCGCGTACTTCCTGGGCAAGGGCATCGCCACCGACCTGCCGGCCGGCGCGATGGCCTTTCTGCGCAGTCCCTACGCGCAGAGCCTGCCCGACGTACAGTTCATCTTCATCAGCGCACCGATGACGGCGGGACCATATCTCGCGCCGTTCAGGCAAGGCTATCAGGACGGCTTCGCCATCCGCGCCGTGTTGTTGCGGCCGGAGAGCCGTGGTTTCGTGCGGTTGAGATCCGCCGATCCGCGCGAGTCACCGGCGATCGTGCAGAACTTCCTCTCCACCCGACGCGATTGGGAGGTTCTGCGCGCCGGCCTGCGGATGGCGGAGGAGGTCGGCGCCCAGGCGCCGCTGCGGCCGTTCGTCGGAAAGCGTCTGGCGCCGCCGGGCGTCGGCGATGCCGATCTGAGCACGCACGTCGCCGAGACCGGTATCACCGTTCATCACCCGCTCGGGACGTGCAAGATGGGCGTCGCGAGCGACCCGACGGCGGTGGTCGACAGCAGGCTCAACGTGCTCGGCACCGAAGCCTTGCGGGTGGTCGACGCCTCGGTGATGCCGGACCTCGTCGGCGGCAACATCAATGCGCCCGTCATCATGATAGCCGAGAGAGCGTCCGACATCGTTCGTGGCCGCGCCGTCTTGCCGCCTGCAACCATCCCGGAAGCCGCAGTCGAGGTCGTCGCCATGGAAGCAGGCTAACGGCTGGCGCGCGCGGGTTTGCTGCGGCTGCCCACAGCCGCTCATGACAGCTCGCGATCGAGCGCTGGAGCGCTGAGAAGGTCCGCTATTCTAGCTAGTCTAGTGCCCGCTCGCCGATTGCACGAGCAGCTCGATCCGGATTACAGCGAGATAGGCCGGCCATCTTGATCTTAGACTGATTGTCCGTGGCTCTTGCACGGACTCTACGCGCCGTCGAACACCCCTTGGGTTGCCGAGTTGCGATCGGAGCTCCTGTCATTCCCTGCGGGCAAGCACGATGACCAGGTGGATGGGCCTGGGCCTGATCCGGCCAGCTCCTCGACACGATCTCCGCCGGTCAAAAACCGGAGCCGGTCCGAGAATTGCCAAGCGCGACACGGGCTACCGCCCATATGATCTTCGGCGGCTGGCGCGCCAATGAGTGGCTCGTTTACTAGCCCGCGTCCCACAGAGGCTTCTTCTGCCGACATCCATGCTGAACATCACGTCCGCGTCGCGGTCGGATTGACCTGCCTATCGATTAACTTGACGGCTTCCCGCGCGCTGATCAGCGCGCCTTCCTGCCACCCGCTCCAGAAGGTGACCTGATCGCCAACCATGTAGAAGCGGCCTTGGGGCGTAGCCAGAACTTCTGCGAGCGCGCCGAAGGCTGAATTCCTTCATTCGCCCAAGCCATGCGCTCGAACTCCATGTTATTCCAGCCGATTGCGATGCCATGCTCGACGTATTTGCTGTAGTCGGGATGGATCCTTTCTCCCTGCTCGCGAGCGATGTGCAAGCGCTCACTGACGGGGCGCGCGTTGAAGTCGTCGGCAGGTGGGCCGTACATGTAAGCGCCGGTAAGCGTGCCCTTAGGGCTCAGAAATCCACTCGACGGATACCAGATTTGGGCGATCGCATCGGTCGTCCAGGAAATGCCGCCGTAGATGTTGTCCTTCGTTTCCCAGAACCGCTCGGCCTGCCAGCCGACCTTGCCTGCCGCCTGGATCGGGCACTTGCGCGCCGCCTCAATGTAGGGCTGAGGCAGATTTGTCCGCAACGCTGCGAAGATCGGCATGGGAATTGATGAGACGCAGTAGTCAGCCGTGAGCACCCGCGCGCTCCCGCTGTCGTTGTAGGCGACTGTCACGTTGTCGTTGCCAACATCGATTGCGGTAACTTTGGCGCCGAAGCGCACTAGGCCCTCGATGTCGCCAGCTTGGCGCGAGAGCGGCTGGCGCGCAAAGCCCCTGACGAAATTGTCCATGCCGCCGACGGGCTCGAGGTAGTGATGACTGCCAAAAGTACTCGGCATCACGGAAGATGTAATCGTTCCACAAACTCGAGCGTAAAATCTCGTCGAGTGCGAGGGGAGATATCGGCCGACCCGGCTGGTTGCCGAGGCCAGGTTGCACCTCATAGCCCGCTCGTCCGGATTGATTTGTACGAGTAGCTGGTCTTGCCGCCCGTCTGCGTTTTGGTGAGGTCGCCGAAATTCGCGAGCATATCCTGAAACTTTTCGAGATCGTCCTTCGAGAGCGCGAGGTCCATCCCGGGCGTAGCCGTGCACTTGCTCAAGAGCTCGGCGACATGGCCCTGCAGACCATAGATCGCCTCGCGTGCCTGCCAAGTCTTGCCGTTGCCGATCAAGCCTGAATGCATAAGGTTCGCGCGGCTTGCAAAGATATAGGGCTGCAACGCAACGCCAAATTGGCGGCAATAATCAATGACAAGCGCATGATGGTGCGGAATGCGACCCGGTCCGGCGTTCAGCCACAGCCCTTCGTCGAACCGGCACTCCTGCAGTGGCCCGCCTAGCTCCCGGAATGCATCGCCGCGCCGCAGCGTCAGGCTGCGCCCGCCGATGCGACGGCTTGCTTCGAGTACCACGCAGTCATAGCCCGCACGGTCGAGCTCGTAAGTGGCGCAGAGACCTGCAACGCCGGCGCCCAGAAATCGCGACGGTCCTGCCGGGCTAAGCAGGATTTTGGGAGACGAGGTTGATCAGGCGGCGTGGTGAGCCGGCATTTCAGAGACCTCGATTCCGTTTTTGAATTTGACACCTTGAACGACCTTTGGCAACTGGTTCTCGCCTTTCAATCGCCGCCATGTTTTCGCGGCGGCGTTGACCAGTTTGAACACCATGAGTTTAGCGGTCTTCGCCGACAGAGCACCCTTGGTCCGTACGGTTCGATGACGGACCGTCGCGAATACGCTCTCGATTGGGTTCGACGTGCGCAGATGGTCCCAATGCTCAGCAGGGAAGTCGAAGAAGGCAAGCAGAGCGTCCTGGTCTTTCGTCAGGCAGACGACCGCCTTGTCGTACTTGCCGCTGTATTTGTCGGCGAACACGTCGATCGCGGCCTCGGCTGCCGCGCGGGTCGGCGCACCGCAAATCTCACGAAGGTCTGCCTTCATGTGGACCTGGACCGAGAGGACAACCTTGTTCAGCACGTTGGCCGTCTTGTGAACCCAACACCGCTGGTGCCTGGTGCTCGGAAAGACCTCCTCGATCGCCTTCCAGAAGCCGAGCGCGCCATCGCCGACTGCGAGATCGGGCGCGATCTCGAGCCCACGCTGCTTGATGTCGATGAGCAGTTCACGCCAGCTCTGCGCGCTCTAGGCCGTTCTGCCGGTCTGGAAGCCGACGAGCTCCTTCTTGCCCTCCGGTGTCGCGCCGATCAACACCAGCATGCATTCGGCGTTGTCTTCCATTCGAGTAGGTGAGCCCGTGCACCAGACATACACGTATCGCCGCGCCGATAGATGGCGCTTCTGCCAGGCGTTGTAATCCGCCTGCCACTCCGCCGTCAGCCGGGAGATCACGGCCGGCGACAGGTTCGGCGCGTCCTTGCCCAAGAGGGCAGCGAGCGCCTCCTGGAAATCGCCGGTCGACAGCTCCGCGTAGGTATGAAATCGGCCCAAGTTGACGGCGTCGAATTCTTCGTCCGCCGCGCCCACTTCGGCAGGATCGCCGAGCTGGAGCGAATTTTCGCCTCCGTGCCTACATCGCCCCGATCGCGCACCTTGGCGCGACGGACCTCGACAGGTCCGACCCCAGTCTGGATCGTGCGATCCGGTCCATGGCCGTGACGCACAATGCGGTCGCGACCATCCGGTAATTTCAAATCTTTCCACAGGGCGACGAAGGCGTCGGCTTCGGCGATCAGTACCTGAGCCAACATTCGCCGGGCACCTTCACGTGCAATTTCGGTCAGTGGATCATCGGATAGCATGCATCAGGCTGACGGAAGGGGATGACAGTGGTATCTCTCGACATGGCGTATCGCTCCTTTCGGGGAGGTTTCTGGCAGGCTTTGACACCCGCCTCGATACGCTGCCTTCAATCAATCGTCGTCACCCATATTCCAGCTTAGCTCGTCCTGCCGCGCCAGTTCCTTTCGGCAAGGTGCGATCAGCCGCGAGCGCCGGCGGTGGTTTGAGGAACTCCATAACGGACACTGTCCGTAGGCGGCACCAATACCGCCCAGTCGTGTCATCGCTCCAAGCAAGCCCCGACGTGTCATTGTCATTGGCCATGTCCCATCAGCCGTAGGTTGATCGGAATGTCCTATAGCGGCAGCAGAGGCTACAGGTCCTTCCGGACGTTGTTGGCGATCAGCTTCCCGAGAGTCCAGCCGCTCGCTTACCGGCCTAAACGATCTTTTCGACGTCGGCTCGGTTTATTGAGTCGCGTGATTTCTTCGTACAGACTTTGCTTCGTCTCCTGTTCAGAGACCGGCTGCGTAAGTCCCGCCTGTTGACGTCCCAAGAGATTCAGAAGCTCGAGCGCAATCTCAGCCTGTCGGCGTTTAAGTCGCAGGTACGGCAGGAAGCGAGTTAGTGGTTCGCGAGCCCGCTCGTGTTCAGCCTCCCAAAGGTGAAGACCCGCCATGAAGGAACGCCGACCCGGAAATGTCGCCTGCAGGAGATTTGGAACGACGGGCGACGCATCGGACAATCCGATCCTCGCCCGGTAACTGGCAACCGTCGATTGAAGACGCTGCCGAAATTTCACACCGCGCCGGATGGAAATATAGCCGTCAATGTCAATGATCCCCGCTAGATAGGCATAGGTGGTTTCCATGCTCACCGCCCCTGCCAAAGCCTCCAAATGATACCAGGATATACCCCCCGGAACCAGTGGGCTAGGCCGATTTGCTCTTTCTGTGGCCCATTTGTCACAGACTTCCGACGTGAAGGTGAATTAGAAGGCGGACAGGAGAGCCCGCAGGGGATCAGTACGCGGGATCAGTTCAGGAGGGCACCAATGAAGAAGCAATTACTTGCTGTCGTCGCAGCTACGTTCGCTCTGGGCGGTTCCGCCATGGCCGCCGATCTCGCCGTGAGGGGGCCGGTCTATAGGCCTCCGCCGCTGCCGCCGCCGGTCTACTTCAGCTGGACGGGCTGCTACGTCGGTGGCCATGTCGGCGGCCTGTGGACCAGGAAGGAATGGCACGATCGCGAGCCGTTCAGCGCCACCTTCGGGCTTTCGGATGGGGGCCATGATGCGGATGGGTTCCTGTTCGGCGTTCAGGGCGGCTGCGATTACCAGTTTGCAGGCGGATGGGTCATCGGCATTGCCGGCGACTATGCCTGGACCAACGCCGAGGGCAGCAACGCGAGCATTCTGTTCCCGGGCTTTACCAATCACACCAAGGTGAAATCGCTGGCGTCGGTGACCGGCCGCATCGGTTACTCCTGGGACCGCTTCCTCGGCTACGTGAAGGGCGGCGGCGCTTGGGAGCGCGACGAGCACCACTACGACTTCGCCGGAGTGGTCAACGGGACGGCTAGTCAGACCCGCAGCGGCTGGACGATCGGCGTCGGCGGCGAATACGCGTTCACGAACTATCTGTCTGGCTTCGTCGAGTACAATTACTACGACTTCGGCTCGCGTGACATCTCGTTCAGCGACGTGGGCGGTTTCAGCTATCTTTACGGTATAGACGAGACCAAGAGCGTCGTGAAAGCCGGTCTCAACCTCCGCTTTGGCGGCTGGGCCGCGGCGCCCGGTGACTGCTCGGTACTAATCACTCGGAAAGCATCAGCTTCTATCGGACGCACAAAGAGCCCCGGGGCATGCCCTGGGGGCTCTTTTCATGTGCACCGATGTCGCTCGCCACCGATCGGGCGTGGCACCCATGCGCTATGCGCCGCGGGTGATCTGCTGGTGACGGCAGATTTTGGCGCGCGCCATTCCGAAGCCGAGGGCGCAGGCAGGCATGGGCCCACCACGTCGCCGGGGCGGTCGATGTGCTCGCAGCTGCAGGCCGGGGCGTTGCGTATCTTGCTTTCTTGCAAAAAATTAAGCAGCTTCGCCAGCTCGTCCTTTCCAACGCCTAATTCAGGAGCCCCGGTTTGTCCGGGGGCTCTTTGGGGCGTTTCCTCGAATGTTTGGTACTGGCCCCTTTACCCACAAAAGGGACCAGCCCCGATTTGAAAAGGGACCACTCACTCGAATAACCACGAAGTGCGCAGGCAGTTGGTGGACACGAGGATCATATGCGCATTTCAAACTCGCTAGTGGCCCGTACTTGCCGCGACAGCTGCGTTCGCGGTGGTTGTCGCTATTGTAGTTCACACTGATGGATGTGCGCGGGGCTAATATACATATCGGTTGTAATCGACGCAGATTTGCTCAATCCGATCCATATCGACGCGCGGATCAACGGCTCTCGGATGACGGGGGTGTGAAAGTGACACCGGATATGTGCAACGCTTCCGCCCCGTTATCCGGTTATAAGTTTGCCCATGACGGCACCTTGCATTAACTTGGCGCGGGCGCAGCGGGTTCATTTGCCTGACGATATCAAGTGTCAATCAAGGCAGTTCGCGGAGGGGTACACAGCCCATTGCTCAGCCGCGCGTAGAGTCTGCATCGGATGGATCCGCAACAAGCTTCGTTGCAATCGGCCAATGGCCGCGGTTTTAGACAATGAGTACCGCGTGGGAACGACAGTACCTAGCAGAAGCTGATCGGCACATCGCCGAGGCCAGAAGCCATGTTGCCAGCCAGCGGAAAACCATTAGGGATTTGGTCGTGAAGGGTCAGTCCACCTCAGATGCCCAGTTGAGATTGGCTGTGTTGGAGCGGGTATTCTTCAAACGTTCGAACAGCACCGTGAGAATATCTTGCAGTCTCTAATGCGCTCGTTAAAGGCGCAGGCCGACCTGGATCACCTCGACCCAGATCAGCCTCAATGAGCTGGCGGCAGGAGGTTAGACTCCTGCTCTGAGGTGGTTCGGGACCGCCCGCGGACGCGTGGGCTGGACAGTCACTCCGACGACGCTGCTCTACGTCACCGGTGGCCTCGCTTATGGCCGGGTGAATTCCCACTTGGGATTTGGTTTGGCCGTGGTCAACGCTGTCGGTGCTGGTGCTGTAAATTACGACGACCAGTGCCACTACGGCTACACTGTCGGCGTCGGTGGCGAAGCCAAGATTGCGCAGAACTTTACCGCCAAGCTCGAATACCTGTACGTCGATCTCCAGCAAGGGCTATGCCTTCAACACCATCCCGGGCTTGGCCGCCACCCCCTTCAATTTCACATGGAACCAGCGCGTCGACATGCACGTCGTCCGCCTCGGCCTGAACTACCAGTTCAACTGATACGAGACCGTCGTGGCCAAGTACTGATCGCTCGAGACCCCCCGAGGAAGTCTGCGGGCGATTTAGAAAGAGCCTGGGGAGTGTCCCAGTCGAGATTCTCCAGGCCGCTTGTTGATGCATTGCGAGAGACTTACAGCACTCGCCAACTTTCGATGTCACAGTGTGTCGGATTAGCCGATCGGGTTTGCGATCAGCCATCCTGCCGTTGCAGTGCTGATCAACAGATCGCCGCAATCCACGGCGAATTACGCAACGCTAACCGCCCCACGGCCGAGGCGAGCAGGTGCGGTCGTTGTCTCGACAAACAGGAGGATATCGTAGAGCTCGCGTGGGTCTGCAGCCATCATGTAAGGCGCGAGTCCTAACTTCAGCATGCGCTCATACCCTTTTTCCGAGAAAATGGCTCCAATGTCCCTTTGGTAGGGGTAGCTCGCCATCCATTTCGCCACAGGTCCCTTGGCCGGCACGCGGTCGAGCCGGAGCGCAAGGAGCGGCAGCCCCGTCGCGGCCAGAACGGCGTCGAGCATATGGTCCGGCGCCGCGCCGACCGCAAGCTCACTGAGCTTCAGCTCCGCATTCTTGGCGACGAAGCGGCCTTGATTGAAGCTGAAGCCGATGACGGCCAGTTCTGTGCCGAACTTGGCGCGCAGGAAACATCCCATGACCGGCCGGCTGGTACGGCCCAGCGTCCAGTCCGGTCGGTCTTGTCCGCGCATGACATGACCATTGTGCGCCATCACCAGCGCCTTCGCGTCCAAGCCTTCGGCTTCGAGCAGTGTACTCACATTGTCAGCCATGCTGCGGTCGCGGAAGATCAGCTGTCCTTCTTCATCCTTTGTCTGATAGAGGCGCGCGCATTGATCAAGAACGACCGCGCTCAGTCGTGCCAAGCGCCACTCGAGTTCGGATGTGCGGCTTGCCCACGGCGCTCGCTCTCTGTCGAAACGATCAAGGAGGCGTTTGATTCGCGCGAGGATTTGCTCCTGTGCCGCGGCCGGCAACGACGCAAATCTTTCGAAGTCGTCCGGTTTGAGCGACGTTTCCGTTTCTGCCGCAAGCTCGGGCGCGATCGGCTTCAGATAGTCAAGCAAGCGATCCGTGGCCGCGCCGGTGCTCTGCATATCGAAGCCGTAGAACTTCACCTTGCGCTCATGCGTCAGGTTCCAGGCACGCACCCATTCGACAATGGCGACCATCTCTTCGTAGCGCCAGATGAAGAACGTCATGCTCCCGACCGCGTCGGCGGCGCTGCCTTTGCCATGCAGGACATAATCGTTGATCGGCCGCTCTTCGCCGAAGGCGGCTTCCAGGCCGATCATCGTGAACCCGAAATTGCTGACGGAATATTCGATCACCCGATGTCTGAGCGTGACGAATTCGCGTGTGCCGTGGGTTGCTTCGCCCAACCCGACAATGCGGGCCTTGCTGACGATGTCTCCCAAGGCTTCGAGATCGTTGAAGCCGCCGCCGGGTTCAGCGCTCGCGAGCGGGATGGCGTTGGCCCTGAGCCACGCGATGACCTCCTCGCCAGGCGGTCGGCGCTTCAATAGCGAATAGACCGCAAATGGTGTGCTGGCCGCCGCCACTGTGGCAGTGGCGCCCAGCAAGATTTTTCGTCGCGTAACCATGCGCGCCTCCGCCGGCGGATCGCCAACCAACGTTTCAGGGCCCGTCCCTGACATCGGCGCTGTTAATAGCCTCAGGCGCCAGCGAAAAATTGTGATGACGATCACACTTTGTTCGATCCGACTCCTCCTCGTTTGTCCTCTCGGCGCTGGAGAACGAAGGCCGAGCTTACGCGCAAACTACCACATCGGCAGACCCCTTGATGTAGCGGCATTACTCGAATAGCCCATCCGCTTGATCGTATCGGCCACTCCGCTGGTTGCGGCGTCTGTTCGACCCAGCGAGCCGCGCAAGCGACAATCTTTTCATGCCGGATCAGCGGCAGCTCTCAACCGGCAGCGTTTTCTTCGGAGACGGAGCTCCGAAGCACGGAGACGCGGAAGCCGGGGCGGAGCACGAGTACTCAGCGAGCGCGGAAAAAGACGAGACGTGCGCGCACTACATACGACGCGGCCCATGATGCGTCCGGCAGCTTGATACCACCACCCCCTGTCGAACCACGAGTGAATGACGTCGCGGGTCAAGTTGAACAAGGCGACACTATTTTCAGCCTGTCGGCGAGCGATATCGTCCGCACGTCACCCTTCCTGGCGCACGGGCGGGGCCTTTGCTGACCTGACCCCTCGGCCGAGCTTCATCTGCGCATCGATCCAATCATGAAGGCCGTTTATGTCGCCGAATGCGATGATCTTCGCTGCGGCGGCTTCGCCCTCGGGGAGCGAGTTACCGCCTTCGACCTCCAGTAGGCGCAGCACGTCGGGATCGAAGGCGAGGACCCTGAAACACCAGCCCTCGGTCGTAAGGTTGTGCTTCTGGTGATAGGCCGTCTCCTTTTCCATGATGGTTTCGGCGCACTCGTTCGCATTTGGTTGTGTGCTGTTCGACATGGGGTTGGCTTCCTTCCGTTCATTGAATCCGCGCGCGTTGCACGTTCTGTCTGCTCATCGCCATCACCGCACAGGCCAAAGGGAAAAATCTCCGATTCCAGCTATCGATCTGCACGTATGCATTTCACAAACAGCCTGATCCATGATCATTCTTTCCTCCTAGGAGGATGACCATTACCTGGTCGAGGTTCACAAACAATCGCGTAAGATTTGGCCGGCTTGACGTTCGCGACCAGACTGACAGCCGCTTTGGGGGCACTAACGGACTCATGCACCGCAGCACCAGATGCAAAGGCGTGTTACGTTGCCTTCAGTTGAAAGAGCGTTACCAATTTCACGGGTCAACCCAGGTCCGCGGCGACGATCGTGCCAGCTGTTCCGGCCAGAACTTCATCTGCTTGCTCCATGGCGCCAATACCTGCCGTGCGGCCGGTCCGCTCGACGAATCGGCAGGCGGCCTCGACTTTGGGGCCCATCGAGCCAGGGTCCAACCTCGACGAGCGAAGCTGAGCCGGCGTGGTGTTCCGAATTGGCTCGCCGTTCGATTGCGGCCAGCGTGACCACACGGCGGCAACGTCAGTTAGTAGCAACAGCGCGTCGGCGCCGATCTCCTCGGCGAGGAGGGCCGCCGAAGATCCTTGTCGATCACGGCCTCCACGCCGCGGATTGCGCCATCGGCATTCTTCACGATCGGAATTCCCCCACCCCCAGCGCAAATGACCAAGATTCCGGCACGAACCAGAAGCCTGATCGCCTTGATCTCGTGAATACGACGTGGATTCGGCGAAGGCACTGCACGCCGGAAGCCGTGACCGTCGCGAACCAATATACAGCTGGTGCGCGCCGCGAGCATTTGGGCTTCCGCTTCGTCATACACCGGCCCGATTGGCTTGGTTGGCCTGTCGAAGGCCGCATCGGATGGGTCGACTTCGACTTCAGTCAACAATGTCGCGATTTCGCGTCCAGGCAGTTCATTCGCCAGCGACTGTCCGATCAGGTAGCCGATCATTCCCTCGCTTTCGGCGCCGAGAACATCGAGCGGGTAAGGCTTCACATCCTTGTAGGCGGCCGCTTGCAAAGCCAGTAATCCGATCTGGGGCCCATTGCCGTGGGTGATGACCACCTGGTGTCGTCGGGCAACTGGAGCGATTGCCCGGGTGACTGCGCGCAATAGATTGCGACGCTGGACCTCGACATCCAACAGTTCGCCACGCCGCAGCAGCGCATTGCCCCCCAGGGCCATGACTACGAGCATCAGGGCCGGCTCCTGCCGTGCCCGAGAGGATCGACGAACCAATCTACTCCTAACGAAACTTGGCCGCAGACGTGCGGCCAAGTGTTTTGCAGGTACAATAGACGCATGACCGATCTAGCCATCGAAGTCCCCGTCGTCGGCCGTGCTTCTCGCGTGCCGACTTACTGCCCGCTTTTCAACTCTCGGAACGCGACGTGCAAATTGTGCGATGACCCGCTCCAGGCTCACGAAAAGACATCGTAATGACAACGCCCTGCATCCGGGAGGGGGTGGAATTGAGTTGAGCCCGGCTACTCGAGCAGCCGGCCAATGTCGCTGTGGGGTCGATGCTGTCGAAAAAGTCGGCGTTTTTCGTGCTGGCGGCGCTACAAAGCTCCGGCCGTGCAATTCAGCTCAGGCGCGACGGTTGCAGCATGCTCTCTCCGGCCGTCCTCCGGTCGATTCCAACCGGATTGGGCTTCTGGAATTTCCAGTGCTGCCGCCTGTTGTCGGCTCAAGAGGGAAGGCTTCGGAGCCTCGTGTGTGTGTGTGTGTGTCGGCTAGTTGAGCGGCCGCACTGTTTGTGATGGTCTTTTATGGCGCTGCGGATGTATGCCCTTGCCATCATCGCGAGTGTCGCTGCAGCGATCGCGACATCCTTTGCGGCAACCGCTTATGAGCCTGCCTCACGATAGCGTGGCAGTTACAGGATAGTCGTGAATAGCAACCTTGAGTGCATCGAGATTCCCGATGGAGGCGTTACAATTCTCGCGCACGGCTTCCTTATCAATGAATTGAGCGAGTGCGTGCCTGAAGATCAATCGCAGCCATCGACCGATGGGCGCTTTTGGCGATGTGATAGCGCAGGTCGGCGCACCTTCGTCTTGGTACCGCTCGATCGATACTGACTATTGGAATAGATGGCGGCGTCTCGGGTGTTCCAGCACTCGGGGCGGCCCGATCTACGCGCGCGTCCTGTAGTAAACCATCTGTACACGATGTGAAGTGACTTCCCACCGATCCACCAACTCGCTAACGTCGATTGCACGGGGTTTGAACCGGGACGGGCAAACGCATTGGTCGTATGCCCTATGACTCGCGCTAAGACCCGTCATCAGACCGGTCAGCGTATCGATGGAGGCGCCGTCGGCCTGCTCCTGGCATATGCGGTCGTAATCGGTCTGTTCATCCTTTGGTTCTACCCGATCGCGCAGCCGCGCTACGGCGCCAACCCCGGTTTGGCTGCATACCAGCCGCCGCCTGCGACGGTAATTCCCGATGTGCCGGCGCGAGTTGTCACGGAGCACCACCAAGCGCCGCCTCCCGTCGAAATCCGAAGTCGCCCCGAGGAGCCGCCGACCGCCGTACCCGCTTCCACCGACGCACCTGCGCCTACCTCGACCAGCGTACCGGCCGCGGCCGAAGCACTCGCTTCGAGTGGCGCATTCGCCTCGACCGAGCCTGCTACCGCCGCCAAGCCGGAATGAGCATTCCGTCGGCGTGAGAAAGCCGGAGCAGTCAAGGCCTTCCCCGCCGCCGCGAGAGCAGCATCGTCCGGCGCGCGCGGCGGCATATCCGGGATACAGCGGCGGCCAACCCTTCTGAATGCAGCGTCGAGGGCTGGTGAGCGCCGTGGCGCTGAGGCCACACCAGAGGAACTCTTCTCCACTCGATGCGGGCTAGGGAGAGCGGCGACACGTTCTGCGCCGCAGCAATGCACGTACCGGCAATTGATTGCTGCCCCGCTTATGGAACCGCGATCCTCCGCGGCACGTTTCTTAGGGCGTAGAGGTCCCGCAGGAGGTCGCGTCATGACCCCGAGACACTTCGGCTACAGCTTCGGGCTTGGAGGCGAGCGTGAGCCGGTCACGATCGCGGATCACTCAGGAGGCGGGTGGGCGATCGCCGCCGTCGTGGGCGTCGTGCTCGTTCTGGGTGGCGTCGGCCTCTACGCGCTCAGCAGCGGCGACGGTGCAAGAATCGCAACAGCCCTCGTTGATGAAACGTTGGGCCGCGGCACTCGACCAACCCTTCCGACCCTTCCGCACTGATCTCCGTCACGATATCGATGCCGTCGCTTTTCAACGGGGACGGGGGGACGTGCGCGAGCGGTCGCAGCCAGGCTGCGTGCGCGCGCGCTAATGCACGCCCGCCAGCGGCAAATAGCTTCAACCCACGTCCGGTCAGCCATCCGGCGGCGCGTTCGGCAACGCAATGGCGAAGGTGGTTGCATCCAGTCATCGACCTCGTCGTTGCCCGGAGACGAGGGATCTAAAGGCGGGCCGGGACGCCACCCGGCCTTCCAGGGCAGTGTTTGCAGAGGGACCTTCGGCGCCGGGCAAGCACCAACGTGCTTTGGAACTATCTGTTCCGCTTCAGCACCATCCACACCTAGGGATGTGGAGACGCGTCCGAATGCGTCGGCTGATGCTCGGCAATCAGAACGACCGAGGCATGGCGCGCAGCTTCGTCAACATGTGGCGAGGTTTAGCGCACACTACTGCGGCGGCCGCTGTCCTTTCTCGATCACCCAAGCCTATCCGGCCTCACGAACGGCACCGGCCGCGGCGGCAACATGGATTGGCGCAACAGTATGCGCGCTGCGGTCAACATTCGGCGACCAGAAGATAAGGCAAACGGTGACCGCGGCATTCGCGTGCTCGAATGCGTCAAGAGCAACTATGCGCCGCTCGGCAAACCTGTGCGCCTCGAATGGACCGACGGCGTCCTTACGGTCGAGGGCTCAACCTCACCGCTGCGTCAAGCCGCACAGGACGCCCAGGCCGAGCACAAATTCCTCGACCTACTCGACCAGCGCGTCCGCCTCGGTCGCGACGTGAGCGATAAGCCGGGCCGCAACTACGCACCGGTGATTTTCGCTGAGCTCGAGGAGAGCGGTGGCTATTCCAACACGCCTTTGCCCGCGCCATGGAGCGACTGTTCCGTGCCGGGAGGCTCTCGATTGAGACGGTGACCGCCGAGCCACAGCAAGACCCCCATCCAGAAGGGGATGAGATGACCTTCGATCCCGCTTCGATCGCCCCGGCTTTCTTCGATCGCCCCTCGATCGCCCCTCGATCAGCACTGCCATCGCCCTTCGATCCCCCTTCGATCGCCTTCATCCCCCTGTTCACAATCCCCCGGTACCCCCCAGCACCGAGCTCTGGGCAAGGGCGGTCTGCACCGCGGACCGGCATCGCTACGCTGGGGCTCCTCTCGCTTGGGCCAAACACGGCCAGTCGGGTCGTGCCCGGGCGAGAAAACGTGCTGGCGATGCGGATCAGTAGCGGCGCCTTGCGTCAAGGCCGAGCACGGCACCAAGGGCCGCTCGAGACCAATGGGCGTCGTCGGGGGCACCGCCCGGGGAAGGGGAACTCTAAAGACGAAATGCGCGGGTCGGCAACCTTGAACGGGGCTATGGCTATAACCGGGAAAGGGACCGCGAAATCCAGCCAGCGTGACTTTTCGGCACACTGTTGCTCGGGCGCTACAGCCAATCCTGCAGACTAGGACTAGGATGCATCTACCAGTACGCAGGCGCCTATCCGATCGCCGCGTGCCGGGGCCCGAGCCTTCATGGGGAAGGCGAGTTCGGCGCCACGGTTTTCACCATCGGGACAGAGGGGGTCTACATGAAGAAGGTCTTTCTTGCGACAAGTGCTCTTGTCGCGCTCATCGCGGTTCCAGCTGGCGCTGCGGACATGGCCGTGAAGTATAGGCCGGCGCCGGTCGTGCCGGCGTGCGCGCAATTCGGTGGGTTTTATGTCGGCGGCAATGTCGGCTGGGGCTACGGCGACCATACATTCAGAGACCTCGACGGTTTTGGGCTTTGGTGCGTCCGCAGGAGGTAAGTCGGAGCGTGGACGGCTGGGCCGCCGGCGTCCAAGGCGGCTACAACTGGCAATCCCGCTGCACGCTCTTCGGGATCGAGGCCGATTACCAATGGACGGACATCGGCCATGATTTCACCCGCACCGGCCCCCTTGGCCTTGTTACGCTTTCAGGGTCCGTCAGCCTTCAAAGCTTCGGCACGGTCAGGGCGCGCACGGGCGTCATCGTCGACAACGTCCTGCTGTACGTGACCGGCGGCCTCGCGTACGCCAACACCGAGCGGACCGTCGAGGTTAGCATCCCTTTCCTGGGTATCAGCGAGGCCTTCTCGGACGAGAAGACGCGCTGGGGCTGGACCATGGGCTTCGGCACGGAGTGGCAGTTCGCACCCAACTGGAGCTTCAAGAGCGAGGTGCTCTACGCCCGTTTCGAAACGGCAGAGCGCACACACACCTGCGTGGTTCTCTGCGGCGGCGTCCCCACCCCCTTCCGCTTCGAGCATGACAGCTCGGCCTGGGTCACCCGCATCGGTGTCAACTACCGGTTCGGCGGCGGCACGTTCGGCGCGTACTGATCCGCACGACACAGAACGCAAAAGTTTGGGGCCTCGGCATTGCGCCGGGGCCTCTTGCTTTGGTTCCGGAGTTTGCATGACTTTCCTCGCTTCTCACCCATTAGGGATACGGTTGACGTTAATCTCCCGACCTGAAAGCCGAACTCCACACCAAGCACTGCACCATGCGAATGCGTTTTCGAATAAGGCTCCATCGGCTTTGTCCTTTCATGCTGCTTCATCCGGCCCATCATCATGGTTGCGTAGGCGGCAGCGTGCCTGGGTTAACCCACACCAGCACAGGCTTGCTGCGCAGGTGGCGGCGAGCAATGCCGCCGGGCTTGGTGGTGACGGTGCGCTCGGTGCGTAATCCGAGCCAAGCCGGCCGCTCGGCTCGCATCTCGGCCCGCACCCGCCTGACGATGTTCTCGATCTCGGCGTTCCCGGCATTGCTGCCGAGGCCCCCAAAACCTTGCGTTCGAGTGTCGGGGTGATCAGTACCGCGCGACGACGGGCGCGTCCCAGCGGAAGTTGATGCCGATGCGTCCTTCGTTTATTGGCCGTGAGCAACCGCCGCTTCAATCTGAACGGTGATTCATTTTTTTGCGCATTGTCACAACGCAACTGCAGCATAAATAGTGTAAAGCTAGCGCGCCGCCGGGATTCGTCTCCGGCCGCCTGACCATCCGGGCCGACACCTCAAGCCATCAGGACCCGCCGAATGTCCCGCCAGGACGCCAATGCCGCCTTTGCCCGTACGTCGTTCCTCTACGGCGGCAACGCCGACTACATCGAGGATCTCTACGGCCGCTACGAGACCGATCGCAACGCGGTCGATGCCGAATGGCAGGCGTTCTTCCAGAGCCTGAAGGACGACCGCGGCGATGTCCTCAAGAGCGCCAGCGGACCGTCGTGGCAGCGGCCGGACTGGCCGCCGCGCCCACGCGGCGACCTGGTCTCGGCGCTCGACGGCGACTGGCAGGAGGTCGAGAAGGCGGTCGGCGACAAGGTCAAGGCGCGCGCGCAGGCGGGTGGCGTCGAACTCTCCCCTGCGGACGTGCAGCAGGCGACGCGTGATTCGATCCGCGCCCTGATGCTGATTCGCGCCTATCGCGCGCGCGGCCACTTCCACGCCAATCTCGACCCGCTCGGGCTCGAGCCGCGCCGGGACGAGCAGGATCTCGATCCGCGCTCCTACGGCTTTACCGAGGCCGACTACGACCGCAGGATATTCCTCGACCGCGTGCTCGGGCTCGAGTTCGGCAGCTTGCGCGAGATCCTCGCCATCCTGCGCCGCACCTATTGCCAGACGCTCGGCGTCGAGTTCATGCATATTTCCGATCCGGCCCAGAAGGGCTGGATGCAGGAGCGCATCGAGGGACCCGACAAGGAGATCACCTTCACCCGCGAGGGCAAGCGCGCCATCCTCAACAAGCTGATCGAGGCCGAAGGCTTCGAGAAGTTCTGCGATCTCAAGTTCACCGGCACCAAGCGCTTCGGCCTCGACGGCGCCGAGTCGATGATCCCGGCGCTCGAGCAGATCATCAAGCGCGGCGGCGCGCTCGGCGTCAAAGACATCGGCATCGGCATGGCCCATCGCGGCCGGCTCAACGTGCTGGCGCAGGTGCTGGGCAAGCCGCATCGCGCCATCTTCCACGAGTTCAAGGGCGGCTCATCGACCCCCAACGAGGTCGAGGGCTCGGGCGACGTGAAGTATCACCTCGGCGCCTCCTCCGACCGCGAGTTCGACGGCAACCGGGTGCATCTGTCGCTCACCGCCAATCCGTCGCATCTGGAGATTGTCGTGCCGGTCGTGCTCGGCAAGGTGCGCGCCAAGCAGGATCAGCACGGCGCCACCCGCGACGACCGCACTATGGTGATGCCGCTGCTGATCCACGGCGACGCCGCCTTCGCCGGCCAGGGCGTGATCGCCGAATGCTTCGGCCTGTCGGGATTGCGCGGCCACCGCACCGGCGGCTCGGTGCATTTCATCGTCAACAACCAGATCGGCTTCACCACTTATCCGCGCTATTCGCGGTCTTCGCCCTACCCCTCGGACATCGCCAAGATGGTCGAGGCGCCGATCTTCCACGCCAACGGCGACGATCCGGAAGCGGTGGTGTTCGCCGCCAAGGTTGCGACCGAGTTCCGGCAGAAGTTCCAGCATCCGGTCGTGATCGACATGTTCTGCTACCGCCGCTTCGGCCACAACGAGGGCGACGAGCCGTCGTTCACCCAGCCGCTGATGTACAAGGCGATCCGCGCGCATCCCTCGACGCTCGAGATCTACGCCAAGAAGCTCATCGCCGAGAACGTCGTCACCGAGGGCGAGGTCGAGAAGATGCGCGCCGACTGGCGCGCGCGGCTCGACGCCGAGCTGGAGGCGAGCCAGGGCTACAAGGCCAACAGCGCCGACTGGCTCGACGGCCGCTGGGCCGACATCAAGGCGGCGCGCGACTACGACGACCCGCGGCGCGGCCAGACCGGCGTCGCGATCGAGACGCTCGAGGAGATCGGCCGGAAGATCACCGCCGCGCCCGAGGGCTTCCACCTCCACCGCACCATCCAGCGCTTCCTCGACGCCCGCGCCAAGGCGATCACGACCGGCGAGGGCATCGACTGGGCGACCGCCGAGGCGCTCGCCTTCTGCTCGATCCTGCTCGACGGCCACCCGGTGCGGCTCTCCGGCCAGGACACCGAGCGCGGCACGTTCTCGCAGCGCCATTCGGTGCTGATCGACCAGGAGAACGAGGACCGCTACACCCCGTTCAACCACGTGGGCGACCAGCAGGCCCGCTTCGAGGTCATCAACTCGATGCTCTCGGAGGAGGCGGTGGTCGGCTTCGAATACGGCTACTCGCTCGCCGAGCCCGATGCGCTGACGTTGTGGGAGGCGCAGTTCGGCGATTTCGCCAACGGCGCGCAGGTGGTGTTCGACCAGTTCGTCTCCTCGGGCGAGCGCAAGTGGCTGCGGATGTCGGGTTTGGTCTGCCTGCTGCCGCACGGCTACGAAGGGCAGGGGCCGGAGCACTCCTCGGCGCGGCTCGAGCGCTATCTGCAGATGTGCGCCGAGGACAACATGCAGGTCGCCAACTGCACCACGCCGTCGAACTACTTCCACATCCTGCGCCGGCAATTGAAGCGCGATATCCGCAAGCCGCTGATCCTGATGACGCCGAAATCGCTGCTGCGCCACAAGCGCGCGGTGTCGCGGCTCGACGAGATGGGGCCGGGCACCACGTTCCATCGCCTGTTGTGGGACGACGCGCAGCTGCTGCCCGACCAGAAGATCAAGCTCGCCGCCGACGACAAGATCCGGCGCGTGGTGATGTGCTCGGGCAAGGTCTACTACGATCTGTACGAGGAACGCGAAAAACGCGGCGTCGACGACGTCTATCTGCTGCGGATCGAGCAGCTCTATCCGGTGCCGCTCAAGGCGCTGGTGCAGGAGCTCGGCCGTTTCCCCAAGGCCGAGCACATGTGGTGCCAGGAGGAGCCGCGCAACATGGGCGCCTACACGTTCATGGAGCCCTATCTCGAATGGGTGCTCGAGCAGCTCGGCGCCAAGCGCAAGCAGCCGATCTATGCCGGCCGGCCGGCCGCGGCGGCGACCGCCACCGGCCAGATGCCGCAGCATCTCAAGCAGCTCAAGGCGCTGCTGGATGAGGCGCTGTCATGACCGACATCCGCGTGCCGACGCTGGGCGAATCGGTGACCGAGGCGACCATCGGCAAATGGTTCAAGAAGCCCGGCGATGCGGTGGCGGTCGACGAGCCGCTGGTCGAGCTGGAGACCGACAAGGTGACGATCGAGGTGCCGGCGCCGGCCGCCGGCGTGCTCGGCGAGATCGCCGCCAAGGACGGCGAGACGGTCGCGGTCGGCGCGCTGCTCGGCCAGATCCGGGACGGCGCCGCCGCGGCCGCGACCAAGCCCGCGCGCAGCCCGCCGCGCCGGCGCCGCCAGCCCCGCCCCCGCCAGGGGAGGCAGCCGGGCCGCCGACACCCCGCTCGCCCCCTCGGTGCGCAAGCTGGCGGCCGAAAGCGGCGTCGATGCCGCGACCGTGCCGGGCTCCGGCAAGGACGGCCGCGTCACCAAGGGCGACATGATGGCGGCGATCGAGCGCGCCGCCGCGGCGCCGACGCCCGTCGCCCAGTCGGCTGCCGCCGTGCAGGTGCGCGCGCCGTCGCCGGCCGACGACGCATCGCGCGAGGAGCGCGTGAAGATGACGCGGCTGCGCCAAACCATCGCGCGCCGCCTCAAGGATGCCCAGAACACCGCCGCGATGTTGACCACGTTCAACGAGGTCGACATGAGCGCCGTGATGGCGATGCGCGCCGACTACAAGGAGCTGTTCGAGAAGAAGCACGGGGTGAAGCTCGGCTTCATGGGCTTCTTCGTGAAGGCCTGCGTGCAGGCCCTGAAGGAAATTCCCGCCGTCAACGCCGAGATCGACGGCGCCGACATCATCTACAAGAACTACTACCATGTCGGCATCGCGGTCGGCACCGAGCGCGGCCTGGTGGTGCCGGTGGTGCGCGACTGCGACCAGAAATCGCTCGCCCAGATCGAGAAGGAGATCGCCGGTTTCGGCCGCCGCGCGCGCGAGGGCACGCTCAAGATCGAGGAGATGCAGGGCGGCACCTTCACGATCACCAACGGCGGCGTCTACGGCTCGCTGATGTCGACGCCGATCCTCAACGCGCCGCAGTCCGGCATCCTCGGCATGCACAAGATCCAGGAGCGGCCGATGGTGGTCGCCGGCAAGATCGAGCCGCGGCCGATGATGTATCTGGCGCTCAGCTACGACCACCGCATCGTCGACGGCCGCGAGGCGGTGACCTTCCTGGTGCGGGTGAAGGAGGTGCTGGAGGACCCGGCGCGCTTCGTGCTGGATTTGTGATCCCATGGCCCTCAGCTCCTGCCCTACGACCTCATCTCATCATCGGCTCCGGCCCCGGCGGCTATGTCTGCGCCATCCGCGCGGCGCAGCTCGGCATGAAGGTCGCGGTGGTCGAGAAGGACAAGACCTTCGGCGGCACCTGCCTCAACGTCGGCTGCATTCCGTCGAAGGCGCTGCTGCATGCGTCCGAGCTTTACGACGAGGCCGCGCACCAGTTCGACCGCATGGGCATCAAGGTCGGCAAGCCGAAGCTCGATCTTGCGACAATGATGAAATTCAAGGACGAAGGTGTCGACGGCAACGTCAAGGGCGTCGCCTTCCTGCTCAAGAAGAACAAGATCGAGACCTTCGAGGGCGTGGGCCGCATCGCCGCGCCCGGCCGGGTCGAGGTGAAGGCGGCCGGCGGCAAGACGGAGACGCTGGAGACGAAGGCGATCGTGATCGCCACCGGCTCCGACGTGGCGCGCCTCCCCGGCATCGACATCGACGAGAAGCGCATCGTGTCGTCGACCGGCGCGCTGGTGCTCGACAAGGTGCCGGAGCGGCTGCTCGTCGTCGGCGCCGGCGTCATCGGGCTCGAGCTCGGCTCGGTCTGGCGGCGGCTCGGCTCCGAGGTGATCGTGGTCGAGTTCCTGGATCGCATCCTGCCCGGCATGGACGGCGAGGTGTGCCGGCAGTCCCAGCGCATCCTGGAAAGGCAAGGCGTCAAGTTCAAGCTGGGCTCGAAGGTCACCGCCGTCGATGCGAAGGGCAAGACGCTCGCGGTGAGCGTGCAGCCGGCGTCCGGCGGCGCGACCGAGACCATCGAGGCCGACGTGGTGCTGGTCTCGATCGGGCGCGTGCCGTTCACCGAAGGGCTCGGCCTCGAAGCGGCAGGCGTCAAGAAGGACAACAAGGGCCGGGTGATCGTCGACGCGCACTTCGCCACCAATGTGCCGGGCATCTACGCCATCGGCGACGTGATCGCCGGCCCGATGCTGGCGCACAAGGCTGAAGACGAAGGCGTGGCGGTGGCGGAGCTGCTCGCCGGCCAGGCCGGTCACGTGAACTACGACGTGATCCCGAACGTGGTCTACACGTTTCCGGAGATCGCCTCGGTCGGCAAGAGCGAGGACGAGCTCAAGCAGGCCGGCACTGCCTACAACGTCGGCAAGTTTCCGTTCACCGCCAATGGCCGCGCCAAGGTCAATCATCAGACCGACGGCTTCGTGAAAGTTCTCGCCGACGCCAAGACCGACCGCGTGCTCGGCGTGCATATCGTCGGTTCCGATGCCGGCAACATGATCGCGGAGGCGGCGGTCGCGATGGAGTTCGGCGCCTCCGCCGAGGACATCGCCCGCACCTGCCACGCTCACCCCACGCTTCCGGAAGCCGTGAAGGAAGCGGCGCTCGCGGTGGCCAAACGCGCGATCCATATGTGAGGTCGCGCTGGCGAGCGCAGCGAGCAGCCAGCGCGGCGACTCTATGGTGCGCGCGCATAGCGCGTCGGAAGACGCGCGTGAACGCGCTGATGACACTCGCCCTGAACCGGGCTCGTCGGCGCGCGTCGATGGGGCGGCCGCCGCGTCGACCAGCCGCTCGCGATCGGACTTTCCGACGTCACAAGTCCGCGATGTAAATTCTCTGTAATCTGGCGATCGAAGCTTCACGCTCCCGCACGGTTGTGCGCACGCAACGCCGTTGCTAGGCTCGCGGCCCTGCGGACCCGATCAGCGTCGAGACGCCGCGCGGCTCCGTGGCGGGGACGCGGTTCCGGCAATACCATCCCGACGTTATCGTCACAGGCTCGAGTTTGGGAGACATGCGATGCGGCATCTACGCCTATTCTCCACCATGATCGTCGCGACTGCGTTCGTGATGTGCGGCGCGCTCGCGCCTCAGCCGGCGTCGGCGCAAGCCAAGAAGGAGGCGCAAAAGAAAGAGGCGCCCAAGAAAGAAGCGCCCGGCAAGAAAGATGCGACGCCGAAGCCGGGGCCGTACAAGCCGGTCGCCATCAAGCTGCCGGCGGCGATGAGCGATGCGAGCTTCGACGCGTTCCGCAAGCAGCTCATCGGCATCGCCCAGAAGAAGGACCGCGCCGCGCTCGCGGGGCTCGTCGCCGCGAGCTTCTTCTGGTTCCCGGACGACAAGGACTCCGCCGACAAGGCCAAGTCCGGTATCGACAACCTGTCCACCGCGATCGGACTGGCCGGCAAGACCCCAACCGGCTGGGAAGTGATCGCCGACTACGCGGCCGAGCCGACCAACATGCCCGATTCCCAGCGCCAAGGCGTGATCTGTGCGCCCACCCAGGCGACCTTCGATGCGCAGGAGGCCGAGGAATTCGCCAAGGCGACGCAAAGCACGGGAGCCGACTGGGTGTTTCCGATCCGCGACGGCGTCGAGGTGCGCGGGGCCGCGCAGGCGAAAGCGCCGGTGATCGAAAAGCTCGGTCTCCATCTGGTGCGTACGGTCGAGGACGCTTCGCCGGCCACCGCGGCCGCCGCCGCCGTGAAAATCATCACGCCGTCCGGCAAGACCGGGTTCATACCGGCCGAGGCGATCCGCGACATCGGCGGGCCGCAAATGTGCTTCGTCAAAGAGGGCGGCGCCTGGAAGATCGCCGGCTTTGTCGGCCGCATCTGATCAGTCGCGCAATTGCGCCCGCAGACGAAACCTGACGCGGGGAGACGCACGTCTCCCCGCGCGCGATCACGGCCGTGAATCGGGGGCCGGCTGCGGGCCGGCGTCCGGTGCGCCGAACATCGGATTGCGCTCGAAAAATCCGTCGGGATGAAAGACCACCGAGATCTTCTTGCTGGACATCAGCGGGAAGTCCTCGGGCCGGGGCACGTGCGTGTCGCCCATCGAGTACCAGACCACGATGTCCTGGTCGTAGATCGATGAATGGTCGGCGTAGGAATAGAGCGTATCGGCGTAGCTGCTGTTGGCCTGGTTCGGATAGGCGCCGGCCGCATAGAGCTCGCCATCGCGGTGCGGCGTGACCCAGAGGTGATGGAACGTGAATGCCACCGGCTCGCGCTCGCGCGCGCGGGGGAAGATGGTCGCCGTATTCCCCATCGGCATCAGCGTGTAGCCGGCCGGGCGCCGGCCGCGGCCCAAGGCGGACGGATTGTAGATGGTCCAGGTCCGCGAGCTTTCGTGGCTGATGCGGCGCTTGGCCTCAACGGCCTTGCCGAGCACGATGTGAGCGACGCCGATGCCCGTGGCATCTGCCGATCCTTCGTTGCTGCCCGTTCCGGCGACCCGCTTCACGTTGTTTTCCATCACGGCGTTGCGGGCGCCGTCGATGTCGAAATCGAGGCGCAGGTTGAACCAATGCTGATGGCTGACGCCGACCACGTTGGGGTAGACGAGGCCGCCGAACTTGTCGTCGCCGCTCGACTCGTAGGTCCGGCTTTCACTGCCGCTTCCCGGTCCCTGCGCGATCGCCGCGCAGACATCGCAATCCTTGGCGCCGACGAACTTGGTCAGGATGGTGCCCGAAAGCTCCGCCTCGAAGGCGAAGAACCCGTCCTCCCTGAACACCCAGTTGAAGGCGTACATGTAGTTTCCAAGCGACACGAGCGAGCCGATCACAAGCTCGGTCGCGCGGGCGTGAACGATCTGGCCGTCCTCCTGGTAGTGCATGAGGTTGCCGGCATCGCGCTCGTAGACATAGATGCGGTCGGCAAACAGCTCGCTGAACTGCCTCTGGCCCGGATCGGGCACCACGGCGCCGAGGGTGACGGCGTTGGCCGGCACCTCGCGGCCGGGCTGTACCGCCGCCGACAGGTATCCGAGGCCCCAGGCTCCTTCGTCGAAGATCAGCATCCAGGACCAGGATCGACTGGGGTCCCCGTAGGCGGTGAGCACCTCGGATACCGACGCGCGATAGAGGATCGGGCGCAGGCGGCCGCGGTCGTTGAAGCCGATCTGATAAAGCACGAGCCCTTCGCGCAGATTGAACCCGAAGCGCAGGCGCCAGTTTCGCCAGGTCACCACGTTGCCCTCGACCGCAAAGTTGCGTCCGTCGGGTTGCGTCGCGAGCACCGGGCGGGCGGCGGCGAGCGCATCGCGCAGCTTGGGGTCGAGGACGTCGTGGGGCACCGGCACGCTTGCCGCGCCGGGATTGTCGTCGAGACGAATCACCTTCTTTGCGTAGAGATCTACCACCGCCATCAGGCCGTCGATGACCGGGCTCGTATTGCTGCTCGCATTCTGGTTGGCGCTGAACAGCACGCGCAGCAGCCGGTTCTTCTCCTGGTCGAGCGTGCGGTCGGCGCCGACCGGCTGGTACTGGACGCGCACGGATTCGGTGACGCGGTCGGGAATATCGAGGCCGCGTTTGATCAGCGCCGCTTTGATTCTCGGATCGGCGTCGACGATGGCGGCTGCGATGTCGAGATCGACGTCGGTCAGTCCGGGGTGCAGCGCCCCGAGATCGTCCATCGATGCGATCCGGCTCGAGCGCAGGTCGATGATCACGCGAAACGATTTGCCCTTGTCGTAGTCGATGGCGGCCACATAGGCCTGACGCGGGAAGTCGACACCCGGGCGGAACTCCTCGACGATCTTCTTCGGCGGCTCGGCGAGCGCGATCCAGGCAAAGTTGGTGGTGGTCGAGAACCGGCCGCTCTGCGCCAGGATGTCCCTGATCGCGACGAGCTCTCCGGCGTCGAGCGGGTCGAGCGGATGGGTCGGAGCCGCGCTTGCCGCTTGGCAGCACGCGAAGGCGGCAACGATGATCGTCGACGCCACGGTCCGCCACGCGCTCTCGGCCACGCGAACGGCGCACCATCGACCAGGCTGCATGAGGTCTCTCCGCTCGTCCCGGTGGCTATCCATGTTCGCTCGGGCTGGGCCTGCGCGACCGGAATAAGCTATGCTTCGGCGACCCGATCGACCAGCGAACGGGACAGCCAGGGAGACCGATAGCATGACCAAAGAGCAAGCGATCCAACAGTTGAAAGCCCTGCAGGCAAAGGAGGATGAGCAGGCTGTCGAAAAAGGCGTCACGGTTCTATGCGAGTTCCTCATCGCCCTTGGTCACGCCGACGTGGTCGAGGAATTCGACAAGGTTTGATCCCGCGGCCGAGATATTCTTGCCCTCGAACGGTCGGAAACGAGAACCGCAGCGGTTGATCAAATGTCCCAAAAAAGAAGCTACCTCCCTTGCCGGGAGGTAGCCATTCATCAGGGCTATTGCGGAACCGCCGGAGAGTGGATCGGCGGTCGCGCGTTCAGCCTAGCAAAGCTCGGCTTCTTCCGCCCACAGCGGGCAGCCAGGGCCCCACCAGCCACGGCCTCTGCCGCGACCACGGCCTCTGCCGCGACCACGGCCTCTGCCGCGACCACGGCCTCTGCCGCGACCACGACCTGCCCGACCACCACCACGACCTCTGCCACCGCCTCTGGCGTCCGCAGACGTAGACGTCGCGATACCGGCCGCCGTGTAGGCGAGGGTCGATACCCCAATGGTGCTGAGGCAGTAGACCGCGACCAGGGCGACTGCAGCTGCAGCCGCCAGGATCTTGTTTCGAGTCTGAGCGAAGAGATTCTTCATCAGTTCACCACCTTTCCACTTCCCATAGTTCTCGACGTAAAGCAGGGGAGTGCTCCGTCGTGAGGCGCAACCCATGACATCTCGAGTTGGTGAAGGGTTCGTTGTTGGCGCCGCTTTTTTGCACCGAATGGCTTATTGTTGGCACAAACGGCGCACGAATGATAGGCCAAGCGACAGTACCGGTCAAGCGAGCAGCTTGACGAGGCGGCGACAGCGATGTCATCAATAATATTGCGCTGCCAATATCCCATCAATCATCTGAGACTGCACAAATAAAGCCGAGCTCGGCTTGTGTAGCCGCGCGTCAGAAGAAGGCCCATGTCGAAAAATCACCGCTATATACTTGGCATAAACACGTACGACCATGATGTCAGCGCCTGCTTGCTTCGCGACGGGGAGATTGCGTTTGCGATCGCCAAGGAACGGATCACGCGCGAAAAGCACGCCAGCGGCTTTTTCAAGGAGGCCGTAGACTATTGCCTGGATGCCGAGGGCATCTCGCTGGACGACGTCGATCTGGTGGTGCGCAATTGCTACATCCTCCCGGTCGAGGAGATGGAAAAGAAGCTGCTGCACTACGACATGCCGCATTTCTTGCCCGAAGAGGAGCGGCCGCAGGCAGCAAACCATCCGCTCTATCGTCCGCGCTCGAACAAAGCGGTGACGGTATCGCACCACCTGGCGCACGCCTACAGCGCCTTCGCGGTCTCTCCCTTCGAGAGCGGGGTCGTGATGGTGGTGGATGGCGTGGGCAGCTACTGTTCGGACGTCACCGAAAAATATCCGCTGACCGACAAGGCCGATCCGCTGGCGCGCGAATCGGAGAGTTACTACAAGTTCGACGGTTCCAATATCGAGACGTTGAAAAAGGTCTGGCTTACGCCGGCGCGCGGGTTCCTGAGCGATGAGTTCTACAACATGCCGGGCCTCGGCGCTTTGTACAGCCGGGCCTCGACCTACATTTTCGGCGACTGGAACAAGTGCGGCGAATTGATGGGCCTGGCTCCTTATGGAGAGCCCGGACGCATCAAGCCGTTCCTTGATATCAAGAACGGTGAGTTGGAGGTCCCTGATTGGCAGGACGACCTCAGAGAGCCGTATTTGATCGACAGCCGGCAGAACTGGGAAGCCAGTCCGTCGATGCAACATTGGAAGGACGTGGCCTGGCGCATCCAGGACGACACCGAGCGCGTGCTGCTCGAGCGGGCAAGATGGCTGCGTGAAACCACCGGCGCCAAGAATCTTTGCATCGCCGGCGGCGTGGCCCTGAACTGCGTGGCCAACGGTCGGATCGTGCGCGAGGCAGGCTTCGAAAACGTGTGGATTCAGCCGGCGGCAGGTGACGACGGAATCGCGATAGGTTGCGCCTATTACGGCCATCTGGCGATTCAGAGAAACCCGCGCTCATTCGTCGTGAGCAATGCCTATTTCGGCATGCAATATAAGGATCAGGACGTCGATGCCGCTCTGGACAAACGGCTGATCCGTCTCGAGACCAAGAGGACGCACAGCAAGAACATCTGCGCCGACACCGCCAAGGTGCTTGCCGAAGGCCGGGTGATCGGTTGGTTTCAGGGGCGTTCCGAGTTCGGGCCGCGCGCGCTCGGCAACCGCAGCATCATCGCGGATCCACGCACGGCCGAAATGAAGGATATCCTGAACAAGCGGGTCAAGTTCAGGCAGGCGTTCCGGCCGTTTGCCCCGATCGTGCTGGCCGAAAGGGCAAAGGAGGTTTTCGAAGGCGACGAGGACTCCCCGTTCATGCTGCTGGCCAAGCGGGTCCGTCCGGAATGGCACGACAAGATTCCGGCGATCGTTCATGTCGACGGAACCGCACGGGTGCAAACCGTTCGGCAGGAGCACAATGACCGCCTCTATAGGTTGCTCAAGGAATTCGAGGCGATCACCGGCGTCCCGGTGTTGCTGAATACGTCGTTCAACGTGAAGGGCGAACCGATCGTTGAAACGCCGCGCGATGCCGTCGATTGCTTCCTGAGCACGGGCATCGACTATCTGGCGATCCATGACCTGTTGGTCTCGAAGGGCCCCTGGCACAAGGTTCTTTCGCCGTTCGTGGACGCGTATTCGGACGTGAGCACGATGGTCCGGCGGGGCGTGAGCTGATCACGCCGCTGATCCATCACCTTTGGTTGCAGCGCGAGCGTCCTGCGCACGTTGCGTCGGGACGGCCGCTGTCGTAGTTCTGATTGCCGAACAGGTGCGCCCGTGGATGATCGAACCGCCGAAGCTCTAAGCTCGGTCCATCAGGACGGGGGCTCGAAATTCGCCTCGGTCACGCTCATCATCTACGTGGTGGCGTTCGTGACCGGCGCCATCGTCATGAGCTTCGAGATGCTGGGATCGCGTTATCTCAATCCCTATTTCGGGAGCGGCATCTACACCTGGGCGGCGCTGATCTCGACCGTGCTGGCGGCCCTGTGCGTGGGCTATTTCATCGGCGGGTGGCTCGCCGATCGCACGCCCACGCTGACCGTGCTCGGTGTCACCGTCATCATAGGCTCTGCCTATCTGATCCTCTTGCCGAGCTTTGCCCAAGCAGTGCTCGAGCATCTGCTGGCCGTCATCGACGACATCAAGCTCGGCAGCCTGGCGTCCTCCTTCGCCATCATGTTCTTCCCGGTCACGCTGCTCGGCATGTACTCGCCATTCGCCATCCGCCTGTTGATGCGCTCGCCGCATCGTTCCGGCGTGGTCTCGGGAACCGTCTATGGCATCTCGACTGCAGGCAGCATCGTCGGCACGCTCGGCACGACGTTCTATCTCATTCCGATGATCGGCTCGCGCGCCATTACCATCTCGTTGGGGGTTGCGGGGGTGGTCGCGGGCCTCGTGCTGCTGGCGACACAGCGATGGAGCCGCCGGGCGTCGGCCGCCGTCGCGCTGATCATCGTAACGGCCGCTTTGACATCGACGGTCTTCCCGGCTGCTTCGGCGCGGGCCGAGGAGCTGATCGATCTCGAGACGCGCAAGGCCATGCTCGCTCGCAAGAACGGCCTGATCGCCCACATCGAGACCACCTACAACGACATCTTCGTCTCCAAGAAGCAGGCCGAGCTGATCGATGTCGTTTCAGGTCAGGGGCTGGGAGTGGGACCAAGCGGCGATCAACCTGAACGATCCCGGCGACGTCGTGTTCCCGGTCATGCGCCAGATGAGCACGGCCATAATCTATCCCGAAGAGGCCAAGAAAATCCTGATGATCGGGCTCGGCGGCGGCATGGTGTCGACCTATCTGGCCCGGCACATGCCGGAGGTCACGATCGACGTCGTCGAGATCGACCCGGGCGTGATCGACGCGGCCAAGAAATATTTCGGGCTGCGTGAAACCAGCCGGGTGCGTTTCATCGAGGCCGACGGCCGCGTCTTTCTCAAGCGCAGCCAGGAGCTCTACGATCTCATCATCCTCGACGCCTTCCATGGCGGCTACACGCCGTTCCATCTGCTGACCAAGGAGTTCTACGCGCTGGTCAAGGAGCACCTGAAGCCGAACGGCGCCGCCGCCTTCAACGTCCCCACCGATACCAAGCTGTATCCGAGCACGATCGTGACGCTGCGCGCGGTGTTTCCGACCGTCGACCTTTATCCCGCCGGGGATGGGTTGGTGATCACCATCGCCACTCCGCAACCTGGTCCCGACCAGGCGGAGGTCGCGCGGCGCGCCGCTGCCCTGCAGGAGCGCTACGCCTTTCGTTTCCCGATGCCGGCGCTCGCCGGGCGCTACCTTGCCACGCTCGACGTGTCGAAGGGCGTGCTGCTGACCGACGACTTCGCCCCCGCCGAGCTCTACAACGCGCGTACGACGCGCCGGAAGAAGAAGTAGCTCCCGGATTATCAGAGCATGTGGCGTCGCTTGACATCGAAACCGGCGCGGGAGCGTCTGGCCTATGCGGCGATGTCATTGCTGGTCGTATGGCATACGCTTGCCATGGCGATCGCGTCGGCGCCGGAGAGTGCGGTCACCGCGTCGGCGCGTCCGCTATTCCATCCCTACTTGACCCTGTTCAGGCTGGACAACAATTGGGGGTTCTTTGCCCCCACGGTCGAATTGGGCGGTCAATTCCGCTACATCGTCGAGGACGCGGCCGGACAGCGTCACACCTTTATCCCGGCCGAGAAATTGAGCAGGTTCCTTCCGACCTCGATCTGGTTCAAGGATCGATACAAGGACATCGTCGAGTCCGTCGAAACCCACGGCCAGGCCGCCGCTGCCGCGTTCTGTCTGGAGCACGCCGCGCTGCACCCGGTCGCAATCACGTTTGTTGAGCTCGAGCAGAAGGACTTCTCGCCGGCGGACCGATTGAGCGGAAAGCACCCGCTGGATCCCGAGTTCGTCGACGAGCGCGTTCTGGAAGCCATCCGATGTCCGGCCCGGTGACGTTGGCGCCCGTGCAGGCAACCTCGGCGCCCGCGCGCCGGATCACGCTGGCCCCGCTGCGCCAGGCCTGGTCGCGCTTCTGGCTCCAGGACTGGTCGCGACTCTGGTTCCAGGACAAGTCGACGTCGCCGCTGGAGATTGCCCGCATCGGCATCGGCGCGGCGCTGTTGCTGCACTATGGCCTGGCAAGCCCTTATCTGTTCACGCTTTGGGGCGACGACGGCTGGGTGCCGCGCGCGCTTCTCGGCGACGTATCGGCGACCCTTGGAAGCCATCGGTCTTTTTCTACTTTACGGCGCCATGGCAGTGGGTCGCCTTTCACGCGTTCTTCTTGTTCTGTTGCGCCGCCATGATGGTGGGGTGGCGAACGTCGTGGGTGAAGTGGGGCGTGCTGGTCGGCAACATCTCCTATGACTACCGCAACCCGAGCATTGCCTACGGCGTGCACGCGATTCTTGCTTGCCTGCTGTTGATCCTGTGCTTCGCGCCGATCGGACGCGCCATCAGCTTGGACCGAGTGCGCGAGGTCTGGTCGGCCAAACGCAAGAACCTCGAAGCCGATCCGCCGGCCTTCACCAGTCCATGGGCGTTCGCCTGCACGAGGCTGATGCAAATCCAGATGGCCGTGCTGTTCTTCTTCAGCGCCACCGACAAGCTCAGAGGTGACGACTGGTGGAGCGGCGACGCCATCTGGAAGGTCTTCGTCAGCGACGACTACTACAATGGCTTTCTTCTCGACCTGCTCGCGTCGCAGTACTGGCTGGTCAATGTTGCGAGCTATGGGACCATTCTGATCGAGATCGCCTACCCGTTTCTGATCTGGCAACGGCGCTCGCGGCCTTACTTGCTGGTCGCAGCCATATTCCTCCACCTTCAGTTCGCGCTGCTGATGAACCTGTATTTCTTCTCCTTCGTCATGATCATGGGACACATGAGCTTTGTGCGCCGCGAGTGGCTGAGCGCGCTCGGCGCGTGGTGGAAGCAAAAGATCGGCGACATGGAGATGATCTACGACGGCACCTGCGGCTTCTGCAAACGCTCGATGGCATGGTTCCTGGCGTTCGACGGTCTCAGGCAGATCCGGATACGCGACTTTCGCACCAATCCATCGCCGGTCGTGAGCGACGAAAAAATGTTGAAGGCGCTCTATCTGGTTCTGCCGGACGGGCGGGCGCTGCCGGGCTTCGAGGCCTATCGGTACGTCGTGTTGCGCGTGCCGGGATTGTGGTGGCAAGTGCCGTTCTTTTATGTGCCGGTGTTCAGTCGCCTTTTCGGTCATCCGATCTACAATTGGATCGCCGCCAACCGGAGCCGGCTGTAGCCGATCTCATGACCATCTCATTCTCCAAGATGCTCGGCGCGCCGATGGACTGGCTCGTTCAGCTCGCCGGCTCGCAATGCGCCAGGCGCAAGGTACCGCGTCTGACCGTCGGACGCTCACTGCCTTTGGAAAAGAGGATGGAGCTTCTGAGCAGTTGGCTGGACGCGCTCCATGCACGCGACGTATTCAACGGAACCGTGCTCATCGCCAAGGACGGTCGCATCTGCTTCGAAGCGCATTATGGATTTGCGGACGTTGCCGGGCTCACCCCGCTGTCCAACCGCTCGTCGTTTTCGCTGGCCTCGGTGTCGAAGCAATTCACCGCCACGGGCATCATGCTGCTGGCCCGGAAGGGGAAGCTGACGCTCCAGGACAAGGTTGCGCAACATATCCCCGAGCTTGCCGTTTACCGTGAGATCACCATACGGCAGCTGCTGCACCATACGTCCGGCATGCCGGACCATATGGCCCTTGCCGAGAAGTATTGGGATCCCGGGACCATACTCACCACGAGCGATATGATCGCATTATACCGGAAGCATCGACCGCCGCTCGATTTTGCACCCGGAGAAAAGTTCGAGTACGGCAATGCCGGGTATGTCTTGTTGGGAGAGATCATATCGCGCGCGTCAGGGATGTCCTACGCGGAGTTCATGGCCGCGGAGATTTTCAAGCCGCTCGGAATGAATGACAGCGCGGCCTTCAACCTCACATCGAAGGAGTGCCCGCTGCAAGCGCGCGTTTACGGCTTTCGCAAGAGATTCGTCTGCTTCGGCAAGAAAGTGTCCTGCGACTTGAACTATCTGGACGGAGTGTTTGGTGACGGGGGGATCTATTCGAGCGCCGAGGATCTCGTTCGTTGGGACTGCGCCCTTCGCGACGGCACATTGATTCCGTGTGAGGCTTATGAAGAGGCCTATGTGTCCGGCAGGCTGAACAATGGGGAAACGACCGGATATGGCTTCGGCTGGGAGGTCGAGGTGCCGGGCATCGTCGAGCACTGGGGCGAATGGGAAGGCTTCACCTCCTATCTGGGCCGCGACCTGAAGACGAATGTCCTGCTCGTGGTGCTCTCCAATTTGGGGCCGACGGACGTCGTCAATGATATCAGCGCAGAGCTGAGGATCTTCGCCGAGGATATCTAAGGCTCTATTTCGATTTCTTGACCGGCGCAGCGGCCGGTGCAGCGAAATAAAGCACGGACGCCGTCGTGGGAGCAGCCGAGACCTTTGCCGCGGTGTCGGAGGGGGTGGGCTCCAGATACGCACTGAGCACAAATAATCCGACCGTCAGCGCGATGCCGACGGTCACGAAGTACTTCAGAAGGGGCATAGCATCTTCCCTGGATGCACCCCCCGATCACAACCCCTGTGGGCATATTACATCAACTCGCGTGAAATGGAAGTCCGGCGTGTGAAATGCCGGCGATAGCCGCGCGCTATCAACATCCTGGTTGCCTCGTGCGTCGGACTGAAACGCCGGTCAGGCGTCTCAGCCCACGTCCTGGTATCCGATCGGCGTCGTGAGAAACGTTCAGAACAAGTGCACCGCGTGCGGGGCGAAAAAGCCGATTCCGGTGAACACGAGCCCGATCACGCCCAGCCCAGCGGCCGCGTAAGCCAGCAGCACGATGCCGGTGATGACCGCCGCCGATGCCAGCACGATGCCGATCTGGAACGCCGCCGACGCCACCTCGTAGTGGTGATAACGCTCCAAGGCAGTATCGCGTTTCCGCTCGGCCGCGATCGCCAGCGCCATCAATTCCCGACGGCCCTCGCCGTATTTCGGGTTCAGGTCGACTTCCTTGCGGACCTCGCGCTCCCTCGGCTCGCTCTCGTAGCGCGCGACCGCCTTCTGCCAGTGTCCAGGCGCTCGCCCATCGCCTTCTTGAGGGCCTCGGGCGACGATTCTCCGTCGATCTTCATGCGATCGTACTTGAGCAGCTCCCCGGCTGCCTGCAGCACGGTCTGGCGAATCGTCTTTGCCTGGTAGAACGCCCAGAGATTGGAAGCCTCGACATTGTAGCTCAGTGCCGCGGTCTGCGCGCTCTTGCCGAGCGTCTCGGAGAACGCCAGGAACAGCGCGATCACCGCGATCAGCAGGGCGATCTTCCTGTTATTGCGCTCGGGCGGATTGTCGTGACCGCCACCATGTCCATGCTTCTCGTGCTCGATCTGATGCTCGACCTCGTGCTGAACCGCGTGCACGCCATGGCTCATGATCCTATCCTCCCAGGGCTGTTCCGGCGCGGACGATGTATCGAATGGGCGATGCTCCGCAAGGGGTATTGACAGGGCTGGCGGGACTTTTTGCGCTCAGTTCAACAGGCCGCGCTCGCGCAGGAGCTTGAGGAACAAGTCCTGCGTTTCGGCATTCATCGCCTGCACCCGCGGCAGGATGGTGGCGAACGCGTCGGGCAGAATCTTGGGCAGGATGCCGAGCATCTTGGCGCCGGTCGGCGTGCGGTAAAACGCGGCGGTTTCCCGCATTTCCTCCGCCGTCAGATGGCGCACGTAGAGCGCCGGCAGGTCTTTCGTCATCTCGTGCAGCCGCGCCAGGCGGATGCGCTCGAACTCCCGGCGCAGGCCCGTGAGCGTCGCTGCGTCGACAGCGGGATTCTTGGCGCGCACCGCGCCCTCGATGGCCGGCCAGGCCACCTCGACCGCCTGCGCGTTGAGCGCCACGAAGGCGTGGTCGAACACCACGCTGAACAGGGCGCGCGCCGCCTCCATCGATTCGGGCGAGAGGTTGGTCTGGGCGCGCGCCGGCGTCGCGGCGGGATGGGCGGCCGCGAGCATGGCCGCGACCGCCAGAATGGACAGGCATCGCATGCGTGCTTCCCCCATGCGGCGGCTAAAGCTACCACTCCGCCGCCTCGACGCAACGGCTCGGCGACGAATTCGGCGTCGCCGATGTCATCGTCTTGTCATGCGCGCGGATGGGCGCTGCGGTAGACCTCCAGCAGCCGCTCGCTGTCGACCGCCGTATAGATCTGCGTCGTCGACAGCGACGCATGGCCGAGCAGCTCCTGGATCGCGCGCAGATCGCCGCCGCGCGCCAGCAGATGGGTGGCGAACGAATGCCGCAGCGCGTGCGGGGTCGCGCTGTCCGGCAGCCCGAGCGCGCCGCGCAGCCGTGCCATGGCGAGCTGGACGACGCGCGGCGACAGCGGGCCGCCCTTGGCGCCGACGAACAGCGCCCCGTCGGCGGGCGCCTCATAGGGGCAGAGCGCCACATACTCGGCGACCAGGTTTGCGACCTGCGCCAGCACCGGCACCATGCGCCGCTTGTTGCCCTTGCCGGTGACGGTGATGGCGTCGGCCCGGCCAGGCGCGGAGAAATCCTTGCGCTTGAGCCCCAGCGCCTCGGAGATGCGCAGGCCCGAGCCGTAGAGCAGGGCCAGCACCGCGGCGTCGCGGGCGAGGATCCACGGCTCGCGTTCCTCGCCGGCGCGCAAGTCGGTCTCGGTGATGCGCTTGGCGGCTTCGATCGCGAGCGGCTTCGGCAGCGTCTTGGCCAATTTCGGCGCGCGCACGGCGGCGAGTGCGCCGACCTTGCCCTTGCCGTTGCGCTCCAGGAACCGCGCGAACGAGCGCGCCCCCGCCAGCATGCGCATCAGCGAGCGGCTGCTGATGCCGTCGGCACGCCGCGCCGCCATGAAGGCGCGCACGTCCTGCGGCGCAAGGCGCGCGAGCGCGGCGAGGGTGACGCGGTGACCGAGATGGCCGCACAGGAAGCCGAGGAATTGGACGACGTCGCGCTGGTAGGCCTCGACCGTCTTCGGCGACATCCGCCGCTCGGCCGCCAGGTAGCCGAGCCAGTGCATAACCTCGCGCGCGACGTCCGCGGCCGCGAAGGGAAGTTGCAGGTCGGTCGACGTTTTTGACATGGAGCCGGAACCGCCGTGCCTGCCTCGTAGCCGGGATTCGCTCTCGCGCGCAGGTTCCCCGCATATCGCTGCGCTGCATGCGGGCTACGCCTTTGCGCCCGCATCATCACATCCGCGTCTTTACTCTTCGTTAACCGCCGCGGCCCTCGTCACTCCGGATAGCGCTTGAGCGGCTCCGCCACGCCGGCCGGCAGGGCCGTCCGCGTGGCGTTCATCACGATCGCCAGGAAATTGTAGTAGCCGATGACGCCCAGGAGATCGATGACGCCCTGCTCGCCGAACTTGGCCGACCGCCCGCGCATAGGTCGCGTCGCTGACGCGCTTGAGACGCAGGATTTCGGTCGCCGTGTCGTAGGCGATCTCCTCGTCGTCGGCCATTCCGTCGGGGCGGCGGCCGTCCGCGATGGCGTCGGCGATCTCGCGGCGCAGCCCCGCCTTCAGCGCGGCCGGCTGATGCGCCTGCCACTCGTATTGCTGCGTCCACTCGCGCGCCGTGATGATGATCGCCAGCTCGTTGATGCGTGGCTCCAGCACGCTCTTGAAACGCAGATAGTCGCTCAGCGCTTTCGCGCGCAGCATCACCTCGGGGCTGCGGATGAGCGGCACGAACGGCCCGCGAATCTGGTAGCCGCGTCCTTCCGCGAAGGCCTCGGCGGCCTTCTTCTGCGCCTCGGTGAGCTTGTCGGCCGGGATCGGCGGCATCCGGTCCTGCGCGGCAAGCGGCGAGGCGACGAGACAGAAAATCGAAAACGCGGCCGTGAAGCTCGCGCGCACGACATTGCAACCCATGGGCTTCCTCCGATGTTTTTTGCCGTCGATCGAGCTTAGGCTATGGCGAGGCCCGTTTCGAGCAAATCGACCAACCACATGCCCGCAGCACCGTCGCCCGCATCGCGCCCGGCCCCGGCGTTCGTCGACGTTCTGGTGCCGGTCGCGCTCGACCAGACCTATTCCTACCGGGTGCCGGACGGCCTCGAGCTCGCGCCGGGCGACCTGGTGTCGGTGCCGCTCGGGCCGCGCGCGGTGACCGGCGTCGTGTGGGCCGACCATGTCGAGGTCGAGCCCCGCCTGCACAACCGCATGAAGGAGGTCGAGGACAAGCTCGAGCTTCCGCCGCTCAAGCCGGAGCTGCGCAAGTTCGTCGATTGGGTCGCGGGCTATACGCTCAGCCCGCGCGGCATGGTGCTGCGCATGGCGCTGCGCATGGGCGAGCATCTGGGTCCCGCGCGCGAGCGCGTGGGCGTGCGGCTCGCCGGGGCGGCGCCGCAACGCATGACGGCGGCGCGCGGCCGCGTGCTGGCGCTGCTCGCCGACGGCCTGGCGCACGGCAAGAGCGAGGCTCGCGCACGACGCCGGCGTCTCGGTCGGGCGTGATCGACGGCCTGGTCGACGAAGGCACGCTCGAGACCGTGGTGCTGCCGCCCGAGCCGGTGGCGCGCGCGCCCGATCCGGACTTCGCGCAACCCGACTTCGCGCCGGCGCAGCGTCAGGCGGCGGATGCGCTGCGCGCGACCGTCGCCAAGGGCGGCTATGCGGTCACGCTGCTCGACGGCGTCACCGGCTCGGGCAAGACCCAGGTCTATTTCGAGGCGGTCAGCGAGGTCATCCGGCGCGGCCGGCAGGCGCTGGTGCTGATGCCGGAAATCGCCTTGACCAACCAGTTCCTCGATCGCTTCGTCGAGCGCTTCGGGGTGCGGCCGGCGGAGTGGCACTCGCAGCTCTCCCAGCGGCTGCGGGCGCGCACCTGGAGCGCGGTCACGGCCGGCGACGTCAAGGTCGTGGTCGGCGCGCGCTCGGCGCTGTTCCTGCCGTATGCGGATCTCGGGCTGATCGTCGTCGACGAGGAGCACGACCCCGCCTACAAGCAGGAGGACGGCGTGCGCTATCACGCCCGCGACATGGCGGTGGTGCGCGCCCGCGGCGCCGACATTCCGATCGTGCTCGCTTCGGCGACGCCTGCGGTCGAGAGCGAGGTCAATGCCCGGCGCGGCCGCTACGCCCGCCTGCATCTGCCGGAGCGCTTCGGCGGCCAGCATCTGCCCGCCATCGAGGCGATCGATCTGCGCGCCGAAGGCCCGCCGCGCGGGCGTTTCATCGCGCCGCGGCTCGCCGACGCGGTCAAGACCGCGCTCGAGCGCGGCGAGCAGGCGCTGTTGTTCCTGAACCGCCGCGGCTTTGCGCCGCTCACGCTCTGCCGGCAATGCGGCTTCCGTCTCGCCTGCCCGAACTGCGACGCCTGGCTGGTCGACCATCGCTTCCGGCGCCGTCTCGTCTGCCATCATTGCGGCTTCGCGATGCCGCCGCCGGCGCTGTGCTCCAACTGCCAGGCCGTCAACTCGTTCGTCGCGGTCGGACCCGGGGTCGAGCGGCTGGAGCAGGAGGCGGCCGAGCTGTTTCCCGACCGCCGCATCCTGGTGCTGTCCAGCGACCTGGTCGAATCCATGGAGCGCCTGCGCGAGGAATTGGACGACGTCGCCGAGGGCCGCTTCGACATCATCATCGGCACCCAGCTGGTCGCCAAGGGTCACCATTTCCCGAAGCTCAACCTGGTCGGCGTCGTCGATGCCGATCTCGGTCTCAGCAATGGCGATCCGCGCGCGGCCGAGCGCACGTTTCAATTGCTGCATCAGGTGGTCGGCCGCGCCGGGCGCGAGGCAGGCCGCGGTGTCGGCTTCCTGCAGACGCATCAGCCCGAGCATCCGGTGATGCGGGCGCTGCTGGCGGCCGACCGCGACGCGTTCTACTCGAGCGAGATCGAGCTGCGGGAAAAGACCCACTACCCGCCGTTCGGGCGGCTCGCGAGCCTGCTGGTGTCGGCGGGCGAGCGGCCGGCGGCCGAGGGCTATGCGCGCCGGCTCGCCGCGCTGGCGCCGCGCTCGGACGAGGTGCGCGTGCTCGGGCCCGCCGAGGCGCCGCTCGCGGTGGTGCGTGGGCGCCACCGCTTCCGGCTGCTGCTGAAGTCGCCGCGCGGCTTCGACCTCTCGGCCTATCTGCGCGACTGGCTCGCAAATGCGCCCAAGCGCCAGGGCACCCTCAAGCTCGAGGTCGACATCGACCCGCAGAGCTTTCTCGTTTATGAACCGGTACATCCACGGGCGTAGATCGCCGCTCACGCCTGCTTGATAGCCCGGCGGCGCGCCATCACGCGGTTGCGGCCCGCAAGCTTGGCGTCATAGAGCGCCATGTCGGCGCGTTTGAGCATTCGGTCGATCGTGTCGCCGGGCATCCACTCGCTGACCCCGAAGCTGCACGACACCGAGAAGCTCGCGTTTCTTTCGCCGAATTCGGTCCATGAGATGATGCGACGCAGGTTTTCCGCCACCTCGGCGCCGTCGCGCCAGCCCCCTTCGACGAGCAGTGCGAACTCTTCGCCTCCCAGGCGGCCGACGATGTCGCTCACCTTGGCTGCTTCTTGAGCCACTGCCCGGATCACCGTATCGCCCATCTCGTGACCGTGGGTGTCGTTGATGCCCTTGAAGTGGTCGATATCGAACATGACGGCGGCCAGCGTACCTTCCTTGGCACGCGCGCACGCATCGGCGGCACGGATCAGGAAAGCACGTCGCGTGCATATACCCGTCAACGAATCGATCGTGGCGAGACGGATCAGCTCGGCCTGCATGGTGGTAACCCGGTCGGCGGCTCGAAGCCGCGCGTAGAGCTCTTCGGCGACGGGGGGCTTGCAGATGAAATCGTCCGCGCCGTTGTCCAGCGCCTTGACCAAGGATCGGTGATCGGTGCTGGACGACATCAGCAGGATGTACAGCGGGCGGTTGGAGCTGGCGAGCCGCCGCGCTTCGCCGCACAGCTCGATACCCGACAGGGATGGCAACTCGGCGCTGGTGATGAGCGCACGGACCTCGGGATCGGTCTGGATGTAGTCGAGCGCCTTCCTGCCGTCCTCGAACGGGCGCACCTCGTGCATCCCTGCCTCGAGCAGGCGCGTCACGATCTTCAGGACAGTGCGGCTCGGGTCCGCCACCACAGTACGCATGGACATCCGCTCAACCGAATTTGCGCATATATCCGAAAACCCTTGATACTACGGTCAGAATTAATACCGCATAAATTGGGCCCTACGTATTGCCACGGACGATGGCGCCGGGAGACGCGGAACCGCGTCCTCAGTCGCGTCCTCGCGCCATCCGCTCCGCCATCCGCCAGTCGAATCCGGTCCGGCGCCGCGCCGTGGCTGGTTGCGACCTACCCCCGATGCATCTTGCGGGCGCCCGGCCGGCAGCGCATGCTGCCGGCATAAGACGTCGCTTATGACGCTGGATGTTTAGGGAGGACTAACCATGAAGCAGATCAAGCTTGGAATTGCCGTGTCGGCCCTGTTGCTGTCGGGAACCATCGCCGCGCAGGCGCAGGCTCCGTCGTGGAGCCCGCCGGCCGAAAGCGCGCGCTGCCCGTCGAAATGGGGAGCGACCGACGAGCGCGGCTCGGCCAACCACATGAAGCCGCAGATCGGTGCTCAATGCCGTCAAGCTGATCAAGACCGGCGAGGTGATCGAGCTCGGCCATGTGCTCGGCGCCAATATGCCGTTCTTCGGCACGCGGCGCTTCGACGTGCACATCAAGCGCACGTTCATGAACCAGTTCTCCAACATGCGCGGCAGCAACGAGGAGATCGTGATCTCCGAGATCGGGCAGGTCGGCACCCAGTTCGACGGTTTCGCGCACCAGACCCATCTCAACAGCTGGTACAACTGCTTCAAGGTCGACGAGAACGCGACCCGCTCGGGCTTCACCAAGCTCGGCGTCCACAATGTCGGCGCGCTGATCACGCGCGGCGTGCTGATCGACGTCGCCGGCTTCAAGGGCGTCGAGATGCTCGGCGACAATTACGAGATCACGGTCGAGGACCTGGAAGGCGCGCTCAAGAAGCAGAACGTGACGCTGCAGCCGGGCGACGCCGTCATCATCAACACCGGCTGGGGCAAGCTCTGGGCCAAGGACAATGCGCGCTACGTGAAGTCGTGCCCGGGCATCGGCGTGAAGGCGGCCGAATGGCTGGTCGCCAAGGACCCGATGCTGCTCGGCTCCGACAACTGGCCGGTCGAGGTCGCGCCCAATCCCGACAAGCAGATTTCGCTGCCGGTGCACCAGATCGCGCTGGTGGTGAACGGCGTGCACCTGCTCGAGAATCTCAAGCTCGACGAGCTGGCGGCGAAAGGCGTCTCCGAGTTCGCCTTCATCATGCAGCCGCTGAAGATCCAAGGCGGCTCCGGCTCGACCGTCGCGCCGATCGCGGTGCGCTGAAGCGCCAGCTCGGCAGCGAGCCTACCTGACCCCGGGCTCGATCGAGGCCGGGGCGGCGGCGCGGCCGCGCGGCTGCAGCAGCACGCAGGCGGCGGCCGCAAAGATCAGCGCAAAGCCGATCATGTCCGTGGTGGTCGGCCGCTCGCCCAGGATCAGCATCGTGCTGACGACGCCGACCACCGGCGTCGCGAGCGAGCCGAGTGACGCCGTCGCGGTCGGCAAGCGTTCGATGATGACGAACCACAGGATGTAGGCGAAGCCGGTCCCGATCAGGCCGTTGTAGAGCACGGCCAGAACCGCCTTCATCGACACCGGCGCCGGCACCGGCATTCCCTGAAACACCAGGAAGCCCACCGCAAACACGACGCTGCCGATGGCGATCTGCCAGGCCGTGATGGTGAGCAGATCGCCCGGAATGCGCGCCCATTTCATGTAGACCGTGCCGGCCGCCCAGCACAGCGCGCAGCCGAGCGCGAGCAGCAGGCCGGTGGACGATTGCGCGCTCGCCACCGGATAGACCAGCACGACGAGCCCGCCGACGCACAGCGCCAATGCGATGCCCGATCGAACGTTCAGGCGTTCGCGGAGCACCAGCCAGGCCATCAGGCTGCCCCAGATCGGCATCGAGTAGTTGATGATCACCACCCGCGTGGTGGCGGCGGTGAGCTGGGCGAACGAGCTGAACAGTCCGAAACCGATGACGTTGAACAGGCAGGCTGCGGCGATATGCAGCCGTGGCTTGCCGCGCGCAATCGAGGCACTGCGGCCTTGCAGCCGGATCAGCGCGAACAAGGCGACGGCGCTGATCGAGTATCCGAGCACCCGCAGCGTAAAGACGCCGATCTCGTCGAGCGCGATCTTCATGATCGGCCAGCTCAAGCCCCAAGTGAGCGCCAACAGGAGGAGCAGCAGCTTGGCCTTGGTGGCTTCGTCCAATCCATGCTGCGGGGTCATGATGTCGCTTTGCGGGTTTACGCCGGGCCGGCGCCGGTTCTAGCGCGTGTTCGCCGGGCGGCGTCCGTCCCCTACCACATGACTGTCATGCCTGAATTTCGCCGCCGTTGCGGGCGACAAGGCCGCATGCCGAATTTCATCGGACATCTCCGGGCCTAGCGCCCCTCTCCTTTTAGCAACGGTCGCAGCCGACGCGCGTCTTTGCGCGCGTGCGTCTGCGCCGATGCGGCCGCCGATTTGGCGGTTGTCGGTCCAACCGGCGAAGGAGAGCATCTTGACTTCCCATCAACATCGCGACGCGCGCCGCCTCGGCGCAAGCCGACCGTGGACGGCGCAGGAATTGGCCGCTGTCCGCGAGCTGGGCCGCCAATGGCGGGACGCCTGGCGGGCGGAGAAAACAACGCCAGCCGGGAAGCCGAACGGCCCGGCGGCGGCGGACCCGAAACCGGCGCAACCCGAGCGGAAGCCGCGAGGCGGGGCGGATTTTGCGGCCGGTATCGCCCGCGCCGAGTTCGGGCGCTTCTACTGGAATGAAACGCTCGACGGTCAGCTCAAGGCCGCGATGACGCGGCGGCCCAAGCGCGACGGCAACAAGCGCGACGGCAAGACGCGCGGATAACCCGAAGCATCAAGGCTCGATCGAAGACGTTCGGGACGACGGCGCGCTCGGCGCAATCAGCACGCAAGCCGCCGCCGCGAGGATGAGCGCGCAACCGACATAGTCGGCGGCCGTCGGCCGTTCGCCGAGCACGACCGCGGATGCGGCGATGCCGATCACCGGGACGCTGAGCGTGCCGAGCGATGCGATCGTCGCCGGCAGCCGCTGCACCGCGGCGAACCAGAGGAAATACGCCAATCCCGATCCGATCATCCCGGCGAACAAGAGCGCCAGGAAGGTCTTGAGCTCGATCGGCCAGAGCTGAAAGCCGCCCTCGAACACCGGCACGGTCGAGTCACCACCAAGGCGGCCACCAGCTGCCAGGCCGCGGCCGCGATCGGATCGGCGCTGATCTGCGCCCACTTCAGGTAGACCGTGCCGGCCGCCCAGCTCACGCCGGCGGCGAGCGCAAACAGCAGACCGCTCGGCACACCGGATGCTGCCAGCGGCGAGATCAGCACCGCAATGCCGGCGACGCAGAGAATGAGCGCGACGGCGCGCATCCGATCGAGCCGCTCGCCCAGGATCGGGAGCGCCATCAGGCACGCCCAGATCGGCATGCTGTAGGCGAGGATGACGACGCGCGACGTCGTGGTTCCGAGTTGTGCGATCGCGCTCAGGACCGTGAAGCCCGCGATGTTGAGGCAGCCCGCCAGCGCGACATGCAGCCGCGCCAAGCCGCCCGGAATGCGCACGCTGCGACGCTGCAGCCGGCCGCCGCGAACAACACCATCGCGCCGAGGAAGCAAGTGGCGACGCGCATGCTGAACGGCGGCACCTCCTCGAGCGCGATCCTGTTGGCCGGCCAGGTCACGCCCCAGGCGACGCTCAGCGCCACCAGCATGAGCCGGGCAGTGGCGTCGGACTCGGGCTGAGGAGGGTTGGGCACGCCAGGGCGTTTCCGGGAGGCTCGAAGGGAAGCAAGGAGGGTCGCGGCACGGCCTCTGTAGCATCGCTGCCGGCCGCGCGCGCAAGGGTCTTGGTCCCTGACACAGGCGGTAAACGGGACCTTTCGTCATGTTGCACCGCCGTGATCCGTGTGTTAGCAAACCGCCGATTTTCGTGGGGTGAGAGGGACGCGCCGGCGTCCTCCCCGAAAATTGAAGTCCCACTTGAATTTCAAGGGCTTGGCGCCCACCGTCCGCGACGGTGCCGAGCCTGCGGAATTGCCCGAAAGAAGAGCGACGTGGCAGGCGAAAACGGAATCGTCTCCGGCATGGCGGGCCGCTATGCGACCGCCTTGTTCGAGCTTGCGCTCGCGGAAGATGCGCTCGATGCCGTCAAGGCCGACCTCGACCGTTTCGACGCGCTGGTCGCCGACAGCGCCGATCTCAATCGCCTCCTGCGCAGCCCGGTGTTCACCGCCGAGGAGCAGCTCAACGCGCTCACCGCCGTCCTCGACAAGGCCGGCATCGGCGGGCTCGCGGCCAAGTTCCTGAAGGTGGTGGCGTCGAACCGGCGGCTGTTCGCCGTGCGCGACATCATCAAGGGGTTTCGCACCCTGGTCGCCCGCCACAAGGGCGAGGTCACCGCACAGGTGACGCTTCGCCGAGACGCCGAGCGAGGCGCACCTCGCCGCGGTCAAGGACGCCCTCAAGGCGGTGACCAAGCAGGACGTGCAGGTGGAGGTGAACGTCGATCCCGCGATCATCGGCGGCCTCGTGGTCAAGCTCGGCAGCCGCATGGTCGACACGTCGCTCCGCACCAAGCTCAATGCGCTCAAGCTCGCGATGAAAGAGGCAGGCTGATGGATATTCGCGCCGCGGAAATCTCTGCGATCCTCAAGGAGCAGATCAAGAATTTCGGCCAGGAGGCCGAGGTCTCCGAAGTCGGCCAGGTGCTCTCGGTCGGCGACGGCATCGCCCGCGTCTACGGCCTCGACAACGTGCAGGCCGGCGAGATGGTCGAGTTCGAGAACGGCGTGCGCGGCATGGCGCTCAATCTCGAGACCGACAACGTCGGCATCGTGATCTTCGGCAACGACCGCGAGATCAAGGAGGGCCAGACCGTCAAGCGCACGCGCGCGATCGTGGACGTGCCGGTCGGCAAGGGCCTGCTCGGCCGCGTGGTCGACGCGCTCGGCAATCCGCTCGACGGCAAGGGCCCGATCGAGGCCAGCGAGCGCCGCCGCGTCGACGTCAAGGCGCCCGGCATCATCCCGCGCAAGTCGGTGCACGAGCCGATGGCGACCGGGCTCAAGGCGATCGACGCGCTGATCCCGATCGGCCGCGGCCAGCGCGAGCTGATCATCGGCGACCGCCAGACCGGCAAGACCGCGATCGCGCTCGACACCATCCTCAACCAGAAGCCGCTCAACGCCTCGGACGACGAGAAGATCAAGCTCTACTGCGTCTATGTGGCGGTCGGCCAGAAGCGCTCGACCGTGGTGCAGTTCGCCAAGGTGCTGGAGGAGAACGGCGCGCTCGACTACTCGATCATCGTCGCGGCGACCGCCTCCGATCCGGCGCCGATGCAGTACCTGGCGCCGTTCGCCGGCTGCACCATGGGCGAATATTTCCGCGACAACGGCATGCACGCGGTGATCATCTACGACGACCTGTCCAAGCAGGCCGTCGCCTACCGCCAGATGTCGCTGCTGCTGCGCCGGCCGCCCGGCCGCGAAGCCTATCCGGGCGACGTGTTCTATCTGCATTCGCGGCTGCTCGAGCGCGCCGCCAAGATGAACGACGCCAACAAGGCCGGCTCGCTCACCGCGTTGCCGGTGATCGAGACGCAGGCCAACGACGTGTCGGCCTATATCCCGACCAACGTGATCTCGATCACCGACGGGCAGATCTTCCTGGAGACCGACCTGTTCTATCAGGGCATCCGTCCGGCCGTGAACGTCGGGCTCTCGGTGTCGCGCGTCGGCTCGGCGGCGCAGACCAAGGCGATGAAGAAGGTCGCCGGCAAGATCAAGGGCGAGCTGGCGCAGTACCGCGAGATGGCGGCGTTCGCGCAGTTCGGCTCCGACCTCGACGCCACCACGCAGCGGCTGCTCAGCCGCGGCGCGCGGCTGACCGAGCTGCTCAAGCAGCCGCAGTTCTCGCCGCTCAAGATGGAAGAGCAGGTCGTCGTGATCTATGCCGGCGTCAACGGCTATCTCGATCCGATCGCCGGTCAACCGGGTGAAGGCGTTCGAGGAGGGGCTGCTGGTGCTGCTGCGCAACCAGAACCCCGACATTCTCGACGACATCCGCAAGAGCGGCGATCTGAGCGACGCCACCGCCGGCAAGCTCAAGGCCGCGGTCGACGGCTACGCCAAGACGTTCGCGTGAAGCTCGATGGGCACAACCTGACGATGTGCCACGCTCGGCACCCCGACTGCAGGTTTGTTCCCCTCCCCCCTTGCGGGGGAGGGTTAGGGAGGGGGGTAGGAGCGGGCTGGCAGCCAGTGCTGCATCTCGCCCGACCCCCCCCCCAACCCCTCCCCGCAAGGGGGAGGGGAGCGCACCTCGGCAAGTGGATAGAGCGAGCCGCAATGGCCAGCCTCAAAGACCTGCGCAACCGCATCGCCGCCACCAAGGCGACGCAGAAGATCACCAAGGCCATGCAGATGGTCGCGGCCTCGAAGCTGCGCCGCGCGCAGGCGGCGGCGGAAGCCGCGCGGCCCTATGCCGAGCGCATGGAGAAGGTGCTGGGCAACATCGCCGCCGCGGTCGGCGACCTCGGCTCGGCGCCGCCGCTGCTGCGCGGCACCGGCAACGACCGCGTCCATCTGCTGGTCGTCTGCACCGCCGAGCGCGGCCTGTGCGGCCCGTTCAACTCGGCGATCGTGCGGCTCGCGCGCGAGCGCGCCAATGCGCTGATCGGCGAGGGCAAGGAGGTCAAGTTCTTCTGCGTCGGCCGCAAGGGCTACGAGCAGCTGCGCCGCCTCTACGAGAAACAGATCATCGAGCACGTCGAGCTGCGCGCGGTGCGCACGCTCGCGTTCGAGAACGCCGAAGAGATCGGCGAGCAGATCGTGCGGCTCTACGACGAGGGCGAGTTCGACGTCTGCACGCTGTTCTTCTCGCGCTTCAAGTCGGTGATCGCGCAGATCCCGACCGCGCAGCAGATCATCCCGCCGGTGTTCGAGGGCGCCGCGACGAACGGCGGCGCGGTCTACGAGTACGAGCCGGAGGAGGAGGAAATCCTCGCCGAGCTGCTTGCCGCGCAACATCTCGGTGCAGATCTTCCGCGCGCTGCTGGAGAACGCCGCCTCGTTCTACGGCGCCCAGATGAGCGCGATGGACAACGCCACCCGCAACGCCGGCGACATGATCAAGAAGCAGACGCTGCACCTACAACCGCACCCGCCAGGCGATGATCACCAAGGAGCTGATCGAGATCATCTCCGGCGCCGAGGCGCTGTAAGCGCGCGCATATCTATGGTAACGAGGAACATCATGGCCACCACGCCCAACGCAGTCGGAAAGATCACCCAGGTCATCGGCGCCGTCGTCGACGTGCAGTTCGAGGGCCACCTGCCGGCGATCCTCAACGCGCTCGAGACCAAGAACCAGGGCAATCGCCTGGTGCTCGAGGTCGCCCAGCATCTCGGCGAGTCGACCGTGCGCACCATCGCGATGGACACCAGCGAGGGCCTGGTGCGCGGCCAGGAGGTCACCGACACCGGGCAGCCGATCGCAGTGCCGGTCGGCGACGGCACGCTCGGCCGCATCATGAACGTGGTCGGCGAGCCGGTCGACGAGGCCGGCGCGGTGCCGCACACGGAGACGCGCGCCGATCCACCGCCGAGCGCCGGCCTATACCGACCAGTCGACCGAGGCGGAGATCCTGATCACCGGCATCAAGGTCGTCGATCTGCTCGCGCCCTACGCCAAGGGCGGCAAGATCGGCCTGTTCGGCGGCGCCGGCGTCGGCAAGACCGTGATCATCCAGGAGCTGATCAACAACATCGCCAAGGCGCACGGCGGCTATTCGGTGTTCGCCGGCGTCGGCGAGCGCACCCGCGAGGGCAACGACCTCTACCACGAGATGATCGAGTTCGGGCGTCAACAAGGACCCGAAGAAGAACAACGGCTCGACCGCCGGCTCGAAATGCGCGCTGGTCTACGGCCAGATGAACGAGCCGCCCGGCGCGCGCGCCCGCGTCGGCCTGTCCGGCCTCACCGTCGCGGAATATTTCCGCGACCAGGGCCAGGACGTGCTGTTCTTCGTCGACAACATCTTCCGCTTCACCCAGGCCGGCTCGGAAGTGTCGGCGCTGCTCGGCCGCATTCCTTCGGCGGTGGGCTATCAGCCGACGCTCGCGACCGACATGGGCGCGCTGCAGGAGCGCATCACCACCACCACCAAGGGCTCGATCACCTCGGTGCAGGCGATCTACGTGCCGGCCGACGACCTGACCGACCCGGCGCCGGCGACCTCGTTCGCGCATCTCGACGCCACCACGGTGCTGTCGCGCTCGATCGCCGAGAAGGGCATCTATCCGGCGGTCGATCCGCTCGACTCCACCTCGCGCATGCTCTCGCCGCTGGTCGTCGGCGAGGAGCACTACACGGTCGCCCGCCAGGTGCAGCAGATTCTGCAGCGCTACAAGGCGCTGCAGGACATCATCGCGATCCTGGGCATGGACGAGCTGTCGGAAGAGGACAAGCTCACGGTCGCGCGCGCGCGCAAGATCGAGCGCTTCCTGTCGCAGCCGTTCCACGTCGCCGAGGTGTTCACCGGCTCGCCCGGCGTGTTCGTCGAGCTCGCCGACACCATCCGCGGCTTCAAGGGCCTGTGCGAGGGCAAGTACGACCACCTGCCGGAGGCGGCCTTCTACATGGTCGGCACCATCGAGCAGGCGGTCGAGAAGGGCAAGCGGCTGGCGGCGGAAGCGGCGTAAGGTTCGATCGATGGCCACCTTCCACTTCGATCTCGTCTCGCCCGAGAAGCTGTCTGTTCTCCGGCGAGGTCGATCAGGTCGACGTGCCGGGCTCCGAGGGCGACTTCGGCGTGCTCGCCGGCCACGCGCCGCTGGTCACGACGCTGCGGCCCGGCATCCTGATCATCTATCGCGACGGCGGCGCGCTAGCGCGTCGTCGTCAACGGCGGCTTCGCCGAGGTCAATCCGGCGGGCTTGACCGTGCTCGCCGACATGGCGGTGCCGGTCGAGGAGTTCGACCGCGACCGTGCTCGCCGGCGAGATCAAGGACACCGAGGAAGACGTCGCCGACGCCACCGACGACTGGCAGCGCGACAAGCTCGCGCACAAGCTCGATCAGCTCAAGGCGCTGCAGGCCGCGTTGGGGTCGTGAACCCGCTCGGCACCCGCGATGTTGGGTGATTACTTTAGCGGCTTCGCGAACTTCGCGAATTCCTTCACCACCCGCTCGTAGACCGGCCGCTTGAACGGCACGACCAGGTCGGGAAGGTTCTGCATCGGCTCCCAGCGCCATTCGACGAATTCCGGCTCGTGGCCGCCGGCCGGATGCGCGATGTCGATCTCGCTGCTCGTCGCCGGTGAAGCGCAGCGCGTACCATTTCTGCGTCTGCCCGCGATACTTGCCCTTCCAGGCCTGGCCGACGATCTCGCGCGGGATGTCGTAGGTGAGCCACTCCTTGATCTCGCCGAGCTTCTCGACCGAGCGGATATTGGTCTCCTCGTAGAGCTCGCGCAGCGCCGCCGGCCACGGATCCTCGCCCGGTCGACGCCGCCCTGCGGCATCTGCCAGACATGCGTCGCGTCGACATGCTCGGGCCCGTCGATGCGGCGGCCGATGAACACGAGGCCGTCGCGGTTGAGCACGCAGATGCCGACGCAGGGACGGTAGGGCAGGTCTTCGAAGCGGGGCATGGTTCGCACGACGGTGCGGCAGAGCGTCGACGATCGCAGAGACGCGACGGATCGCGTCAAGCCGTCTGTCGTCGTCGGCCGTGGTCAGCTCGACTTGGCCTTGTTCGCCACCGCGCTGATCGGCACCAGCAGGACGCCGCGGCTTTCGGCCGCCTTCGCCCATTGGGCGATGCGCTCGATCGCGACCGGCAGCGCGCTGGCGACGCCGACCGCGACGCCGCGCTCGCGCGCGATGGTCTCGAGCCGCCCGAGCGCGCGGTCGATCGTCGGCGGCGGTCGGCACCTGCGTCGATCACCACGTCGGCCTTGGCGAAGGGGAGGTTGTTGGCGCCGGCGATCTGGCTCGCGAGGCTGCGCGGCGAGGAGCCGTCGTCGAGATAGATCAGGCCGCGCTTGGCGGCCTCGCGCAGCACCGGCGCGAGCGCCTGCTCGGAGGCGGTGAAGCGCGCGCCCATGAAATTGGCGATGCCGACATAGCCCTGGAAGCGGCTCATCAGCCAATGCAGGCGGTCGATGTTCTGGCCGGCGTCGAGCGAGGTGAGCAGCGTCTGCGGGCCCGGATCGTTGTCGGGATAGTCGAACGGCTCCATCGGCACCTGCAGCAGCACCTCGTGGCCTTCGGCGCGCGCGCGGCCGACGAGGCGCTCGAGGTCGCCCGCATAGGGCGCGAACGCGAACGTCACCGCCGGCGACAGCTTGCCGAGCGCCTCGCTCGTGCTCGCGGCGCCGATGCCGAGCCCGCCGATCACGATCGCGACGCGCGGGGCGTTCGGCTTGCCGGGGATCGCCTTGACCGGGCGGGCGTAGACGTCGGACGGGCGGGCGCCGTCCTGCGCGATCTTCGGCAGCGGGCCGTGGCGCGAGGTCTCGAGCAGGCGCGGCTCGATGCCGCCCGACTTGGGGTCCTTGTCGGCCGGCGCCGGCAGCACGATTTCCTGCCGCTTGCCGCTGGATGCCGTCGATGATCGTGATGGTCTTGGTGCCGGGCGGGGTCGGCGGCGGCTGCTCCGCCGGCGGACCGTCGTACCGGTTGGGGCGCTCGGGCGTGCCTTGCGCGAGCGGTCGGGCGTTGGCGTCCTCGCCCTTGCGGCCGGTGCTGGCGGTGCGCTGGTCGGCCGCCACGACCACCATCGGCTCGCCGCCGAACGGGTCGTCGATCAGCATCGCCCAGCCGACGAAAACCGCGACGAACAGGCCCAGCACCCCGGCGATCACCCGGGGCAGGGCGATCGGGAGTGCGCGACGGCGCTTTCGGCGCCTTGTGCTGGCCGAGCGGAGCGCTCAGGTCATCCGCCGCCACGGCCCAAACCCTTGCGAATCATGGAGGTCAAGACTAGCACCGGAAGTCGTTAACCGTTCGTTTACCCGCGCGGCGGCGCAGTGGCCGCCCCAAAACGCAGCGGGGCGGCCGCAAGGCCGCCCCGTGTGTCGATTGCGAGATGGGCCTGCGCTCAGTTCGGCACGGCCGCCTTCGGGTTCGGCGGGAACGCCGAGTTCTTGCTGATGCCGCGCAGCAGGTCGAGCGCAGGTGTGCAGCGCCTTGTCGTCCTTCGGGTCCGGCGGGATGTAGGACTGCGAGCCGGTCTCCTCGGAGCCTTCGGCCTTGAGGTGGCCGCGCAGCGAGGCCTCGCCCTTGGTGTCGGTGCGCGCCTTGAGCTCCTCCGGCACGTCCTGCAGCACCTCGATGTCGGGCGAGATGCCCTTGGCCTGGATCGAGCGGCCGGACGGCGTGAAGTAGCGCGCCGTGGTCAGCCGCAGCGCGCCGTTGCCGGAGCCGAGCGGGATGATGGTCTGCACCGAGCCCTTGCCGAACGAGCGCGTGCCGATGACGGTCGCGCGCTTGTGGTCCTGCAGCGCGCCGGCCACGATCTCGGAGGCCGAGGCCGAGCCGCCGTTGATCAGCACGATGATCGGCTTGCTCTTGGTGAGGTCGCCGGCGCGGGCGTTGAAGCGCTGGGTCTCTTCGGCGTTGCGGCCGCGGGTCGAGACGATCTCGCCCTTCTCCAGGAACGCGTCGGAGACCGAGATCGCCTGATCGAGCAGGCCGCCCGGATTGTTGCGCAGGTCGATGACGAAGCCCTTGAGCTTGTCGCCGGCCTGCGCCGAGAGGTCGGTGATCGCCTTCTTCAGGCCCTCGGTGGTCTGCTCGTTGAACTGGGTGACGCGGATGATAGCCGACGTCGTCGCCTTCCATGCGCGAGCGCACCGAGCGCACCCGGATGATGTCGCGGGTGATCGACATCTCGACCGGCTTGTCCGCGCCCTTGCGCATGATCTTGAGCTTGATCTTGGTGTTGACCGGGCCGCGCATCTTCTCGACCGCCTGGTTGAGGGTCAGCCCCTGCACCGGCTCGTCGTCGAGATGGGTGATGATGTCGTTGGCCATGATGCCGGCCTTGGCGGCCGGCGTCTCGTCGATCGGCGCCACCACCTTGATCAGGCCGTCCTCCATGGTGACCTCGATGCCGAGGCCGCCGAACTCGCCGCGGGTCTGCACCTGCATGTCGCGGAAGCTCTTGGCATCCATGTAGCTCGAATGCGGATCGAGCCCGGCCAGCATGCCGTTGATCGCCGATTCGACCAGCTTGCCGTCGTCGGGCTTCTCGACGTAGTCGGCGCGCACCCGCTCGAACACGTCGCCGAACAGGCTGAGCTGCCGGTAGGTGTCGGCGGCCGCCGCTTGCGCGCTCGACCCGTCGAACACGATGCGGGGCTGGGTTGTGATCAGCGTCAGGGCTGCGCCTGCCGCTGCACCGAGGAGAATCAGGGAAGTCTTGCGCATCATCCGCGAACCTTTTCGCCTTCAGCTTGCGGCCCACCATGGGCCTGGATCGACGGGTGTCCCGTCCTTTCGGAACTCGACGTAGAGCACCGGCTGGCTGCGAGCCGGTCGCGCAGGGCCGCGGCCGACTTGCGCCCCGCCCCCATCACCGCGACGGGCTCGCCCGTCACGACGAACTGCCCCAGATCGACAGATATCCGTTCCATCCCGGCAAGCAAGACATGATACCCGCCGCCGGCATTAAGGATCAAGAGTTGGCCGTAATTGCGGAAGGTCCCGGCATAAACCACCCAGCCATCACACGGAGCCGTGACCTGGGCGCCGGTCCGGGTGGCGATCGACAGGCCCTTTTCGGCGCCGCCGAGGCCGTCGGAGGCGCCGAATTCCCGGATTCTCACCCCGTTGACCGGCAGCGGCAGCTTGCCCTTGGCGGACGCGAAGGCGATCGCCGGGGTCAGCCGGCCGGGGTCCTTGAGCGCCGCCAGGTCGGGGCGGCCGTCCGCCGGCCTTTCGTTCGTCGCTGCGGGCCGCCGCCGCGGGCGCGTGCGGGCGCCCGATCCGAGGCTCCTGCTCGAGCTTGGCGATCAAATCCTTGAGATTGTCGGCCTGGCGCGCGAGCTGCGCCGCGCGCTGGCGCTCGTCGGCGAGCGCCTTCTCGGCCTCCGCCTGCGCTTCTGGCGCTCGCTCGATCAGCAGCGACAGCCGCTGGCGGTCGTCCGCGAGCACCAGCAGGTCGCGGCTCGAGCCGTCGCGCTCCTCGGCGATCTGCTTGCGCAGCCGCACCAGCTCGGCGAGATCGGCGGCCAGCGACTCGGCCTCGTGGCGCATCTCGGGCAGCACCGCCCCGAGCATCATGGCCGAGCGCACCGCCTGCAGCGCGTCCTCGGCCTTCAGCAGAATGCGCCGGCGGCGGCCTGGCGGCCGATGCGCTGCAGGGCCGCCAGCACCTCGGTGATGACGCCGCGCCGCTCGCTCGAGCGATTTCCGCAACCCTGCCTCGCTGTCGTCGAGCGGCTTGAGGCGCTCCTGGGTCTTGGCGATCCGGTCCTCGACGCTGACGCACCCGGGCGGCGGTGTCGATCAGCTGCTGGTTGAGCTTGCGCCGGTCGTCGCCGATCGATTCGATCTCGCGCTTGAGCTTGGCCTCGTTCTCGAGCGTGCGGCGCTGCTCGGCGCGGATCGCTTCGAGCTCCTTGTCGCGCGGTCTTTCAGCGTATCCCGGTTGACGGGCGGCGCGGCCGGCGCGGGCGGGCGGGCGGCTTCGGGGCGGATCTCGAGCGGCGCCGGCGTCGGCATCTGCGGCGTGCGCGCCGACGAGCCCGAGCGATCCCAGCATCGCGGCGATCACCGGTCGAAAGGCGGCGGGAGAGCGGGGCTGTCATGCGTCCGCATCAAGCCCGTTCTATGCAAGAACGGTTCCAGGCCGGCAAGGTTAATCAGCACTGGCACGGGATTAAGACTAAGCCGGCGCTGGCGCCGGCGACGGGTGAAGCCGTCTCGACAATGGCCGGCCGGATGCCCGTCCGCCAATCAGCCCGCGGTGATAGGGATGCCCGGCCAGGATCGTGACCGCGCGGTAGAGCTGCTCCAGCAGCATGATCGCGGACCAGCTGGTGCGGCCAGGTCGCCGCCCCGAACGCGATGGCGAAGCTGGCGTTGTCGCGCAGGCTCGGCGCCGAGGCCGTCGGCGCCGCCGATGATGAACGCCACCGCCGGCTTGTTCTCGGTGCGCCAGCCCTGCAGTCGTCCGGCGAACGGCCGCTGCTCATGCTCTCGCCGCGCTCGTCGAGGATCACCGTGACGGCGCGTTCCGGGATGATGTTGGCGATGGCGATCGATTCCTCGAGCATCCGCCGCTCGGCGTCGTCGGCGCGGCTCTCCTTGATCTCGACGATGTCGAAGCCGTCGCAGGCCGACCTTGCGGCCGGCATCGGCCGCGCGCTTGCGGTAGCGCTCCGCGAGCTCGCGCTCGGGACCTTGCTTGAGCCGGCCGACGGCGGCGATGACGATCCGCATGCGCCACATACGCATCGAAGCGTGTCAGCGCCCGGCCGTCCGGAACGGCGGTCCGCCGTATCAGCTCGCCTGGCGTCCGCGCGTGCGCGCCGAGCCCACATCTTCTCGAGATTGTAGAAGGCGCGGACTTCCGGCCGGAACACGTGGACGATGACGTCACCGGCGTCGATCAGCACCCAGTCGCAATGCGGCATGCCTTCGACCCGCAGGTTCGGCACGCCGGCCTTGGCGAGGTCGTCGAGCAGGCGATCCGCGATCGCGCCGACCTGGCGGTTGGACCTGCCGGAGGTCACGACCATGGCAGTCGGCGATCGAGGTCTTGCCGGTGAGATCGATGGTGACGGTGTCCTCGGCCTTCATGTCGTCGAGGCGAGCGAGGACCAGGCGAAGGATCTCCTCGGCGTCAGGACGCACCTTGGAGATCGAGTTCGGGGGCGCGACGCGCGCTCGCCCGGGAGACTGCAGGTGTTGACAGGGTTCCTTTCCTTTCGCTGCATCACCGCGCCCGAACGAAGCGGAGCACCCTTAAGATAGGCACGGCCGGTTAACGGTTTCAACCGCTCGCCGTTCCGCAATCCCCATAGTGTGGCACTTTCGCATCGCTTTTATGACCGCCGGCGCACGCGCCCGCAGCGCGGTCGACGACAGCGGCGACTTGAGGCCGTGGAGGTAGACCCAGGCCGGCGGCTTGCGGTCCGGCAGCGAGCGCGCCTCGGCGTCGGGAATGCGGGCGCGGGCGAGCGCCTGGCCGGCGGCGCTCGCCGGCCGCGTAGAGGCTCGGCCCGAGGCGGTCGACCACCGCGATCGGCACCATGGCGGCGATCCCGCGCCACTTCTGCCAGCGATGGAAGCTGCGCAGATTGTCGGCGCCCATGATCCAGACGAAGCGCACGCCCGGACAGTGCGCGCGCAGATAAGCCACGGTCTCGTAGGTGTAGCGGGTGCCGATTGCGGGCTTCGAGGTCGGTGACGTCGATGCGCGGATGGTGGGCGAGCGCGCGCGCCGCCGCGATGCGCTCCGCCAGCGGCGCCAGCCCGCGGGTGTCCTTGAGCGGATTGCCCGGCGTCACCAGCCACCAGACCCGGTCGAGGCCGAGCCGCTTCATCGCCAGCAGGCAGGCCGACACGATGCGCCTCGTGCGGCGGATCGAACGTGCCGCCGAACAGGCCGATGCGCAGGCCGGGCGCGTGCCGAGGGAGCGCAAAATGGGGAGGCATTACGAGGAACGGTTCTTCACGGCCTGATCTGCCCGGAGCCGCGCACGCGATACTTGAAGGTGGTGAGCTGCTCGACCCCGACCGGGCCGCGGGCGTGGAAGCGGCCGGTGGCGATGCCGATCTCGGCGCCGAAGCCGAACTCGCCGCCGTCGGCGAATTGCGTCGAGGCGTTGTGCAGCACGATCGCCGAATCGACCTCGGCCAGGAATTTCTCCGCCGCGGCCTGGTCCTCGGTGACGATCGCGTCGGTGTGATGCGAGCCGTAGCGCTCGATGTGCTCGATCGCGGCGTCGACGCCGTCGACCACCTTGGCCGAGATGACGGCGTCGAGATACTCGGTCGACCAGTCCTGCTCGCTCGCCGGCTTCACGCGCGCGTCGACCGCGCGCGATCGCCGCGTCGCCGCGCACCTCGCAGCCGGCCTCGAGCAGCATGGTGACGAGCGGCGCGAGCTGCGTCGGCGCAACCGCGCGATCGACCAGCAGCGTCTCGGCGGCGCCGCAGACGCCGGTGCGCCGCATCTTGGCGTTGAGCACGATCGTCTTCGCCATGTCGAGCTTGGCGCGCCTTGTCGACGTAGACGTGGCAGATGCCTTCGAGATGCGCGAACACCGGCACGCGCGCCTCCGCCTGCACGCGCGCGACCAGGTCCTTGCCGCCGCGCGGCACGATGACGTCGATGCTGCCGTCGAGCCCGCGCAGCATCAGCCCGACCGCCGCGCGGTCGCGGGTCGGCACGAGCTGGATGGCGCCTTCCGGCAAGCCGGCCGCGAGCAGCCCCTCGCGCAGCGCCGCATGGATCGCGCGGTTCGAATGCAGGCTCTCCGAGCCGCCGCGCAGGATCGCCGCGTTGCCGGACTTGAGGCAGAGCGCGCCGGCGTCGGCGGTGACGTTCGGCCGGCTCTCGTAGATGATGCCGATGACGCCGAGCGGCACGCGCACGCGCTCGATGGTCATGCCGTTCGGGCGCGTCCAGCGCTCCGTCACCGCGCCGACCGGATCGGCGAGCGAGCGCACCACGTCGAGGCCGTCCGCCATGGCGGCGACGCGCTTGTCGTCGAGCGCGAGCCGGTCGAGGAAGGCGGCGGTCGCGCCCGATGCCTTGGCGCCGCGATGTCCTCCGCATTGGCGGCGAGGATCTCGATCCTGGCGGGCGCGGATCGCGTCCGCCATGGCGGCCAGCGCCTTGTCCTTCTGCGCCGTGGGCGCGAGCGCCAAGCACCCGCGCGGCCGACCTCGCCCGCTGCCCGATCTCGGGCATGATCGACGTCGGCCACGGTTTCGATTGTCTTGAGCGGCGCCGTCATGGCTTCGATCCGTCGTTCGAGGCGCTTTCCTATCATGTTCGCCCGGTGGCCGCGAGGCCGGTTGGCGCATGCTTGCCGTCGGTTCTTGCGGGAGCTAATGACGCCGGATCAAGCACAAAGGGCGGTTGCAATGAAGCTCAAGGATCAGGTCGCGATCGTCACCGGCGCCGGCCGCAATATCGGCGAGGAGATCGCCAAGCTGTTCGCCGCCGAGGGCGCCAAGGTGGCGGTCGTCGACCTCGACCAGCCGCGCGGCGAGCGCGTCGCCGGCGCGATCAGGGCGCAGGGCGGCGAGGCCGAAACTGTTCGTCGCCGACGTCTCCAAGGGCAGCGAGGTGGCGGCCCTGGTGAAAGCGGTGGTCGATCGCTTCGGCCGCATCGACATCCTGGTCAACAACGTGGCGATCTCCGACAACAAGCACATCTTCGACATCACCGAGGAGGAATGGGACCGGGTGATCGCCGTGACGCTCAAGAGCCAGTTCCTGATGGGCAAGCACGTCGCACAGCAGATGGCCGCGCAGGGCACCGGCGGCCGCATCGTCAATATCGGCTCGACCTCGGGCTTCATGGGCCGGAGCCGCGCGCGTCGCCTATTCGGCCGCCAAGGGCGGCGTCGCCAACTTGACCCGCGCCATGGCGGCGCAGCTGGCGCCCCACAACATCCGGGTGAACGCGATCGTGCCGAACAAGATCGGCTCGCCGGTCGGCAAGGACGAGTTCGATCCGAGCCGCCCGGTCCCCAACATGCCGAAGCGCCCCGGTCAGCCGGCCGAAGCCGCGCGGCGGTGCTGTTCCTGGTGAGCGAGGATTCCTCGTTCGTGTACGGCGCCAACCTGTTCGTCGACGGCGGCGTCTCGGCGATGGATTTATCGTGACCCCGTCCACTTCGGCGCATTCGTCGCCTTGATGCGGCGCGCGTCCTTGACCAGCTCCTTGATGGCGCCGGTGATCGGCAGCGACAGCCCGGCCTTGTCGGTGAGGTCGCCGACGATCTGCATGTCCTTGAGCGCCCAGGTGAACGAGATCATGTCCCATTCCTTGAGCGCGTCGGAGGCGCCCGAGCTCATCAGCAGCGCCTCGCGCAGCCGGGCGAGATCGATGCCGGTGGTCTCGGCCAGCCGTCCCGCCTCCATCAGGCCGACGGCGTTGATCCAGAGCAGCAGGTTGTTCATGGTCTTGCCGACCTGGCCGTGGCCGACCTCGCCGAGATGCGCGTAGTCGGAGCAGAACGCGCGGTAGATTGCACGCCCGCGCTCGACCACCTCCGGCCGGCCGCCGACCAGCGCCAGCAGCGTCCCGGCATCGGCCGCGAAGCGGCCGCGGCAGATCGGCGCGTCGAGCACGTCGACGCCTTGCGCGCGGGCGCGCTGGTCGAGCGCCTTGACGGTGTCGGGCTTGGCGGTCGACGACACCGCGATCACCGATCCGTGAGCCCCAGTGCCGCGCAGCCGTCGCTCGCTCGCCAGCGCGGCCACAGCCGTCCCGCCCGAGCACGACTTCGTTGACCTCGTCGTCGTAGCCGACGCCGACGATCACGAAGTCGGCGGCGCGCGCCACCTCGGCCGGCGTCTTCACGGTTGCGGCGCCCGCGTCGCGCGCCTTCGCCAATTGCGCTTCGTCGATGTCGCAGGCGGTCACCGCGTGGCCGTGCCGGACGAGGTGCTTGAGCATGGCGAGCCCCATCCGTCCGACGCCGACGATGCCGACACGCTCCTTGGTGCTGCCGTTGCTCATGGTCGTTGCTTCCCTCGCTCTTGCACGAGCGTAGCCCGCATGGAGCGAAGCGCAATGCGGGAGTCCCGGACTGCGCTGCGCTCCATCCGGGCTACGGTTGCGCTCACATTGACACGGCGGCGCCGACGCGCCTAGGGTTTTTGGAACAACGGTCCGCGTAGCGGAACGTGCGCCGAGGCCGGTCCGAGTCCCGATGGCAAGCAGGAAAGCAACCGGCAAGAGCGAGGCCCGCGCGGGGCGGGAGCGGCTGTCCTCGGTCGCCACCGCGATCCGGCTGCTCAAGGCGTTCTCCGAGGACGACGACGAGCTCGGCATCAGCGAGCTGTCGCGGCGGCTCGGCCTGGCCAAGAGCACCGTGCATCGGCTGGCGGTGACGCTGGTGTCGGAGGGCCTGCTCGAGCAGGACCGCGACAACGGCAAGTATCACCTCGGCATCGCGCTGTTCCGGCTCGGCGCGCTGGTGCGCCGGCGCATGAACGTCTCCAACGAGGCGCGGCCCTACCTCTACGACCTGCGCGAGAAGATCAACGAGACCGTCCACCTCGCGATCCTCGACGGCACCGAGATCATGTACGTCTACAATCTCGAGAGCACGCAGGCGATCCGCATGCGCTCCGACATCGGCGTGCGCAAGCCGGCCTACTGCACGGCCGAAGGGCAGGCGATCCTGGCGTTCCAGCCGGCGGAGGTGATCGACCGCGTGGTCGCGGCCGGGCTTGCGCCGCGCACCCCCAAGACCCTCACCAGCGCGGACAAGTTCATCAAGGCGCTGGGCGTGGTGCGCCAGCGCGGCTGCGCGATCGAGGACGAGGAGAGCGAGCTCGGCATGGTGTGCATCGCGGCGCCGATCCGCGACGACAGCGGCGCGGTGGTGGCGGCGGTGGGCATCGCCGGGCCGCTGATGCGGCTGTCGAAAAAGTCGATCGCGGCCTTCCTCCCGCACGTGATCGCGACCGCCGATCTCGTCTCGGTGCGGCTCGGCTACCGCGGGCGCGCGGCAGGGTAGGCAGCGAGCGAGGGCGCGTACTCTTTGAATGCGCCGAGGTCCGCTTTGGGGGACAGACCGGAAAACATTTGCTCGCTCTGAGCCTTGCCGGTTTTTTGACCCAAACTGGTCATCCGATGCTACTGAATGATCAACGCTCTTTGACTTTGTCGCGCACGGCGGGAATTGCAAAATTGTAGAGGATGTCGAGCGCGGCATTGCCTTGCCGAGCAGCGGTGTAGAGCCCGGATGTCGTCATAACGACAAGGTCATACTCTGGAACGATGATGATCCGCTGACCGCCAAGACCCATCGCGGCGATCCACTTCACGTCGCGGCCTTCCGAAAGCGTTCGGCCGAGCCACCACTGATAGCCGTAAAAGAACAAGCCGCCGAAATAACCGATGGCCTGGAAACGTGGCGCCACCGATTGCGCGATCCAGTCTGCGGACACGATTTGTCGCCCGTTCCAGGCACCGCGATCGAGCACCAGTTGACCGATCTTAGCCGCATCACGAGGTCGCAGACGAAGACCCGCAGCCGGCGCGATTTTGTTGTTCTTCGGGTACATTTTCCATTCCCAGTCGTTGATGTTCAGCGGCTGGAACAAGGCATCGCGCGCGAAGACGTCAAATGACTTGCCGGATACGCGCGCGATGACGCTGCCAAGCAAATCCGTTCCGCCGCCGTTGTAGTTCCAGACCGTATCTGGCGGCGCGGCCGTTGGCTTAGCCAACACATAACTGATGGGGTCAGGTTCACTCCCGAGATAAGGCTCATCGTTTTTGGGATCGGTCCAAGGAAGGTTCTCATCCCATTTCATGCCCGACGACATGGTTAGAAGATGACGAAGCGTGATGCTGTCCCAACCCGCCGTCTTGAGTGCCGCATAATCCGGGAAGAATTTGACGGCAGACTCATCAACGCTGGCAATCAGCTTGCGGTCGATCGCGATCCCCACCAGCAGCGAGGTCACGCTCTTCGATACCGAGCGCATGTCGTGCTTGGTTGTGGCGTCGAAATTGAATTGCCCGTCCGGCTGCCCCCAAGGATCGTCATAGCCCGCGAAATATTGCTCGAAGACAAGCTTGCCGTGGCGAACGATGATCACGGCATGAATGTTTGCGTTGGTGGCCTTCAGCCGGTCGGCCATGCCGCACAGCCGCGCGCCATCGAGGCCCACTTCTTCCGGCGTTTCGATGCGCCAGCCGTCACTAAGGTCCTTGGGAGCGCCGCAAGCGGTCGGAACTGGCGCCAGCTGCGCCATCGCCAAAGAAGGCGCCATCGACAGAGCTGTTATGCACCCTATGAGTTCTCAATCGATTGGGGTCCATCACATGTGTTCTCGTTCCTGACCGAATGGCGATTACGAGTGGCGTTGAACCAGACCGATCGATGCCCATCGACCTTGCCCGTAGGCACGATAGCGAGGATTTGAACATCGACCAAGCGGCGTGCGGGACTGACGGCGAGGTCGGCCACTTTGGAGACGCCCCGCCGCGCGCAGGGGACCCGGATTGCGCTACGCTCCATCCGGGCTACGATGCCCTCATCAACGAAATCAAAATCGGGGAGGCAAACATGACGACACGCTCGACGATCGCCGCCGCGGCAGTGGCGGGTCTCATCGGTGCGGCGCTGACCGCAACGGCCGCGAGCGCCGCCGAGATCGCGCTGCTCAGCTCGACCGCCATGCGCGAGGTGCTGGAGGAGCTGGTTCCGGCATTCGAGCGCGCCAGCGGGCACAAGGTCACCATCACGTTCCAGTCCGGCGTCAATGTCTCGGCCGGCTGCGCGAGGGCGCGGTGGCCGACCTGGTCATCACCGCCGGCCCGGCGCTCGACGAGCTCGCCAAGGAGGGCAAGGTCGTGGCCGGCAGCCGCGTCGATTTCGTGCGCGCCAAGGTCGGGGTGGCGGTGCGCGCGGGCGCGCCCAAGCCCGACATCGGCACGCCGGAAGCGTTCAAGAACGCGCTCGTGGCCGCCCGGACCATCGGCTACAGCAGGGGGCCGAGCGGCATTCACCTCGAAAGCGTCCTGCGCCGGCTCGGCATCTTCGATCAGGTCAAGGGCAAGCTGCTGCAGCCCGAGCTGGGCGTGCGGGTCGGCACCATGGTGGCGAAGGGAGACGCCGAGATCGGCGTGCAGCAGATCAACGAGCTGCTCCCGATACCCGGCATCGATTTCGTCGGACCGCTGCCGGGCGACCTGCAAACGGCGCTCGTCTATGTGACCGGGCTGCCGGCCACCGCCAGGCAGCAGGAGCCCGCCAAGGCGCTGGTGAAGTTCCTCACGTCGGAGGCGGCGCTGCCGGTGTTCAAGAAGCTCGGCATGGAGCCGGGATAGGTCGGCGCCTGGTCCTCGTCGCTGAACAACAACATCGGAGGAAACACATGTGGTCGAAAACCACTGCCGTGGCGGGCTGCCTGAGCGCTGTGCTGGCCGCCAGCGCCGTGAACGCCGCCGAGGTCAACGTCATCGCGTCGACCGCCATGCGCGAGGTCCTGGGCGAGCTCGTCCCCATGTTCGAGCGCGCCAGCGGCCATAAGGTCACCGTCAGCTTCCTGTCCGGGGCGGTGTTGCCGGGCAAGGTCAAGGAGGGCGCAGAGGCCGATCTGATCGTGACCACGCCGGCGACGATCGACGACCTCGTGCAGGCCGGCAAGCTCGTGGCCGGCACGCGCGTGGATTTCGTCCGCTCGGGCGCCGGCGTGGCGGTGCGCGCGGGCGTCCCCAAGCCCGACGTCGGCACGCCCGAGGCGTTCAAGAATGCGCTGCTTGCCGCCAAGTCGGTCGCCTACAGCCAAGGCCCGAGCGGCGTGCATTTCATGAGCGTGATGGCGCGTCTCGGCATTGCCGATCAGATCAAGGCCAAAGGGGTGGTGGCGTCGTTCGGACAGCGGGTCGGCGGCTTGATCGCCAAGGGCGACGCCGAGATCGGCGTGCAGCAGATCACCGAGCTGCTGCAGATCCCCGGCATCGATTTCGTCGGACCGCTGCCGAAGGAGCTGCAGGCGAACATTGTCTATTCGACCGCGACGCCCGTCACCGCCAAGGAGCGCGCCGCCGCGGCCGCGCTGGTGAGGTTTCTCTCGTCCGAACCGGCGCTGCCCATCATCAAGAAAGTGGGCCTGGAGCCCGCCTAAGCCCTTTATTTTCGGCCCCGAATCATATCTCACCTGAAGCAGCGCATTTTCGCGCTGCTGAAGAGGGCAATTCATCATGGCACCCAAGGCCGCGGCCAAACCGAGCCGCCCCGTCACCATCAAGCATCTCGCCGCAACCCTCGCTGAGGATCACCAGCTCACCAAGCGCGCCGGGGAAGCCCTGTTGGGCGACCTGGTCGGGCTGATCACCAAGCACCTCAAGAAGGGCGAGCGCATCCGGATCGCCGGCCTGGGCATCCTGCAGGTGCGCAAGCGCGCCGCCCGCATGGGCCGCAATCCCGCGACCGGCGAGGCCATCAAGATCAAGGCCAGCAAGAAGGTCGCGTTCCGCGCCGCCAAGGACTTGAAGATGGCGATCTGACGATCGCCGCACTTGCGTCGAACGAGATTTTCGCCCTGCCGGCGCTCGCCGGTGGGGCGTTGTTTTTCGGATGGTCGTAGGTTGGGTCGAGCTCGTCCAGGGCGTTCACGCCCGTCTTCGACGGGCTATGCGAGACCCAACGATCCGAGCACAGACGTCGCATGTTGGGTCTCGCGAAGCTCGACCCAACCTACAAGTCACCGGTGCTGCGTGATCGTGTCGACCAGCGCCAGCCGGCCCTTCTTGACCTCGGCGATCGCGCGCAGCAGCGCCGGACGCGACGTCCTGCGGCTTGTCGATCGGGCCTTCGCCGTAGCAGCCCATCGACCGCGCCAGCGCGCCGAAGTCCGGCTCCGGCCCGAACAGGTCCATGCCGATATGGGCCTTGGCCTCGTCGGTGCCGCGCAGCTTGGCCATGCGGATCTGATGCTCCCAGTCGTTGTAGTAGGCGCGGTTGTTGTGCATCACCACCAGCATCGGGATTTGGTACTTGGCGGCGACCCAGAGCGCGCCGGCGTCGAACATCAGGTCGCCGTCGGGCTGGATGTCGACCACGATGCGGCCTGTGCCCTTGTGGGCGAGCGCCACCCCGAGCGAGATGCCGATCTGGGTCGAGGTGCCGAGCTCGACCCCCGGATGCCGGTAGGGCTTGTCGAAATCCCACAGCTTGCGCACCTGCTGCTTGAGATTGTTGGCGGAGAGCACCCAGTCCTCGTCCTTGATCACCTCCCAGACCTCGAGCGCCAGCCGCGAGAAGGTGATCGGCGAGGCATCCCAGCTCTTGCGCGCCTCCTCCTGCCATTTGGCCCACACGGCGTCGTGGCGCTTGCCGATCGCGGCCTTGCGCTCGGCGATGCGCGACTGGAGCTTGGCGTCGCCGGCGATGCGCTCGCGGCAGGCGCGGGTGAGCGCAGGAATCCCGAGCGCGGTGTCGCCGAGCGCGCGGATCGAGCACGGCTGCATGCGGCAATAATCGAAGGCCCACTTGCTGATGTTGATCTCGCCGAAGCCGATCTCGACGAAATCGCACGACGGCGGCGTGATCTGCTCGCGCGTGCGCTTGGCGTTGTTGAGCTCGGTGAGCTGCTTCTCCCAGTCGTTGACGTCGAGCCCGACGATGAGATCGGTGTGCCGCAGCGACTCCTTGTCCATGCTCAGGCACAAGGGATGCTTGTTGGGAAAGTTGAGCGCGTTGTTGACGTCCCAGACGGCCGCGCCGGTCAGTCTCGGCCAGCTCGACGATGCTCTCGAAGCCGCCGGCGCGCCGTCCGGCATACTCGGCGAGCAGCATCGGATGCTCGGCGGCGATGAGCTTGTCGGCGATCGCCGCGATCGCGCGCGGATCGGGCGCCATGGCGGCGGGGGTCGCGACCGCGTGCACGGGCGGCAGCGGCACCGGCCGCGCCAGCGGCTCCTCCTGCAGCGCGGCGTCGTAGCACATGTAGACCGGGCCCTGCGGCTCGGTCGTCATCACCGAATAGGCGCGCGCGAAGCTCTCCGGCACGCCCTCGATCGAGGTCGGCTGGTAGTCCCACTTCACGTAGTCGCGAACGGCGTTGCCCTGCACCAGCGCCGAATGGGTCCAGTCGATATGCGGCCGGCGCTTGGCCTCGTCCATCGGTCCGGTGGCGCCGATGATGAAGATCGGCACCCGGTCGATATAGGCGTAGTAGATCGCCATGCAGGCGTGCAGCAGCCCGACCAGGTTGTGCAGGATCACCGCCATCGGCTTGCCGGTGACCTTGGCGTAGCCGTGCGCGATCTGCACGGCGATCTCCTCGTGCTGGCAGAGCATCATCGGCGGCTCGTTGCCGCCGTAATTGACCAGCGAGTTGTGCAGGCCGCGGAAGCTCGCGCCCGGATTGAGCGTGATATGGGGGAAGCCGTATCGCTTGATCAGGTCGACGATGACGTCCGACTGCCAGCCGCGGTAGTTCTGGCTCTGCTCTTCTTCGACATGGATTATCCAACCTTTCGTGTCCCGGATGCGTGCAGCGCGAAGCCATCAGGGCGTACACGCCCGTACGACTGCACGCTGACGCTGCAGCCCGGGACACCGAGTTTCTATTTGCTGCGGATGAAATCCGCCGCCTTGTCGGCGACTGCCTTGGGGGTCTGGTAGAGCTCGGCCACCAGCCGCTCGACCTCCGCGCCGGAGACCGGGGTGATCTCGAGCTGCATCCTGACGGCGTCGGCGAGGAACTCGGGATCCTTCATGGTGTCGTCGAACGCCTTGCGCAGCGCGTCGGCGCGGTCCTTCGGTATTCCGGGCGGCGCCACGAACGGCCGTCCCATCACCTGCCGTGCGAAGATCAGCTTGAAGATCAGCTTCTGCTCGTCGGTCTTGGCGAAATCCATGACCAGCGGAATATCCGGCAGGTCGGGGTGCTTGGCGAGCGACAGTTGCACGAGCACGGTGATGGTCTTGTCGTCGACCCACCGCTTGTGCGTGGCCACGACGCTCGACCACGACCAGCCGCAGCGTCCCTTCACCTCGCCGCGCTCCATCGCCATGCGTGATGTCGTTGCCGCCCGGGTAGCCGGACACGATCTTGAACTTGGTGCCGAGCACGCCGTTGAGGATGCGCGGGAACTGATCGGTGTCGGCCGCCGCGCCGGTGCCGCCGACGATCAGCTCCTTGCTGAGCGTGTCCTCGAACTTTCCGATCCCGCTGCCCTTCCAGGCGACGCAGATGCTGACCTCGTTGTTGGCGCTGCCCACCCAGGTGAACTTGTCGGCCTGGAACTGGGCGGCCTTGGAGCCGAGCATCGGGTCGAACCCGGTGCCGCGCCCGATGATGCCGAGCACGGTGCCGTCCTTGGCGCCCACATTGTACAGCCAGTTGGCCAGCCGCAGGCTGCCGGCGCCCTCCATGTTCTTGGTGACGATGGTCGGATTGCCCGGAATGTGCCTGCCGATGTGGCGCGCGAGCACGCGCGCATAGAGATCATAGGCGCCGCCGACGCTGTAGCCGATGTAGAGCTCGACGTTGCGGCCCTTGTAGAAGTCCGCCGGGCTCTGCGCATGGCCGGCGATCGAGCTGACGCCGATCGGCGCAAGCGCCAGGACCGCGGTCGCGATGCCGCGCCCCACCGTCCCAAGTCGCATGTCGTTCCTCCCTGGAACTACGTTCTTGTTGTTACGACAGAGTCAAAACCCCGGCGCCTTCTCCACCTGATCGAACCAGTCGAAGCCCATCTCCTTGACGATGCGGTTGCTCATCATGATCAGCCGCGCGTCCTCGGTCGGCGAAATGCTGGTGGGTGGTGAACGGCGGGATGTAGACGTAGTCGCCGCGCTTCCATTCGAACTTGCGCGGCTCCTCCGCCCATTCCCATTTGAACGCGTCGAGGCAGTCGAACTTCATGTCCCAATGCAGGTCGTAGCCGGAGCCTTCGACCACGAAGATCAGCTCCTCCCACATGTGCCGGTGCTTGCCGGAGCGCTCGCCCGGCTTGAGGAACTGCATATAGGCCTCGACGCAGCATTCGCGCGTGTTGAGCTTGTGGTGGACGAGATGCTTGATCAGGCCGTCGGGCGAGCGTTCCCACGGCATGTCCACGGCCTTGACCACGTTGAGACGGCTCTCGTAGCTCTTGCGGAATTCCTCCGATGCCGCGATGGCGTCGGCGTGGAAGGTGCAGGTGCTCGATCCGGAAAGCGCGTGCGCCTTGTCCTCGAATGCCATGGGGCGCTCCTCCGCTCAGATGTCCGCCGGTGGTTTGTAATCGTCCTGGCCGGGCGGCAGCTTGTCCGGCGGCCATTCGACGATCTTCTGGAACAGGAGGTGCATGAACAGGAACAGCGGCTTCGCCTTGAACACCAGCAGGATGGTCTCGTTCTCGGGGTCGTCGTTGAAGTGCTGATGCACGCAGCCGTTCTCGACGATCATCACGTCGCCCGCCTCCCACTTGATGTGGCGGCCGTCATGGACGTCGTGGCCGTGGCCCTTGAGCACGTAGAACACCGCGCTGTTGAGGTGGCCGTGCTTCTGCCCGAAGGCGCCCGGGGCGTAAGCCTCGATATGCGACTCGAGCGACTGGATGATGGAGGTCGCCTGCGGGCTGATCACGCTCTTGCCGAACTGGCCGGGACCGCCCTTCCAGGGCACCTCGTTCGACGGGTAGACGCGCTTCTCCTCGAGCAGCGCCTTGTAGAGGTGGCTGTAGGTGCCTTCGAGCGCGCGCACGAAGGTTCGCTTCTTGGCCCAGCGCTCCCACTTCTGATGCTTCTTCTCCTCGGCATATTCGTCGGGCTGGTTGTGCCCCAGGCCCGGCCGCGTCTGCTCGTACATGCCCGTCATTTCGGCGCTCCCTCGAACGGCTGCGTGCAGGCAAGCCGCGATGCCCGCATCGCAGGCGGGCTTTCATGCAACCGTGTTGTGTCGCTGTCATTACGGGATAACACAACTTGGCGCAACGTCGACCGGGCCGGCGCAAGCCGCGTTTCGGCAGGCGGAACAACGGAGTAAAGCCGACGTAACCGCAGCTCAGCTGTCGTCCCCGCGAAAGCGGGTACCGATGCTGCCCCGGAACGTATTGCCCGACTGGTCCCCGCTTTCGCCGCGGCCAATCGTGCCGCCGAACGTGTTGCTCGATGGGTCCCCGCTTTCGCGGGGACGACAGTCAGGGTCACCGCCGCTTGCGCGCCTTCGCCTTGGCGCGTGCCGGCGCGGGCTTCGCGCGTTTGCCGGCGGCCGCGCGCGGGCGTGCCGCGGCGGCCTTGCCGGTGACCATCGGCAGGCCGCTCGCCGCCCACGTGGCCTCGGCCTTCTGCAGGCGCACGCTCCAATATTCCCAGGCCCGCTCGATGCCGCGCGTGCCCATATTGTGGCCGCCGGTCTTCTCGGTCTCGCCGGGGCTGAGCGGTCCCGGCGTTCCGATCGCCATCGCGCGCAGCTGCAGCTCGGCGTTATGCGTGGTGTAGATCGAGCGGAACACGCATTCCCGCATGGTCTTGCCGACGACCGTCGCGCCATGGCGGCGCAGCAGCACCATGAAATGCGGCCCGAGCGCGCGCGCCAGCGAGGCGCCTTCCTCGGGCGTGCGCACCAGGAGGCTGGTGTCGCCGAACTCGTCGCGGCTGTCCCAGAACGGCACCTTGCCGCCGAGCGTGCCGCCGAGATGGAACAGCGGCACGAGCTCCACGCCGGTGGCGCAGAACGGCAGCACCGCCATGGCGTGGTGGTGGCACACCGAGTTGCACGTCCGGCCGCGCTTTGTAGATTTCGCCGTGGATCACCATCTCGCTGTAGAGCCGCACGCTGGTCGGCACGACCGGCACGGAATCGAGCGTCATCTCCAGGACGTCGGCCGGCTCGACCAGCTCCGAGGCGCGATGCCGGGAGATGAAATAGCGCTGCGGATTGTCGGGATGGCGCACGCTGATATGCCCGAAGGCGTCGATGATGCCCTCATTGGCGAGGATGCGGTTGGCGCGCGCCAATTCGACGCGCAGCTCGGCGAGTGTATCCGGCATGGTCGTGTTCTCCTGTTTGGAGCGAGTAGCGAATAGCGAATAGCGAATAGGAATGGCGAGCAGCGAGTTGAGCGAATCCCTATTCGCTATTCGCTACTCGCTACGCTCAGCCACAGCCGATCTTGCCGAGGATGTCGGCGAATTTGTCCTCGACCTTGCGCCGCAGCTCGGGGCTGGCGCGCGCCACGATCGGGAAATCCTTGCAGCCGCTCGAACGGCCGGCAGGCGTCGATCACGGCGCGCGAGTTGGTCGAGCTCGCCTTGTCGAGGAGCGGATCGAGCGGCGCGCTCCAGGCGCGGCGGATGAACTCGATGTCCTCGACCGGGTCGCAGCGCGTGCACATCGCCCACATCACGTCGAACATGTCGGTCGGATCGACGTCCTCGTCGACCACCACGACGAAACGGCCGAAATACGAGGCCGACTGGCAGCCGGCCGCCAGCAGGCCGGCCTGGCGCGCATGGCCCGGATAGGCCTGCTTGATGGCGATCACGTTGAACATGCGGGCGCCGCCGAACTCGTGGCACCACACGCCGGCGACGCCGGAGAGGCCGGCGCGCTCGACCTCGTCCCAGATCATGCCGGCCTTCATCACGCACTTGCTGAACGAGAAATCCGACGGCGGCCGCATCGGCGAGGCGATCGAGAGGATCGGATCGTTGCGGTGATAGACGCGCCGCACGTGCACCACCGGCTGCTCGCTCGGGCGAGCTCGCGTAATAGCCGGTGAACTCGCCGAACGGCCCTTCCCGCGCGGTGCGGCCCTCGACCATCTCGCCTTCGAGCACGATCTCGGCATGCGCCGGCATCGGCAGGCCGTAGAGCTCGCTCGCGCACCACCTCGAACGGCTCGCCGCGGTGGCCGCCCGCATAGTCGTATTCGGAGAGGCCGAATTTCAGCTCGTTGCCGCCGGCCAGGAACAGCAGCGGATCGTGCCCGCAGGAGATCAGCACCGGGCAGGGCTTGCCGGCGCGGAAATACTTCTCGCGGATCTGACGGCCGTGCTTGCCGGGCGAGATCCAGAGCGAGACGTGGTTCTTGTCCTGCACCATCGCCCGATAGGTGGCGCCGTTGACCCAGTTCTCCTCCGGGTCGCGCATGATCACGAGGTCGTCGGTGCCGATGTAGCGGCCGCCGTCGAGCTCGTGCAGGAACGGCACCGGGAACTTCAGCACGTCGACCTTGTCGTCGCGGTCGACGTTCTCGAGCACCGGCCCCTTGGCGACCGTCTTGGGCGGGATCGGCCGGTGGGTCTTCATGCGGTCGCGATAGGCGCGCACCACGTCGAGCGGATTGCCCGGCACCGGCAGGCCGAGCGTGATCGCCAGCCGCTTCGACGAGTTGGTGGCGCCGGAGAGAAGCCGCATGCCCTTCGGGATAGCCGGGCACGTCCTCGAACAGGATCGCCGGCGGCTCCGGCCGGGCGTGATTGACGATCTCGGCGAGCGTGCCCATCTCGAGCTTCCAGTCGGCGCCCTTGATGCGCGCCACCTCGCCGGCCTGCTCGGCCCGCGCGATGAATTCGCGCAGGTCGTCGTGCGGCCGGTCGTAGGCGTTGAAGCTCTGGGCTTGGCCCTTTTCCAGCACGGCGTTTCCTTTCGCCATCTTTGCGTCAGCGGCATTGTCGCCACGGCTCCGCTCGGCATTGTCATGCCCCGCCCGGGATCAAGCGGGGGCCGGGCAGTGACCACCGCGAATGCTTCCCCGACATGGCCTTGCCGAGTAAGCTTCCGCAATAACGAAAAAGCAAAGGGAGGATCGCGATGCCGTTCGTGCGCGCCATCACGCTTTGGCTTTGCGCGGCCGCCATCGACCGCAGTCGGCGTGTCGCAGGCTCACGCCGACGATCCGTTCTACAAGGGCAAGCGGCTCACCCTGCTGATCAACTTCGCGGCCGGCGGTCCGACCGACATCGAAGGGCGCATGTTCGCCAAGCATCTTGCGCGGCACATCGAAGGAGCGCCCAACATCGTGATCCAGAACATGGACGGCGCCGGCGGCGTCGTCGGCGCCAAATACATGGGCGAGGTGGCGCCGCGCGACGGCACCATGGCGGGCTATTTCACCGGCACCGCGTTCATCTATGCGCTCGATCCGGAGCGCTTCCGCGTCGACTTCAAGACCTACGCGTTCGTCGCGACGCAGGCCGGCACCACCGTGCATTTCGTGCGCACCGACGTGCCGCCCGGCATGAAGGAGGCGACCGACATCGTCAAGGCGAAGGGCCTGATCGGCGGCGGCCTGAGCGTCGACACCTCGAAGGACATCCGCATGCGGCTCGCCTTCGACATGCTGGGCATCCCGCTACAAATACGTCACCGGCTATCGCTCGAGCCCGGCGGCGCGGCTCGCGCTGCAGCGCGGCGAGATCAATTTCTTCGCGGAATCGCCGCCGAGCTATCGCGGCATCATCGAGCCCAGCATGGTCAAGACCGGGCAGGTGATCCCGGTGTTCTACGACCCGAGCTACGACGGCCGCAGCTTCATGGTGCCGCATCCGGTCAAGGGCCTGGCGATCCTGCCGTTCCACGAGCTCTATCAGAAGATCAGAGGCACGATGCCGTCCGGCCAGCTCTGGGACATCTACAAGGCGATCATCAGCGCCGACGGGATCATCCAGCGCATGATCGTGATGCCGCCGGGCGCGCCGAAGGCCGCGGTCGAGGCGCTGCGCGCGGCGATCCCGCGCGTCAACGCCGACAGGCTCTATGCCGAGGAGGCCGAGAAGGCGTTCGGCTTCGTGCCGCAATGGGAGGCCGGGCCCGACACCGACAAGACCGCGCAGCTCGCGCTGACGGTGCGGCCCGAGGTGCGCGCGTTCCTCACCGACTACATGAAGAACTTGCCGAAGTAGCCGGCGCGGCCGTCGACAGGTCGCACGCGATGATCGTGTCGCCGGGAGCGCTGAACGTGCGGGCAATCGACTTCGCGTCGCGCAGCACGGGCGACGTGCCACGGCGCGTAGTCCGCCGTGACCCGTCGCGCCGACCTCTACCGGACGGAGCTCGCGGCGCGATGCGCTTCTGACGGTACATCGACTATATCTGCTGCGCAGGCAGGCCTCACCGAGGGTAGGGCCGAAGCCGCCCGCTGCGCGTTGCCACCCGTCATCGTCGAACTGGGCGTTGTTTCGTCCAGGCGGGGATCGACACGATATCGACCGGCAGCATGCGATCGCCTATCTCGCGTGGCTCGATAGCGAAACGCGGTCGGCGAAGAAGATTTCGAACACGCGCTTCACGATCGAGGCGATCGATATCGCATGAGTTGGTGCGAGCTCGATCGTGACCATCGGAGCCGCATTTGGGCTGGCAGCGAGCACGTTCACCAAAGTCAGCTTAAGGTGGTTTCTGAAGCTCGATCACCAGAAGGTACAGTCCCTGGTGGTAGACAAGCAGAACAGGTATCGGAGCCAAGCAGTAAAGCTCACTGTCGAGAACAAGCGAGCCGCACTGCAGCTCCTGCGCGGCTACCTTCGCACCTGCACCCCCGCCTCGATCGGGATAAGCATCAATGATGCGTTTCGGCGTCCTCACCTCTACCGCCGCGCCTGCGTCATCACGTTGAGCGTCACCGGCGTGCCGGCGCGCACCGCGTCGAGGCCGCGCCGCAGCGCCGGCACCAGGTCGGCGGGCCCTCGACCTTCTCGCCCTTGCCGCCGCAGGTCTCGATCACCTTCTCGTAGTCGGGCGACGGGCTGAGCTCGGTGAGCGCCATCACGTTGGCCTTGGCGGCGGCGCCGTCGGGGAAGACGTCGAGCGTCGATTGCCGCACCGCCAGCCAGGACTGGTTGTTGGCGACCACCGTCAAGGTCGGCAGCTTCTCGGCGCGTCCGACGAAGTGATAGGGGATCGGATTGCCGAACATGTAGGAGCCGTCGCCGACCGTGACGATCACCTCGCGCTCGGGCGCGGCGAGCTTGGCGCCCAGCCCGGCGCCGAGACCGAAGCCGAGGCCGCCCGAGAGCAGCGCGCCCATGTAGCTCGACCGCTTGCCGAGGTTGAGGATCGGGAGCGGCGCGCCGAGCTCGCTGATGACGATGGCGTCCTCGGACTTCACCTGGTTGATGCAGGCGGCGAGCCAGGCCGGATGGATCGGGGTCTGGTCCTTCACGGTCTCGATCAGCTTGCGGCGCTTGGCGTCGATCTCCTCGCGCATGGCGGCGAGCGTCTTGCGGCGGCTCTCGATCGACGGCTTGCGGCCTTTCATCGCCTCGCCAAGCGTCGCGCGCAGCATGCGCATGCCCGCCAGCGACGAGCCGGTGATCAGCAGATCCGCCTCCAATTCGCGGAACGGATAGCGGGTCTCCAGCGGATCGGCCGACATGTGGATGATCTTGGCGTCCTGGCGCGGCTGCATGTTGCGCGGCATCCACGGCACCACGCTGTCGATCACCATCACCACGTCGGCCTTCGCCAGCAGCGCGCCGACGTCGTAGCCGAGATGCATGGGATGATCGGTCGGCAGGTTCATGTCGCGCGGCTCGGCCTGCACCACCGGCAGCGCGAACTCATCGGCGAGCGCGGCCAGCGCCTCGACCGCCGCCGGCACGCGGCCGACGCTCGAGGTCACGATCAGCGGGAACTCGGCCTTGGCGATCAGCGCCGCCGCCTGCTCGATCGCGGCCTGCGCCGGCTCGGGCGCGATCGTGCCGAGCGGCCGCACCGTCTCGCGGCGCGACGCCACCGCCGGCGCGCTGAGCACCTCGCGCGGCAGCGTCAGATAGACCGGCCCGCGCGGCTCGCTCATGGCGATGTCGAGCGCGCGGTCGACCACGGCGTCGACCGGCTGGCCGCCGCGCAGCTCGTAGTCCCACTTCACGTATTCGCGCAGCATGCCGCCCTGGTCGAAGGCCTCCTGGCCCCAATGGATGGGCCGGTTGCGCGACGCAATGCTGCCGGTCTCGGTGAGCGGCGTGCGCCCGGCCGCCAGCAGCACCGGGATATTGTCGCGCGCCGCGTTGATGATGCCGTTGATCGCGTTGGCGGTGCCGACCGTGACGTGCACCATGACGGCCGCCGGCTTGCCGGAGATGCGGTAGTAGCCGTGCGCCATCGCCATGGCGACGTTCTCGTGCGGCACGGTCATGAACCGCGGAATCCTGCCGTTCGCCTTGGTCTGCGAGAGCGCCTCGACGATCGGGGCGAAATCGGTGCCCGCATTGGCGAACACGTATTCGATGCCGCGTTCGCCGAGGCGCGCGATGTAGGCGTCGGCCGACATTCCGTTCTGTGGGTTTTTCTGGGTCACGACCTGGTCCGTTGCATGGGTGCGGAAGGGGGCAGGGTATGCCATAAGACGCCACCGCATGGGAAGTTGCGGACGATCCAGGAAGTGAGCAAGGGAGCGAGGAGAGAGCGCCTTTCGATGGCCGATAGCGACGACGCCAAGACACCAAAAAGGGTCATACGCTGACCGACCATCTGCTCGGCCAGGACTTCGTGCACGACCACGACGGCGACGCCGATCACGATCACGACCATTTCGAGTTCGACCCGGACGAGCCGCTCGAGCACAACCCGATCTGGGTGCAGGACCATGTGACGCTGGTGAGCGTCGGCATCGACATCGGCTCGGCCGGCACCCAGATCATCTTTTCCCGCATCAATCTGCGCCGCTACGGCGAGGACCTCACCAGCCGCTACTACGTCGTCTCGCGCGAGACGCTCTACCAGTCGCCGGTGTCGCTGACGCCCTATCAGAGCGACGAGCGCATCGACGACGCCGCGCTCGCCGCCATCATCGATCAGGCCTACGCGGCCGCCGGCCTGAAGCCCGCGGACATCGACACCGGCGTCGTCATCCTCACCGGCGAGGCGCTGCGGCGCGAGAATGCCGAGGCGATCGCCTCCCTGTTGGCCGAGCAGCGCGGCGATTTCGTCACCGCCACCGCCGGGCATCACATGGAGTCGATGCTGGCCGCCTACGGCTCGGGCGCCGCGCGGGTGTCGTACGACGAGCAAAAGCGCATCCTCAACATCGACATCGGCGGCGGCACCACCAAGCTCGGCGTGGTCGAGAACGGCAACGTCACCGCGACCGCGGCGCTGCATATCGGCGGGCGGCTGCAGGTGGTCGACGACATCGGCCGCATCGTGCGGCTCGATCCGGCGGGAAAATTCCACGCCCGCGAGGCCGGCTTCTACTGGTCGCGCGGCGACGTGCTCTCGCCTGCGCAGCTCGACAAGGTCGCCGACAGCATGGCGGACCTGTTGGTGGCCGCGCTGCACGCAGCAGCGCGCCGCGCTGCCGCATGCCGCGCGTCGAGCATCTCTACCTGACCGATCCGATCGCGGATTTCGGCCGCATCGACGGGGTGATGTTCTCGGGCGGCGTCGGCGAATACGTGTACGGCCGCGAGGACCGCGACTTCGGCGACATGGGGCGTCGGCTCGGGCAGGCGATCCGCCGCGCGCATCGACAAGGGCGCGCTGCCGTGGCCGCTGCTGCCGGCCGGCGAATGCATCCGCGCCACCGCGCTCGGGGCGTCGGAGTACAGCGTGCAGCTCTCGGGCAATACCAGCTACATCTCCAAGCCCGGCGAGCTGTTGCCGCGGCGTAATCTGCAGGTGCTGCAGCCGCCCTATCTGTGCGAAGCGACCATCGAGCCGGCGGTGTTGGCAGCGGCGATCCGCGCGCACTTCACGTCGTTCGATCTGGTCGAAGGCGAAGGCGAGGTGGCGCTGGCCTTGCGCTGGCAGGGCGCGCCGTCCTATGCGCGCATCTCGGCGTTCGCCGAAGGCATCCGCCGCGGCCTCGCCACCACCATCGCGCGCAAGAAGCCGCTCTACGTCATGCTCGACGGCGACATCGCCCAGACCTTGGGCGCGATCCTGCGCGAGGAGCTCCTGGTCGAGAGCGAGATCCTGGCGATCGACGGGGTCGTGCTGCGCGATTTCGACTACATCGATCTCGGCCGCATCCGCATGCCGTCCTACACGGTGCCGGTGACGATCAAGTCGCTGCTGTTCAGCGAGGACCCGCGCAGCGGCCGCCCGCACCAGCGCATCCATCATCACGAGCACGGGCATGATCACGCGCACGGGCATCGACCACGACCACGATCATCACCATCACGGTCACCACGACCATGATTAGGACCGTGTCGGGATCGGTTCACTGCCCGCGCCGCGAACGCGGTGCGCTCCCTCCCCCGCTTGCGGGGGAGGGGTGGGGAGGGGGTGACCACGGCACACCGTTTCTGTGTGCCCCCTCCCTGTCCCTCCCCCGCAAGAGGGGGAGGGGACGCCGTGGCGCCAGCCTCGAAATTGCGCCACCGCGAGGAGCGCCTCGGTGACCGACACGGTCGGCCGCCTCGCTCGCCCGCCGAACGTCACGCCGCGGATCGATTCCAAATACCTGCTGATCGGCGCTCCGGTCGCGCTCGTCGTCTGGCTCGCGCTGGTGCCGCTCGTCTTCCTGCTATGGCAGAGCTTCCTCACCCCGCAGACCGCGGCGGCGCCGGCGCAACTGACGCTCGACAATTTCCGCACCGCCTATTTCTCGTCCGAGACCGCGCGCCTGTTCGTCAACTCCGTCCAATTCGCGGTCGGCTCGGCGGTGTTCGCGCTGGTCGTCGGCACCGCGCTCGCCTGGATGAACGAGCGCACCAACACGCCGTTCAAGACGCTGTTCTTCGCGCTCGCCATCATCCCGCTGGTGATCCCGGGAATTCTGTTCACCGTGTCGTGGATCATGCTGGCGAGCCCGAAGATCGGGCTGATCAATCTCGCCTTGCAGAAGCTCACCGGCACCGACACGGTGTTCGTCGACATCTACACCATGGCGGGGATGATCTGGGTCGACGGGCTGCACTATTCGCCGATGGCGTTCCTGCTGATGAGCGCGGCGTTCCGCTCCATGGACCCCTCGCTCGAGGAATCCGCGCTGATGAGCGGCGCCTCGGTGCCGCAGATCGCGTGGCGCATCACCTTGAAGCTCGCCTGGCCGGCGGCGCTCGGCTCGCTGCTGATCCTGTTCGTGCGCTCGATCGAATCGTTCGAGGTGCCGGCGCTGCTCGGCCTGCCGGTCGGCATCCACGTCTACACCTCGTCGATCTATCAGGCGATCCACCAATATCCGAGCCAGATCGGGCTTGCCGCCGCCTATGCGGTGACCCTGCTGCTGCTCACCTCGCTCGGCATCTACGCGCAGTCGCGGCTCTCCAGCCAGGGCGCGCGGTTTTCCACCGTGACCGGCAAGGGCTTTCGCCCGCGCACCATCGATCTCGGCCGTTGGCGCTATGTCACGGCGGCGATCTTCATTCTCTATTTCGTCGTCATCGTGCTGCTGCCGTTCCTGGTCCTGCTGTGGTCGTCGCTGCAGAAGTTCTACAGCGCGCCGTCGCTCGACGCCTTGAGCCGGGTGAGCCTCGACGCCTACCGCGCGGTGCTCGACTATCCGCAGTTCGCGCGCTCGGTCTGGAACAGCCTCGTGCTCGCGGTCGGCAGCGCCGCCGTGATCATGCTGGTCTCGGCCGTCATCTCATGGATCGTGGTGCGCACGAAAATGCCGGGGCGCTGGCTGCTCGACAATCTCGCCTCGCTGCCGCTGGTGTTTCCCGGCCTGGTGCTCGGGCTGGCGATCATGATCTGCTATCTCTACCTCGACATCGGCGTCTACGGCACGCTCTGGATCATGTTCATCGCCTATGTGACGCGCTTCCTGCCGTACGGCATGCGCTACAGCTCGACCTCGATGCTGCAGATCCACAAGGAGCTCGAGGAGTCGGCGGCCTTGAGCGGGGCCTCCTGGGGCATGACCTTCCGCCGCATCATCCTGCCGCTGCTCAAGCCCGGGCTCCTGGCCGGCTTCATCTACGTGGTGATCGTCTCGATCCGCGAGCTGTCGAGCTCGATCCTGCTCTACTCGCCGGGCACCGAAGTGGTGTCGATCATGATCTGGGAACTGTGGCAGAATGGCCAATACGTGGAATTGTCCGCGCTCGGGGTCATGCTGATCGTGGCGCTGTTCGTTCTGGTGATGCTGGCCCAGCTCGTCGGCAAACGGTTCGGAATTGCGGAAGCGTGATCTGATCTCACGGAGACGGCCGTGCTGAGCGTGAGCGCACTCTACACCGAATACGCCAGCGAGCGCGGCGGCGCCGTCAAGGCGGCGCAGAACGTCTCGTTCGAGGTGCCGGAGGGCAAGCTGTTCACCCTGCTCGGCCCGTCGGGCTGCGGCAAGACCACGACGTTGCGATCGATCGCCGGGCTCGAGAAGCCGACCGCCGGCGAGATCGCGGTCGGCGGCCGTGTCGTCTATTCGTCCGGCAAGGGCATCTTCGTCGCGCCCAACAAGCGCAATTTCGGCATGGTGTTCCAGTCCTACGCGATCTGGCCGCACATGAACGTGTTCCAGAACGTCGCCTTCCCGCTCGAGGTGCGCAAGCTCCCGAGGAAGGAGATCCGCGAGAAGGTGGTGCGCGTGCTCACCGCGGTCGCGCTCGATCACCTGGTCGATCGCGACGCCACCAAGCTGTCGGGCGGGCAGCAGCAGCGGCTCGCATTGGCGCGCGCGCTGGTGATGGAGCCGCAGCTCCTGCTGCTCGACGAGCCGCTCTCCAACCTCGACGCCAAGCTGCGCGACCGCATGCGCACCGAGCTCAAGCGCCTGCAGCGCGACCTGAGCCTCACCACCGTCTACGTCACCCACGACCAGAGCGAGGCGCTGGCGCTCTCGCACGAGATCGCGGTGATGAACGAAGGGCACGTCGTCCAGATCGGCACGCCGCGCCAGATCTACGAGCAGCCGGCCAACCAGTTCGTCGCCGATTTCGTCGGCACCACCAATTTCATCGGCGGCATCGTGACGGCGCTCGACGACGGCCATGGCCGCTGTATCGTCAGCTCGGCGATCGGCGAGCTCAAGGCGCATGCGGGCGAAGGGGTCGCCAAGAATGGCGCCGTGACCGTCTCGGTGCGGCCCGAGGACATCGAGCTGTCGGAAGCGCCGCCCGCGCTGGCCGAGGGCGACAACATCAGCTGGGGCACCGTCGTGGCCAAGGATTTCCTCGGCAACTATCTGGATTTCAGCGTGAAGGTCGGCGATGTTGTGCTGCTGGCGAAGGCGCATCCGTCGTTGCGCACACCGACCGGCGATTCAATCTATCTGCGCATGAAGGCGGACAAATGCGTGGCAATTCCCAGGGAAGCAGAGTGGCGAATGATCAGAGTTGGCGAATAGCGAGTAGCTAATAGCGAGGGCCGTTAACTATTCGCTATTCGCCACGCCTGACCGAATAAGGAGCAACAAGCATGGCCAAGGACGCCGTCGTCTCGGAAGAGCTGGCAAAGAAATTCGCCGCCGAGAAGGAGACGCCCTACACCCGCTGGGTGCGGAGCGAAGGGCTCGACATCATCCCGGCGCTCTACGTGCGCAACCTGCGCACGGTCGAGCTCAAGCCGTGGGCGCGCCGCGGCGGCAACGCGGTGTTCGTCAACCACGACGCCTCGCGCATCTCCAACGACAGCTACGTGATGGAGATTCCCGCCGGCAAGGAGCTCGCGCCGCATCGCCAGCTCTACGAGGAGATGATCCTGATCCTCGACGGCCGCGGCTCGACCACAGTTTGGAACAACGAGGGCAAGCGCATCACCTTCGAGTGGAAGGCGGGCTCGCTGTTCGCCATCCCGCTCAACGCCTGGCACCAGCATTTCAACGGCTCGGGCCGGGAGCCGCCCGCTATGTCGGGGTCACCAACGCGCCGCCGGTGCTCAATCTCTACGAGGATCTCGATTTCATCTTCGGCTGCGAGCACGACTTCAAGAACCGCTTCAACGGCGAGGCCGACTATTTCAGCGCCAAGGGCGAGCAGAAGGGCCTGCTGCTGCAGACCAACTTCGTGGCCGACGCGATCAACCTGCCGCTGATCAGCGCCAAGGAGCGCGGCGCCGGCGGCGGCCACATCCGCTTCAGCATGGCCAAGGGCTCGATGAACAGCCACATCTCGCAGTTCCCGGTCGGCACCTACAAGAAGGGGCACGCCCACGGTCCGGGCGCCTACGTGATCATCCTCTCGGGCGAGGGCTATTCGCTGATGTGGCCGGAGGGCGAGGAGCCGCGCCGTTACGACTGGGAGGTCGGTACCCTGATCGTGCCGCCCAACATGTGGTTCCACCAGCATTTCAACTACCGGCACCACGCCGGCGCGCTACCTCGCGCTCAAGCACGAGGTGGTGGCGATCCGCAACGCGCAAGGGGTGCCGAAGGCCTGGATCAGCCGGCGCATCGGTGGCGACCAGATCGACTACGCCGACGAAGCGCCGGTGGTGCGCAAGACGCTTCGCCGATGCACTCGCCAGGAACGGCCTGGCACCCCGGATGGACCAGGCCTACGCGACCGAGCTCGCCGACCTGCCGCCGCTCGCCAAGTCGGCGTAGCCGATCGCGAGCCGGCATGGCCAGTGCTCCATTCCGAAGTTCGCATCATATCGCGGCGAGTTCGATTGCGAACTTCGGAATCAAAGGAGCACTAGCAACTCTGTGATTCTAGTGCGGGTTGAATTTGAAGTTCCTAAACGAATTTTGCCGCGAACTGATAGGAACTTCAAATTCACCGCACCAGCCTCGAACAGGGGGGCACTATAAGCGAGATGAAACTCCTGTTGGCTCAATTCAATTTGTAGGCATCCGTCTTGCGAAAGGGTGGCTGCGCGGGTGGCCGACCGGTGCCGGCCGTACTATTCTGGCGCGTCGCGCATGGAGCGTCAGGAGGACGAGCGGTGCTCAGGAACGACGCGGTTCGACGCGAGTTGCGCGGCATCGCCATTGCTCTGATGATGGTCGCCGCCACGACGCTCGTGGCCTTTCTGCTGATCCGATATCTGGAAGTCCGGCGCGGCTCGGTCATCTATCTGCTGCCGGTGCTGCTGGCCGGCTGGCACCTCGGCCTCCTCCCCGCCCTGGTGGCGGCGGTGGCGGGCGTGCTGTGGTCGGGATATTTCTTCTTCTCGCCCTATTACAGTTACTACCTCGCGCGCCCGCCCGAGATTCTCAACCTGGTGCTGTTCATGGTGGTGGCGGTGGTCACCAGCCATCTCGCCAACTCGATGAAGCGGCAGACCGAGCTCGCCCGCAAGCGCGAGAACGAGATGAGCTACCTCTACGCCTTCTCGCGCCGGCTGTCGGCCGCCCCCTCGGCGGAGGACATCTACACCGCGATCGAGGAGCACCTCGCCACCCTGGTGCGGCGCAAGGTGATCCTGTTCGGCGCCGCCTCCGCCCGCGACGATCGCGACTTGCCGGACGAGCGCACGGTGCCGGAGCGCGTGCGCGCCGAGGTCGCGCAGACCGACTCGACGCTCGGCACCACGATCGACGACGGCACCGGCAACATCTGGCTGGTCCGCCGCGTGTCGGAGAAGACCGCCGACTTCGGGGTCATCGCCATCGATCTCGGCAGCGTGCCGGCCGCCGCCATCGCCGACGTCCGGCTGCGGGTCGACGACGTGCTCTCCGACGCCGCCGCCACGCTCGAGCGCCTCGACGTCGCGCGCGCGCTCAACGACGCCAAGATGCGCTCCGAGACCGAGCTGCTGCGCGAAGCGCTGATCGGCTCGGTGTCGCACGAGCTGCGCACGCCGCTCGCCTCGATCCTCGGCGCCACCACGGTGCTGACCAGCGCGCCCATCGTCACCGCCGACCCCAAGCTCGATGCGCTCGCCAGCGTGGTGCGCGACGAGACCGAGCGGCTCAACACCGTATCCAGAACCTGCTCGACGCGACCCGCATCAGCGCCGACGCGCTGCGGCCGCGGCTTGAATGGGTCGAGGTCGCCGACATCGTCAATGCGGCGCTGCAGCGCCACCGCGCGCGGCTCACCGGCCATCGAGGTGAAGCTCGACCTCGCCGCCGAGCTGCCGCTCGCCTATGTGGACCAGAACCTGGTCGAGCAGGCGCTCGGCCACGTGATCGAGAACGCGATGAAATATTCCCCGACCGGCTCGCCGATCCGCATCGCGGCGCGGTCGAGAACGGCATGACTCGCCGTGACGGTGGCCGACAGCGGCGCCGGGCTCACCGCGCGAGGAGCTCGGCCGCGCTCGGCGAGCGCTTCTTCCGCGGCGATCGCGCCTGCCGCCGCCACCTCAGGCTCGGGCCTCGGCCTGTGGATCGCCAAGGCGTTCCTGCACGCCAATGGCGGCAGTCTTGACGCGAAGAGCGATGGCGTCGACCGTGGTTCCACGCTTATCCTGCGCGTTGCCGATTCCGGCGCACAAGCGCGGCCCGAGTGGCGCAAACCGTGACTGAGCAACCCCCCGTCGTGCTCGTCATCGACGACGAGACGCAGATCCGGCGTTTCCTGCGCGCCGGCTTCGAGCTCGACGGCTTCACCGTCAACGAGGCCGCGAACGCCGCCGAGGGCCTGCGCAGCGCGACCTTGCGCCCGCTCGACCTGATGATCCTCGATCTCGCGCCTGCCCGACCGCGACGGCGCGGAGGTGCTCACCCGCCTGCGCTCCTGGTCGAACGTGCCGGTCATCGTGCTCTCGGTGCGCAGCGACGAGGCCGAGAAGGTGCGCCTGCTCGAGCTCGGCGCCGACGACTATGTGGTCAAGCCGTTCGGCATGGCCGAGCTGCTGGCGCGCGCGCGCGTCGCGCTGCGCCGCCACCGCGCGCGGGCCCTCGACCGAGAGCGTGGTCAATGTCGACCGGCTGAAGATCGATTTCGCGCGCCGCGCCGTGACGCTCGACGGCATGCGCGTCACGCTCACGCCGAAGGAATACCGGCTGCTGCAGATTCTGGCGCAGCACGCCGGCAACGTGGTGACGCACCAGCATCTGCTCAAGGAGGTGTGGGGCCAGCCGCACGTGCACGACACGCACTATCTGCGCATCTTCGTGCGCAAGCTGCGGCAGAAGATCGAGGCCGACCCGAACCGCCCGCGCATCCTGCTGACCGAGCTCGGCGTCGGCTACCGGCTGGTGGTGCCGGAGCCGGTCCCTGAAGCGGCGGCGAATTAGCGCCGACGCCCGCAACTGCGTAGGGTGGGCAAAGGCGCGCACGCAGACAAGTTTACGCAGTCTGCGCAAGCTTGACTGCGCCGCGCCGTGCCCACCGCCCAAGGACGAGCAGCGGTGATCGACAAACGGTGGGCACGGCGCTGCGCCTCTCGCGCGGAGAGGCCGAATATTGTGATCGCGCCGTTGCCCACCCTACATCCGTTGCAACTCCGCCTTCAGCGCCTTGCGCCGCGCCGGATCGTACAGATTCGGCGTAGTCGTAGGTGAGCGGCTGCGACGGCTCGACGTGCAACGTCGCGAACACCGGGCCGTCCTGCCTGAGCACGTGCGCGGCCTGCTGCTCGAAATTGGCCAGCTCGGAGAACTCGTGCACGTGCGGAAAGCCGGCCGAGCGCTGCCATGGCGGCGAAGTCCACCTCGGGGTTCGGGATCGGGTGGCTGCCGTTGGCCTCGTAGGTGTTGTTCTGGCAGACGATGTGGACGAGGTTCTTCGGCGCCGCCGCCGCGATGGTGACCAGGCATCCGAGGTTCATCAACAGGCTGCCGTCGCCCTGCAGGCAGATGATGCGCCGGTCCGGCCGGCCGAGCGCCAGTCCGAGCGCATGCGACGAATCGAGCCCCATCGCGCCGATCGAAAAATAGTTGAGCGCCCGCTCGCCGATGTTGAGCCAGTCGACCGCCGAGCTGTAGGTCGCCACCACGATCTCGTCGGTCACGTGCCGGGCCAGGATCTGAAAGCATTGATCTCGTTTCATCATGACGCGGCGGGCCTCCGCCCGATCAGCAGCGCGACCGGGTGCGAGCCCTTGTAGGCGTCGTCGATCGCCGGCCGGATTTTCGCGACGTCGGCCTCCTCGTTGATCAGATGGTGCGGAATTCCCATCGCGTCGAGGATCGGCTCGACGATGCGCACGCCGTAGCGCGGCGAGTTGCGCGGCGTGAAATTCGGGATCGTGCTGCAACAGGCCCACCATCATGCAGACCGGCATGTCGTATTCGACCGCGACGCCGCGGATGGCGTTGATCGAGTTGAGGAAGCCGGTGTGCTGGATCAGGGTCAGCGCGCGCTTGTCGCAATAGGAGAGGCCCGCCGCGATGCCGATGCACTCGTCCTCCTTGCAGACGCGGATCAGCTTGAAGTCGGGATCGCGCGCGATCGGGCGCAAGAGGCCGTCGCTGGTCACGATGTCGGGCACCGACAGGATGAATTCCACGCCGCTCGCCTTGATCGCCGCGATGATGCTCGACCCCTCGAGCAGGACCTTGGCGTCCGGCTCCGTCACCAAATCCGCGTCCATGCGGCACCTCCGTCAATGCAAACGTCGATGCGGCGAGGCATCGACGTCGCGGTGAGCTAAGCGGAAAACCGAGATGGCCGCAACGGCTTAACATCCGGCCCGTAGCTGTCCGTCCGCGTGCAAACGCCCGTGCTGCCCTACTCCAACCTGATGTTCGCCTTGCGGATGATCTCGCCCCATCGTCGCGCTCGGCCGCGATATGCGCGGCGAATTCGTCCGGGCTCCCGAGCGGCAGCAAGGTGCCTTGCGAGAGGTAGCGCTGCCGTACCGGCCGCGCGAACGCCTTTTTGGCTTCGCCGTTGACCCAGTCGATCGCCGCGCTCGGCGTCCCGGCGGGCGCGAACAGGCCGAACCAGGTGCCGCTCTGCATCTGCGCGAAGCCGGCCTCGGCCATGGTCGGCACGTCGGGGATCGACTCGACCCGTTGCGGCGTGAGCACCGCGAGCCCGCGGGTCTTGCCGTCGTTGATCAGCGGCGTCTGCAGCGTGACGCTGTCGAACATGAGCTGGACGTGGCCCGGCGATCACGTCTTGGATCGCCGGCGCGGCGCCGCGATAGGGCACGTGGGTCATCTCGATGCCGGCGAGCTGCTTGAACTGCTCCCCGACCAGGTGCCCGGAGGCGGCGTTGCCCTGCGAGGCGTAGCTCAGCTTGCCCGGATTGGCCTTGGCGTAGTCCACCAGCTCCCGCACCGGTCTTCACCGGCAAGCCGGGATTGACCACCAGCACGTTGGGAAACGTCGCGACGTGGGTGATCGGAACGAGGTCGCTGGCGGGATCGAAGGTGAGCCTGGATGAGATGCGCGATCACCGCGTTGGTCGCGAGGCTCCCCATGAACAGCGTGTAGCCGTCGGCCGGCGCTCGCGCGGCCGCTTCGGCGCCGACCGCGCCGGCGCCGCCGGGGCGGTTCTCGACCACGACCGCCTGGCCCGACGCCTCGGCCAGCCGTTGCGACACGATGCGCGCGAGCGTGTCGGCGAGCCCGCCGGGCGCGAGCGGCACGATGATCTTGATCGCCCGCGACGGATAGTCCTGGCTGCGCGCCGGAGCGGCGCGCGCCGGCGAGCCCAGTTCCGGCGAGCGTCCGGCGCGCGCACTGTAGAAGAGTTGCCGCGCGGCCGCTCGCTTCGCTCGCCAGCGCGCCCGCGAGCGCGAGCATGCCGACGAACGCGATTGCGAGCGACAACAAGCATGCACGCGCGCGCCGCATCGTCATTTCTCCTGATTCCGGAGGCGACGCCGCTGTTCGTGCCCGTCCTCGATCAATGCCGTTGTTAGCACACCGGTGCTTGCGGGGCGCGCGCAAAGCCCGCATCATCGCGTCGCTGGCATGCGTCATGAGGGCCATATGAAACGCGCGATTGTTGCGCTGGTCTCGCCGCGCTCGGCGCCGTTTGCGCCGGCGCGGTCGCTGCAGCGCCGCCGACTGGCCGACGCGCCCGGTGCGCATCATCGCGCCGTCGACGCCGGGCGGCGCCGCCGACATGTTCGGGCGGCTGCTCTGCGACCACTTCAGCGAGACCTTCCGCGAGCGCTGCTTCGTCGAGAACCGCGCCGGCGCCGGCGGGCTGATCGGGACCGCCGCCACCGCGCAGGCGGCGCCCGACGGCTACACGCTCACCACCTCGAGCACCGCCTACCACGTGATCGCGCCGGCGGTCAGCGCCAATCCGGGCTTCGACCCGATCAAGGACTTCACGCATATCGCCTATGTGGGCGGCCCGCCCAATGTGTTCGTCGTCAACCCGGCGCTCGGCGTGCGCTCGCTCGGCGACCTGGTGGCGCTCGGGCGGCGCGGCCAGCCGATCGACTACGTCTCGCCCGGCGTCGGCACGCTCGGGCATCTGCTGATGGAATTGCTTCGCCCAGAAGGCCGGCATCAAGGTGCAGCAGATCATGACCAGGGGCGCTTCGCAGGGGCTGATCGATCTGGTCGCCGGCACCGTGAACGTCGGCACCATGACCTGGACCTCGGCGCTCGGACAGATCCGGTCCGGCAAGCTCTTGCCGATCGCCGTATCGTCGAGCGCGCGGCTCAAGGAATTTCCCGACCTGCCGACCTTCAAGGAGCAGGGCTACGAGGAGCTCACGGCGGTGTCCTGGTTCGCGCTGTCGGGACCGGCCGGCCTGCCGAACGACATCACGCTGCGCCTCAATGCGGCCGTCGCCAGGATGCTGGAGCTTCCCGAGGTGAGGAAGCGCCTCGACCGTGACGCCATCGAGACCCGCGCCATGAGCCCGGAAGAATTCACCGCGTTCGTGGCGAGCGAGATCGACAAATGGGCCCCGGTCGCCAAGCGGGTGATGACCAGGACTTAGTAATCACCGATATGGACAGGAGCGAGTGATGCGCACGGCAATCGGCTTGACGGCAATCGCGGCGGCGATCGCCCTTTCACTGGGCGCGCTCGACGCGCAGGCGCAGCCCTATCCCACGCGCTCGATCAAGATCGTGGTGCCGGCGACGCCCGGCGGCGCCATCGACATGATTGCGCGGCTGGTCGGCGACAAGCTCACCGCCGCGATGGGACAGTCGGTGGTGATCGAGAACAAGCCCGGCGCCTCGAACAATCTCGGCACCGATTTCGTCGCCAAGAGCGCGCCCGACGGCTACACCCTGGTGATCTGCGCCTCGAGCCACGCCACCAACAAATACCTGTTCAAGCAGATGCCGTTCGACCCGGTCGCCGACTTCGAGCCGATCGTGTTCACGCATGTAGTGCCGTTGCTGCTGGCGGTGCATCCGGCGGTCCCCGCCAAGACCGTCCAGGAGCTGATCGCCTGGATCAAGGCCAACCCGGACAAGGCCTCGTTCGCCTCGAGCGGCAAAGGCAGCTCGCTGCACATGGCGGCCGAGCTGTTCAAGGGCATGGCCGGCGTCGACCATGCTGCACGTGCCCTACCGCGGCAGCTCGGCCGCGCATCCCGACCTGATCGGCGGCCGCACCGCGATGATCTTCGACACCATCACGGCGATCCAGCCGCACGTGCAGTCCGGCGCGGTGCGCGCCATCGCGGTCACCACGCTGAAGCGCTCGGCCGCGCTGCCCGATCTGCCGACCATCGCCGAGTCCGGCCTCGCGGGCTACGACGCCAACACCTGGGGCGGCATCCTGGCGCCGGCCGGCACGCCCAAGGACGTCGCCGGCAAGCTCAACGTCGAGATCAACAAGGCGCTCGCGGCCGCGGACGTGCGCGCCAAGCTGGCGGCGGCCGGGATCGAGATCCAGGGCGGCACGCCGGGCGTGTTCGCCGACTACATCAAGGCCGAGGTGGTGAAGTGGGCCAAGGTCACCAAGGACGCCGGCATCGAGCCGGAGTGAATGAGGGCGCGGTCACGATCGCTTCGCCGCCTTGGGGCCGATCCGTTCGCCATGCTTCACGCGCTCGGGCGCCTTGTGAACCAGCGTATAGGCGTAGTCGACCCCCATGCCGTAGGCGCCGGAATGCTCCTTCACGATGTCGAGGATGGCGTCGTAGGTGTCCTTGCGCGCCCAGTCGCGCTGCCATTCCAGCAGGACCTGCTGCCAGGTCACCGGCACGACGCCCGCCTGCACCATGCGGTCCATGGCGTATTTGTGGGCGTCGACCGACGTCCCGCCGGACGCGTCGGCCACCATGTAGATCTCGTAGCCGCCCTCGCGCATGGCATCGAGCGCGAACATGAGGTTGCAGACTTCGGTCCATAGCCCGGAGACCACCACCTTCTTGCGGCCGGTGGCGGCGAGCGTCGCGGACGTTCTGGTCGTCCCACGAGTTCATCGAGGTGCGCTCGAGGATCTTGTGCTCGGGCAAGACCGCCAGCAGCTCCGGATAGGTGTGACCGGAGAAGCCTTCGGTCTCGACCGTCGTGATCGTGGTCGGCACCTTGAAGACCTTGGCGGACTTCGCGAGCGCCACGACGTTGTTCTTGAGCATTTGCCGGTCGATCGACTGCACGCCGAACGCCATCTGCGGCTGCTGGTCGATGATGAGCAGCTGGCTGTTCTGCGGGGTCAGGAGCTCGAGATAGTTGCTCATATGGGAATTCCTTTGCGGGTTGATGTCGAGGATTCGGGTCGTGGGGTCATGCGGCGATGTCGAACAGCAGGATCTCCGCGTCGTCCGAGGTGCCGCTCACCTCGATGGCGCCGGCGGTTTCGATGCCGACGCCGTCGCCGGGATGCAGCTGCGTGCCGTTGAGCCGCACGGTGCCGCGCGCCACCTGCAGCCAGGCCGCGCGGCCGGATTGCAACGCGTGGCGGACCGTGCCGCCGTCGGCGAGCCGTGACGCGTAAAGGTCCACGTCGCGGTAAATCGTGACCGAGCCGTCGCGTCCCGTGCGTGAGCCGACGAGGCGCAAGGCGTTGCGCTTCTCGTCGTCGCCGAAGAATTTCTGCTCGTAGCTCGGCGCGAGACCCTGCTGCTCGGGGACGATCCAGATTTGCAGAAAGTGCACGGGCTCGGACTTGGATGCGTTGAGCTCGCTGTGGCGGATGCCGGTGCCGGCCGACATGCGCTGGACGTCGCCCGGCTTGATGACCGACCCGGTGCCGAGGCTGTCGCGGTGCTCGAGCGCGCCTTCCAGCACATAGGAGATGATCTCCATGTTGCTGTGCGGATGCGGCGGAAATCCCGCGCCGGGCGCGACGCGGTCGTCGTTGATGACGCGCAGCGGACCGAACCCCATGTGGTTGGGGTCGTGGTAGTGCCCGAACGAGAAGGTGTGGCGGCTCTCGAGCCAGCCCAATTTGGCCTGCCCGCGGTCCTCGGCTTTGCGGTGGATCAGCATGTCGTGGTCCTCGATTGGGTTGGAAATCCCTGCCGCCGAATGTGTATCGTTGCCGTATTGGCTTCAATATGTGGGTTAGAATGCACAATCTGGTTCCGAATTGGATACAATATGGACAAGCTCGACGCGATGAACGCGTTCGCCAAGGTGGTGGCCAGCGGCAGCTACGCCGAGGCCGCCCGGCGGCTGGGCTTGACCCGGTCGGCGGTCAGCAAGGCCGTGATGGAGCTCGAGCAATTGCTCGGCGCCCGGCTGCTCGACCGGACGACGCGGCGGCTCAGCCCGACCGAAGCCGGACGCGCCTACTTCGAGCGCTGCGTCGATATCCTCGCGGCCGTCGAGGAGACCGAGCTGCAGGTCTCGCGGCTGCACGAGGAGCCCAGGGGTGTGCTGCGGGTCAATGCTCCGATGTCGTTCGGGACGCTCTATCTCGGCGACGCCATCGCGGATTTCCTCGCCACCTACCCGGACCTCAAGGTCGAGCTGATGCTCAACGACCGCGTCATCGATCCGCTCGAGGAAGGCGTCGACGTCACCGTGCGGATCGGCGCCTTGCCGGATTCCAGCCTGATCGCGCGCAAGCTCGCGCCCGCCCGCCGCGTGCTCGCGGCCTCGGCGGATTACCTCGCGCGGCACGGCGAGCCGCAAACCCCGGACGATCTGACGCGGCATCGCTGCCTCAACTATGGCCACAGCACGACGATGCAGCGATGGCGGCTGACCCGCGACGGCGAGACCATCGTGGTGCCGATCACCTCGTGGCTTTGCTCGAACAACGGCGACGTCCTGCGCGCGGCGGCGCTCAAGGGCAACGGCATCACGCGGCTGCCGACGTTCATCGTCGGCGCGGACATCAAGGCGCAGCGCCTGCGGGAGGTGCTCCCGAGCTACGCGCCGACGTCGTTGGGCATCTATGCGCTGTACGCGCCCAATCGCTACCTGGCGGCCAAGACCAGGGTCTTGATCGATTTCCTGGTCGAGCGCTTCGGCAACGACCCGTCGTGGGACGACTATCGGACTTGATCCTGCAAGCCTACTCCGACCCCGCCGACGCCGGCCTGCTCGACCACCTTGGCGAAGCGCGCGGTCTCGCTGCGCACGAAGCGATCGAGCTCCTCGGGCGAGCCCTTGCCGATCGGGATGAAGCTCTGGGCGACCAGTTGCCTGGTGACGTCGGGCTCGGCGATCGCCGCATTCACCGCGCCGTTGAGCTTGGCGATGATGTCCTTCGGCGTGCCGCCCGGCGCCGCCACCGACTGCCACGCCGCCCAATCGAAGCCGGGCACGCCCGCTTCGGCGAGCGGGGGAATCTCGGGCGCCGAGGCGGCGCGTTGCGCGGTGGTCACGCCGAGCGCGCGCACCTTGCCGGCCTGGATCAGCGCAAGCGCCGGGGCCATGTCGCTGAACATGAACTGGATATGGCCGGCGACGACGTCGTTCAGCGCCGGCAGCGTGCCGCGATAGGGCACATGCGCCGCCGGGATGCCGAATGTGCTCTTGAGCAATTCGCCCATCAGGTGATGGAAGGCGCCGGTGCCGCCCGAGCCGTAGCTCAGCGGCCGTTCCTTGGCGAGCTTGACCAGGTCGGCGACGCTATTGACCGGCAGCGCCGGGTTGACCACCAGCACGAACGGCACGCCGCAGATCAGCGCCGCCAGGACCAGGTCCTTCCCCGGATCATAGGGCAGCTTCTTGTAGAGCGTCGGGTTCATCGCCATGGTGCCGCTGGTCGCCATCATGATGGTGTAGCCGTCGGGCGCGCTCTTCGCGACCTGCACCGCGGCCGTCACGGTGCCGGCGCCGGGACGGTTCTCGATCACGAACGATTTGCCGAAACGCTCGGTCAGTTTCTGGCCGACCAGCCGTCCCAGGATGTCGGTGCCGCCGCCGGGCGCGAACGGCACCACGAAGGTGACCTGGCGGCTCGGATAGTCTTGCGCCTTCTCTTGCGCCGCTGCGTGGTCGGCAGGCGCGGCGATCAGCGCCAGAACGAGCAATGTCGATGCTGTGGTTCGCATTGGTTCTCCCTCTCTGCGTCTTCCGGGACGTGTGCCATCGTGCCACGCGAATTCGCCCTCTCCCCTTGCGGGAGAGCGGTTGGCGGACGGGGGTAGTCGTTTCGCGCAAGATCGTGCGAAGCAACCCCTCACCCCTAACCCCTCCCCGCAAGGCGGAGGGGAACGACCGAGTTTGACGCTACGACCGATACGAGTGCACACTACTGCGACCGTGCGATGCCGGCCTGCTCCACCACCTTGCCCAGACGCACGATCTCGGACTTCACGAACGGCGCGAGCTCGGCGAGCGGCAGATAGTCGACCGCGATGCGCCCGGTCTTGGCGAACTCCGCGCCGATCTCGGGCAGCGCCAGGATGCTCTTGATCTCGGCATGCAGCCGCTCGAGGATCTCCTTCGGCGTGCCGGCCGGCGCCACCATCATCTGCCAGGAGACGAAGTCGAAGCCTGCAACGCCCGCCTCGGCGACCGTCGGGATGGCGGACAGCGTCGGCAGGCGCCGCCCCGCCGACACGCCGAGCGGGCGCACCCGGCCGTCGCGCAGCAGCGGCAGCACCGGCGTCGGCTCCGCGAACAGCATCGGAATGTGCCCGGCGGCGAGATCGGTGAGCGCCGGCGCGTCGCCGCGATAGGGAACGTGCTGGGCGTCGATGCCGGTCATGGTCTTGAGCAGCTCGAAGCTCAGGTGCTGCGGCGAGCCGGGACCGGCCGATCCGTAGGAGAGTTGCCCGGGCTTCGACTTCGCGAGCTTGATCAGGTCGGCCACGCTGTGCACCGGCTGCGACGGATTGACCAGCAGCAGAAACGGCGCGTTGGAGATGAGCGCGATCGGGGCGAAATCCTTCGCCGGGTCGTAGGGCAGGTTCTTGTGCAGGGTCGCGTTGATGGCGAACGGCGTGCTGGTGCCGAGCAGGATCGTGTAGCCGTCGGGCGCCGCCTTGGCGACCGAATTGGCGCCGATCACGGTGCCGGCGCCGGTGCGGTTCTCGATCACGACCGGCTTGCCGAGGCGCTCCGCCAGCCGCAGCCCGATGCCGCGTGCCAGCACGTCGAGCCCGCCACCGGCCTGGTAGGGCACCACCAACGTGATGGCGCGGGTGGGGTAGTCGTCGGCGCGCGCGGGTGCGGCGAGCAGCAGCCCGGCAAACAGCACGATGAGTCGCAGCACGACCGCCAAGTCCTTTACCCTTGCTCATCGCTTCGAGCGGGGTTCCGCTCGCCATTTCACCCGAGCCTATCGAAACCCGGATGAGCCGATAAGATGGCTTGCGGCCGCAGGGTCGGCGGCCTCGCCTTGACTTGAGCGGGTCCCGACCATAGGTTCCGCGCGCTCTCACCAAGAGCCGTTCGTTGCCATCGCCGCCCGGCCCAGGAGGCCGGAGGCCACCGCCCGACAGCGCAATGCGCCCTCGGGCGTAAAGGTGTTTTGCGTAGGTCTCAGGTCTCACCTGAGACCGCAAAGGAAGACCGATGTTCGACAGTCTGTCCGAAAGGCTCGGCAGCATTCTCGATCGCCTGACGCGGCGCGGCGCGCTGACCGAGGTCGACGTCGACGCCGCCTTGCGCGAGGTGCGCCGGGCGCTGCTCGAAGCCGACGTCGCGCTCGACGTGGCGCGCGCCTTCATCGACAAGGTGAAGGGCCACGCGGTCGGCGTCGAGGTGATCAAGTCGGTGACGCCGGGCCAGATGGTCGTGAAGATCGTGCACGACCAGCTGATCGCGATGCTCGGCTCACAAGGCGAGCCGATCGACCTCAACGCGCCGGCGCCGGTGCCGATCATGCTGGTCGGCCTGCAGGGCTCCGGCAAGACCACCACCGCCGCCAAGATCGCCAAGCGCCTGACCGAGCAGTCGCGCCGCAAGGTGCTGATGGCCTCGCTCGACGTGCGCCGCCCGGCCGCCATGGAGCAGCTCGCCGTGCTCGGCAAGCAGGTCGCGGTCGAGACCCTGCCGATCGTCGAGGGCCAGCAGCCGGCGCAGATTGCGCAACGCGCGCTGCAGGCGGGCCGCCTCGGCGGCTACGACGTGGTGCTGCTCGACACCGCCGGCCGCACCACGCTCGACGAGGCGATGATGGCGGAGGCGGCCGAGGTCAAGCGTGTCGCCAATCCGCACGAGGTGCTCCTCGTCGCCGACGCCCTCACCGGCCAGGACGCGGTCAACCTCGCGCGCGCGTTCGACCAGCGCGTCGGCTTGACCGGCATCGTGCTGACCCGCGTCGACGGCGACGGCCGCGGCGGCGCCGCGCTCTCGATGCGCGCCGTCACCGGCAAGCCGATCAAGCTGCTCGGCGTCGGCGAGCGCATGGACGCGCTCGAGGATTTCCATCCGCAGCGCATCGCCGACCGCATTCTCGGCATGGGCGACATCATCACGCTGGTCGAGCGGGCGGCGGCGACGATCGACGCCGAGAAGGCCGCGCGCACCGCCGAGAAGATGCGCAAGGGCCAGTTCGATCTTTCCGATCTGCGCGAGCAACTGGTGCAGATGCAGCAGATGGGCGGCATGAGCGGGCTGATGGGCATGCTGCCGGGCATCGCCAAGATGAAGAACCAGCTCGCCGCCGCCAACCTCGACGAGCGCGTGCTCAAGCGCCAGATGGCGATCATCGATTCGATGACGCCGCGCGAGCGCAAGCACCCCGACGTGCTCAAGGCGAGCCGCAAGAAGCGCGTCGCCGCCGGCTCCGGCACCAAGGTCGAGGACATCAACCGCATGCTCAAGATGCACCGGTCCATGGCCGACATGATGAAGGCGATGGGCTCGGGCAAGCGCGGGCCGATGGCGGGCCTCGCCAACATGCTCGGCATGGGCGGCGGCATGCCGAGCCCGGAGCAGTTGCAGCAGTTGGCCGCGAAGATGCCGGGCGGGCTTCCCGGGAATGCCCGGTGGATTTCCCGGACTGCCGGGCGGCGCACCCGGTGGTGTGCCTGGTGGTGGCGCGCCTGGTGGTGGTGCGCCTGCTGGTGGCGGCTTGCCGCCGACCATGCCGGGCCTGCCGCCGAAGTTTCCCGGCGGGCCGCTGTTGCCGGGGCTCGGCGGCAAGCCGCCCGGGTTGGGCGGCTTCCTCGGATTGGGGAAGAAGAAGTGAGGCACGCGCCAGTCGCCGTAGGGTGGGCAAAGGCGCGGACCGAGCCTCGATCGCGCCACGAATGGCGCAGCGCCGTGCCCACGCGTTCTCGAGCGCGCAGCCGAGCGGACCGCATACGCGTGGGCACGGCGCGCGAGAGCGCGCCTTTGCCCACCCTACAGGCGCCAAGCTTCAATTGAACAACCGACGAAAGGAATCCGAATGTCCCTGAAGATCCGTCTTGCCCGCGCCGGCACCAAGAAGCGGCCGGTCTATCACATCGTGATCGCCGACAGCCGCTCGCCGCGCGACGGCCGCTTCATCGAGCGGCTCGGCTATTTCAATCCGCTGCTGCCGAAGGAAAAGACCGAGCGCCTCAAGCTCGATCTCGAGAAGGTCAAGGCCTGGCTCGCCAAGGGCGCGCTGCCGACCGACCGCGTGCTGCGCTTCCTCGACGAAGCCGGCGTGATGACACGCGCGAAGCGCAACAACCCGACCCGCGCGATCCCGCGCAAGGAGCGCAAGGCGCAGGCCGAGGAGGCCGAGAAGGCGGCAGCCGCCGCCAAGGCGGCAGCTGCGGCGGCCAAGGCGGCTGCCGCGCAGGCGAGCTGATACCTGCGTTCGCCGGATGGGCAGCGTGGCCGAGCGCGTCTGCATCGCCCAGATCGGCGGCCCGCACGGCATCCGCGGCGAGGTCAAGCTGAGATCGTTCACCGGCGATCCGATGGCGGTGAAGGATTACGGGCCGCTGGAGACCGAGGACGGCTCGGCGCGCTTCGAGATCGAGGCGGTGCGGCCGGCCAAAGGCCACCTGGTCGCGCGGCTTCGCGGCGTGCACGATCGCAACGCCGCCGAGCGGCTCACCAACATCAGGCTGTTCGTGCCGCGTGAGCGCTTGCCGCCGCCCGGCACGGATGAATTCTACCATGCCGACCTGATCGGGCTGACCGCGGTGACCGCCGACGGCGTCGAGGTCGGGACCGTGGTGGCGGTGCACGATTTCGGCGCCGGCGACCTGCTGGAATTGCGCCCGGTGTCGGGCGGCACGACCATCATGCTGCCGTTCACCGATGCGTTCGTGCCGAGCGTCGATATCGCGGGCGGGCGCATCGTCGTGCAGCCGCCGGCGGAGTGAACTTGAACGGCACCGCCGCGGAAATTCCAAGAGCGCCGAATCGATGCAAAAATCCGGAATTACGTAGCTGTCTCACCTAAGCGGGTTATCGCGGGTCCGCTAATCACAGCAGGCCATGGGGCTGCACTGGCGTCAGAAGCTTCCGCCGGTGCGCCAATCGGAGTCGCTATCGCCGGACTTGCCTTGGCCGGAGCCGCCGCCCGTGCTGCCCTCACCCCACGGACTGGGCCAGGACGGTGCGCTCCCTGTGCCATCGACGTCGAGGCCGGATCGGCCTTGTGGCGAGCGATGGCTGTCGCGCAGGACACGATCGAGCGCTCCGCCCTGCAGGACGCCCTTCAGGATTCCGCCGATGACCTCTCCGATGATCTCCTTCCCATCGCTGCCGAAGGTCCCACGCGGATCTTCGTAGCCAGCGTGGCGCGCACGGTCGCGCGCGCCTTCGAGCTCCGTGCGGCGTCTTGCTGTCTCGCGCATTTCAGAGCGCATCTGCGCGATTTCACTCTCGGCCTTGCCAAGAGCAGTGCGCGCCGATGTAATCGACGAGACGGCTTGGTCATCCGCTTTGGTTGCCGTCCGTATGCGCCTCCTGATAGAGCTTGCGTATGTCCTCCCGCGCCAGCGCCTCCGAGAGGAGGTCGACGGCACGCCCATAGACCGCCTCGTCGCCGGGTTCGAGCGCCTTCTGCCGATGGGCTTCGATCTGCCGAAGTTCATCCGTGATTTTGATCACCGCGTCCTCGGCGGTCTTCATCGCGGTTCGAGCGACCGTGACCCGAGCCTCGATCAACTCGACGCCGTCAACGACGAGAGCTTGGCGCTCGATTTCAGCAACGCGCCCTTTGGCGGTTTCTACATCGGCCTGCTTGTTCTTGGCGTGCTCGCGCAGCCGCAACGGAATTTCCTTGAGCATGGCATAGCTTGCACGCGCATCCGAGTAGCCGACCAGCCGAGCAACCTTGCGATCGAAAAACCGGACGAAGTGACTGCTCGTGTCTTCGGCTTGTCCGTGCTTCTTGCGCCAGAGGTACATGAACAGAGGATCATCTTCATATGGCTTGCCCTTGGCGGCCAGGTCGGCCTCGGCACGAGAGGCTTTCTGGTCCGCGTTCTCGGCGATCTTCGCCGCGGCATCAACCGCCGCCTTTGCCGCTTGCCAGTCGGACGCGGCATTGAGCCGCTCTGCGGTGCGATGGCGTAGTTCGTCCAGACTCTCCAGCGCGTTGGCGAGATCTTGGTTGCGATCGTGTTTCGTGGCCTCGGCCTGGTCGAGCGCGACTTGCGACGAGTCCCTGCGATGCGCAAGGTCTTCCATCTCTCGACGGTGATTTTCGATCATCGCGAGCGCCCGTCGCTCGGTGGCGTCAAGATCGGTGACGACATGGTCGCGAACAATGGCATCGAGCTTTACGCGAGCGAGGGCCCGGAAACCTTCAGCCTCCTCCGTCTCGAAGCGCGCCGCTTCTTTGATCGCAGAGCTTAGCGCGGCATCGAGGCGGCTTTCGTCCGAGCGGATGCGGCTGATCGCCTGTTCAATCGAGGATAGCGCCTCACGGCCTGTAAACATGGCGTGCCGTCCTTACCAACGCGTGATCCGGCCTTCGAGCACCGGCATTCTGAACTCGGGCTCGATGAAGCCTCGGCGTTTCTCGGCCATGCGTGCGTTTTGTACAATCCCGTTCCTCGCCTTGTCATTGCGCACGGCGTCGAAGGTTTCGATGGGGACGCGAACAGCAAAGCGCGACACGGTCTCGGTTTTGTTGGTTTCGTCGTTGTGGATGGGCAGCTCAACCGGCTTGCCGTCCGTGTCAACCGCATCGACGACGATGAAATAAGCTCGCCCTTGGAAACTCGGATGCTCGCGAAAAAAGCCGGTCTGATCCTGCGGCCGGCCGGCGATGCGCAGCACGTATTCGCGCCGCAGCACGGCCGCGAGTTGGTCAAGCTCGGCAATTGCCGCGCGGGCGTCGACCACGTTGCCACGCTCGAGGGCCGCGCGTCCCCGGGCCAGGATTGCATCCGCCCGCTGCCGGACCGCGGGGACTGCGCTTCAGCTACCACGGTACCGTGCGCGGCGGCGAGCTGGCGCGGCAGCGTCTGCGTGATTTCCACCTGCGCAGATTGGGCCGCACGCTCGCGCGGCCGCACGACGCCGAAATAATACGCTCCGACAAGGACAGCGAGCGTCACGAGGCCGATCGCCGCCAGTTTGCCATAGGTCCCGCGCTTCACCCAGATCGTCGCCAGCGTGCGGGCGAAGCTCGGCCCAGGGGGCGTATAGGCGAAGCGGCTCTCCTTTAGCGCCTTCACGCCGTCAGCGAGTATCGTGTCGGGCACGTCAATGCCCTGGCTCTTGTAAAGCGCGCGCAGGCGCTCGATCAACTGCTCGTCTCGGACGTCCTCGCTGAGCTCGCGCTCGACAAGCCGGTCGCGATGCCGCAGCGTATCGACCACATCCATGGCGAGCATGAGGTCGTCGAGTGTAGCCGCGGTGGGCTTGCCGCCCGCGACGGTTGATTCGGTGATCGACATCAGAGTGCGAGTGCCTTGCCATCGGCGACGAGCTTGGCAATCCGGCGCTTGCCGTCCTCGACCGCATCGCGAATCTCGGCGGAGTTCGCAGTGGAGAGCTTGCGCATTTCGTCAATGATCTGTTGTGCGCGCTCCTGATAGCTCACTACGGAGTCGACAAGCTTCTTGACCGCATCAGCGCGTATAGTGGGGCCATATCCCGCCTTGACCGCTTCTTCCTGCACCTTGCCGCCGATCTCGGAGAGCGTTTCGAGCGACTTCGAAACGCCCTCCTTCATGGCGTTCAATGTCGCGGTGGATTCGTGCAATCCAAACATTCCGGTGAACGAGGCCTTGAGGGCTGTCAACACCGTGTCATTGGTCGAGAAGAAGCTGACGGACTGAGCATAGATACGTTCCTTGGCATTGGTTGTCTGATGCAGGCGTGCCATGACAACTTCTGAGGTGTTGTAAGAGATGGTAAGATTGTCGGAGAGGTCCTTTGCGATCTGGTAGCGCTTCTCCTCGTCCTGCACGCGTCGCAGATGCTCGTCGCGCTCAAGTTCCAGGCGGGCCCGTCGGGGAGCACCATGGTCATCCGCTTCTTCTCGAAATCCGAAACGCACCGCGAGTTTTCCAACTTCGCGCCGTTCGCCATCGATCTCGACGGCAAGCGGTGGCCGACGACCGAGCACTATTACCAGGCGCAGAAATTCACCGATCCGGAGCTGCAGAGCCGGATCCGCCAGGCCGAGAAACCGATCATCGCGAAGAATCTGGCCGACAAGCACCGCGACCGGATGCGTCCCGACTGGGATGCGATCAAGGACGCGGTGATGTACCGCGCGGTGCGGCGCAAGTTCGAGCTGCATGCCGAGCTGCGCGAGCTGCTGCTGGCGACCGGCGACGAGGAGATCGCCGAGAGCGCGCCCAACGACTATTACTGGGGCGTCGGCCGCGAGGGCACCGGGGAGAACAGGCTCGGCAAGATCATCGAGCGCATCCGCGCCGAGTTGCGGACAGGCGTTGCCGAGAAACGCCGTCAGCCGGAGCTTGACCATGTGGCGCGCGACCGTGCTGACGATTTTTCCGGAGATGTTTCCGGGGCCGCTCGGCGCGAGCCTCGCCGGCAAGGCGCTCGCGGCCGGCCTGTGGTCGCTCGAGGCGGTCGACATCCGCGCGCACGCGACCGACAAGCATCGCTCGGTCGACGACACGCCGGCCGGCGGCGGCCCCGGCATGGTGATGCGCGCCGACGTCGTCGCGCGCGCGATCGACGCCAGCGTGGGCGAGGGCGACGCGCGGCCGCGCCTGCTGATGAGCCCGCGCGGGGTTCCGCTGACGCAGGCGCGGGTCGCGGCGCTGGCCGCGGGGCCGGGCGCGCTCATCGTGTGCGGCCGCTTCGAGGGCGTCGACCAGCGCGTGATCGAAGGCCGCAGCCTGGAGGAGGTTTCGGTCGGCGACTATGTGCTGTCGGGCGGCGAGATCGCCGCCTTGGCGCTGCTCGATGCCTGCGTCCGGCTCCTCCCCGGGGTCATGGGCAAGGAGGCCTCGGGCGCCGAGGAGAGCTTCACCCACGGCCTGCTCGAATACCCGCATTATACGCGGCCGCAGCTGTGGGAGGGCCGGGCGATCCCCGAGGTGCTGACCTCCGGCGACCACGCCAAGGTCGCGGCCTGGCGGCGCGCCGAGGCCGAGCGGCTGACCCGGGCGCGCCGGCCGGACCTCGTCCCGGCCGATCCGATGTCCAGGAAGGACGACCCCGTGCCTTCCGTAGCCCGCATGCAGCGGAGCGCAATGCCGGCGAGGGCGCGGCTCCGGATTGCGCCATAGCGTCGTCGACGGCGCGCTATGGGCTCCGATCCGGGCTCTTCTGGCCCGGCCCCGGAATGACGCCGTCATAGTGACAAGGCCCGCGCTTTATCGTAGAAGCTCGCCGACCCGAAAAAAGCACATGAAAACCGCGCGCCTGCCGACGTGGCGCTGCCGACGGAGAATTTCCCATGAATCTCATTCAAACGCTCGAAAAAGAGCAGGTCGCCAAGCTTTCCGCCGGCAAGGACATCCCCGATTTCCAGCCCGGCGACACGGTGCTGGTCAACGTCAAGGTGGTCGAGGGCGAGCGCAGCCGCGTGCAGGCCTATGAGGGCGTCTGCATCGGCCGCTCGGGCGCGGGCCTCAACGAGAACTTCACGGTGCGCAAGATCTCCTACGGCGAGGGCGTCGAGCGCGTGTTCCCGCTCTATTCGCCGATGATCAATTCGATCAAGGTGGTGCGCCGCGGCAAGGTGCGGCGCGCCAAGCTCTATTACCTGCGCGGGCGTCGCGGCAAGTCGGCGCGCATCACCGAGAAGCAGGACCATCGCGCGGCCGGCGAGCGCGCAGGCGGCGGCGACCAAGGCCGCCGAGTAGCGCGTCCCGGGCGCAGCGCAGTCGCGTGCGCCGCCCCGCGCGCATCCGGGACACGATGCGGCTCGAGCGGCGCGCGTGTGACCTTTTCCTCGCCGCCGCCAGGCGCTAAAGAACTGCGCCAACCATATATAGCCTCGACGACCAACGGCGAGCTCTGGAGCATTCGGGCATGGCCAAGCCGCGCACCCTCTACGACAAGATCTGGGACGACCACCTGGTGGACGAGCAGCCGGACGGCACCTGCCTGATCTACGTCGACCGCCATCTGGTGCACGAGGTGACGAGCCCGCAGGCGTTCGAGGGCTTGCGGCTCGCCGGCCGCAAGGTGCGCGCGCCCGAGAAGACGCTGCTGGTGGTCGACCACAACGTCCCCACCACCGATCGCACGCTGCCCAATCCGGATCCGGAGAGCGCCGCGCAGATCGCCTACCTGGCGGAAAACGCCAAGCTGTTCGGGCTCGAATATTTCGACGAGTTCGACAAGCGCCAGGGCATCGTCCACATCATCGGACCCGAGCAGGGCTTCACCTTGCCGGGCGTCACGCTGGTCTGCGGCGACAGCCACACCGCGACGCACGGCGCCTTCGGGGCGCTCGCCTACGGCATCGGCACCTCCGAGGTCGAGCACGTGCTGGCGACCCAGACGCTGATCCAGTCGAAGTCGAAGAACATGCGCGCGGTGGTCGACGGCAAGCTGCCGCCGGGCGTCACCGCCAAGGACATCATCCTCGCCATCATCGGCGAGATCGGCACCGCCGGCGGCACCGGCTACGCGCTCGAATATGCCGGCGAGGCGATCCGCGCGCTGTCGATGGAAGGCCGCATGACGGTCTGCAACATGTCGGTCGAAGCCGGCGCCAAGGCGGGCTTCATCGCGCCCGACCAGAAGGCCTTCGCCTACGTCAAGGACCGGCCGAAGTCGCCCAAGGGCAAGGCCTGGGACGAGGCCATGCGCTACTGGGAGACGCTCACCTCCGACGAGGGCGCCCATTTCGACCGCGAGATCAGGCTCGATGCCGCCAAGCTGCCGCCGCTGGTCACCTGGGGCACCAGCCCCGAGCAGGTGATCTCGGTCACCGGCCGGGTGCCGGTGCCGGCCGAGATCGCCGACGAGAACAAGCGCCGCGCCGCCGTCACGTCGCTGGGCTACATGGGGCTCGAGGGCGGCGAGAAGATCACCGACATCGCGCTCGACCGCGTGTTCATCGGCTCCTGCACCAACGGCCGCATCGAGGATCTGCGCGAGGTCGCGCGCGTCGCCGCGGGCAAGACCGTCAACCCGAAGGTCGCGGCCATGATCGTGCCCGGCTCCGGCATGGTGAAGGAGCAGGCCGAGGCCGAAGGCCTCGACAAGATCTTCCGCGCCGCCGGCTTCGAATGGCGCGAGCCCGGCTGCTCCATGTGCCTGGCGATGAATCCCGACAAGCTCAAGCCCGGCGAGCGCTGCGCCTCGACCTCGAACCGCAACTTCGAAGGCCGCCAGGGCTACAAGGGCCGCACCCACCTGGTGTCGCCCGCGATGGCGGCGGCCGCGGCGATCGCCGGACATTTCGTCGACGTGCGCGAGTGGAAGTGAGGGGCGACTGTGGTCGCGCTGTGAGGCATTGTCACGGGCGCCCCTAGGGGCGCCCTCGACGGTGCGACGGTTGGTAGGGGCGACGCCCTGCGAGGATTGTCTCGGGCGCCCACCAGGGGCGCCGCGCCGTTACCGCACCCACCAGCAGCTCATCCGCGGCACGATCACCGGCCCGCTCGGGCGAAATTCCTGCGCCAGCCACGATCGGCATTGCCGCACCGCGCCGGGGCCGGGATATTCGATCGCGTACGGGGTCGGATAGTCGGTCGGGGTGACGCGGTACGGATAGAGCGGCGTGACGCGGATGCGCGGCCGCACGCGCGGCCGCGACGGTGCCTGCGCGCGCGCCGAGAGCGCGGCGTCGGTATTGCGATCCGCCGCGGCGGTTTGCGCGCGCGCATCATCGGCCGCCGCCAGGCCGAGCGCGACGAGGCCGGCTGCGACGGCGGTGAGCATGACCGCTGGCTTTTCGATCATCTTGGCCCCTGCGTGTGCTTCGCCCTCGGCGCTACGCTCGCCCATCGCGGCGCGGCCGTCAACGCTGAAAGCCTCCCGAAAAAACGGGCGTGAACGCCCTTTGGCCGACTGCGCATAGCGCGTTTTTCGGTTAGGTTCGGCCAATCTTCTCGGCTGTCATCCGCCACTGAAGAGGCAAGCGGCGGTGATTACTGGATGCCCGCTTTAGCGGGCATGACAGCGGAGATGTTGGCGCTACAACGAGCCCATGGCCGATAGCCCGTTGTCCGATCCGCTCGCCTGGTCGCCCGTCAAGGCGCCGTCGCTCGAGGAGATCGAGGTGATGGCCGAGGAGGCCTTCCGCCGGCTGCCGGAGAAATTCCGCGCGCTCTGCGAGGGGCTGGTCATCCGGGTCGAGGATTTCCCCACCGACGAGGTGCTCGACGCGCTCGGGGCGGAGACCGAGTACGACCTGCTCGGCCTGTTCCAGGGCGTCGGCCTGCCGTTTCGCTCCGAGAGCGCGTCCGGGCAGATGCCGAACATGATCTGGCTCTACCGCCGCCCGATCATCGACTACTGGGCCGAGAACGACGAGAGCTTCGGCGCCATCGTGACGCACGTGCTGGTGCACGAGATCGGCCACCATTTCGGGATGTCGGACGACGACATGATGACGCTCGAGGCGAGCGTGACGTAAGCGTCGAATGGACGCGCCCTGGCGCGTAGCGCGGCAGCGTTCCCGCGTTTGCGCTTCGCTCCATGCGGGCTACGGGCGCTGCGCCCGGGACACGGCTTTTCTCAAATCGGCGGTTTTCTCGCGGGAAAATCGAGCTATCCTCGGGGCGCAGGGCTGCGGGACGGGCCAATGCGGACCCGTCCGGTGGGGCAATCGTCGACCGTCACGCGACGGACAACGGACTGCGCGAATCCTCGTCAGGCAACGCAACCGGAGAGATTTCGACATGGCCACTTGGACACCCGATCCGACCTTCTATCCATCACCCCGCATGGCGATGCAGGCGCCGGCCGAAGGGCTCGCCTACGTGGCGGCGTTCGATCCCGAGCGCAAGAAACCCGACGCGATCGCGGTGGTCGACGTCGATCCGGCATCGCCGTCCTATTCGAAGATCGTCGGCACGGTCTCGGCGACGAGTATCGGCGACGAGTTCCACCACTTCGGCTGGAACGCCTGCTCGTCGTGCCTGTGCCCGCAGATGCCGCATCCGCACGTCGAGCGGCGCTATCTGGTGGTGCCGGGCCTGCGCTCGTCGCGCATCTACATCCTCGACACCAAGCCCGACCCGCGCAATCCGAAGATCGTCAAGGTGATCGAGCCGCAGGAGATCGCCGAGAAGACCGGCTATACGCGCCCGCACACCGTGCATTGCGGGCCGGGCGGCATCTACGTGGCGGCGCTCGGCAGCAAGGACGGCAAGGGACCGGGCGGCGTGTTCGTGATGGATCACGAGAGCTTCGAGCCGCTCGGGCGCTGGGAGGTCGATCGCGGACCGCAGCACCTCGCCTACGACGCCTGGTGGCATCTCGGGCACGACACCATGGTGACCAGCGAATGGGGCACGCCCGACACGTTCGAGAACGGGCTGGTGCCGGAAGTGCTGCTCGGCAGCAAGTACGGCCGCAAGCTGCACTTCTGGGACCTCACCAAGCGCAAGCACCTGCAGGAGATCGACTTCGGCGAGGAGCATCAGCTGGTGTTCGAGCTGCGCCCCGCGCACGATCCGACCAAGGCGTACGGCTTCGTGAACTGCGTCATCAGCCTGAAGGACCTCTCGTCGTCGATCTGGACCTGGTATCGCGACGGCGACAAGTGGGCGGTGAAGAAGATCATCAGCATCCCGGCCGAGCCGGCGAGCGCCGACGTGCTGCCGCCGGTGCTCAAGGGCTTCGGCGCCTGCCCGCCGCTGGTCACCGACATCGATCTGTCGATGGACGACCGCTTTCTCTACGTGGCGTGCTGGGGCACCGGCGACCTGCAGCAATACGACGTCTCCGACCCGTTCAATCCCAAGCTCACCGGCAAGGTGCGGATCGGCGGCATCGTCGCGCGCGCCGGCCATCCGGGCGCCAAGAACGGCAAGCTCAGCGGCGGCCCGCAGATGGTCGAGGTCAGCCGCGACGGGCGGCGCGTCTACTTCACCAACTCGCTCTACGGCGCGATCGATCCGCAGTTCTACGAGGGCGGCTTCGACGGCTGGATGGTCAAGCTCGACGCCGCACCCAATGGCGGCATCGCGTTCGATCCGAAATTCTTCGTCGACTGGCCGAAGGGCCACCGGCCGCACCAGGTGCGGCTGCAGGGCGGCGACTGCTCGTCGGACTCGTACTGCTATCCGTGAGCGTGACGTCGGAGCGTGTTCAGCCAGACTGGAAGCATCCGGCGTGTCCGTGCTCGTGCCGCGGGTTTACCCTCCCCTGGAGGGGGAGGGTCGGCGAGCGCGTCGTACGCGCGAGCCGGGGTGGGGTGATCGCGCCGCAAGTGCCCGTCTCCCAATTCACCCCACCCCGCTCGCCGCCGTCGCGCAAGGCGCTCCGGCGGCTTGCGACCCTGCCCCCTCCAGGGGAGGGTGGGCACCGAGATCGCTGCGCGGCTCGGCGGCAGCATCTGCGGCGTCGCCATGACCGCGTCCGCCCAGCTGTGGCCGTGGCTGGTGCTCGCCGGGCTCGGGCTGTTTCACGGCATCAACCCGGCGATGGGCTGGCTGTTCGCGGTCGGGCTCGGGCTGCAGCGCGGCAGCGGCGTCGCCGTCATCCAGGCGCTGCCGCCGATCGCGCTCGGTCACGCCGCGCGCGATCGCGATCGCGGTCGCGGTCGTCGCCGTGGCGCGCCCGGCGATCGACCTGACGCTGCTGCGCATCGCCGCCGCCGTCTGCCTGATCGCCTTCGGCATCTACCACCTGGCGCGCGGCTATCGGCATCAATTCAGGTATCGGCATGCAGGTCGGCTTCCTCGATCTCACGCTGTGGTCGTTCCTGATGGCGACCGCGCATGGCGCCGGCCTGATGGTGATGCCGGTGCTGCTCGAACTGCCGGCCGGCGCGGCCGCGTCGATCGGCGCGCACGGCGCCCACATGTCGGCGTTCGCCGGCTCGCTCTGGACCGGGCTCCTGGCGGTGACGGTGCACACGCTGGCGATGCTGGTCGCGGCGGGGGCGATCGCCTGGGTGATCTTCGCCTGGGTCGGGCTCGCGGTGCTGCGCCGGGCCTGGATCAATCTCGACCTGCTGTGGAGCGCCATGCTGATCGGCACCGGCGTGGTGTTTCTCGTGCTCGCCGGGCTCGATCTGGCTGCCGGTCGGTGCCGGGCACCATCATGGGCATTAACCGCCGGATGCTCAGCCTTGACAGCGTCGGACCGCCGCGACGTGGACCAGTCCTGGGCGTCGCGCCGATTCTGCTTTATCAGCGCCGGCGAGGATGCTCGACCGGTCCATGGCGATCCATGAACTCGAGCATCGCCTGCTTGGCCGCAGCAGGCGATCGCACGCCGATCCCGCATGGTCGCTGCATGGAGGCATCCGATTGCAGCACCTCTTCACAACGCTTGCCTGGCATGTCGGAGCGCGACGCGACCTTCAGAGTGGATGGCTTGGCACCAGCCTGCGCAGTATCGAGCCGCTCGACTCGCGACCAGCTGTCGACGCATTGCGCGATCACCTCGGCGACGAGTCTTGGCGGGCACTCGACGCGATGCGCGACCTGCACCATGGGGTTGGGCGGCGAGTCCGAGACACCGGCACGATGATCCCGTTGCAGGTCGGATCGAACGCTGGTGATGCAGCGTCGCCATGGCGGCGACGCTCGAGCAATAGCACGTCGATGTAGCCGTCGCGTCGACGAGTGACGATCGCTTGGGCGGCATGAGGGTACTGCTGGCGCCCGGCCGATTTTCGATGACGATCGATTGCCGAGCCGCCTGCGCAGCCACGTGTCGCGATCAGATGCGCGCTGTCGATCGGCACCGCCCCCGGCCGAACCGACGATCAGGCGCACCGCCGCGATATACGCCTGCGCTCTGCGCGATTCCGACACGATCGGCAGCGCGGCAGCGCCTGCGTCGAGATGCAGATTGGCGACGGCGAGTTGTCATGGCGTCCGCCGCCTGATCGCTTGATTCATGCGCGTCGATGCGCGGGCCGCGATGACGTCGATGCCGCGCAGATGACGGTCTCGAGTGCGATGCCCGCCGACGGCATCGCGCGCCGCCAAGAACGGGCCGACGCCGCTGCCCGGTCAGCCGTTGCGGCCGGACTCGACGACGCTGACAGTGATTGACGGCCTTGTAGCCGCCTCCGCTCGGGCAAATTCGGCGCAAGCACGCATCGGCCCAACCGGCATCATGGTGTTCTGCCGAAGCGACGCGCCGGACCATGCGGCGGCAGGCAGGTTCGCAGCCGCCTGCGCGTCGCCGATGCGATGACGAGCCGGCATCCGTCAGACCGCCTGAGGCTCGAGTTCGGCTCGCGCGGAGCCCGATGCGGCGAATTGCTGTCCGCGTCCGCAAGGCGGCAGAGGGACTGCACCCTGCTGTCGACGCAGCGGACGATGGCCGCCCCGGATGACGTGCAGACTTGGCACACTTGCCGGTACGCGCGCTAATACAGCGGCTCGCCCTCGACGGTGCAGCGGCGCAGCGTCCGGCGCTGGTCGGCCGGCCAGTCGGTGCGCGCGTGCAGGCACGCCAAGTTGTCCCACATGATGAGGTCGCCGACCCGCCAGACGTGCTCGTAGATGATCGCCGGGTCCTCGGCGATGCCGAACAACTTCTCCAGCAGCGCCTCGCTCTCGTCGCGGTCCATGCCTTCGATCCACATGGTGTTCTGGCTGGCGACGTAGAGCGCCTTGCGGCCGGAGCCGGGATTGGTGACGAAGATCGGCTGCCGGCAGTGATGGGTGCTTTCGAGCTCGAGCGTGAGATCGATCCGGCGGCCGACGCCGTATTGCTGGCCCTGAATCACCATCACGCCGTCGAGCCGGCGCTGCAACTCGGCGGACAATCTGTCATAGGCGGCGTACATGCTCGAAAACTTCGTGTGGCCGCCCTCGGACGGGATGTCGATGCCGTAGAGGAATGACGCGCGATGCGGACGCCGGTGGTAGCACTTGTCGGTGTGAAACCACATCTCGCCGTGCCCGAGCGTACCGAGCGGCTTGCCGTTGGCATCGACCTGGTCGCTGACCAGCATCATGTCGTCCCAGTCCGGCGAGTCGCCCACTCCCGTTGCGCCCGCCTTCGGCGGCACCCGCTTGGCGACCGGGCCGAAACAGGACGCGAACCGGCGCTGGTCGTCCTCGGACAGATGCTGATCGCGAAACAGCAGAACAGTATGTTCGTGCCAGGCGTCCTTGATCTGGCGGAGCGTTTCTGCGTCCAGCGGACGGCTGAGATCGACACCGCCGATTTCCGCCCCGATGATCGGATGCAGCCTGGTGACCGACATCGTCTTGATCTGCTCGGCCAGCATTGTCACGTTTCTCTCCCGTTGCTAGCACGGCATCAATGACTGTCCCGCAATATATCAGGCCGATTGCCGCGCCAAAAGTGCCCAAACCCGGCCGGGCTTGACGCGCGCGGATCGGGACGTCATGAGAAGGCGTTCCGCAGGCTCGAGGACCCGCTCATGGACAAGTTCACCAAGCTCGAAGGCGTCGCGGCGCCGCTCAAGATGATCAACGTCGACACCGACATGATCATCCCCAAGCAGTACCTCAAGACCATCAAGCGCACCGGGCTGGGCAGCGGCCTGTTCTCGGAGAAGCGCTACCGCGACGACGGCAGCGAGAACCCGGATTTCGTGCTCAACAAGCCGGCCTATCGCAAGGCCAAGATCCTGGTCGCGGACGACAATTTCGGCTGCGGCTCGTCGCGCGAGCACGCGCCCTGGGCGCTGATGGATTTCGGCATCCGCTGCGTGATCTCGACCTCGTTCGGCGACATCTTCTACAACAACTGCTTCAAGAACGGCGTGCTGCCGATCAAGGTCTCGCCCGAGGACCTGGAGAAGCTGTTCGACGACGCCGAGCGCGGCGCCAACGCGACGCTCTCGATCGACCTCGAGAAGCAGGAGATCCGCGGCCCCGACGGCGGCGTGGTCAAGTTCGAGATCGACGCGCACCGCAAGCATTGCATGCTCAACGGGCTCGACGACATCGGCCTCACCATGGTGAAGGACGACAAGATCGCGAGCTTCGAGGACAAGGCGAAAGCAGCACGCCCCTGGGCGTGATGCTTTCGTCCCGGGCGAGTGACGCGAGGCCGCTTGGCCGAGCGGAACGAGACCCGGGACCGTTACGTCCGTGGCGGTCCCGGATCAGCGGTGCACCGCTCGCGCACTCGAGTGAGGACACTGCGCAACTTTCGGCATGCGCTCGCGCTGCACCGCATCCGGGACACGCGGCCGACACGTCGTGTAGTGCCCGTCACGCCGCCTCGACGTGGACCACGTCGTAGAGGCAGGGCTCGATCTCCTTCGCCAGCTCGCCGAAGCGCGGCCATTTCTTGCGGAACTCGGGCGAGTGGTGCGCGGCCGCGAGCTTCTCGCGGTTGGTCCACTGGACGTAGTTCACCACGTGGCTGCCGTCCTGGCTGCGGTGCAGGCTGACCGACACGAAGCCGGGTTGCGTGGCCATGAAGCGGGCACGCTCGCTCCATCAGGTCGAGCACCTCTTTCTCGTTGTCGGGCGGGAGCTTGACGGTGGTGATCTGGGTGACGATGCCGTTGTTCTCGCGGATTTCGGGCATGGTGCGTTCTCCTGGTTGTTCAGCGGGATAACGCACAGGCCACCGATGGAGTTTCGTGGGACCAAGACCTCCGCTCTCGCTGCGGCCACCGATGGCTTACTCCGGCACCGACGGCGTCCACGAGCCGCCGGGCGCGGCCTCGATGCCGATGATGCCGCTCTTCTCGATCGCGCTGCGCAAGAAGCCGGAGGCGCGCGCGTCGTCGAGGAAGCGGTTGATGACGGTGAGCGCGTCGGCCTTGCCCTTGAGCACGATGATGGTCTGCGGCACGCCGAACAGGCTGTCGGGCAGGAGCCGCGTGCCCGGCGTCTCCTTCATCAGGTTGGTCAGGCGCTGGCGGTTGGCGCCGAAGGCGTCGATCTCCTTGCCCGTCAGCAGGCGCTTGATCTCGGCCGGGTTGTTCTCGAGCTCGACCAGCGTCGCCTGCTTGAGCTTGCGTTTCATGAACAGCGTGATCGAATCGGCGCGGGTGCCGGCGACCTTGCGGCCCGCCTGGTCGACGTCGGCGATGGCGCGGATCGGCGAATCCTCGAGCACCAGGAAGCTCTGCTGCACCAGCATGTAGGTCTGCGAGAAGTCGACGGTGGCGGCGCGCGAGGGCTCGTAGGCGATGAAGCCGATGTCGGCCTGGCCGCCGCTCACCGCCTCGATCACCGCCGCCACGTTGACGAGCGGCTTGAGCTCGACCGGAATATTGAGGCGCCGGCCGAGCTCGCGCGCGAGATCGGCCGAGGCGCCGCGGATGGCGCCGGTGGCGCGATCCTGCACCGCCTGCGCCGGATTGCTGGCGAGATAGGCGGCCCGCAAGGTGCCGCCCGGCGCGACCGCGCTGTCGGCCGATGCATGCCCGCCGGCGACGAGCAGAAGGCCGAGCGTGGCGAGAGCGAGATGTTTCATTTGCGTTTCCTCCGCGAGTGGTCGGGCGCCGCCGCAGCGGCGCGGCGTTATTTTTTCAACGAACCTGCAGGACGAGCTTGCCGCGCAGGTGGCGCGACTCGCTCACCTTGTGGGCGGCGGCCGCCTCCGACAGGCGGATAGAGGGTGATCTCAGGCGCGCGGATGGCGCCCGCCAGGAACAGCTCGGCGATGCGATCGAGATGGCGGCGGTCGCGACCGACCGGCGGCCGCAGCGCCTTGACGTCGGAGCGATCGGGGGCCGGCGCCTGCGGCCCGGAGGCGATGAAGGCGGCGCGGCCGCCCGGCTTGAGCACCGCAAAGGACTTTCGCGCCACGTCGTCGCCGACGGTGTCGAAGACGGCGTCGCAGACGGCTCCGATCGTGGTGAAGTCGCGCGCGTTGTAGTCGATGACCTCGTCGGCGCCGAGGCCGCGCAGATAGGCGTGGTTGGCGGCGCTCGCGGTGGTGATCACGCGGGCGCCGATATGCTTGGCGAGCTGGATGGCGAAGCTCGCGACCCCGCCGGCGCCACCCTGGATCAGGATGGTCTCGCCGGATCGCAGCGCGAGCGTCTCCTCGATGGCGCTGAGCGCGGTGAGACCGGTGAGCGCGAGCGCGGCCGCCTGCGGGTGCGACATGCGGTCGGGCTTCTTGGTCACGATGGCGGCCTTGATGGCGATCTTCTCGGCGTAGGCGCCGTCCTGGCCGAGGTCGAGCACGCCGAACACGGGATCGCCGACGCGCAGATCGCGGACGCCGTCGCCGAGCGCGCCCACCATCCCGGAGAAATCCCGCCCCAGGATATAGGGAACTGCGATTGCCGATGCGACTCGCCGGCGCGCACCTTCCAGTCGGCGCCGTTGACGCTGGCCGCCAGCACGTCGACCACCACCTCGCCCGGCTTCGGCGTGGGATCGGGCAAGTCGGCGTATCGCAAGACGTCCGGCCCGCCATGCTGCTCGATGAAGACGGCTTTCATGGTGTTGTTTCCTTCGCAGGCGTGGGCCGGATGGGAGGTGGGACCCGCGCGCCGAATGTGGCACCGGGCCGGCGCTCGGGCAACGTGAGGGAAGGGTGCGCCCGTGACCGCCGCCGTGCCGTCCGGTCGCGGTCATTGGCCCGTGGGCTCGGACAGGTCGTCGGGGAAAGGTCCGAAGCGCTCGACGATCTTCTCGAAATGCCGGCTGCCCCCCACCGCCTCGAACAGCTCGTAGTAGAGGCTCTTGTACGACAGGAAAATCGCGCCTTCGGCCTTGCATGCGCGCGATCGCCGCGCCGACATTGGGCGAGGAGGAAAACAGCAGCTCCTCCACGACGTAAACCTCATAGCCGAGGCTCCGCAGCCCGAGGCAGGACTGCAGGACGCAGACATCGGTCTCGCAACCGGCGACGATGACCTGGGTCTTGCTCAGGGCCTTGAGGTGATCCCGTATTTTCTTTTCTCTGGTCAGGTCGAAGAAATCCTTCTCGAACGTCTGCGCCAAATCGTTGTCGCGCAGGCGCCGGCTGATCGCGCGCGGCGAGGTGCCCTTCTGCTCGACCGGCCGCTCGAGCGTGACGACGAGCGGTATTCGGAGATAGCCGAGCAGGCCGGCAAAGCTCTTGGTGTGGGTCTCGATCTTGGAGCGATGCGGCTTGTCGAGCTGCGACAGGAAAAACTCCTGCACGTCGATGATCACACCGCAGCAATGATCGACGGCAAGGCGCTTGGCCATGTTCAATTGGTGCGTTCGCCGACGCGGAAGTTGCCGACCGCGTGCAGGGTGCACGTCGGTCTCGGTCTTGCGACAGGCCTTGAGGGCCTCCTCGGCGGCCGCGGTTTCGGAGTCCAGCCCGCTGACCGCATACCACTGCCGTGAATCGCCTCGCGCGAGCGCGCGCCAGTCCTTGCCGCCGTAGATTTGCCCGATGCGCTGCTTGTCGGCCTGCGTCATCTCGCTCTCGCCGGAGAGCGTGAACGGCGCAATGATGCGGTAGGAGCGCGGCAGCTGGTGGGTCAGAAAGCCGTCCATCGATATCACCAGACACGGCGCCTGCTGGATATCCGAGCAGCGCTCGGCCGCGAGTCTCGCGGCCTCCGGCCGGCTGGAGCGGTTGGCGGTGACCCAGAATCCGGCGGCGTTGACGGCGACCGCCTTGTGGTCCTTGTCCTTCAGGTAGGCCTCGATGCGCTGTGCCCGGATCGCCCCGCCGATCAGGGCGCCATGCTCGGGCGTGAACGGCGTCGTCCAACGGCTCGGCGCGCACGTCGAACGGCAACGGAAACAAGGAGGTCGACCAGATCACCCGGTCGCCGACCGCGTAGATCCGGCAGAAGCCTTTTTGGTCGCGCTGCGTGCAGCGATCGAGCGCCTCGCGCTTGGCGCTTTCGACGTCGGCGGCGCGCAGCGCGACGCCCCATCCCTCGCGCGAGATCGCGATCGCCTTGAACTCCGCCTCTTGCGCGTAGTTGGCGAGGCTTTGGCGCACCCGATTGGTCACCAGCGGAATCTTGGACGGATCGAACGGCTCCTCGGCGAGGCCGGAGTTCACGTTCGGCGACCAGGGGTGCCAGTACCAGGCGAGCGCTGCCACGCCCATGACGCCCAGCACCGCGATCGCGGCGACCAGCCAGGTGCGCGGACGTCCGACGGTAAGCTTGCGCGGCAGCGCCAGTCGGCGGCCGGATGAATCCTGGTCGCCCGATACGAGCTTGAAGGCCCGGATGGCGCGCGGAATGTTGCGCAGGGTCTGGTCGCCGAGGTCGATCGACGTTGAGGCGGATCTTGTTCAGAACGTGGGACCGAACCTCATCGGAAATGCAGATGCCGCCCGGCTCGGCCAGGCTTTCCAGCCGGGCCGCGACATTCACCGCATCGCCGAGCAGGTCGCCGTTCTCGGCGACCAGCACGTCGCCGATGGCGATGCCGATGCGGAACAGCAGCTTCTGCTGCTCGGCAACGTGAAGGTTGTTGGCGTTGTTGGCGTCCTGGATGTCGAGCGCACAGCGCGTGGCGTCGACCGCGCTGTCGAACTGCGCGAGGATGGCGTCGCCCGCCGTATTGAAGACGGTGCCTTGATACTTCTTCACCAGATCCGTGAAGATGGTCGCGGCCTGGCGGAAGCGCTCGATGGTCTCCTCTTCGCGATCGGCGACGAGCCGGCTGTACCCCGCCACGTCCGATGCCAGAATGACGGTCAGGGTGCGTCTCATGGGGCGACCGAGCGGATGTCCTGACGTTGCGGGGTGTTGTTCACCCGGGCTCCATGCCGTTCTTCTTCATCGCCGAGAGCGCGGCCGGCGTGCTGAAGAACCTGATCAGCGCGGCGGCGGCGTCCGGTTGCTTGCCGTTTCCCGCAATGCCGGCCGCGAGCACCGTGAAGAACTGCAGGTTGCCGGGCAGCGGGCCGACATAGTCGACGCCGGGAAAATTGATCAGCTCGGGGATTTGCTGCATGCCGAGCTCGGCCTCGCCGGCGGCGACGATGGCGGCGACCGGGCCGCCCTGCCCGAACTTGGCCTTGCGGTTGACCTCGTCGGCGATGCCGAGCTCGCCCAGCATCTTGGCGAAGTAGATGCCGCTCTGGCCGCCGCTCGCCGGGCTGGTATAGGCGACCGTCTTGGCGGCGAGCAGCGCCGCCTTGAACTTCTCGGGCGTCGAGATGTCGGGCTTGGGCGCGCCCTTGCGCACCACCGCGCCGATGCCGGAGCGCGCCAGCACGGCCTTGCTGCCGGCGACGACCTTGCCCTGCTTGATCAGGTCGTCGATGCCGCCGCTGGTGACGATGATCAGGTCGGTCTCCTCGCCCTCGGCGATGCGCTTGGCGATCCGTCCGGAGGTATCGGAGGTGACGATGAGCTTGTGCTCGCTCGCCTGCTCGAACAGCGGCTTGATGTCCGCCATGGCGGCCTTGATGGCGCCGCTGGTCAGCACGCGCAGCTCGGCGGCTTGTGCATTCATCCCGATGGCCCATGCCAACGCGGCGGTGATGATCGTGGTTGTGCGACGCATGACGTTCTCCCCGGTCGGTTGCGGCGGATTGGACCCCTATTCGGCGACGCTTTCAATCCCCCGCCGCCGGGCTACGCTGCCGCGCTCGCGCCTGCTACAAGGGCGAACCGTCGCGTCAGAGCAAGGCAGGACTGAGAAAATGCGCATCATCGATCTGAGCCGGGAGCTCTATCATCGCACGCCCACCTACCCGGGACAGCCGCCGATCATCCACGGCGTCTGGAAGACCCACGAGGAGGCCTTCGCCGAATCCGGCAACGTGCAAGGCAACAGCGTCATGTTCTTCTCGATGCCGGACCATGGCGGCACCCATATCGACGCGCCCCGCCACTTCGGCAAGACCGGCACCCCGATCGACGAGTACCCGCTCGAGCACTGCTACGTGAAAGGCATCTGCCTCGATCTGCGGCATATCGCGCCGAAGGCCGAGATCACGCCCGCGGACCTGGAGGCGGCGGTGGCGAAAACCGGCGTGGCGATCCCGAAGCGCGGCACGGTGCTGCTGTGCACCGGGCATCATGCGCGCACCTTCCCGACCGCGGCCTATTCGACCGACAATTCCGGGGTCAACGTGGCGGCGACCGAATGGCTGGCGCGGCAGGGGATCGTGCATTTCGGCATCGACTCGATGCGGCCCGGGCCGATCGGCGTCGTCAACTCGCTCGTCCACAAGGCCTGCCTGGAGCTCGACATCACGCATATCGAAAGCTTGTGCAACCTGGAGACGCTGATCGGCGAAGGCGAATTCCGCTTCATCGGGCTGCCGCTCAAATGGCGCGGCGGCACCGGCTCGCCGATCCGCGCGGTGGCGGTGTTCGACGAGTAGGACGAGTAGGGAGCATCCGAGATGAAAACAGCCGTCATCGTGCTCGCGGCGCTGGCCGCGACCGCGCTTCCGCAACTCGCGAGCGCGCAAGACGCCTATCCGAACCGCGTCGTCAAGCTGATCGTGCCGTTCGCGGCCGGCGGCAACACCGACGTGGTCGGCCGGGTGACCGCCGACTACATGCAGCGGGCGCTCAACGCCACCGTGGTGGTGGAGAACCGCGCCGGCGCGGGCGGCATCAACGGCACCGACGCGCTCGCCAAGGCGGCGCCCGACGGCTACACGCTGTGCGTCTGCGGCGTCGGTCCGATCACGGTCTCGCCGGCGATCGAGAAGCTGCCCTACGACCCGCTCAAGGACCTCGCGCCGATCAGCCTGATCAACACCAATCCGCTGATCCTGATCGTCAATCCGAAGGTCGCCGCCAATACCGCCGCCGAGCTGGTCGCGCTGAGCAAGAGCCAGCCCGGAGGGCTGAGCTACGGGACCTCGGGCGCCGGCGGCCTGATGCATTTCTCGGCCGAATCTTCCGCGTCAAGACCGGCGCCAAGCTCACCACCGTGCCGTATCGCGGCGGCGCGCTCGCCACCACCGCGGTGGTGTCGGGCGAGGTGCAGCTCGCGTTCTCCAACATGTCGGACGCGGTCGGCCAGGTCGCCGCGGCGACGGTGCGGCCGCTCGCCATCACCACCGCAAAGCGCAGCCCGCACACGCCCAACGTCCCGACCTTGGTGGAGCTCGGCCTGGTCGAGTTCCCGATCGAATCGTGGAACGCGCTGCTGGCGCCGGCCGGCACGCCGCAACCGATCATCGATCGCCTCGCCGAGGTGATGGCGCAGATGGCGAAGGACGCGACGGTGCAGAAGCGGATGGCGGACTTCGGCTCGATCGCGGTCGCCAACTCGCCGAAGGAATTTGCCGCGATGCTGCGCCAGGAGACCGAGCAATGGGCGAAGGCGCTCAAGGAGATCGGCCTCAAGCCGTGAGGCGCACGCATCCCATGCCGGCAAATCGCTGATCGTCGCAATCGAGCCATTCACGGTCGGTATTCGACCCATCCGCAGATGGCATGTGGACGACTGCGCGCTGCTTGACGACCGGAAGTTCTGTCTCCTATCGTTCGACGACGCACGCCCCGCACGACGATTTCGTTTCCGAAAAACCGAACGGCCTTCCGATGGACGTCAACGATCAGATCCACGCCCAGCTCGTCAAAGCCGGCGTGCGGCTCGCCGCAACGCTGCCGGACGATTGGGTCAACACGCTGATCCGGCGGGTGTCGAAGGACAACTCGATCCGCCACGTGCCGGTCGGCCGCGAGGCCGAGACGATCGCGATCTGCGCCGGCGCGTTCTTCGGCGGCGTGCGCTCGGTCGCCATCATGGGCAACACCGGGCTGCTCACCTGCACGGGCGAGATGGCGACGCTGTGCCTGCGCCACGCCATCCCGGTGTTCTGCATCGTCAGCGGGCGCGGCTCGATCGACGATCATAAAGTCTACCAGGAGGTGCAGGGCCGCCGCACGATCCCGCTGCTGCAGGCCTACGACTATCCCTATCAGGTGATCGACAAGCCCGACGAGATCGAGCGCATCCCCGACGCCTACGAATGGCACCGGTTGCAGAAGCGGCCGTTCGTGCTGTTCCTGACCAAGCGGCTGCTCGGAGTGAAGAACGCATGAAGACCAAGGAGGCCATGAAGGTGCTGGCCGCGCACCGCGGCGACGCCGTGGTGGTGTGCGCGCTCGGCATGGCGGCCAACGAGTGGTGGTCGGAGACCCGCAGCGAGGACAGCTTCTACATGCACGGCGGCATGGGCTTTGCCGCGAGCTTCGCGCTCGGGCTCGCGCTGTCGATTCCGGAAACGCCGGTCTGGGTGCTCAACAGCGACGGCTCGCTGAGCATGAACATGGGCTGCCTGCTGACCGAGGCCGGGCAGCAGCCGCGCAACCTGAAGCATTTCGTGGTCGACAACCAGTGCTACCAGACCGTCGAGACCATGCCGATGGTCAACCAGGACGGCGCCGACTATGCGGCGATCGCGCGCGGCGCCGGCATCGCGCGCGCGGTGACGATCGACAACGTTTCCGATCTGGAGCGCAAGATGCCGGAGATCGTGTCGTCGCCCGGCCCCTATTTCATCGGGCTGCGGGTCGAAGCCGAGCCCGACTACCAGCGCGCGCCGCCCGCGACCTACGAGGGGCCGGAGATGAAGTACCGCTTCGGCCGGGCGCTGGAGAAGAAGCTCGGCATCAAGGTGTTCGGGCCGCGGGGGTTCTAGTACCTCACGGCATCTTGGCGGTCTCGTCGAACAGCTCGATCATGTTGCCGTCGGGGTCGAACACGTAGATCGTCAGGCCGTAGAGGCCGTCGTGCAGGTCGCGGTCGAATTTCACGTTCGCCTTTTTCAGCCGCGCCGCGATCGCGGGGACGTCCTTCGCCTTGAAGGCGATGTGGTCGATCTGCGGCGACTTCTCCGGGCCGCCGCTGGTGAGCGCGAGCCCCTGCGTGAACGGGACGAACGGGCGTCCGTCGGCCAGCGGCTTGGCTTGCCGCACCTTGAAGCCGAGCAGATCGACATAGAAGCGCTCCGAGCGCTTGATGTCGGAGACCTTCAGCAGCATGTGGGCGTATTCGGTGACGCCGGCCATCGTGTCGCCAGCCATCGTGTCGGTGGACATGATCAATCCTTTCTCTCGTCGCCCATGACTCCGGCAAGCGCCCAGTCTTCCCGGGGCACCTCCTGAATGATGACGTGCAGGTTGGTGGGCTTGGCGTCGGCGTGCTGCACCATGGCGTCGGTGATGGCGCGCACCAGCGCGCGCTTCTGCGCCTTGGTGCGTCCCGGCCACATCTGTACGGTCACAACCGGCATGGTCGCTCCTCCGTTTCAAGGATCATCTTGCAGGATTTTTTCGATCCGCTCGCGGATGCCGCCCCATTGGCTGCCGCCGACCGTCACCGGCGCGCGGCTGCCGAGGCCGCGGCCCCAGATCGCCCGCAGTCCGAGCCGCTTGGCGGCGTCGAAGTCGACGCCTCCAGGCGGCGCGGCGAGGTCGACGATGAGCGCCGACTTCGGCAGGCGTGCGAGCACGTCTTCGCCGAGCACGCGCGAGGGCACCGTCGAGAACACGAAATCGAGCGTCGGCGCCAGCGCGGGCAGCTCCTCGAGCGCGTGCGGCGTCGCTCCCGCCACGTAGGCGGCCGAGCGCTGCTCGGGATTGCGCGCCGCCACGTGGGTGCGCGCGCCGAGCGCGACCAGATAGCGCGCCAGCACGGCGCCGATCGTGCCCTGTCCGACCACGCAGGCCTGCGCGTCGTGGATGGTGATCTCGGAATTCTCGATGACGATCCTGAGCAATCCCTCGATGATGGCGGGGGTCCGCTGCAGCATCAGGCTGCGGTCCCATTCGTATTCGTGCAGCTTGATCGACAGCGCGTCGCAATGCGCCTTGAGGTTCTTGTCGGCCCAACCGAGGATGATGTGCGCGCGCGGCGCCATCCCGGCCAGCATGGCGCGATCGGGGATGATCGGCGCCGGCGCCGCCGGCGCGAACAGCGCACCGCTCGCCGCAATGCCGGGGATCGGAAACAGGGCAAAGCGCGCGCCTTCGAGCACCGCGGCCGGATCGCTCAGGTGCTTGACGCCTTGAATGCCCGCCTCCGGCCACGGGAACCCATGGGCACGCACCTGCGCGCCGGTGGCCGCCGCGCGGCGGGCGATCTCCTGTTCGCGCTTGTCGCCGCCGAGCATGCCGACCACGAGTTGCGACCAATCGACCGCCACGCTTCCCCGCCGTGATGTCCTGCCCCGGTGAGCTTCAATAAGCCGTTCCGGTCCAATCCCGCAATACCCGACCTGCCGGCGAAGACGCGGACGACGTCGGGACACGACGGCCGCAATAAACGGCAATCCTGTGATGAACATCACACTGGCCCGCGCGGGCATGGGCCATGTTGCTCTCGATCGGTGTGCGGGGGTTCCCGGCGAATTCGAGGAGAAACGGCCATGCTCGAAGCTTTGGCGTTCGTGCTTGTGGTGGTGGCGCTCGGCCTGCCAGGCCTTGTCGTGGCGATGTTCGGATCGGCGCTGACATCCGATTTGCCCGCCGACCGACACACGGCCGCCAGCGTGGAGCCCAAACAGATCCCCAAGAGTGCCTTCGAGGTGATGTCGCCTCCGCTTTGGCTCATGCGGGGGGATTGACCGTGGACGATCGGGTAGGCCACCTCAGGCTGCAGTCAGACGGCGCAACGCGACGGCACGGCCGCTAGGCGGCGCGGCCCCAATCGCGTCTTCCTGGACGTGCCGACCCCCCGACCCCCCACATGGACACAATTCGCAAGTAACAGCCGTTCCGTCTCTCTGGGCCGGGATGGAACGAGCGCGTGGACGGCTGGTACGAAGAATTTGCTGCGGCTTACGTGCGCGGCAGCCTGGCCGACGCGGCAGACGGCAGAAGCAACGCCGAGCTGCTGGCGCTCGGCCGTGCCGCCGGCCTCAAGCTGCACCGCTTCAAGCGGACCATGGGGCTGCCGCGCATACGCGCGGTCCTCGGCACGCTGCGCGGCATCGCGCCCACCCATCTCCTCGACATCGGCACCGGCCGCGGGGTCTTCCTGTGGCCGCTGCTCGATGCGTTTCCCAGCCTGATGGTCACGGCGGTCGAGCGCGATGACGTCCGCCGCAGGCATCTTGAAGCCGTGCGGCAGGGCGGCGTCGCGCGGTTGCGGGTGCTGGCCGCGGACGCCTGCGATCTCCCTTTCGAGGATCGCGCCTTCGAGGTGGTGACGGCGCTCGAGGTGATCGAGCATCAGCAGGACCCCGCCGCGCTGGCGCGCGAGGCGATGCGTGTCGCCTCTCGCTTCGTCATTGCGTCCGTGCCTTCGAAGCCGGACGACAACCCCGAGCATGTCCAGCTGTTCACCGGAGACAGCCTCGAGGCCCTGTTGCTGACCGCGGGCGCGACCCGGGTGAAGATCACCTATGTGTTGAATCATATCATCGCCGTGGCCGGCATCTAAATTGGCGCGAATGGACAGTATCCGGAAATACCCGCGGACCCGGCATCTGCTCGACTCGCGCCCGCAACCGGGCGACGAGGACTTGGACACCGCAGGTTTCGCCGAGATCGCCGGCCGCCACCTCGTGGTCGAGGAGAAGGTCGACGGCGCGAATGCGGCGATCAGCTTCGATCGCGACGGCCGTCTCCGGCTGCAAAGCCGCGGGCACTACCTGACGGGCGGCCCGCGCGAGCGGCACTTCGCGCTGTTCAAGCGCTGGGCGGCCACGATGCGGGACGCGCTTTGGCCGGTGATCGGGCATCGCTTCGTCATCTACGGCGAATGGCTCTATGCCAAGCACACGATCTTCTATGACGCGCTGCCGCACTACTTCCTGGAGTTCGATGCTCTCGATCTCGAAGCGGATCGCTTTCTGGCGACGCCGGAACGCCGCCGCCTGCTCGAAGGTCTTCCGATCTTTTCCGTGCCCGTGCTTCATGACGGGCCTATCGTCAGCCCGGCGGCGCTGACGGCCCTGATCGGACCGTCGGCCTTCAAGACGCCGGCGTGGCGGGATCACCTCGCCGAGGCTGCCCGCAAGCCTCCGCATGATCCGGCGCTCGTCCAGCGCCAGACCGACCCGTCCACGCTCATGGAGGGGCTCTATATCAAGGTCGAGGAGGACGGCGCCGTCGCCGAGCGCTTCAAATATGTCCGCCGCGACTTCTTGAGCGCGGTGGCGGACCAGGCTTCGCACTGGCAATCGAGGCCGATCCTTCCGAACCGGCTTGCGAGCAGCGAATGACGCTATTCGACGACCTTGTCCCGAGCCCGGATCGCCCGGCCATCGACTGGAGGACGATCGAGGAGGCCTTCGAGTGGTTCCGCAGTCTCGACGGCTGCCCGCAAGACCCCGTGTTCCACGCCGAGGGCGACGTCCAGATCCACACGCGGATGGTGTGCGAGGCCCTGGTCGAAGATCCCCGCTGGGGCCGGCTCGGGCCGCAGGAGCGCGCAAGCGTGTTCTGGGCGGCGCTCCTTCACGACATCGCCAAACCTGCGTGCACGCGCGTCGATGCCGGCGGGCGCGTCACGACGCCGAATCATTCACGCCGTGGTCAGATCGCGGCACGTCAGATTCTCTGGCACATGGAGGTGCCGTTCTCACAGCGCGAACGGATCTGCCACCTCGTCACCCATCACCAGATTCCGTTCTATCTGCTCGAGCGCGACAAGCCGGAGCGGCGAGTTCACGCGATCAGCCTGCAGACGCGGTGCGATCTGTTGGCGATCCTCGCGACCGCCGACGCCACGGGGCGCATCTGCCCCGATGCCGGTCGCCTCATGGACAACATCGCGTTGTTCCACGAGCTCGCCCGGCAGGAGCAATGCCTCGCCGAGCCGAAGCGGTTCGCCTCGCCGCACAGCCGGTTCCTCTATTTCCGCAAGCCGGAGCGCGCCGCCGACTACGAGGCCTACGATGACTGGCCGGGGCGGGCCACGCTGCTGAGCGGGCTGCCGGCGTCGGGCAAGGACGAGTGGATCGTCGAGAACGCGGGCGATGCGGACGTGGTATCGCTCGACGATCTGCGCGAGGAGCTCGATGTCGATCCGGCCGGACCGCAAGGCACCGTGGTGGCAGCCGCGCGCGAGCGCGCGCGGGCCGCGCTCCGATCGGGACGTCCGCTGATCTGGAATGCCACCAACATCAGCCGTGATATGCGCAAGCCCCTGATCGACCTGTTTGCGGCGTACCGCGCCAAGGTGACGATCGTGTATCTCGAGGCCAGCGAGGCCGTCGCCTCGCGCCGCAACAGCGAGCGGGCAAGCCCGGTACCCGGCAAGGCGATTGCACGCATGCTCGAGCGTTGGGAGCCGCCCGATCTGACCGAGTGCCATGACCTTGTGGTTCGCACGACCTGATCCGACGCAAGTGTCTGGCGGAATGACCGCGACGTGACTCGGGTCGCATGCCCGGCCTAGGCCGGCTGCGCCTCGAGGCCGCGCTCCTCGATCGCGCGGGCGATCGCCACCGTGCGCCGCGCCATCTCGGCATGCAGGCGCTCGACCATGCGGCCGTCGATCTGCACCACGCCCTTGTCCTTGTTCTCCGGCAGGTCGAAGGCCGCGATCATCTTCCTCGCCTGCGCGACCTCCTCGGCGCTCGGCGAGAACGCCGTGTTGCAGGGCCCGATCTGGTTGGGATGGATGAGGGTCTTGCCGTCGAAGCCCATGTCGCGCGCTTCCTCGCATTCGCGCGCGAAGCCGGCGGCGTCGCCGAGATTGTTGTAGACGCCGTCGAGGATGTCGATGCCGTAGATATGGGCGGCCGCCACGCAGTCCATCAGCCAGCCGACCATCGGGGCGCGGCCGGGCACGATGCGGGCGCGCGTCTCCTTGGCGATGTCGTTGGTGCCCATCACGAAGGCGGCGAGCCGCGTTTCCGAATCCCGCGCGGTGGCGGCGAGCTCGAGAATATGGAACAGCGCGATCGGCGTCTCGATCATCGCCCAGAGCCGGGTGCGATGGTCGGTGCGCATGTCGAGCAGCCGCTGGCCGAGCATCTCGATCTGCTGCGGGGTGGAGATCTTCGGCACCAGGACCGCGTCGGGAGCGGCATGCGCGACCGCGGTCAGGTCGTCCGCATGCCAGGGCGTGTCGATGCTGTTGACGCGCACGACCACCTCGCGCGGACCGAAGCCTCCCGCCGTCACCGCGGCGACCACCTGGTTGCGCGCCTGGTCCTTGGCGTCGGGCGCCACCGAATCCTCGAGGTCGAGGATCACCGCGTCGGCCGGCAGGCTGCGGGCCTTCTCGATGGCGCGGGCGTTCGATCCCGGCATGTAGAGCACGCTGCGGCGCGGACGGATGGTCATGGTGAAGCCCCCAGACGCAGTTCGATCACCGTAGCGGCGTTGCACGGCGCGTGCCAGATTGAATGGCTTTCAGGCAGACGACAAGCAGCAATGAACAGCACTTGGCTCGCCGGCGTTGATGCCTGTCGCGGCGGCTGGATCGTGGCTTTCGTTCGCCGGCCGGCGACGAAGCAAGCGTGCGCGGTCGCTGCGTGCTTCGCCGACGTGCTCGCGGCGCCGGAAGCACCGGCCGTCGTCGCCGTCGACATGCCGATCGGGCTGCCCGAGCGCGCGCGCCACGGTGGACGCGCGGCCGAGAACGCGGTGCGGCCGCTGCTAGGCGCCCGCCGGTCGTCGCTGTTTCCGATCCCGTCGCGGCAGGCGGTATTCTCCGAGCCTGGTCCATTTGCCGATAGCAGTGCGCGGTACGCGGCACATCAACGCGCTTGTGCGATAGCACAAGCAACCTCTGACCCGGCGAGGCGCATCACGATTTTCGCATTTGCGATCTTTCCCAAGATTCGCGAGGTGGACGCAGTACTGCAAAGCGACCGTTCGCTGACTCGAAGGGTATTTGAAACCCATCCCGAGCTCGCATTCTGTCGACTTAATGAGGGTCCGCTCTCGGAGCCGAAGAAGAAGCAGGGCCGGCTTCACGAGCCGGGTCTCTTGCTACGTCGTCGTATCTTGATTTACAGCAGGCCTGCCTCGCAAGATCGTGGGCATGGAGCCGCCCAGAGGCGCAGACAGGGACGACCTCCTCGATGCGCTCGCCTGCGCCGTGATCGCGCGCCGCATCCATGCAGGCGTCGCGCAACCGATTCCCTGATCCGCCCGAGCGCGACGCGCTCGGATTGCCGATGGCGATCTGGGCGTGAAAGCTCGAGAGGCGGGCACCGGGCCCGCCTCTCGCAAAAATGTGCCGTGCGCCCGCAAGTCGCCGTCACGCCGCTTTCTTCTTCGCCTGGATGAGATTGCGGTTGAGCAGGCACTCGGCGATCTGGATGGCGTTGAGCGCCGCGCCCTTGCGCAGGTTGTCGGACACGCACCACAGCACCAGGCCGTTCTCCACCGTCGCGTCCTCGCGGATGCGGCTGATATAGGTGGCGTCCTCGCCCGCCGCCTCGTGCGGCGTCGCGTAGCCGCCGGCCTCGCGCTTGTCGATCACGATGCAGCCCGGCGCGCTGCGCAGGATCTCGCGCGCCTCGTCGGCGGTGATCGGGTTCTCGAACTCGATGTTGACCGCCTCCGAATGGCCGATGAACACCGGCACCCGCACGCAGGTGGCGACCAGCTTGATCTTGGGGTCGAGGATCTTCTTGGTCTCGACCACCATCTTCCACTCTTCCTTGGTGAAGCCGTCGTCCAGGAACACGTCGATATGCGGGATGACGTTGAACGCCATGCGCTTGGGGAACTTCTTGCTCTCCACCTCGTCCATGGTGAAGACCGCCTTGGTCTGCGAGAACAGCTCGTCCATCGCCTCCTTGCCGGCGCCCGATACCGACTGGTAGGTGGCGACCACCACGCGCTTGATCTTGGCGTGGTCGTGCAGCGGCTTGAGCGCGACGACCAGTTGCGCGGTCGAGCAGTTCGGGTTGGCGATGATGCCCTTCTTGCGGAAGCCCGCGACCGCGTCGGCGTTGACCTCCGGCACGACCAGCGGGACGTCGGCGTCGTAGCGCCAGCACGACGAATTGTCGATCACCACCGCGCCCGCCTTGGCGATCTTCGGCGACCATTCCTTCGACACGGCCGAGCCGGCCGACATCAGGCAGATGTCGACGTCGGAGAAATCGTAATGGTCGAGCGCCTTGCACTTGAGCGTCCGGTCGCCGAACGAGATCTCGGTGCCCAGGCTCCGGCGCGACGCGAGCGCGACCACCTCGTCGGCCGGAAAGGCGCGCTCGGCCAGAATATCGAGCATCGCGCGGCCCACATTGCCGGTGGCGCCGACCACCGCGACCTTGTAACCCATTGTTCACTCTCCGAATAAGGTTGCCGACGCCGCAGGTGGCGCCCGTGTTGGAGCCGCTTCTAGGCGAAAAGCCCCGTGAGTTCAACGCCGACCGGTCCGCGCGCCAGGCGCACGGCGGCCGTTCTTACTCGCTTGGTTCCTTCCCGGCGCGATTTGGTTCAAATCGTTCGCCGGCGGCGGCCGAGCGCACTGCCCGCCCGGGCGGCGCGCGCTTAACCGGTTGTTAGCCATCCGGCGAAACTTCGCGGCAACCCTAATGCGGCGTCAACGGCGGCGGAAAGGCCGCTGAGCGAGAAGTGTCGCGATACCACGACGAGTCGGAAGGGCCGGGATGTATCCGACGCTGCTTGCGTTCTGCAACGAGATGAGCGCGACGCTCGCCCGCCTGCTCGCCTATATCGGCGCGATCGTGGTGCTCGGCATCGTCGCCGCCCGGATGTGCGGGCTGCCGCGGGTGGAGGCGGCGGTCGAGCCGCTCGCGCCTCGCGGCTGGATCACAGTCGAGCGCCCGCACCGCGCCTTCGCGCTGTTCCTGCCGGAGCTCCCGAGCGAGCCGGAGCCGGCCTATGCGATCCATCGCCACCCGGCCGGTGGCGGACGCAAGGACACGATGAGCTGGGGCGAGCGCGCAGAGCGCCGGCTCGCGGCTGCTGGTCGAGATCTACCGTCCCGGCAGCGAGCTCAAGCGCTTCGCCGATCCGGTGAGCGAGATACTCGCGCAGGCGGCGGACCTGGGCGCCGTCAGGTCGCCCAAGCCGGCGGCGGCGCTCGACAGCAAGTTCGGACCGGTCGCGGTGGTGGATTTCGCCGCCCGGCGGGACGATCGCGTGCGTCACTGTCTCGGCTTTGCGCGCAGCTTCGAGGAGCCGCGGCTGCAGATCGCCGGCTGGTACTGCAAGGGCGATGACGAGATCGTCGACGGCCGCCTGGTCACCTGCGCGCTCGACCGGCTGGCGGTGATCGCGGCCGGCAGCGATCCGAAGCTCGCCGAGCTGTTCGCGCAGGCCGAGCTCAAGCGCGAGTTCTGCGGCCGCAAGCCGCCGCCGCGCGGCGCCACGCTCAAGCGCGCCGACTGGCTCGCCGCCGCCAGCGCGACCCGAAGCTGCGCGGCCGCGTCGCGGCGAGATGATCGAATCGCTCGTCTGTTCGCGGTCACCTGTTCTGAAACGGATTCTGCCAGCCGCGCGGCGTGTTGCGCGGCGGATAGGTCGCCTCCAGATAGTCGAGCACGATCTTGCGGTCCTTGTCGGCGAGCGCCGGCATGTTGTGCCGCTTGCTCATCCAGTCGAGCGTGTCGTCCCACTGCCGGCGCGACTGTCCCTGCTGGGCGACGATCCGAAAGCCGTGGCACGGCGTGCAGGCGTAGAAGGTTTCATCGCGGCCCGCTCCGGCCGGGTAATCCTCGGGCGTCTCGTCGCTGGGCGTGAAGGCGGGCGATTGCGATTGCGCAAGGGCGCCCGCCGCCGTGAGCAGCAGGGCGGCGAGCGCCGCGGCCATGACGTTGCGCAACCGCATGATCACGCCACGCGGATCGCCACCCGGTGCATCGGATTGGCGCCGTAACCCTGCGGGTTCCAGTCGCCGGCGACGTGCGGCTGCATGATCCCGCGCGAATCGGTCGCGCGCGTCCAGATCTCGTAATAGCCCTCGCTCGGCAGCTTCACGGTCGCGGTCCAGCGCTGCCAATCGTAGGGGTTCTTCGGCGCCGCCACCTTTGCGGGCCGCCAGGTGGCGCCATAGTCGATCGACACGTCGACCCGGCGTATCGTGAAATCGCCGGCCCAGGCGGCGCCGCGCAGCTTCACCTCGCGCACGTCCTTGCCGAAGCTGGTGCCGTTCATCGGGCTGGTGATGATCGAGCGCACCGGCATCGATTCGAGATCCCGGAAATTGTCCGGGTCGGGCTTGTCGCCGGGAACCATCGGCTTGACGGCGACCCGATAGGAGGTGCCGCCCATGCCGGGGCCGTCGTGCACCTTGTCGCGCACCCAGATGCGGGTGAGCCATTTCGACGACACCGAGCCGGGCCAGCCCGGGATGATCAGCCGCAGCGGGCCGCCGTGAATGTTCGGCAGCGGCTGGCCGTTCATCGCGAACACGATGAGATTGTTGACGTCGAGCGCCTTCTTGATCGGCACCCCGCGCGACAGCGCGTCCTTGCTGCCGTCGGCCAGGCTGCGGTCGACGCCGTAATGGCCGGTGAACACCGCCGACGGCTTCACGCCGGCGGCCTTGAGCACGTCGGCGAGCCGCACGCCGGTCCACTCGGCGCAGCCGACGCCGCCGTTGGTCCACTGGTTGCCGCGCGCCTGCGGGGTGAAGAAGGAGCGGCCGTTGCCGCCGCATTCGAGCACCAGGCGCCGGGTCACCGGCTTGAACTTCGATTTGAGCTCCGCCAGCGTGAGCTCGAGCTTCTGGTTGACCTCGCCGTCGACCACGAGCTTCCAGGCCTCCGGGTCCTTGGCGGCGTCCGGGATCGGGCCGTTGTTGCGGATGAAGAACTTGTCGGTCGGCGTGGTGTCGTCGTCGAGCAGATGCTCGGGCGTCTCCGCCACCAGCGGGCGCTCGCCGAGCACCACCAGCTTGTCGCTCTTGCCCGGGAAGGTCAGGTGCTGCGGCCCCTTCGGGGCGGAGGCTCCCGGCGGCGCGCCGGGCTGACCCTGCGCCATCGCGGCCGGAATCAGCGCCGCCGGGACGAGCCCGCCCGGCATGTGCTCGGCGAACGGAATGGCGCCGCCGACCGCCGCCCCCATGGCCACCAGCCCGCTGCCGCCCAGGAAGCCGCGCCGGTCGAGGCCCGGTTTGCGGCCGAGCACCACGGCGTCGGCGCGTTCGGGATCGTCGTTGAAAAGCTCTTCGATCGAGCGCTCGCCCTTGCCCGGCATGGCATGTCCTTCCCTGGTCGTTTTTTCTAAATGCGACGGCGTTGGAGGAAAATTCATATCAGAAATTGCCGATATGCCAAATCAGTGCCGCGTCTGGTGCAATTGTGTCACACCTTCCGGAAATCGACATCCAAGACCCGAATGCGGGCGGCCGTACCGCCGCCTGCGCTGTTGAGGGAACTGAAAGGCGGATAGAGTAAAGCTTCGGGCTGGATTTCACCGATGAGGACGCCATGCGGTTGAAAGCTTATGCGGTCGGTCTGGGTGCGGCTGTGATCGTGGTCGCGGCCTTCGCCGTCGATCCGGCCGAGGCACAGACGAGGAAGAAGCGCTACGTGACGGCGCAGCCGAACCGCGTCGCGACCGTGGGCCGTCCGCGGGCGCGCATCACGGTGGCGCCGCGCTCGTTCCTCGATGCCGGCACCGAGGTGCTGCCGGGCGAGCGCAAGTTCACCGACTACGCCTTCCCGCCGAACTACTTCCCGATGGGCACGGTGACCAACACCGGCGGCAAGGTCGGCTGGGACAACTCGCCGCTGCCCGGGCCGTTCGATCTGCCGAGCCCGCGCAATCCGTACGGCTGGTAGTCACTCCGCCTTGATGTTGGCGGCGCGCGCGGTCTCGGTCCAGGTCTTGATGTCGGTCGCGATGGTGCGCGCGAACTCGGCGCTGCTGCCGCCCGCCGGCGCCAGGCCCTGCTGGGCGAACTTGGCGATCAGGTCGCGGTCGTGCAGCGCGCGGTTCACCTCCGTGTTGATGCGCTCGATGATCCCCCTGGGCGTGCCCGCGGTGGTGAGCAAGCCGATCCACTGGATCGCCTCGAAGCCCGGATAGCCCTGCTCGGCCACTGTCGGCAGATCGGGGAACTGGGCCTCGCGCGTGAGGCTGCCGGTCGCGATCGCCCGCAGCGCGCCGGCCTCGATCTGCGGCAGCGACAGCAAGGTCGACATCGCGGTGAACTGGGTATCGCCCGCCACCATCGCGGTCATGGCGGGCGCGCCGCCGCGATAGGGGATGTGCTGCAGCTTGATGCCGGCCTTGCGGCTGAGCAGCTCGATGACGAGACCGGTCTGGGTGGCGGCGCCGGGCGAGGCGTAGTTGAGCTTGCCCGGATTGGCCTTGGCCAAGGCGACGAACTCGGCGAGCGACGCGGCCGGCACCTTGGGGTTGACCAGGAACAGCAGCGAGTTCTTCGCCACCATGACGATCGGCGCGAGGTCGCGCTCGGCGTCATACGGGACCTTGGCGTGGGTGGCGGGGATGATCGCGAAGCTCGAGGCCACCATCAGGAGCGTGTAGCCGTCCGGTGTCGCCTTTGCGGTGGCGTCGGTGCCGACGATGCCGCTGGCCGCCGGCCGGTTGTCGACGATGACCGGCTGCCCGAGCGAGCGCTCGAGGTGCGGCGCGATGAGCCGCGCCACCACGTCGTTGAGCCCGCCGGCGGCGAACGGCACGATCAGGCGGATCGGACGGCTCGGGTAGTCCTGCGCGTGCGAGCAGAGCGGTGCGAGCGCGAGCAACAGCGCGGCAAGGAGACAAGCGCGCAACGCACGTGAAAGCAAAGGACGCGTCGCACTTCTCATCTCTCTCGATCCGGGTACCATCACTCCACCTTGATGTTGGCCGCCCGCGCGGTCTCGCTCCATTGCCGAAGCTCGGTGGCGATCAGCTGCGCGAACGCCTCGGGCGTGCTGCCGGTCGGCGTGACGCCCTGCTCGGCGAACTTGTCGGCCACCTCGGGCAGCCGGACGATGCGGTTGAGCTCGGCGTTGAGACGATCGACGATCGGCCGCGGCGTGCCGGCGGTGGTGAACACGCCGACCCATTGGATCGCACGCACGTCCGGAAAGCCGAGCTCCGCCGTGGTGGCCACGTCCGGCAATTGCGGATGGCGCGTTGCGCCTCCGGTGGCGATCGGCCGCAGCGTCCCGGCCCTGATGTGCGGAAACAGCACGTTGGGCGCCAGCAAGGTGAATTCGGCCTCGCCGGTGATCACCGCCAGCGAGGCCGGCGCGCCGCCGCGATAGGGCAGGTGCTGCATGCTGATGCCGGCCTTGCGGCTGAGCAGATCGATCAGCAGGTGGGTCTGGCTGCCGGCGCCCGGCGAGGAGTAGTTGAACTTGCCCGGGTTTTGCCTGGCGAGCTCCACGAATTCGGTGAGGCTGTTCGCCGGCACCTTCGGATTGACGAAGAACACCATCGCGTTGGTGTTGATCAGCGAGATCGGCGCGAAATCGCGCTCGGTGCTGTAGGGGAGCTTGGAGCTGAGCGCCGGCGTGACGGTGTGCGAGGAGGCGACCAGGAGGAGCGTGTGACCGTCGGGCGCGGCCTTCGCCACCGCGTCGCTGCCGACGATGCCGCCGGCCGCCGGCCGGTTGTCGACGATGACGGTCTGGCCGAGCGCCTTCTCGAGGTGCGGCGCAATCAGCCGCGCCGCCACGTCGTTGGAGCCGCCGGCCGGGAACGGCACGATCAGGCGGATGACGTGGTCCGGATAGGCCTGCGCCGGCACGGCCGCGAGCGCGACGGCGAGCGCGGCGATGACGCCGAAGCAGGCACGGCCGTCGAGACGCAACCGGCGCATGGCGCTGTCCTCAAGCCGCGAGCTTCTCGATCTCGCCGATGATGGCGTCGCCCATCTCCTTGGTGCCGACGACCTTGGCGCCCTCCGACTTGATGTCGGCGGTGCGCAGGCCCTGGGCCAGCGTGGCGGCGATCGCCTGGTCGATCAGGTCGGCTTCCTTCGGCCGGTTGAGCGAGTAGCGCAGCGCCATGCCGAACGAGGCGATCATGGCGATCGGGTTGGCGACGCCCTTGCCGGCGATGTCGGGCGCCGAGCCGTGCACCGGCTCGTACATGGCCTTGCGCTTCTTGGTCTTCGGGTCGACCTCGCCGAGCGACGCCGACGGCAGCATGCCGAGCGAGCCGGTCAGCATGGCGGCGATGTCGGACAGCATGTCGCCGAACAGGTTGTCGGTGACGATGACGTCGAACTGCTTGGGCCAGCGCACCAGCTGCATGCCGCCGGCGTCGGCGAGCTGGTGCTCGAGCGTCACGTCCTTGAACTCGCGCGCGTGCAGCCCAACGACCACCTCGTGCCAGAGCACGCCGGTCTTCATCACGTTGCGCTTCTCCATCGAGGTCACCTTGTTGCGGCGCTTCTTCGCCAGCTCGAAGGCGACGCGGCTGATGCGCTCGATCTCGTAGGTGTCGTAGACCTGGGTGTCGATGGCGCGCTTCTGGCCGTTGCCGAGATCCGTGATGGTCTTGGGCTCGCCGAAATAGACCCCGCCGGTGAGCTCCCGCAATATGATGATGTCGAGCCCGTCCACCACCTCGCGCTTGAGCGATGAGGATTCGGCGAGCGCCGGATAGCAGATCGCCGGCCGGATATTGGCGAACAGGCCGAGGTCCTTGCGCAGCCGCAGCAGGCCGGCCTCCGGCCGCACGTCGTAGGGCACGGCGTCCCATTTCGGCCCGCCGACCGCGCCGAAGATCACCGCGTCGGCGGCGTGCGCCTTGGCCATGGTGTCGTCGGTGATCGCCACCTTGTGGGCGTCGTAGCAGCAGCCGCCGACCAGCGCCTCCTCGGTCTCGAAGCGTGCCCATGCCGTGGCCGTTCATCCAGGCGATCAGCTTCTTCACCTCGGCCATCACCTCGGGGCCGATGCCGTCGCCGGCAAGCAGGAGCAGATTGTGGGTGGCCATCGCGCGTTGCCTCGTCGTTCTTGCGGGTTCGCGCGGATTGCTAATGGGCGGCGCGGGGCTTGGCAAGGCACGGTAGGATCGCCCGCGTTCTCGAAGGGCCATCCCGGATGACCAGCGCCATCGTCCTCGCCTTCGCCTCGGCGTTCTGCTTCGGCGCAGGCTTGGTGCTGACGCAGCTCGGCCTGCGGTATCTGTCGCCGCTTGTCCGGCGCGGCGATCGCCATCCCGTCCTCCACCTTGCTGCTGATCTGCATTTCGCCGGTCGCGCTCGCCGGCAGCACGATCGTGTGGAGCGCGGTGGCGATCTTCGCGGCGGTCGGGCTCTTGTATCCCGGCGCCGCCACGCTGCTGACCTTCGCGGCCAATCGCGCGCTCGGCCCGGTGATCACCGGAACGCTCGGCAACCTCGCGCCGCTGTTCGCGGTCGCGCTCGCCTTCGTGATGCTGGGCGAGCCGTTGCGCCCGGCCCAGCTCGGCGGCCTGGTGGCGATCGTCGCCGGCGTCGTGCTGCTGACCGCGGCGACGCGGCGAGAATGCCGGGCGCTGGCTGCTCCTGGTTCCTGCTGCTGCCGCTCCTCGCCGCCGCCATCCGCGGCTTCATCCAGCCCGTCAGCAAGCTCGGCCTCGAGATCTGGCCGAGCCCGTTCGCCGCCTCGCTCACGAGCTACGTCGTCTCGGCCATCGATCGTGATCGCGGTCGCGCGGCTGAGCAGCGGGCAATTCGTCGCGCGCCGCGCCGCTGCGCGGCCGGCTGTGGTTCGTGGGCGTCGGCCTCTGCAACGGGCTCGCGGTGCTGCTGCTCTATGCGGCGCTGGCGCGGGGGCCGGTCGCGCTGGTGTCGCCGCTGGTCGCCACCTATCCGCTGGTGACGGTCGCCGGCAGCGCGCTCATGCTCGGCCGCAGCGACGGCGGTGCGCGGCTCGCCGTGGCGGTCGCGCTCACGGTCGCGGGCGTGGCGCTGCTGCTGGCGGGTTAGACCCCGCTGAACCAGTTGTAGCCCTGGTCCTCCCAATAGCCGCCGAGATACTTGTCGGTGACGGCGATCTCCATCACGTGCTTGGGATTCTTGAAGCCGAGCTTGGTCGGCATGCGCACCTTCATCGGGAAGCCGTACTTGCGCGGCAGGATCTCGCCGTCGAACTGGAACGTCATCTGCGTCTGCGGATGCAGCGCGGTCGCCATGTCGATCGAGGTGGAATAGCCCTCGGCGCAGCGGAACCAGACGTATTTGGCGCGCGTGTCGGCGCCGACCCGGCGCAGGAATTCGGAGAACCGCACGCCCGTCCACTTGCCGATCGCGCTCCAGCCCTCGACGCAGATGTGGCGGGTGATCTGGGTCTCCTGCGGCAGCGCGTAGAGCTCGTCGAGCGTCCAGGTCTTCTTGTCGTCGACCAGGCCGCCGACCTCGAGCGCGTAGTCGGCCTTGTCGACCTCGGGCGCCTCGTCCTCCGGATAATAGGCGTTGAACGGGAACGGCCGCGTCACCGCGCTGTCCGGATAGGTCGGCGCGAGCTTGTTCGGATTGAACAGCCAGGCCTGCACCCGGTCGTTGAAATGCGACACCTTGATCAGCGCGCGCTCCGCCGACAGGCTGTCGACGATGTCGCAGCCGGTGAGGAACGTGAGCGCGCCGAGGCTCGCGCCGCCGCGCAGGAACAGCCGGCGGGTCGGATCGGGCATCAGCCTGGCGGCGTCCTTGATCAGGAGCTTGGGATCGACGCCGGGCGGATTTTTTCGCAGGCGCGGCATGGTTCGCTCCTCTCCTCAGCGTCCGGTGATCATGGCGCGCAGGCTCTTCGGCACCACGAACGCCATCACCACGTGGATCACGATGAAGCCGACGATCGCCGCCATGGCGAGAAAGTGCACGTAGCGCGCGGCGTCGTAGCCGCCGAACAGCGCGGTCAGCTCCTGCAGCTGGATCGGCTTCCAGATCGCCAGCCCCGAGAGCACGATCACGATGCCGGCGAGGATGACGCCGAGATAGAGGAGCTTCTGGATCGCGTTGTAGACCGAGAGATCGTCGTGGGCGAGCTTGCCGGTGAGCGCCGCCTTGGCGTCGGCCAGCAGCTCGCTCGGGGCGGATCGGCACCAGCTTGCGCCGGAAGCGGCCGGTCGCGAGCCCGAGCGCGAGGTAGACGAGCCCGTTCACCACCAGCAGCCACATGGCGGCGAAATGCCAGAGCAGCGCGCCGGCGAGCCAGCCGCCGAGCGTGATCGTGGGCGGAAACCGGAACGGGAAACAGCGGCGAGGCGTTGTAGATCTCCCAGCCGGACAGGATCATCAGCACCACGGCGACGGCGTTGATCCAGTGGGTGATGCGCACCCAGGCGGGATGGATCGCGCCGCCCGCGGGCGCGGCGGGCGCCAGCGCGTCGTCATGGGTGGCTTCGATGGTCATGGCCCGGCTTTTGCACGTCTGGCGATGGTCGATAGCGAATACATATCGTCTCGGTCCGCCGGCGTCATCGCACGCGCTATTGACGCGCGCAACACAGCTACGTGATGACGAGCGGGCCGGATGCACTTTTGCCGTCTTGGCCGGGCTGAACACGAGCCCGGCCAACGACCGATCAAAACCGATAGCGAGATCACGAGCGTAAACCATGACCAAGACCGGCACCGGCAATTTCTTCGAGGACTTCCGCATCGGCCAGATGATCCGGCACGCGACCCCGCGCACCGTCACGGTCGGCGACGTCGCGCTCTACAACGGCCTGTTCGGCCCGCGCTTCGCGGTGCAGTCCTCGGACGCGTTTGCGCAAGCGATCGGCTATCCGCGCGCGCCGGTCGACGATCTGCTGGTCTTCCACATCGTGTTCGGCAAGACCGTGCCCGACATCTCGCTCAACGCGGTCGCCAATCTCGGCTATGCCGGCTGCCGGTTCCTGGCGCCGGTCTATCCGGGCGACACGCTCACCGCGGTGTCGGAGGTGATCGGGCTCAAGGAGAATTCGAGCCGCAAGACCGGGATCGTGTTCGTGCGCTCGACCGGCTGCAAGCAGGACGGCAGCAAGGTGCTCGAATACGTGCGCTGGGTGATGGTGCGCAAGCGCGACGAGGCGGCGCCGGCGCGCGGCGACCACGTGCCGCGCGTGCCGGAGGCGGTGCTGCCGAACACGCTCGGCGATGCCTGTCCGCCGCTCGACGTCGCGGCCTACGACGTCGCGCTCGCCGGCAGCCCGCACCGGTTCGGCGACTACGCGGTCGGCGAGAAGATCGATCACGTCGACGGCATCACGGTCGAGGAGGCCGAGCACCAGATCGCCACGCGGCTCTACCAGAACACGGCGCGCATCCATTTCGACCAGTTCTCCGCCGCGCAGGGCCGGTTCGGGCGGCGGCTGATCTATGGCGGGCACGTGATCTCGCTCGCCCGCGCGCTCTCCTTCAACGGGCTCGCCAACGCGCTTCCACATCGCGGCGATCAACGGCGGGCGGCACGTGTCGCCGCTGTTCGCCGGCGCGACCGTGTTCGCCTGGTCGGAGGTGCTGGGCAAGGCCGAGCTGCCCGGACGCGCCGACGTCGGCGCGCTGCGGCTGCGCACCGTCGCCACCAAGGATCGCCCGTGCGCCGATTTCCCGCTCAAGTCGGGCGACGAGGACGACCCGGCCGTGCTGCTCGATCTCGACTACTGGGCTGCTGATGCCGCGGTGACGCGAGAGGCTTACTTCACCGTGATCGTGATGACCGGCGACATCACCGGCGGGTTGTGAGGAATATGCGTCCAGTTGCCGAGCACGAGCTGCAGCGTGTGTCTCCCCGGCGGCAGCGTCACCATTGCCTCGGTCTGTCCGGCGCCGAAGTGAAGATGCTGAGCATCCGCGGCGATCGGTGCCTTCAGCTCTTCCGGGGAAAGCTTGGCGTCGATGATGAGATGATGATGTCCGGTATTCTCCTTCTCGACGCCGACCGGCGCGACGCCCATGCCGGAGAGGCCGAACTGGACCTTGAATGGACTGGAAACCGTATCGCCGTCCTTCAGATTGATGAAATAGACGGTCGCGCCCGCGGGCGACGGCGTCTCCATCTGCGCTGCTGCCGGCGCGAGCAGACACGCCGCCAGAACGGCCGTCGCGGCAATTCCCGTGGATTTGGCGAAGCTCATCACGTTTCCTCCGATCGCTCGATTTGCCGCCGCCGGGCCGACTAAATCAGTGATCGGCGGCCGCGGCGGGTATGTATTGCGCCCTCGAGAACCAGTCTCTCACAGCTGGGCGGCCCTGGTCACGCGCCTTTGCGCAGATGCTCGACCAGCTGGCGCGCGTAGGGCGGCAGCTCGCCGAGATTGCGGATGCAGATGGTGAGCTCGCGCACCGCCCAGGCGTCGGTCAGCGCGACCGGCGACGATCGCCATGGTGCGCGCCACCCGGCGCGCGGTGGTCTCCGGCACGATGCCGATCCCGACATTGCATTCGACCAGGCGGCACACCGCGTCGAAGCTGCGCAGCTGCACGCGCAGCCGCAGCGGCTGGCCGATGCGCGCCGCCTTGTCGGCGAGGAAGCGCTGCAGCGCGCTGGCGCGGTCGAGCCCGACGAAATCGTGGTCGAGCACCTGGCGCGAACGGGATCTTGGCGCGCTGGGCGAGCGGATGATCGCGCGCGACCACCAGCACGAAGCGATCCTTGCGGAACGGATAGGTCTCGAGCGCGCTCGTGTCGACGGTGCCGGCGACGATGCCGAGGTCGGCGACGCCCTCGGCGATCAGGCCGACGATCTCGTCGCTCAGCCGCTCCTCGAGGTCGACGCTGACATTGGGATGGGCGGCCAGGAACGAGCTCAGCGCCTCCGGCAGGAACTCGGTCAGCGCGTTGGTGTTGGAGAGCACCCTGATCTGGCCGGCGAGCCCGCCCGCATAGGCGCCGAGGTCCTCGCGCAGGCGCTCGGCCTGGCGCAGGATCGCGCGCGCGTGCTGCAGCAAGCGTGCGGCCGGCCTGCGTCAGCGTGACGCCCTGGCGCCCGCGCACCAGGAGCGCCGCGCCGAGCGCCTCCTCCATGTTGCGGATGCGGGTCGAGGCGGCGGCGAGCGCGAGATGCGCGCGCTCGGCGCCGCGCGGTGATGCTGCCGGCCTCGACCACGTGGCGGAACAGGCTGAGATCGGCGAGATCGAAGCGCATGCGTTAGTCCTTCGTATTTCGCGAAGGCAGATTACGCAAAAAGCTGATTGTGAGCCGATATTATCTAGTATCATATTCGTGATTGACGAAGCAAGCGCGATCGCCAGCGCGGCTCGCCGGAGCCGTGCATTGCGGCGGGCGCCGACATTGGTTAGGAACAAGTCCAAGCTGGCCACCGAGCTTGGGCTGATCGGAGAACAACAATGGCCGAAACCAAGGCGCCCGTCGAGCGGCCGCTGTCGCCGCACCTGTTCATCTACAAGCCGATGCTGACGATGATGATGTCGATCGTGCATCGCATCACCGGCGTCGGCCTCTATTTCGGCACCCTGCTGCTGGCCTGGTGGCTGATCGCGGCGGCGTCCGGCCCGAACGCCTATGCGGGCATCGGGTCGTTCATGAGCTCGTTCGTCGGGCCGCTCATCCTGTTCGGCTACACCTGGGCGCTGATCCATCACATGCTGGGCGGCATCCGCCATCTGATCTGGGATACCGGGCACGGCTTCGGTCCGCAGGAGCGCGAATGGCTGGCGCTTGCGACCGCTGGTCGGATCGATCGTTCTGACCATCATCATCTGGGTGGTCGGCTATCTCTTCATGGGAGGGCCGCGCTGATGGCGCGGCAAGATGAGCACGCCGCTCGCGCGCGTGCGCGGCCTCGGCTCGGCCAAGTCCGGCACCGAGCATTTCTGGCGCCAGCGCCTGACCGCGGTCGCCAACGTGCCGCTGACCATCGCCTTCGTGGTGATCGTGGTCGGCGCTGCTCGGCCGCAACCACGCCGCGGTGGTGCAGATCCTCGGCTCGCCGCTGGTCGCCATCGTGATGCTGCTGTTCATCATCTCGGTCGACCACCCATATGCGCATCGGCATGCAGGTCATCATCGAGGACTACGTGCACGACGAGCGTCCATAAGCTGGTCCTGCTCATGGCGAACACGTTCTTCACCGTGGCGGTCGGGCTCGCGTCGCGCCTTCGCGATCCTCATGCTCAGCTTCGAGGTGTGACACCGTGGCCGACAGACGGCGCATCGAATGGCAGAGCTCCGGCCGTCAACGGCCGCGCCTATCCGATCGAGGACCACAGCTACGACGTCGTCGTGGTCGGCGCCGGCGGCTCGGGCCTGCGCGCCGTGGTCGGCTGCAGCGAGGCCGGCCTGCAAGACCGCCTGCATCACCAAGGTGTTTCCGACCCGCTCGCACACGGTCGCGGCGCAGGGCGGCATCGCGGCCTCGCTCGGCAACATGGGCGAGGACGACTGGCGCTGGCACATGTACGACACCGTCAAGGGCGCCGACTGGCTCGGCGACCAGGACGCCATCGAATACATGTGCCGCAACGCGCCCGAGGCGGTCTACGAGCTCGAGCATTGGGGCCTGCCGTTCTCGCGCCGCGAGGACGGCAAGATCTATCAGCGCCCGTTCGGCGGCATGACCACCCATTACGGCAAGGGCACCGCGCAGCGCACCTGCGCGGCCGCCGACCGCACCGGCCACGCCATGCTGCACACGATGTACGGCCAGGCGCTGCGGCACGCCGCCGAGTTCTTCATCGAGTATTTCGCCATCGACCTGATCATGGACGAGGAAGGCCGCTGCCGCGGCGTCGTCGCCATCAAGCTCGACGACGGCTCGATCCACCGCTTCCGCGCCCACATGACGATCCTGGCGACCGGCGGCTACGGGCGCGCCTATTTCTCCTGCACCTCGGCGCATACCTGCACCGGCGACGGCAACGCCATGGTGCTGCGCGCCGGGCCTGCCGCTGCAGGACATGGAGTTCGTGCAGTTCCATCCGACCGGCATCTACGGCGCCGGCTGCCTGATCACCGAGGGCGCGCGCGGCGAAGGCGCCTATCTGGTCAACGCGAGGGCGAGCGCTTCATGGAGCGCTATGCGCCCTCCGCCAAGGACCTCGCGTCGCGCGACGTGGTCTCGCGCGCGATGACGATCGAGATCCGCGAGGGCCGCGGCGTCGGCAAGCTCAAGGACCACATCTACCTGCACCTCGACCATCTCGATCCGGCGATCCTGCACGAGCGGCTGCCGGGCATCTCGGAATCGGCGCGCATCTTCGCCGGCGTCGACCTCACGCGCGAGCCGATCCCGATCGTGCCGACCGTGCACTACAACATGGGCGGCATCGCCACCAACTATCACGGCGAGGCGCTGACCAAGAAGAACGGCAACGACGACTACGTGGTGCCCGGGCTGATGGCGCTCGGCGAGGCGGCCTGCGTGTCGGTGCACGGCGCCAACCGCCTCGGCTCGAACTCGCTGATCGACCTGGTGGTGTTCGGCCGCGCGGCCGCGCTGCGCTGCGCCGAGATCCTGCAAGCCGGGCGACAAGCAGCCCGACCTGCCGAAGGATTCGGCCGAGCTCGCGCTCTCGCGCCTCGACAAGTTCCGCAACGCCTCCGGCAAGACCCCGACCGCGCAGCTGCGGCTCAAGATGCAGAAGGTGATGCAGAGCAACTGCGCCGTGTTCCGCACCGGCGAGGTGCTGGAGGAGGGCCACAAGCTCATCCACGAGGTGCTCGGCGGCGTCGCCGACATCAAGGTCACCGACCGCTCGCTGATCTGGAACTCGGACCTGATCGAGACGCTGGAGTTCGACAACCTGATCGCGCAGGCGGTCGTCACCATGGACTCGGCGCGCGAACCGCACCGAGAGCCGCGGCGCGCACGCGCGCGAGGATTTCCCCGAGCGCGACGACAAGAACTGGATGAAGCACACGCTCGCCTGGCTCGACGCCAACGGCAAGGTGACGATCGACTACCGGCCGGTGCACACCTACACGCTCACCAACGAGGTCACCTATATCGAGCCGAAGGCGCGGGTGTATTGAGCGAGCGTCCGACGCAAAGAGGCGCGAGTGTATTGATCGGTCGTCATGCCGGCATGACGGGAGCGAACGCAGACCGCAAAGGCAAATGTAGAAATGGTCCAATTCACGCTGCCCAAGAACTCCAAGATCACCGAAGGCAAGACCTGGGCGCGGCCCGCGGCGCGCCAAGGACGTGCGCGAATACCGCATCTATCGCTGGAACCCGGACGACGGCAAGAACCCGCGCATCGACACCTACTACGTCGACACCGGCGATTGCGGGCCGATGGTGCTCGACGCGCTGATCTGGATCAAGAACACACATCGATCCGACGCTGACCTTCCGCCGCTCCTGCCGCGAGGGCATCTGCGGCTCGTGCTCGATGAACATCGACGGCACCAACACGCTCGCCTGCACCAAGGCGATGGGCGAGATCAAAGGCGCGGTGCGCATCTATCCGCTGCCGCACATGTCGGTGGTCAAGGACCTGGTGCCGGACCTGACCAACTTCTACGCCCAGCACGCCGCGATCGAGCCGTGGCTGCAAGACCACGTCGCCGACGCCGCAGAAGGAATGGAAGCAGAGCCACGACGATCGCCAGAAGCTCGACGGCCTCTACGAGTGCATCCTGTGCGCCTGCTGCTCGACCGCCTGCCCGAGCTACTGGTGGAACAGCGAGCGCTTCCTCGGGCCGGCCGCGCTGCTGCAGGCCAACCGCTGGCTCAAGGACAGCCGCGACGAGGCGACCGGCGAGCGGCTCGACAATCTCGAGGACCCGTTCCGGCTCTACCGCTGCCACACCATCATGAACTGCGCCAAGGCCTGCCCGAAGAGCCTCAACCCCGCCAAGGCGATCGCCGAGATCAAGCGGATGATGGTCGAGCGGCAGGTGTAGGCGTGGAGCGGCGCGGCTAATCGTGCATTGGCGATTCGCCCGCCCGGCGACCGGAGCGTCGAAGCGCACGCGCACCTGCACCGCTCGACAGCTCTCGAACTGCCCGGTGGTCTCGCGGCCGGTGCGCGGATCGATCGGGCTTTGCCCGGCCTTGCGCAGGTGGCGCGCCGCCAGCGACGCGGTGGTGCGCTCGTCGATCTCCTTGCGGCAGCGCTCCTTGACGAAGATGCCGTCGACCGGCGTCTCGCCGTCCTCGGGCGCGAGCTTCTCGCACGCCCAACCCTCGCGCCCGAAGCGCGCGGTGAGGAAATTGCGCAGCAGATAGGCCTCGTCGCGGTTGTGCTGCTCGAACCGCGGGTCGCTCACCACGCGGAGGCCGCGCACGCTGCCGTCGTCGTCGATCAGCGCCGACACGATGATCGGGAATCCATAGGTCTTGGTGCCGGAGAACTGCTCCATCTGCGGCCGCAGGTTGTTGGCCCTGGCCCAATACTCGAGCTCGTCGTCGTAGCGGAAATAGACTTCGCGCAGCCCGCCCGGCTCCGGCCGGCAGCGCCTGAAATCGCCCCAGCCGGCGAGCGGCAGCCCGGGCGGGCCGCCGTTGGTGCCGCAGGCGTAGTCGATGAACTCGTCGGGCAATTGATCGACGCTCGTTCCCAGATCGCAGGTCCCAGACTTCGAGCCGCACCGGCCGCTCGGCCGCCGCCGCAACCGCCATCGCGGCGCCGACGAGCGCGAGCAGCGTTGCGGTGAGCGGCAAGAAAGCGCGGCGCGGCATGCCGCCAGCGTAGGCCGTCCGCGCGCCGCGCTCAACGTCCGACCGCGGCGCGGTCTATGGCGCCGACTCGCAAACGTGGCATGATGGCGACGCACCAGGAACCAGGTCGCCGCCGATGATGTCGCGCCGTCGCCGCCAAGACTTGCATCGCGCTTCTGCTGGCGCTCGGCATCGGCCTGAGCGGCGCCGGCGCTGCGGCGCGCGCCGAAGGCGAGAGCGAATTTCTCGCCGGCAAGTCGAAGGCCTGTCCGAACTGCGCGCTCGAGCGCGCGGCGCTCAAGCGGCGGGACCTGTCGGACGCGGATTTGTCGGGCGCCAACCTCACCGGCGCGGTGCTGCACCGGGCGAAGCTACCGCGCGCGAAGCTCGCGGGCGCCAACCTGACCGACGCCAACCTGAACAAGACCGACCTGAAGAACGCATCGCTGGCCGGCGGCGAAGCTCGAGCGGGCGCTGCTCTACGAGGCCGACCTGAGCGCCGCCGATCTCAGCGGCGTCGATCTGTCCGACGCCAAGCTGCAGAAGGCGCGGCTGGTGCGGGCCCGCCTCGACCGGGCGAAGCTGCACGACGCCATCCTCACCGGCGCTCGCCTCGACAACGCGTCGTTGCGCGGCGCCGATCTCAGCTCCGCCAACCTGGTCGAGGCCACGCTGCGCCGCGCCGATCTCGAAGGCGCCAACCTCAACAATGCCGGGCTGATCGACGCCGCGCTGCGCGAGGCAAACCTCAAAGGCGCCGATCTCTCGGAAGCCGATTTGTTCGGCGCCGACCTGAGCGGCGCCAATCTCGCAGGCGCCAACCTCTCCGAGGCGCGGCTGACCCGCGCCATCCTGACCGGCGCCGTGCTCGACGGCGCCAATCTCAAAGGCGCCCTCATGCCTGACGGCAGCGTGCACGAATGAGCCGGGCGCGCCGCGCTGGCGAGCGAAGCGAGCGGCCAGCGCGGCAACTTTAAGTGCGCGCGCCGGACACTCGCCTGAAGGGCTCGTCGGCGCGCGCCGCGCTGGCGAGCGAAGCGAGCGGCCAGCGCGGCAACTCTTGTGAGTGCCGCGCCGCAACACTGGAACGATGCGATGCGTAGTCTTCTTTCGATCGCCGCTCTCCTGCTTGCCGGCGCATGGGCGCCCGCATCGGCCCAGTCGCGCGTGCCGCTCACCATCGCCACCGTCCCGAGCGTGCCGTCGGCCTCGACCTATCTCGCGCTCGACAAGGGCTATTTCCGCGACGCCGGGCTCGACGTGACGGTCGAGCGCATCGATTCGCTCAGCAAGGCGCTGGCCTTCGTCGCCACCAACCGCATCCAGGTGGCGCAGGGCGGCATCAGCGCGGGCTATTTCAACGCGGTGGCGCAGGGGCTGCCGATCACCATGGCGTTGGAGGGCGGCTCGACCCCGCTCTATCACTTGATTCTCGTGCATCCCGAGCTCGCCGACAGGATCAAGGTCCCCGCCGACCTCAAGGGCCGCCGCGTGGCGCTGAGCGCGCCCGGATCGAACGCGGTCTACGAGCTCGGCATGATGCTGGCGAGCGCGGGGCTGCGGATCAAGGACGTCGACGTCAAATACATCGCGTTCTCGCAGATGGCGGTGGCGCTCGCCAACCGGGCGGTCGACGCCGCGCTGATGGTGGCGCCGTTCACCGAGGTCGCGGTCGAGCAGAAGATCGGCGTGCCCTGGATCGATCCCGAGCCGTTCGTCAAGCCGCTGCCGATGACCAACCTCGCCTATATCGCCAGCGTCGATTGGATCGGGCAGAACCGCGACGTGGCGCGGCGGCTGTTCGTGGCGCTGGCGCGCGCCGGCCGCGACTATTGCCAGGCCTATCACCGCGGTCCCAATCGGGCCGAGGTGATCGACAGCCTGGTCGCCAACAAGATCGTCAGCGACCGCGACATGCTCGACAGGATGCAATGGCAGGCGCGCAATCCGAACGGCACCTTCAGCGTGGCGAGCCTGCTCAGCATGCAGGCCTTCTTCAAGCAGGAGGGCATCATCGACCGCGAGGTCGCGGCCGAGCGCCTCGCCGATACCAGCTTCGCCGAAGCCGCGGCGCGCGAGCTCGGGCCGTTCGAATTGATCAACAAGGCGAGCCAGCTCGCCGGCTGCCGCTGAATCCCGGAGGCGCATCCATGCCCAAGCCGATCCGCCGGGTGGTGACCGGCCACAACGCCGCCGGCCTGTCGGTGTTCGTCCAGGATGGCGCCGCGCCCCAGGTCTACCGCCGCAGCCCGGGCAGCGCGGTCGTCACCGAGCTGTGGGAGACGCGCGGCGCCCCCGCCGACAACCGCGGCAACGCCGAGGTCACCGACCATCCGTTCCGGCTGGCGCCGCCCAAGACCGGCAGCGTGTTCCGCATCGTCGAATATCCGCCCGACCGGGAGCGGCTCGCGGCGCTGGCGAAGGAGCGCGCCGAGGGCGACGACGGTTCCGGCCACATTTCGGCGCTCGACCGCGGCGCGCCGCGCCATCCGGGCTTCCACAAGACCCACTCGGTCGATTATGCGATCGTGCTGTCGGGCGAGATCTACGCGCTGATGGACGAAGGCGAGGTCCTGCTCGCGGCCGGCGACGTGCTGATCCAGCGCGGCACCAACCACGCCTGGAGCAACCGCACCGATGCGCCCGCCCATGTCGCCTTCGTGCTGATCGACGCCGAGCCTGTATAATGGCTGCCTGACCTTTTCACCCATCCGCAAAACCTGGAGGAAACGCTACCGATGGCTCTCAGTGCAGACGTTCGCCGCGTGGTCACGACGGTCGACAAGAGCGACAAGGCGGTGGTGCTGTTCGACGGCGCCAACCCGCACAAGAAGGTGCGGCCGCACGCGCAGACCGTGTCGCGCGTGATCTGGGTGACCGATCAGTCGCCCGCCGACATCACCGGCACCGCCGACCGCGGCGCGGTCGAGATCGGCATCCAGCCGCCGCGCAACGGCAGCGTGCTCCGCATCGTCGATTTCCCGCCGGAGACCGCCGAGATGCGCAATCTCGATCCCAGCACCATGCATGCGAGCCTCGGCGACAGCGCGCCCAAGCGCGGCCTGCCGCCGCGGCATCCGGCCATGCACCGCACCCGCACCGTCGACTACGCCATCGTGATGTCCGGCGAGATCGACATGCTGCTCGACGATTCCGAGATCCATCTCAAGGCCGGCGACGTGCTGGTCCAGCAGGGCACCAACCACGCCTGGGTCAACCGCGGCACCGAGCCCTGCCGCATCGCCTTCGTGCTGATCGATTCGAAGGAGCCATGATCGAGGCCATGCTCGGCATGGCAGCAGGCCGGTTTGCCGGATATAATTCCCGCAAGAGAACAACGATCGGTCGCCGGCACTGCCCGGCATCGGCGGCCGCGACATCAAGGGAGCGCAAGCCATGCAGACCCAGCACGCGTCGGCTGCTGCGGACACCAAGGCCGCGGCGCTGGCATGGCGGCCGCTGTCGCCGGCGCTGGGCGCCGAGATTCTCGGCGTCGATCTGCGCCGCGAGAACGACGACCGGGTGTTCGCGCAGATCGAGGACATCTGGCACCAGAACCTGGTGATCCTGCTGCGCGACCAGGAGCTGAGCGAGGACGACGAGGTCCGCTTCGCGGAGAAATTCGGGCCGCCGGCCAAGATCCACACCCCGCAATTCGTGCGCGGCCATCCGGCCGTGATGCTGATCTCCAACATCCGCGAGGACGGCAAGCCGATCGGCGCGCTTGCCGGACGGCGAGATGCACTTCCACACCGACCAGTGCCACCAGGAGCGGCCCGCCATGGCCTCGATGCTCTACGCCATCGAGGTGCCGAGCCAGGGCGGCAACACGCTGTTCGCCAACGGCTACAAGGCCTACGAGACGCTGCCGGCCGAGATCAAGCGGCGCATCGACGGCCGCCGCGCGCTCAACGCCTACGACTACGACAACGCCGCGACCAAGCGCGGCACCCGCGTCGCCGACGGCGTGCCGTCCTACGTGCATCCGGTGGTGCGCACCCATCCGGCGACCGGCCGGAAGGCGCTCTACGTCAACCGCCTGATGACCGTGCACATCGAGGGATTGCCGCAGCAGGAGAGCGACGAGCTGCTGAACTTCCTGTTCGACCACCAGGAGCAGCGCCAATTCGTCTACGAGCACGTCTGGCGTCCCGGCGATCTGCTGATGTGGGACAACCGCTGCGCGCTGCACGCCCGCACCGATTTCAGCGCCGGCGAGCGCCGGCTGATGCGGCGCGTCACCATCCTGGGCGAAAAGCCGGTGTGAAGCCCGCTGCATTCGGCGCGCTCCCCCGCACTTGTGGGGGAGGGCAGTGACGCCGCTGCGAAGCAAGACATCGTGATCGGCCGCAAAGACGACCCCGCCTTCCTCTACTTCCCCGACAACTACCGCTGGTCGATGGGCCTGCTCATCTGCCTGTCCGCCGCGCCCTGGACCGGCATCGAGATCGACGAGGTGCACCGGGTCGGGCGCGCGCTCGAGGATCACGTCGGCGACGACCACGCCTGGTTCGAGCGAATGGACCCGCATGGGCGACAAGATCGAGGCGCGCGGGCGCGACGAGGAGAGCAAGGGCCACAAGCGCACCGCGGCGTCGTGCTTCCTGCGCGCGAGCCGCTACTACCAGACCGGCGAGCGCTTCATCCATCCGCGCTCGCCAGCGCAGCATGGACGTCTACGCCAAGTCGGTGAAGATCTTCAAGGACGCCGCCGCGATCATCCGCCATCCGCGCATCGAGCCGGTCGAGGTGCCGTACGACGGCACGAGCCTGCCGGCGCTGCTGGTGCATCCCGATCCGGCCGCCGCCGGATCGAAGCCGGCGCCCGCGCATGGTGTTCTTCGACGGCTTCGACGTCACCAAGGAGCTGCAATACGGCTACGGCATCCCCGATCTGGCGGCGCGCGGCATCGGCTGCCTGATCGTCGACGGGCCGGGCAACGGCGAGAGCGTGCGCTTCCGCAATCTGCCGCTGATCGCCGAGACCGAGCGCTACGCCACCGCCGCCTACGAGTATCTCGCCGGGCGGCGCGAGTTCGATCCCGAAGCGCATCGGCGTGATGGCGCTGTCGCTCGGCGGCTACTACGCGCCGCGCGCGGCCTCGCTCGAGCCGCGCTTCGCCTGCTGCGTCGCCTGGGGCGCGCAGTGGGACTATCACGCCATCTGGGCGAAGCGGCTCGACGAGCTCGCCAGCGGCAAGGTGCTCTCGCTCTCGGTGCCGCCGGAGCACCTGCAATGGGTGCTCGGCGTGGCGAGCCAGGAGGCCGCGCTCAAGAAGCTCGAAGGCTTCCGGCTCGACGGCATCGTGCAGCAGATGACCTGTCCGTTCCTGCTGCTGCACGGCGCCGGCGACGAGCAGATTCCGCTGTCGCTGGCGGAGAAATGCTTCGCGGCGGTCGGCTCGAAGCAGAAGACCCTCAAGGTGTTCCAGCGCGAGGAGGGCGGCTTCCATCACTGCCAGGTCGACAACGTCACGATCGGCGTGCATTACATGTGGGACTGGATCGAGGACGTGTTGAGGCCGGGCACATGAGCCGCCATCTACGTCACCGAGGCCGAGGTCGCGCGGCTGGTCACCGTCAAGGACGCGATCGCCGCGTTGGACGAGCTGTTCGCCACCTGGGGCAGCCCCGGCACCACCAACCTGCCGCGCCAGCGCGCGCGTCTGCCCAACGGCGCTTTCAACCAGATGGGTGCGGCCTATCTGCGCCAAGAACGTGTACGGCCTGAAGGCCTATGCCGGCGGCAAGGGCGCCACCCATGGCCACGTGGCGCTCTATTCGACCACCGACAATTCGCTCAAGGCGCTGATCGAATGCGACCTGTTCGGCCAGACTCGTACCGGCGCGGCGAGCGGGATCGCCACCAGATTGCTCGCCAATCCCGACGCACGCACGCTCGGCGTCATCGGCAGCGGCAAGCAATCGCGCGCGCAGGTGCTGGCGGTCTGCGCGGTGCGGCCGATCAAGCGCATCAACGTGTTCAGCCGCACGCGCGGAGCCGCGCGAGGCGTATCGCGCGTGCGCTGGAAAAGGAGCTCGGCATCGAGACCCGCGGCGCCGCGCACCGCGCAGGCCTGCGTGGCCGACGCCGACGTCGTCATCACCATCACCAAGTCGGCCGAGCCGGTCTGCCGCGCCGATTGGCTCAGCCGGGCGCGCACGTCAACGCGGCCGGCGCCAATGCGGGCGACCGCCGCGAGGTCGACGCCGACACGGTGCTGCGCGCCGCCGTGAAGGTGACCGATCACGTCGAGCAGGCGAAGGTCGAGGCCGGCGAATTCCGCGAGCTGGTCGCGGCCGGCAAGCTCGCCTGGTCCGACGTCCGCGAGCTCGGCGAACTGGTCACCGGCAAGGCCAAGGGCCGCACGTCGCCGTCCGACCTCACCTTGTTCAAGTCGCTCGGCATCGCGCTCGAGGACGTGGCGTTCGCCGAGGTGGTCTACCAGCGCGCGCTCGCCCAGAAGGTGGGGCGGCCGATTCCGGCGTAGCTATCGCTCGTCAACGCGCCGCGCAGAATCTTGCGCGCCGGCTCCGAGCCGTCGAGCTGGCGCAGCGCGCGATGCTTGAACTTCCAGCCCTGCGGCGTGCGGACAAGCTCCCAGCGGTTCGCCACCATGCGATGGACGCGGAAGCCCTTGCCGCTGCCGTGGTTGGGAACCTCGACCGGATCGCCCTGGGTCTGCGGCACCAGGATCTGCAGATAGGAGATCACCACCGCGCTGTCGCCGTCGATCGTCACATGCGGCAGCCCGGTGAAGTGCGCCAGCCCGCCCTGGATCGCCGCCTGGTGGCCGGGGGTGAGCACCTGGTTGGCGATGGCGTCGCGCCCGCGCGGGCTCGAGAGACCTTCGCCGCGGTCGAACGCGCCGTCCTCGACCCAGCAGGCGGCGATATGATCGCTGCCGGCGGTGTCGGCGCTCGGCGGATGGCTGGCGATCAGGTTGTAGATTTCGAGCCGATCCTCGATTGCTCTCACTCTGTCTTCGGCATGGTCACTCCGTGATGCGGTGCATGCGACTCCGCTCACTCGCTATCGCCCGCGGGATCACTTCGCCGATGGCGCCGGCGTCGTGCGCCGAGAAGAACAGCCGCCCGTCCGGGATCGCGATGATCGCGCGTGCGCCGCAGTTCCCGCCCGGGATCGCGATATTCGCCGATCACCGTGCCGTCCGGCGCCATGCGGCCGATCTTGTTGGCGAAATTCTCCGTGAACCAGAGGTCGCCGTCGGGCGCCACGGTGACGCCGCGCAGCGACGCGTCCGGCGTCTTGACCGGCCATTCGGTGACGCGGCCCTGCGCGTCGATGCGGCCGAGCGCATTGGCCTTGGTCTCGACGAACCAGATATGGCCGTCCGGATGCGTCGCCATGGCGCGCGGCTCGGAATTCGGCGTCGGGATTGGGTATTCGGTGACGTGGCCGTCCATGGTGATGCGGCCGATCTGCCCGGCCTCGTATTCGCTGAACCAGATGTCGCCGTTGCGCACCACCGGCGAGAGCGGGCGGCAGCCGGGCGTGAGGCCCTTGGAGAACTCCGTCACCTGCGCCGCCCGGCGTGATGCGGCCGACCCGGCTCAGGTGCGCCTCCGAGAACCACAGATTGCCGTCGGGTCCCGCCACGATGCCGTCCGGTCCGGCGCCGGCGGTGGGCACCGGGAATTCGGTGATGGCGCCGTCCGTCGTGATCCGCCCGATCCGGTTGCCGGCGTTCTGGCAGAACCACAGCGCGCCGTCGGCCGCGAGCGTGATCCCGATCGGCCGCGCATCCGGCGTCGGCGTATCGAACTCGACGAAGCTGCCGTCGTCGGGATTCATCCGTCCGATCTTGGAGGCGCCGCTCTCGCAGAACCACAGATGCCGGTCGGGACCGAGCACGATGATGTAGGGCCTGCTGTCCGCGCTCGGGATCGGATGCAGCCTGATCTCGACGTCAGCCATTACCGATACCGTCCTCAGATCGAGACGCCGAACAGCCGCGCCGCGTTGGCGCCCAGGATCGCGTCCTGGTCCTTCTTCGAGATCTTCTTGGCGCGGCGGACGTATTCGACCGGCTTCTTCTCGGCGAACGGATAGTCGGTGGCGAGCATCACGTGGCTCGACGGCACCTTGGTGGTGAGGAACTCCAGCATGTCCGGATTGAACAGCACGGCATCGTAGAAGAAGCGCGGCAGGTAGCTCGAGAAGTCGCCCTTGAGCTGGGGCGAGCGGCCGTAGCGATGCTCGTTGTCGTGCCGCCCGGTATAGAACGGCAGGTAGCCGCCGCCATGCGCGACCAGGATCTTGAGCTTGGGGAACTGGTCCATGACGCCTTCGTAGACCAGCGACGACATCGCGTAGGCTTCCTCCAGCGGCTGTCCGACCGTGATCATCAGCCGGTTGCGCTTCATGCGCGGGTCGGTATTGCCGGTCGGATGGATGAAGATCACGGCGCCGAGCGCTTCCGCCTTGGCCCAGAACGGGCGCAGCTGCTCGTCGCCCAACTCGATCCCGTTGACGTGCGAGGAGACGATGGCGCCCTTGAGCTTGAGATCGCGCACGCAGCGCTCGAGCTCCGCGGCCGCGAGCGCGGCGTCGTGCAGCGGCAGCGAGGCGAGGCCGACCAGCCGGTCGGGATGCCGCGCCACGTCCTCGGCGACCCGGTCGTTGCCGAGCCGATCCATCTTGATCGCCTCTTCCGGTTCCACCCCGTAGGTGCATTGCTGCATGATGCTCGGGCTGATGATCTGGATGTCGACGCCGGTCGCGTCCATCTCGGCAAGCCGCGGCTTCATCTCGGTCATCCGCTTGAACAGCGGCTCCGGCATGCCCTCCGGTCCGGCCACCGCCTTCGAGTACTGCGAATGCGCATAGGTGAGCTTCACCACCTCGGGCACCAGCACGTGGGCATGCACGTCGATCACGACCGGCTTCGGCGTCGGGCCCTTGGCCCGCGCCGGCTTCGCTGCGCGCCGTGCCGGCTTGCGCGACGTTCGCGCCGGCGCGCGGCCGCGTGTGCCGCTTTTTTGCTTCTTGGCTGATTTGACCATGAACGAACGTCCTCTCTCGACTGTCGTAGCCCGGATGGAGCGAAGCGTAATCCGGGTTCATGCCGCGGGCGCGATGACCCGCATTCCGCTGCGCTCCATGCGGGCTACAGAGTTCCGGCCGCGATGGTTATAGCAGCCGCTCGCCCTAGCCAAGAGCGCGGATCGCGACGATGATATGCGGCAACAGAACAATGCCGGGAGGCCGTCCGTGATTGCTCGCCGCCTCGTGCTGCGCCTGTTCATCGCGATCGCCGCCGCGCTCGGCGTCGCCGATCTCGCCGCGGCCCAGACCTATCCCGACCGGCTGATCAAGATGGTGGTGCCGTATCCGGCCGGCGGGCCGATCGACCTCACCGCGCGGCTGGTGGCGCAGCGTCTCGGGCCGATCCTCGGCCAGACCGTGATCATCGAGAACCGCGGCGGCGCCGGCGGCGCGCTCGGCAGCAAGGCGGCGGCCGCCGCCGAGCCCGACGGCTACACGCTGCTGTTCGGCAATGCCAGCGCGCTCGTGGTCGGGCCCGCCGTCTACCGCTTCCGCGACTACGACACCATCAAGCACTTCACGCCGGTCGCCAAGGTCACCGAGGGCTACGAGGTCCTGGTGGTGGCGCCGGATTTTCCGCCGCAGAACGTGCAGGAGCTGATCGCCTACGCCAAGGCCAATCCCGGCAAGCTCAATTTCGGCTCCATGGGCTACGGCAATCTCACCCATCTGGTCGCGGAGCTGTTCAAGCTGCGGACCGGAACCGACTTCGTCCACGTCCCCTACAAGGGCTCGCCGGATGCGGTCGCCGGCATCGTCACCGGGCAGGTGCATATTCTGTTCGGCGAGGTCGCGGGGCTGCTGCCGCTCGTGCGCGAAGGCAAGATCCGCGCGCTCGGGGTCTCGAGCGCCGCGCGCAATGCGCTCGCGCCGGAGCTGCCGACCCTGATCGAGGGCGGGCTGCCGGATTTCATCGCGCTGACGTTTACCGGCGTGGTGGCGCCCGCCGGCACGCCGCCGGCGATCGTCGCCAAGCTCAACGCCGCCATCAACGAGAGCCTCAAGTCCGCCGAGATCGTAGCGGCGCTCGCCAAGCTCGGCGCCGAGGTGCGCCCCGGATCGGCCGAGGAGTTCGGCGCGTTTCTCGCCCGCGAGCGCGACAAGTGGGTCGACGTGGTGACCCGCACCGGCATCAAGGCGGAGTGAGGCTCGCTCCATTCCCGGATGCCGTGGCGCGCAGCCTTGCGGAGCGGTGCACCGTGATCCGGGACCGCACGGATCTACGGTCCCGGGCTCGCGCCCTCGCGCGCTCGCTGCGCCGGGACACGAGCCGGGGTTACGCCGAGCCCCACACCTCGCGCGCGGTCTCGACCACCAGGCGGAGCTTGGCGATCTCGCCGTCGATATTCATGGTGTTGCCGCCGATGCCGCTGGAGAAGCCGCATTGCGGCGAGAGCGCGAGCTGCTCCAAGGGCGCATGTTTCGACGCCTCGTCGATGCGGCGCTTGAGCTCGTCCTTGCTCTCGAGCTTGCCGCTCTTGGTGGTGACGAGGCCCGAGCACCGCGACCTTGCCCTTGGGCAGGAACCGCAGCGGCTCGAAGCCGCCGGCGCGCGCGCTGTCGTATTCGAGGAAGTAGCCGTCGACGTCGACCTGGTTGAACAGCAGCTCGGCGATCGGCTCGTAGCCGCCTTCCGCCACCCAGGCGCCGGCGAAATTGCCGCGGCAGAGATGCATGCACACGGTCATGTCGCGCGGGCGGTCCCGGATGGTGTCGTTGAGCAGCTTGGCGTAGGTCTGCGGCAGGGTCGCCGGATCCTCGCCGATATTGGCGACCTCTCGGCGCAGGTTCGCGATCGCACAGATAGGCGAGATTGACCTCGTCGATCTGCAGATAGCGGCAGCCGGCCTGCGCCAGATCGGCGATCTCCTCGCGGTAGAGCCGCGCGAGGTCGTCGTAGAACGCCGCCATGTCCGGATAGGCCGCCGCATCGATTGCTTCGCGCCCGCCGCGGAAATGCATCACGGTCGGCGACGGGATGGTGATCTTCGGCGTCGCGCGCGCGATCGAGACGAGGAACTTGAAGTCGTCGACGAAGATCCCGCCCTGCTGCGGCCGCGCCAGCTTGCCCATGACGTTGAGCGCCGGCGCGCTGTTGTCGCGGTCGCCCTCGGCGGTATGGAAGCGCACCTTCATCTTGGAGGGCACGAGCTTCACGTTGGCGAATTTCAGCATGAAGTCGCGATGCCACGAATGGCGATTGTACTCGCCGTCGGTGACGAGCCGGAGCCCGAGATCCTCCTGCAGGCGCACCACCTCGCGGATGGCGGCGTGCTGGATGCGCTTGAGCTCGGCGTCGGCAATCTCGTTCCGATCGGCCCGCTCGCGCGCCTTGATCAGCGCGTCCGGCCGGATCAGGCTGCCGACATGGTCGGCGCGGAACGGCGGCTTGGTTCGTTCGGGCATGCTCGGCTCCGGGGCAGTCGCCCACTTGATATCTTTCCGAAACGATAGCACACGACTTCGCCGCGCCACTCTCATGTAGAGTGCGGCGCCGATATGCGTAGCGATCAAGCCGGGACTGGAACGATGATCACGAGACGGATTTTCTTGTCGGCCGCCGCGGGCGTGGCCGTCGCCGCCGCAGCGGCGCACGCGCAGGGCACCTATCCGGACAAGGTGATCAAGATGATCGTGCCGGCGCCGGCCGGCGGCCAGACCGACGTGCTGGCGCGGCTGTTGGCGCAGAAGATCCAGGCGGCGGTCGGACAGAACGTGATCATCGACAATCGTCCCGGCGCCGGCGGCGCGCTCGGCGCGCGCGCCTTGGCGGCCGCCGAGCCCGACGGCTACACGCTGTTCTACGGCAATACCAGCACGCTGGCGGTGATCCCGGCGGTCTCCAAGAATCCCGGCTACGATCCGGCGAAGAATTTCGCCCCGATCGCGAGCGTCTCCGACAGCTACATGATCCTGGTGGTGCATCCGTCGTTCCCGGCGAAGACCGTCCAGGAATTCGTGGCCTACGCCAAGGCCAACCCCGGCAAGCTCAATTTCGGGCACGCGGGCGCCGGCAACGTCACCCATCTGACCGGCGAGATGTTCCGCTCGCTGGCGAAGATCGATTTCCTCGGCGTGCCCTATCGGGGCGGCGCCGAATCGATCACGGGCTTGCTGGGACAGCAAAACGATTTCCTGTTCGAGAGCCCGGTGGTGCTGTTGCCGCTGATCCGCGACGGCAAGCTGCGCGCGCTCGGCGTGACCAGTGCGACCCGCAGGCCCGAGCTGCCCGACGTCCCGACCATGGTGGAGGCCGGCGTGCCCGGTTTCACCGCGACCCTGCTGACCGGCATCGTGGCGCCCGCCGGCACGCCCGCCGCCGTCGTCGGCAAGCTCAACGGCGTGATCAACGAGACGCTCAAGGCCGCCGACATGCGCGAGCTGCTCACCAAGTTCGGATCGCAGGCGCGCATCGGCACGCCGCAGGAATTCGCGGCCTTCCTCGCCGGCGAGACCCGCAAATGGGCGGACATCGCCAAGGCGGCGAATGTGTCGGTGGAGTAGCGAGTAGCGAGTAGCGAGTAGCGATAGCTAGCGCGTGCTATCGCTATTCGCTATTCGCTACTCGCTATTCGCTGAAACAACAAGCAGGAGAGACGGATGAAGGCTGGCGTTGCGAGTGAGAACGGGCTCGTCGTGCGTGACGTGCCGCAGCCGCGGCCGAAGCCCAACGAGGTGCTGGTGAAGGTCAAGGCCGCGAGCCTCAACCGCGCCGATCTCACCACCGCGCGCGGTCTCCCGCACGGCAGCCATGGCGGGGTCGGCGCGCCGGTCGGCATCGATTGGGCCGGCGAGGTGGTCGAGAGCGGCGCCGAGGTGCAAGGCGGCTTCAAGCCGGGCGACCGCGTCATGTGCTCGGGCAACGGCGGCTACGCCGAATACGCGGTCAGCGACTGGGGCCGCGTCAACCCGATGCCGAGCGGCATGAGCTTCGAGGACGCCGCGACGCTTGCCGGTCGCGCTCATGACGCTTGCACAACGCGCTGATCACCGCCGGCCGCATGAAAGCCGGGCGAGAGCGTGATGATCCAGGGCGCCAGCTCCGGCGTCGGGCTGATGGGCCTGCAGATCGCCAAGCTCAAGGGCGCCAAGCTGGTGATCGGCTCGTCCACCAACGATGCGCGGCGGCCGCGCCTCAAGGAGTTCGGCGCCGATCTCGCGATCGACACCCGCGATCCGGCCTGGCCCGAGCAGGTGCTCAAGGCGACCGACGGCAAGGGCGTCGATCTCGTGGTCGACATGCTGTCGGGGCCGGTGGTGGCGCAGACCATGAAGGCGACCGCGATGCTCGGCCGCATCGTCAATGTCGGCCGGCTCGCCGGCACCAAGGCCGAGTTCGACTTCGACCTGCATGCGCTGCGCCGCATCGACTATATCGGCGTCACCTTCCGCACCCGCACGTTCGACGAGGTGCGCGAGATCGGCCGCCGCATGCGCGCCGATCTCTGGGACGCGGTGACGGCCGGCAAGCTCAAGCTGCCGATCGACCGCCGCTTCCCGCTCGATGAGGCGCCGCAGGCGCACGCGCACATGCGCGCCAACGCGCATTTCGGCAAGATCGTGCTGACGATGTGATGCTGTGTCCCGGGCGGTCGCAGGCGCGCCACAAGCGGTGCGCCGCACGACCCGGGACGTCGTGTCCACGATCGCCGTGGCAGCGGGCGACTTCGCAGGGTGCGCACGCGCGCGCAAGCGTCGCGCGCTCGTGCCTGCGCTGCAGACCGGGACACCCGCTACTTCCTCCCGCTCTTGATGTAGTCGGCCACGAACGTCCTGATCTCCGGACGCACCGCGAGCGCCTGGCGGACCTGGCGGTTGGTGTCGGGGCTCGCCTCGTATTGCGGCACGAAGCCCATGGCCTTGGTGGCGTCCTCGGCATACGCGGCGTCGGCGTTGAGCCGCAGCACCGCCGCGCGCAGCGCCTCGACCGCGGCTGGCGGCGCGCGCGGCGGCAGCACGATCAGCCGCTGCATGGTGGCGTTGATGGTCAAGGCCGCGAGATAGACGTCCCACAGCTGTCCGGACGGCGACGTGCCCTTGACCTTCCGGTAGAGCTCCTGGAACGGCAGGATCGGCAGCCCCACGACCTGCTTCGGCACGCGTCAGGCTCGCGCCGTCGTAGCTCGGGTCGTAGTAGAGCGGCATCACCTGCCCGGTCTTGACCATGCTCGGCTCGACCACGCTGCGATAGCCGGGCGGCGATTCGGAGAAGAAGCCGATCTCGTTGCGCTGCACCGCGAGCCGCGCCGCCGAGTTGCTGCGATAGCCGGTGACGTGACGGTACGGCACGCCCAGCATGTCGAGCGTGAGGCGGATCAGCAGGTCCTTCGAGTTGTCGGCGGCGAGACCGCCGGAGATCAGGCCCTTGGCCTTGACGATGTCGGTGGCCTCTTTCATGCCCGGCTCGACGTCGGTGCGCACGTAGTAGACCACGGTGCCGGGCTGGTAGGCGATGAACTCGTAGGTCTCGCAGGTCGACGCGGTACTTGTCCGGCTCGCTGGCGTAGGTCCAGGCGGCGCCGGTGAGATAGCCCATCATGCTGCCGTCCTTGGGCGCGATCTCGCCGAGATAGCTGGTGCCGACGAGGCCGCCGGCGCCGTCCATGTTCTGCACCACGATGGACGGCTGGCCGTCGATGTGCCGGCCGATATGCTTGGCGAACAGGCGGCCCTCGATGTCGGTCGGCCCGCCCGGCGCGTAGTTGACCAGCACCGAGAGCCGCTTGCCCTTGTAGAACGGCTCGGCGGCGGCGGGCACGCTCACCGCCGCGGCGACGCAGAGCCCGATCAAGCCGGCTCGCATGCGCATCGTGAACATGGGTGAGCCTCCGGTGCTATGGTGGCGACCACTATACCGGTTGGCCGGCGCGGTTGGAGTCGACGTTGATGGAGGTGAGGCGCCGATCTCTGCTCGCGCTCTGCGCGCTGCTCGTCGCGGTTCCGCTCGCCTGCGCCGCGCGCGCGAACGCCGACCCGATCGCCGACTTCTACAAGGGCCGCACGATCACCATCGTGGTGAGCTCGAGCGCGGCCGGCGGCTACGACACCTTGGCGCGCGCGGTGGCGCGCCACATCGGCAAGCACGTGCCGGGCCGCCCGGTCGTCATCGTGCGCAACATGGTGGGCGCCGGCGGCATGGTGGCGACCAATTTCCTCTACAACAACGCCGACAAGGACGGCAGCGTCATCGGCCTCGTGCAGAACAACACGCCGTTCGAGCCGCTGCTCGGCACCAAGGAGGCACGCTACGACCCGGTGAAGTTCAACTGGCTCGGCTCGCCCAGCGTCGAGACCGCGATGGTGCTGCTCTGGCATGCGGTGCCGGTGAATTCCGTCGAGGAGCTGCGTCAGCGGGAGGTCGCGGTCGGCGTCTCCGGCGCCAATTCGACGCCTGCGTTCTACACCCGGCTGTTGAACGCGACGCTCGGCACCCGGATGAAGCCGATCAACGGCTATCCGGGCCTGAACGACGTGCTGCTCGCCATGGAGCGGCGCGAGCTCGACGGCCATCCGAGCGCGTTTTTCAGCGCGCTGTCATCGACCCGTCCCACCTGGCTGCGTGACAAGACCGCCAAGGCGATCGTCCAATACGGGCCCGAAAAGCTCGCCGATCTCGGCCACGTGCCGTTCGCGCTCGACCTCGTCCGCAATGCCGACGACAAGCTGGTGATGGAGGCGGCGTTCGCGCCGCTCGCGCTCGGCCGGCCGTTCCTGCTGCCGCCCGCCGTGCCGGCCGAACGGGTGGCGGCGCTGCGGGCGGCCTTCACCGCCACCATGGCGGATCCGGAGTTTCTGGCCGAGGGCGAAAAGATCGGGCTGGGGCTCAACGCGCCGCGCACCGGCGCGCAGATCCAGGAGCTGATGGAGCGCACCTATCGCAGTCCGCCGGCGGTCATCGAGCGGCTGCGGCAGCTGAACACGCCGTGACGCCGGATGGTGGGTGTCCCGGATGCGGTGCAGCGCGAAGCGCCGCTTGGCGCGTAGCGGTGCGCCGCTGATCCGGGACCGCCACGGACCGTAACGGTCCCGGGTCTGCAGCGCATCACTACGCAAGCGCTCCGTGCTGCGCCGCGCCCGGGACACGGTCTCACATCCTTATACCCGCCGCCTTGATGATCGGGCCCCACTTGCGGATCTCGCCCGCGATGAACGCCTTCGTTTCCTCCGGCGTGCCGCCGGCCGGCAGCGAATTGAGCTTGCGCAAATCCTGGCGGCCCTTGTCGCTGCGCAGGAACGCGTTCACGACTTCGTTGATCCGCCGGATGATCTCCGGCGGCGTGCCGGTCGGCGCCGCGAGCGCGAACCACGCGGTCGCCTCGAAGCCCGGGAAGCCCGCCTGCGCGACGGTCGGGACATCGGGCAGCTGCTGCGTGCGGGTGGCGCTGGTGACCGCGAGCGCGCGCAGCCGGCCGGCCAGCACGTGCGGTCCCGGGCTGGTGGTGAGCGTGCAGGCGAAGTCGAGCTGGCCGCCGACGAGATCGGTCAGCATCTGCGGCTCGGCGCGATACGGCACCACGGTCATCCTGGCGCCGGTCTCCCGCATGAACGCCTCCAGGGTGATGTGCGCGGTCGTGCCGATGCCCGGAACCCCGGCATTGAGCTTGCCCGGATCGGCTTTGGCGGCGGCGACCAGCTCCCCGAGCGTCTTTGCCGCGACCTTCGGGTTCACCACGAAGATGTGCGGCAGCCTCGAGACGAGCACGATCGGCGTGAGCTCTTTCTCCGGATCGTACGGCATACTGGGAAACATGAACGCGTTGAACGCGAGCGAGCCGGCGCCCGCCATCAGGACCGTGTAGCCGTCGGGCGGCGCCTTGGCGGCCGCCATGGCGCCGATATTGCCGGCGGCGCCGGCGCGATTGTCGACCACGAACGGCTGGCCGAGCTTGTCGGTGAGCTCCTCGGCGACGCCGCGGCCGAGCAAATCCATGGCGCCGCCGGCCGGGAACGGGATGATCAGCGTCACCGGGCGGGTCGGCCAAGCCGGGGCGCTCAGAGCCGGCGCGGCCGCAAGCGAAGGTGCGACCGCGGGGGCGAAGCCGGCGGTGATCAGGAGCGTGCGACGCGTGATCGTGCCCATGGCGTCATCACATACACAGAGCCGTAACAACAGTTCGCAACCACGATGTCCAGAACATGCATTCGACGCCGATTGTCAACAATCCGGGGTTCCCTGGGCATGTGTTGATCGGAGCCGAAAGTTTCTCCAAGCTATCCTCGAGCAATATGCGGCCCGACCGCCGTGGGCACCGAGGAACCCTCCATGATCAAGACCAAAGGCGTTTTGCACATCACCATCCCGGTCAGCGACCTGGCGCGCAGCCGCGCCTTCTACACCGACGTTCTCGGGCTCGAATTCATCGCGCAGGCGCCGAAGCACAATCCGCATTTCGTGTTCCTCAAATCCGGCGCCGACTACGTGGTGCTCGGGCGCGAGGACCGCCCCGAGCGCTTCTCCGACATCATCCACCACGCCTTTATGATCGACGGCGACGCCTACGACGCGACGGTGGCCGAGCTCAAGGCCAAGGGCGTCCACGTTTTCCGCGAGGACGAGCGGCGCGAGGGCGTGTTCACCGGCCGCAGCGCCTATTTCCACGATCCGGACAACAACGCGCTCGAGGTCATTCACCTCACCAACAACGCCAAGGCCTGACATGTCGCGGCGGATTCCGCTCACCTTCGCGTGCGGCGACTACGAGATCATGCGCGCCCTGAAGGAAGGCATCGTGCGGCCGGAGGGGATCGAGCTCACCGTGCTCACCGACATGGCGCCGTCGCCGCGGCACTGGCGCTTCCTGCGCAACCGCGAATTCGACGTCGCCGAGGTGTCGGGCTCGGGCTACGTGGCGGCGCGCGACCAGGACCTGCCGTTCCGCGCCATCCCGGTGTTTCCGCACCGCCGCTTCCGCCATGGCTTCATCTTCATCAACACCGGCAAGGGCATCACCAAGCCGACCGACCTGATCGGCCGCAAGGTCGGCTCCAAGGGCTATCTGTTCACCGCCGGGCTTTGGATGCGCGGCATCCTCGAGCACGACTACGGCGTGCCGGCGAAAGCGATCGAGTGGCTCACCGAGCTCGACGAGGACGTCGCGTTCACGCCGCCGCCCGATCTCAACATCACGCAGGTGTCGCCGGAGCAATCGCTCGAGCACATGCTGGTCGCGGGCGAGATCGACGCGCTGCTTTCGCCCGACCTGATCAAGCCGCTGCTCGCCGGCGATCCGCGCGTCGGCCGGCTGTTCGCCGACTACAAGCAGGAGGAGATCGCGTTCTACCGCCGCACCGGCATCTTCCCGATCATGCACGTCGTCGGCCTCAAGCAGGAGATCGTCGAGAAATATCCGTGGGTGCCGGTCAACCTGTACAAGGCGTTCGACGAGGCCAAGGCGATCGCGATGCGTCGGATGGAGAACCCGCGCATCGTCCCGCTCGCCTGGTACCGGGAGGCGTGGGAGGAGCAGGAGCGCATCCTCGGCCAGGACCCGTGGGAATACGGCCTGGGCGAGCGCAACGCCGCGAACTTCGAGCGCCTGGTCGGCTATTCGCACGAGCAGGGCCTGATCCGCCGTCGCATCCCGCTCGACGAGCTTTTCCTCAACGTCTCCGAAGGCCGCAAGCGCGACGAGTTCAGGATTTAGATGGTCGATGTCGAGCAGCGGTGCGCTCCCTCCCCCGCTTGCGGGGGAGGGTCGGGGCAGGGGGTGGCCGCGCTCACCTGAATCCGTGTGCCTCCCTATCCCTCCCCCGCAAGCGGGGGAGGGGACGCTGCGGCGCCGGCCATCGCCTATCAGTGCCACGTCACTTTTTGCTGATGCGAAACACCAGCAGGTCGCCGTCGCGCGAGCTCGCCTCGAGCTTGTCGCCGGTCTGGTTGAGCAGGTTCGGAATGTCGATGGCGGTGAGCGGGTCGGTGCATTCGGCGATCAGCAGGTCGCCGGCCTTCAGCCCGGCTCAGCGCCTTGCGGGCGCGCAGCGCCGGCAGGGGACATTTGAGCCCGCGCAGATTGAGGGTCTTTTCGGCCATCTGCGCTTGCTATCCCGCCGTTCCGCATTCGCCGCGCATGACACCATATATACTCGGCTCGCCATGGACGATGAAACACCGCAGCGGATCACCCGGCTGACGCCGCTCGCCGACGTGCTCGCCCGCATCGACGCGCAGGTCGAGCCGGTCGCGCCGCGCGAGGTCGAGACCGTCGCGCGCGGTCGGGCCGTGTCCTGGCCGGCGACGTGAGCGTGGTCCTGCATCCGCGCGTGCCGCTCGCGCTGCGCGACGGCTGGGCGGTGCGCGCCGAGCTCACGACCGATGCCGGCTCCTATGCGCCGGCGCCGCTGCCGGGCGCGACGCGGATCGACGTGGGCGAACCCATGCCGGCCGGCGCCGACGCGGTGGCGCCGCTCGAGGTGGTGGTGACGCGCGGCGACCGCACGGAAATCATCGCGCCGGTCGCGGCTGGCGAAGGCGTGCTGCCGGCGGGCGCCGACGCCGACCGCGGCAAGACCTTGGCCCGGGAGGGCAGGCGCCTCACGCCCATTCAGGCCGCGGTCCTGGCGGCTGCGGGGGTGGGGCGGGTGCACATCCGCGAGCCGCGCGTGCGCCTGGTGCGCGTCCGCGCCGCGGGCGACGACGTGATCGATGCGGCCATGGACCTGCTCGCCGGCGAGATCGCCGCGGCGGGCGGGCGCATCCTGGGCGATGAGCGAGGCACAAGCGATGCCCGGCTCGACGACGCGCTGCAGGATGACGCCGCCGACGCGATCATCGCCATCGGCGGCACCGGCAGCGGCCGCACGACGCGAGCGTGCACGCGCTGGCGCGCGTCGGCCGCGTCGAGGCGCACGGCATCGCGCTCTCGCCCGGCGAGACCGCGGCCTTCGGCTTCGTTGGGTCGCGGCCCGTCCTGCTCCTGCCGGGCCGGCTCGATGCGGCGCTGGCGGTCTGGCTCGTGCTCGGCCGGCGGCTGCTGGCGCGGCTTGCCGGCGGCACCGACGAGGAAGCCGGCGACCAAAGCCAGGCTCGCCCGCAAGGTCGCCTCGGCCGTGGGGCTTGCCGAGGTGGTCCCGGTGCGCTGCGCGACGGCGCGGCGGAGCCCATAGCCTCGGGCTATGTGCCGCTCTCGGCGCTGGCGCAGGCCGACGGCTGGATTCTGGTGCCGGCCGACAGCGAAGGATATCCGGCCGGCGCCGAGGTCGTGATAAGACCCTGGCCATGACGGCACGCGTCGAACCGAAATCGCCGAGCACGATCTGATCGCCGCGATCCGCCGCGCCGCGCGGCAGGAGCAATTCCTCGAAGTGGTCTCGGCCGAGGAAGCGCGCGCGCGCTTTGCGCGGCACCTCGATCTGTCGCCGCTGGCCGGCGAGACGCGTCGCGCTCGCCGACGCGCTCGGCCGCGTGCTCGCGCACGACGTGATCGCGCCGATCGACGTGCCGCCGTTCGACCGCGCCAATGTCGACGGCTTCGCGGTGCGCGCGGCCGACACCGCGGGCGCGAGCGACACCGCGCCGCGCCGGCTGCGCCTCAACGGCGAGGTGATCGTCTGCGGCCATCCGCCGGCGCTCGAGGTCGCGCCCGGCACCGCCACCACGATCGCGACCGGCGGCGTGGTCCCGCGCGGCGCCGACGCGGTGGTGATGATCGAGCACACCGAGCTGGTCGAGGACGGCGGCGCGCCGGCGATCGACGTGCGCCGCGCGGTCGCGCCCGGCCAGTTCGTCTCCTATGCGGGCTCCGACATCGCGCGCGGCGAGATCGTGCTGCGGCGCGGCACGCGCATCGGCTCGCGCGAGATCGGCATGCTGGCGGCCTGCGGCATCGCCGAGGTCGACGTGGTGCGCCGGCCCAGGGTGGCGGTGCTCTCGACCGGCGACGAGCTGGTGGCGCCGGGCGGCGCGCTCGGCCCGGCCGAGGTCTACGACAGCAACGGCGCGATCGTGGCGGCGGCGGTGGCGGAAGCGGGCGGCGAGCCGGTGCCGTTCGGCGCGTTCCCGGACGACGAGGTCGCGCTCGAGCGTGCGGTGCGCGCGCGCGCTCGCGACCTGCGACATGGTCGTGCTCTCGGGCGGCACCTCGAAGGGCGCGGGCGATCTCTCGCACCGCATCGTCTCGAAGCTCGGCGCGCCCGGCATTCTCGTGCATGGCGTCGCGCTCAAGCCCGGCAAGCCGCTCTGCCTCGCGGTGGTCGACGGCAAGCCGCTCGCGGTGCTGCCGGGATTTCCGACCTCGGCGATCTTCACCTTCCATGCCTTCGTCGCGCCGGTGATCCGCGCCCGCGCCGGGCTGCCGCCGGAGGCCGCGCGCAGCGTCGAGGCCGACGTGCCGGTGCGCATCGCGTCCGAGCTCGGCCGCAAGGAATTCGTGCTGGTCGCGCTGGTCGGCGGGCGAGGACGGGCCGGTCGCGTTTCCGACCGCCAAGGGCTCGGGCTCGGTGACGAGCTTCTCGCAGGCCGACGGCTTCCTGGAGATCGATGCGCTCGCGACCGCGCTCGATGCCGGCACGCCGCGCCCGCGTCACGCTGATCGGCGAGACCGCCGCGCTGCCCGATCTCGTCGTCATGGGCAGCCACGACATCGCGCTCGACGCGGTGCTCGGCGCGCTCGCCGAGCAGGGCTTTTCGGCGCGCACGATCGCGGTCGGCAGCCTGGGCGGCGTGGCGGCGGCCGAGCGCGGCGAATGCGATCTCGCGCCGGTGCATCTCGTCGATCCGGCGAGCGGCGTCTACAACGCGCATCTCCTGCGCCCCGGCCTTGCGCTGGTGAAGGGCTGGCAGCGCATGCAGGGCGTCGTGCATCGGCCCGACGACGCGCGCTTCGCGGGACGCAGCGCCGCCGACGCGATCAAGGTCGCGCTCGCCGACCCGACATGCCTGATGGTCAACCGCAATGCCGGCGCCGGCACCCGCGTGCTGATCGACAAGCTGCTCGCCGGCGCGCGGCCGGCCGGCTACAGCAACCAGCCGCGCTCGCACAACGCGGTCGCCGCCGCGGTGGCGCAGGGCCGCGCCGATTGGGGCGTCGCGATCGAGCCGGTGGCGCGGCTCTATGGCCTCGCCTTCCTGCCGATCGCGCCCGAGGACTACGACTTCCTGCTGGTCGAGAGCCGGCGCGAGCGGCCGGCCGTGCGGCGTTCCTCGCGGCGCTGCGCGACGAGGCGGTGCGCGACAAAATCCGCGCGCTCGGCATGCGCCCCGCGGATGCCTGATGTTCGTTATAGTCTGTCGCGATGATGGTTCGCGTTCTCGCGCTGTCTTGCGTCGCTGCTGCTCGCCTGCGGCATCGCCCACGCGCAACTGCGCGGGCATGGCGGGCCGGTGCGCGCGCTCGCGATCTCGCCCGACGGCACGCAGGCGATCTCCGGCAGCTTCGACACCTCGGCGATCCGCTGGTCGCTGCCGCGCAACGCCGCCGAGCAGGTGCTGCGCTTCCACGAGGGCGCCGTCAACGCGGTCGCCATCCTCAAGGACGGCCGCATCGCCACCAGCGGCGAGGATGCGCGCATCGCCATCTGGACGCCGGGCGCGGCGACGCCCGTCGCTGGTGCTCGAAGGCCACAAGGCGCCGGTCGTGGCGCTCGCGGTCTCGCCCGACGGCGCGACGCTCGCCTCCGCCTCCTGGGACCACACCGCGCGGCTGTGGCCGCTCGACGGCGGCGCGCCGCGCGTGCTCGAAGGCCATGCGCAGAACGTCAACGGCGTCGCCTTCACGCCCGACGGCCGCGCGCTCGTCACCGCCGGCTACGACGCCACCTTGCGCATCTGGCCGCTCGCGGGCGACGGCGCGCCCGTCGTCACCACGCTGCCGACGCCGCTCAACGCCGTGGCGGTCGCGCCCGACGGCGAGATCGTCACCGCCGGCGCCGACGGCAAGGTCTATGTGCTCTCTCGCCGCGGGCGAGTTGCAAAGCCGAGATCGAAGCCGCGCCCGACGCCGATCATCGCGCGTGGCGGTCTCGCCCGACGGCAAGCTCATCGCGGCCGCCGGCATCCGCGGCTCGGTCGCGATCATCGAGCGCGCCGCGCGCACGCTCGCGCGCACGCTGGTCGGGCCGGGCCTGCCGGTCTGGTCGGTCGGCGTTCTTTCCGGACAGCCGCACGCTGCTCACCGGCGGCACCGACCGCATGATCCGGCGCTGGGACGCGGTCACCGGCGAGCCGCTCGGCACCGTGGTGATGGGCGCGCCCGAGGATCCGCTCGCCGCCTTCGCGGGCGATCCGGGCGCCGAGGTCTTTCGCGCCTGCGTCGCCTGCCACACGCTCACGCCGACGACGGCGTCCGCGCCGGCCCGACGCTCGCCGGCATCTTCGGGCGCAGGATCGCGAGCCTGCCGGGCTACAATTTCTCCGAGGCGCTCAAGAAGCTCGACATCGTGTGGACGCCCGAGACGGTGTCGAAGCTGTTCGAGGTCGGCCCGATGGCCTACACGCCCGGCACCAAGATGCCGGAGCAGACGCATCGGCTCGCCCGAGGATCGCGCCGCGCTGATGCGGTTTCTGGAGAAGGCGACGAAGCCGAAATGAGATCGATGACGATCGAGGAGACCACCACGCTCTGGCGGCCGGTCGGCCCCGACGAGCTTCGGCTGATCGAGCAATCCGGCATGCGGGCATTTCCGCCACGTCTGCCGGAGCAACCGATATTCTATCCGGTGCTGAGCGAGGAATACGCGGTCAAGATTACGCGCGACTGGAATGTTCCGGCCTACGGCGCCGGCTACGTCGCGCGCTTTCGCGTGCAACGCAGCTTTCTTGCGCGATATCAAGTCCGAGAGGCGGGCGGACAGGCGCATCGAGAGTACTGGATTCCCGCGGAAGATCTTTCCGCGTTCAATGCAGCTCTCGTCGGCGAGATTGAGATCATCGCCACATTTGATGCGTAGCGGCGACCCTTGTGGTCGCCGGCTGTTCGGGCGCACGATCGCGTTGCGGGCGACCCTCGTAGGCGGCGCCCCGTACGTAGGTCGCCGTTCAGCGCCTACGATGGCGCCCTACGTCACGCGCACCAATTCCAGCACCGCCTCGGCAACGTCGCTCGGCGTCTCCTGCGGCAGATTGTGCCCGGCGACCGGGATCACCCGGTGCTGATAGGGCCCGGTGAACATCGGCGCGTGCCTGAGCGAGCTTTCCGGCGCCGAGAGGCCGTTGCCGGCGCCATGCAGCACGATCGTCGGCACCGTGATGCGCGGCTTCGCCGCCAATCGCTGCTCGATCGGCTCCAGGCGCGGATCGCCCGGGGCGTAGCCGAAGCGGACGCGGTAGGAGTGGATCACCACCTCGACGAAGTCCGGATTGTCGAACGAGGCGGCGGTCCGCTCGAAGGTCGCGTCGTCGAACCGCCAGTTCGGCGACCACAGCCGCCAGATGAACTTGCAGAGCTCGCGCCGGTTGGCCGTCAATCCGGCGCGGCCGCGCTCGGTGTGGAAATAGTACTGGTACCAAAGCCGCTGCTCCTGCTCGGGCGCCGCCGGCTTGCCCGAGCCGGCCACGTCGTGGATGTTGTAGCCGTTGGCCGAAAGGAGGCCGCGCACGCGTTGCGGCCACAGCGCCGCGACCACGCAGGCGGCGCGGCCGCCCCAATCGTAGCCCGCCAGCACCGCGCGCTCGACGCCGAGCGCGTCCATCAGCTCCTTGAGGTCGTTGCCGAAGCGCCGCCTGCTGGCCGGAGCGCGGCGTGTCGGCCGCGAGGAAGCGCGTCGCCCCATAGCCGCGCAGATAGGGCACGATGGTCCGGCATCCGGCCGCGACCAGCGGCGGCACCACGTCGTCGTAGGTGCGCGGGTCGTACGGGAAGCCGTGCAGCAGGAAGACCGGGATGCCGTCGCGCCGGCCCGCTCTCCTCGTAGGCGATCTCCAGCACGCTGGTGCGGATGCGTTTCAGAGCCGATCGGTCCATCGAGCGCTCACGAGTTCCGGCTTGTTGGCCCGCTCCTGCTCCTCGCGCTCGCGCAGATAATCCTCGGTGGTGCGCACGTTCGGGCGCGGCGGCGCGCCGTAGGGATCGAACTGCTGCTCGGTGATCGCGATCACGCGGCAGTCCTCGCACATCTTGAGGACGTCGAGGCGCTGGGCCGAGCCCTGGAACATCCAGTGCTTGCCCTCGAGCTTGGCGGTGACGCGCTCGATCGTGCTCTTGACGCCGAACGGCTTGCCGCAGCGGATGCAGTGGAACGGCTCCTCCTGCTTGAGCACGCGCGCGCTGGCGGTGGCGGCGCGGAAGTCGAGCTGCGGCTGGAGCGTGATCACCTTCTCGGGGCAGGTCGCCTTGCACAGCCCGCACTGCACGCAGGCGTCCTCGGCGAAGCGCAGCATCGGCCGCTCGGGATCGTCGAGCAGCGCGCCGGTCGGGCAGGCCGACACGCAGGCGAGGCAGAGCGTGCAGCCCTCGACGTTGAGCTCGACCGCGCCGAACGGCGCGCCCTCGGGCAGCGCCACGACGTCGACCGGCGCCGGCGCCGCGCGCTGCAGCTCGCGCAGCGCCAAGCCGCATCACGTCGCGCTTCGGCCCGACGGCCGAGAAGCTCGCCGGGCGCGGCGCGGGCTGCTGCGGCGCGATGGCGCGCAGCGTCTCGCCGAGCGCATCCGGATCGTCGGTCTCGATCGTCGCCACGCGGCCGGCGCCGAAGCCGAGCCCGGCGAGGATCGGCTCGGCCAGCGCCAGCGTCTTGGTCAGGCCGGTGATGTCGTGGCGCGGCTTTGCGCGCAGCAGACAGCCGCACCGCCGACGCGCCATAGGCGAACGCCGCCGCGATCGCTTCGAGCCCGACCTGCGTCACCTCGTTGACGGCGAGCGGCAGCACGTTGGCCGGCAGCCCGTCGCCGAAGCGCGCGAGCGCGTCGATCAGCGGCGCGCCGTGCGCGTCGTCGTGCACGAGCACGACCGGCTGCGTGCCGCCGGCCTCGCGATAGGCGGTGAGCAGCGCGCGCAGCCGGCGCATCAGCGCGTCGGCCGGCGGCAGCGCATAGGAGGCGGCGCCGGTCGGGCAGACGGCGGCGCATTGTCCGCAGCCGGCGCAGATATGCGCGTCGATCGCCACGTGATCGCCGGCGGGCGCGATCGCGCCGGTCGGGCAGAGATCGAGGCAGCGGGTGCAGCCGACGATGTTGGAGCGCGAATGCGCGCAGAGGTCCTCGGTGAAGGTGACGTAGCGCGGCTTGTCGAAGGTGCCGACGAGGTCGCGCGCCTTGAGCACCGCCTTGAGCACCGCGGCCGGGTCGCCGGGATCGGCGCGCAGATAGCCGTCGCGCAGATCGGCGGCGGAGAACAGCGGCGCGCCGCCCGAGAGGTCGAGCACGAGGTCGCAGTGCGACACCGCGCCGTTCTTGGCGGCGCCGAAGGCGAGCGCGCCGCGCGACGACGGCGCCGGCTGCGCGTAGTCGTCGACCGTGAGCTCGAAGGCGCCGAGATGGCCCTTGGCGGAGCGGATGCGTGCCCTGCACCACCGGAAACTCGGTCACGCGCGGCGGCGTCACGTCGGCGGGCGGCTTGATCAGCACCGTCACGTCGAGATGGTCCTTGAGCAGGTTGGCGGCCTCGATCGCCTGCTCGTCGCGGCCGTAGATGAGGATCACGCCCTCGCTGTTGAAGCTGACGAACGGAATCTCGGGGGCGGGCTCCTGCGCGGCCGCGATCAGCGCCGCCATCTTGGGGCCGGCCGCCTTGCGCGTCCTTCGACCAGCCGGCGGTCTCGCGGATGTTGACGTATTTGACGTCGGCGCCCTCGGCCGCGCTCGGCGAACAGCGGCGCCTCCTGGGTGCAGCCGACGATGAGCGGCTCGCCGCTCGCCGCCGCCGTGCGGAAGCGCTCGAGCTCGGCGCGGCAGAGCTGGCGCGCGGTCGACACATTGGCGCCGCGACAGCCGCGCCGCACCGCATCGGCGTCGAGCGGCATCGTGTCTTCGCACGAGCAGATGAAGATGTTTTGCGGCCGATCGGCCATCGGGTCTCCGAAATCGCCCCCGCGTGTCCTCTGGCCCTGGTGCCGTATCACGTTATAAGTATTCCAAACAACTTTCGCGAGCCCGGGAGCCAGTCCGGGAGCCAGAGAGAGCCGTTGGAAACACGCTCGCGCACGTCCGCAAAGCCCGCGCTCGACCTGCCGCCGCCGTTCCGCCTGGTGACGCTGCGCGAGGTCGGCGACGCGTTTGCCCACGCCACCAAGGTGGCGGCCGAGGAGGGCGCCGGCACGCTGGTCTATGTGGGCCGCTTCGACCTCGCCGAGTTCGCGGTCGTGCTGGAGCCCGAGGAACCGCTGAGGACGGCGCGGCGCGCGCTCTATGCCGGCATGACCGCGCTCGCCGACGCGCTCGCCGTGCATGCGCCGCCCGAGAGGCCGATCGCGTTCGACTGGCCGGACGCGGTGCGGGTCGACGGCGGGCTGGTCGGCGGCGGGCGCCTCGCCTGGCCGCAAGGGGCGGACGAGAACGCGCCGCCGGACTGGCTGGTGTTCGGCGCCATGATCCGCACCGTCGCGATGGGCGAGGACGAGCCGGGCCTGCGCCCGCTGTCGTCCGCGCTCGACGAGGAAGGCTTCGACGATCTCGGCTCCGGCCGCCTGGTGGAGAGCTTCGCGCGCCATCTCATGGTCGCGATCGACGCCTGGCAGGAGAAAGGCTTCGGCGAGGTCGCGAAGAATTACCTGGCGCGGCTGGCGCCCGAGCCGGGGCTGCGCCGCGACATCGACGACAACGGCGATCTCCTGGTGCGGCGGATGGGCAAGGCCGAGGCCGAGCGCCGCCCGTTGTTGCGCGCGCTCGCCGCGCCGTCGTGGCTCGATCCGGCGACCGGAGGCCCGCGACGGTGAAGCTGAAGCCAATTCAACATGAAGCTTTTGCGCACCATCCGGCTCGATCCATCCGACACGTTCGTGTTCGAGCGCGCCGCCGAGCCGGGCGAATGGGCGGTGTCGGGCGCCTTCATGTTCGCCGACGCCGATCCCGACGCGCTCGACGGCAAGCCGCGCGCGGCGTTCCGCGGCGGATTTCTCGGCGTGGCGTCGTTCGGCTGGTCGACCCTGGTGCAGATCGTCGAGGCGAGCGAGAGCGATCGCGCGGCCGTCGTCGAGATGCTGGCGCGGCCTTGCACGAGCGGCTCGGCGCGCCCGATCTCGCGGTGGCGCGCGCCGCCGCCGAGGAGGAAGTCGCGTTCGCGGCTTCGCTCTGCGATCACCCGCGCGACACGCTGATCGCGGTGCGCCGCACCTTCGAGGACGGCGCGATCCGCGAAGCGTTCCGCACCCTGCGCCCGCGCGGCGACCGCAAGCCGATGCGGGCGTTCTCGTTCCTCGAAGTGGAGGGCGAGGAGGAGCCGGGCGAGACGGATCGATCTCGTCACGCTTGGCGCAAGAGACGGAACAGTCGATCCGACAGACTACGGTGACCACGACTACTCCACCTTGATCTTGGCGTCGCGGATCACCTTGCCCCATTTCTCCGAGTCGAGCCGCATGCGCTCGGCGAATGCCTCCGGCGAGCTTACGATCGAGTAGATGAAGTTGCGCGTGAGGAACCGGTCGCGGAATTCCGGATCGTTGAAGATGCGCTGGACTTGCGCATTGAGCTTGTCGACGACGTCGCGCGGGGTGCCCTTGGGTGCCGCCAAGCCGTACCACGAGCCGGCCTGGTAGCCGGGCAGGCCGCTTTCCGCCAAGGTCGGCACGTCGGGATATTGCGGGAGCCTCGCGGCGCTGCCGAAGCCCGAGCACCTTGAGCTGGCCTGCCTGCCACGGCTGCGCCACCAGCCCGATGCTGACGATCATCATCTGGATGTGGCCGGCGATCGTGTCGGTCAGGCCCGGCGTGGCGCCGCGGTAATGCACCGGCGTGAACTTGGCGCCGGTCATGCTTTCCAGCAGCACGATGTTGAGGTGGCCGCTGGTGCCGATGCCGAAGGTCCCGTAGTTGATCTCGCCCGGCTTCTTGCGCGCGAGCTCGATCAGCTCGGCGAGCGTGCGCACCGGCACCGACGGATTGACCACCAGCGCCTGCGGGCTGATGCCGAGCCCCGTGATCGGGGCGAAGTCGTTGATCGGATCATACGGGAGCTTGCTGTAGGTATGCGGACTGGTGACGAAGGTGGCGTCGGCGGCCACCAGCAGGGTGTGGCCGTCGGGCGCCGCTTTGGCGACCGAGTCGGTGCCGACCTGGCCGGCGCCGGCCGGCTTGTTCTCGATCACCACCTGCTGGCCCCAGGCTTCCGTCAGCTTCTGTCCGAGCGCGCGCGCCAGCACGTCGGTGATGCCGCCGGGCGCGACCGGAACCACGAGGTGAATGGGTTTGCTGGGATAGGACTGTGCCGATGCGACGGCGCTCCATCCGAGCACGCAGGCAGATCGCCGAGATCGTCGCTGGTCGCAGCCGCGTCGCCGACATGGCCAACTCCATCACGATGGAGTGCTGTGGTATAGAGGCCCCGCAATCACTCGTCGAGGCGTGATCGCATGACCGATTTCTGGCTCTCCTGCGGGCACCATCTGCTCGACCGCGACGAAGGCGGCGGGCTCGTCGTCACCGACGAGTTCCTCAAGGCCTATCTGGCGCGGCCGGAGCTGGCGCCGCCGCCGGAGGCCTGCGTGGTCGAGCGCACCCTGCACGCAGCGCTGCTCGCCGATCCGCGCCGGCGCGTGGAGCCGGGCGAGATCGCGGCGATCGCCGATGCCGACGCGCGCGAGAACTGGACCGTCATGCTGGCGTTCCGCGATCATCTCGTCGGCCACAAGACCGTGGAGGCCGCCTATCTCGATCTCGTGCGCCGCGGCGTCGGCAACACCCCGCCGCTGTTCATCAACCAGCTCGTGCACGTGATCCTGCGCAACGCGCTCGACGGCTGCGAGGACCCCTACGTGCTGCGCGCGGCGGAGCTGTTCTTCCGGCCGCAGCGGCTCACCGTGCACGAGGGCTCGCTGATCGCGGCCGACGAGGAGACGGTCGCGGGCGCGAGCACGCAGCCGGTGTCGCCGCTCGTCTCCATGCTCGGGCTGCCGGCGGCGGCCGAGATCGACGTGCTCAACGACGACAATGCCGCAAAGCTATTGGGAGCGCAGCGACCTGTTCGACATGGCGCTCGACCTCACCGCCGGCCGGCGCGGGATCGCCGCGCTCGGCGAGGTGCTGGCGCGGTGGGTATCGCACCTCCTGTCGGTCGAGGTCGAGGTCGAGCCGCTGATCGAGGCCACCGAGGTCAGCTTCAACTGGTATGTCGGTCTCGACGCCGACGGCACCCGGATCGGCGACGCGCTCTGGAACGGCGAGGAGCTCGACGAGGCCGCGCGGGCGCGCATCGTCGGCCTCTACCGCCTGACCTTTCGCGATGCCGGGGTCGTGCTCGACAAGGCCAAAGGCGTACCCATCTATCTGATATTGGCGATGACGGCGGAGCGGACGCTGCGCATGAAGCCGCAGAATCTCGTGACCGGCCTGCCGATCGCCCATCTGGAGGCGGTGTCGTGAACCTGCCCGTGCACACCAGGATCCCGGTCGGCGTCGTGGTCGAGCGGCGCAAGGCGCAGTCGCCATGGATCGACTTCGTCTGGAAGCCCGCGACCGTGCTGGCCGGGCTGCCGGATGCGGCGCCGTGGACCGTGCTGGCGAGCGACGACGATGGGGCGACCTTCTACGCCGGGCCTGCCGCGATCGATCTCTACCGCACCGAGACCACCTACTACCGCGACAATCTTGCCTCCGGCGCGCCGCTGCTCTGGATCGCGTTGCGGCCGACCGGCGTCGAGCCGCCCTACGACATCGTGGCGGTGACCGCCGATCCGGCGGAGGGCGAAGCCTTGACCGAAGCCGGCAACGATCTCGTCGACGTGGTGCCGATGCCGGAGCCGGTGCGCGCGGTCGTCGAAGCCTTCGTGGCCGAGCATCACGTCGAGCGGCCGTTCTTCAAGCGCAAGCGCGACCGCGCCGATCCGGAGGCGCTGGCGCGCCGCGGGCCGCAGCGCAAAGAGTGAAGCCACGATGAGCGATTCGGAAAAGTTTCTGTCTCGCTGGTCGCGCCGAAAACGCGAAGCGGTCGAGGACCGCGAGGAGACGACGTCGCCGTCGCCGCCGGCGCAAGCGGGTCCCGACGCGCGCGCAGGCACGGCTGATGTTGCGCAGGGCGAGGCTCCCGCTCGGCCCGCGCGGCGCGTCGGATTTGTCAGAGCTGCCGTTCGACGTCACGCGGCTGCCGCCGCTCGAATCGATCACCGCCGCGACCGACATCCGCGCCTTCCTGGCTCCCGGCGTTCCGGCCGACTTGACCCGTGCGGCCCTTCGCCGCGCCTGGACGACCGACCCGAAGATCAGCGATTTCGTCGGGCTCGCGGACTACGACTGGGACTATCACGCGCCGGGCTCGATGGCGGGTTTCGGCCCGCTGGAGATGACCGACGAGCTTCGCCGGCTGGTGGCGCGGATCGTCGGCGGAGAATCGCCTGAGGAGGTGGCGGCGCGGGACGATCCCAGCCCGACCGCCGAGGCCGGCACGCAAACCTCAATTGAATCAATTCCGACGGCTGCAAGTACAGCCGATCCGCCCACGGAAGACCGCAAGGGAGATATTGGGATATCGCAAGATGAGCCTGTAGATCATAACCGTGACGCACGTAGTCATAACGACCTCATGCAGCGCGACCAAGAATATATTGCGCCGCAGCAAAACGTAGAAAAGCCCGAGGACTTGCAAACCAGCGTCAAGCGGCCGCACGGGCGCGCTTTGCCCAAGTGATTAGTGCGCTCATAGCCTGATCCTATTGCCTAGATTGAGCGCCGGCGGTACCCTGCTGCACAATTGAATTGAAATAAGAACAAACAAGAAGAAGCGCCCATGAGGGATCCGGGACTCGACGAGGCGATCCGCGCCGCCGGCGGCGTGGGCGCGCTTGCGCGCAAAATAGGCATTTCGCAGCCGTCGGTTTCCAACTGGTCGCGCATTCCCGCCGAGCGGGTGCTGTCGGTCGAGGCGGCGACCGGCGTGAGCCGCGGCGACTCTGCGTCCCGATCTCTACGAGGAGCACGCTGGCGCCACGACGTCGACGAGGTCGATGCCGCGCGTGCGCAGGAATATGCGCTGCTGTCGGTGCTGCTGGCGCGCGCGCCCGACGCCGCGCTGCTCGAGCGTCTCGGCGCACTGCGCGGCGACGCGAGCCCGCTCGGGCTCGCCCATGCGGCGCTCGCCGACGCCGCCAGCCGGACCAACGTCGAGCGCAGCGAGCGCGAGTATTTCAATCTCTTCATCGGGCTCGGGCGCGGCGAGCTGCTGCCCTACGGCTCGTACTATCTGACCGGCTTTCTGCATGAGCGGCCGCTCGCGCGCCTGCGCGAGGATCTCGAGCCGGCTCGGCATCGAGCGCGTCGAAGGTCAGGCCGAGCCGGAGGATCACGCGGCGATCCTGTGCGAGATCATGGCGGGGCTCGCGAGCCGCCGCTTCCCGGCCGCGGCCGGCGCCGATCGCCAGATTTTCGAGCAGCATCTCGCGCCCTGGATCGGGCGCTTCTTCGCCGATCTCGAGCGCGCCGAGGCGGCCGATTTCTACCGCCGCGTCGGCACGCTTGGTCGCGTGTTCATCGAGATCGAAACCGAAGCCTTCGCGCTGCCGTCGTGAGCGGCGCGAAAGCCGGATCGGACATTGGAGGATGAGCGCAATGAAAAAACAAACGAAGCGAACGCTGGGTCGTCGTGAGTTCCTTCGCTCGCTGGGTGCGGGCGCGACCGTCGCGGTGGCGGCGGCCGGGCCGCTCGCCGGTGAAGCGCACGCCGACACCGAGAGCAACGACGAGAAGCGCAAGTCTCGTTACAGGGAAACCGAGCACGTGAAGACCTTCTATCGGGTCAACCGCTATCCGAGCTGAGGAGCCGCCCATGCTGATCAAGAGGACGGAACGTCAAGCACGCCGCGGCACGCTCGCCGCCGCGCTGCAAGGTCAATCGGATGGCGCGCTCGACCGTCGCGCCTTCCTGCGCCGCTCCGGCCTGGTGGCCGGCGGTCTCGCCACGCTCGGCGCGCTGCCGCTCGGCAGCGTGCGCAAGGCCGAGGCCGGTCCGCCGCCGCCGGCCGGCGCCGCAGGTCACCATCCGCAAGAACATCTGCACGCACTGCTCGGTCGGCTGCACGGTCATCGCCGAAGTCGCGAACGGCGTGTGGATCGGCCAGGAGCCCGGCTGGGATAGCCCGATCAACCGCGGCTCGCATTGCGCCAAGGGCGCGGCGGTGCGCGAACTGGTGCACGGCGACCGGCGGCTGAAATATCCGATGAAGCTCGTGAACGGCCAGTGGACCCGGCTGTCGCTGGGACCAGGCCATCAACGAGATCGGCGACAAGCTCATGGCGATCCGCGCGAAGTCGGGCGCCGGATTCGGTCTACTGGCTGGGCTCGGCGAAGTTCTCGAACGAGGGCGCCTACCTCAACCGCAAGCTCGCCGCCTTCTGGGGCACCAACAACGTCGACCACCAGGCGCGCATCTGCCATTCGACCACCGTCGCGGGCGTGGCCAATACCTGGGGCTACGGCGCGATGACCAACAGCTACAACGACATCCGCAACGCCAAGACCATGATCATCATGGGCGGCAATCCGGCGGAAGCGCATCCGGTGTCGTTGCAGCATCTGCTCGAAGGCAAGGAGCTCAACCGGGCGAACTACATCGTCATCGAGCCGCGCCTGACCCGCACCGCCGCGCATGCGACCGAGTATCGTGCGCATCCGCTCCGGCACCGACATCCCGGTGATCTACGGGATGCTCTGGCACATCTTCCAGAACGGCTGGGAGGACAAGGAGTTCATCCACCAGCGCGTCTACGGCATGGACGACGTCCGCAAGGAGGTCGAGAAGTGGACGCCCGAGGAGGTCGAGCGGGTCACCGGCGTTCCGGGCGCGCAGCTCAAGCGCGTCGCCGAGATGTTCGCCGACCGAGAAGCCGGCGACGCTGATCTGGTGCATGGGCGCGACCCAGCACACGGTCGGCACCGCCAACGTGCGCGCGTTCTGCATCGCGCTGCTGGCCACCGGCAATGTCGGCGGCTTCGGCAACGGCGCCAACATCTTCCGCGGCCACTGCAACGTGCAGGGCGCGACCGATCTCGGCCTCGATATCGTGACGCTGCCGCTCTACTACGGCCTCGCCGAAGGCGCCTGGAAGCACTGGTGCCGGGTCTGGGAGATCGACTACGACTGGATGCTCTCGCGCTTCGATTCGAAGCAGGTGATGGAGGCGCCCGGCATCCCGTCGACGCGCTGGTTCGACGCCGCGATGCTGCCGAAGGACCAGGTCAAGCAGAAGGACAACCTGAAGGCCATGATGGTGTTCGGCCACGGCGGCAACACCGTCACCCGCATGCCGGAAGCCGCCAAGGGCCTCGAGAAGCTCGAGCTGCTGGTGGTGGCCGATCCGCATCCGACCACCTGGGCGGTGCTCGGCGAGCGCAAGAACGGCACCTACCTGCTGCCGATCTGCACCCAGTTCGAGTGCGCGGGCTCGCGCACGGCCTCGAACCGCTCGATCCAGTGGGGCGAGCAGGTCGTCAAGCCGATCTTCGAATCGAAGAACGACTACGAGGTGATGTATCTGCTGGCCAAGAAGCTCGGCTTCGCCGACCGGATGTTCAAGAACATCAAGGTCGAGAACGACGCGCCGGTGGCCGAGGACATCCTGCGCGAGATCAACCGCGGCGGATGGTCGACCGGCTATTGCGGCCAGTCGCCGGAGCGGCTCAAGGTGCACATGGCGAACCAGAAGAACTTCGACCTGGTCACGCTGCGGGCCAAGGACGGTCCGGCCAAGGGCGACTACTACGGCCTGCCGTGGCCGTGCTGGGGCACGCCGGAGCTCAAGCATCCCGGCACCCACACGCTCTACAACACCAACCTGCACGTGATGGACGGCGGCGGCACGTTCCGCGCCCGCTTCGGCGTCGAGCGCGAGGTCAAGCTGCCCGACGGCACGATCGCGCAAGGACAACCTGCTGGCCGAAGGCTCCTACTCGCTCGGCTCGGAGATCAAGGACGGCTATCCCGAGTTCACCTATGGGGTGCTCAAGAAGCTCGGCTGGGACAAGGACCTCACCGACGCCGAGAGTGGCGGTCATCGAGCGCGTCGGCGGCAACAACCCGGACGCCGTCTCCTGGGCGACCGACCTCTCGGGCGGCATCCAGCGCGTCGCGATGGAGCACGGCTGCATCCACTACGGCAACGGCAAGGCGCGCGCCAATGCGTGGAACCTGCCCGACCCGATCCCGGTGCACCGCGAGCCGATCTACACGCCGCGCCCCGATCTGGTCGCCAAGTATCCGACCCTGCCGAACGCGGTGCAGTTCCGCATGCCCAATGTCGGCTTCGACGTGCAGAAGGCCGCGGTCGACAAGGGCATCGCCAAGCAGTTCCCGCTGATCCTCACCTCCGGCCGCCTGGTCGAGTACGAAGGCGGCGGCGAGGAGACCCGCTCCAACAAGTGGCTCGCCGAGCTGCAGCAGGACATGTTCATCGAGATCAATCCGGCGGACGCGGCCGAGCGCGGCATCAAGGACGGCGCCTGGGTGCTGGTGTCGGGCCCCGAGATGGCCAGCGGCAAGGCCTGCGCATGAAGGCGCTGGTCACCGAGCGCGTCGGCAAGGGCGTCACCTGGATGCCCGTTCCACTTCGCCGGCTGGTTCCAGGGCGTCGACCAGCGCAGCAAGTATCCGGCGGGAGCCGATCCGATCGTGCTCGGCGAGAGCGTGAACACGATCACGACCTACGGCTACGATCCGGTCACCGGCATGCAGGAACCCAAAGCCACGCTCTGCCAGATCAGGGCAGCGTAAGGAGGCTCGACAATGGCTCGGATGAAATTTCTCTGCGACGCCGACCGTTGCATCGAGTGCAACGCTTGCGTCACCGCCTGCAAGAACGAGCACGATGTCCCGTGGGGCATCAACCGCCGGCGCGTCGTCACCATCAATGACGGCAAGCCGGGCGAGCGCTCGGTCTCGATGGCCTGCATGCACTGCACCGACGCGCCCTGCGCGGCGGTCTGCCCGGTCAACTGCTTCTACACCACCGCCGACGCCGTGGTCCTGCACTCCAAGGACCTCTGCATCGGCTGCGGCTACTGCTTCTACGCCTGCCCGTTCGGCGCGCCGCAATATCCGCGGGTCGGCAACTTCGGCTCGCGCGGCAAGATGGACAAGTGCACCTTCTGCGCCGGCGGGCCGGAGGCCGACGGCACGCAGGCCGAGTACGTGAAGTACGGCGCCAACCGTCTGGCCGAGGGCAAGCTGCCGCTCTGCGCCGAGATGTGCTCGACCAAGTCGCTGCTCGCCGGCGACGGCGAGATCATCGCGCAGATCTACAAGGAGCGCGTGGTCAAGCGCGGCTACGGCTCCGGCGCCTGGGGCTGGAAGACCGCCTATCGCGAGACGATCGCGTCGTAGGCATCGTCCGCAACGTCGGGCGGCGTCGCGGGAGCGTGGCCGTCTGCGCCGCGCACAAGGAGAGCAAGGAGGAAGAGGGATGGCGACGCTTCTCACGCGCATGCGTTTCGCCGCCGGCGCGCTGGCGCTCGCATTCATCGTCGCTTGCGCGGCGCCGGTCGGCGCCCAGCAGCGCAATCCGACGGCTCGGTCAATCCGACCGCGAGCGCGGTCAACGGAGGAGCAGCTGCTCCGGGAGCTCGACCGGATCACCGGCCGCTGCACGCTGCCGGACCAGAAGGCCTGCACCATCGAGCAGCCGGCCGGCCGCGACTGGCGCCACTTCCACCAGGTGACGCTGCCCTGGATCGGCGCCATCGCCATCCTCGGCATGCTCGCCCTGCTGGTCGTCTTCTACCTGATCCGCGGCATGGTGCGGATCGAATCGGGTCGCTCCGGGCGCACGATCGTGCGCTTCAATGCGTTCGAGCGCTTCGTGCACTGGATGACGGCGACCTGCTTCATCATCCTGGCGCTTGTCGGGCCTCAACATCACGTTCGGCAAGCAGCTGCTGCTGCCCTGGATGAGCCCGGAGACCTTCACGGCGTTCTCGCAGTGGGGCAAATACGCCCACAACTATCTGAGCTTCCCGTTCACGCTCGGCGTGGTGCTGATCTTCCTGATGTGGATCGCCGGCAATATCCCGAGCAAGGTCGATGTCGAGTGGCTCAAGGAGGGCGGCGGCATCGTCGGCCACGAGCATCCGCCGGCCGACCGGTTCAACGCCGGCCAGAAGATGATCTACTGGATCGTCGTGCTCGGCGGCGGGGCGGTGGCGATCGAGCGGCTATCTGCTGATGTTCCCGTTCTACGGCACCGACATCGCCGGCATGCAGGTCGCCCAGATCGTCCACGGCGTGGTCGCGGTGCTGTTCGTCGCCGCCATGCTCGGCCACATCTATATCGGCACCATCGGGATGGAGGGCGCCGTCGAGGCGATGTGGGACGGCACCGTCGACGTCAACTGGGCGAAGGAGCACCACAGCCTCTGGCTCGAGAGCGAGCTGGCCAAAGGCCGCGCCAGCCCGCCGGCGCCGGAAGGCCGGATGCAGGCGGCCGAGTAGCGGCGCGCATCGCAGGTCGAGGATTGCAAGCGCCCGGCGTCCGCCGGGCGCTTTTTTCATCGCGGTGCCTGCGAGCCCGTCCCCGTTGCCGGCGCCGGGCATTGAAATCACTCGCATTTTCCCTGTTGGGTTTGTTCGTGCCAAAATGCCGCTTGGCCCTCGTCGCGCCTGCGCGCCGACAGCCAGAGAGGGGTGGAGCGCATGGGCTGCTATACAATCGCCCCATGCGCGTCATCGGCCTCGCCGGCTGGAGCGGCTCCGGCAAAACCACGCTCCTCACCAAGGTGATTCCCCGCATCGCGGCGCGGGGGCTCAAGGTGTCGACGCTCAAGCACGCCCATCACGCCTTCGACGTCGACCTGCCGGGCAAGGATTCCCATACCCATCGCATGGCCGGCGCGACCGAGGTGCTGGTCGGCTCGGCGAACCGCTGGGCGCAGGTGCACGAGTTGCGCGGGGAGCCGGAGCCCGGGCTCGACGCGCTGCTCAGGCGGCTGTCGCCGGTCGATCTCGTGCTGGTCGAAGGCTACAAGCGCGAGCGGCATCCGAAGCTCGAAGTCTACCGCGCCGTCGTCGGCAAGCCGCTGCTGCAGCCGGACGATCCGGCGATCGTCGCGATTGCGTCGGACCGGCCGCTGCCGGCGGCGCGCGTGCCGGTGGTCGATCTCGACGACGTCGACGGCATCGTCGACATTCTGCTGCGGCACGCCGTGCCGCGCGATGCCTTGCTGGCGCATGCGGGAAGCGGCTGATGGCGCAACTCACCGACGACTGCTTCGCGTTCTCGGGGCCGCTGCTGCCGGTCGACGAGGTCGAGCGCATCATCGCCGAGCGCGTCGTGCCGGTGGCCGAGGTCGAGACCGTGCCGCTCAACGCCGCGCGCGGGCGCGTGATCGCGAGTGACGTCGTCGCGCCGATCGACCTGCCGCCGTTCGACAACTCGGCGGTCGACGGCTACGCGGTGCGCCACGCCGATCTGGCGGCCAAGGCCGACACCGCGCTGGCGATCGTCGAGCGCGTGACCGCGGGACGCGCCGCCTCGCGCACGCTGCAGGCGGGCGAGGCGATCCGCATCTTCACCGGCGCGCCGATGCCGGCGGGCGCCGACACCGTGTTCATGCAGGAGGACGTGCGCGCGCAGGGCGAGACCGTGATGGTGCCGCCCGGCCTCAAGCCCGGCGCCAATCGGCGGCTCGCCGGCGAGGACGTGCGCGCCGGATCGGTCGTGCTGCCGGCCGGCCGGCGGCTCGCCGCCCAGGACGTGGCGCTGGCCGCCGCGGTCGGCCTGACCGGGCTCGCGGTGCGCCGCCGCGTCCGGGTGGCGGTGTTCTCGACCGGCGACGAGATCGTCGAGCCGGGCGCGCCGCGGCCGCCGGCCGCGCTGTTCGACGCCAACCGCTATCTGCTGGCCGGGCTGATCGAGCGGCTCGGGGCGGCATCGACCGACCTCGGCATCGTGGCCGACGATCCGGACAAGCTCGCGCGCGCGCTCGCGGCCGCCGCCCGCGACCACGATCTCGTGCTCACCACCGGCGGCGTCTCGACCGGCGAGGCCGATCATGTGCGCCACGCGGTCGAGACCGTCGGGCGCCTGGTGTTCTGGCGGGTCGCCATCAAGCCCGGGCGGCCGGTCGCGATGGGGGTCATTCCCGGGGCCAGTCCGCAGGCGAGCGCGGCCTTCGTCGGCCTGCCGGGCAATCCGGTGGCGGTCTACGTCACCTTCGCGCGGGTGGTGCGGCCGCTGCTGCTGCGGCTCGCCGGCGCCACGGCGGTGCCGCTGGTGGCGCTGCCGGTGCGCGCCGCGTTCGGCTATCGCAAGAAGGCCGGCCGCCGCGAATATGTGCGGGTCAAGCTCACGCGCGCCGCCGACGGCGCGGTCGAGGCCGTCAAGCACGCGCAGGAAGGCGCCGGCGTGATCACGTCGCTCACCGAGACCGACGGTCTGGTCGAGCTGCCGGAAGACGCCACGACGGTCGAGCCGGGCTCGACCGTCGGGTTTCTGTCCTACGCGGCGCTGGTGGGGTAATCGCCGAAATGTAGCCCGCATGAGCGAAGCGACATGCAGGCCGGACCTCGCCACTTGCACCCGCGGCCCCGGATTTCGCCGTCGCGCGTAAGACACGACGCCGGCTTCATCCGGGCTACGACAACGTGGCTAGATTCGCACGCCCGTCGTCGAGAAGGCGGTCTCGACCGGCTTCTGGATGCTGTTGAGCACGACGACGGCGCCGATCGCAATCACGGCGGCGGCGATGCAGGCGACAATGAAGGTCTTCATGGCTCGTTCACCTCTGTGATTGGCGTCAGTCTATCACGAGCAAGGAGCGGCGGCGACCGTGATCGCGTGCTCAAATGTCGCAATATTGCGCCGCAATGCGCTCGGCCTCGGCGGCATCCTCGGGGGTGTTGACGTTGAAGAACGGGTCGACCGGCGCCGCCGGCCAGTCGGCGATGGCGACGCCGTGGCGGGCGGTCCAGGCCTCGATCTTGTGCAGGCCCTCCTCGACCAGCGCCTTGCGCAGATCGTCCCGCAGCGCCACCGGCCAAAGCCCGACCACCGGGTGGCGCCATTCGCCCGAGCGGGCGCAGGCGAGCGGCTGGCCGGCCGCCTGCCGCGCCGCCGCGAGGCGCGCCGACCAGATCGGCGGGCAGGAACGGGCAGTCGCCCGGCACGCTCACGAGGTCGGCGATCGCGGGCGCATGCGCGGCCGCCCAGTCGAGCCCGGCGAGGATGCCGGCGAGCGGACCGGCGAAATCCGGCACCGAGTCCGCCACGACCGGCAAGCCCGTATCGGCGAAGCGCGCCGGATCGCCATTGGCGTTGAGGATGATGCTCGTGCACTGCGGCCGCAGCCGCGCCAGCACGCGCTCGAGGATGGTCTTGCCGCCGATCCGGATGCGGGCCTTGTCGCCGCCGCCCATCCGTCGCGCCAGCCCGCCGGCGAGCACCAGGCCGAGGGTCGGCGGCTGCTCAGTCGTCATGCACCGCGGCCTTGCGCCGGTGCTTGGCGCTCTCCTCCTCGACGTAGGCGAGGTCCTGGTCGAACACGATGCGGTCCTCGCCGGCGAGCGCGACGAAGCGCTTGCCGCGGGCGCGGCCGACCAGCGTGAGGTTGGCCTTGCGGGCGAGCTCGACGCCCCAGGCGGTGAAGCCCGAGCGCGACACCAGGATCGGGATGCCCATGCGCACGGTCTTGATCACCATCTCGGAGGTGAGGCGCCCGGTGGTGTAGAAGATCTTGTCGTGCGCGGTCACGTGGTGCTTGAACATCCAGCCGGCGATCTTGTCGACCGCGTTGTGGCGGCCGACGTCCTCCATGTAGACCAGCGGCTTGTCCTCGTGCGCCAGCACGCAGCCGTGGATGGCGCCGGCCTCGAGATAGAGCGAGGGCGTGGTGTTGATCGTGGTGGCGAGCGCATAGAGCCAGGACGTGCGCAGCTCGGCCTCGGGCAGCGTGACGTTCTCCAGCGCTTCCATGAGATCGCCGAACACGGTGCCCTGCGCGCAGCCCGAGGTCTGCACCTTCTTCTTGAGCTTCTTCTCGTAGTTGGTCTTGCGCCTGGTGCGCACGACCACGACCGCCAGCTCCTCGTCGTAGTCGACGCCGGTGACGACGTCGTCCGGCAGCAGCATGTGCTGGTTGAGCAGGTAGCCGAGCGCGAGATATTCCGGATAGTCGTTGATCGTCATGGCGGTCACGATCTCCTGCGAATTGAGGAAGATCGTGAGCGCGCGCTCGACCGTGACCCGGGTCTCGATCGCCTGCCCGGTCTGGTCGACGCCGGTGACGCGCTCGGTCAGCCGCGGATCATGCGGGTCGGGACGGACCAGGTAGGTGTCGGCGGGCTTGCTCATCGCTCTGGCAAGCTAACATAGGCATGCTCCGTCGAACAGCAAAGCCCGGCAGCGCCGGGCTTTGCGTGAGAGAACGGCTTTCCGCCGAAATCTAGCTCAGGCCGCCGAACAGCCAAACCAACAGGATGATCGGCAGCGGAATGCCGATGATCCAAAGCAGAAGACCGCGTCCCATGGGTGACCTCCGGATTGCAGTGCCGTGCGCCGGCACGTTGTCATGAGAACGCGCGTCGTCACTCTCGGTTCCATCTTGTTCGCCGTGCGAGGCTCATCCGGGAAGGAACGCGGCGCGTGCGGTCGCGGTGTCGATCAGCGTCTCCACCGGCGCCCGGTAGAGCTCCTCGAGCCGCTCGCGCGTGAGCACGCTGGCGACGGCGCCTTCGGCGATGCGCTCGCCGTCGCGCAGCAGATAGGCGCGGTCGGCGGCGCGCAGCGCGTGGTTCGGATCGTGGGTGGTGAACAGCACGCCGTGGCCGGAGGCGGCGAGCGCGCGGATCTCGCGCATCACCTTGCCCTGGTTGCCGAAATCGAGGCTCGCGGTCGGCTCGTCGAGCACCACGAATTGCGGCTCCTGGGCGAGCGCGCGCGCCAGCAGCACGAGCTGGCGCTCGCCGCCCGAGATCATCGTGTAGGGACGCGCGGCGAGGTGCGATATGCCGAATTGCCCGAGCACGCGCGCCGCCACCGTGCGGTCGTGGGCGGACGGGGCGCTGAACAGGTTGCCGTGCGCGGTGCGGCCCATCAGCACCACGGTCTCGACCGTGAACGCGAAGGTCGGCACGTGCACCTGCGGCACATAGGCGATCAGCCGCGCGCGCTCGCGCAGCGAGATCGCGGCGAGCGAGCGGTCGCCGATCGCCACCTCGCCGGCCTGCGGCTTGAGGATGCCGAGCAGGGTCTTGAGCAAGGTGGTCTTGCCGCCGCCGTTCGGCCCGAGCAGCGCCAGCACCTCGCCTTGCGCCAGCGCGACGTCGAGCCCGCGCCCGACCACGCGGTCGCTGTAGCCGATGGTGAGATCGCGGCCGGCAAGGCTCATGACGACCAAATCCTCATGACGACCAGTTCCGCTGCATGCCGGCAAGCAGCCAGATGAAGAACGGCGTGCCGATCACCGCGGTGAGGATGCCGAGCGGGATCTCGATCGGCGCGGCGGTGCGCGCGAGCGTGTCGATGAACAGCAGATAGCCGCCGCCGAGCAGCGCCGCGGTCGGAATCAGCCGCGGGAAATCCGGCCCGACCAGTGCGCGCGCCAGATGCGGCACCACCAGCCCGACCCAGCCGATGATGCCGGAGGTGGCGACGCTCGCCGAGGTCACCAAGGTGGCGGCGACGACGATGGCGATGCGCAGCGGGCCGGTGGCGATGCCGAGCGCGCGCGCCTCGTCCTCGGGCAGCGACATGACGTTGAGGCGCCAGCGCAACGCGATCAGCACGATGGTGCCGAGCGCCACCGGGCCGGTCAGCGGCAGCAGATCGGAGACGGTGGTGGCGGCGAGCGACCCGAGCAGCCAGAACGTCATCGCCGGCAGCTGGTTGTAGGGATCGGCGAGATATTTCACCAGGCCGACGCCGGCGCCGAGCAGCGCGCCGATCACCACGCCGGTGAGCACCAGCACCAGGATCGGATCGCGCGAATGCAGGAGCGAGCCGATCAGATAGACCGCGGCGACCGCGATCAGCCCGCCCACGAAGGCGAGGCCCTCGATCGCCGATCACGCCGAGCGAGAAGTAGATGCCGATCACCGCGCCGAGCGCCGCGCCCGAGGAGGCGCCGAGGATGTCGGGCGACACCAGCGGATTGCGGAACAGCCCCTGGAAGGCGGTGCCGGCGACCGCGAGCGCCGCGCCGACCAGCACGGCCGCCACCACGCGCGGCCCGCGCACCAGCAGCACCACGTTCTCGACCGCCGGTGAAGCGCCGCTCGGCCGGCCGGTGAGCTTCGAGATCAGCACGTCGGCGAGCTCGGCGAGGCTGACCGGATAGCGTCCGACCGTGAAGGCGACGATGAGGCCGAGCACGAGCACGCCGAGCGCGATCGAGCAGGCCGGGGAGGAAGCTGCGGGTCATCAGTGCCAGCGCCGCGGCGCTTCTGTCATGATCCGCGAGTGCGGATGATTCAGTAAACACCAGTCTCTCATGATGCGCAGCGAACGATCCTATTGAGTGTACATTCTCGCCAGCCGCTTTGGCGGAACACTCTACATTGGAGTCACCAATGATCTGGTTCGGCGAGTCTATGAACATAAGATGGGGCTCGCGGACGGCTTCACGAAAAAGTACGGAATTCATCGGCTCGTGTACTTCGAACAGTATAGCGACATCGAGGCTGCGATCCTGCGAGAAAAGCGTTTGAAGAAATGGAATCGAGCCTGGAAGATCCAGCTTGTCGAGGAGCTCAATCCAAACTGGGATGATCTTTATCTGCAGATTGCTCAGCCGGTCATCCGTGGTTGTCATTCCGGCCGAAGGGCCCCGGGTCGCCGGGCGCGAGAGCCAGAACCCAGTAAACACTGCCCTCGCTTGTCGAGACGACTGTGCAAGGCCATTCCGGAAGCGCTTGACCGGTGATTACTAGGTGCCCGCTTACGCGGGCATGACACCATTTGTGTCGCGCCACACTCGGTGTCATTCCGGCCGAGCGGCCCCGGGCTACGCCCGGGGCGCGAGAGCCGGAACCCCAACAGTAAACACCGCACTCGCTTGTCGAGACGACTTTGCAAGACCATCCTGCAAAATGCTCGACCGGTGTTTACTGGGTGCCCGCTTGCGCGGGCATGACACCGTTTGTTACTCGCACGAATCTCATCAATCCCGTCCCGCCAGCACCCGCTCGATCTGCGCGTCGCTCGGCGTGACGTGATAGAAGCGCGTGTAGAAATCCCGCGTCAGCGCCTTCAAGTCCTCCGGGAAACAGCTCCGGATAGAGAATCTTCGCGAGCCACCACAGGCCGATCAGCCGGTTGACGCAGGGCGGGAAATCGACCCAGCCGAACGGCAGCTTGGGCGACAGATGCACGCGCCGCGCCTGCACCGCCTTGACCGGGGCCCAGGCGCGGATCGCTGCGTAGACATTCGCCGCGAAGTCGCGGTCGATGGTGATGATCACGTCGGGATTCCACAGCAGCACCTGCTCGATCGAGATGGTGGCGAGCCCGCCGCGCGTTGCGCCGGCGACGTTCTGCGCCAGCAGCTCGATGGTCTCGACGTTGATCGAGCCGCCGAGCCCGGTCTCGAGCCCGCGCGGGCCGCGCGCGTAATAGACGCGCGGGCGGCGCTCGCGCGGCACCGTGCCGACGCGGCCGGTGATGGTCTTGCATCGTCTCGTCGGTGAAGCGCGCGAGGTCCTCGCCCGCGGCGCGCTGTCCGATCAGCTCGCCGAGCGTGCGGTAGGCGACGGCGGTGCCGTCGAAGCGGCCGTCGAGCAGCGCATAGGGAATGCCGGTCTGCTGCTGCACGCGGTCGGCGAGCGACACGTAGGTCGCGCTCACGCTGCCGACGTCGAGGATGAGGTCGGGCTTGAGCGCCAGCACGACCTCGAGATTGGCGGTGTTGCCGCGGCCGGTGATGCGGCCGACCTCCGGCCGGCCGCCGATGTCGGGCAGCAGGAACTCGCGCTCCTCCGGACGATTGGCGCGCGGCCAGCCGAGCAGCAGCGCGGGCGCCAGCGTGTAGAGCAAGATCGCGGCCGGCGGGCCGGCCGGAAACACGCGCTCGACCCGCGCCGGCACCGGCACCGCGCGGCCGGCGCCGTCGGTCACGGTCGCGGCGCGCGTGCGCGCGGGGCGAGCAGCGCGGCGGAGAGACCGGCGAGCAGCGTGCGGCGGTCGAGACCGCATGTCGCGATCAGTCTAGTCGATGCCGACCATCACGTCGCTCGCCTTGATCACCGCATAGGCGGTCTGGCCGGCCGCGAGCTTGAGCTCGTCCGCCGACTCGTTGGTGATCGCGGCGGTGACGATCTGGCCGCCGACGTCGATCCGCACATGCGCGGTGGTCGCGCCCTTCTTCACCTCGATGATCTTGCCCTTGAGCTGGTTGCGCGCGCTGATCTTCATGGTCGTTGCTCCTTACTGCGGCAGCGCCGGCGCGGCGAAGCCGTGCTTCGCCAGGATGCGCTGGCCGTCCGCCGACAGGATGAACATGGCGAACCGATAGGCGTTCGGCGAGGCGCCGTCGACGACCGTCAGCCCGTAGTCGGCGCCGACCGCGAGCTCGTCCGGCAGCGCCACGATCTGCTGGCCGGGATTCTCGCTGCTGCGCCTCCAGCGCGTTGGTGCAATAGGTGAGGAAGATGTCGGCTTTGCCCTCGGCGACGAGCGCGCCGTAGACGATTGCGGCCCGGCGGCGGCGGCGGGCTGCCGGGCCCGCCGGTCAGTTGCAGCGCCTTCTTCTCCAGCGGCGCGAACGCGCCGGGCTTGATGCTTGTCGGCCTTGCGGAACACCTCCCAGGCGTAGTCGCCGGACGGGTCGGCGCGCGGCGTCGAGGTGCCGAGCTTGACGCTGCGGATCGAGCATGCGCTCGAGCAGGGTCGCGGACGCGACCGCGAGCCCCGGCCGCACCAGCGCGCACAGCCGGTTGCGCGCGAACAGCACGACCGGGCCGCTCTTGCCCGCCGTCGCCAGCGCCTGCGGATGCTCCATGTTGGCGGAGGCGAACACCTCGGCCTGCGCGCCGCCGGCGATCTCGTCCTTGAGCATGCCCGACGGGCCGTACTTCGCCTGCACCTTGCTGTCCCGACGCGGCCTCGAACGCGCTCGCCACCTCGGTCAAGGCGGCGCGCAGGCTGCCGGCGGCGTGCAGCAGCACCGGCTCGGCGGCGATCGCGGGGACGGTCATCGCCGACTGCCGCCAGCAGGATGGCAACGACGCGCGCGGCCATCACGCGCCCGGCGCGGTGGCGTTGGGGAAGAACAGCTGCTCGCCGTTGATCTTGTAGTCGGCGATCGCCTTCTGCCCTTCCGGCGAGATCAGCCAGTCGATGAACGCCTGGCCGAGCTCCTTCTTCACGTGCGCATGCTTGGCCGGGTTCACCAGGATGACGCCGTACTGGTTGAACAGCCGCTTGTCGCCTTCGACCACGATGACGAGATCGCCGCGGTTCTTGAACGAGAGCCAGGTGCCGCGATCGGCCAGCACATAGGCGTTGGAGGCCGAGGCGGTGTTGAGCGCCGCGCCCATGCCCTGGCCGATCTCGCGGTACCAGGGGCCCTTGTCGGCGCCGGCGATGTCGATGCCGGCGACCTTCCAGAGAGTCGAGCTCGGCGGCGTGCGTGCCGGACTTGTCGCCGCGCGAGATGAACGGCGCGCGCCTTGGCCTTGATCGCCTTCAGCGCGGCGACGATGTCCTTGCCCTTGATGCCGGCCGGATCGCTCTTCGGCCCGACCAGGATGAAGTCGTTGTACATCACCGGATAGCGCTTCACGCCGAAGCCGTCGGCGACGAACTTCTCCTCCTGCGGCTTGGCGTGCACGAACACCACGTCGGCGTCGCCGCGCCGGCCGGTGTCGAGCGCCTGGCCGGTGCCCTGCGACACCACCTTCACGTCGATGCCGGTCTTGGCCTTGAACAGCGGCAGGATGTGGCCGAACAGGCCGGAGTCCTGGGTCGAGGTGGTCGAGGCGACGACGATCGACTTGTCCTGCGCGAGCGCGGGCGCGGCGGCGAGGACCGCGATGGCGGCGGCGACGAATGAGCAGGCGGCGGGTGAGCATGGCGTTTCTCCTCGTTCGCAGTTTGAGCAACGGCTAGACCAGCAGCTCGCCGCCGATGAAGCGGCGGCCTTCCGCGGTCTTCGGCGTGGAAAAGAACGCTTCGGCCGCGCCGCTCTCGATGATGCGGCCGCGATGCAGCAGCACGATCTCGCCGGCGAGCCGCCGGGCCTCGCCGAGATCGTGCGTCGACATCACCACCTTGATGCCGCGCGCGGCGACCGCGCGGATCACGTCCTCGATCGCCTTGGTGGCGGCGGGATCGAGGCTCGCGGTCGGCTCGTCGAGGAACAGCACCTGCGGGTCGCGGCGAGCGCGCGCGCGAGCGCGAGCCGCTGCTGCTCGCCGCCGGACAGCCGGCGCGCCGGCCGGTCGCCGAGCCCGTCGAGGCCGACCAGCGCGAGCAGCTCGGCGACGCGCGCGGCGCGCTCGCGCGCGCGGGACGCCGGCGGCCGCCAGCGCGTAGCGGATGTTGGCGGCGGCGCTGCGGCGGAGCATGACCGGCCGCTGGAACACGATGGCGCGGCGGGTCGGCGGCACGCTGCTCGCGGCCGCCCCAGGTGACGCGTCCGCGCGATCGGCCGCGATCAGCCCCATGGCGAGGCGCAGCAGCGTGGTCTTGCCGGCGCCGTTCGGCCCGATCAGCACGGTCGGCGCCCCGGGCGCGAGCGTGAGCGTGACCTCGTCGAGGATCGTCACGTCGCGCGCGCGCGAAGCTCACGCTCGTCGAGCACGATCGGCAGATCGGTGACGGTGCGCGCATGGTCATCCCGCGAACCGCTCGCCGGCGCGGCGCATGCCCCAGGCGGCGCGTTGACGAGATGACGATGGCGATCAGCACCATGCCGAGCCCGATCGCGAGCGGCAGGTCGCCCTTCGAGGTCTCCAGCGCGATCGCGGTCGTCATGGTGCGGGTGAAGCCGTCGATATTGCCGCCGACGATGATGACGGCGCCGACTTCCGCCGCCGCGCGGCCGAAGCCGGCGAGCAGCGCGGTGACCAGGCTGAAGCGCGCGTCCCAGATCAGCGTCGCGACGCGGCCGAGCGGGCCGACATTCATCGCGGCGAGCTCGTCGCGGTATTCGATCCACAGATCCTCGATGGTCTGGCGCGTCAGCGCCGCGATGATCGGCGCGACCAGGATGGTCTGGGCGATGATCATCGCCTGCGGCGTGAACAGGAGGCCCCACGATCCGAGCGGCCCCGAGCGCGACAGCAGGAGATAGACCGCGAGCCCGACCACCACCGGCGGCAGGCCCATCAGCGCATTGAGGATCACGATGACGGCCTCGCGGCCGGGAAAGCGCGTCGAGCGCGATGCCGGCGCCGAACGGCACGCCGATCAGGCCGCCGAGCACGACCGCCGACAGGCTCACGATCAGCGACAGCCGCACGATCGCGAACAGCGCCGGGTCGCCGGCGAGCACCAGTTGCAGGGCGGAAGCGTCCTCCGGCATGTCGCCGATCCTTTCGGCTCGGATGTTGCATTTCGTCCGAAAAATCGGTCAATTTTAGTAGCCAGTTCATATTTCTGCACGCTGGTTCATATGCCGGACCTGCTGACCACCGACGAAGCGGCCGACTATCTGCGGCTGTCGCGAGCGCAAGCTCTACGAGCTGGTGGCGAACGGCGCCGTGCCCTGCACCAAGGTGACCGGCAGCTGGCTGTTCCCGAAGGCCGCGCTCGACCGCTGGCTGGCGGCGGGCCTGGTCGCGCCCGCGGCGCTCGCGCACGCGCCGGCGCCGCCGATCGTCGGCGGCAGCCACGATCCGCTGCTGGAATGGGCGCTGCGCGAGAGCGGCTGCGGGCTCGCGAGCCTGCCGGAAGGCAGCGAGGCCGGCCTGCGCCGGCTGGCGCGCGGCGAGGTGACGGCGGCGGCGATCCATCTGCACCGGCTCGACGGCGACGACGAGGACGCCAACATCGACGCGGTCGCGCACGCGCCGGGCCTGCACGACGCGGTGCTGATCGCGCTTTGCGCGGCGCGAGCAGGGGCTGCTGGTGGCGGCCGGCAATCCGCTGCGCCTCGCCGACCTGCCGGGCATCGCGGCGCGGCGCGCGCGCCTTGCGCTGCGGCCGCAAGGCGCCGGCGCGCAACTGCTGCTGCTGGCGCTGCTCGCCCGCGCCGGGCTCGCGTTCGACGCGCTCGCGCGTGGTGAAGCCCGCCTGTCCGACCGGCCCCGACATCGCGCAGGCGGTGCGCTCCGGCCGCGCCGATTGCGGCATCGCCACCCGCGCGGTCGCGCAGGCCGCCGGGCTCGACTTCGTGCCGCTCACCTGGGAGCGCTTCGACCTGGTGCTGCGCCAGCGCGACTATTTCCTGCCGGGGCCGCAGGCGCTGTTCGCCTTCGTGCGCACGGCGGCGTTCCGCGAGCGCGCCGCGCGAGCTCGCCGGCTACGACGTGAGCGAGGCGGGCGAGGTGCGGCTGGTCAATTGAGGCGCTGCTCGGGGATGCGGCGGCCGCGCCATGCCCAGGGCACGGGTTGTCACCCGACCGCGGCGACTATATTGCGCGCGCCGCAGCATCCCAGGAGGGGTGGCCGAGTGGCTTAAGGCGCTCGCTTGGAAAGCGTGTATACGGGAAACCGTATCGTGGGTTCGAATCCCACCCCCTCCGCCATATAGTCAATTATTTCAAGTACTTACATGATATTTTGCAATTTACTCACAATCTTACTTGCAATTGGATTTCAACAACTTCTTGCCGGCCGGCGGCTACAAAACTTCAAGAGCGCACCCTATTTGGTATGCGAGAGGCATTTATGAAAACGGTGAAGCCGGAACCTATCCGCAACCATCGCGGCCGGATGGACTTCAAAATTGAAGCCGTCCGCACTGACGACAAGACCCAAATGGTCTATTGCGCCATCGTGCCAGAGCCCCGTAGGTACACGACAATTGAAGTTGATGGTGAGAAGTACTTTTTAGATAAGTACCTGCGGCACCTCATTAGTGCTGAGGAAATGCAGCGCGGGATTGTGCAACAGATGGCCGGTTTGCCCGTTTTTAGTTTGTCGCCTTCAATCGATTCAACTCCAGAGTATGCTGCCAGACGGCGTCCAACAATCGTTTCCGATTTCCGTACTGGTCAATATACACCATCTGTGGAACAAGCACTGCCACACAGGCAACTTGAAGATGACCCGAGGTCTCGTGAGATAGTCTTCCTTTCCATTGATATTTGCGGCAGCACTGCACGGCGACGTTCCGAACCCAAGGGCTTTGATGAGGCGTACAAGATACTACTTCGCGAACTTGGGGCTGTTGTCGGCCAATTTAACGGCGCTGTTTGGAAACCGACCGGCGATGGATTCATCGCTCTTGTTGATTTTCCAGCCTTCACGAGCCAATGCGACGCTGCAATCGACTTAGGTATCTCGCTTCTGGTGGTACTTCGTGATTTGGTGAATCCCGCTCTCGAAGAAATAGGTCTTAGTCCGTTGAAGCTGCGGATCGGGGCCGACTATGGCACGGCGGAAATCCACCGACTGGAAGTCCCGGCAACCGGCTTCTCGAAATTTGATGTTGCGAGCGATGCTCTGAACAGAGCGGTGAAGATTGAGAAAAGTTGTGGGGAAAACGAATTCAGAATCGGATATAGCTTGTACGAACTCATTCACGTCCAATGGCTTGAGCGCGCCAAGGAAGTCCCGTTTGACGGTGCAAGCGTCGGCATACCGGACTATAAGGTCTATGAAGTGAATTGACCTCGCGGTCCGCGCGACTGTCAAGCCGTCCCGAGTACCTGCCACGGCACGGAATCCAGGTTAACGCTCCTTGAGCTGCAGGATTTAAAGCAGAAACTCTGGGCTCCAACCTGCGGATTTGCGGCGTGTCTTGACGCTTCCCTTGGCCTTGTTGGCGCGCACGAGGCCGAGAGCGAAGCGGCGGACGATGGCCATGTTCTTGGCCCCGTGACCGGTGCGGTAGCGCGACAGATCGTCGCCGAATTCGACATCGAGCAGCCAATGCATGCTCTCGACGCCCCAATGGCCTCGCGCACCCTTGGCGATGCGTTCGATGTCGAGCGGCGCGGACGAGATATAGTAGCGGGTGTCGAAGCTACAGCGATCGGCGTATTCGACGCGTGCGTAGACCTTGACGATGGTCTTGATGTTCTTGAAGCGCGGCTGGCCCGGATAGCTTCTCTCCGATGTAATCCAATCGACCTCGCTGGAGGCGGTGTAGGTGCGCGTCTCGATCCGGCCATGTCCCTTCTCGACGGTGGGTTGCTTGCTGACGAGCTCGCTGGTGGTGGGGGCGGCGGTTCTCCCAGTACGGATGGCCTGTGGTCGAAGTGATGGCGCGATGGTCGAGGGCGCGCCCAAGGTCGCGCATACTGCTCCCCAAGCGCCGGATTTGTCGCGTCCGCGAGCGGGCGTACGCTCGCGAGTCTCGAGCCACCAGGTTCACTGGGAGAATGCCATGTCCGACTTCACTCGTCGTGGTTTCCTCACCAGCGCCGCAGCCGTCACCGCGACTGTGCTCACGTCGCCGGTCGGGCAGGTGTCCGCTGCCGAAGTCTCGACGCTCAAGCCTGACGAAGTGGCGGTGCTGCTGCCAACCGCCGGGCACCGGAGCGAGGATGGTCGCCAATGGGTGGTGCCACTCCACGCCTGGGTCTACGCGCCCCAGAACAGCAACCTGCGACGCAGAGCGATCGCCGAACTCTTGAAGCTCCGCTACGGTTTCGACGTCACGCCGGCGAGCGCTCCGTATTTCGACGCTCGGGTGAACCTGCTGCTCGCCGACAACAAGCGTGGCCGGACTATCGTCGTCGACGTGGCCGGAGTTCGCGTGAGGTTGCCGCCGACGGCCGCCAATGGCCATGCCAGGACGCTAGTCCGCATTCCAGTCTCGGCCGCGACACCCGACGGCGCGCGTCTGACAATCAGGGCGGTGTTGCCGCCGCTTGAGTCTCGTAGGATCGAGACGAGCGCTCATCTGATCGGACCAGCAGGTTTGTCGATAATCTCCGACATCGACGACACCGTGAAGATCACCCATGTCCTCGACCGCCGCCGTATGTGGGAGGCGACGTTCTACAAGCCGTTCGAGGCCGTCGATGGAATGCCTGCCGCCTATCAGCGGCTTGCAGCCCCAGGGGTGGCCTTCCACTACGTGTCGTCGAGCCCGTGGCATCTGGCAAAGCCGCTGTTGGATTTCCTGGATGCAAACGGCTTGCCGCTCTCATCGATCGCGCTGAAGCAGGTTCGCCTCAAAGACCGTACCAGGCTCGACATCTTCAGGCCCGGCCGCGAGACCAAACCGCCAGAAATCGAAGCTATCCTGACAAAGTTTCCCGGCGCCGCTTCGTCCTGGTCGGCGACAGCGGCGAGGACGATCCGGAAGTCTATGCGGAGGCACTGCATCGCCACCCGGCGCAGATCGTGCGGATCTATATCCGCAACATCACCTCCGCACGCCGCGACGACGCGCGGTTCGCGAAGGCATTCGCCGGCGTGGCGGCGGCGCAGTGGGTTCTGTTCGAGGACGCGGGAGAGATCCGGGGGGAGTGAAGGTGGGGATCAATCGAAAGCTGAGGCATTCGAACGCTCGCCCCATTGACTTCATGTTCTCTATCTGTTCTCATGGTGTGAGACGCGAGCCCTGACCTGAATGCATCGGGAGCGCTTGCAAGAGCCCGAGGGCGACGCCGCTGCTTTGCTTTGAAGCGGAGGTGGACGAAGCGATTGCGACTTGCGGTGGGGATGCACATGCGGCGTTGCGCGCGACGCTCGTCGCAAACTTACCTGGAGGCCGAAGTCGAGCGATTGACCGAAGCAATCTCAACCGGCTTCGCGCGCGGGCGGATTCGCAAGGCGCCCACGAAATCTTGCTGATGAGCGCTCGGGATGGAAACAACAGCCACCATCCTTCACGCGGACCTCGATGCCTTCTATGCCTCGGTCGAGCAGCTGCTCGACCCGTCCTTGCGCGGCAAGCCCATCGCCGTCGGCGGTGGGGTCGTGCTCGCCGCGTCATACGAAGCCAAGGCTTTTGGAATCAGCGGCGGCATGTCAGGACGGCGGGCGCGCGAGCTTTGTCCGCAACTGATCTTCGTCGATGGTCATTTCAAGGATTACCAGCGGCTGGGTGATGCTGCCATCGACGTGCTCAATGATTTCACGCCCCTCGTCGAGCGGATTTCCATCGACGAGGCCTTCGCCGACGTCGCGGGGTGCACCCATCTGTTCGGTCCGCCGGCCGAGATTGCAAGCGCGGTACGGCGCCGTGTGCGGGCCGAGCTTGGTCTTCCCATCTCGATCGGCGTGGCGCGCACCAAGCACCTGGCGAAAATTGCCTCGCAAGTGGCCAAGCCCGACGGGCTGGTGGTTGTCGATCCCGCCACCGAGCTGGATTTTCTTCACGACCTGCCGGTCGAGTTGATGTGGGGCGTGGGCCCGGTCACCAAGTCGCGGCTGGCCGAGATCGGCGTCGACACCATTGGGCAGCTGGCGAAGATGCCGGGAGGGTCGCTCGAGCGGTTGCTCGGTCGCGCGGCAGGAGAGAAGCTGACGGCGCTGGCGTGGAATCGCGATCCACGGGACATCAAGACGCATCGTCGGGCGCGATCGGCCGGAGCCCAGTCAGCGCTCGGCAAGAAGCCTGCGCAAGAGCAAGTTTTCCGACCGACGCTGCGTCATCTCGCCGACAGGGTCGCCACCCGGCTGCGGGCGAAATCGCGGCCTGGTCGGACCGTGACGGTCCGCGTTCGCTTCGCCGACCTGCACTCGGTCACCCGCTCCGTAACACTCGATGCGCCGATCTCGGCGACTGCGACCCTCGCCGAAATCGCCGAGGAGCTGGTGCGCACGGCGCTCGCGGATCACCCCGACGAGAGGAGCATCTCGCTGCTGGCGATCTCCGTCTCGCACCTCGAGCAGCACTGGGACGTGCAGCTGGAGCTCCCGCTTGGGCTTGACGGTGAGGAGCGCCGGCCCGGCTCCAAGAGAGGCATGGCGCGTTGGATCGCCGACCGCGCCGTCGACATGATCCGCGATCGTTTCGGATCGGAGGCGGTCGGATACGGGTCGGTCGCGTTGGGACTGACCCGTTCCGTTCCCGACGAGTTTCGCGAGCTCGCCGAAAAGGACCTTTAACCCTCACCGTAAGGCCCTTAGAGTACGTCCCAATGAGATTGCGCCGATCTCTCCGCTGTCATTCCGGGACGGCCCGAAGGGCCGGGCCCGGAATCCATACTCCCAGCCGGTGGTTATGGATTCCGGGCTCGCGCCTTCGGCGCGCCCCGGAATGACAGTTGATGGCTCTACGCCAGCGGACATGCTCTAGAGTCGGGAGATTTCGGTCTCAGAACGGGGAGGAGGGCATGATCAACAAGCGAATCCTGCTGGCCGCGGTCACAGCGATCGGACTCGGCTCCGTCACCGCCAGCGCCGCGTTGGCACAAGCGTATCCGACCCGGCCGATCAAGATCATCGTTCCATTCCTGGCCGGCGGCACGGTGGATATCGTCGCGCGACAGATCGGGCAACAGCTCTCCGCCCTGCTTGGGCAACCGGTGGTCATCGACAATCGGCCGGGCGGCGGCACCACGATCGCCTTGAAAGCGATCGCAACGTCGGACTCCGACGGCTATACGCTGCTGCTCGGCAGTACGGGGTCGCTGACGATCAATCCCATCCTGTTCAAGAACATCGAATTTCCCGGGATCAGAAACCTCGTCCCGGTTGGCATGATCGTCACCACCACCAATCTGTTCGCCGTCCGCTCCGCGTTGCCGGTGAAATCCATCGCCGAGCTCGTCGCTTACGCGAAGAGCAATCCCGGCAAGCTCAACCACGGCGCTTCGCTCGGCGTGCCGCCGCATTTGTTGGGCGAATTCGTCAGGGCAAAGACCGGCATCGACATGCCCTATGTTCCTTATCGAAGCACGGCGGCGGCGATTCCCGATTTTCTGTCCGGGCAGATTCAGGCCACCAGCGAGAGCATCTCGGTCATGCTGCCGCATATCCAGGCCGGAGCCGCACGGCCGCTGGTGGTGGCAGGCACCAAGCGCCTGCCCGAGCTTCCGGACGTGCCGACATTGCACGAAGCAGGGTTGAGCGGCTATCCGGACGAAGTGTGGATGGGGCTCGTCGCCCCTGGGGGCACGCCGGCGCCGATCATCGAGAGGCTCAACGCCGCCATCAACGAAGGTTTGAAATCCCCGGAGGCGCGAGCGCTCTTTACCAGGATCGGTTTCCAGCCGCGGCCCGGATCGGCGCAGGAGTTTGCGGCCCGCATAGCGGGCGACTCGGACAAATGGGCTGCCGTCATCACGCTGACCGGCGCAAAGGTCGATTGAAGCAACATGGTGGGAGACGGACCCCGGTTCCGCTCCCTCCGCCATCCTGAGCCACCGCGGTTCCCGGCGGGGCTTGGCAAGCTGGCCGCGTCGTTGGGAGCTTGACCAAGGCGGTGCCCGGTTGCATTAGGAACGCGGGCACGAGGCGGCATGGCGGATATCTTCATCTCCTACAAGAAGGAAGACGCGGGTCGCGTGATCCGCATGGTCGAGGCGTTGCGCGCCGAAGGCTTCGATGTCTGGTGGGATCACGGCATCAAGGCCGGCAGCGAATGGGATCGCTCCATCCACAAGGAGCTCTACGCCGCCAAGGTGGTGATCGCGATCTGGTCCAATGCCTCCGTCGCCGCGCCCTGGGTCAAGGAAGAGGCAACGGTCGGCAAGAACCGCGGCGTGCTCGTCCCGGCGAAGATCGACGAGGTCGATCCGCCGCTCGGCTTCATGATGATCCAGGCCGCCGACCTGGTCGGCTGGAACGGCGACCGCACCGACCAGCGCTGGGCCTTCTTCCTCGACGCGGTGCAGGGCATCCTGCGGGGCGGCTCGGGGTTGGCCGCCGAGGCGCCGGTCCGGCCGGCGCCGCGCAAGAAAAGCCAACTCCTCGGAAACCCGCTCCTCCTCCCCATCGGCGGGCTCGCGCTGGTCGTCGTCGCGGCGCTGGCGGCGTGGGCTTTCATGCGCGAGCGCGGACCGGCGGCCGTCGATCCGGCGCCGCCGGTCGCGGTGGCGCCCACCGTGGCGACGCCCACCCCGCGGATCACCGAGGGCGAGCAGAGGCTCTGGGACAAGGCCGTGGCGGAGAAGAGCCGCCAGGCGTTTCAGTCCTACCTGGTGTCCTATCCCAACGGCGCCTACGCGCAGCGGGCGCGCGACACGCTGCTCACCTGCCGCACCGAGACGCAGGAGGTCTGGAAGGCCGGACCGGATGTCGCCAACCAGATGGTGCGCGGCGTCTCCGGCGGCGCGCTGGCGTCGGGCACGACCGCGGAGCAGCACTGCGCCAAGGCCAAGTCGGACGTGCGCGCCCAGGCCAAGCTGATGTGCGAGACCATCGTCACCAACGGCGGCTACCGCAATGCCAAGTGGACGGTTGCCGACTCTCCCTGCGATTGCCAGCGGCCCAACGACAAGGTGATGACCTGCATCGCCGATCTCGCCTATTCCTGTCGCTGGGAGATGAAGGTCACCGAGCGCACCGAGATCTGCGGATAGCCGAACTATGACCTCGCAGGTGCTGCGCGACGTCCCTGGAACTGCGGTCCCAGCACCAGACTTCCTCGGCCATCCGCGCGGCCTCACGGTGCTGTTCACGACCGAGATGTGGGAGCGCTTTTCCTACTTCGGCAATGCCGCGATCATCGTCCTCTACATGGTCAAGTATCTGCTCGAGCCGGGCCGGGTCGAAGGGGTGCTCGGTTTCGGCGCCGTGAAGGCGGCATTCGAATTCGTATTCGGCCAGCTGGAGGCGCAGCCGCTCGCCTCGCATGTGTTTGGATTCTACTCCGGGCTCGCCTACTTCACGCCAGTGCTCGGCGGCCTGATCGCCGACCGCTGGCTCGGCCAGCGCCGCACCGTCGTCATTGGCGGCATCCTGATGGCGTTCGGACATTTCCTGATGGCGTTCGAGACGCTGTTCCTGGTGGCGCTGGTGCTGCTGATTCTCGGCATCGGCGCCTTCAAGCCGAACATCTCGACCCAGGTCGGCGCGCTCTATGCGCCGGATGACCGCCGACGCGCGCGGGCCTATTCGATCTTCTATGTCGGAATAAACATCGGAGCATTTCTGGCGCCGCTGGTGTGCGGCACGCTCGCCGCGTCGCTCGGCTGGCACTACGGGTTCGCCGCGGCCGGCGTCGGCATGCTGATCAGCCTCGCCATCTACGCCTACGGCTGGCGGGCGCTGCCGGCTGACGAGGCGCCGCGCGAGAAGACGGTGCCGGCGGAGAAGACACCGCTCGCGCCCGACGAGCGCCGCGCCGTCCTGGCGCTGATCGGCGTCTGCGCCCTGGTGACGTTCTTCTGGGCGGCGTACGACCAGCAGGGCAACACGCTGGTGCTGTGGGCGGAAGATTTCACCGACCGCTCGATCGATCTCCATTTCTGGAAGGGCGAGATTCCCTCGTCGTGGTTTCTCGCGCTCAATCCGCTGATGATCTTCCTGTTCACGCCGGCGGTGGTGTGGCTATGGGCGCGCCAAGCCAACCGCGGCGTCGAGCCGTTCGTGATCAGCAGGATGGTGTTCGCCTGCTTCTGCGTGACGGCCGCCTATCTGATCATGGCGGCCGGCGCCGCCATCAGCCATGGCGGCAAGGCCAGCCCGATGTGGCTGGTCGGCTACTTCGTTCTCATCACCATCGGCGAGCTCTATCTTTCGCCGATCGGATTGGCGCTGATGTCGAGGAGCGCGCCGGTCCGCCTGCGGTCGATGATGATGGGCCTGTGGTTTGCGACCACGTTCCCGGCCGACATCTTCGGAGGCTTCCTCGGCAGTTTCTGGAGCAGCATGGCGAAGGCAAATTTCTTTCTGATGATCGCCGCCGTCGCGATGCTCGGCGGTGTCCTGATGGCGGCCTTGAATGCCACGCTGCGGTCGCTGTTGGAGCCGCGCTGAACGTTGCCGACGTCGTGCGCCTGCGGCGACACGGCGATGCAGCGGACAGTCGAAAGGTGGGATTCGTGTGGACGAGGCGGCTTCGACATTTTACTCATTGAGCGTTGAGATCGTTCCAGCGAGAGGGAATGAATGCGCGCCGGGTGCTCGATCGCAGTGTTCGCGAGCTGCGCAGTTCTGCTGACATGCGGGCAAACCTCCGCCACGACCACCTGTGCTGAGGAGCAACCCAGTCCGCAGCTGCCGACCGATCTGGCGCTGTGCGAGGCGCTGTTGCCGATCGTGCGCAAGCCGAGCGCGCTTCCACTGAATGAGTACCAGGCCAAGCTCGGCGACTACTTGCGCAACTTCTGCCATCGCGACGAGAAGGGCGGGTGGAAGGTCGACAAGCGTGTCCGCGACACCGGACCGTGGATCGGCACCTATGCGAACGGCCATTGGGCGGGAAACTATTTCGGCACGCACGCGCCGGCGCTGGTCTGGTACTCGCCCGACATGTACGCGTGGCTCAAGGTCAATCGGCCGGACGAGGGAGCTCACCCGCCGGGTGAGGCACAGCCGGTCCCGGACGGCGCCATCATCGTCAAGGAGATGTACCGGGCGCCCGCCGCCGGCTGCGCGCGCGTCGATCCGGTCGTATCTGCGCGCCGACAAGGAGGGCGCCGCCATCATGGTGCGCGACAGCGGCGCCTCCCACGACGGCTGGTTCTGGGGATGGTTCGGATGGAACGATTGGCAGCCGGACTGGCCGCAGCGCGCGCAGAGCCACGAATACCCGTTCATGGGGTTCGGGCAATACTGCACGAATTGCCACTCCTCGGCCAAGGACAACCAGACCTTTTCCTCGCTCAAGAACATCAAAGGCGAGCGCGGGGAGCCACTGGTCTTCCTCAGCCAGAACTTCTTTCTCGACCCATCGTGGCAGAGCCTGCAGGCGCGCATCGCGCAGGCCGAGGCCAAGGCCGCGCCCCGACCCGCCGAGGGTCGCTACAGCCCGGACTTCAACCGGACCTTCTCCTGGTGGGGCGGGGCGCCGGATCGCGCGTCGATCGTCAAGATGCCCTCGGTGACCTACGACCATGTCTGGGTGAAAGCCGGCGCGCCGACCGCGGCCAGCCAGTTCATCACGTCCGATCAATGCCTCGGCTGCCACAGCGCCGGCGGCACCGGCCTGCAATACGACATGACCGAGCCCGGCGGCCCCGACAACAAGCTCATCAACATCTCGCCCTACGGCACCTGGAGCGGTTCACCGATGGGCGCTGGCCGGCCGCGACCCGGTGTTCTTTGCGCAGCTCGCCAGCGAGACCGAGACATTCCACCCGAGCTCCGCGCCGATGATCCAGGATACCTGCCTCGGCTGCCACGGCGTCCAGGGCCAGCGCCAATTGGCCATCGATCGTCACGCCGCGACCGGCGCGTGCGGAACGCTCGACCGTGAGACGGTGAACGCCGTGCCCTATCCGCCCGACGATCCGGTCAGCCGCCTGGCGAATTACGGCGCGCTCGCACGCGACGGCGTGTCCTGCGCGGCGTGCCATCGGATGGTGGTCGGCAAGCGCGGAAGCGGACAAGCATCGGCATGCGCCGCAGAACGCGTGCGTGGAGGAGCGGCAAGCGGCGCTCAATCCGGGCCTCACCGGCTTCGCCAAGACCTTCACCGGCAGCTTTTTCGTCGGGCCGCCCGACCAATTCTACGGACAGTTCCAGGATCCCAAGAAGAAGAACATGCATGCGGCGATCGGCAGCAACCCGGTGCACGGCCCGCACGTGTCGAGCTCCGAGATGTGCGGCTCGTGTCACACCGTGCACCTGCCCATCCTGCACCGCGGGCAGAAGATCGGTCACGTCTACGAGCAGACCACCTATCCGGAATGGGCGTTCAGCGACTACCGCACCGGCGCGACCCCCGACGGCGCGCTGCCGCTTGGGGCCGGCCCGCAGGCGCGGTCCTGCCAGAACTGCCACATGCCCAACAAGGATCACCGCGGAAACCCGTATCGCAGCAAGATCGCGGCGATCCAGGAGTACACGAACTTTCCGCAAGCCGAGCACACGCTCGATGCCAAGGACATCGATCTGCCCGAGCGTACCGGCTTCGCCGCGCACACGCTGGTCGGCCTCAACTTTTTCCTGCCGAGAATGGCGTGGCAGTTCCCCGACATTCTGGGCGTGCGCCGGGCCGATCCGATGATGAGCGATCTGGGGGTCGATCCCCTGCTCAACTCCCAGCGGGCCGATCGTCGACCAGGCCATCAATCGGACCGCCGGCATCGCCGTCGGCGAGGTCAAGGCCGCGGATGGCGTGTTGAGCGCCCGGGTCACGGTCGCCAATCGGGTCGGGCACAAGTTCCCCTCCGGGGTGGCGTTCCGCCGCGCCTTCATCGAGTTCAGCGTGCTCGGCGCCGACAATCGGGTCTTGTGGGCGTCGGGGCGCACCAACGGCGTCGGAGTGATCATCGACGAGAAAGGCACACCGATCGCCGGCGAGCTGTGGTGGAAGCACGACTGCTCCGCACGAATCGATCCCGCGGCGCGCATCCATCAGCCCCACTACCAGGTCGTCACCCGGCAGGATCAGGCCCAGATCTACGAGGAGCTGCTCTCGACGCCGCCCGACGTGCCGGCGCCCACATGTGGCGTGGGCGCGGCGCCCGCGGGCCAGCTCACGACCAGCTTCCTGTCGATCTGCGCCAAGGTGAAGGACAATCGTCTGCTGCCGCACGGTTTCCTGAAGCTGCAGGATCGCATCGAGATCAGTCGTGCGCTGGGGGCAGGCGCGGACTTGGCCGAGGAAGTGGGTCCGGTCGCGGTCGGCGAGGATCCGGATTACCGCAGCGGCGGCGGCGATTCGCTCATTTACCGCGTGCCGCTGTCGGCGCTGTCAGGCAAACCTGCCGCCGTGCAGGCGACGATCTACTACCAGGCCACGCCGCCCAGCTACCTGCAGGATCGCTTCTGCACCTCCAAGGGCGAGGACGCCAAGCGGCTGTTCTTTCTGACCGGCAAATTGAACCTCGCCGGCACCCCCGCCCAGGATTGGAAGCTGAAGGTCGTCACCAGCGGTCCGGTGACCGTGCCGTAGACGCAGACGTAGACGCTCGCACGAGCCGCTAGGGCTGGCTGCTCCCGCTCGGCGAGCTCCTCCGCCAACTTCGTCAGGGCTTGCCGGAGCTTGGGGCTTGGAATGCGTGAATGGGCGCGAAGCAGACGGAAGGCGGCGGCCGATTCGACCAGCTCGAAGATCGATTCCGTGTGAATAGAGTTCTTTGGATCGGCGAAGAAGGTCGAGACCGGAACCTCGAGGATGTCGGCGATCCGCTGCAGCCTTCCCGCGCCGATGCGGTTGGTGCCCTTTTCATATTTCTGAACCTGTTGAAACGTCAGCTTGAGGGCGAACGCGAGCCTTTCCTGCGACATCCCCCGCTCCAGGCGCAACGCGCGCACCCGGCGGCCGACCTCTATGTCGGTGGGATCAGGCCTCTTAACCATTTGGGAACCTTTCGACATTTCACAACGACCCCTGCCGGCACGTCCCAAAGTTGAATTGCGCAAGCGTATCGATTCGGTCGGCGTTCGGTGAGAATATGCTCTTGAGCACCAAGCCGCGGTAGCCGACGTCGCGCGCCTGGGTCGCGACGTCGAGCGTCATCGAACGGCGCGATCGAGCAGGCAAGGCATCGCATGCAGGTGCATGTCGATGACGCCTGTGATCGACTCCCGATCGGCATCCGAGAGCTTGATTTGCATAAGTCGTCCCGTCGTCGGTCACGCGGCAATCGCAGTTCCAGCGCGGCGGTTCAGAAGTCCGCATCATTCTTGCAGCGAGTGCGAAATGCGGACTTCTGAACCAAGGCCACACGAGATCAATAAGTTGGCGAGTGTCCTGCGATTCCGAAGTTCGCAAACGAGGGCGCTGCAGAATGAAGCGAACTTCGGAATTGGGACACTAGCCTGCCTATCATACGTCCGACGCGTGCATTCACGCCCGCTCCGGATGCAAGTCCGAGTCGACCATCGTACAAATACACCGTCTATAGACGTGCGGCAACCAAGTGATGCCCAATAGGCATCAAGCTCGTCCGGCACGGGAGGCCTGCCGCAAGCCTACATGGCGCTGCGCAAGGAAGTCGGCAAGGTGCCGCTGCGGGTGTTCAGTTTCCGCACCGGTCACATCATATCCGGAGTGCTGAACGGAGATTACGACCTCGGCATCATTTCCGAGGTGATCGAAAATCCAAAGCTGACGGTTTGGCCGCTGTTCGATGATCCTCACGTCACGGTGCTTCCCGAGGCTCATCCGCTCGCGCGGCGGGCGTCCGTGGACATCCAGTCGCTGGCGGATTTGATCATCAGCTGGCCGCGGGCTTCGGCATTCGAGACACGCTCGACCGCGCGGTGGTGTCCAGTCCGGTCCGGCGATACGCCGCCGAAGTCGAGAGCCTCGGGGCGATGCTTGAGCTGGTCCGAGCCGGTCTCGGCACCACCGTGCTGCCGCTGAGCGCGGTGACTCCGGTTCCCGCCGGCATCGTGCTCCGGCCATTGCGCGGTGACCCCGTCACCCGGACCGTGCTGGCGGTTCATCGTGTCGAGGCGCGGCTCCCTCCCTTTGCGCTACGCCTGCTGGATCTCATCACCCAGGCCGCGCTGGCGGCGCAATCGCGCCGGCCGATTGTCGAGCGCGGCCGCAAGCCGTCCG
>CAVPTV010000015.1:0-83221 GCA_963708765.1 uncultured Alphaproteobacteria bacterium | reverse complement strand
CGCAGAAATCCGCCGTCGACCGGGATCATGGTGCCAGTGACGTAACTCGCCCGCGCTGAAGCAAGGAACGTGATCACCGCGGCGATCTCATCCGGGTCTCCGAAGCGCCCTGCCGGGACATTCAACTCGATTTCGCGGCGGCGGACTCTCTTCGGTCGGAAACAGGCGATTGAGGACCTGCTCCGAGTTGATCCGTCCGGGCGCGACGCAGTTGACCGTGATGCCGTCAACGGCGACTTGTATGGACAGCGCTCTCGACCAACTGGCGATCGCTGCCTTGGCCGGCGTCGCGGCGTTCATCCGCTTGAGCGCAAGCGAGCCGGTGATCGTGATGATCCGTCCCCAACGCGCGCGCCGCATGGCGGGCAACGCGCTTTCAGCGAGACGACGTGCCGCGGTGAAGTTGAGGCCGATCGCCTCGTCCCAGGCCTGTGCGTCCAGCGGCACATCGAGATTGTAGGGACGCCCGCCGCCGGCATTGTTGATCAGCACCTCGACCGGGCGTTCAGCTTGCGCAATCGCCGCGGCCGCAGCGTCGATGCCGGCAGGTTGCGACAGGTCGCAGGCGATAATGCCGAGCACAGACGCGCCTTGGGCGACGATCATGTCGCGCGTCGCCGCGAGCGCGGCCTCATCACGTCCGGCGATCGACAAGAGCGCGCCTTCCGCGGCGAGCGCAAGTGCCGTACCGCGTCCGATGCCGGCGCTCGCGCCGGTGACGAAACAGTGCCTGCCGACGAGTCCGAGGTCCATGACGTTGTCCTATGTGCGACGCTGGAGGCCTAGCCAGCCTTGCGGCATCATGGCAAGGGAGCAATGTCTGAAACTGACCCTCAGCCGACCAATTTTGCTGTGATGCTCAACGACGCTTCCTCGGCCGATGATGTGTTAGGGTCTGACCAAGGCTCAATCTGAGGGGACACCCATGCGACGACGCGAGTTCATCACGTTGCTCGGCGGTGCGGCGGCGTGGCCGTTTGCCGCGCGTGCCCAGCCTGCGAGAGCGCCGACGGTCGGCGTTCTGGTCTTGGGGCTGCCCGATCCTGAGCCGTTTCTGCAGATGTTGCGCGATGGATTGCGCGGTCGCGGCTATGCCGAAGGCAGCAACATTCGGCTGGATGTTAGGATAGGCGCACGAGTGACGCGAGGTCATCACATCCCTCGGCGGCGAAAGTGTAGGCCCACAGGAGCAATGCCATGACCAGGAGAGTGGCGGCCGGTCTGCTATGTTGGCTTATCCTTGTCACGCTTTCGACTGCGCCGTCGGCGCAAACTCAACGACGTATCCCGAAAGTCGGAATTCTGAATTACGCCCTTGCTCAAGATATTCGCGTGGTTCAGTTCTTGGACGCTCTCCGCGACCTCGGATATATCGAGGGAAGCAACTTTGCCGTTGTTCAGCGACATGCTGACGGCGTCTTGGATCGCCTCCCGGAACTCGCGGCCGACCTCGTCGCAAATAAGGTCGACGTCATCATCTCCTTGGGCCCCGCCGCATGGGCCGCGAAGCGAGCAACCAGCACGATCCCCATTGTCATCGCGTTTAGTGGCGATCCTGTGGGACAGGGCGTCGTGGCAAGTTTTGCGCGGCCGGGCGGAAATATTACCGGCTTTTCGTACATGTCGACCGATCTCGCCGCAAAGCGGCTGGAGCTGCTCTGCGTGGTCTTTGCGAAATGCAATCGGATTGGCATCCAATACAACCCGGATGAGCCAGCGACGGTGCGAGAAATGCAGGAGACTGAGGCCGCTGCCCGCACGCTTGGCGTAACGCTCCTACCGCTCGCAGCGCGGCGTCGAGGCGATCTGGAGGAAACCTTCGCGGCAGCCGCCCGTGACCAAACCGACGGCCTTCTCGTCTTTACTCATGGCTTTGCGGTGCTGAACCGGGGACACATCATGGAGCTTGCCGCGCGCCGACGTTTGCCGGTCCTGTACGGGTGGCGCGAGTTCGTCGACGAAGGGGGCCTCATGTCCTATGGCCCGGATGTTCGGCTCTTGGTTCGGCAAGCAGCGAGCTACGTCGACCGGATCGTAAAGGGCGAGAAGCCCGGCGATCTGCCGGTCCAGCAGCCCACCAGGCACGAGCTGGTCATCAACCTGAAGACCGCAAAGACGCTCGGCCTCACCGTGCCGCCCATGCTGCTCGCGCGCGCCGATGAGGTGATCGAATAGGACGCGCCAACGTCGGCTTCTGGCACTAACCGGACCTGCCGGCCGCCGTGACCGACGTCTGCTTATCGAGGTGTACCGGACTCGATGGGAAGGTCGCTCTTGGTCTGTTCATGACCCAACTCGGAACACGCTCCGAAGATCCGTGTCGCTATCCATTCCAGCAGTTCACCGTCGCGCAAGGCTCTCTCCGCGCGACGCCGCCCGCTTTCTCCACACCCGTAGGTCAGCCATGACCTTTATGGTCGCCGCGAGGACCAGCGCGCAAAGGGCCGCCTTCGACATCATCTCCATCGTCCCCTCGACCAGTATGCCATGGACCACGCTCCCTACGACGATGACCACCGCAAGGGACATATGAGCGATGCGCCACGTTCGCAGTCCCAATCGCCGGCGGAGTGCAGCCAAAAGCGCGACGGCGAAGATTGCCCACATGGCGATCACACCCCAGGGGGAGAACGGCGTCGGCGATGCGAAGAGAAGGGCGTCAATCATGTCCGGCGGACTCGTGATCCAAAGGCCCCCGACGTGGACCACCACCGCCACGACCAGCGCGCCTCCGATCCAGTGATGTGCTCGCCGCCCACGATAAGCCGGCAGTCCCGGCAAGTATCCGCCGATCAGCAGAGGCTGAACGAGCATGAGACCCAGTGCGACAATCCCCGCGAATCCAGCCAGTATGTAGACTGGACCGCGCCATTCAAGCAGAGGGCTCGCCGCTGCAGCGGCGATCGGCACGAAAACGGCGGCTGCAAGGAGGGCCCAGATCAGGGTCACCTGGGCCAATCTCATTCCTTAGTTCCCAACTCGGTCAGACCGGCTGAAGGACGAAGTGCGCCTCCAGGCTCTTATCTTTTGCGCTCCGCATGACGGGACGGAGAAAGACGGTCTTGAATTCACCGCTGTCATAGGCGAGGTGACCATGCGGCTGGCCAAAGATGGGAATAATCTGCGGCATCTCAAGGCGGAACGCACCGTTCTTGTCGGTGAGCGTGGCTCCATGACTTCTGCGGCTCGTGCTCCTGCCCTTCGGTCGTGTGCGCCCAAATCTGGATGCGCTGCCCGGCAAGCGGAGCCCCGTCGCCTGCGCGGCGCACGGTGCCACTCATCCAGAAGCCACCCTTGCCGATCCGATCCACGACCGCCGCGCCCTTGCGGTAGTTGTTCGACCCGCCCGACATCGATTGGGTCGGTGCGACGCCTTGCGCGCGCGCGGGCAACAGGAGCCCGGAAACCCCGGTTGCCAGGACGGAGCCGCCAGCGACGAGGAGATTGCGGCGGTTCAGTACGACGGTGGTCATGTCTATTCCTCCGGGTAACCGTGCGGTTGCTTCGCCGATAGGACGGCAACAGGCGCGAGACGCCCTAAATTTAGCGCGATTGCGATCAATTTCCAATTGAGGCAAAGAGCGCGATAGGTCGCAATGACAGTTTTGTGAACAGGTGTGCCGGCCGCTCAACCAACGTCGCGGCAGGCCTCGGTGTCGAGCTGCTTGCCTTCACCGTCGCCGCGCCGGCCGACTATCCGGCCGCGTTCGCCGCGATGCGGGCGCAGGCGCGCAGGCACTGGCAATCGGCGCGACGCCGGAGTTCCATCGAGATGGCAAGCAGCTCGCGGCACTCGCGCTCGAGGCCCGGCTGCCGACGGTGTGCGAATGGGCGGCAATGGCGCACGATGGGTGTCTGATCGGTTACGGCCCGAACCGCGCCGAACTGCGCAAGCGCATGGCCGCCCAGATCGCCCTGATATTTCGCGGCACCGCGGCTGATGTCGCGATCGAGCTGCCGACGGTGTTCGAGTTCGCCGTCAATCAGAAGATCGCCAAATCGATTGACCTCAGTATCCCCGCTGGAGTGTTGGTGCAGGCCGACGAGGTGATCGATTGAGTTGCCAGGCATCCGCTCACGGAGCTTGCTGTCGTTCATCGGTCCGCTTGCGGGCAAGATTGACTCAAATCCTCGCTTGACCACGCAACCGCTTCGACACAAGTGCACGTTAGCGATGCGTCGGCCCTCCGGCGGCAACCATGTGGTTCGATCTCGACACGCTGTTCTTCACGACCGTCTTCACCTCGGCGGTCGCGGGGCTCTTGTTGCTGCTGACCTGGCTGCAGCATCGTGACGTGACTGCTCTTGCCCTGTGGGGCGGAGCCTTCGCGCTCGGCGCGAGCGGTTTGGCACTGATCACCTTGCGCGGTGTCGTACCGGATGTCTGGGCGATCGTGATCGGCAATGGCGTCCTCGCGGCAAGCTACGGCATCGGCTGGCTTGGCGTCCGCAGGTTTGAGGGTCGGCCTCTGATCGTGCCGGCGGCGCTCGCCGGAGCCGCAATCTGGCTTGCCGCCTGCACGATCGACGTACTCTACGAGAACCCGCACGCGCGCGTCGCTGTGATCACCGCGATCGTGGCTGGCTATACGCTGCTCAATGCTTGGGAGTTCTACCGCGGGCGCGAGGCAGCCTTGATGTCGCGCTGGCCGATCATCCTCGTGCTGCTCGTGCATGCTTCGATATTCATGCTGCGGATCCCGCTTGCCGGGACATGGCCGACGCTGGGCGGGGACAGGTCGCCGCTCGGCTGGCACGTGGCGGTCTTGCTTGAAGCGATGCTGGCTGGATTCTGCATCGCATACCTGCTGGGGAGCATGGCGCGTGAACGCATCGTGCTCGGATTTCAGCGCGACGCGCTGGTCGATCCGCTCACCGGTGTGCCCAACCGCCGCGCCTTCCTCGAGCAAGGCGAGAAGCTGTTGCGCCGGGTGCTGCATAGCCGCCGCTCGGCCGCGGTGCTGGCATTCGACCTCGACTCATTCAAAGGGATCAACGACCGTTTCGGGCACCAGACCGGCGACGTTGTCCTGCGTGCCTTTTGCGACCGCGCAACAGCGACGCTTCGCCCAGGCGATCTGTTCGGGCGGATCGGAGGGGAGGAGTTCGCCTGCCTGTTGCCGAATGCCTCGAGGCCGGGCGCCGTGCAGGTGGCGGAGCGGCTCCGTGCAGCTTTCGCCGGCACGCCGATCGCCATCGGCGAAACGGCGCTCACCGCAACGGTCAGCGTCGGCGTTGCGGCGTCCGAAGCGCAGTGCCAGGACTTGGCCGACTTGCTCGCGGCCGCCGACAAGGCGCTCTACCGCGCCAAGGCGAATGGCCGCAATCGCGTCGAACTGGCGCCGCCGCGCCTCGTCGTCGTTGAATCCCCTGTGGCCGCGGCGGGCTAGGCGGTTCACCGACTTGTATCAATGGATACAGCGACCCGACGTGGCAGGACGATCCTGCAATATTCGGTGCGCCGGAGATGTCTGCCGATGGCACTACTCGGACATGTCTCAATGTCCGCTTTTCGGTCGCTATTGGGGCAAAGCAGACATCCGCTGGGCGTGTCGCCGATCAATAGGGGTTCATGAGCACTCGCCCTGGCTACCCGTCGAGCCGCACCTTGCCGACCAGCGACTTCCATTTGCGCACGTCGCCCTCGACGCGCGCGCGGAAGTCGCCGCCGATGAGCCCGCCGACGTCGCTGCCGGTCGCCAGCAGCCGCGTGCGCACGGCCTGGTCGCCCAGCACCTGCCGCATCGTGCCCGAAAGCCGCTCGACGATTGCGGCGTCCGTCTTGGCCGGCACCGCGAGCCCGAGCCACGAGCTCACGTCGAAGTCCGCCAGGGTCTCGCCGATGCTCGGCACGTCCTTGGCGGCGTCGATGCGCGCGCGCGAGGTCACCGCAATGGCGCGCACGCGGCCGGAGGCGATCTGCGGCACCGACACCGACGGCGCCGCGATCAACAGGTCCAGCCGCCCGCCGATCAGGTCGGGGAACGCGTTCTCCCGGTAAGGCACATGCACCAGGTTGATGCCGGCGGTGGCCTTGAGCAATTCGCCGGCGAGGTGCTGCGTGGTGCCGACGCCGGGCGTGCCGAAGGTGAGGCCGCCCGGCTTCGCCTTTCCCGCCTCGATGAAATCGCGCACCGACTTGAGGGAGATTCCGCGCCGACCACGATCATCAGCGAGGTGTGCACCGCCGTCGCGATGAAGGCGTAGTCCCTGAGCAGGTCATAGGAGAGCTTCTGGTCGAACGCCGCGGTCACCGCGTCGCCGGCGGTCAGCATCATCAGCGTATAGCCGTCGGGCTCCTGGGTGGCCACGTAGCCGGTGGCGACGCGGCCGGCGGCGCCGGGCTTCGGCTCCACCACGATCGGCTGGCCGAGCCGCTCGGTCAGGCCGGGGCCGATGATGCGCGAGATCACGTCCGGATTGGTGCCGCTGTTGTAGCCATGGACGATGCGGATCGGCTTTGCCGGATAGGCTTGCGCCTGCGCGCGCGGCGGCATGATCGCCCCCGCCAGCGCGCCCGCCCCTAACACGCGCACGACGGCGCGGCGGGTGATGTGACGAATCATTTTTCCTCCCTACAACAACCGATACGCGCGCACTTCGACGCGCCGGGCCTTGCGCTCCGCGGTCGCGACCGCGATCGTCTTGTTGAGCCAGGCGAGCTCGCTCGCACCGGTCTCGAACCGCATGGTGGCGCGGAAGAAATAGCTCGCCGGATCCACGTCCTCGCCGCGCGCCAGCTTCGCCATCACCTCCGGTGGGCCGTGGCGGTAGCCTTGACTGACGACCTTCACGATACCGCCGCGCTCCTCCCTGATCGCGTAGCGTGCGTCGAGCTCGAGCGCCCCGTCGCTGCGCAGGATCTGCCAGTCGGCGCCACCCACGAGCTCGCCGCGCATCGCCGGCCCTTCGAACGTGCCGCTGGTGATGTAGACCACGCGGCGCTCGCCCAGCGGGCATGGTCCGAGCGACATGAGCTCGCCGACGTCGGCGCTCAGCGTGAACAGGAATTCGAATTGCAGCATGCCATCTCCCTCGGTCATCATCGGCCGCGCAAGACGTCGCGGCGGCGCGCGCGCCGCACCGCGTACTATCGGTCGCGGATCAATATTTCACCGGCACGAACCGCGTGGTGAACATCGCGCTGTCGTCGGGCACCTGTTGCAGGAGGCCCATCTCGACCAGCGACTGCCGCAACACCACCAGCGCCTTGGGATCGAACCGGCCATCAGAGGTAAAAATCTTGATCTGCTCGTCGTAGACCCGGCCGATCACGGTCTTGTTGAGATTGAGCACCTTGGCGGTGATCTCGATGGTGCGTTCCCGGTTGGCCCGCATGAAGGCGATGGTCTCGAACCATCCGCGCAGGAATTGCGCGACCAGCTGCGGCTTCTTGGCGATGAGCTCGTCACGCGCGAAGATCACATGGGTGTGGAAGTCGGGTGCAAACGGCGCCAACGGGGCGAGCACGCGCCACTCCTTCACCTCTTCCAGCGCGTAGCCCAATTCGAGCGCGATCACGACGCCGTCGATCTGGCCGGTCTTGAGCGCCGCCTTGGTGGAATCCATCCCGCCGACGGTCACGGCGGTCACCTCGGTGGGCGCCCACTTCTGGTCGGCTACCACCCGCTTGAGCAGCCAATCGGTGAGCGACCCGACCGTCGTGATCCCGATCTTCTTGCCCTTGATCTGGTCGAGCGTCTTGATCGGCGAATTGTACGGCACCACGATGCTCATGTTCATCGGCGCACCCGCCATGGCGGCGACCGCCTTGGCGGGCGAGCCCTTGGCCGGGAAGGCCATTCCGGGTCCGCTGCCCAGCCCGAAATCGATGCTGTCGGAGACGAGCCCTTGCTGCAGCCGGGCATCGCCTGCAAAGGCCGGCACCTCGAGCTCGAGCCCGTGCTTGGCGAAGATGCCGACCTCGGTGCCGACGTCGAGGGGCGTGAACGTCCACGCAAACGGCACTGCCTTGCCGACGCGCACCTTGTCGGCGGCCATGGCGCTCGGCGAGAAGGCGGCGACCACGACCGGGACGACCGCCAGCACGAGTGCCCGTATCAGGTGATGCCTCATGTCGTCCTCCCTGTCTTGCCCTTACGTGCGTCGGGGCCTGATCGCCGCCCGATGCCCGCCAGACAATGCTTGCCGCAAAGGGTACGATTCCGGCAGGCTTGGCGCCAGTACGTAAGCGGCGGCCGCTCCGCGCCCGCCGTCAAAAGCGAGCCTGCCGTCGTCAGGAGAATGGCATGAACCCTCGGAAGAGCTTTCGCCAGGCGCTCAAGCAGGCCGTGGCGGAGCGGCGGCTGCTCGTCATCCCGGGAGCCTATGATGCGTTGAGCGCGCTGCTGATCGAGCGGGCCGGATTCGACACCATGTTCGTCGGCGGCTTTCCGGTCGCCGGTGCGCGCTACGGCGTGCCCGACATCGGCCTCAAGGGCTTCACCGACATCGCCGCGGCGGTGCGCGACATCATCGCGGCCTGCGATGTGCCGGTCCTGGTCGACATCGACGACGGCTATGGCGACGTCAAGAACGCCGTGCACACCGTGCAGGCCTACGAGCGCATGGGGGCGAGCGCGGTCTTTCTCGAGGACCAGGCGTGGCCCAAGCGCTGCGGGCACATGGCCGGAAAGAAAGTGGTCCCGGCCGAGGCCATGGAGGCGAAGATCAGGGCCACCATGGCGGAGCGGCTCGATGCCGAGACGCTGATCTGCGTGCGCACCGACGCGCGCGCCGTGCTCGGCTTCGACGAGGCGCTGCGGCGCGCGGAGCGCTACGTTCGCGCCGGCGCGGAAGCGATCTTCGTCGAGGCGCCGGAGAGCGTGGCGGAGCTCGAGCACCTTGCGCGCAGCTTCGACGTGCCGCAATTCGCCAACCCGCTGGTGGGCGGGCGCACCCCGATCCTGTCGCCGAAGGAATTCGAGCAGCTGGGGTTCAACGCGATCTGCTTCGGGCTGGAGACCATCATGCATGCCGCCAAGGCGATGAAGGCCGTGCTCGAGGATATGCGCTCGGGCACCTTCGCGCTGCGCGACAAGGGCATGGGCTTCGAGGAATTCAAGACGGTCGTTCACTACGACCGCTGGGACCGCATCGACAATCTCTACGGGGCTCCTTGAAAAGGCACGATCATGACCCGACCCGATACCGAGAAATTCCGCCTGCGCCGCTTCGTCGAGAAGCTCGTGCAGGAAGGCGAATGCACGTGCACGACGATCCGATCGACCTCATCGACGTGGCCGCGGTGCTCGACTGCAATCCGCAGGCGGTCTGGTTCCGCGCGGTCGGCCCCGAGCGGGCACAGCTGGTCGGCAACGTGATGGCGGCGCGGCGGCGCCTCGCCGCCGCGCTCGACACCGATGCGGCGGGCTTCCCGGCCGTGCTGCGCGAGCGGCTGCGCCGTCCGGTCGCGCCGATCGAGGTCGCCTCGTCGGAGGCGCCGGTGCACGAGGTCGTGCTGACCGGCGCCGATGCGGACCTCACCACTCTGCCGGTCCACCTGCAGCATGGCCTCGACGGCGCGCCCTATATCTCGGCCAGCATCGACTTTGCGCACGACGGCAAGACCGGCTTCACCAATCTCGGTTGCCGCCGCCTGATGCTGCGCGGGCCGCGCGCCGCCGGCATCGACCTCAATGCTCCAAGCGACCTGCGCGCGCTCTATCAGGCGGCGGTCGCCAAGGGCGAGCGCCTCCCGGTCGCCTTTGCGGTCGGCAGCCATCCGGCCGATTTTCTGGCCGCGGTCGCCTCGACCCCGCCGATGGACGAGCTCGACGTGGTCGGCGCGGTGCGCGGCGCACCGGTGCCCGTCGTCAAATGTGTCACCGTCGACGTCCGGGTTCCGGCCGACGCCGAGCTCGTGCTCGAGGGCTATATCGACGAGCGCGGCCTGGTCGAGCCCGAGGGCCCCTATGGCGAATACATCGGCTACTACGGCTCGCTCAAGAACAACCCGGTGTTCCACCTGACCGCCATCACCAAACGCCGCGACGCGCTGTTCCAGACCGTGACCATCGGCGGCGCGCGGCTCGATTGCACCGACACCGCGCAGCTCGGCGCGGCCAAGACCGAGGCCGCGATCTGGAGCGTGCTGCAGCAGGCGATCCGCGAGCCGGTGGCGGTGTGCTGCACGGCATCGTCCGGCGGCATGTACAACGTGCGGGTCTCGCTTCGCCAGCGCAATCCCGGCGAGGCGCGCAACGCCATCGCGGCGGTGTTCTGCTCGTCGGGCGACGTCAAGCACGTGTTCGTGGTCGACGACGACGTCGACGTGTTCTCCGACGAGCAGATCGACTGGGCGCTGGCCACCCGCTTCCAGGCCGACCGCGACTTCGTGGTCGCCTCCGGCTTCCGCTGCGTGCCGCTCGATCCTTCGCTGCAAGGCAGCCGCACCGGCGCCAAGGCCGGCTTCGACTGCACCAAGCCGTTCGGCCAGGGCGACAGCTTCGAGTTCACGGTGCCGAGAGCGCCGCAATTGCCGCAGCGTCCGCGCCGGTCGGTCGAAGCGGCGCTGGCCGAGGGTCCCGCCACCTATCTGGACTTGATGGCGGCGCTCGGCACGCGCGACGGCCGCGAGGTGATCCGCGCCTTCGACACGCTCTACCAGGAAGGCCGCCTCGAGCGCCTCAAGGACGGACGCTACGCGCTCAACGGCAGATGAGCCTGAAACGGCCCGCTCACTTCGCAGTAAGCCCGGCGGCCTTGGCGATGGCGGCGTTGCGCGCGATTTCCTTGCGGACATAGGCGTCGAACTCGCTCGACGTCATCGGCTCCATCGGCTCGCCGCCGATCGCCGCCATCTGCTGGCGAAACTCGGGCGACTCGCTGATCTTTCGCGTCTCCGCATGAAGCTTCTCGACGATGTCACGCGGAGTCTTGGCGGGCGCGAACATGCCGACCCAGAAGTCGAAATCGGAATCCGGGTAGCCGGCCTCGATCGTGGTCGGAACGTCCGGCAACGTGGAGGCGCGCTTGCGGCTGGTGGTGGCGAGCGCGTCGAGCTTGCCTTCCTGCACCAGCGGCCGCGCCGTCGTGAGCGGTGCAAAGAGAAACGCGATGCGATCCGCCAGGACCTCGGTCAACGCCTCGACCGTGCCGCGGAACGGAATCGGCTGCGCCTCGAAGCCGGCGGCGAGGCGAAACCGCTCGGTGGTGAAATGCGTCGCCGCGCCGTAGCCGAGCGTCGCGTAGTTCATCGCACCCTTCCCGGCCTTGGCGACGGCGACGAGATCGGCGACGGATTTGTATTTTCCGGGCGGCGTCACCAGGATGAGCGGCGTATTGGTGACCGCCGCGATGGCGGTGAAGTCGCGCGCGACGTCATACGGGATATTGGCCACGGTCGTCGGGGTGGTGGTCAGGGCCACCGAGTGGAAGAGAATCGTATAACCATCCGGCGGCGCGGCGGCGACCGCGGCGGCGCCGGTCGTCGTGCCGGCGCCCGGGCGGTTCTCGACCACGAACGGCTGGCCGAATTGCCTGGCCAGCTGCTGCGACACCGCACGCGCGACGATGTCGATGGCGCTGCCGGCGGCGATCGGAACGATCACGCGCACCGGCTTCGAAGGCCAGGTGTCGGCGCGAGCAGTCCCGAGCAGGCACGTGAGCAACAAGAGCGCGGTCAGGCAACGTCGCGTCATTGGGTCGTCCTCTCGAATACTGGTCCGTCAGGTGAAGTCGCTAAACGTTCGCCGGCGGCAGCGGCGCGCGCCCGCGGATATGATCCGAGGCCTTCTCGGCGATCATGATCACCGGCGCATTGGTGGCGCCGCCGATGAGATCGGGCATCACCGAGGCATCGACCACGCGCAATCCGTCGGCGCCGATCACCCGCAGCTCGCCGTCGACGACGGCGGTGTCATCCGACGCCGGACCCATCATGCAGGTGCCGACCGGATGATGCACGGTGATCATGGTGGCGCGGATATGCGCGTCGATCTCGGCGTCGGACGTGCAGGCGGGGCCCGGCGTGATCTCGGCGTCGATGAACGGCCGCAGCGGCGGCTCCTTGGCGATGTCGCGAAGCATCCGGAAGCCGGCCCTGATCGTGCGCCACTCCTCGTCGGTGCCGAGGAAGTTCTGATGAATGCGCACGGCCTGCGCGGGGTCGGCCGAGGCCAGCTGGACGGAGCCGCGACTCAACGGACGCATCGGCATCACGCGGCACGAAAAGCTGTCGGCGAAAGCCTTCTTGAAGGGAGGCAGGTAAGGTGCCGCCGTCGTCGTCGCCCCCATCCAGAACAGCATCTGGACGTCCGGCACCTTCTCCTCCGGGCGCGTCTTGAGGAATGCCGTCACGCCGAACGGGAGATCGGACGCGAAACCCTTGCCGAAGAAATAGGCCTGCCCGAGCGCCAGCGCGACCCGGTCGAGCCGCATGTTGCGCTGAAACGGGCCCGGTTGCCTGCGGCGATAGGTGACGGCGACCGAGGTGTGATCCTGCAGGTTCTTGCCCACGCCCTTGAGCGGGATGCGCGCGGCGATGCCGTGCGCCGCCAGCTCCGCGGGATCGCCGATGCCCGACAGCATCAGCAATTGCGGCGAATTGATCGAGCCGCCGGCGAGAATAACCTCGCGATCGGCGCGCACCACCTTGGCCTGGCCGCCCTGGACATATTCGATGCCGACGGCGCGCGTCCCTTCCATCACGATCCGGGTGGCGAGCGCGCCGACCGCGACGGTCAAGTTGCGGCGAGCCATCGCGGGCCGCAGATACGCGGTGGCGGCGCTGCAGCGCCGGCCGTTGCGCAACGTCATCTGGATCGGCGCGAAGCCTTCCTGCAGCGCGCCGTTGTAGTCGTCGGTCACCGGATGCCCCGCCGCCTTGCCGGCCGCGATATAGGCCTCACAGAGCGGATCCTCGAAGCGCGAATATTGCGTGGTCAGCGGACCATCGCCGCCGCGGTAAGTGTCGGCGCCGCCTTCCCAGCTCTCCTGGCGGCGGAAGTACGGCAGCACGTGCGCGTAGGACCATTGCGGCAGGCGGTTGGCCGCCCACCGGTCGTAGTCGCTGCGGTGGCCATGGTAGTAGGCCATGGCGTTGATCGACGACGAGCCGCCGACGATCTTGCCGCGGGCACATTCGATCCGCCGGCCATTCATGCCGGCGGAAGGCTCCGCGAAATACATCCAGTCATGCAGGCGCTTTTGCAGAATGCGCCCCCAACCGAGTGGGATGTGGATCCAGGGGTCGCGATCCCAGCCGCCGGCCTCGAGCACCAGGACCCGGATCGCCGGATCCTCGGTGAGACGCGACGCGAGGGTGCAACCGGCGGAGCCGGCGCCGACTATGATGTAATCGAAGGTAGTCGAACGCGACATATTCCCCAACCGCGCTGACAGTCCGCCATTGCATGGCGGATATCCTGATGAAGCGTCAAGGACTCATCAGGTGCTCGGCGGGCAGGTCGGTGATGAAGCTGTGGGCGGGCGCATGCGCGATGAAGAGCGGCAGGCGCGCCGCTTCGGCGGCGCCTTGCGGCGTGACCCCGCAGGCCCAGAACACCGGGACGAGCCCGGACGGCAGGGCCGGCACCGGACCGCCGAACAGCGGCGCCGCGAGATCGGCCTTGATCGCGGCCGGATCGCCGAGATGGATCGGCGCGCCATGGTTGAACGGAAAGCGCGCGGTGAGCTGCGTGGCGATGATCGCCTGCTCGGCGGTGAGCCAGCGCATGGTCACGATCAGGTCGCCGCGAAACGGGCCGGCGGGCTCCGTCGGCAAGCTCGGTGCGCAATACCCAGCGATTGCGGTCGGTCGGCACGCCGGCGCGCTCCAGCGCGCCGTCGATGCTGATGCCGGAGCCGATCAGGAAGCTGACGAGATCGTCACCCCAGAGCTCCGCGATGTCGGCGCGGTCGTCCTGCCGCACGCCGTCACGATAGATCGCGTAGCGCGCGCAGTCGGTGCGCAGGTCGGCGTCCGGTGCGAGCTTGTGGGGCACCGGATCGCCCGGATCGGTCACTTCCAGCACCGGACAGCTGCGTTGGTTGCGCTGGCAATAGAGCAGAAAGTCGAACGCATGGGCCTTCGGCAGGATGGCGAGATTGCACTGGACGAAGCCATGCGCCAGCCCGCGGCTGGTGCCGGTGATGCGCCCGGCGCGGATTTCGCGCCGGATGCGCTGCGGCTCGATCATGGCGGTCATCTTCCACTGTCCTGGCGCGTAGCCTGAGCTTGCGCCAGAGCACAGGAGACTTCAATCTCGGTCCGAACGGAAGCGAAAAGACCCGACCTAAGGGTACCGAAGGATCGCTCGTTTGCGGTCATTGCGATTGACGCGAATCGCATGCTCCTGGACAGTCGCGCATGATTCGGGCCGGGCACGCCGGATGAGCGCCCCTTATCTCGCCAAGCTCAACGCGGAGCAGCGCGCCGCCGTGGAATACGGCGGGCCGGACTTCGTCGAGGCGGGCCCGCTGTTGATCGTCGCGGGCGCGGGGTCGGGCAAGACCAACACGCTGGCGCACCGCGTGGCGCATCTCATCGTGCATGGGATCGATCCGCGGCGCATTCTCTTGCTGACGTTCTCGCGCCGCGCCGCCGGCGAGATGATGCGGCGGGTCGAGCGCATAGCGGCCCACGTGCTGGGAGACAGCGCCGGCGCGATCACGGGTGGGCTCACCTGGTCGGGCACCTTTCACGCGGTCGGCGCGCGACTGTTGCGCGAATACGCCCCGCAGATCGGGCTCGATCGGGCATTCACGATCCATGACCGCGGCGATTCGGCCGATCTGATGAATCTCGTCCGCCACGATCTCGGCTTCTCGAAAACCGAGAAGCGCTTCCCGATGAAAGGCACCTGCCTGGCGATCTATTCGCGCGCCGTGAACGCGCAGACGCCGCTGGAGGAGATGCTGGGCGCGTTCTTTCCGTGGTGCGCCGCTTGGGAAGGCGAGCTGCGCCAGCTGTTTTCGGCCTATGTCGAGGCCAAGCAGCGCCAGCACGTGCTCGACTACGACGATCTCCTGCTCTATTGGGCGCAGATGATGGCGGAGCCGGCGCTCGCCGCCGACGTCGGCGAGCGCTTCGACCACGTGCTGGTGGACGAATATCAGGACACCAACCGCCTGCAGGCTTCGATCCTTCTGGGGCTGAAGCCGAACGGCAACGGCCTCACGGTGGTGGGCGACGACGCGCAATCGATCTACGCGTTTCGTGCCGCCACGGTCCGCAACATTCTGGATTTTCCCGGCCAGTTCAGCCCGCGCGCCGAAACGGCCACGCTCGAGCGCAATTACCGCTCGACGCAGCCGATCCTGGCCGCCGCCAATGCGGTCATCGAGCTGGCCGAGGAGCGCTTCAGCAAGACTCTCTGGTCGGAACGCGCGTCGGCCGAGCGGCCGCAACTGGTCAGCGTGCGCGACGAAACCGACCAGGCGCGCTGTGTCGCGGAAAAAATCCTGGCGTACCGCGAAGCCGGGATCGTCCTCAAGGCGCAAGCGGTGCTGTTCCGCGCCGCCCATCACAGCGCGTCGCTCGAGATCGAGCTCACCCGCCGCAACATCCCGTTCGTGAAATTCGGCGGTCTCAAGTTCCTGGAGGCCGCCCACATCAAGGACGTGCTGTCGTTCCTGCGCTGGGCGGGAAACCCGCGCGACCGGGTCGCGGGGTTTCGTGTCGTGCAACTGTTGCCGGGCGTCGGTCCGGCGACGGCCGCGCGGCTGCTCGAATGTGCCGCCGCGACCAGCAGATCTATCGCGGGCGCTCGACGACTTCCGGCCGCCGCCGGGCGCGGCCGAGCACTGGTGGTCTTTCTGCGAAGCCGTCGGCGTGGTGGCCGGCCAGAGCGCAGGGTGGCCCGCCGAGCTCGACCTCGTCTGCCGCTGGTACGCGCCGCATCTCGAGCGCATGCACGACGACGCGGTCATGCGCCAGGCCGATCTATTGCAGCTCGGGCAGATTGCCTCGACCTATCCGACGCGCGAGCGCTTTCTCACCGAGCTGACGCTCGATCCGCCGAATGCGACCAGCGACGAGGCCGGCGTGCCGCTATTGGACGAGGACTACCTGATCCTCTCGACCATTCACTCGGCCAAGGGCCAGGAATGGCGGTCGGTCTTCGTGCTCAACGCCGTCGACGGCTGCATCCCGTCCGATTTGAGCACCGGCAGCACCGCCGAGATCGAGGAGGAACGGCGCCTTCTCTATGTCGCGATGACGCGCGCCAAGGATCATCTGCACCTGATCCTGCCGCAGCGCTTCTATGCGCATGCGCAACGCGGCGGCGGCGATCGCCATATGTACGCCGCGCGCACGCGCTTCATCCCGGCCGCCATCATGGATCGCTTCGAGAGCTGCGCCTGGCCGCAGCCGGCGGCCGGCACCGCCACGGCCGCAAGGGCGAAGGCCGAGCCGGTCGATATCACCGCAAGGCTGCGCCGGATGTGGAGCTAGTTGCAGGCTTCATGCCAGCGGCTTTTGAGCGCGCCCCCACGACGCCCACGGTCCATCCTGTCATACTCTCGACCCGCACAACCATAACAACGCGCTTCGTTGATGAGGGAGAGTTCCGTGGTTCCGTCCATCCGTGTCCCCTTGGCCGCCGCTTCTCGCCCTCGCCCTCGGCGGGGCACTGCCCGCGTCCGCGCAGGACTATCCGAGCCGCGTGGTCACCATCATCGTGCCGTACCCGGCGGGCGGACCGACCGATCAGCTGGCGCGCCAGCTGGCGCCGAAATTCTCCGAGAAGCTCGGGCAGAACTTCATCGTCGAGAACGTGAGCGGCGGCGCCACCACGATCGCCACCGGCCGGGTCGCGCGCGCGACGCCCGACGGGCACACGCTGCTGCTGCACAATCTGCAGATTTCGGCCAATGTCGCGCTGCATCCGAGCCTGCCGTTCGACACCGAGAAGGACCTCACGCCGGTCGCCTTCATCAACCACAACCCGCTGGTGCTGGTCGGGCGCAAGTCGCTCGCCCCCAACACGCTCGGCGAGCTCATCGCCTGGATGAGGACCACGCCCGCCAAGATGGCGCATCCCGGAACCGGCAGCACCGGGCATCTGACCACGGCGCTGTTCGCCCAGGAGGCGAAGGCGACCGTCGATCACATTCCCTATCGCGGCGCGGCGCCCGCCCTGCAGGACATCATCGGCGACCACGTCGATCTGTTCTTCGCCACCCCGCAATCGGTGCTGCAGGCGGTGAAGGCCGCACAGATGAAAGCCTACGGCATCACCGCCAAGGAGAAGTCCGCCCAGTTCCCGAACGTGGCGAGCATGGTGCAGGAGCTGGGCCCCAATCTGGAGATTTCCTACTGGCACGCCATGCTGGCGCCCGCCGGCACGCCGCGGCCGATCGTCGACAAGCTCAACGCCGTGCTGCAGGGCGTCATGGATGATCCGGCGATCGTCAAGGCCTGGGCCGACACCGGCGTTGCGCCCTATCCGAAGCACCAGCGCTCCCCGGATGCCGCGCAGGCGCTGCTGCGCAGCGAGATTGCGCGCTGGGGCCAGGTGGTGCGCGCCAACAACATCCAGCCGGCGGCACAGTAACCGGGAGTCAGTCGTCAGTGATCAGAAATGACTTCTGGCCTAAGCCGCGCTGACCGCCTGCTCGGGCCGCGGCGGGAACAGCTGCGCGATCTCCTTGGCGGGTTTCGGCGGACTGAAAATGTAGCCCTGCGCCTCGGCGCAACCGGCGGCCTTGACCAATGCCAATTGCTGCTCGCGTCTCGACGCCTTCCGCGACCGCCGTGATCTTCAGCACCCCGGCAAGACTGACCACCGCCTGCACGATCGCCAACGCGACGTCGTTGCCGCTCGAGAGATTGGCGACGAAGCTGCGGTCGATCTTGATCTTGTCGAACGGGAAGCGCTGCAGATAGTTCAGCGACGAGTAACCGGTGCCGAAATCATCCATCACGATCTGCACGCCCAGGTCGCGCAGATGATGCAGTGATGCGAGATTCTCCTCGTTGTCCTGCAGCAGCAGCGCCTCGGTGACCTCGAGCTCGAGCCTGGCCGGCGGCACCCTCGACGCGGCGAGCGCGCTGACCACGACCTGCACCAGGTTCGGACTGCGGAACTGAGCCGGCGAGAGGTTCACGGCGATCTTGATGTTGTCCGGCCAGTTGGTCGCCTCGAAGCACGCCTGCCGCAGCACCCATTCGCCGAGCGGGACGATCAGGCCGGTGTCCTCCGCCAGCGGGATGAACTCCGACGGCGGGATCATGCCGCGATCGGGATGCGGCCAGCGCAACAGTGCCTCCAGGCCGACGATCTCGTTGCGCTCGAGATTGACCAGCGGCTGGTAGTGCAGATCGAGCCCGCCGCTGCCGATCGCCGTCCGCAGATCGGCTTCGAGCTTGCGGCGCGCCTTGAGGCGCGCATCCATCTCGGGCTCGAAAAAGCGGTAGGTGCCGCGCCCGTCGGCCTTGGCCCCGTAGAGCGCCATGTCGGCCTGCTGCAGCAGCTGGTCCGGCTCGCTCGAATCGGTCGGCGCCAGCGAAATTCCGATGCTGACGTCCATGGTGGCGCGCAGCCGCATCGAGATCGTAAGGCGCCTTGATGGCGTGTTGGATTCGATTCAGCAGCGCCAGCGTGTCGGCCGGCTGCGCGATGCCGGCCTGAATGATGGCAAACTCGTCGCCGCCCAATCGCGCCAGCGTGTCGGTCTCACGCACGCAGCCGCGCAGACGCTCGGCCACGGCCTTGAGCAGCTCGTCGCCGAGCGGATGGCCGTGCGTATCGTTCACGTTCTTGAAGTGATCGAGATCGAGGCAGAGCACCGCCAGGTTTTCGCCGCGGCGAACCCGGGTGAGCGCCTGCTCGAGCCGCCGATGGAACAGCACGCGGTTCGGCAGGTCGGTCAGCGCGTCGTGCAGCGCCATGTGGGCGATCTGGTCTTCGGCTTGCTTCCTTTCCGTGACGTCCTCGATGACCGCCAGGAGATATTGCGGCTCGCCCTCTTCGTCGCGGATGACGAGCTTTCTGCGTCACCACGCTGCGCAGGCCGTTGCCGGGCGTCGTGAGCGAATGCTCGTCGCCCAGGAAGCCGTCGCGCGACTGCAGTGCCTGCTCGTCGTGCGCGAGGATACGGGCGGCATCTTCCGGCGACAGGATATCCCGAACGGTCTTGCCGATCAGCTGGTCGCGGGACAGGCCGAGAAACCGCTCGGCCGCGCGATTGACCAGAACATATCGGCCCTCGCCGGGCTCCTTGACGATGATCGTGGCGGGCACGTTCTCGATCACGGTGTCGAGGAACTTGCGGGTGCGCTCCAGCTCCTTTTCGGAGCGCCGCCGGCTCGTGATGTCCTCATGGGTGGCCACCCAGCTGCCGTCGGCGATCGGCCGATGCGACACCGCGATGATGCGTCCGTTGTTGAGCTCGCCGATGGTGTCTATCGGCTTGCGTTGCGAGGCCACTGCCAGCCGTTTGGCGACGTAATCCTCCGGCGTCGGTCCCTCGTAGGTCCCGGACGCCACCCTGTGCTCCAGGATCTGCCGCAGCGTCGTGCCGGGCTTCAGCGCTCGCGGGAAGGCCATAGACCTGCGCGTATCGATCGTTGCAGACGATCAGCCTGCCGTCGCGGTCGAACATCGAGAGGCCCTGCGACATGTTCTGCAGCGCCGCGTCGAAGCGCAGATTTTGGGTGCGAAGCTCGGCGGACTTGCGCTCCAGCAGGAGCCGTCCGCGCACGCTGAATCCCATGATGATCAGGATCAGCGCGCTGAATATCGTCGCAAAGACGTAGTAGGCATGCTGCTTGGCTGCGACTTCCAGGAAGATTTGCTTGGTCGCAAGTCCGAGATTGACGATGAGGGGAAAATCCTTGAGCCGGCGATAGACGATGAGCCGATGAATATGATCGCTCAACGCGCTGTCGGTGTAGAACCAGCCGGTCGGGTCCTCCATGTATCGCTTGAACAGCGGTCCCCCGGACATGTTCCGTCCGATGAAGTTCGTCGTGACGCCGCCCTCGGCGCGGACGATGCCGTCGGTCCCGATGATCCTGGCATAGCCATCGAGTCCGGTGTCGACCGAGCTGTAGAAGCGCGCGAAGTAGCTCGGATCCAGCGATGCGACGATGATCCCGCCGAATGAGCCGTCGGCGTTCTCGATTCGGCGCGTGAGAAAGATCGCCAGCTTTCCCGAAATCAAGCCGACGACCGGCGGACTGATGAAGAGCTCATCGGTCGCGGCCTTGACGTGCACCCGAAAGTGCTCGCGGCCACTGTAGTCGACGGAATTTCCTCCGTTGCTGCTGCTCAATCTGACGAATCCATCGGGACCGACGATTGAAACCCGCGTAGCCGGGTCGCTGACGATCTGGGCGTTGCGTTTCCAGTCCTCGAGATCGATGCTTGCGGGATTGCGCACGTAATGGGAGCGCAGCACCTTGAGCGCGCGGTCGATGTCATGGATCGAGCGCGAGAGGTGCTCTTCGAACACCCGCACGAGATTCCTGGAATTTTGAATGGCTGCCCGCTCGGCGGCACTGCGTTCGACCTGCAGATGGAAGCTCAGGCTTATCCAGATAAACCCGATCAGAGCCAGGCCGAGATAGCTGGAGCTTTGCCCAATGGCGCGCCGCCAATTTGCCCATTCTTTGCGCGCCGTATTCAGCGACCACATGCGTCCTCCGGGCGCTGAAGCCATCGGGACGGTTCTATGGCAAAGAGGGAAAATGTGTATTGATGACCCTGGCTTTCTCACCGATTGGTTGCGGAAAGGTAAACAATCCGTTCATGCCCACGGTGCGGAATGGCCTGAATCTTGGGCCAAGGAGTGAAATGAGAATGCCGACTGCCCGGACCGTCGCGCGATCCGTCGAAATGAACGAGGCGATCGAGGACCTCGTCGATGCCAACCATATCCTTGCCGACCAGGGGACGGTCGATGGATTTGGCCATGTGAGCGTGCGTCACCCCACCAACCCGACCCGCTATCTGCTGTCGAAAAACGTCGCTCCGGCGGCGGTGACCAAGGACGACATCATCGAGTTCGACCTCGACAGCGTTCCGGTCGACGCCAACGGGCGTGCGCTTTATCTCGAACGGTTCATTCATGGCGAGATCTACAAGGCGCGGCCGGATGTGCAGTCGGTCATCAACGCGCATTCGCCATGGGTCCTGTCGTTTGCCGCCAACGGGATTCCGCTCCGGGCGGTCCACAACAAGGCGGCGTTTCTCGGCGCCGGCTCGCCGATCTTCGACATCCGCGACGCGTTCGGCGCGACCGACATGCTGCTGACGACGCCGGCGCAGGCGAAGGCGCTGGCCGACGCGCTGGGCAAGAGCGCGGTGGTGCTGCTGCGCGGCCATGGCCACGTCGCGGTCGGGCCGTCGCTGCGGGTCGCGGTGTTTCGCGCCTACTACGCCGAGTTCAACGCCCGCCTGCAGGCGCAGGCGATGTCGCTCGGCGGCTCCATCACCTATGTCGAGGGCGACGAGGCCGTGAAGGCCGACCAGACCATGCAGCGGGTCGACCAACGGCCCTGGGCGCTGTGGAAGGCGAGCGTGAAGGCCAAATCCGCCGCGCGCGAAGCGCGACCGAAGGCTCGGCGCCGGAGCCGGTGAACGAACTCCGTCAGCGACCTTGCGCTGCGCGCCACCGCTTGAACTCCTCGCGCGCCTCCGGCGCCGGCGGATAGATGCCGAAGATCGAGCGGCCCTGCTCGACCTGCTCCTGCACGAAATCTTCGAACGCGGTCTGCTCGAACGCCTCCTCGGCCACGTCTTCGGCGATGTGGCGCGGGATGACCGCGACCCCCTCCCCGTCGCCGACCAGGACGTCGCCCGGATAGACCGCGACCTCGCCGCAGGCGATCGGAACGTCGAGGTCGACCGCGTGGTGCTTGATCAGGTTGGTCGGCGCCGCCGGCGCCGCATGGTAGGCGGGGAACGGCAGCCGGGCGATCTCGGGCGAATCGCGAAAGCCGCCGTCGGTGACGATGCCGGCCGCGCCGCGCTTCCACAGCCGGGTCACCAGGATGCCGCCGGCCGAGGCGGCCGACGCATTGCGGCGGCTGTCGATCACGAACACATGGCCGGGCGGGCATTCCTCGATGCCCTTGCGCTGCGGATGGCTGCGGTCCTCGAACACGCCCAAATGGTCGAGATCCTCGCGCGCCGGAATGTAGCGCATCGTATAGGCCGGACCGACCATCGCGGGTGCGCCCGGATTGAGGCGGTGAATGCCCTGGATGAAGGTGTTGCGGAAGCCGCGCTTGAACAGGACCGTGGTCAAGGTGGCGGTCGACACTGTCGCAAGCTTCGATCGCGCGCGCTCGCTCAAGGACATGCTCGGGTTCCCTCGACCTGGACGCTGCCCGATGTGCGCGGTTTGCGCCTGGTTGTCAAACAGCGGTCTCTCCCTGTATAGGCGCGGGACGACTCGCCGGGGACAGGCACGCGCGCTCCGCGCGCGCTCATTGTCGCGTCGGCGCAAAACTCGAATTCCGGGAGGATTGATCCGTGCGCATCCTGATGTCCGCCGTCTCGCTCGCCACCTTGGCGCTCGCCACGTTCGTGCTCGCCGGCCCCGCGCAATCGCAGGACTGGCCGCAGCGCCAGGTCACGATCGTGGTGCCGTTCAGCGCCGGCGGCACCACCGACATGTTCGCGCGGATCTTGTCCCAGGGCCTGGCGCAGAAATACGGAACGCCGTTCGTCGTCGACAACCGCGCCGGCGCCGGCGGCAATATCGGCGCCGCCATGGTCGCCCGCGCCGCCAAGGACGGCCACACGCTGCTCGTCGGCACGGTGAGCACGCATGCCATCAACCCGTTCATCTACAAGAACCTCGCGCACGACACCGAGAAGGACTTCCAGCCGGTCAGCCTGATCGCGCGGCTGCCGAACATGCTGGTGGTCAACCCGAAGATTCCGGCGAAGACGGTCGCGGAGCTGATCGAGCACCTGAAGAAGAACGAGGGCAAGCTCAGCTACGGCTCGTCCGGCGCCGGCACCTCGACGCATCTCGCGTCGGAGCTGTTCCAGCTCAAGACCGGCACCAAGATGGTGCACGTGCCGTATCGCTCATCCGGCGAGGTCATGAACGCGCTGATCGGCGGCCACATCGATCTCGCCTTCGACAACATCACGCTCGCCTGGCCGCACGCCAAGGCCGGCACGATCCGCGCGCTCGCGGTCACCAGCACGCAACCGAGCGCCACCGCGCCGGAGGTGCCGCCGGTCGCCGCCACCCTGGCGGGCTTCGACGCGACCTCCTGGCACGGCGTGTTCGCGCCCGCCGGCACGCCGCCAGCGGTCGTCGCGACGCTCGCCGCCGAGGTGAAGCGCATCTTCGAGCTGCCCGACGTGCAAAAGACCCTCACCGACGTGGGCGCGGTGCCGTCGCCGATGACGCCGGAGGCGTTCACCGCGTTCATCGCCGGCGAGCGCCGCAAGTGGCAGGAGGTGGTGCAGGCCGCCGGCGTGACGGTGCAGTAGCCGTCACGAGCTGGTATTGGTCGGGATGATCTCGATCAGGCGCTTCAAGTTCTTGATCAGCTCTTCGTCGTGCACGTCCGCGGCCTCGGCGATGCCCAGCCGTTCGCGGACCTGCTCGACGAGCGCGGCCTTCTGCTCTTTCGAGACGAAGTGGCTGAAGCGGAATGCGTAGAGATAGCGGCTGAGCCGTTGGTTCGGCACGCCCGGCGTGCGCGCGATCAGGCGATCGACCTCCTCGCTGGTCCATTGCTCGGGCCGATTGAGCGCCCACACGTCGTGCCCGCCGTCGTGGATCGCGCGAACCGAATCCTCGAACGCAAGCCCTTGCAGCGAGAAAATCATGTCGACCGCCTCTCGCCGCGTGTCGGAATTGCCGCGCACCACGAACATGAAGAAGATCTGGCGCTGATTGAGCGTCAATGTCGCGTCGTCGACGAAGCGCGCCTTGGCGCGCTCGCGCAGCGCCTGCGGGAACGGCTCCGCCGGCGAGCGCAGCTGCGATCGCACGCTCTCGAACAGAGGCGCGTAGGTCGTGGTGAGCAGCGGGCTGAAGGCGAGCTCGAGGATGCGGTCCTGCGCGAAGGCCCGATTGGCCGGCCGCAAGGTGTGCAGGCAGTTCAGGGCCGCGCGCATGCGGCGCGGATCGTCGCTCGCCAGCATTCGCACGAGCCGCACGCGCAATTCCTCCTCGTTCGCGCGCCCGCGCACGACTGCGATGCTCTCCCACAATCCGCGGGCGCCCTCCGCGACCTTGACCGAGCTCGCGTCGAAATAGCGCTCGATCGCGTCCAGCTGCTCAGCGAACGACAGCTGCGACGCACCGTACAGGGCTTCGCTGGGCATGCCGGTCGCGATCGCCAGGAACTCCTTGTCGTCGATCTTCGGGCCGACGTCGATCGTCTCGGTTTGGCGGCCGAAGGCGCCGATCACGAACGGAAACGGCGCGCCCAGCCGGCCGGCGATCCGGCGCCCCAGCAGGCGCTCTTTGCCGGCGATGCGCTCGCTGATCTCATAGATGATGCCGCTGAAGCGAGCCGGCAGAGCGGCATCCAGCTCATCGAGCGGCACCGATCGCACGCGCAGGACCAGCGCGTCTCCGATATCCTTGGCGGTGGTGCGCGACTCGCAGACATCGCGATGGCCGTCGCGCAGGAATTCCAGCGCGCTGATCGCCTGTACTTCGTCGGCGCAGCTGTCGCCGCGCCGGAACAGGACCCAGTCCCTGGAGTAGCGGCTCTTTCTGGCCAGCGTCGTGTCGGAGGTCGCGATGATGCGATGGCAGGCGGTGTCACAGGTCACATCGGGGCCGTCGAGCGCCAACACTTGGTGCGTCCGGCTGGCGGGCGCCAGCGCCGAGATCGAGAATTTTTCGATCGCCGCCTGGTCCTCCTGCCGAAGCGCGGCCGACCCCGTCCACGCTATGACGGCGACCAAGACCGGGGTGAGGATGGCACCGATCCGCAGGCTGATCACGCCGTAGGCGACGATGAGAGCGGGAACGCCGTAGACGGGGATCAGCGACAAGTGTGGACCAACCCGGACCGCCGACGAAGAAGGCGACGATGCCGACCCCGAAGACCAGCGCCCAGGTGATGCCGGACAGGCCGATGAGCACGACCAGCGCCAGCACAGCGTCGCGGAAGACGAGGAGAAAGTGATTGCGCTCCCGGAAGCGCTGGCTCCAGGACGGACGGCTGTCGTCGGGCGCGCTCTGCGCTCACGGGTCATGCTTCCGAGTGAACCGGCGCTACCGCCGGAGCTAACCCCCACTATCGCGGCAATTGCTGACGATTCCATAACGCGGCACTGAAAGGCGGCACCCGCGCGGTCAGACGCCGCTCTCGACGGCGCGGCCATCATCAAGTGCGCGCGCCGGATACGCGCCGCTCAACCGGGCTCGACGGCGCGCGCGTGCGCCGCGAGCAACGCCGGCAGCCGCGCCGGGTCGCCGCGCGCCATCCCGCACTCGGTGCCGATGCCGTCGACGCGGGCGTGCCGGCGGGCGGCGGCGAGCCGGGCGGCGTCGCCGGTGGCGTCGTCGTGGTGGATCAGGCCGAGATAGAGCTCGGTCGGCGGCCGCAGCCGCAGTTTCTCGAGCGGCGCGAAATAGGCGTCGTCGGTGCGGCCCTTGGGCACCGGCATGTGGAAGAACTGGATCGGGCGCGTGACGCCGGCGGCGATCGCGTTGGTCATCTCGACCATGATGCCGGCGTCCTTGGGCTGCACCAGGTGCTCGTCGGCCGGGCTGCCGTAGCACAGGTGATAGCCGAGCTCGATCGCGCGCGGGCACCGCGTTGCCGATCCTGCTCAGGACCTCGATGGTCTCGGTGCGGAAATCGACCGGGCCCGGCTCATAGTAGCCCTCCCACGCCAGCACCTCCTGGCACACGTCCCACTGCACGGCGATGCGGTCGTTCGGCAGCGCCGCGGCGATCTTGGCGACCTCGCCGATGAAGTGCTGCGTGAGCGGCGGCAGCAGCCGCGGCCGGTCGGACGGCACCAGGTTGTTGTAGGTCGGCGCAATCGGCGTCGGGATCGAGATCTGGAACTTGACGTTCGCCGGGATCACGCCCGCCTGCTGCAGGCGATCGAACAAGCCCCACGACTCGATCGCCATGTCGGCATAGCCGGTCTTGAAGGAGGCGGCGTCGGGCGTGGCGGCTCCCTTGAGCCGAAGGCGCGGGATCTCGCGGATCACCTTGCCGTCCCACTGGGTGAACTTGAACGGCGGCACGTCCTTGGCGTATTCGATCGCCGGGTTTTCGGCGAGCACGTCCTGCAGGAAGCGGATCCAGGTCTTGCGGATGCCGGTCTCGCCGTCCGGAAGCCGCGCGACGTGTCGCCCGACCGCGCCCGACAGGGTGCGGAACACGGTCTCGGCGTCGGGCAGCGGAATGCTGCCGACGAAGTGCACGATCGGATGCTGGCTGCGATCTGCGCTCATGCTGTCCTCTCCCACGTGATCATTGCCGCTACGGAATCATTCGTCAGGCTTCGATCCCCGCCAGCCCGGCCCGATTGATGCCCAGCGCCAGAATGCGACGCAGCAGGTCGGGATAGGCGAGCCCGTCATGCAGGGCGGCCGAGGCAAACTCCTCGATCTGGGCAATCTCGGGATTGGGATTGGCCTCGATGTAATAGGGGATGCCGTCGGCCGAGAGCCGGAAATCGATGCGGGCATAGCCGTCGAGCTCCAGGGTCCGATAGATGCGCTTGGCGACCCGCTCGATGCCGGCGCGCAGTTGCGGCGAGAGGTCCTTCGCCGGCCCGACGTTGATGTCGTGGTCGATCTGATATTGCAGATCGTGCTTGACCTTCTCGGTCGCGATCGGCCGCGCGCCTTGCGCCACGTTTCCGAACTCGAGCTCCCAGACCGGAAGCACGCGCAGCCGGTCGTTGCCCAGCACGCCGACATAGAGCTCGCGGCCCTCGATATACTGCTCCGCCAGCGCGGCGGTGCCGATCCGCTCATGGATGAAGGTCACGCGCTCGGCGAGCTTTTCATCGTTGTCGACCACCGACGCCTGGGCGATGCCGTAGGAGGCATCCTCGCTCAAGCTCTTGACGATCAGCGGGAAGCCGAGCCGCGCCGGGCGCCGGATCTTGCGCCGCATCGGGTAGACGGCGAAGGCCGGCAACGGGATGCGGTGGTAGGTCAGGAGCTTCTTGGACAGATCCTTGCCGCGCGCCAGCACCAGCCCGCGCGGATTGCACCCGGTATAGGGAACGCGCAGCAGCTCGAGATAGCTGGCGACGTTCTGGTCGTACACGGCCTCGCCATGAAACTGCTCGAGCAGGTTGAACACCACATCGGGTTTCCAGCTCTCGATCTCGTCGCGGATCGGCTTGAGCTCGTGTTGCACGCCCAGCGGCCGGACCTCGTGCCCGGCCGCGCGCAGCGTGCTCACCACGTCGTACTCGGTCTTCCACGCGTGAATCTCCTGCTTGCTGTGCCCGTCGAGCGAATCCGGGGGCACCAGGTCCGGATGCAAGAGCACCAGAACGCGAAGACGCTTCATAGCGCGAGCCACTGCCGTCGTGACGGACTGTAAAGCGAGTGCACCGTCTTCGCCGTCAACAAGACGATGAATTCCATTCTCAGTTGCCGCTCGGAGCCGACCGCGCGCAGATTGAGCTCGCGGCAGCGGCCGATCATATCATCGAAAACGGCGTCCAACGTCAGCTGGTACTCGCCGGTCCACTTCGAGACGATCTGCCGGATCATCGCGCGATGACTTCGCAGAAACGCGGATGCCGCCGGCGACCGCCAATGCCTCGGGTCGTCGGAGAAGAGACGCAGCAGATCCCGATCGTAGGTCGCCGGATGGCCGACCGCGTAGTGCGCGCGCTTCTTCTCGTAGTGCTCGGCCAGCGTCTGGGTGAGCCGGCTCAGCGGCTCGACACGCAGCCGGCGCGTGACCAACGGCCGCTTGCCGGCGATCTCGCCCATCAGCTCGTCGACATATTCGAGCTTCTTGAGCGCCGGCCAGCCCGCGTAGCGCCGGCGCCAGCTCGAGCGCGGCGTGAGCCAGACCGCGAACGTCTCGGCGAAATCCTCGTCCGGGTGACTCTGGGCGTACCAGAGCGGCAGATGCTGGACGTAGCGCCGGCTGCCCGGGTTCGGCCGGTAGTAGTCCGGATAGCGCGTGGACGAACGGCCGAACAGCCGCTGCCATCGGCGATGGCGGTGCAGCTGATAGGCCACCTGCACCACATGCCCGGTTTCGTGGCGCAGGATGCGCATGCATTCCGGCACCGTGCCGCCTTCCACGTCGATCATCATTTTCCGCTCGAGCCGCATCAGGCGGGGATGCGCCAGATAGAACGGGATCGCGATGCCGGGTGTGTCGTCGGGGCTGAACCATTCGTTCGAGATCCAGGCATGCGGCCGGATCCGCAGCCCCCGCTCCCCGATCTCGTCATGCAGGTCTCGCAGGCAGCGCGCCAGCCAGGTGCGCTCGATCGAGACCTTGAGGTCCTTGAGGCGCAGCTGCAGCAGCTGCTCGTCGGGCAGCGAGGCCCAGGCAAACCTACGCGGCATGGCGCTGGGAAATTCGAGAAAAGACCATCATTTTACGGGCCATTTTGGAGGCAATGACAATAGCGGACACCGAGCCTATCACCATCAATGCGGGCGACGTGAAGAAGTTCGCCGCCCTCCGGCCGCCGTGAGCGCGCCCGCCGATCCCGCCCGATCCCCGGTCGCCTACACGGTCCACCAATAGCGCGTGATGTGGAAGAAGACCGGCGCCGCGAAGATGACCGAGTTCGAGCCGGTCGAGCATGCCGCCATGGCCTTCGATCAGCTGGCCCCAGTCCTTGACGCCGCGGTCGCGCTTGATCGCCGACATCACCAGCCCGCCGAAGAAGCCCATCAGGGTGATGACGAGCGCCATCGCGCCGGCCTGCCACGGACGAGAACGGCGTGATCCACCACAGCGCGGCGCCGACCAGGGTCGCGCTCGCGACGCCGCCGACGAAGCCCTCCACGGTCTTGGAGGGCGACAGCAGCGGCGCGATCTTGTGCCGGCCGGCGAGCTTGCCCCAGACATATTGCAGCACGTCGCTCGACTGCACGACCAGCACCAGGAAGGCGATCAGCAGCAGCTGGCGGCCTTCGTAGCCCGGGATGTTCAAGGTCAGCAGCGCCGGCACGTGCGAGACGCAGAACACGCAGATCATCAGCGCCCACTGCACCTCGGCGACGCGCGGCATGAACGCCTTGGTGTCGCCGCGCAAGGCCGCGATGATCGGCAGCAGCAGGAAGGCGTAGACCGGGATGAAGATCGAGTAGAGCCCGTACCAGTCGATCCAGATCAGGTAGTACTGCGCGGGCAGCACGACGAAGAACGCGATCACCAGCGCCAGGTGGTCGCCGCGGCGGGTCGACAGCAAGGTCACGAATTCGCGCAGCGCCGTGAACGAGGCGAAGCCGAACAGCACGATCACGCCGGCCTTGCCGAACGCGAAGGCGATGCCGATCGCGATCACCATCACCCACCACGACTTGATGCGGCTGTTGAGGTTCTCGATGACCGCGTTGGGTCCGTGCGCGGCGTAGCGGCGCTCGAGCACGAAGCCGACGAGCGAGGCGACGACCAGCACGCCGGCGATGCCGCCGAACAGCGCCAGCGTCTGCTCGGTCGCGGTCATCGGCCGGTCTCCCGCTCGGGCGCGGCGGCGAGCAGCGCCGCGCTGCGCGCGCTCGAGGAACGCGGCCTTGTCCTCGCCCGCCTGCAGGCGCAGCGGCGCGCCGAAGGTGACCGTGCACAGCAGCGGGATCGGCACGAACTCGCCCTTGGGCATGACGCGGTTGAGGTTCTCGATCCACACCGGCACCAGCTCGACCTGCGGCCGCGCGCCGGCGAGATGATAGAGCCCGCTCTTGAACGGCAGCAGCCGCTCGTCCGTGGTGTTGCGCGTGCCTTCGGGAAACAGGATCAGCGACGTGCCGGCATCGAGCGCGCCCGCCATCAGGGCGATCGGATCGTCCTGCCGGGTGGTCGGATTGCGGTCGATCAGCACGGCGCGGAACACGCGGGTCGCCGAAGAACCGGCGCAGCGGGCTGACGTTCCAATAGTCGGCGCCGGCGACCGGCCGCGTCAGGCGGCGCAGCGCCGGCGGCAGCACGGTCCAGATCAGCACGAAGTCGCCGTGGCTGTTGTGATTGGCGAAGTAGACGCGCGGGCGCGGATCGGGCGCGCAGTCGTGCCAGTTGCCGCGCACGCCGGTGACGAAGCGGGCGAAGCTCGTCACCGCGGTGGCCGCCAGCGCTTCGATCACGCGCGCCATCTCAGGCGTTCCTCACGACAGCGCCGCGATCACCGCGCCGAGCAGGAACAGCGCGATCTGCAGCGCCAGCGAGCCTGCCTGCTGGTAGAGCAGGCTGCAAGCGCCGGCGACGCGCGCCTCCAGCGGCCGGCCGGCTTTGCCCGCCGGCAACAGCCCCATGCGTGGTCAGCGCCGCGTCGAGATTTGCGAGCTCGAGCGTGCCGGCGTCCGCCGCGTCCGCCAGCCGGCGAAACAGCGCGGCATCGAAGCCGACGCGGACGGCCAGATAGAGCTCGGCGGCGCCGGCCAGCACCGACAATGCCAGCAGCGCAACCACCATGAGCTTGGGCGCGCCCAGCACGGCGATCGCGACCAGCGCCGCCAGCGCCGTGACGGTGAGCAGGCGCGACAGCCGATCGATGCCGGCGGCCCTGGTCGAGCCAGGCCGCGGCGGCCGCGAGCAACGTGCGCGCTGGTTCGCTCGTGCTCATGGCGGCGGCTCGGCGGCGCGCGCGATCGCCGCCATGGCGTCGTCGCCGAGCACGATGCGCGGACGCGCGGCCCGGATGCGCGCGACCGCCGCGGCCACGCTGTCGGCGTGCCCATAGGCGACCAGCCAGGTCGCCAGCGCGGCGGCGCTGCGCGAATAGCCGAGCGCGCAGCAGACCAGCACCGGCCCGCGCGCGCGCGCGTCCTCGATGGCGGCGGCGGCGGCGCGCAGGAGATGCGGCTCCGGCGCCACCAGGTCGAGCATCGGAAACGCGCGCCAGCCGAGTGCTCGTGCGGGCGCGGCAGCTCGGCGCGACAGGTCGATGACGGTCGGCGAAATCGGCGGCGACGCGGCGGTCCGGCAGGCGGCCGAGCGCGACGCCGTCCGTCACCGCGACCGGCGCCGGCGCCTTGCGGGTCCAGGCGCGCGAGTTGAGCAAGGCGCCGACGAGATAGGGCGCCAGCAGCGCGCGCGCCGCCAGGCTCATGCGGCCGTCCGGGCCTTTCTGGAAGCCGGCCGCGCCGAAGACCGCGTAGTTCGCCGCCACCAGGAGCGAGCGAGATCGCCGGCCAGAGCAGCCACAGGCCGGCGCCGCCGATCCAGAAGCGCCAGCGCGCCGATGACGATCGCACCGCGCCGCGTAGCGCGCGGCCAGCACGAGGCGGCGCCGATCGCCGGTGACATGGAACGTCGCGAGCGGACTGCGGTCCGCGATCCGGCCACAGCCAAAGGCAGAAGAAGCCGAGCAGCGCGCCGGTCGGGATGTCGATGAAGTGGTGCTGATAGGTGGTGAGCACCGAGACGCCGACCAGCAGGAACCACGGATGCAGCAGCCACAGCGCCCAGCGCGGCACGTGGCGGGCGTAGAGCACCCACAGGATCACCAGCAGCGCGATGTGCAGCGACGGCGCCTGGTTGAACGGCTTGTCGAAGCTGGTCAGCGCAGCGAACAGGAAGCCCGCGACGCCGTGCGGTCTCCGGCTGCGCGAAGGTGAAGCGCAGCGGAAACAGAACGAAGCAGAGCGACCGCCACGATCTGCGCGGTGAGCAGCCGGCGCGCGTGGGTGTCGAGCTCGTCCTTGCGTGGCGCAGACGAACAGCGACAAGCCGTAGAACGCGTTGATCGACCAGTAGGGAATGATGGTCCAGCCGAGGAACGGGATCTGCCGCTCCCAGTCGAACACGATCGACGGCACGTCGGTGCGCAGCGAGGCGAGCCAATTGGCCGACGCCGTAGGTCACGTAGAAGAACGGCGCCAGGAACGCGAGCCACAGCGCGGCGCGCCGCCAAGGCCGCGCGTGAGCGTCCACGGCTGCCGTCGGGATCGTGGCGTCGCTCGTGCTCAAGCAGCCACCCGTTCGGCGAGCGACACCGTGAAGATGCCGAACTCGTCGATGCGCTGCTCGAGCTTGCGGAAGCCGGCGGCCTCGACCAGCTGGTCCATCTCGGCCTGGGTGCGCCGGCGCATGATCCAGGCCTGGCCCTGGCGGTGGCTGGTCAGCGCCCGCGCGATCAGCTCGAGCTGCGGATGCCAGGGCTGGCCGGTATAGACGAGGTAGCCGCCGGCCGGGATCGCCGCCGCCAGGCCGGCGAGCGAGCGGCGCACCATGGCGTTGTCGGGGAACAGTTCGTAGAGGCCGGAGACGACGCCGAGCGTCGGCTTCGGCTCGACGCGCCGCGAGGCTGTCGCGGTCGAAGGCGTCGCCCTTGACGAAGCGTCGCGATGTCGTCGAGCCCTTTCTGCGCGATCAGCTGGGCGCCGGCCTCACGTTGATGTCGCTGTAGTCGCGCAGCAGGATCGAGTCGGGCTTGACGTCGGCGCTGTCGAGCGCCTCGAGCACGTAGCGGCCGTGGCCGGCGGCGATGTCCATGACGCGCACCGGCATGCCTTTCTCACGCAGCTGCTCCATCGCCGTGCGCAACAGCTCCTCGACATTGAGCTTGCGCTGGCGGATGCCGCGCCAGCCGATCGAGTCGAGATAGTTGCGGTCGATGAAGCGGCCGAGCGGCGCCCCGCCCGCGCGGCTCGTTGCGGTAGACGTAGTCGAGCGTCGAGCCGGAATCGAAGCCGGTGCGATGGCCGAGCGCGACGCCGTCCGAGAGCAGCCCGCCGATCCGCATGTTGAGCCGCACCAGCGCCCAGTAGAGCCCGCGCGGCGAAGCGAGCGGCAGCGGCGACGCGAGCGCCTCGGCCTCGTCGCGGGTGTAGCTCATGCGGTCGGCGTCGAGCAGCGAGGGCCGATCGGGCGGCTCGGCGAAGCGGTCGAGGATGAACTGGCGCGCGCGGGTGACGGCGACCGCGCGGCCGAGCTCGCCGAAGCGTGTCGTGATAGAAGCCCGGGCAGGACGTGGCGTTCCTTGATCGGCGTTCCCAGCCGCTCGAAGAAGCGATGCTGCGGGCCGTGGTGCACGACCCAGTCGGCGCCCGAGATGAGCAGCTGGGTCGGCACCGTGATGGCGCGCGCATCGGCCACCACGCGCTCGGACGCCTCGTAGAGGCCGAGCAGGATGTTGACGGCGATCGGCCGCGTGATCAGCGGATCGGACCGGAAGGAGGCGATGCGCTCGGGATCGTGGGTGAGGAATTGCGCCTTGACGTAGGAGTTGACGAAGAAGTTGCCGCGCAGCTTGTGCTGCAGCTTGAGCCCCTGGCGCGCGAACGGGACGTAGAGCTTCACCTTGAAGGCCGGCGACGCCAGCACCATGCAGCGGATCTTCGGCGCGTAGTCGTGCGCCCAGATCGACGACCAGCACCGCGCCCACGCTCTGCGCGACCACCGCCATCTGCTCGACCGGGATGCCGTAGCTCGCCGCGATGTGGTCGACGAAGGTCTGCACGTCGCGCACCGAGGTGCCGAGGCTCGGGCTGAAGCCGCGCTCGCCGGGCGAGCGGCCGTGGCCGCGCGCGTCCCAGGCGAACACCGCGAAATCCGGCAGGTCGAGCTCGTCGGCGAGATGCGCCATGCGGCCGGAATGCTCGTGGCCGCGGTGGAACAGCAGGATGGCGCCCTTGGGCGCGGCCGAGACCGCGGGCCAATAGCGATAGAACAGCTCGACGCCGTCGTGCGTCGCAAACGTCTTCTCCTCGACCGCGCGCATGGAGGCTCCTGAACCGTCGCTATGAAAGGTCACGCTGCATGGCGATCAGGCCGGCCGGTCCCTCACCTCGGCGAGGCCGGCCCGCACACGATTGACGATGGTGATGACAAGAAGAAGGCTGATCAACGCCATGAGCCAGGAGAGCCAGTGCGGCAGCGGCGCGCCGATGCCGATCCAGAACGCGAGCGCGCCGAACACCAGGGCGCGGTCGCTCTTGCCCATCGGGCCGTCGTAGCGGCGCGAGGCGCCGACCGCCGGGCCGAGCACGCCGGCGAGCTCGGACAACGCCGAGAGGAAGATCACCAGCCCGACGCCGAGCAGGCCGAACGGCTCGATCACGGCGAACGGCGCGTACAAGGCGGCATCGGAGACGACGTCGCAGATCTCGTTGAGATAGGCGCCGAGCCGGCTCTGCTGCCCGAACTCGCGCGCCAGCATGCCGTCGATGGCGTTGAGTGCCATGCGGACGCAGAGCCACACCGGCAGCAGCAGGAAGACCGGCCGACATCCGGCGTACCAGACGACGATGCCCGCGACCACGACCGAGCCGACCGCGGCCGCCACGGTGACCTGGTTGGCGGTCACGCCGGCAGCCGCCAGCCGCGCCACCAGCGGCCGCAGCAGTCCCTGGAAACGTGGCTTGAGCGCGTAGAGGGTCATGCGATCGGCAGTGGTAATCGATAGTCGATAATCAGTCGTCAACAATCAGAGCCGCTTTTTTCTCATGTGTTTGCCGTCCGTGGTAGCGTCGCCAAACGGCGAGAACGCTCAATGCTTCTGCACCATGTCGTAGACCCGTTGGAAATGAGGGACAATGCGCTGCAGTGCCCGATCACAGGCGTATCCGTCCGATTTGCCGGAGTCGAAGCGCGAGACCGTCCAGGTGGCGACCTCGGTGTAGTCGACGATCGGGACCACGACGATTCCCACGACCATCTCGCAGCCCGCGAAGGTGCGGAGCTCGGCGATGATCAGTCGCTCGATTTCCTCCTTCGTCTTCGGCAGCTTTTCCACGTCAGCGGGCTGGCCAGCGCGTTGCACGAGGTGCCCTCCATCAACTGTCGAGGAAGCTCCGCAAGGTCCGCGACCGCGACGGATGCTTGAGCTTGCGCAGCGCCTTGGCTTCGATCTGGCGGATGCGCTCGCGCGTCACCGAGAACTGCTGGCCGACCTCCTCCAGCGTATGGTCGGTGTTCATGCCGATGCCGAAGCGCATGCGCAGCACGCGCTCCTCGCGCGCCGTCAATGACGCCAGCACGCGGGTGGTGGTCTCGCGCAGGTTCGACTGGATGGCGGCATCGATCGGCAGGATCGCGCTCCGGTCCTCGATGAAGTCGCCGAGGTGGCTGTCCTCCTCGTCGCCGACCGGGGTTTCCAGCGACAGCGGCTCCTTGGCGACCTTGAGCACATTGCGCACCTTCTCGGGCGACATGTGGAGCTTCTTCGCAATCTCCTCCGGCGTCGGCTCGCGGCCGATCTCGTTGAGGATCTGGCGCTGCGTGCGCATGACCTTGTGGGCCACCTCGATCATGTGCACGGGGATGCGGATGGTGCGCGCCTGATCGGCAATGCCGCGGCTGACCGCCTGCCTGATCCACCAGCTTCCGTAGGTCGAGAACTTGTAGCCGCGGCGGTACTCGAACTTGTCGACCGCCTTCATCAGGCCGATGTTGCCTTCCTGGATCAGGTCGAGGAACTGCAGGCCGCGGTTGGTGTATTTCTTGGCGATCGAGATGACGAGGCGCAGGTTCGCCTCCACCATCTCCTTCTTGGCCTGGCGCGCTTCGCGCTCGCCCTTCTGCACCATCTGGACGATCTTGCGGAACCCGCCGATCTCGAGCCCGGTCTCGCCGGCGAGCGACTGGATCTCGTGGCGCAGGTCCTTGATCTTGTCCTTGTCGCGGGCGACGAAGCCCTTCCAGCCCTTGGCGGACAGCTTGGAGACGCGGTTGAGCCAGCCCGGGTCGAGCTCGAAGCCCAGGTAGTTCTTGAGGAAGTCCTCGCGCGCGACGCCGTGGCTCTCGGACAGCCGGATCAGCCGGCCCTTCGTAGCCGACCAGGCGCTTGTTGATGTCGTAGAGCTGCTCGACCAGCGCATCGATGCGCGCCTGGTTGAGGCGGAGCGACTTCACCTCGGCGATGATGTCGTCCTTGAGCTTCTTGTAGCGGCGCTCCTGCGCCGGCGAGAGCGTGGTGCTCTTGAGCCTGAGCTCGATGTCCTGGTCCTGCAGCCGGCGCAGCCGCTTGTAGGCGTCGGCGATGTTGTCGAAGGTCTCCAGCACCTTGGGCTTGAGCTCGGCCTCGATCGCCGCGAGCGAGAGCGAGCTCTCCTCGTCGTCGTCGTCGAAATCGCCTTCAGGCGCGCCCTCGGGCTTCTCCGCGCCGTTGCCCTCGTGGGCCGCGGCGGGCGCCTTGTTGAACGGGGTGGCGGCCGCGGGCGCCGCCGGCGGCGCCTGCGTGGCGGGGAGTGGCGCGCCGGCCATCGCGACGACCGGCTGGCCGTCGGGACCGATCACCGGGCCCGGCATGGCCTTGGCGTCGGGGCCCGCATAGGTCGCCTCGAGATCGATGATGTCGCGCAGGAGGATCTTTGCCTCGTTGAGCTCGTCACGCCAGATGATGATGGCCTGGAAGGTGAGCGGGCTCTCGCACAGCCCGGCGATCATCGCCTCGCGGCCGGCCTCGATGCGTTTGGCGATCGCGATCTCGCCCTCGCGCGAGAGCAGCTCCACCGAGCCCATCTCCCGCAGGTACATGCGGACTGGATCGTCGGTGCGCTCGGCCGGCGGCTTGGTCTCGACCTTGGCCGGGACCTTCTGCTGGACCTCGATCAGCTCGCCGCCGTCGGCTTCGGGCTCCTCGTCCGGCTCCTCGCGCTGCTGCTCCTCGTCCCCGCCATCCTCGGCCTCGACCACGTTGATGCCCATCTCGCTGAACATCGCGAGCACGTCCTCGATCTGCTCGGAGTTGACCTCCTCGGAGTGCAGGACCGAGTTGATCTGGTCATGGGTGACGTAGCCGCGCTTCTTGGCGGCGCGGATCAGCTTGGTGACCGCCGCATCGGAGAGGTCGAGCAACGGCAGCGGCGTGTCGGGCGCCTCGGCTGCCTCTTTCCCGGGCGCCTCGGGTGCCTCTTTTTCCTTTTGCGCCGCCTTGCTGTCGCTCGCCATTTGCTTTTGAACGCGCTCCATACGGATCGGATTCCTTCGCCTGAACTGCGTTAGCGACCGTCGGTCGGGCGACCTCGGGCCTTTGGTCGAAAGCTCGCGTCGGACCGGACCACCCTTCGGGAGGGCTTCTCGGCAGAAAGCTCGGACTTCGAAGCGGCTGAATTGGGAGCTACACCCGTCATGTCAGTAGCTCCAAAATATCAATGAAATATCCTGCGTCGTCATTGAGACGGCAATATAAGATCAGAGCAAGCAAAAACCAGGCTTTTGGCAGAAATATTTTCCCGAATCGAGCATTTCTGCGCTTATTATTTGGACTCCTGGCCATGAAGATAGTAATATGACGCGGCCCCCGAACGGGAACCGCGATGTTCAAGATTCTCGAGCTCAAGAGCAAGAGCCCAGCACCGCCGACCCAGGTCGGTGATGAATTCGACACCCGGGAAGCCGCCGTGGTGGCCGTCAAGCGTCATCTCAAGACCTTCAAGATTTCCGGGCACAACCCGGAAGAAAGCTATTGGTGGGTCAGAGATACGGACGGGCTGCGAAAGTGCTGGATTGCCGGACCTTGACCATTGATCGCGATCGTCGGCGGCTGATTCCGGCGGCATTTCATCGAAGTCATGCGGGCGCGTTTGACTGCCGTGTCGAACGCCGGGAGATGTCATGAGCGACCTTCGGTTTGCGTGGGTGTTCGAGGCCAACTTGCCCAACCTCGGCAAGCCGGTTCGCATCGGCTCGTTCTTCGACGCGCAAGTGTTCGTGCGTCGCTGGGCCATCCGGGACCAAGACCCCGCCATTCGTTCGCTGCTGCGGCGGATCGAGAAGGTGAACAGCTCGGAATCGGCACAGCTTGCGGTCCGGGAATTGCGACGCGAGCTTGCCGCGAGAGGTCTATTGCTCGAAGCCGATCCGCCGCCCGACCGATCGGTTCCGGGCACTCCATAGCGGTTGCGCGGCTGCTCATCTTCGCTCGCTCCGAGGATTGAGTTTAAGACGAGCGTTCTGGCTGATATGCTGTTGAAATTGATCGGCGGCGGCCCGGCTCGCGCCATGGGCTGCGCTGCCGACGCCGTGAGAACGGCCTCACGTTGAGGAGAGGGCAATGTCCAGACTGAATCTCACCATCGGAATTTCGGCCTGCGTGCTTTTTGCCGGCCTGAGCTCGGCCGTCGTCGCTCAGGACAGATTGCGCATTGCCGCGGGCCTGGCGGGAACCTGGGAGAATTCCTTTTCGGAGCTGGGGCAGAATGCCGGATTTTTCAAGAAGCACGGGCTGGTGCTGGATATCTTCTACACGCAGGGAGCCGGCGAAACGCAGCAGGTCGTGATTTCCGGCAGCGCCGATATCGGCACCGGGGTCGGCACGTTCAACACCTTTGGCGCCTTTTCCAAAGGAGCGCCGATCCGGGTCATCGCCGCAACCCACACCGGCGCGAACGACCTGACCTGGTACGTGCGGGCGGACTCGCCCATCAAGGCCAAGAAGGACCTGGCCGGCAGGAGCGTCGCCTACTCGACTGCCGGGTCGTCCACCTATGCGGCCGTGCTCGGGTTTCAGCGGGTATTCGGCGTCAGCTTCACCCCGGTGGCCACCGGCGGCCCTGCTGCCACGCTGACCCAGGCCATGACCGGCCAGATCGACGTCGGCTGGACGTCGCCGCCGTTCGCGGTCGATCTTCTGAAGGAGGGAAAGATCAGGGAGATCGCGCGCGCGAGCGATGTTCCCGAATTGAGAAATCAGACCGCGCGCTTCATGACCGCGAATGCGGCCGCGTTGGAAACGCGCAGGCCAGTCTTCGTCCGTTACCTGCAGGCCTATCGCGAAGTTGTCGACTGGATGTATTCGGATCCGGCGGCACTCAAGGCGTTCGCCGATTGGGCTCGCGTTCCGGAAGCAATCGCCCGAACGGTGCCGGAGAGCTATTACCCGAAGAACAACGTCCTGCCCGACCGTATCGAGGGCCTCGATCTGGCGATGGCGGACGCCGTGTCCTTCAAGTACATCGCCGCGCCGCTCACGAAAGATCAGCTCGCAAGGCTGGTGCTCGTTCCTCTCAAATAGGCAATGGGGGGACCGCCTCCGTGAGGCGCCGGGCGAGCACCTGGTCGATCAGGCCGAAATCCTTGGCCAGCTCCGCGGTGAGGAAGTAGTCGCGCTCGAGCGCGTCCTCGACCTTCTTCAGCGGCTGACCGGTGTGGTGCACGTAGATCGCATTGAGACGCTTCTTGAGATCGAGGATCTCCTGGGCGTGCACCATGATGTCGGTGGCTTGGCCTTGGAAGCCGCCCGAAGGCTGGTGCAGCACGATGCGGGCGTTGGGAAGCGCAAAGCGCAGATCCTTCTTTCCGGCCGCCAGCAGCAACGCGCCCATCGAGGCCGCCTGGCCGATGCACAAGGTCGAGATCGGCGAGCGGATGAAGTGCATGGTGTCGTAGATCGCCATCCCCGAGGTGACCACGCCACCCGGGGAATTGATGTACATCGAGATCTCCTTCTTCGGATTCTCGGCCTCGAGGAAGAGCAGTTGCGCAATCACCAGCGTGGACATCTGGTCCTCGATCGGACCGGTGACGAAAATGATGCGCTCGTGCAGCAGCCGCGAGAAGATGTCGTAGGCCCGCTCGCCGCGGTTGGTCTGCTCGACCACCATGGGGACGACGTAGCTCGTGTAGGCGTGGCGCGGATCGCTCATCGACGCGCCGTTTGCCGTCGTCGCGAAATTTCGGATCATCTTCACTCTGCTTTTGCTTTCTCTTCGTCGGGTGCAGGTTCGGTCTCCGCCGCGCGCTCGGCTTTGCGTTGCGCCGCTTTTTCGTCTCGCTTCTTCTGCTTTTCCTCGCTGCGCGCCCGTGCCGCACGGTTGCGGTCGGCGCGTTGCAGACCGTAATTCGGCTTGAAGGGCATGATTTTTCCTTTCTGCTGTCCTGCTTCGCTATCGTGCTATGGCTCTGCCGGGGCGCCCGCCCCGGACGTCGAACCCAGCGGCTCTTGCGAGCCGGTCATCGATCGCCTCCGAAATAAAGTCGCTGATCCGTCGGTTCTTGCCGGCGCAAATCCGTTTGATGAGCTCGAGCTTCTCCGGAAGGAGATAGACCGTCGCGCTCACCAAGGGGGTGGCCTCCGGCTTCTGCTTGCTTGTGAAACGAGGGCGCCCGGTGACGCGAGATACTTCGACACCGGATACTTCGACGCTCGATGCCTCGGAGGACCGGGCCGATGCCGGTCTATCTTCATTCCGGTTCGAATGAGCCACCTGCGATACGTCCTCATGCATCGGAATGGGCATCGTTTCGGTCAAGCGGGCCTGAAGTCGGGCGTGGCGCATGACCGAGGCCGAGCTTGCTTCGCACGTGAACGGGCAAAGCCGTCGGAGCCGTTTCCAGCATGGAACGTTACTGTAACTCCCTCGGGTCGTCGATAGAATAATGGAAATAATTCTTCAGCCTTCTGAAATATTTCTCCGAAAAACGGCCAGTTCTCGCTCGTTCTGATCTTTGTTCGTCACGCTTGTTTCAGGATAAGGCACCAAGATCTTCCTGACCCTTTTCGGAGAAATCGGTACGACCACGAATGCGGCGAGCACCACCGGCACCGTCAACGCTTTCGAGCAACACGGGGCTTCTTGTCCGCTGGGACGGGCTTCTGCTCGACGCCCGCCGCCAAGTCAGCCGCCTCCTTTGCCAGCCGCAACGATCTCAACCGCGCGGTCTTCTCGCGCATCGCCTTACCATCGGCCTCGTACTGCGCCCTGGCCTTCTCGGCGTCCCGCGCTGCCTCCTGCGCCCGCTCCAAGCGCGCTCCGGCGGGATCGCGGTTTGCCTTTGGATTACTGGCCATGCTGGCTCCTCTTTTAGTCCTAAACGAGCGGAATCGCTCGAATATCGTCGGTAACGATCAATCAATCACCAATTGATTATCACCCGAACAACGGCGTTCCTGGGACAAAGGCGTCGAACGCCGCCAGAACCTGCCCGCGGAACCGGTCCTGCTCCATCAGGAGCTCGTGGCGCGCGCCCGGCACGATGAGATGCGAGCCGGCGCGCAGCCGCACCGAGAACACGTCGATCGCGGGGGTCGAGACGATGGCGTCGGCGCCCGCCGCGATGATCAGGATCGGTTGCCGGATCTTGCCCGGCAAAGCCGCGTTCGGTCAGCTCGCCCATCACCCGAAACGCGCAGTCCGTCCACGCCACCGTCGGCCAGCCGACCGCCAGCGCCGGCTCGGTCTCGAGCACCGCGACGTTGCGGGCATAGCGGACCGGATCGGAGGTGAGCAGATTGCCGATGAAGGGGCGCTGCATCACCACCGAGGCGTCGCCGCCGGGCACATACATGCCGCCGAGCCCCATCAGCCGGAGCGTCCTGACCAGCATGCGGGTGCCGACCGACCGGCGCATCCCGGGCAGCGCGATCATCGGCGCCAGCAGCACCATGCGATCGAACCAGCGGTGGCCCGCGAAGGCGGCGCGCAGCAGGATCGACGCGCCCATCGAATGCGCAAGCGCGAACACCGGCGGCGGACAGTCGGGAAGCACCACCTCGTTGATGAAGGTTTCGAGGTCGATGTGATATTGCGAGAAGCTCCGCACGTAGCCCTTTTTCGGGTTGCGCAGCGCGCGCTCCGACATCCCCTGGCCGCGCCAGTCGAGCGTGGCGACCGCGAAGCCGCGCGCCCGCAGGTCGCGCACGGTCTCGAAATACTTCTCGATGAACTCCGCGCGTCCCTGGAACAGGCAGACGGTGCCCTTGCGGCCGGGCGGCGGATGCCAGCGGGCAAAGCGCAGCGTGACGCCGTCGCGGGTCTTGAGCGTTCCCGAGACCGCCCCCTCGGGCACCGGATTGGCGGGAATGGAAACCAGTGTCATGGGCGGTGAGGTGAAGAATCGAAGCGAGGATGGTCACGCCTTATAGCAGGGCATGGTCACCGCAGTAGTCGTAATCGAAAGGCGCAGCTCGTATGCACGGAGCACCCCTCCGCAGGAGTTCCACGTATTGGCCTCCGGCCGGAAAAGTAAGTTATGACAACTGGTTAGACTCCCCCTTGCGGGCCGCGGAGGCAGCTCCCAGATATTGGTTGCGCAGGCCCTTGCGGGGCTGCGCATCACCCGGTCCGGCCCTTCGGGGCGGACCTTCCGCATGTCGCTTCACAAGGAGGATATGCCATGCGAAACACGTTCGACCTTGCTCCCCTCTATCGTTCGACCGTCGGCTTCGACCGGCTGTTTTCCCTCTTCGACCAGCTTGGGCATGACGGCTCGCCCGGTTATCCGCCCTACAATATCGAGCGGACCGGCGACAACGCCTACCGCATCACTGTAGCGGTGGCCGGCTTCTCCGAGCCCGAGCTCAACATCGAGGTCAAGGAGAACACCCTGACGATCCGCGGCGAGAAGCAGGTGAAGGCCGAGAACGAGGCCGAGCCGCTCTACCAGGGCATCGCGGCGCGCGCGTTCGAGCGCGTGTTCCAGCTCGCCGACTACGTCCAGGTCAAGGGCGCGTCGCTCGAGAACGGTCTCCTGCACGTCGACCTCGTGCGCGAGATCCCCGAGGCCAAGAAGCCGCGCCAGATCCAGATCGGCAAGGCCAATGGCAACGGCAAGCCCGCCGTGGTCGAGGCGAAGGCCGCGGCCTGACCCGTCGCGATTTCGATCGGAGGGAGCGCCCCGGGAGTCCGGGGCGCTTTCATTTTCACTCGTGCATTTCCACGGGCGCGGGCGGCGGCGCGGCGGTGGGGGCGGCGACCGTGCCGGTCGTGATCCGGTCCTTCAGCTCAGGCGCGGCCGACAGCGAACGCGCTGGCGGAAGCGCTGCTGTGGCAGGCTTGGCAGCCGTCGGCGCGGCGGCCGAGCTGTCGGCCGACGCCACCTTGGGCCGCGGACGCGGCAGCGGCGGCGGTCCCGCCTGCACGCTCGGCCCTGGCGCTTGCGCGGCCGGAGCGCGGCCCACCGGCGGCGGTCCATACCCGGGAGCTGCACCGGGTGCATATCCCGGTCCGTACGCGGGTCCAGCACCCGGTCCGGGACCAGGTTCATACCCCGGTCCGGGACCAGGTCCACGCGCTGGTCCGGGACCCGGTCCATATGCGGGCCCGGGACCAGGTCCATAGCCGCCCGGCCCGGCGCCGGGCGGACCGTCGACATCGGGCGGCAACGCCGCGACGCGCGAATTGGGGCCATAGCCGTCGGCCAGCGGAACCCCGGCCGGCGGCCGACCATAGGGCGGGGGCACGGCGGCGTAGCGCGGCCCGAATGTCGGCCGCACCGCGATGACGCGTCCGCTGCGGGCATTGACCACGACCCGCACTTCCTGCCCGTTCGGATCGAGCGCGTGCAGCAGGTAAACCGGGCCACGCCGCATCGGCGGGGTCAGGGGCTTCATCCCATTCGACCGCACGATCGCCACGACCTCGGGCGGTGCGATGACCGCAAAGCCCGGGTAGGCGGGATAGACCCGGTAACCTGGATAAACCAGTTGAGCCGTGGCGGGCTCGGCACCCGCAAGTCCAAGGGCCAACGCGCTTGCCAGCACGCCGGCACAGATCGCGATTGATTGCTTCAAGACACTCTCCCCCGAGGTGACGTGAGCATTTCGACGCGCCTGGCGACGCGGAACGCCACGCCTGCTTCCTCAACGCTAGTCAAGATTTGGGGCGGAGCTTGGGCACTGGCGTGGCACCAGCAGGGGGCCGGAAGCCGGCCAACCGTCACCGATTTTCTTTGCACCGCAATGCCTGCGGGCCCGGTCCTGTAACTCACTACCTCTCAACCCCGCACGATCGCCACAAACCGGTCGACCTCCTCCGCCATGGTGGCAAACGACGTCACCAGCCGCACCAGCGTCGCGTCGGTCGCGGCCGGATTGAGCACACACACGTCTCGTCCGCGAAATATTCAGTCAATTCGAATGTTCGCCCGGCGGATCACCGGACCCCATTTCTGATATTCCGCCGCGATGTGGAGCACCGAATGCCTCCGGCGTGCCGAGAGGAAGCGATGCGCCTTGCGAGACGTAGCGATCTCGGATTTCCGGCGCGGTAAAGACCTTGTTGGCCTCGCGGTTGAGCCACGCGATGACCGACTGGCGGCGTTCCGGCGGGTGCCATCAGCCCGAACCAGGCGCTGATTTCCAGAGGCAAACCGGCTTCCGCCAATGTCGGCACATCGTTGATGAACATCAACGCGTTTGGCGGTCGCGACGCCGAGCGCGCGCATCCTGCCAGCCTTCACCGGCTCCATGGCAAGGGTCACGACATCGAACATCATCGTGACCTGCCCGCCCATCAGAGCCTGTGCCGCGGGCGCGGCACCGCGGTACGGCACGTGCACGATGTCGATGTCCGTCAGCTGCTTGAACAACTCTCCGGCCACATGACCGGTGCTGCCGACGCCCTGCGATGCGAAGGTCAGCTTGCCGGGATTCGCCTTGCCGTAGGCCACCAGTTCCTTCACCGAATTGGCGGGCACAGAGGGATGAACCACCAGAATGTTGGGCACCGTCATGATGTGAACGATCGGCACCAAGTCCTTGTTGGGATCGAATGTGAGCTTGCTCGTCATGTGCGGCAGCATCGCATTGAGCGCGTGAAAGCTCATCAGCAGCGTGTAACCGTCGGGTGCCGACCTCGCCACCTCGGCGCCGGCGACGGCGCCGTTGCCACCAATGCGGTTCTCGACCACCACCGCCTGTTTCGTGGTCTCGGTGATTTTTTGACCGAGGACGCGAGGGAGAATGTCCACCAGTCCGCCTGGCGCGTTCGGCACGAGGATCCTGATGGTCCTTGAATGGATAATCCTCGGCAGCCGGCCGGAGCTTCGCGCGATCCCCAGGACAGCTGCGAGCGTTGCCGCGAGAACGAATGAGCGCGTACGATAGTTCTTCATGGGGGCCTCCTCGGCAAGCTGCGATGGGTGCTGTCAGCGCGTCTGTGGGCAGAGTGTTCCTAGATCGGCTGCGCCAGAGCCTTGACCGATCTGTCCAGCACGCCGACCGGATCGGCGTCGGGCGCGCTTGGGTTCTTCTCCCATTCGCCGAGCTGGAACGAGTTCTCGACCACCATCCGGCACCGCTCGTAACGGCGCGTCATGAAATTCTCCAGCGCGACGTGCACAGGAATGCTCCGACTGCAGCAGCGAGAGCGAGAACGATCGAAGTCCTCGACCGCAATCCCGGCGCCGGCCGCCATGTGCGGCGTCGTGGTATGCGCCGCGTCGCCGATGAGGATCACGCGCCCGCGATGCCACGGAGGGGACAGGATGTGCGACGTGATCGGGCGGTACACGATGTCCTTCGGATCGGTGATTTCCTCGCGCGCTGCGGCGAGGAGACCGCGAAAATCAGTAAGCTGCTCCCGCATGACCTCGGGCAGTCGATCGTCAGGAATCCGGATGAAGTCCGGCAGGTTCTGCACGAGGTAGATGTACATCTCCGTGTTCGACACGGGATTGAAGCCAGCCTTGTTGCGTGGCCCAAAGAACGAGTAACGCGCCTGCACCTCGGCCGGCCGGCTGACGGTCGCGCGCCAGACCGCCTGGCCGGTGTATCTCGGCTTGCACTCGATCCCGAACACCAAGTCCCGTATCTTCGAGTTGCGTGCCGTCGGCGCCCACGACGAGGTCATAGCTGCCGCGCGTGCCGTCCGTGAATTGCACGGCCACTCGATCATCGTCCTGCTCGAGAGACGCAACCGTCACGCCAAGACGAACCGGCACGTCCGCCTTTGCCACCGCGTCTTGCAAGACCGAGTGCACCGCCTGGCGCATGATGCCGATCGTTGCCGGATAGTCGGGGCCATTGAGGCGTGGAAGCTCCACCGTCCCGTGTGACCTGGCCCGTCGGCATTGCAGGCTTTGAAGTGCGAATAGCCGAAGCCCTGCTCGACGCATTGGTCGAGCACGCCAACCATCCTGAGCGCGCGCAAGGCCGGCCCCTGCAGGGCAATGCCTACGCCCAGCACGGTCCATTGCGGATTGATTTCAACGATTTCGCGAACGAATGCCGGATCGCTTCAGAGCGACGGCAAGCGTCATGCCGGCAATTCCGCCACCTACGATCAGCACGTTCGCGCATGTCGCACCTCATTTGTCACTTACGGTCGTGCATCGGGGCCAGGAGTCCAAGCGGCAGCCTGAGGTCGCTTCGGTCGGATGTCGTGAAGTGGTTCTGATAGATCTGAAGAAGTTCCCGAATTGGGGTCAAATCGGACGATGAACGACGATGCTGTCGTTTCGGCCGTTCCGCCTCGATGCCGAGCGCCGAAACCTTGTTCGCGGGACGCCGAGCTCCGTCCCGCTTGGGCGCCGGGCCGCTCGATATTGCTTCGAGTGTCTGGCCTGGCGCAACCGGGCGCAGGTCGTCACAAAGGACGACGCTGATCGCCGCGGTCGTGGTCCGGCCTGGTCGGTCGAGGAGGCAACGTGACCAGTCCAGATTGCGACGCTCCGACGCGCGCTCGGAGAGAACTCGGCGAGGAGCAGCGGCGATCGGAACCGCTGCTCCGTCGCGGGTACCGGTTTATCGGCGAGGTCACGCAGGAGATCCGCGACAGTTCCGTGCGTACCGACCAACGTCAAGCACAAGTCCTGGCTCTTCCCGGACAGGCCGTCGATCGCCGTCCTGCCGTTCCAGAACATGAGCGGCGATCCGAGCAGGAATATTTCGCAGACGGCGTCGTCGAAGACATCATCACCGGCCTTTCGCGCATCAGATGGCTGTTCGTCATCGCCCGCAATTCGAGCTTCGTCTACAAGGGCAAGGCGGTCGACGTGAAGCAGGTCGGGCGTGAGCTCGGCGTCCGCTACGTGCTCGAAGGCGGCGTTCGCAAGGCCGGAAGCCGCATTCGCATCACCGCCCAGCTCGTCGAAGCGGAGACCGGCGCTCATCTCTGGGCCGAGCACTACGATCGATTGCTCGACGACATCTTCGCGGTGCAGGACGAGATCACGATGAGCGTGATCGGCGCCATCGAGCCGAGCCTCAGGAAGGCCGAGATCGAACGCATCAAACGCAAACGCCCCGACAGCCTTGATGCGTACGATCTCGTCCTGCGGGCTCTGCCGTTTCTTTACTCTGCGATGCCGGGAGGCGTCGCGACCGCGATTCCGCTGCTCGAAAAGGCGCTGGAGCTCGAACCCGACTACGCGCGCGCGCAGGCGGATCTCGCCTGGTGCCTCCACCATCGCTTCAGCCGCGGAGAACACCGCGAGGAGGATCGCACCGCCGCAATTCGCCATGCCCACGCGGCGGTTGCCGGCGGCGGCGACGATGCAACCACGCTCGCAGTCGCTGCATTCGTCATCTCGCTCGACGAGCATGACAACGCCACGGCGCTCAATCTCTTTGACCGCGCGCTTGCGCTCAGCAACTCCAATATCTTTGCGCTCGGCTGCAGTGCCGTCACTCTCGCCTGGATGGGCAAGACGGAACTCGCAATCGAACGGGCGCAGCGCGCGCTTCGGCTCAGTCCGTTCGATCCCCTGAACGTCCGGCCGTGCACGCGCTTGCGATTTCGTACTTCCATACCAAGCGGTACGACGAGGCGGCCGATGCCGCCCGGCGTGCGATCGAGTTCAATCCCGGCTTCAGCCCTCCGCACGCTTTGTTGGCGGCGGCGCTCATTCGGCTCGGACGCGTCGAAGAGGCCAAGGCGGCGGCGCAGCGGGTGCTCGCTCTCCAACCCACGTTCACGGTCCGCAAATTTTCGGTCACGGTTGGGCTTGCGCCGGAGGTGTTCACGCCCTTTGCCGAAGCATGGCGAGCAGCGGGGCTGCCGGACGGAAGTGACGTGCGGCCTCCCGTCAAGCAGTCGCCGAACGAAACTCAACCGCGGACCGAGCTAACTGACCTCTCGCGATCGTCACGAACCGGTCGACCTCGTCCGCGGTGGTCGCAAACGACGTCACCAGTCGCACCAGCGTCGCATCGGTCGCGGCGCATCGTGCCTTGCCGGCAATCCGTCGCTGGTCCACGGATAATAGCTCGCGCCTTGCGCCTTGAGCCGCGCGTCGATCGCGCGACGGCAGCGCGACGAACACCTCGTTGGCCTCGACCGGCCAGACCGGCGCGAGACCCGCCGCCGCGAGCCCGGCGGCGAGCCGGTCGGCCATGTCGTTGGCGTGGCGCGCGAGCGCGAGCCACAGGCCGTCGGCGAGATAGGCCTCCAGCTGCGCGGCGATGAAGCGATGCTTGGAGACGAGATGGCCGCCGCGCTTGCGCCGGCTCTGCATGTCGGCGCCGCGCGCCGGATCGAAGAACACCACCGCCTCGGCGGCGAGCGCGCCGCCCTTGGTCGCCCCGAACGACAGCGCATCGACGCCGGCCTTCCAGGTGGCGTCCGCCGGCGAGGCATTCATGCGCACGAGCGCATTGCCGAAGCGCGCGCCGTCGACATGCACGGCGAGCCCGCGCGCATGCGCGATCTCGGCGAGGCGGGCAATCTCGGCCGGACGATAGATGGTGCCGGCTTCGGTCGCCTGCGACAGCGAGAGCACGGTCGCGCTGACGTGATGCGGGCCGCCCCATTGGCCGCGCTCGATGGCGTGCCGCAAGCGTCTCGGGCGCGATCTTGCCGGCTTCGCCCGCCAGGCCGACGAGCTTGATGCCGCCGCCGAAGAATTCCGGCGCGCCGCATTCGTCGGTCGCGATATGCGACTCGGCATGGCACAGCACCGCGCCCCATGGCGGCGTCAGATGGGCGAGCGCCAGCGCATTCGCGGCGGTGCCGGTCGGCACCAGGAAGACCGCGACCTCGTGCTCGAAAATCTCGGCGAATCGTCCGCTCGACCCGCTTGGTCCAGGCGTCCTGGCCGTAGGCGAGCGCCGCGCCCTTGTTCGCGCCCGCAATGGCGGCGAGAATTTCGGGCGCGATCCCCGCCGTGTTGTCGCTTGCGAAATTCATGCGCGTCTCCGCGGGCTGCAGGGTGGGCGAAGGCGCGCCCTTGCGCGCCGTGCCCACGCGTCTATCGCTCAGCGGCACGAGCGACGCGTGCGGCACGGCGCATCGCACGCACTCGCGAGCTGCGCAACGGCTCGGCATTCGCCTTTGCCCACCCTACTCCCGCTGGTAGAGATAACGGATACCCGCGTCGATCGAGATCGCGCCGGGTCCGACCGACATCAGCACCATCAGGATCGAGACCCAATAGACATGGGCGGCCCACCACATCCCGGGCACGACGTAGATTTGCATCAGCACGGTCATGACCAGCAGGCCCAAGGCCGCGAACCGGGTCGCAAAGCCGAGGACCAGGCAGATCGGCAGCACGAACTCGGCATAGGTGAACAGGTAGGCCGCCACCGTCGGCGGCATCGGCAGGCTGGCGTAGTCGGTCTCGAACAGCTGGAACGTCGAGGCCTTGATCTCCGTCGGCAGCACGATCGAGAAGCTCGTCGAAGCCGCGCAGGTTCAGATTGATCGGGATGCGCGGGCCCTCGATCTTGGTCTGGCCCGACAGGAAAAACACCCGCGCCATGACGAAGCGCAGCCCGAGCGCGACCAGCGCATAGGGAATGACCGCGCACAAGGCGACCAGCGTCGCCACGATGCTGGCGATGATCGAACGCGATCGAACGGCCGGCTGTGCTGGTGTTTCGGTCATGGAAGGCCCCCCTTGCCACTGCCGCATAGCGAATAGCGAATGGCGAGTAGGGTCGGCTGCCGGCTACTTCGATCCGCCGGCTATTCGCTATTCGCCCATTCGCCACCATGCAACAGCCCTGTCATCGTGGTACACGCTAGGCTCCTGCTCCGTTTTTGGGCAGCCGGGAGCCGGAAACAATTGCAGAAAGCGTGCATTTCCCCATAGGCGAACCCTTGTCTTCACGGCTAAAATTTGGCAAGGTAAACTAGGACAGTATTGCTGTCCCAATAGGTGGTCCGCCCGATGCCGGCCGGCCGGCGATCCGGCTCCGCATCGGACGGTGGGACACCGGCGCACACGGTGCGCCGCCGATCCGCCTCACGCGAGCGGTCACGCGCCCGGGCCGAGGCGCCGCGGGTGACCAGGCCGCCGAAGGATCAAGCAGCGCGGTACGTTTCGTGCCAGTGGCGCGGAACCAACGCCGCGGGCCGGCGGGTCCGCCGCAACGGCGAACGAGCACCGGCATGCGCCGGCGAGGCGAGGACGAGCGAGGACGATGAGCGCGAGACGCAATCGCGGAAGGCGCATCGGACGCAACGCTGCGGGCGAGCGCGCCGTGGCGGACGCGCGCGCGCGCTTCGCCGACAGCGCCGATCCGGGCGTGCCTGCCGGCCGCAGGGCCTCTACGATCCGGCGCTCGACAAGGATTCCTGCGGCGTCGGCTTCATCGCCGACATCAAGGGCCGCAAGTCGCACCAGCTCGTCGAGGACGCGCTCGCGATCCTGTGCAATCTCGAGCACCGCGGCGCGGTCGGCGCCGATCCGCGCGCCGGCGACGGCGCCGGCATCCTGGTGCAGATTCCGCACAAGTTCTTCGCCAAGAAGGCGGACCGGCTCGGCTTCACGCTGCCGAGCCCGGGCGAATACGCGATCGGCGTGCTGTTCATGCCGCGCGATCCGGACTGGCGGCAGGTGATCCGCGACATCTACGCGCAGATGATCAAGCGCGAGGGCATGACGCTTGCTCGGCTGGCGCGACGTGCCGACCGACAACTCGACGCTCGGCGAATCGGTCAAGCCGACCGAGCCGGTGCACCTGCAGGTGTTCATCGGCCGCGGCAAGAAGATCAAGAGCGAGGACGAGTTCGAGCGCCGGCTCTACATCCTGCGCAAGTCGATCTCGAACGCGATCTACACCCGCCAGGAGCGCCGGCTGTCCGGCTATTACCCGGTGTCGATCTCCTGCCGCACCGTCGTCTACAAGGGCATGTTCCTCGCCGACCAGCTCGGCACCTATTATCCCGACCTGCACGACCCGGACTTCGAGAGCGCGCTCGCGCTCGTGCACCAGCGCTTCTCCACCAACACCTTCCCGACCTGGTCGCTCGCGCATCCCTACCGGATGATCGCCCACAACGGCGAGATCAACACGCTGCGCGGCAACAACAACTGGATGGCGGCGCGGCAGGCCTCGGTGTCGTCGGAGCTGTTCGGCGACGACATCAACAAGCTCTGGCCGATCTCCTACGAGGGCCAGTCCGACACCGCCTGCTTCGACAACGCGCTCGAATTCCTGGTGCAGGGCGGCTACCCGCTCGCGCACGCGATGATGATGATGATCCCGGAGGCCTGGGCGGGCAATCCGCTCATGGACGAGGAGCGGCGCGCCTTCTACGAGTACAACGCCGCGCTGATGGAGCCGTGGGACGGCCCGGCGGCGATCGCCTTCACCAACGGCCGCCAGATCGGCGCCACGCTCGACCGCAACGGCCTGCGCCCGGCGCGCTATTTCGTCACCCGCGACGACCGCATCATCATGGCGTCCGAGATGGGCGTGCTGCCGATCCCCGAAAAGGACATCGTCACCAAGTGGCGCCTGCAGCCGGGCAAGATGCTGCTGGTCGATCTCGACGAGGGCCGCCTCATTCCCGACGAGGAGCTCAAGGCGACGCTCGCCAAGAGCCATCCCTACAAGGACTGGCTCGAGCGCACCCAGATCGTGCTCGAGGACCTGCCGGCCGCGCCGGACGAGGCGCGCGCTCTCCAACCTGGCGCTGCTCGATCGCCAGCAGGCGTTCGGCTACACGCAGGAGGACCTGCGCATCCTGATGTCGCCGATGGCGACCCAGGGCGAGGAGGCGGTCGGCTCCATGGGCAACGACACGCCGATCTCGGCGCTGTCCGACAAGCCGAAGCTCCTGTTCACCTATTTCAAGCAGAACTTCGCGCAGGTGACCAACCCGCCGATCGATCCGATCCGCGAAGAACTGGTCATGAGCCTCGTCTCGATCATCGGGCCGCGGCCGAACCTGTTCGACCTCGAAGGTACGTCTCGCCTGAAGCGGCTGGAGGTGCGCCAGCCGATCCTCACCAACGCGGACCTGGAAAAGATCCGCGCGATCTCCGAGGTCGGCGACGGACATTTCAAGTCGCGCATCCTCGACACCACCTGGCCGGCCGAGCACGGCGCCGCCGGCCTCAAGGAGGCGCTCGACACGCTCTGCGTCCGCGCCGAGGCGGCGGTGCGCGAGGGCATCAACATCATCATCCTGTCGGATCGCCGCGCCGGCGCCGAGAACATCCCGATCCCGTCGCTGCTCGCCTGCGCGGCGGTGCATCATCACCTGATCCGCCAGGGCCTGCGCACCTCGGTCGGGCTCGTGGTCGAGTCGGGCGAGCCGCGCGAGGTGCACCACTTCGCCTGCCTCGCCGGCTACGGCGCCGAGGCGATCAATCCCTATCTCGCCTTCGAGACGCTGATCGCGATGAAGGACGATCTGCCGCAGAAGCTCGACGAGAAGGAGATCGTCAAGCGCTACATCAAGTCGATCGACAAGGGCCTGCTCAAGGTGATGTCCAAGATGGGCATCTCCACCTATCAGTCCTATTGCGGCGCGCAGATCTTCGACGCGGTCGGCCTGAGGTCCGATTTCGTCGCCGAATATTTCACCGGCACCGCCACCCGCATCGAAGGCGTCGGCCTGGAGCAGATCGCCGAGGAGGCGGTGCGCCGCCACCGCGACGCCTTCGGCGACGCGCCGATCTACCGCAATGCGCTCGACGTCGGCGGCGAGTACCAGTTCCGCGTCCGCGGCGAGGATCATGTCTGGACCGCCACCACGGTGTCGGCGCTGCAGCACGCCGTGCGCGGCAACCTGCCGGACGAGTACCAGGCCTACGCCAAGGTCAGCAACGAGCAGTCCGAGCGGCTGCTCACCATCCGCGGCCTGTTCCGGCTGAAATCGGCGGAGGACGACGGCCGCAAGCCGGTGCCGATCGAGGAGGTCGAGCCGGCCAAGACCATCGTGCGGCGCTTCGCGACCGGCGCCATGTCGTTCGGCTCGATCTCGCGCGAGGCGCACACCACGCTCGCCATCGCGATGAACCGCATCGGCGGCAAGTCGAACACCGGCGAGGGCGGCGAGGAGGCGGACCGCTTCAAGCCGCTGCCGAACGGCGATTCCATGCGCTCGGCGATCAAGCAGGTCGCGTCGGGCCGCTTCGGCGTGACGACCGAATACCTCGTCAACTCCGACATGATGCAGATCAAGATGGCGCAGGGCGCCAAGCCCGGCGAAGGCGGCCAGCTGCCCGGGCACAAGGTCGACAAGACCATCGCCAAGGTGCGCCACTCGACGCCCGGCGTCGGCCTGATCTCGCCGCCGCCGCACCACGACATCTATTCGATCGAGGACCTGGCGCAGCTCATCTTCGACCTCAAGAACGTCAATCCCGAGGGCGTGGTGTCGGTGAAGCTCGTGTCCGAGGTCGGCGTCGGCACGGTCGCGGCCGGCGTCTCCAAGGCGCGCGCCGACCACGTCACCATCGCGGGCTTCGAGGGCGGCACCGGCGCCTCGCCGCTCACCTCGATCAAGCACGCCGGCTCGCCGTGGGAGATCGGGCTCGCCGAGACCCACCAGACGCTGGTCGCCAACCGGCTGCGCGGCCGCATCGCCGTGCAGGTCGACGGCGGCATCCGCACCGGCCGCGACGTCGTGGTCGGCGCGCTGCTCGGCGCCGACGAGTTCGGCTTCTCGACCGCGCCGTTGATCGCGGCCGGCTGCATCATGATGCGCAAGTGCCACCTCAACACCTGCCCGGTCGGCGTCGCCACCCAGGACCCGGTGCTGCGCAAGCGCTTCGTCGGACAGCCCGAGCACGTCATCAACTTCTTCTTCTTCGTCGCCGAAGAGGTGCGCGAGCTGATGGCGGAGATGGGCTTCCGCACCTTCGACGAGATGATCGGCCAGATGCAGATGCTCGACAAGCGCCAGGTGATCGAGCACTGGAAGGCCAAGGGGCTCGATTTCTCCAAGCTGTTCTTCAAGCCGGCCGCGCCCGAACGGGCGTCGCCATCCACAACTGCGAGCCGCAGGACCACAAGATCCACGACATCCTCGACCGCCGGCTGATCGCCGAGGCGCAGGCCGCGCTCGACCGCGGCGCGCCGGTGCGAGATCGTGACCACGATCACGAACACCGACCGCACCGCCGGCGCGATGCTGTCCGGCGAGATCGCCAAGCGCTACGGCCACGAGGGGCTGCCGGACGACACCATCCATGTCAAGCTCACCGGCACCGCCGGGCAGAGCTTCGGCGCCTGGCTCGCGCGCGGCGTGACCTTCGAGCTCGAAGGCGACGCCAACGACTATGTCGGCAAGGGCCTCTCGGGCGGCCGCATCATCGTGCGCCCGACCGCCGATGCCGGCATCGTGCCGGAGCAGTCGATCATCGTCGGCAACACCGTGCTGTACGGCGCGATCGAGGGCGAATGCTACTTCCGCGGCGTCGCCGGCGAGCGCTTCGCGGTGCGCAATTCCGGCGCCATCGCGGTGATCGAGGGCGCCGGCGACCATTGCTGCGAATACATGACCGGCGGCGTCGTGGTGGTGCTCGGCCGCACCGGGCGCAACTTCGCGGCCGGCATGTCGGGCGGCATCGCCTATGTGCTCGACGAGGACGGCACGTTCGCGTCGCGCTGCAACCTGGCGATGGTCGAGCTCGAGCCGATGCCGGACGAGGAGGAGGTCAGCGAGCGCATCTATCACCACGCCCACGACCTCGAATCGCACGGCCGGGTCGAGGTGCTGGAGGACATGACGCGCTACGACGTGCGAGCGGCTGCATCTGCTGATCAGCCGGCACGCGCGCTTCACCGGCTCGGCGCGCGCCGCCAAGATCCTCGCCGACTGGAAGACCTATTGCCCGATGTTCCGCAAGGTGATGCCGGTCGAATACCGCCGCGCGCTCGCCGAGATGGAGAAGGCGCGCACCATGCAGGCGGCGGAGTGATTGCGCGGTCGAGCTCCAGCGCTGCTCGCGTTTGAACGCCTGCAGCGCCGCGCGAGACCAATACTCCAGCAATGTGAGCCTGGTTCATGATCATCTACGGCGACCTCGCGTCCGGAAACTGCCTCAAGGTCAAGTACACGGCCGATCATCTCGGCTTGCCGTATCGCTGGGCCGCGGTCGACATCAGCAAGGGCGAGAGCCGGACGCCGGAGGCGCTGCGCCGCAATCCGATGGGACAGGTGCCGGCGATCGAGCTCGATGACGGCCGCTGCCTGGCGCAGTCGAACGCGATCATCCGGTTCCTGGCGCGCGGCAGCGCGCTGCTGCCGGAAGACGCCTTTGCGCAGGCCAAGATCGACGAGCTGCTGTTCTGGGAACAGTACAGCCACGAGCCGTATATCGCGGTCTGCCGCTTCCACATGTTCTATCTCGGGCGGCCGAAGGAGACGCGCGAGCCGCAGCGGGTCGAGCGCGGCGAAGCCGCGCTCGAGCTTGATGGAAAAGCTGCTCCGCTGGCCGCGATTGGCTCGTCGGCGCGACTCGATGACGATTGCCGACATCGCGTTCCTTGCCTACACAAGGCTGGCGCACGAAGGCGGCTTCGACCTTGCGGGCCGGCCGGCCGTCAGGGCCTGGATCGGGCGCTGCGAGCGGATGCTGGCGCTGCAGCCGGTGGCCGGATCGAAGAGCGCCGCATAGGGTCAGGTATCGAAGCTCCGATGGGCAAGATCACCGGGTTTCCTCGAATTCGAGCGCGACGACCGCGACTACGAGCCGGTCGAGGAGCGCATCAAGCATTGGCGCGAATTCGTGCTGCCGCTGCCCGAGGAGGCGAACAAGAAGCAGGCGGCGCGCTGCATGGATTGCGGCATCCCGTACTGCCACACCGGCTGTCCGGTGAACAACCAGATCCCGGACTGGAACGACCTCGTCTATCGCGGCGACTGGGAGGAGGCCGCGCGCAACCTGCACTCCACCAACAATTTCCCCGAAGTGACCGGCCGCGTCTGCCCGGCGCCGTGCGAGGCGTCCTGCACGCTCAACATCGACGACAACCCGGTCACCATCAAGACCATCGAATGCGCGATCGCCGACCGCGCCATCGCCAGCGGCTGGATCAAGCCCGAGCCGCCGGCGGCGAAGACCGGCAAGAAGGTCGCGGTCGTCGGCTCGGGCCCGGCCGGCATGGCCTGCGCGCAGCAACTCGCGCGCGCCGGCCACGACGTGCACGTGTTCGAGAAATTCGCCAAGGCCGGCGGCCTGCTGCGCTACGGCATCCCCGACTTCAAGATGGAGAAGGGGATCGTCGACCTGCGCGTCGCGCAGATGGAAGGCGAAGGCGTGACCTTCCACTACGGCGCCCATGTCGGCGTCAACCTGCCGGCCGAGAAGCTCCTCGCCGACTACGACGCGGTGGTGCTCGCCGGCGGCGCCGAGAAGGGCGCGCGACCTGCCGATCCCGGGCCGCGAGCTCGACGGCATCCACTTCGCCATGGACTTCCTGCCGCAGCAGAACCGGCGCGTCAGCGGCGAGCCGCAAGAACCCAAGGACGGCAGCGAGCCGATCCTGGCCGGCGGCAAGCACGTCGTCGTGATCGGCGGCGGCGACACCGGCTCCGACTGCATCGGCACCTCGATCCGCCAGGGCGCGCTCTCGGTGACCAATTTCGAGATCATGCCGCAGCCGCCCGAGCGCGAGAACAAGATGCTCACCTGGCCGGACTGGCCGCTGAAGCTGCGCACCTCGTCGAGCCACGAGGAGGGCGCCGAGCGCGATTTCGCCGTGATGACGACGCAAGTTCACCGGCGAGAACGGCCAAGTCAAGAAGCTGCATTGCGTGCGCGTCGACAGCAAGATCAAGCCGATCCCCGGCACCGAGTTCGAGCTCGACGCCGACCTCGTCCTGCTGGCCATGGGCTTCGTGCATCCGGTGCACGAGGGCATGATCAAGTCGCTCGGCCTCGAGCTCGATCAGCGCGGCAACGTCAAGGCCGACACGCTCGCCTATCGCAGCTCGAACCCGAAAGTGTTCGCGGCCGGCGACATGCGCCGCGGCCAGTCGCTGGTGGTGTGGGCGATCCGCGAAGGCCGCCAATGCGCGCACGCGGTCGACAAGTTCCTGATGGGATCGACGACGCTGCCGCGCTAACGCAGTCCGGAGCGGGCACGATCCGAACTGCGCATCCGATCAGCGGAACAGGTTCTGGATCGAGAGCGGCGGTCGCGGCGCGTCCGGCGAGCGAGCGCGCCGCTGCGGCGCCGCGGCTTGGTCTCGGCGCGCCTGGCCGTCGCGTGGTCGTCGCGGCGCTGGCCGGCTCTGCGACTGCGCGGCTGCGCCGCCGGTGCCGCGCGGCTGCGGTCGCGGCGCCGCCGGCGCCGGCGGCGTCGGCTGCAGCGCGACCGGCTCGGCCGGCGGCGGCGCGCTGCCGCGCGGCCAGCTGAAATCGTCGGCGCGGCCGGACGGCGCCGGGATCGGCTCGCCCTTGGTGAGCACGCGGGTCGCGACCGGATCGGCGCGCGCGGCTCGCGTCGCGCGGCCGCCGCCGATCAGTTCCTCCGGCGCGGTGGCGTCGCCGCCGCGGTGAGCGGCACCACCGGGCCGACCGCCGGCCGCTGCGCCGGACCGCCCGGCTTGGCGCCCGGCTGCGTTCCCGGCTCGACCGGGATCGGCAGCGCGACCGGAACGGCGCGATTGGTGATGTGGCGCTGGATCTCGCGCTCGACGTAGTGCGCGAGCTTGCGGGCGCCGAACTTGGTGAAATAGACGCCGTCGCCGCTGCGCAGCCGGCGGGTCTGTCCTTCGTAGTCCGGCCCCTGCGGCGTGAAGCGTCCGGCCTCGTCGACGAAGCCGTCCCATACGTCGACATAGGTGATGCCCGCCTTCTCGGCCCGGCTGCGGAAGAGCTCGTTGAGATAGGACGAGTCCGAGCTCGCCTTGGCGCCGCGCTGCGACGGCAGCCCGACCCAGATCACCGGAACGCCGGCGGTCTTGAGCGCCGCGATGGTGGCGTCGATGCGCCTGATATAGGCCGCCTCCCACTTCTCGGTGTGGAATTCGAACGGGCCGAGCGCGCCCTGGCGCACCTGCTCGGGCGTGGGCGGCGGCGCCGGCTCCGGAGTGCCCTCGGGGACCTGCTGCTCGGGATCCGGCGCGGCCGGGGCTCGCTTGCGGCGCGGCCGGGCGGTCGGCTGTGCGCGGCTGCGCCGCCTGCGGCTTGGCCGCTCCCGCCGCGCGCCGGACGCGCGGCGACCGGCGCCTTTTCGCGGATCGACTGGCGGTCGTTGTTGCCGACCATCATCACGATGAATTTGGGCTTCTCGGCCGCGATGATTTCCTTCGCGATCTGCGCCCAGTCGACGTCGCGGCGACTCTCGTATCGGATCAGGCCGGACTCGGTGCGATGCTTGCGCACGATGCCGATTTCCGGCTTCTCGGAGAATGCTTCCTCGAGCCCGAGCGCGAGCCAATCGGCCATCGCGTCGCCCATCACCACGACGTTGGTCGTGGCCTCGGGCTTCTTCGGTCGCCGGCGCCGGCGCGCGTCGAATAATCGATCGGACATCGCGTCGCGGTCGCGCTGCGGACGGCCTTCGAACGGCGTCCAGAAACCGCCGCCACCACCGCCGCCACCGCCAGCCGCCCCAGGAATTGCGTGAAGGCTGCTGGCGCTGTTGCTGGCGGCCGCCCCAATCCCCGCGGCCGCCCCATCGAAAAACTGGGCATTCGCGGGTACCAGCAGAGCGAAGCTCAGCGGCCGTCGCGACCGCCGCCACAAAACCCCGGGACTTGCTGGGTAAGCCCATGAGCAACCGCCGATCGCTGTTTCGCCAAAGGCCGGCGCCCGCCGAAGCGGGACCGCCAGCCGCTATCGGCTAACAGCACGACAAAAATGTCAACTTGAAGATCGGCCTGTGGTTAGCCGCGTGACCGAAAAGTCACAGCTATTCAGGACGTTAACGGCCGCGCAGCCGCTCCAGGATCGCCTCCGAGGCGAAACCGTCGGGAACATGGCCGGCGGCGGCCTGGAACTGGCGGAGCGCGGCGCGGGTCCTGCCGCCGAACCGGCCGTCGGGCTCGCCGACGTCGTAGCCGTGCCGCGCGAGATGCTGCTGCAGCTCGTAGCGCTCCGCCCGCGTCAGCACCCGCTCGTGGCGCGGCCACGGCTGCACGAACGGCTCGCCGCCGCGCAGCCGGTCGGCCAAATACCCGATGGCGAGCGCATAGGCCTCGGCCGGGTTGTATTTCATGATCACGCGGAAATTCTGCAGCATCAGGAAGCCCGGCCCCTGTGCGCCGGCCGGCACCAGCAGATAGGCGCGATCGTCGGGGCGCGGGAACGCCTTGCCGCCGGGTCGGCGGATGCCGGCCCGCTCCCATTCGCGCATCGTCAGCACGCGCGAGCGATCGGCGAGCAGAAAATTGAAGCCCTGCGGCACGACCACCTCGTAGCCCCAGGTCTGCCCGGCGACCCAGCCGTCCTTCTTCAGGTTGTTCGCGGTCGAGGCGATGAGATCGGGGATCGAGTCGACGACGTCGCGCCGGCCGTCGCCGTCGAAATCGACCGCGAAGCGCTTGAACGAGGTCGGCATGAACTGGGTCGGACCGAAGGCGCCCGCCCACGAGCCCTTGAGGTGATCGGCTTTGCACGTCGCCGCGCGCGAGGATTTCCAGCGCCGAAAGAAACTCGTCGCGGAAATAATCCTGCCGGCGGCCGATGCAGGCGAGCGTGGCGGTCGAGCGGATCACCGAGCGGTCGCCGACCTGGGTGCCGTAGTTCGATTCGACGCCCCAGATGGCGGTGATGAAGTACCGATCGACGCCATAGGCCTTCTCGACCGCGTCGAAGATCGCGCGATGCTGCGCCAGGATGGCGCGGCCGTTTTCGATGCGCGCGTCGTTGACCAGGATGTCGAGATAGTCCCAGAACGATTTGGTGAACTCGGGCTGGGCGTCCATCAGATCCATGATCCGCAGGTCCGGCGTGAGACCCGAGGTGCTGGCGTCGAAGGCCGCGCGCGAAACGCCGCGGCGCTCGGCCAGCGGCCACAGCCCCTCGAGGCAGTTGCGGAAATTGCGGGCGGCGGCGCGGATCGCGTCCGCCGTCATGGTCGGATGGCCGGACGAGCCGGATTCGCCGCTCCATTCGGGTGCCGCGTTGGCCGGTGCCGGAGCGGGCGGCGCCGGCGTGACGGCGCCGGTGGTCTGGCCCGTCGTGAACAGCGAGCGGATGTCGAAGCCCTGTCCCGACACCGGCGCGGCGAGCGCGCCGGTGGTCAATGCGGCGGCGCCGAGGAGGCGCACGGATCGGAAAAATCTCGCCATCGTGCCAAGCCTTTGATGCCAAGCCTTGCGTGCCAGGCGCTTCGATCGATTGCTACGCTGCGTGCTATGGGGAACCTATATGGTTGCGGGACCGTTAACATCCGAACCGGCCGACCGCTGCTGTTCCGCCAGCCTTTCCATTAACCGATCGTCGGCTTTCCTGCGGCTATGCCCTATGCCGTCCACAGCGACTGCGGGTCACGGCTTGTTACACATCGCAACTTCGGCAATACCGAGACGGCGGACGCCTGAGTTTTCCGACTATAGTCCTAACTTGACCAGACCATGAAACCGATTCGCAAAGCCGTTTTCCCGGTCGCCGGGCTCGGCACCCGGTTCCTGCCGGCCACCAAGGCGATGCCCAAGGAGATGCTGCCGGTCGTCGACCGGCCGCTGATCCAGCACGTGGTCGACGAGGCGCGCGAGGCCGGCATCGAGCACTTCATCTTCGTCACCGGCCGCAACAAGGGCGTCATCGAGGACCATTTCGACCGCCAGTTCGAGCTCGAGCGCACCCTCACCGAGCGGCAGCGGCACGCCGATCTCGAGGCGCTGGCGCGCGATCTGCCGGGACCGGGCACCGCGAGCTTCACCCGCCAGCAGTTGCCGCTGGGCTTGGGCCACGCGGTGTGGTGCGCGCGCGAGCTGGTCGGACACGAGCCGTTCGCGCTGCTGCTTCCCGACGTGCTGGTGCAGCACGATCCCGGCTGCCTGGCGCAGATGATCGATGCCGGGCGCGGCCTCGGCGAGAGCGCCAACATCATCGCGGTCGAGGAGGTGCCGGCCGAGCGCGTGCACATGTACGGCGTGGTCGGCGTCGGCGAGCGCAAGGGCAAGCTGTTCTCGCTCACCCAAATGGTCGAGAAGCCGCCGCGCGAGAAGGCGCCGTCGAATCTCATCATCACCGGCCGCTACATCCTGCAGCCCGAGATCTTCGACATCCTCGCGGCCGAGAAGCGCGGCGCCGGCGGCGAGATCCAGCTCACCGACGCGATGATCGAGCTCGCCAAGACGCAGCCGTTCTACGGATTGGAGTTCGAGGGGCGCAGCTTCGACTGCGGCTCCAAGGTCGGCTTTCTCACCGCCAACGTCGCCTATGCGCTCGAGCGCGACGACATCGCGCCCGCGATGCGGGCCGAGCTCAAGCGGCTGCTGGGCGAGTAGCTGAGGGTGGGCAAAGGCGAATGCGGAGACAGCTGTGCGCTACGGCAACTGCGTGCGCCGCCCACGCGTCGCCGCACCGTTGCTCATCTGCGGCAGCGCTGATTCGCGTAGCGTCGCTCACTTCGCCTACTCTGCGTCAGCGCTGCAACCGCATCCCGAGCAGCCAGACGTGCGCCCAGTAGTTGTTGCCGGGCTGGTTGGAGTAGCGCCATTCCTGGCGATACTCGCCCTTGAGCTGGATTTCCCGCGTCAGATAGTAGGCGAGCGCGCCGGACGCGACGTAGCGGATATCCTCGCGCTCCGAACCGACATAATCGTCGAAGCCGCGCGAGAACTTGAGCGTGCCGATCAACCAGCGCCGGAACGCGTGCTCGACCTGGGCAGTGACGTCGCGGGTGAAGTTGCCCGAGACGCCGGGAGTCGTCGACTCCGCGACCGACGTGGTTGCCGTCACCTTGACGGTGGTCAGCGCGGTCCACAGCCAGACCAGCGCGGCATCGACGCTGTAGCCGTTGATGTCCTCGAGCGTCGGGTCCTGGTAGCCGCGCGACAGATATCCCACCGAGAGCTCGCCGGTGAGCCAGCGCGTGGCCTCGAACGTGGTGCCGACCTTCGCGCTGCGGCCTTCCGACGAGCGGTTCACCCCGCCGGCGTCGACCGGAAGGTCGTACTTGCGGGTGTCGGCGGCGACCTCGACGAACGGCTTGACGCCCGGCGTCACCTCGTAGCTGGTGCGCAGCTGGGTGCCGACCTGGTTGAAGTTGCGATCGGCGTTGCTGGAGGTCTGCCCGTCGTCGAAGCTCGAAGTCGTTGTAGACGGTGCGGTCGAAGGTGCCCTTGAGGCGTGACATCGAACCGGTTGAAGCGATGGCCGACGCCGACGGTGCTGCCGTACGTCATGGCGATCGGCAGCCGCACGAGGTCGGCCTGGATGTTCGGGCTGCCGGGGTTGTCGGTGAACAGCAGGTAACGGCCTTCGAGATCGATGCGCGTTTGGCTGGTGACGTCGATGCGCCCGTTGACCTTGGCATCGACGGTCGGCCGGTCGTTCGGGTGATTGGTGTCGTAGGCGGTGTAGCTGCCGCGCAGGTTGGCGGTGAGCTCGTGGCGCGACCAGTTCGAATTGATCAACAGCTCCGGAGCATAGACGCTCGTACCAGGAGCTGGCGGCCGGCGGCCCGGAGTTGCGCGGTACGTTGTTGTCGTAGCCGCGCGAGTATTCGAGGGCCGCGCGAAAATTGAAGGCGCCGACCTGGATGCCGAGCGGATCGAACGGCTTGTCCTCCGGCGGCGGCCGCCGGCTCGGCGGCGTGGTCGCAATGGTGGCGATGACGGCGCCGGGGTCGAGCGACGGCGCGCCCGGACGATTCTGCAGGCGCAGTCGTGGGATTGAGCGGAGCGACCGCCGGCTGCAGCTGCTTGGGTGTCAGCGCCAATGGGTTGGTCTGTGCGGCGGCGTCGGCCTTCGCGGTGCCGTCGGTCTTGGGCGCAGGAAGGCCCTGCTGCTGGGAGCCGATACCGGTTGCGGCGCCCGCCGGCTTCGCCGGCTGGCCGCGCCTTGCCCTTGTCCTTGTCCTTGTCTTTGTCCTTGCCCTTGCGCTTCGGCACGTTGGTGGAGTTGAAGCCGGTCGTGCCGGCGCCCAAAGCCGGCCGATAGTCGAAATTCTGGACTTCGCCGAAGCGCGAGGTATCGCGCTGCGTAACCCCGCCCGACTGGCGAAAACGCGGCGGATTTTGCGGATTGCCGTCGAGCACCGGACTGCATCAGGACGCTGGTCGGATCGCCGGACGCCTGCGCCTTCGCGTCCTGCGCGGCGACGACGGCCGCGGCCAGCAGCGCACCTGCCAGAAGCGGGATCGCAAGCGGTGTTCGGCGGCGGCGCAGCACCTGCAATCCTCGAAATCCCGGCTCACGGTTCCCGCTCGTGCCGCCCGCGCGCCAAGAATCCCGTTGAGATCAATACGTTGTACGGATATCCAGCGGCCCGCCGGCAACCACGCCGACGGACCGGCGCAGCGGCCGATAGGCTTTGGTTAACGAAACTAGAACGGATATGGTTAACGGGGCGTTGACCGCCCCGGCGATGCCGGTTCTCGCGGGTTCCGCCCGCTTCACGCCTTCCCTATAATCGGGGCGAAAGTCCTCATGTGTCCGCCATGCCGAAATCGAAGCCGTTGAGCGAAGCGCAAACGAGCGACCACGGCCGCGCGTCGATCGCGTCGGCGGTGCGCACGCTCGAGGCGGAGGCCGGCGGCATCACTGCGCTCTCGGCCGCGATCCACGACGGGCTCGGCCGCGCCTTCATCGCCGCCGTGGACCTCATCCATGGCGCGCGCGGCCGCCTGATCGTCACCGGGATGGGCAAGTCCGGTCACGTCGGCCGCAAGATCGCCGCCACGTTCGCCTCGACCGGCACGCCCGCCTTCTTCGTCCATCCGAGCGAGGCGAGCCACGGCGATCTCGGCATGATCACGCCCGACGACGTGATCATGGCGCTGTCGTGGTCGGGCGAGACCGTCGAGCTCAAGGACCTGGTCGACTATTCGCGCCGCTTCAGCATCGGGCTCATCGCCGTCACCGCCGCCGCCGACAGCACGCTCGCGCTGGCCGCCGACGCCGTGCTGGTGTTGCCGCAGGCGCGCGAGGCCTGCCCGCTCAATCTCGCCCCCACGACCTCGACCCTGATGCAGGCCGCGCTCGGCGACGCGCTCGCGGTCGCGCTGCTCGAGCGGCGCGGCTTCACGGCGCTCGATTTCGGCAAGCTGCATCCGGGCGGACGGCTGGGCGCGATGCTCAAATTCGTGCGCAATGTCATGCATACCGGCGCCGCCATGCCGCTTGCGGCGGTGGGCACGCCGATGTCGGAAGCCGTGGTCGAGATGTCCGCCAAGGGCTTCGGCTGCGTCGGCATCATCGACGCGAGCGGGATTCTGGTCGGCATCATCACGGACGGCGATCTGCGCCGCCACATGCGCCCCGACCTGCTGCAGGCCCGCGTCGAGGACGTCATGACCCGCTCGCCGAAGACGGTGAGCCCGGATCAGCTCGCCAGCGAGGCGCTCGAAATCATCAATTCCTCGAAGATCACCGCGCTGATCGCCGCCGAGGCGGGCAAGCCGGTCGGCATCGTGCACTTCCACGATCTGTTGCGCGCGGGGATTGCCTGATCGACTCTCAGTCGGCGTCATCGCCCGGCGCACTGACGCAATGATAGCCGGCCACATCGTGGGCAGCTACTTCGCCTCGACCAGCAAATCCGCGCCTTCGGCGCGCGCGACCCGCACGCGGCTGCCGGCCGGGCAGTCCGGTCCCTTGACGCGCCAGACCGTGTCGTCGATGTGGATGGTGCCGACGCCGCCGACGATCGGCTTGTCGAGGGTGAACTCGCGCCCGACATAGCCCTCGATGCGGCGGTTGAGGAACGGCCGGTCGACCGGCTTCTCGACCTTGCGGGCGAAATACCGCCAGGCCGGGATCGACGGCGACCGCGAACACCGCAAACGCGATCACTTGCGTCTGCCACGACCAGATCGACGGCGAGCGAAAGGGCCCCGACCAGGATGGCGGAGAGCCCGAGCCACAGCATGAAGGTGCCGGGCGCAAGCACTTCGAGCAGCAGGAACAAGGCCGCCAGGATGAACCAGTTCCACGAACCGAGCGACACGATCCAGGACATCATCGTTCACTCTCCTCAGCTGGTGCCCGGGCCGACGGTGACGCCGGCCGGACCGGTCGGCCGCCGCGGCGGCGCGGCGGGGGCGCCGTGCTTGTCGTCGCCGCCGAACGTGGCCTTGACGATCTCGCCGATGCCGGCGAGCGAGCCGAGCACGTTCATGGCCTCGATCGGCAACATCAGGATTTTCTGATTGGGCGATTGGGCAAGCTGGCCGAAGGCCCTGAGATATTTCTCGGCGATGAAGTAGTTGAGCGCCGCAACGTCGCCGCGGCCGACCGCCTCGCTCACCATGTCGGTCGCCTTGGCCTCGGCTTGCGCCGAGCGCTCGCGCGCCTCGGCGTCGCGGAAGGCGGCCTCGCGGCGGCCTTCGGCTTCGAGGATCTGCGATTGCTTCTGGCCTTCGGCCTTCAGGATCGCCGACTGGCGCTGGCCTTCGGCTTCGAGGATCACGGCGCGCTTCTCGCGCTCGGCCTTCATCTGCCGTCCCATCGCCTGCACGAGGTCGGCCGGCGGCACGATGTCCTTGATCTCGATGCGGTTGACCTTGACGCCCCACGGCGAAACCGCGGCGTCGACCACCCGCAACAGCCGCTCGTTGATCTCGTCGCGATGGGACAGCATCTGGTCGAGATCCATCGCGCCCATGACCGAGCGGATGTTGGTCATGGTCAGCACGATGATGGCCTGATCGAGCCTGGCGACCTCGTAGCTCGCCTTGGCGGCATCGAACACCTGGTAGAACGCGACGCCGTCGACCGTGACGGTGGCGTTGTCCTTGGAGATGACATCCTGCTGCGGGATATCGATCACCTGCTCCATCATGTTCATCTTGCGGCCGATGCGGTCGAAGAACGGCACGATCACGTTGAGCCCCGGCTGCAGGGTTCGGGTGTATCTGCCGAACCGCTCGACGGTCCAGTTATAGCCCTGCGAGACGGTCTTCACGCCGGCGAACAAGGTCAGGATCGCGAGCGCCAGGAAGACGATCGCGAACACGTCGAAGCCGAAAAACATGGGACTGCCCTCTCATGTGCCGTGGAAAATGTGGATGGGTGCCGCCTGCAGCCGCAAGTGACATTAATTGTGGGATATTGCGCTGCACTCCGGCTTGAATTCCGCAAGCGCGTACAGGCAGAAGGGGTACCGGCTTGCATTCTGAACGCGCTTAAGCCATTGAAGCGACGTGTGTTTCCGGCAGCCGGCGCTCTCCGCTCAGACGCAAAGCGCTCTGCCCTCAATGGTGTTGGTTGCTAGACCCAGCCTTTGAGTTCACGCAGCGCCATTTGCCAGATCACCAGCATGCCGGGCGTGCTGTCGTTGAGGCAGGGAATCGCCGCGAAATTCTCGCCGCCGTGCTTGCGGAAGATGTGCGCGTTCTCGACCGCGATCTCCTCGAGCGTCTCGAGGCAATCGGCGGAGAAGCCCGGCGTGATCACCGCGATGCTCTTGACGCCGCGCTTGGCGAGATCCTTCACCGTCCGATCGGTCGCCGGCTCGAGCCACTTGGCGCGGCCGAAGCGCGACTGGAAGGTCAGCAGCAATTTCGACTCGTCGAGCTTGAGCTGCTGGCGCAACAGCCGCATGGTCTCGACGCAATGGGCGTAGTAGGGATCGCCCTTGGCGACATACTCCTGCGGCACGCCGTGAAACGAGGCGAGCACGACCTCCGGCTTGAAATCGAGCTGCGACAGCTCGGCGCTGGTCGAGGACGCCAGCGCCTCGATATAGACCGTATCGTTGTAGTAGGGCGGCGCAAACCGCACCGTCGGCTGGTGGCGCATGCGCATGAGCACGCGAAAGACCTCGTCGGCGACGGTCGCGGTCGTCGCCGCGCAATATTGCGGATAGAGCGGGATCACCAGGATGCGCTCGCAGCCCTGCGCCACCATTGCCTGGAGCCGCGACGCGATCGAGGGATTGCCGTAGCGCATCGCCCAATCGACCACGACGTGACGGCCCAAGGGCTCGAGCGTGCTGCCGAGCTTTTCGGCCTGCGACGCGCGTGATGGTCTTGAGCGGGGATTCGTTGCGCTCGTGATTCCAGATCTTGCGGTAGTCGCGCGCCTTGCGCCGCGGCCGCACCCGCAGGATGATGCCGTTGAGGATGAAGCTTCCACAGCGGGCCCTGGTTTTCGATCACCCGCGGATCGGAGAGAAACTCCTTGAGATAGCGGCGCACCGAGGCCGCGTCGGCCGCGTCCGGCGTGCCGAGATTGACCAGCAGCACGCCGATCCTGGCCGCCGCTGCGGCAGGCTGCGCAACCGGCAGCTCGGCGGCCGCGACGGGGACTATGGGCGAGGCTTCGTTCATGGCAGCCTCCCAGCATACGCGATAGCGGCGCGCCATGCATGCGTGCTAAGCACCCCCGGCATCCAGAATCGGTTCCATGCCCCTCCTCCGCCGCCGCCTCCTCGCCGCCGTTCTCGCCCTTGCGGTCGTCCTGCTCGCCGGGGCGGCCACCGCGCAAACGACCCGCGTCACCTTCGTCCTGGTCAACGACATCTATCTGATGTCCGACCAGCTGATGGCGGACGGCAAGCAGCGCGGCGGCTTCGCCCGGCTCGCCGCCGTGGTCAAGGCCGAGCGCGCCAAGGCGCGCGCATCGGGCGGTCACGTGATCTTCGCGCATGCCGGCGACACGCTCTCGCCCTCGCTGATGTCGGGGATCGACCGCGGCGAGCACATCATCACGCTCACCAATCTGATCCCGCCCGACATCTTCGCGCCCGGCAACCACGAGTTCGATTTCGGCAAGGCCATCTTCCTGCAACGCATGGCCGAGGCCAAGTTCCCGCTCTATGCCGCCAACCTGCGCGGCCCCGACGGGCAGCCGCTGCCGAACTTCAAGGACCGCTCGATCGTCACCGTCGACGGCGTCCGCATCGGGCTCACCGGCGCGACCTATCGACGACTCGGCGCGCGCGTCGAGCCCGGAGGACCTCAAGTTCCTGCCCACGGTCGCGACCATCAGCGAGCAGGCGGAGGCGCTGCGCCGCGAGGGCGCCGATTTCGTCGTGGCCGTCATTCATGCCCGCCGCCAGCAGAGCTACGAGATTTTCGGCACCCGCACGGTCGATCTGATCCTCAGCGGCCACACCCACGATCTGTTCATCAACTACGACGGCCGCAACGCCATCGTCGAATCGAGCTACGACGCGCACTACGTGACGGTGATCGACGTGACGATCGAGGTGAAGCAGCAGGGCGGCCGCCGCGTGACGAGCTGGTGGCCGCAATTCCGCGTCATCGACACCGCGACGGTGACGCCCGATCCGGCAGGTGGCGGCGGTGGTCGCGAAGCTTCGAGCAGGAGCTCAGCAAGGAGCTCGACGTGCCGCTCGGCACCACCGCGGTCGAGCTCGACAGCCGCAACGCGACCGTGCGCTCGGCGAGGCCGCGATCGGCAACCTGATCGCCGACGCCATGCGGGCATCCACCCGCGCCGACGCGGCGGTGATGAACGGCGGCGGCATCCGCGCCGGCAAGGTCTATGCGCCGGGCAGCGACGATCACCCGGCGCGACATCCTCGCCGAGCTGCCGTTCGGCAACCGCGTGGTCACGATCGACATCACCGGCGCCGAGCTCAAGCGCGCGCTCGAGAACGGGCTCGCGCAGCTGCCCAATGCCGCCGGCCGCTTCCCGCAAGTCTCCGGCCTGACCATCGAGGTCGACCCGAAGCGCCCCGCCGGCAACCGTATCGTATCGATCAAGGTCGGCGACGCGCCGCTCGACGAAGGCAAGACCTATCGGGTTGCGACCAACGATTTCCTGGCGCGCGGCGGCGACGGCTACACGGCGTTTCGCGACGCCAAGGCAGCTGCTGCCGCCCGACGACTCGCCGCTGCTCGCCAACGACGTGATGGCCTATGTGCGCCAGCTCGGCACCGTGCGCACGGGCGTGGACGGGCGGATCGTGCGTGCGGTGATACGATTGCATGTCTCGATCCGTCAGGAAATCGGCCGCTCGTCCGCGATCACCTTGCCGTCGTTCGGCAGGCTGCCGGGCGCGACGAGCTCGACCGTGCCGCGCAGCTTGGTCACCGACTGCAGCGTGGCGGCGACCTCGCCTTGCAGATCGGACGCGGGCGCGCCGCACTCGGCCTTGAGCACCATCACGTCCTGCTCGCCCTCGCGCGTCACGGTGAGCCGCAGGCGGCCGAGCTGCGGATGGCGCTTGCCGACCTCCGCCACCTGGGCCGGATGCACGAACATGCCCTTGACCTTGGTGGTCTGATCGGCGCGGCCCATCCAGCCCTTGATGCGCATGTTGCTGCGCCCGCACGGCGACCTGCCCGTCAGCACGGCCGACAGATCGCCGGTCGCCAGCCGGATCATCGGATAGTCCGGGTTGAACGAGGTGACGACCACCTCGCCGACCTCGTCCGCCGGCGACCGGATCGCCGGTGCCGGGCCGCACGATCTCGACCAGCAAGGTCTCGTTGACGATCATGCCTTCGAGCGCTTCGCTCTCGTAGGCGATGACGCCGAGCTCGGCGGTGGCGTAGCACTGCAGCACCTTGACGCCGCGCTGCGACAATTCCTGGCGCAGCGAGGCCGGCAACGCCGCGCCGGAGACCAGCCCGCGCTTGCAGCGACGACACGTCCTTGCCGGTCTTCGCCGCCGTATCGAGCAGGACCTTCAGGAAATCCGGCGTGCCGACATAGCCGGCCGGCTTGAAATGCGCGATCGCCTCGAGCTGCTGCTCGGTATTGCCGGTGCCGGCCGGGATCACCGCGCAGCCGAGCGCGTGCGCGCCCGACTCCATGATGAAGCCGCCCGGCGTGAGATGATACGAGAAGGAATTGTGCACCACGTCGCCGGCGCGGAAGCCGGCGGCGAACAGCGCGCGCGCCGCGCCCCACCAGTCGCGGCCCTCGCCTTCCGGCTCGAAGATCGGGCCCGGCGACATCAGCAGGCGCCGCACCTTGCCGGGCGCCGTGACGTTGAAGCCGCCGAACGGCGGCTGCGTCCTTCTGCCGCGCCAGCAGGTCGGACTTGCGCAGCACCGGCAGCCTGGCGAGCGCCGCGCGCGAGGTCACCGCGTTCGGGTCGACGCCGGCGAGCTGCTCGGCCCATCCGGGCGCGCTCAGCGCCAGCGCGATGAGGTCCGGCAGCCGGCCGAGCAACTCGGCGTCGCGCGCCTCGGGATCGCGGGTCTCGAGCTGGTCGTAGTGCTCGTACGCATGACATCGCCTGACAGCGTCAGGCTACGCCAGCCACCGCTTGCGCCGCCGGTAGTGCTTGCCCTCGCGGAACGACTTGCGCCGGCCTTCGGCGATCCCGAGATAGAACTCCTTGACGTCCTCGTTCTCGGCGAGCGCCTTGGCCTCGCCGTCGAGCACCACGCGGCCGTTCTCGAGCACATAGCCGTAGCGCGCGCATTTGAGCGCCATGAAGGTGTTCTGCTCGGCGAGCAGGAACGACACGCCTTCCTTGGCGTTGAGCGTCGACCACGATCTCGAAGATTTCCTCGACCAGCTGCGGCGCCAGGCCCATCGACGGCTCGTCCAGCAGGATCATCTTGGGCCGCGACATCAGCGCGCGGCCGATCGCGCACATCTGCTGCTCGCCGCCCGAGGTGTAGCCGGCGAGCGAGCTGCGGCGCTCCTTGAGGCGCGGGAAATAGGAATAGACCAGCTCGAGGTCGCGCTTGATCGCGGCCTTGCCGTCGCGCCGCGTGTAGGCGCCGGTGAGCAGGTTCTCCTCGACCGAGAGGTGGGCGAAGCAGTGGCGGCCTTCCATCACCTGGATGCAGCCGCGCCGCACCAGCTCGTTGGGGGTGAGCGCGTGGACCTCGGCGCCGTCGAACACGATCGAGCCCTTGGTCACCTCGCCGCGCTCGGCCGACAGCAGGTTGGAGATCGCCTTGAGGGTGGTCGACTTGCCGGCGCCGTTGGCGCCGAGCAGCGCCACGATCTCGCCCTTGGGCACCTCGAGCGACACGCCCTTGAGCACCAGGATGACGTGGTCGTAGACCACCTCGATATTGTTGACCGAGAGGATCGGCGCCGCGGCGGGCGCGGCCGCGACGCCATCGGTCTTGTCGTGGCGGACGGAGGCGGCGTCGCCGCCCCCTTCTCGTTGCGATCGGTGTCGACCGGGACCGACATCAGTTCGTCGCCAGGCACCCGGGCGTGATCTTCTTCTCGGCCGCGTACTTGGCGGCCGCCTCCTTGACCATCGGGAGCGATCACGTTGTCGTCGCTGACGTACCAATCGGACGTGATCTTCCAGTTCTTGCCGTCCCAGGTCTGGATGCGGCCGGTGCGCGCGCCCTCGTGGTCGGCGCAGGACACCTTGATCGGCTTGAGCACGCCCTCGAAGCCGAGCTGCTTGAGGCGCTCGGCGCGTGAGGTCGAGATTCTCGAGACCCCAGCGCACCTGCTCGCCGGTCATCGGCTTCTTGCCGAACTTCTCCTGCGCGGTGCGGATCGCCTCGACGCCGAGCATGGCGTTGATCAGCCCGCGCACGTAGAGAATCTCGCCGGTCTCCTCCCATTTGGCCGAGCCTTGGCCCTTGTCGTAGACGTGCTTCTTGAGATCCTCGTGCAGCTTGAACTGGCCGGAGGTGTGCTGCAGCGTGACCGAGTTGTAGCCCTTGGCGCCGTCCTCGGCCGGCCGCACGTCCGGCTCGGCGCCCGACCACCACACGCCGTACATCTTCTCGCGCGCGATAGCCGACCGCGACCGCCTCCTTGATGGCGGTCGAGTTCATCACGCCCCAGCCCCACAGCAGCACGTAGTCGGGCCGGTTCTGCCGGATCTGCAGCCAGGTCGCCTTCTGCTCGACGCCCGGATGGGTCACCGGCAGGAGCATCGTTTCGAAGCCATGCATCTGCGCCCGCTTCTGCAGCAGCGCGATCGGCTCCTTGCCGTAAGGCGAGTCGTGATAGACCAGCGCGATCTTCTTGCCCTTGAGCTTGTCGAAGCCGCCTTCCTTCTTGGCGATGTGCTGCAGGATGATGTCGGCCGCCGTCCAGTAGGTGCCGAGCAGCGGGAAGTTCCACTGGAACACCGAGCCGTCGCGCGATTCCGAGCGGCCGTAGCCCATGGAGATGAGCGGAATCTTGTCGATGGTGGTCTTCTCGGTGAGCGCGAAGGTCACGCCGGTCGACAGCGGGATCACGTAGGCGGCGCCGGTCGGACCCTTGCCCTTGAGCCGCTCGTAGCACTCGACGCCGCGATCGGTGGCGTAGCCGAACTCGCATTCCTCGGTCACGATCTTGACGCCGTTGATGCCGCCGTCGCGCGCATTCACCAGCTTGTAGTAGTCGGCGATGCCGTTGGCGAACGGCACGCCGTTCGGCGCGTAGGCGCCGGTCCGATAGACCAGCGCCGGGATGAACTGCTCGTTCTGGGCGAGCGCCGGCGCGGCGATCGATCGTGCCGCCAAGCACCGCCGCGAGCGCGAGCCCGACATGCTTTTCGTACATTTCTTTCCTCCGTTGACTTAGCCGGACGGTCTGAGCCGGCCGGTGGTTGCAGGGTTCTACCCCGCGTCTGGGCGCGAGTGTGCCCGCGAATTGTCGCGGCCTCAATCCTTGAGTTGACGCGTTTTCTGCGGCGAATCCACTTCGCCGGAAGTCCACTTCGCCGGAAACGCTTCAATACGGGAACGGCCATAGCCGCAGCTTCTCCTTGGCGATCGCCCACAGCCGCGCGAGGCCATGCGGCTCGACGATCAGGAAGAACACGATCATGGCGCCGAACAGCATGAACTCGAGGTGCGAGATCATCGCGGTCGAGATCGGAATCCCGAGCCAGGTCGGCAGCTGGTTGAGAAAGATCGGGGTGAGCACGATGAAGGCGGCGCCGAGAAACGACCCGAGGATGGTGCCGAGCCCGCCGATGATGATCATGAACAGCACCTGGAACGAGCGGTTGACGTCGAAGGCCAGCGGCTCCCACGAGCCGAGCCGCAGGAACGCCCACAGCGCGCCGGCGACGCCGATATAGAACGAGGAGACCGCGAAGGCCGAAAGCTTGGCATGCAGCGGCCTGATCCCGATGATCTCGGCCGCGATGTCCATGTCGCGCATCGCCATCCACATCCGCCCGATGCGGCCGCGCACCAGGTTCTTGGCGGCGAGCGCGAGCACGACCACGATCGCGAGCACGAAAATGTAGGTCTTGCCCGGCGTGTCGATCGGGTAGCCGAACAGCTCGATCCGGCTGACCGCGACCGAGCCGGACGGCGCGTAGTTGGTGAACCATTTCACGCGCGCGAACGCCCATTCGAGAAAGAACTGGGAGGCGAGCGTCGCGACCGCGAGATAGAACCCCTTGATGCGCAGCGACGGCAGCCCGAACAGGATGCCGACCAGCATCGCCATCACGCCCGCGAACAGGAACACCAGGATGATGTTGGTCTCCGGCAGGCGCAGCGCGAGATTGTAGGCCGCATAGGCGCCGACCGCCATGAAGCCGCCGGAGCCGAGCGAGAGCTGCCCGCAATAGCCGGTCAGGATGTTGAGCCCGATGGCGGCGATCGACAGGATCAGCACCGGGATCAGCACCTCGGTGTAGAGATACTGGCCGGCGAACAGCGGCACGACCAGGAACGCGAAGGCAATGAGCAGGATGACGAACCAGCGATCCTGCGCGATCGGGAAGATCGCCTGGTCGGCGCCGTAGGAGGTCTTGAACTGGCCGGCTTCGCGATAGAGCACGGCGTCACACCCGCTCGATGATGCGTTCGCCGAACAGCCCTTGCGGACGGAACAGCAGGAACACCAGCGCCAGCACGTAGGCGAACCAGTTCTCGATGCCGCCGCCGGCGAGGTCGAAGGTGCGGATCAGCACCGGGCCGAGCACCACCTCGGCGAGCTTCTCGCCGGCGCCGATGATCAGCCCGCCGACGATCGCGCCCGGGATCGACGTGAAGCCGCCGAGGATCAGCACCGGCAGCGCCTTGAGCGCGACCAGCGAAAGCGAGAACTGCACGCCGAGCTTGGCGCCCCACATCATGCCGGCGACCAGCGCCACCAGGCCCGCACCGCCCACACCATCAGCCAGATCTGATTGAGCGGGATGCCGACCGATTGCGCCGCCTGATGATCGTCGGCGACCGCCCGCAAGGCGCGGCCGACCCGGGTGACCTGGAAGAACACCGCCAGCACCGCCACCATGGCGGCGCAGATGATCGCCGCGATCAGCTCGGACGGATCGATCAGCAGGCCGCCGGGGAACACCGATTCGAAAATGAAGATCGGGTTCTTCGGCAGGCCGAGCCGGATCTTGTAGATGTCGCTGCCCCAGATGGTCTGCGCCGAAGCCGTCGAGAAAATAGGCGATCCCGAGCGTCGCCATGAACAGGATGATGCCCTCCTGGTTGACCAGGTGGCGCAGCACCAGGAACTCGATCGCGTAGGCGAGCGCGATCATGATCGCGACCGAGAGCACGAGCGCCAGCGGGAGCGGCATGAACTCGGACAGCCGCGCCAGCGACAGCGCGGCGAACAGCACCATCGCGCCCTGCGCGAAGTTGAACACGCCCGAGGCCTTGAAGATCAGCACGAAGCCGAGCGCCACCAGCGAGTAGAGCACCCCGGTCAGGAGGCCGCCGATCAGCGTTTCGAGGATCGGACCGAGCATGGTGCCCTCAATGGCTCAGGCCGAGATAGGCGTCGATCACCGCCTGGTCGGCCTGCACCTCGTTCGGCGTGCCGTCGGCGATCTTGATGCCGTGGTCGAGCACCAGCACGCGATCGGACAGATCCATCACCACGCCCATGTCGTGCTCGATCAGCGCGATCGTGGTGCCGTAGTGGTCGCTGATGTCGAGGATGAAGCGCGACATGTCCTCCTTCTCCTCGAGGTTCATGCCGGCCATCGGCTCGTCGAGCAGCAGGAGGTCGGGCTCCATCGCGAGCGCGCGGCCGAGCTCGACCCGCTTCTGCAGCCCGTAGGGCAGCTTGCCGACCTGGATCTTGCGGATGTGCTGGATCTTGAGGAAGTCGATGATCTCCTCGACGCGGTGGCGGTGCTCCACCTCCTCCGCGAGCGCCGGGCCGACGCGCAGGAGCTGCCAGAAAAAGCCGCGCCGCATCTTCAGCGTGCGCCCCGCCATGATGTTGTCGAGCGCGGTCATGCCCTTGAACAGCGCGACGTTCTGGAAGGTGCGCGCGATGCCGCCGCGCGCCGCGTCGTAGGGGCGCATCTTGGAGCGGGTCCGGCCCTTGAAGGTGATGCGGCCGCGCTGCGGCTGGTAGAAGCCGTTGATGACGTTGAGCATCGAGGTCTTGCCGGCGCCGTTCGGCCCGATGATGGCGCGGATCTCGCCCTTGCGGACGTCGAACGAGACGTCGCTGATCGCCTTGACGCCGCCGAAGGCGAGCGACACGTTCTCGAGCGACAGCAGCACGTCGCCGGCGACGATGTCGTTGCCCTGCGGGGCTCTCATGCGTGGCCCCGCTCGAGCTGTCAGTTCCGGTTGCGGCGCGCTGAGCGATCCGCACGCGCCGCGAACTCGCGTCTCCCCACGCCGCTTGCGGTGAGTAGTCGGATGTCGGGGCTCGACGGGCGAGGCAGGTCGGCGATAGCCGACCTCGCGTCGCCCCGACGCTCCCCCAGGGGAGAGGGAGCAGACCGAGTTGCGCGCCGTCATGCGGCCTTCTCCATGGCGGGCGGCACCGGCACCGTCGCGACGTCGCGGATCTTGACGCGGGCGGACAGCACGCCCTTGCGGCCGTCCTCGAACGTCACCTCGGTCGAGATGTCGGCTTCGCTCGCACCGCCGTAGAGCGCGTCGATCAGCGGCGCATAGCGCTCGGCGACGAAACCGCGGCGCACCTTCTGGGTGCGGGTGACCTCGCCGTCGTCGGCGTCGAGCTCCTTGTGCAGGATGAGAAAGCGCCGGATCTGCGCCCCCGCCATCACCTTCTCGTCGGCGAGCGAGCGGTTCGTCTCCTCGACGTGCTCGGCGAGCATGTCGTAGACGCGCGGATGGCCGGCCAGCTCCTGATAGGAGCCGTAGACGATGTTGTTGCGCTCCGCCCAGTTGCCGACCGCGGTGAGATCGATGTTGAGCATGGCGCAGGCGAAGTCGCGCTGGTCGCCGTACACCACGGCTTCGCGGATGTTGGGATAGAACTTGAGCTTGTTCTCGAGGTATTTCGGCGCGAACAACGTGCCGTCGTTGAGGCGGCCGACGTCCTTGGCCCGGTCGATGATCTTCAAGTGGCCGGTCTTGGGATCGATGAAGCCGGCGTCGCCGGTCTTGACGAAGCCGTCCGCGGTCATGACCTCGGCGGTCTTGGCCGCGTCCTTGAAATAGCCGGTGAACATGCCGGGCGACTTGAACAGGACCTCGCCGTTCTCGGCGATGCGCAGGTCGACGTTCGGCATCACCGGGCCGACGGTGTCGGAATAGATTTTCCCGTCCGGCTGGGCGGTGATGTAGAGGAACGCCTCGGTCTGCCCGTAGAGCTGCTTCAGGTTCAGGCCGATCGAGCGATAGAACGAGAAGAGATCGGGGCCGATCGCCTCGCCCGCCGTGTAGGCGATGCGCACGCGCGACAGGCCGAGCACGTTCTTGAGCGGCCCGTAGACCAGAAATTCGCCGAGCGCGTAGAGCAGGCGGCCGCCGAGCGGCACCGGCTCGCGGTTGAGGATCTTCTCGCCGTGGCGGCGCGCGACGCCGATGAAATAGCGGAACACGCGCCGCTTGAGCGGGCTTGCGTCCTCCATGCGGATCATCACGCGGGTGAGCATCTGCTCGAACACGCGCGGCGGCGCGAAATAGAAGGTCGGGCCGATCTCCTTCATGTCCTGCATCGTGGTCTCGGAGCTCTCCGGACAGGCGAGGCAGAAGGCGGCGACCAGCGCCTGCGCATAATTGAGATAGTGGTCGCCGACCCAGGCGAGCGGCAGATAGGCGAGCGCCTCGTCGCGCTCGGTGAGCTTGTCGAAGGCGACCGTATCGGAGGCGGCGTTGATGCAGCCGATGGCGGAGAGGACGACGCCCTTGGACTGGCCGGTCGTGCCCGAGGTGTAGAGAATGATCGAGGGGTCCGAGCCCTTGCCGGATTCGATCTCGCGGTCGAGCCACGGCGCCGGTGGCAGCGTCTTGCGCTAGCGCGGCACGGCCGTCCTTGATGACGTCGTCGATCGCGTGCAGGCGGCCGTGGTCGTAGTCGCGCAGCCCGCGCGGCTCGTCGTAGACCACCTGCTCGAGCTTGGGCAGCCGTTCCGATACCGACAGGATCTTGTCGACCTGCTCCTGGTCCTCGACCGCGGCGAAGCGCGCCTCGGCGTGCGCCAGCACATAGGCGAGCTCGTCGGCGACCGCGTCGGCGTAGACCGGCACCGGCACGGCGCCGAGCATCTGCGCCGCCATCACCGACCAGTAGAGCCTCGGCCGGTTGGAGCCGACGATGGCGATGGTGTCGCCGCGCTTGAGCCCGAGGCGGGAGAGCCCGACCGCATAGGCGCGCGCCTCCTCCAGCACCTCGCTCCAGGTCCACACCTGCCAGATGCCGAGATCCTTGTGCCGGTAGGCCGGCCGCCCGCCGTAAAGGCGGGCATTGCGGATCGAGGAGCTTGGGGAACGTGTCCGCGTGAGCGGTGGCGTTACTCGCCACGGCAATCCTCCCAGTTCACCGCGTCAAGTCCGCGGCCGATCGGCTCCACCCTGTTGCCGCCGTTCGCCGGCAGACTGTTGTCAGCCATAAGAAAATGCGCCCACGCCAAGGTCAAGTCAGCACTTGGTGTATTCCGTAGCCCGGATGGAGCGCAGCGTTTCTCGGGGCTCTGGCCGCGGCACCGCCCCGAATTTCGCCACGCTGGATAGCCCGCGAAGGCAGGCTACGATTGCTTCACTTGTCAAACAGCCTAGCCAACGCTCCGCCGCCCGCTGAAGCTCGCGCGCGGGCGCCGCGTTCTCCCCGCCTTCGTGGGGGCAAGGCTTTCGTTCCCCGAATGACGGGGAGCAGAGCGCCGAGACGGCGCGGGGTGCTTGCGAGGCACCCCTGGCGTGCCATGACGCGGCACGCCGGGCGCTTGCGAGGCGCCCTGCGTCCCTTGCGATCGGGACGCGCGCCTCTCGGCGCTCCACCGTGGCGATTTTCGGGCCCGGGTCCGCGCTTCCGGCTCCGGCATTATCCTCCGGAGACGCGTGCAGCGAGCTCCTCGCAGCCGGGTCATAGTGTCCGGCGGGCGGTGTCCCGTGCCTTCCGAGACTGCGGTTACGAGCCGCAGCCGCGGAACGCCACTCCCTGCTCCGCCTCATGGACCGTCTCCGGAAGACGCCCGTCACGAGCGGGGATGATCTCTGAATATGATCCTATCTGATTCGTGTCAAGCAAGGATTTAATACCGAAAGAGCTGGGGATCATGTGAGGTCGGTGGACGCAAGGGCGAGTGGCGAATAGAGCAAGAGGGACGGCAGCTTCATCAACCGGGAAACCGGGCGAGCTTCTGGCTGACCAGTGGGAGCGTTATGGAGGCGTAGCTGGCAATACTCATTGGAACGATCATGATGGGCGCCATCTTTTGGCTAATCGGATGGGTCATGTACAAGATCATTCAGAAGATATTTGACCCGCTGATCGAGTGGGCTGAGAAGCCGCTCAAAAGCGCGAAGAGAATTCGTAATCCATCCCGCGGCGCAGCCGCGTGCTGATGCCCGAAATTTGGCTGTTGTCGGCAACCCAGACACGGAGAAAATTGCGATGCCCCCGAAGCCGGCGACAACAACCGGGGTGTATCCGCGTCCCCGTAAGTCCCTGCGGCGATCAGCACGGCTCTCAAACTGAGCGAGCCTCACGCCTCGTATCACGTGCACCGTCACCGTAACGCCAAAATGGGCGCTTCATGATCGCGCGCGACTTCGGATGCTCCCGAAGTACATTGGTCGAACCCGTTTTCCGCCATCAGAGAGACCAGACCCATGCGGCGATCCATCGTTGCCTCGCTAGCCTTCGCACTCTTCGTTGTCCTTTCGTTGCTCGAAATTTCCGGCGCGCTCGCCCAAATGCGGGATGTTGCGGGGTCGCGGGACTATCCCGGCATCGGCCGTTTCGCCGGCAGCGTCATTACCGGCTACCAGGTCAAGGATTTCGACGCGACGCGGCTGCAGGCGGCCCCCTTCAAGGACGGCAAATCGACCGATGAACGCCGGCCCGAGGGCCACATCACGCGCATCGCTTATCGCACCAAGCCGGGCCCCTCGATCCTCGAAGTCTCGCGCAATTTCGAAACCCAGCTCGCCAAGGCCGGATTCGAGACGCTCGTCGCCTGCGACACCGACGCGTGCGGCGGCATTCCCTTCACCGAAGCGATCGACGCGCTGCCGATCCCGCAGATGTGGATCGACGGCTTCAACTATCGCTATTACGCCGGCCGCAAGGCGGAGGGCGGACGCGAAACCTATGCGACCGTCGCTGGTCAGCAAGAACAACGACGAGGTCTATGCCCAGCTGGTGGTCGCGGTGGTCGGCGCCATCGAGAACAAGATGGTCGACGCCGGCGCCATGGCGAAGGGGCTCCGCGAGAAGGGACACATTGCGCTCTACGGCATCTATTTCGACACCGACAAGGCGGTGATCAAGCCGGAGAGCCGCCCGACCTTGGACGAGATTGCCAAGCTCTTGCGCGCGCAGCCGCAGCTCAACGTCGTTCATCGTCGGCCACACCGACAGCCAGGGCACATTCGACCACAACGTGGACCTGTCGCGCCGGCGCGCCGAGGCGGTCGCGGCCGAGCTCGCCAAGTCCTACAAGATCGCGAATGCGCGCCTGCGGACCGCGGGCGTCGGCTTCCTCGCGCCGGTCGGCTCCAACGCCACCGACGACGGCCGCGCGCTCAACCGGCGCGTGGAGCTCGTCGCGCCGTGAGCGGAACGAGGCGCACGGCCGCGCCCTCACGTCGTCGCCCGCACCGGCGGGCGATCCGGTCACGGATATTCACCGACTTGCGGAATTGGCACACTGCGTCGGAGGCCAGGGCGTTGAATTCACGTCCGCTTTCGGGGAGCTGCGCAAGCACGAGGACAGGCGACCTCGGACTCCTTCGTCGAGAATGACCCGAAGCAGTTATGCACTCCGCACCACGCAATCGGCCGAGCTTGCCGCGTCGTTTTCGCGGAACGAAGCTGGTGGATGTCCGGCCGATGCCGGGAAATCACTCCGGCTTGATGTCGGCCGCGCGGATCACTTTGCCCCACTTTTCGGTTTCGGCGGCAATGAGCTTGCCGAAGTCGGCCGGCGACCCGGAGAGCACCGTGCCACCCGTATCGGCAAGCCGCGCCTTCATTTTGGGATCGGCCAGCGCCGCATTAATCTCCGTGTTGAGCTTGTCGATGACCTCCTTGGGTGTGCTCTTGGGCGCGCTGATTCCGAACCAGGTGCTGGCCTCATAGCCGGGCAAGAAATCGCCAACTGTTGGAGTATCCGGCAACGCCACCGTCCGCGTGTCGGTCGTCACTGCCAACGGCCGAAGCTTGCCGGCTCTGATTTGCTCGATCGACGCGGGCAAAGCAGTCGTTCTCGATGATGTCGATCCGGATGTTGTGGCCACCGGTGGTCAGGCCGAACTTGTGCTCCATGCAAGCCTTGACCAGCGCCTGGAAGCTCGCAACCACGCCCGGCAGATTCAAGCGCCGGTCGACGGAGTACGTCTTGACGAAATCCTTGTAGGCGGCCTGCAGCGCCGCGCGCGCCGACGAGCCCGGTTCAGGGCGAGTGTCCGGCGCGCGCACTTTAGAGTCGCGGCGCTGGCCGCTCGCTTCGCTCGCCAGCGCCGCGTAGGCGTCGACGTGGCGCTTGCGCGCCGCACACACCTCGCGCGCCCCCTTCTCGGTCGCGGCCTTGTCCCACTCGGTGATCTCTTTGACGTATTGGAGACAGGCCTGCGGGCTGGCGTCGATCTTGCCCTCGTGGTCGTAGCCGATGATGAGGCGGTCGGGCACGGCGGTCTCGGCATGGGCGGCGTTGACGAGCACGGTGAGCAGCACGGCGGCAAGCGTGGACTTGAGAAGCATCGACATGATTCTTCCTCGCCGTGGCGGAGAGGCTGAATCGGAGCGCAGGGCGAATATACCAGCCGTAAGATGAAGCGAAGCCTACCCACGTTCCCTATTTGCACGTGGCGCTGCAAGACGACGTCAATCACCAAGGCGGTCACCCACCGCCACCACGGCATGCATCGGCCATTCGCTCGGCAGCTACGGCATTCCAACGCGAAGTTATTCAATGTTGTCCACAGTGACTGAATTGACACCATCCAGCGAATGAAAAACTCTAACGATTGAAATCATCGGACACGCATTTCGAGGGAGGCTCGTCGTGACCAGGTCATTTGTCGGCGGCATCGCGCTTGCGGCTTTGGTTGTCACCGGTTCGGCGACGGCGGCCGACCTTCGTCCGGTCTACAAGGCTGCCCGCCGGTCTTCAGCTGGACCGGCATTTACATCGGCGTCCATGCCGGCGCCGCGTGGGGCTTGAAAGAGAACACCTTTACGACCGCGGTTTTCACGAACGACGATCAGCAGTCGATCAACGGATTTCTCGGCGGCGCGCAAGTCGGCGCCAATTATCAGATCGGCTCGTGGGTGCTGGGCGCGGAAGCGCAATTCAGCTGGTCCAACCTCGAAGGCAAGGACAACTGCATTGCCGCCAGCCCGGTCGCGCTGCTCAACTGCCAGACCAAGGTCGACTGGCTCGGCACGGCTGCCGCCCGTCTCGGCTTCGCCTTCGACAGGACGATGGTTTTCGTGAAAGGCGGCGGTGCCTGGGTGCACGACGAGTATGACATGACGTTCTTTGCCGCGCCGTTGCGCACGGTCCACGTCGACGACACCCGATACGGCTGGATGTTCGGCGCCGGCGTCGAGCATGCGTTCACCGGCAATTGGTCGGCCAAGGTCGAATACGACTATCTCGACTTCGGCACCAGCACCACGAACTTCCCTGGCCTGAGGACCTTGATCGCCGACATCAACGAAGCCGTCGACATCCGGCAGCGCATCCACCTGATCAAGTTCGGCGTCAACTACCGCTTCGCCGCCGGCCCTGTGGTCGCCAAATACTGATCGTTTTGAGATGCGGTTGACGCGGCGGCCCTGAGGTCGCTGATGGGTAGCTGAAGGGTTGCTCTTACTGCCGCAACAACGCCTTGTACTTCACGGTCTCATCCTTGAGGAGGTTGCCGCCCAGGACGAGGCACGCGGTGGCGATCTCGTTCTCGATGATGTCGATCCGGATGTTGTGGCCGCCGGTGGTCAGGCCGAACTTGTGCTCCATCAGGCTTTGACCAGCACTTGGAAAGCCGAAACCGCGCCCGGTAGATTCAAGCGGCGGTCGACCGAATAGGTCTTGACGAAATTCTTGTAGGCGACCTGCAGCGCGGCATAAGCATCGACGTGTCGCGTTGCGCGCGGCGCACACCTCTTTCGAGCCCTTCTCGGTCGCGGCCTTGTCCCACTCGGTGACCTCCTTGACGTATTGGAGGCACGCCTGCGGCTGGCGTCGATCTTGCCTTCGTGGTCGTAGCCGATGATGAGGTGGTCGGGCACCGCGGTCTCGGCGCGCACGGCCGCGGTGCCTGCAAGCGTGAGAAGCGCAGCAAGGGTGACCTTGAGCAGCATGGGCATCGTCCCCGTGTCGCGCGTCGCGTAGGATCAGAAGGCATCACTCGACGCCCACGGTTGTGGCGACGCCGGGCTGGCGCGGATTCGATGGCAGTCAGGAGTTTCGGGGCGAGGGGCCTGAGATCGCCGAGCCGGTCTTCGTCTTGCCGTGAAGCACAATGACAGCGACCTTGAAGGCGGCAAGGTTCTGTTCAAGTCAGGCAACCTTCGATCGACCGTGACGAACACGTCGAAAGCATCCGACGCCAGCGCCAACAATTCCCCATTCTTGATCGTAGCCCATCCCATTTGACTGGCAGTCTTGACGTCGTGCCCAACGATATCCCGCGCCAGCACGCCAATCGACGCATTCGTCGAGAAGGACCTTCACGAGGCCGCTTCGATCAGCCGGTCCTTCGCCTCCTCCAAGAAAGCAATGACCCGCGCCCGCGTCACGGCAACGGCAACCCTTCCAGAAAATCATCAATCGATTCGCCGGCCTCGAGGTAATCGAGCAGCGTCTGCACGGGCACCCTCGTCCCGTGGAACACAACGGTGCCGCCCATGACGGCCGCTTCGGGACCGGGTTGTTTCGTGACGCCACGTTACACCAGCAGCGTCTCCGGCGCAGCACCGTGAGCCCGGCACGCCGCAGAACCCTGGGCCCATATGCTCTGT
>CAVPTV010000014.1:100000-213716 GCA_963708765.1 uncultured Alphaproteobacteria bacterium | reverse complement strand
TTTATTGCTCGCGAGCTGCGCCTGCAGCTCGTCGTAGATGTCGCGCCGCGTGAGCTGTTCGAAGATGGCGCCGGCGACGTTGAAGTCCCAGTTGCTGTACAGCATGTAGGCGCCGGGCTTCTGCGAACCGCGCGCGGGCGCTTCCGCCAGGTCGTCTCCGGGTACCGACGCGGGATGGTAGACACCCGAGCGCGCGGTGATGACATCACCGATCGTCGCCTTTTTCTCGATCGGCAGGAGACCGCCGATGTCATCGATGTTCAACTGTTCGAGCGTCGTGTCGAGCTTGATGGTGCCGTTTTCCACCCACGACCCGTAGAGCATCGCGAGAATGCTCTTGCGCACCGAGGCGACGTACGACAGCTCCTCGATATCGCCGTACTGATAGACGACGCGGCCGCGATCCACGACCACGAGCCCGGTGGTATTCGATTCGTCGCGAATGAACGTCGTCGTCTTTTGCAGCGCCTCTGGCGACCAGCCATACGCCGACGAATCTCCGCGCCCGACGTAGGCCCAGGTCTTGCCGGGAAAGACGCGGTCGCCGGGGACCTGCGCGGTCAGGGGGGCAAGACACGCCGCCACGAGCAAGACCAACAAGCGGAGGACACGCGGGCGGCACAGGCGAACAGCGTTCATGAGCGTCTCCAGACTACGCGGCAGTTTCGCGGATTATTCGGTCAGGTGAAGGGCGTGTCAAGAAAACGCTGCAGTCCCGGCCAGCCGTTTATAATCGGCGCCTGAGTTGATTCCGCTCCAGGGGGAGGTCCAGATGTACGTTTCGCCTCGACACGTCGCGCGCATTGCCGTGACAGCGCTCGCAATCGTCGCCAGCGCGTGGACCGTGATGGACAACCCGGTCGCGCGTGCACAGACCAGCGCGCAGCGGCCGATGACGTTCCTCGACATGCAGCAGATGCGGCAGGTCGGCTCGCCGACGCCCAGCCCGGACGGCAAGTGGCTGCTCTACACGCTGTCGACGCCCGACTGGAAGGAGGCCAAGCGCCAGACCGACATCTATCTCGTGTCGATGCAGCAGGGTGTGTCGTCGACCAAGCAGATGACGTTCACGAAGGAGAAGAACGAAACGTCGCCGCGCTGGTCGCGTGACGGCAGCTTCTTCGTGTTCCTCTCGAACCGCGAAGCGCCAGAAAGCGCCTCGACGCGCAACCAGATTTACCTGATGCGCGCCGACGGCGGCGAGGCGCGGCGCATCACCGACACCAAAGAAGGCGTCGCCGACTTCGCCTTCAGCCGCGATGGCAAGTGGCTCGCGTACCGAAGCGGCAAGTCGGGCGAGGAACAGTTGTATCGGCTGCCGATCGCGGCATCGACACGGCGACGGCGGAAGAACTGACCGAAGCATCCGACCGGCGTCCGCACCTGGCAATGGTCTCGCGACAGCAAGCGCATCTATTTCGTCACGCCCGACACGCATCGACAACGACGAGAAGGTGCGGCGCGAGAAGAAGTTCACCGTCAACATCCGCAACCCCGAGACGCCGATCGTCGAGTCTCTGGGCGCTCGATCTCGACCCGCACACGACCAAGCGGCTCACGAGGACGGCACGTTCTCCGTCGACGACTTCACGCTCTCAAGTGACGGCAAATGGGTCGGCTTCCGCGGCCTGTCGCCGAATCGCTACAAGCGCGGCATCACGCAGGAGAATCTCTACTCGGACCTGTATCTCCTCGAGACCGGCGACCGGCGCGATCGAGCGGCTCACAACAAAGGCGAAGTCGGCGAAAGCGGCGTCAGCTTCTCGCCCGACGGCCAGTGGGTTGCGTTCTCGGCGTCCGACGACCTCGAAAAGTACGGCATGACCAACGCGCGCGTGTACGTCCGCGCCGTCGGCGATCGCGGCAAGCCGTTCCGCAAGGTGGGGACGTCGTTCGACGGCGATGTCACGATCGGCTTCTGGGCGAAGGACAGCAGCGACGATCTATTTCAACGAGGGCGTCCGCGCGACCAACCAGCTGGTCGCGCTCGACGTCCGCACGAATACGGCGCGGCCCATCACCGAGGCGAAGGGAGCGGTCTCGGTCGATCGCGACGAGGACAGCGGTGTGCTGCTCATGAACTACTCCGACGGCACCACGCCGCCGACGCTCTTTACGATCGATACGGTGCTGAACGCGAGCACCGATCGTCGTGGAGGCAGCTCACCGACCCGAATCCGCAAGTGCGCACCTTCGCGCTCGGTCAGCAGGAAGAGATTTCCTGGAAGTCGAAGGACGGCACGATGGTTGGTGGCGTGCTCGTCAAGCCGGTCGGCTACCAACCGGGCCAGCGGTATCCGTTGATCGTCGCCATCCACGGCGGGCCGGCCTCGGCCGACGTGCTGTCGTTCAACGGCGGCTACGGTTCGCAGGTGTACGCCGGCGCCGGTTACGTCGGTGCTGCGTCCGAACTACCGCGGCTCGACCAATTACGGCGTCAAACACCGGACCGACATCGTCGGCAACTACATGGCGCCCGGGTTCGACGACATCATGACGGGCGTCGATTACCTGATTGCGCAGGGCATCGCGGACGGCGACCGCATGGGCGCGCTCGGCTGGAGCGCCGGCGGCCACTGGTCCAACTGGATCCTCACGCACACCGATCGCTTCAAGGCCATCAGCACCGGCGCCGGCACGTCGAACTGGATTTCGATGTACGCGCAGAGTGACGTCCAACGCAACCGGCAGTTCTACCTCGGCGACAAACTGCCCTACGACGACTTCGACGCGTACTGGAATCAGTCGCCGCTCAAGTACATCAAGAACGCGAAGACGCCGACGATGATTCACGTCGTCGAGGGCGATCCTCGCGTGCCGAGCCCGCAGTCGATCGAGCTCCACATGGCGCTCAAGCAGCTGGGCGTGCCGACCGAGTTGTTCATGTATCCCGGCACGACGCACGGCATTCCCGACCCGCGCAATCAGCTGGTCAAGTCGGTGAGCGAGATGGCGTGGATGGATTACTACGTGCGCGGCCGCGGGAAGAAGTTCTCCTGGCGCGACGTGCTCCAGACGCTGGACGATGACGCCGCACGTCCAAAGACGTCGACGGAGCCGCAGATTGCGCCGATGGGAAAGAGCCGCCGATGACGCCGATGGTGAAGCGCCGCCGATGACGCCGATGGTGAAGCGCCGCCGATGACGCCGATCGGGAAGCGCCGCCGATGACGCCGATGGGGAAAGCGCCGCCGATGACGCCGACGGTTAAAGGCCGCCGATGACGCAGATGCACAGATGGTTGAGGCCGCAGGTAGGTCTGCGTCAAGTCGGCGCAGGTCTGCGTGGGTCGGCGTGCGTCTGGTGCGTCGGCGTACGCCTGGCAGGTCCGGTAGGTCTGGCAGGCGCCGCTCGACCCGTCGTCGCGCCGCCGATCGCGCGTGGCGAGCAACGGCCAAACGTGGGCGCCCAGCCGTTCTCCGTCATGCCCTTGTGCAACGCCAGATTGGAAGACGAATCTGCGTCATGTGCGTGCATCGCCGCTTCTTCATCTGCGGTCTTCAGCGGCTCCGTCGCATGCGTGATCTGCGGCCCGCGCAACACGCGCATGCGCTCGACTCCGCGGGCCAGCTCGCGCGTGGGCGAGCTCAGTACGCCAGACGTCGGCGTCCGGCCGTTACCATGGGCGTCTCTGCGCATCGCGTGCATCTGCGGCCGTCCATCTGCGTCATCTGCGTGCATCTGCGGCCGTGACCATCTTCGTCATCTGCGTGCATCTGCGGCCGTGACCATCTGCGTCATCTGCGTCCATCTGCGGCCCTAACCATCGGCGTCATCTGCGTCCATCTGCGGCCCTTACCATCGGCGTCATCTGCGTGCATCTGCGGCCCTAACCATCTGCGTCATCTGCGTCCATCTGCGGCCCTGCACCATCTGCGTCATCGGCGTAGATCTGCGGCCCTTCACCAGCTGCGTCATCTGCGTCCATCTGCGGCCCTTACCATCGGCGTCATCTGCGTCCATCTGCGGCCCTGACCATCGGCGTCATCTGCGTCCATCTGCGGCCCCTGACCATCTGCGTCATCTGCGTCCATCTGCGGCCCCTGACAATCTGCGTCATCTGCGTCCATCTGCGGCCCTTCACCATCTGCGTCATCTGCGTCCATCTGCGGCCCTGACCATCGGCGTCATCGGCGTCATCTGCGGCCCTTCACCATCCGCGTCATCTGCGGCGACGTTATCTGCGTAATCTGCGGCCCCAGAAAGAGGCGCAGGCGGTCCAGCTCCGCGGTCAACTCGCGTTTGAAGGCACGCTCGCGCGGCGGTGACGCGACGTAGCCGATGTCCGGACGAGCGCGCCGTTCGTAGACCGTGATGTTCGCCCAGCCGATCACGCGGTCGCGCCACAGCAAGGGCAGCGCGTAGTACCCGAGCTTGCGTTGAGGCACCGGCGTGTAGGCCTCGAAGCGGTAGGCCCAGCCCCAGAGCAGCTCGAAGCGCGATCGATCCCACACGACCGGATCAAAGGGTGCGAGCAGTCGCACGCTGTCGGTCGCGACGTCGTCCGGCACGCGCTCGTCCGGCCGGCCAATACCAATCGATCGTGTCGACGCGCGTGCTCGAGAGTCGCTGCCCGGCTCGCTGCAAGGCGCCGTTCAGCTCTCCGCGCCATTGCGGCACCGCGTAGCGCAACCGGCTGATCAGGCGAGACAGGCTCGGCGCCGGCACGGGCGCGTAGGTGCCGACGACGACGTCCACGAGGCGTCGACCTGCTGCCGTCGCGCGACCGCGTCCGGTCGGCGGCGGGTGCTGCTCGCGCCGCCGCGTAGATGCGAATGCCGCCTTCGCGCCGCGCGACGCGCAGCAGCCCGTAGTAATGCATGTGCTCGAGCAGATGGGTGGTGGCGCTCGAGGAACCGCCCCAGTAGTTCGTCACCGTGCCGTGCGCGAAGCGCGTCATCCACCTCGCGCGGATGGACAGCGCCGCGCTCGCGCACGAAGTCGAGCAGCATCTGCGCCTTGCCTTGCGCGACCACGCGACCACCCGCGCATGCCGCGGCGCGGCTGCATCAACGTGTACACGGCGCGCGGCAGGAAACCGTAGTTGATGAAGGTGTCCTCTTCGACGCGGGAGCGTCGCGTAGCGTCGCTCGCAGTCGCCTGCACGATAGTTCGCAACGCGGTGGCGCAGCGTCAGATCCTGCGCACGCGCCGGCGCGCGGATCGGGTCGGCCTGGACGAAGCCGAGTCGCTCGACCGCGCGCGACAGGGTCGTCGGTGGGAACAGCGTGCGGCTGACGGCGAACGCGCGCAGGTGGTCGATCGCAGCTGTGATCGGGTGACCGGCTCCGGAGCATCATTCCGATCGAAGGGCGACAAGCGGATCGACTCGCGACGCGCGCAGCGCGGGGCTGATGCACGCGGCGATCACAATAACGCATTGGAGCAGCGCGACGGCGGCATACGTGGAAGGATTCAGCACATTCACGCCGATCAGCGCCACTTGCGCCAGCCGCGCCACGGCCGGCGGCGATCAACATGCCGGCGACGAGTCCCGGCAAGAGGAGTGTGACGCTGCTTTTGAGCACGTCCGACACGAGGTCGCGAGGCGTCGCGCCGATCGACACGCGCACACCGAATTCCCGGAGACGCCGGTTGACCGCGTGAATCATCACAGCGGCGAGGCCGACGGTCGCGAGGATGAGTGCGAGCACGCCGCAGATCGAGAACAGCCAGCTCACCGTCCGGAACGGCCACAGCTGCACCGCCATGCGCTGCTCCATCGTCTTGACGGCGAGCATCGAGACGTTGGCATCGAGCGCTTCGGCCGCGTCCCTGAACGGCCGCACGAGTAATACGGGCGGCATCGTCGTGCGAGCGACGAGCGTCAGCCCGCCTTCGAGCTGATCGGCGCCGAGAGGGACATAGAGCGTCGGCGCCTCGCGATCGAGACCGCGCGTGTGCGTCTTGGCCGTGATGCCAACGACCGTGACGACGATTCCTCGATCGCCGAGGCGGAGGGTCTCGCCGAGACCGCGGCCATCGGGCCACTGCTGACGTGCGAGCGGCTGGTTGATGATGACTTCGGCCAATCCGCTACTGGCGACGAACTCGCGTCCCGTCAATCCGAATCCCCATCGTGCTGAAATAACCCGGTCCAACCGCCATCGTCGCGTACGCGGGGCACGCCGCGGGTTCGCACGCGGCACCTGTGGAGGAGACGGGAGTCGTCCGTTCAAAGCCGATGAAGAACGGCGCGCGGTCGGCGATCGCGACGTCGCTGACGCCGGGTAACGCTCGTGCGCGCGCGACCAACGCCGCGACGTAGCGCTCGGCGCGAACGGCGTCGTACCCGTGCGCGGCCGGTTCGAACTCCGCGACGAGCAAGTGGTCGCGGTCGAACCCAACGTCGGCCAGCGAGAGGTTTCCGTACGATTGCGACGCACAGCGCCGCGATGGCGAGAAACGCGGTTGAGCCCGCAATCTGAGCGCCCAACGAGCCATCGTCGGATGGGAGACGGCCGTCCACCGGCCGCGTTCGCTCCCTGGGATCCGAGCACGCGCAAGACATCGACACGGGCCGCACTCCACGCGGGCCACAATCCCGGAACGACGCCGGCGATAACCACCAGCAGCAGAATGAATCCGACGACGGTGCCGTCCGGCGAGAGCTCGATGTGCTGCGGCTGCTCGATCGGGATGGCGAACGAGCCGACGAGCGACTGCGTCCACCGCGCGATCACCACGGCGGCGGCGCCGGCCAGACCGGCAATCACAAATCCTTCGGTCAGCACGAGCCGCATCAATCGCGTCGAGCTTGCGCCGATGGCCGCGCGAATACCCATGTCGCGTTCCCGCTCGATCGCGCGCGCGAGTAATAGGTTGGCAACGTTGAAACAGGCCAGGAGCAGCACGAGCCCGATGATGCCCATTGCGATGGCAGAGGCGGTGGTCAACCCGCGCAGCTCGCTGTTGCCTTCTCGAAATAGCCGGAAGCGCGCGCCTCGCTGAGCGTGTGAGTCGGGCCAGTCGTGCGCCATCGCCGCCACCGCGGCGTCGACGCGACTCTGCACCTGCGGAGCGCTCGCGTCGGGTTGCAAGCGGCCGAAGACGAAGAGCCACCGGTCGTCGCGTTGCTGCAGCGAGGCCGACGTGTTGAAGAGCGCGACTTCGGCTAGCGGCAGCCACACGTCGGGGGAATAGAGTCCGGCGGGGCCTGTGAACGAGTCCGGCAGGACGCCGGCGACGCTGACGTCGATGTTGTTGAGGCGCAGCGTCAGACCCGTTAACGAGGCGGCGTTGAGTTTTGTGCGCCAGAACCGTTCGCCAATCACCACCGATGGCGCACGGGCCCGCCGCACGAGCTGACCTCAACGCGACCGGCGATCGCCTGCGCGTCGACCACGGAGAAATAGCTGGACGACACGAACAACACCCAGGCTGTCTCCGTGATGCCATCGTGTCGCCACGCCATGGACAGGCGGCCTTCGGCTGCGAGCTCCAGCGCCCCGCGCGTCGCGTCTTCGAAGCGTGCATACTCGGCCAGCGAGGCATTGCCGCCTTCGTCTCCGCCGGGGGTCGTCTGGATGCGTCCGACATCCGGCCGCGGCGCGCGTGGCCGATCCCCTGAACAACACCCCGTTGACCACCGTAAACGCGACGGCATTGACGCCCATGCCGATGGCGAGCGTGAGCACCGCCGTCAGCGTAAACGCCGGTCGCCGCCACAGTTGTCTCAGGGCGAGCCTGAGATCCTGAATCAGGATCGGCATCTCAAGAGAAGACGGATTGGCTGCGGTGAGGTTCCGCCGGCGCTGCAGGGTAGAATCGCGCTCGTCTCGAGGGCGTACCGATGAAAAAGACGTTCATGCTCACGACGATCGTAGTCGCGTTGGCTGGTTCCGGTCTGGCGCAGCAACCAGGCACCGCGCCGCCGGGATCACCACAACCGGAGGGTCCGCCGATCTTGTCGCCCGGGCCGTCGGCCGCCCGTTTTCCGCGGAACGCCGAGGAGTTCGACAGCTGTTCCACCAGGTGAAGAACTGGGGCCGCTGGGGCAAGGACGATCAGCTCGGCGCCGCGAACCTGATCACCGACGCCAAGCGCAAGCAGGCGCTGGCGCTCGTCGAAGAGCGGCGTCGGTCGTGTCGCTCGCGCATCCACCGCTCAAAGAGGCGGCGCCGGACAACCCGAGCCCGTTCGAGCACACGATGAACCGCGGGCTCTCGACCGACACCTACAGCGTGCAGCTATCACGGCTACGCGCACAGCCACATCGACGCGCTGTGCCACATCCTCTACAAGGACCAGACCTACAACGGCTACGCGCGCGACGAGGTCAACACCGAGAAGGGCTGCACGCAGCTCGGGCATCCAGAACCTGAAGAACGGCGTCGTCACGCGCGGCATCCTGATCGACATCCCGCGGCTGAAGAACCTGCCGTACCTCGAGCCGGGCACGCCGGTCTTCGTCGAGGATCTCGAAGCGTGGGAAAAGAAGGCGCGGCATCAAGGTCGTCGCCGGGCGACGCGATCTTCCTGCGCACCGGCCGCTGGGCGCGGCGCGCGAAGCTCGGTCCGTGGGCGGTCGGACGGAACGCCGCCGGCTATCCACGCGTCGGTCGCGCCGTGGCTGAAGGAGCGCGGCGTCGTCGTTCCTCGGCAGCGACGACGCGCAGGACGTGACGCCGTCGCTGGTCGAGGGCATCAACCTGCCGGTCCACACGCTCGCGATCACCGCGCTCGGCATCGACATCCTCGACAACCAGGATCTCGAAGCGGTCGCCGAGACGGCCGCGAAGCTGAATCGCTGGGAGTTCATGCTGACGGTCGCGCCGGTGCCGGTGACGGGCGGCACCGGCTTCCCGGTCAACGCGCTGGCGATCTTCTGAGCAGCCGCGTGACCTCCGTCCCCGCCCCGACCTCCGTCCCGGCCGGCGACGTCCGATGATGCGAGCGCTCATCCTGTCGGCGGTGAGCGTGACGGCCATCCGCGTCGTCGCTGCAGACACGCGGCCAGCGATTGCCGAACGCGTCGTGAAACTCACGCGCGACTCATCCTGGACGTCGGTCACGTCTGTGCCGATCGCATTCACGACCTACCATCCCCAGGGCATGGTGAAGATCGGAGACGACGCTGTTCGTGTCGTCGGTTGAAGTACGCGTGCCGACCAGGCGCTTTCCGGAGCCTCGCGAGGGCTACGACCGCGATGCGGGTGCGGGCGTCGGCCATCTGTTCAAGATGGACCTGGCCGGTCACCTTCTGGCCGACCTCACGCTCGGCGAAGGCACGATCTACCACCCGGGTGGAATCGACTACGACGGCAAGGACATCTGGGTGCCGGTGGCCGAGTATCGGCCGAACAGTCGATCGATCATTACCGCGTCGATCCCGTGACCATGAAGCCGTCGGAAGTCTTCCGCGTGGCCGACCACATTGGCGCGATCGTTCACAATACCGACGACCACACGCTCCACGGCGTGAGCTGGGGGTCGCGGCGGTTTTATCGCTGGACGCTGGGCCGCAACGGCAAGATTACCAATGCCGATGCCCGGCCCGAGCGGCTGCGCACGCTCAACACCTCGCACTACGTCGATTATCAGGACTGCAAATACGTCGGGAACCGTCGCATGCTCTGCACAGGCGTGACGGAGATTCGTCAGAAGCGCCGGACACCGCGCCGTTTCGCCTGGGCGGCATCGACCTCGTCGACCTTCGCGACGGCCGTCCGGTGCATCAGGTTCCGCTTCTCCTCTGGACCCCTGGCGGGCTCGACATGACACACAATCCCGTCATGGATCGAGCCGAGCGCGACCGGCCTGCGCGGTACTTCATGCCGGAGGACGACAAGTCGACGCTCTACGTGTTCGACGTCGACACACGTTAATCCAGCGCTCGGCACCAACTCTGCGTCCGCTCGCGCGCGGCGCGCCGTGTGTCGCGATCTCTGTGCGCGCCACGCGCACGATCCGCGCACAGGTCGAATGGCGCCTCCGCGGCGGAGTTTCAAAACGCGAATCGGACCTCGACCTGCCGATGCTTCAGAGGTGGAATCGGTTGTGCCGGAATGATCGAGCACCCGCTCACGACACAGTCTGCCCACGGCGGCAGTTGGTCGGTTTCGTAATACCGCTCGACGTATCGCCAGTCCGTGTGGACGAAATCGCTGTACCACTGATCGTGCTGTGCCACGCCGCGCTCGTGCAGCAACTGCAGCCCAAACCCTGCGGCCTCGAACTCGTAGTCGTGCAGCACCTGCATGAATCGCGCACGGTCCTCGCGTGTTCTGCAGATCGCCCAGCTTGTGTTCGATCGACGGAGCCACCCATTGCACCGAGTGGCCAAACAGGTGCAACAGCAGGAAGCATTGCATCTCGAAGCCGACGTCGGGATCGATGACGATGCGCTGGCCGTCGAAGATGCCGGTGCGCGGCGGCTCGAGATCGCGGTACTCGATCGCGAACCCGTACTTGACGATCCCCGACGTGACCGCGATCCACAGGTCCACCATGTCGTGGGTCGGCAGATGGCCGACGCGCGTGCCAACGACCTCATGGCTGGGGAGTTGCTGCATCTGCGTCATCTGCGTCCATCTGCCGCTAAACCATCCGCGTCATCTGCGTCCATCTGCGGCGGTTCATCCGCGTAATCTGCGGCCGCGGTCGGACCACTAGCGCGAAGCAATAGATGCGCCCAGCGCCACCACGAGGAGCGGTGTTCGAGCAATTCTGAGTCGTGTGCGACGAATTCCATGACGACAACGCCCCCGCCGTGCTGCCGCCCGGCCCCAGACCGTCGGAGTGGCCGACTTGACCGGTGGCCGTGGCCGCATCGGAGGTCCAGTCGCTGCACGTTGCGCCGGCGAGCAGGGTGCCGTCGGCGTTCGAGCCCGTGAGAATGTCGTGCTCGACCGGTGAGGGGGAATTGGGCCACTGGCCGTTGATGCGCTGACCGCGCTCGTCGAGGAAGACGGCGGCGTCGCCGGTGCGGGCGTGAAGCTCGGTCACGTTGGCGGCGACCATCGTGCCGGCCGCGTTGTGCCACGGCCCGGTACCGATGCGACTGCGCGCGTGGGTCGGCTGGTTGCCGTTGTCGGCGTCCCGTTCGACGCTCAGATACGCGCGCCAGGTCTTGGCGCCCTGTCCGGCGGCCGCGCCCAGGCTCTGGCAAATGGCGTCGGCACCGCGGAGCCCGCCAAGATTCCCCGTGACGCTGGTGCGGCTGCTGACAAAGAAGCTCATGGTGGGGGCGGTAGCCGTCGGGCTTGTGCCCGTGTCTTTCTTACTGCAGGAGGCTGCGAACAAGGCAGCCGAGATCGCGAGAAGCGAGATGCTGGTCTTCATTGACCTTCCCTCCGCGGCGCAACCGGGAGTGTAACATCGAGTGACCGGCGTGAGATCTCGCGTACGCCTGCGATGCGTCTTACGTGTGCACACATATAATCGGCGAGAAGGAGCGACGGATGACATTTCGATCAACAGCAGGTGTGGCGGTCATGGGCGTGGTCATGCTCGCCGCGGCCGCGAGCGTGACGACAGAGCAGACGGCGGTCTGCAGCGCTGCGCGACCCCGCGGCGCTCAAGGAAACCGCGCCTGCCGTCTACACCGCGAACTTCGATACCAGCGCCGGGCCCGTTCGTCATCACCGTGCACCGTGACTGGGCGCCGCACGGCGCCGACCGGTTCTTCAACCTCGTCAAGAACGGGTTTTTCAACGACATCCGCTTTTTCCGCGCGATCCCCAATTTCATGGTGCAATTTGGCATTCACGGCACGCCCGCCATCGCCACCCCGTGGCGGAACGCGCGCCTGCCGGCGGACAAGGTGGTGCAGAGTAATCGCCGCGGCTTCGTGACCTACGCGATGGGCGGCTTCGCCAGACACGCGCACGACACAGGTGTTCATCAATTTCCGCGACAACACCAACCTCGATGCGATGGGCTTCGCGCCGTTCGGCGCAAGTGACGAGCGGAATGGACGTCGTCACAAGATCTACACGGGATACGGCGAAGGCGCGCCCAAGGTGCCGGACCCGAACAGGCCCGCGTCCAAGCGGAAGGCAATGCCTACCTCATGAAGTCGTTTCCGAAGCTCGACTACGTCAAGAGCGCGACCATCGGGAAGTGAAATCGGCGGCGGGCGACGGGGGACCCGGCGGCGGCGGGGTCAGGTCACGAAAAACGAATTTCGCACTCTGCGCCTCTCCAGGTACGCAACAACTGCGGATGGCGGCACCTCACCGCGCCGGCGGCGCCCGGCGTTACTGCCGCCGGCGACCCATAACGTCTATCCCAACAACAGGTTGCACGGCGCGTGCAAAAATTACCAGAATTCGTTTTTCGTGACCTGACCCCCCCCCCCGCTGATGACCCCCCCGCGCTAACCGGCGTCTCCCCGTTGCTGCGAGGCGAAAACCGTAGTCGGCGTAGCGAAATGATGGGTCGAGACGGCTTCGTGCCGCCGAGCGGCTGATCGTCACGGCGTGCCGCCACGATCCGCCGCGCGACGCGCGCCGCAACCCGGCCGGCGGCCCGGCGGGGTTGCGATCCGGCGACACGGCGTAGAAGTCCGGCGCGTACCAATCGGCGCACCACTCGTGGATGTTGGCGCCGATACCGAAGAGACCATAGCCGTTCGGTCTTCCGAGGGTGACTGGCCACGGGCCAGCCAGCGGACCGTGGCCGGCGGCAGGAATCCAGTCTGGAATATCGGCACCCCACGGGTAACGAGCGCCTTCCACACCACCACGCGCGGCGCGCTCCCACTCCGCTTCTGTCGGCAGCCGCACCGGCTCTCCGCCTCGCGTGCGCCACGCGCAATATGCCTGAGCATCGAGCCAGCTCACGCCGACGACGGGCAGACCGGGGTCAGCCGCGTCCGATTCGCCCAGTCGCGCGGAGCGTCGTGACCGGTCGCCTCGAGGAACGCGGCGAACTGCTCGCGGGTCACTGGGTAAACCGAGAGCGCGAAGGTGTCGACCCAGACGCGGTGCACGGGCTGTTCGTCGGCCTGTCCTTCGTCGCTCCCCATGAGGAAATCGCCCTCGGGAATGCGGATGAATGATGACGTGCGATACGATGGGCCGGCACTGTTGGAGGCCATCATGCGACGACTCATTCTCCTCCTTGCGCTGGTCCTGGTGCCGGCGATACCGGCCAACGCCACGTTCTCGATCGTCGCGATCGATCCGGTCACGGGTGATCTCGGCGTCGCGGTCGCGTCCAGATATTTTGCGGTCGGAGCCGTTGTGCCCTGGGCCGATGCGGGTATCGGTGCCATTGCCACACAGGCAGGCGTCAACGTGGGCTACGGGCCGCGCGCGCTGGAGCTGCTGCGGCAAGGCCTGACGGCGCAACAGGTGCTCGACAAGCTCCTGGCCGAAGACACCTTTCCGCGAAAGGACGCGCGGCAGGTGGCCATCGTCGACGCCAAGGGCAATGTCGCCGTGTTTACCGGCGATGCCGCCAACGCCTGGCGCGGCCACGTGAAGGGCAAGACCTGGTCGGCGCAGGGCAACATCCTCGTCGGGCAACACGTCGTCGAGGCGATGGGCCGCGCGTTCGAGAGCACCACCGACGAACTCGCGGAGAAGCTGTTCGCCGCCTTGAAAGCTGGTGACGACGCGGGCGGCGACAGTCGCGGCCGTCAGTCGGCGTCGATCCTCGTCGTGCGCAAAGCCGGTGGCCGCAACACCAACAACGATCGGTATGTGTTCGTGAACGTCGACGATCATCCCGACCCGATGCACGAGCTGCGACGACTGTTGAACATTCAGATGGGCATCAACCAGAGTGCTGCGTTCAGCCGCGCGCTGGCGGACAACAACTTCGCCGAGGCGCTGACGCGATCCGAGAAGCTGGCGGTCTATCAACCACTGGATGCGGCACAGCACATGAGAGTGGGATTCGTCGCCTACCTGGCCGGCAAGCTCGATCGATCGATCGCCGCCTTCGATCGAGCCAAGCAACTGACGTTGCCGGCGCAGTTCAAGACGGCGTGGGACGAGCAGTCGGCGCGCGTGCCGGCGTACAAAAAGGTGCTCGAGGACAAGGCCTTCGTCACGAAAGTGTTCGCGACGGTGACATCGCCGCAGCGTTGACGCGCGTGTTCGCCAGCGCGGCATTGACACGTGACTGGTCCGGGGAGACCGCCGAAGCATGACTGGCTCGAATGGGGAAAATGGACCTGGGACATCGTCCTCGCCGACAGACGTGACCGCAAAGGCCACCACGCTTTCGACGACTGCGAGAAATTTCCGTCGTGTCACCCACGTTAATGTCGAAGTTGCTTCCGTCGGAGAAGCGCGCGCGAACCTCATAACTCTTCGCACACGCGACGGACTCCCATCGAACGTGAGGTCCTGACCCACCTGGGTTGCCAACAGGCCGCGCGGGGGCGGCGGGCCCGCCGGCGGGCAGCCGAACGCCGGAGCTGGAATTCCTGTCGCCACACTCGTCACGTTGGTTCTGCTTGCCGCGTTCGCCGGGATCGCGAAGATCGCCGGCGACAGCGACTCTGCGGAGCCAAAGAGTCCCTGAAAGAACCCAGTCCCGGCAAACCCGCACACGTTCGGTGCTGTGCACGTCACGACCGCGCCGCTCTGGAGATCCGGCATCCTGAGGAAATTCACCACGAACGCCTGCGTGCTGTTCGCCGCGCTGATATTGAAATTCTCTCCGACCGGAACCGATTGACCAGGGCCAACGATCTGGTCCCATCGACTGTTCGAGCGCGAAGACAGGATCGTACCGCCCACAGTGGTCTGACTGATGGCTTGCGTGTTAAAGAACGCATGATCGATGGAGGCATCGGTCGGCGCAAGACTCAGCGGCCTCGCTTTCGACGACGAAGCTTGTGAGGGCCGTCGCTTCCGCGAACAGAGATAACGGCAGCGTCGAAAAAGTCTGTCGGTCCCGAAGGACCCCGTCTGAAGCCAAAGGCACGACGTAGCGTCTCGTCTTGCGAGCGGATCTCGGTGACGACATAACTCGCGCCGAGTGCGCTCACCTCGAACACGGTCGGCAGATAGGGGAGCGCGGGATCCTTTTCGACGCGAATGAAGTTGGCCGTCCCGACGATGGTCCCTACCGCGTTGGTGACCGGTGCGCCCTGACCACTGTAGATCTCCACGCCCGCATTGCTGGCAAACGTAATGTTTGCGGGTCCGACCTGGAAGATGAGGTCTCCCGACTGCGCGGAGACCATTCCACTGAAAGCCAACCAACCCGCGGCGATAACCGCTCCTGCTACGCGTACCATCTTCGTCCGCATGACCAACTCGCACTCCGGACGAAACCCCGTTGCCGGGATCCCTCCCCGGCAGTAGAATCCGCCTGCACCGCAAAAGTCTTGAACCCGTTCTGAAATCTGTCTGAAATCGTTCTGAAAGACGGGAATGGACAAAAATCTCTCCTACGAGTTCGGCGCTTACCGCTTTGAGCCCAGCCAAGCGCGGCTCGTGTGCGGGGATCAGGTGATTCGGCTGACGACGAAGGCGTCGGACACGCTGCTCGCGCTCGTCGAGCGACCCGATGTCGTTGTCTCGAAGGACGACATCATCAACGCCGTCTGGCCCGGCCTCGCCGTCGAGGAGAACAATCTCAATCAGCAGATCTCCGCCGTCCGCAAGGCGCTCTCGAACAACGGGCACACGGTGACGATCGAGACCGTGCCGCGCAAGGGGTATCGCCTCGTCGGGCCTGTCAGGCGCATCGATCCCGCGCGCCGACGGAGACATCAACGACTTCGTCGACGACGAGCGCTGTCGAAGCCGACGCCCGCAACCACCAACGCCGCGACGTTGCTGCCACACCCCGCCGTGGGGCGGTTGCCAAGGCGATTGCGGCGGGCTGTCGCTGGCGTCCGCCATGGGACTCGCTCGCGCTCGCCGTCGCGGGAGGCTTCGCGTGGAACTGGTATCAGCGGCGCGAGGTTCGCGCGGCGAGCCAGGCGGCGCTGGATCGAGGGATGGAACTCTTGCGGCAGCGGAACGATGCCGGCGCTGCCGCCGAACTGCAAACGGCCATCAGACTGGACCCGAGCAACGCGCGAGCGTATTCAGGCCTTGCGCATGCCCTGAACAAGACCAGCACCGTCGCCGCATCTTCGGCACTGCGACCGGCGGGGCAGTCGCTGTCGGTTGAAGCGGCCCAGCGCTCAGTCGCTTTGGATCCAGGGTGTGCGGACTGTCACGGAACGCTGGGTTTGTTTCTCTTCTACCACGATTGGCAGTGGTCGAAGGGGAACACCACCTCCGCGAAGCGATACGCCTCGCGCCGATTCGGAAGGGATTCGCCCTGCCTATGCGATGCTGCTCGCCGCGACTGGACGCCAGACCGAGGCGCTCGAGCAGATCGACGTGCGCGCTCGCGCGTCGCCCGTACGAAGTCGGATGGCATGCGATACGCACGTCCATCCTCTACCTCGATCGTCGATACCCCGAAGCGATCGCCGCTGCCGATCAAACACTCCGCATCGTCAACAACGAACGTGGCGCGTGGGAGTGGCGGAGCAAGGCGCTGTTCCAGACGGGCCGGGGGCCAGAAGCGGTGCATGCACTCGCGCAGGAACTCTTCGCACCCCATTCGCGCGTGCTGGAACAGGCGGTTCGCGAGGGCGGCACCAGCGGAGGGCTGCGAAAACTCCTGGAATTGACCGACGACTGGCGCGGACGAGTTGAGCACAGCTGGCGCCGGGCGCGCTTGGCGAGCGTTGCTCAACGATCGAGGACGGCGCGCTCGACGAATTGGAAAGGGCCTGCGAGATGCGCCGATTGAACGCGATCTACTTCGGCGTCGATCCGGTCTACGACGGGCTTCGTGATCACCCGAGATACCGCAACGTGCTGAAGAAGCTCGGCCTCGAGACCACGAAGCATCCTCACGTCCCTTGAGGGCGGTCTGGTAACGATGTCTCCTCCCAAAGCGCCCGCAACGCCGCTCGCCGCTCGGCCCGCCGCCGCACGGCAAGTAACGCGAGAAACATGATGCCAATCCAGATCACGAGCGAGCTGGTGGCGAACGGAATCACCTGATACCACCAGCTGTCGCGCCAGAACGCCCGTTCCGCATCGTCGAGCGTCGCGCCGGTCGCCGCGACAAACGCCGCATCGAAAGTGTCGTCCTCGGACAGACGCCCGAGAAGCCGTGCGGGCATCTGCGACCCATAACGACTCAGCAGATCGCGCACAAAGGCGCCCGACACCGCATACGCACGCGCGGCCGCCCCGCTGCTGCTGTCGAATTCCGCGTCGATGGCGCGCATCGAGTGACGGGAAGAGACGACGGCGATCGCCAGACGCGTTTGATCGGTGAACCGCGAGGTGCGTTCGGCCGCGAGCGCAAGTCCCTCATGGAACCAGCGCGGGACCGCACGGCCGCCGGCCGCGCGCGCGATCAGGATGTGCGCGACTTCATGTTGGAGCAGCGCCTCCATCGAGTCGTGCGGATAGGACGGCGTTCGCGCCGGAAACAGCACGATGGTGCTGGAGCCGGTTTGCGCAAAACCGGCAATCCACGCCGGTGTCTCGCGCGCGAGATCGGTTTGTTCGGCGACGAGGATGACGTTGATGGGCGGCCCCGCGTGACGAAGGCCAACCAGTCGCATCACCGACAGAAACGTGGACTGTATCGAGCCGCTCGATTTGCGCGGCCGCGGCCTGCAACTCTGGCGGGGCGACGATATTGAGCGCCGGCAGGTCGGCCACGCCAGCGAGTTGCTGCGCCGGAGCCGAGCGTGAAACCGCGCACACCACGAGGAGGATGACAACGATGCAGTAACGAGAAGCGACGCACCAAGTTCCGCCGCATGAGAGCGAGTTTCCGCCCGCGCCATTTGCGGCCGTCGATCCGCCGCCGTCCTCATCGTGGCTACCGGATTTGCGATCTCGTCGTTCGCGACCCGTCCGCAACCAGCAGACGAATCATCCCGTCGCGTTTGTTCAAGACGAACACCTGACCGTCGGGGCCGAGCCCAAATCGCAGATCGGCGCGCGTTGCGGGTGGTTTGCCCTGTTTGGCGTTCGTTTCCTTGATGAGATCGAGCAGCGTCTTCGACTCGCCGTTCGCGTCAAACAGAATGCGGCGGATCGCATCCTGCCCGCCGTTCGGGCAGCTTGTCGGCGCTCACGTAAAAGATCTCGCCGCTGGGGTTATCGCCGAAGATGAGGAGATTCGCCAGCTGTCGAATGGCATTGTGCCGATAGACGATGCCTCCGGTGACGGCCGAGTTCCCCTGGAAGCAAGGGGATCGAGCTGTCCGTACTCGACGACCGGGTAGGTCATGCTCTTGTCGCCGCGCGGATTCTCCGGTGTTCACGGTGCGGTTCACGTACCTGAAGCTGCCCTCCCAGACATTCCAGCCGAGGTTGGCGCCGGCGGTCACCGGACTGATCTCTTCCACGATGTTCTGCCCGATGTCGGCGACGAACATGCTGCCGGTCTTCGAATCCCAGAACAGGCGCTGCGGATTGCGCACGCCGTAGGCGTAGATCTCGCCGAGCGTCTCGGCCTTGCCGTCGTTGACGAACGGATTGCGCGCGGGAATGCCGTACTTGCCGTTGGCGCTCTTGGCGCCGAACGGGTCGATCCGCAGAATCTTGCCGAACGCCGAATTCAGGTTCTGCGAGAGGTTCAGTGGATCGCCGCCGCTGCCGCCGTCGGCCACGCCGACGTAGAGGAGGCCGAAATCGGCATCGCGCGTCGAGGCGAGCGGGTTGAAGGCTGACATGTCCGCCGTTGTGATTGGCGAATGGCTGTTCGAACCGCAGCAGCTCGCGCGGCGGCGCCGCCGTCATAGGTCGCCGCGGCGGGATCCTTCGCGGTCCATTCCAGCAGAATCGTGTCGTGCGTGTTGTTGCCGCCGCCGGGCGTGAAGTCCGGCGGCGGCGTGGTGTTGCGTGGTGTCGGTGTAGCGTGTAGAACTTGCCAAAGCCCGGCGCGCCGCGGCGGTTGAACTGGGGATGAAACGCGAAGCTCTGAAAGCCGCGCTCGTTGCCTTGTGATTGCACGCTCACGCCCCAGTCGGGGATCGCGAAGATCCAGATAGGCGGTCACCGTCTGGCCGTCGTAACTGACGCTGTAGAGCGGACCGCGCATGTCGTTGACGAAGAGACGACGCGTGCCCGGCTCGTCGACCAGGAGCATCATGCGCGCGGCGGCACCGTCGACGTCCGGAAGTGACGCGAACTCCGCAACCTGACCTTGATCACGCCGTCCGTCGTGGGGATGGGCGTCGGGAATGGATCGGTTGCGGTCTGCGCCAGCGCCGCGCGGATCCGGTCAGAAGCACGGCCGCCAGCAGACGAGTGATGAACATGAGGAATTATCTCCTGTTAACATGTTTCCGCATCTCGGTCGGATTGTTCAGCTCCGGAGGCTAAAAATGTTCAGGACTTCATTGATTCACGGTCGTTGGTTCGGACGCGTCCTCGGCGCCATCGCGGTTGTCGCGGCTGCGGCGTGCGGAACCAGCCCAAGCGCGCCTACAGCGTTGCCGATGGGGGCGATGGCTACCGACGACGGCGTCGTTTGGCGGCCAGCCCACCGCCGATTTGGCGCAGTGCTTCGGGGGCAGCGGTGACGCGTCCTGTTTCAGCGCCGGCGGCAGCATGCGGACGGCGTCGGTCAACTCGAGCGCCGTCGTTGGCGCGCCCATCAATTTGGCTGCGACGGTGAGCGGTCAGCACGGTGTTCCTGTCATGGACGCCACCGGCGACGGGCGACCCCGTGTCCAACTACCTGATCGAGGCCGGCAGCGCGCCGGGGCTGAGCAACCTGCGCGAATGCGGTCCTCACCGGGCGGACGAGCTTGAACGTCCCCGGCGTTCCGTTCGGCGTTTACTACGTCCGCATCCGCGCGGCGGGCGCCGCCGGGCCGGGCGCGCCCTCGAATGAAATCATCGTCACCGTGGGCGGATGCGCGGGACCGCCGCACGGCCTGGTCGTCGAAATCGAAGGCGGCCAGTACGTAATACGCCATCACGCCGGCGCAAATGAACGCGATCGGCCAGTTTCCGTCCATCAATGCCAGATACTTGCCGCGCTTCTTCGCAGGAATGAATTCCGACAAGATCGTTTGGGCCAAAGGCAGCTCCATGCCCATCCCGATGCCCAGAAGAACCCGATACACGCCAAGCGTGACCGCGTCCGGCGCGATCGAGCAGAGATAGCTGCCCACGCCCCAGATGAGCATGCTGCACTGGAAGACGGGCTTGCGGCCGAAGCGATCGGCGAGCATGCCGGACGTCAGGGCGCCAATTCCCATGCCCAGAAAGCCGGCGCTTCCCAACAACTCCGGCCTGGAACGTCGTCAGCCCGAACTCGGCTTTGATCGACCCCAGAAGGTAGGTCATCATGGCCAAGTCCAGATTGTCAAAAAAGAACGCCAAGGCGATGACAACGAAAAGAGATCGGTGATAGCCGCATACGGGCAGCCGTTCGAGACGGCTTGCGGCTGAGGTGTGCTTCGACATTTGGAAGGGGTCCTTAAGTTGGAGGGGATTGCGAAGGAACTTCACTTCGCTCGTCCGTCCGTCACGTTATTGACTTCCGTCCTGATGGCGTCCATTCCAAATGACGTGCACTGCTTTGTAAATGACAACCTCCACCGACGAGAGAAATCATCATGGGGTTTATGCTAGTCCTTTCGCCTTTGTGGTGCGCGAAATCATCAAGCTGGTGCTGCATGCTTTTCGCTTCCGTTCGCGTGCATCAATTCGATGCTCGTTCGAGCGACAAGAATTTCACGATGGATTGAACGTCACCTAAATGCAAAAAGACGAGCAACTGAACACGCTCGCCCCTGACACCACGCCTGCATGACGTGCATCTGGCTTCGCAATGTTCAGCGCTCGTCAAGGGCGCGGTGTCGGCCGCCGGGGAAACTCGGCGGCCAAAAGAACTCACGTCGATCTGTTCGGATCTCGAAAGCGCATCTCGTCGAATGCATCTGGCCCGAGCCCGCTGATGCAGGCGCCGCTCGGAAAGGGATAGCGCAGGTAAGGCGCTTTCGGAAGACCTGGCGGTGAGTACTGGCCGTCCGCGAGGATTCTCTTCTTCGCGGTCATCTCCAGAACCGTACATTGGTAGGCAACGATCGGTGCCGCTGCTGCGACCTCCACCGGAATGTAGTCATTCTCCGGTCGGAACTTGCCGAGTGCCCTCATCTGATGAGCATGTACGTCTTCCACAACGTCGCGGAAGTTCGTCTCGCATCGCGCGATGACGCTGTAGTACTCGAGACTCGTGTTCTGGCCTTTCGGCGCCTTCAGCAGCGCGACAGCGCGGTCGACTTGAATCGTCACGATGGGCTGTTCGCGAAGAAGTTTCGCGAGCAGCCCGTGCCGGGAAGAATGGAGCAGGAACTGTGTTCCAGTGAACGTGAAGCTCAGGGCCACGACGTACGGCGCTTCATTGTTGTTGACCGCCAGGTGGCAGATCAACTCGTCCTTGAGGAAGGCGTGGATTGCTGGCCAGTCTTCCCACGCCAGATCCGTGCGTCGCACCACGTCGTTCTTCAGGAAAGTCGGCTTCTGTTCGTTCATTCAAGTTCCTTCTATCGCCAAGGTGTCGGTTCTCTTCGGCCCTACGACCACCGCACGAATCTCGCATCCGAGACTGACGCGTGCGAAATCCAGGAACGCCTTGAGTGGCGCACTGAGCCGGCCCGCGCGAGCCTCGTCGACCTCGATCTGACCGAACGCGGGCAAAGTGCCCACGGTCAAATCGGAATCCGAGTTGCAGCGGGTGACGACCGGAATCGATCCGCTTGCCGACTCTTCGAAGATCGTCAGGCAGTCGATCTTGTTGATGAATATCTCGTCGACACCGTAGCGCTCGATGGTTTCACAGAGCGAGGGATGTCGAGCATCCCTACTCGCCCGGGTCGGCCAGTTCCCGTTCCGTATTCATTCGTCAGCATCCTCAAGGCGATGCCCACTTCAAAGCTGTCATGTGACTTCAGAAGTTTCGCGGCGTCGAAGTTCTCGAGTTCATACTGCCGGCCGATGCCATTGGCCGCGGCGTGAGCGCAGTAGCTCTCCGAGCGAGACCCTCCAAACTCGGCACGAAACTTCCCCGCCCCCACGCGCGATGCGATCGCCTTCACGATGCCGATCGTCTTTCGATGAAACTTGCAGGGCAAGTCACCACCGACATACGCGTAGCCGGGATCCGTATGGCTCGATGTGACGAAGGGCTGTTCGCCAGCGCCCACATCCAACTGAACAGACTGCGCACCCTCGAAGAGAACTCGAGCCCCCGAATGGACGCGTCGAGTCAGAAACTGAGGATCCTCCACGACGTAGGCCGGCACCGTCGCCCAGGCTCGAAGGAGGTCGTCACTTCCCCACGGGGCAGACAGGCCAGGAAATTGCAGGACGCATTGGCTGAGGCTTCCCTTCATCGACTGAATGGCGGATTGGCGGTTGCGGATGAGATCCCCCAGACGCAGCCCCACCCGCACCCCGCCAATCAGGCGCATCGCCCTGTCCGCATAGCAAGGTCCGATGACGTTCCCGGTGCTCCCCAGCAAGCCCCCCTCGATGACATCCCGGACCAGGTGATGCGGCTGGACGAGGGAGGCGTTTGCGCTGATGAACAGGCGATTGTCGAGTTCGATTCCGGCGGCCTTGAGCGCCTCGATCTCGGCCGCCAACTTGACGAGGTTCACCGCGCAGCCGGAGCCAATGTAGAGAGTCTTCCCCTCATGCAGAACCGCCGATGGGACCTGAGCCAACTTGAAGGTTCCGTGCTCGGACACAACGGTGTGTCCAGCGTTCGCGCCTCCGTTGAAACGTGCGACGACATCGTAGTCAGGCGCGAGCCAGTCGACGACTTTTGCCTTCCCCTCGTCACCGTATTGAAGGCCGACGAGCACATCCGCGAATCCACCCATCACGCGGCTCGAATGCTGAAGGTCGCCTCGACTTCCACGGATGCGTTGAACGGAAGGCTGGCTACGCCGATGGCGATCCGGGCGTGTCGGCCTCGATCTCCGAATACGCTGACCATCAGTTCCGACGCAGCGTTCACGATGGACGGCGCATCATGGAAGCCTGCCGACGTCACGACGAAACCACCCAGTCGAATCAAGGCCTCGACCCAGTCTAAGTCACCGTTGGTCGCAGCCTTGACGCTGGACAGGATGTTGATGACACAAGCCCGAGCCGCTTCACAAGCCAACTCGACTGAGGTCTCTTCAGGAACGCTTCCCGCCGCCACGAGTTTTCCCGCCTTGAACGGGAGCTGTCCCCGAGACGGTGAGGATGCCGTTGTTCAGCGAATACGGTGCGAAGAGAGACTTAGAGGGCGCCAGGTCGGGAACAACCAGCCCTTGAGATCGGATATTTTCCAGAATCGACATTCAGTACCCCTTTGGTGAGCAGATCAAAGGGAACTCTACTGGCGGCAATGAAGAGCGTTGCAGCCTCCAAATGCCGATCAATGTCGCCAAAGTGACAACCGCGTTTCCGCACTATCCCTCGTTGTCCTTGAAATAGTCGGATGGCGAAACGCCGAGGACGCGCCGAAACATTGCGCTGAAGGCGCTGGGGCTTTCATAACCAGACATGCTGGCCGCATCGGAGACCGTCGCGCCTTCGGCCAGCATTTGAATGGCCGATTACCGGGCTTGCTGCTTCCATTGACGGAAGGAGAGTCCGGTTTCGGACTGGAACTGCCGAATGATTGTTCTGCCGCTCGCGCCGACCCGGCTGCCCCAGACCTCGATGGTGGAGTCGTCAATCAGATCCGCCAGTATTCCACGGCACATCTTCAGGATTCTCGGATCTTTGGGCAGCGGGAGATGCAGGGGGACGATGTGTGCCGGTTTGAGCTCCAGCAGCATCAGACGAACAACGAGGCCGTCGCGCCCGGATTCATCGTATTCAACCTCCATTTCGGTGGCTTGAACGATGAGCTCCCGCAGAAGCGAGGACACGGCGATGACGGAACATGCCTCAAAGGACGCCGGGACAACGTCGGGCCGCGAAAATAGAGGGTACGGAGCGCTGTCTGGCCCAGGGTCTGCATCGAATGAACAGTGCCGGCGGGTACCCAGACCGCACGTTGCGGTGGAACGATCCAGGACCCTGACTCGGCGTTCACCAGTATCGCTCCCGACACCGCATAGATCAGCTGAGCACGGTCGTGCCGATGGTCGGGAATGAAGTGGTGGGCAGGAAGATCGCCGGCCATTCCGCCGACGGGCCGCGGAATGTCCTGATAGTCATCACGGTCTCGCTCTTTCCGAACATGGCACTTCCACAACAACAACTGTCATATCACGACGGACGCCTCGCGCCCCGCGCTCATAGCATTGTGTCTTCTTGATTTCGCTTATTTCAAGCCAGCTGACATGAATGTTTTCAGAGAGTTCGATCAAAGCCAACTGGATGCTCAGTACAACGTTCGGGCGGGCATCCCGAATCACCTCGACATTTTTGCGCGGTGGAAAGAAGAAAGCACTGCTTTTCGACGCGAGACAAAGCCATCAGAGAACCTGAAGTACGGCGACCACCCAGGTCAAGAGCTTGACTCGTTTCTTTGCGGAACGCCGAAAGCACCTCTGCTCGTTCTTCATCCACGGCGGGTATTGGCAGTCTCTCGACAAATCGGATTTCAGTTATGTCGCCAGGCCTTTCCTGTCGAATGGCGTCAACGTCGCCATCGTGAACTACCGGCTGGCTCCGCACGTCAAGATGGTTGACATCGTCCATGACAACCAGGCTGCTGTGGCGTGGCTCCACAAGAACGCGGGCGAGCTGGGGTTCAGTGCCGAGAAACTGTTCATCTCCGGGCATTCCGCGGGAGGGCACCTGACGGCCGTGTTGGCAGGGACCGATTGGACACGGTTCGGATCGCCCGCGAACGCAGTCAAGGGCGGATGCGCCATCAGCGGTCTCTACGATCTTGAGCCGATCCGCCTGTGCTATCTCAACAGGGTACTGGGCCTGACGGAGAAGGACGTCGCGCTGTTCAGTCCTCTTCGAATTTCGCGAGCTGCGAAAGTGCCGCTGATTCTGACCGTCGGTGGCGACGAGTCTCCCAGTAACTTTCGCCTTCAGCGAGAGTTCGAGCACCGCTTGCGTGAAGAGGATTCGCTTCTCGAAGTGGTCGACCTGAAACGCGGCCATCACTTTGACGCCGTTGACTGGCACTGGTTCGTCGGACGAGCCGCTGTCGGAGGCGGTGCTCAGGATGATCAAGGGCGCCTGAGCGCGCGCTGCGGCAGGTACCACTCTTGCCAAACCGCAGGGCTCGGCGGCGTCCCGCATTCCTGATCTCAAGCCACGGCGCCGCCCTCCCAGTCGGCGCCTCGGCCTCTTGATTCCTGTTGAGGTTTCCGCATGAAGCTTGCAATCATCGGTACCGGCGCGGTCGGCTCCGCCACGGCGAAGGCGGTCATCGTCGGAGGACGCGCGCGTGAACTCGTTCTTCTCGATCAGAACCGGGCACGGGCCAAGGCATTGGCCATCGACATGCGAGACGGTGCGTCGCTGTCACGCCTCACAACAGTTCGTGAGGGCGAGTACGCCGACATCGAGGGAAGTTCTCTCGTCATCATCGCGGCGGGGATCAACGAAAAGGCCGGGGGCGCCACTGATCGCAGTGACTCGTCGGGGCGTTTGCGACTGCTGGACACCAACATCAAGATTTTCGATGACATCGTTCCGCGTCTGGTCGAGGCGGCGCCCGGTGCGACCATTCTCGTCGCGACGAATCCTCCCGAGCCCCTGGTCGAAGTCACCCGCCACCTGTGCGGCCACGATCGGGTCATGAGCACCAGCACCTACATCGACAGCCTGCGCTTCCGCGTCAATCTGGCGGAGTTTTTCGGTGTCGAGGTCAACAGCATCCAAGCGGACGTGGTCGCCGAGCACGGCACTTTCAGCGTCTTCCTTTGGTCTTCAGCCACCATCGGCGGCGTGCCGCTCGCCGTACTGCTCGAGCGAAAGGGTGTGCCCTTCACCGAGTTCAGGAAATCCATCGAGGACAAGGTCCGCTTCGCGAACATCCAGATCATCGAGGGCCTGGGCGCGAGTCAGTACGGCATCGGCATGATCGCCGCGCGCACGGCGGAGATCATCCTCCGGGACGAGCGTTCGATCATTCCCGTCGGCTCGCACAACGCACGGTACGGCGTCACGCTGTCCATGCCCAGCATCGTCGGAGCGGGCGGCGTTCGCACGGTCGATCTGGCCGGAAATGTCCGAACAGGAGCGGGAGGGTGTGGAACGAAGCGCAGACAGGCTGAGATCTGTCGTACGGCAGTATGTGAAGTCCTCGTCATCAGCACCCATGCCCACGGCGTGACGAATCAGACAGCCGCGTTCGCCTCCCCGCTCGAGGCAAGAAACGCACCCTGTCCTGGGCTACCCTTCCCCGAAGGTCAATAAAAACGGGCCAGCCCTTGCGAGGCTGGCCCGTCGATCTGCGTTGCGCCGGTCAGGGCGGCGACGGCTCACCCGTGAGCCGTCGAGACGCCGTGCACATCACTGTCCGGACACGTTCCAGAACGAGATGTACTCGCGCCAATCGTTGTTCCACTTGACGAATTCGATGCGGCGATGCCAGATGAAGGCGCCGTTCGGTGCCGCGGGCAGCGTCAGCGCGGCCGACATGGTGCCCTGCGCCGTGGCCTCCTTCTCGTCCTCGGCTTCGGCGCTGTCGTTGTTGCTGTAGCCGACGAAGCCTTCCACCAGGCCGAGGCCGGTCGGGTTCAGGTTCCCGATCTGCAGGTTCAGCGCGCCGCCTTGGAACGACGCCCAGTTGGCGAGCGTGAAGTTGGTCGGCGCCGGGAACGTTGCAGCGTTCAGCTCCGTGAGGGTCAAGGGACGCGCGGGAATGATGTCGGTGTACGGCGTGCCGACGGGCGCGTTGTTCTCGTCGTAGGCCGTCACCGTGTACTCCGCGTTGGCGGGGATGGCGGAGATCGCATCTTCGGCGACCCGGATGTTGGTGTTGCAGCTCGACGTCAGCGCATAGAAGTTGCCGTTGTTCGGGCGGGCCGGCTGGGTGAATAGCGCACCCAGCTCCGGCTTGTCGAGGCGCACGCCGTCCGACGGAAGGCCCGGGCCGCGCACGACCACGTAGGCCACGCTCGCGCTGTTGTCGTCGTCGTAGTCCTCGACGATCAGGCTGAAGCCGCTTTCACGGCACACCGAAGGCGTGGTCTGGCCTTGCGATTTGTTCAGGTTGTGACCCTCGTTCATCATCGCGACCAGTTCGATGTCGAGTGCGCGCTGGTCGCCATGCAGCAGCCATTGGCCGTTGTCCTTCACCATCTGCCAGTGCTTGGCGAAGGAGATGAGTGTTCCGGTCTCGCCCTTCATGAGGAAGGACACGTGGGCCACCGGGCGCTGCGGGTTCGAGTAGTCGATGCTGCGGATGGTGACGTCGGTGAACGAGGCCTTGGACAGCGGCGCGAAGGACGTGAAATCGGCGAGCGTGTCTTCGGCACTGCTGTCGCGGTCGAGGAAGTCGGCGGACAGGTAAGGCCGCAGTACGCCGACGGAAGGCAGGCCGTTGGCGAACTGGTTCGAGAACGCGACCAGCTTGGCACGGATCTGGTCGATGTCGGTCGCGCTGCTGGCGACGCCCGTCGTGTTGGTAAGCGCGGGGGGAGCGGTTTCCTGTGCGGCCTGCACGGCGAGGTTGTCCTGGATCTCCTGCTGCGTGACGATGTTGGTGATGGTCGCGACATTGTCGCCGGGTCGATGCTCACGCGCAGCACGTCGAGCGCCTTGTCCAGCGCGCTGGACAGCGGCGTGAACGACGTGCGCAGCAGGTCGATGCTCGCGTCGACGCCCAGGGCCAGCAGCACCGGCAGCAGCTTTGCTCTTGCAGTCCGGCCGGCCTCGCTGTCCAGCTCCGCCTTGGTCAGGGCGCTGAAGTTGCCGTCGTCGAAGTATTTGTCGGCCAGCTGGCCTGCAATGTTGGCGACCACCAGGTCGGTCAGCGGCGTGATGTTGATCGTGCCGTTCGCGTCGGCGGCAGTCGCCGCCGAGTGGATCACGTGCCGCTGGCCGCCGACGGTGCCTTCAGCCCGGAAAACGAAAGGGCGCGGTCATGCCCGTCACGTCGACGGTGTACACGCCGTTCTCAGGGGCACGGTCTTGCGTGGCGCCCTTCGCGTCCTTGACCGTCACGGTGCCGACGAGCGGCAGGCCGGTGGCGGCCGTTCCGGTGATGCTCGTGGAAGCCGCGCCGCCGCGGGTGCGGCAGGCGACGTCGCCTTGCCGGGGTCTCCACCGCATGCAGTCACTGCAATCGCGGCGGCAATCATCAGGCAAAGGGAACGACGACGCGGGACTTGTTGGCCATGGTTCGTGTTGTGGGTTGTGATCCGGCCGAATTCTCTGGACCTCGCACTTGCAGCGGGCTCATCAGGCTTGATGAATTCAGGTCGTTTTCCTCAACCCGGGGGACTGTGACCAGCCTCGCCCTTTCCAGCTGATAAATTCCCGCCCTGTCAGGACGAGCAGTAGACGAGATGGCAGTGAAGGCGAGCGAGGAACCGGACGACCGGTCGCGTGCGGGGGACAGTGAAATTCTGCGGTTGATCTACGAGGCCGCATTGACGCCGGGGGGCTGGCAGAACGCGATGAAGGCCGTCGGCGACCGCGTCGGCGCCACCAGCGGCTACCTGTTCAGTGCGCCCGAGGTCGCTTCGCCCGCGGGAGTCGCCGAGGTGTACGGCGTCCCGCTCGACATGGTGCGCGAGCATTTCGCGCACTGGCACCAGCACGATCCCTGGAAACTCGGGGCGATCCGCCTGGGCAAGATGCGCCGAGGCACGATCGTGCTCGACGACGAGTTGCTTCCCCACGCCGGCTTCCTGAAGACGGCGTTCTTCAACGACTTCTCCCGGCGATACGACATGGAGCGGCTTCTGGGAACCGTCCTTTACGACGGCCACGAGGCGGAAGGCATGCCCTTCACCAACCTGTGCTGGTACCGCCCGCCGGGCCACGAAGGTTTCGACCCGGCGGCCAAGGCGACCATCCGGGATCTGCTGCCCCACTTCCAGCAGGCACTTCGCCTGAGGAAGCAGGTGCGCGCGGTGAGCGACGCGAGCGCCTCTTCGACGCTGTCGAACCTCCGCATGGCCTGCATCTTCCTGGATGGCGAGCAACGCGTGGTGCAGGCCAACGAGGCGGGCGTCGCCTTGCTGCAATCTTCTGCACGCGGCGCGATCAGGCATGGCAGGGTTCAACATCGGGAGAGAGATGCTCTCCCGGCCTGGCGGACGCGCAACGCCTGTGCGCGACAGGCACCGCGACGCGTCTGCTGGTCCGGCTGGCCGGTCACGGCGGCCAGGTGGTGGGCGCGACGATGGTCGCCTTGCCCGATGCGCAGCTTGAGCTCAAGGCCGAGGCCCGTGCGCGATTCATGCTGATGGTGGAGCTGCCGGTTGCCGACGGCGCCGAACTCACGGCGCGCGTGGCCGCACTCTTCAAGCTTTCGCCGGCCGAGACCCGCATCCTGTCCGGGCCGCTTGCCGGCCTGGCGCCCAACGACATCGCCGACAAGCTGGAGGTCGGGCTGCCCACCGTGCGCACCCACATCCAGGGCATCTTCAAGAAAACGGGGGTCACCCGGCAGATCGACCTCGTGCGGATGCTGCGAGGTGTGCGCTTCTGATGAGGTCGATCAGGAGGTTCGCATGTCGACCGGCTTGCTCAGGTGCGCATCGAAGCCGGCTTGAAGAATGCGGTCTCGGTCCTCGGGGGCCGACCTGCCGGTGACGGCGATGCAGATCGTCTCGCGGGTATGGGGAACGGCGCGGAGTGTCGATATCAACGACAGCCCGTCCGGCCCCGGCATGTTGATGTCCGAAAGGATGAGGTCGAAGTCTCTCCTTTCCGTCGATGCGAGCGCTTCACTCGCCGAACTGGCCTCCGCGACCTCTGCGCCCAGGCTGCGCAGCAACTCGCCGAAAGCCTCCAGCGATCCAGGTGATCGTCGACCAGCAGCAGTGTGATGCCGCTGAGATCGTGTCTCGGTTCGGTCGCCATCATCTACTCCATTTCACGCATCGCACTGTGCCTTGCAACGGCAAACTGCGTACCGCGTACGCCATCGCGTAGAAATGGCACATCGGTTGCCGTGTCAACGGACATCGGGTCCCGGCGCAGTCGACACTTCATGACACCCACGATCGGCAAGGTTCGCGTTGGCACCGCCGGCTGGAGCATCCCGCGCGCAACGGCCGAAAGCTTCCCGGGCGATGGCAGCCACCTGTCGCGTTATGCGTCCGTCATGAGCGGTGTCGAGATCAACACGTCGTTCTATCGGAGCCACCGGCCCGAGGTCTACGAACGCTGGGCCGCACAGACGCCTCGCGCCTTCCGCTTTGCGGTCAAGCTCCCACGCGTGATCACGCACGACCAGCGACCGCGGGCAGCCCGTGAACCGTTGTCACGTTTTCTCGAAGAAATTTCCGGATTGGGCGAACGCCTGGGCGTGCTCCTCGTGCAGTTGCCCCCTTCATTGGTCTTTCGAGCCGCGGCCGGTTCGCACCTTCTTCGACCTGCTCATGGGCATGCACGGTGGACCGGTCGTGTGCGAACCGCGTCATGCCACCTGGTTCGCACCGGGCCGCCGACAGGTTGCTGGTCAAGTTGCGCGTCGGGCGCTGTGCCGCCGATCCCGCACCCCATCCGGCGGCAAACGCGCCCGGTGGCTGGCTCGGACCGGACGGCGATGGGGGCGACGCCATCGTCTACCACCGCTGGCACGGGTCGCCTCGCATGTACTACTCGGCCTACAGCCAGGACTGGTTGCAGTCGAAGGCCGCCGAACTGAAGCGCTGGCCCCGGTCAGCGCAACGCTGGTGCGTCTTCGACAACACCGCTTCCGGCGCGGCGGCGTCGGATGCGCTTGGGCTGAGGGCGTACCTGTGATGGCGCAGCCCCCTGCCCGTCAGTCCAGGCGCGCAGTGGCTCGGGCATTCGTCGAACTCGATGCCCGCAGTCGATACAACCAGCTCCACGATGAGAATGCGATTTGCCAAGTCTCGTCATGGCATCGACCGAGAAGTCTTCACGTCGGGTGCTGGTTGTCGACGACAACCGAGACGCCGCCGATACGCTCAGCCTCCTGCTGACCTTGGAGGGGTACGAGGTCCGGGTTGCCTACGACGGCCAAGAGGCCCTGGACGTGTTCCGCGAGTCCCGCGCCGAGGTTGCGGTGCTGGACTTGAACATGCCGCGTCTGGATGGCTTCGAGGCAGCGCGGCCCTCGCGTCGTTGAGTCGCCCTCCTGTTCTTGTAGCCCTGACGGCAGACAATTCCGCATTTGCTCAGGAACGCACAAGGCGCATCGGCTTTCACATTCATCTGTGCAAACCTGCTGAACTGCAGCGATTGCTCGAAGCACTCCGATACCAGACGTGACCGAAAGCACGCGACAAGCTCCTCGTTTTCACTCCCCCTCGGCCAGGGGGGCAAACCGCGGCGGCGTCCTACATCAGCGACTCGGCTTGCTGTCGAAAATTCATTCATGCCCAAGTCGATTCTCCTCGTCGAGGACAACCAACTTCAGCGTGAACTCACGGAGACCTTGCTCGCTGCCGAGCCAGACCTGCAGGTCCGCTCGGTCAGTCTCGGGCAGCAAGCGTTGGACTTGCTGCTTGGCTCGACAGACCCCACGTACGCCCAAGGGCTCTCCGTCGTCCTGCTGGACCTGTCGTTGCCTGACCACGCCGGCATCGACGTCCTGAGAGCGATACGCTCTGCAGCGGCCACTCATCGCATCCCGGTGGTGGTGTTTTCCAAGTCGCAGCGCGACATCGACGTCTGGGCGAGCTACAAGCTCGGAGCCAACGCCTACATGGTCAAGCCCGACGACCCGCACGCTCTGGAGACAATGGTCCGCCGGGCCGTCAGGTTCTGGACCCAGGTCAACGTTCGGGCGCCGCACGACTCCGCGCTGACACCTCACTGAGCTCGTGCTGCTCCGGGTGGCCCGTTACCCACCGAAAGGCACTTGGCTCCCGAGCTGACCAAATGCCTTCGGCAGGCGGCATCCAACGCGGAGATTCACGCCTGCCCTTTGGCAGCCAGCATGTCGTCGCGGGAAGTCTTGGCATGCGCAGCGCCAATGGCGGACTCCACCTTGCGAACTTCTTCGGGAGGCGGCAGGACCGCAGGAAAGCCCAGGGAAGCAATCCAGAGCTCACGAGACCAACCCTTGGTGTGATAAAGGTGATGGTCCTCATCCTTTTCCACCGCGTCGTGCGCCTCTTCAGGAGGTCGGAGACGGTACCCGAGAGCTTCTTTGCGCACAGGCCGATCAGTTCCCAGTTGGCATGGTCCTTGGTCTCGGCAAGGACGACGCATTCCGCAGCGACGAGTTCTGCAGCCTCCGGCGTTCCAGACGCCTTGGCCATCTCCATCGCCTTCACGAGCGACGCGCCGATGTGTCCCACCACCTGCCGACCCGGCGTCGTGGCGTCGGGGTCCAGACCCAGTTCGGTGAAGACGCTCAGCAGAACTTCGCGGTGGGTCAGCGTTTCCTCGAGGTATTAACCCCATTCATCCTTGAGATCCTCGTTGACGGCGCAGGTCAATGCAGTCTCGTAGACCTTGATGCCACCCAACTCGGTCTCGAGTGCCTGATAGAGGAGTTCGTTGATGTTGACGGTGTCGGTTTTGTTGGCCATGTCGTTCCTTTGATTGATGCTTTGGATGTCAGACCGGAGGTGGATCGATTCGACGCAAAGAACGCCTGCGTTATGACGGCAATCGGCGTTCCAAGCACGCTGTGTAGGAGGCCACCCCTTTTTCCGATCGAATCGTCTTGCGATGGCGCCGTTCGACCTAAGCTGGCCCATCCGGTCGTTTTGCACCGGCGCTGCGCTGAGGAGCTGCCCGTGGCAACCAACGTCCCCGAAGGCCAAGACATGGCAGAAGCAGCCAACACCTTCGCCACCCGGCAATGATCCGCGTGGCCATCGTCGACGACCATCCGGTCGTTCGACGCGGCCTCCGGGACTTACTCTCGGAGCAGCCTGACATCGCGGTCGTGGCCGAGGGTTCCAACGGAAGGGAGGCCGTTGAAATCGCGCGCAACGGCGGTGTCGATGTGCTGATCCTGGACATCTCGATGCCGCTTCAAGACGGGTATCGGAGCCTTGTCGTCGATCAGGGCCCGAGGCAGCTTGCCGGTGCTCGTCCTGTCCGGTTTCCCGGAAAAGCACTACGCACCGACCCTCCTGCGTCAAGGCGCTTCTCGGCTACCTGAACAAGGAGTGCCGCCCGGAGGAGATCCTCGCCGCCATTCGCATCATCGCTCGAGGGAGGAAGTACATCACCGCTGTCGTCGCAGAACTGCTTGCGGCAAACCTCGGAGCCCAGGCCGCAAATCGAGCCCCACATCTTTCGCTCTCGGAACGCGAGCTGCAGGTTTTCCTGCGCCTGGCGCGGGGTGAGCCAGTCGGCGTGATCGCTGACCGCCAGTCTCTGAGCGTGAAGACCGTCAGTACGTATCGCACCCGGGTGATGCAGAAGCTCGGCTTGAGAACAAACAGTGACCTCACCCGGTACGCGATTGAAAACGGCCTGCTGGAGTGACGAACGGCTCGTCAGTCGTCGCCGTCATGACGCGATGCGGCCCAGCGTCAGCCGAAGGCCGTCGAGGTCGATCGGCTTGGTCACGTACGACGCAAAGCCCGCAGCGCGTCCGCGCTCGACGTCGGTGGGCATCGCATCCGCGGAGACCGCGACGATGGGAATGTCACGGGTCGCCGGGTCGCCCCGCAAGGCGGCCGCGACTTCGTAGCCGTCCATGTCGGGCAGGTGGATGTCCAGCAGGATCACCCGCGGCTGCAGTTGCCGCGCGGCTTCCACCGCTTCCCGCCCGGTGTCGGTCCAGATCCAGGAATCAGCGGCAGGCGCGGCCAGGCCGAGGGACAAGGTGAGGGCGGCGCCCCATCGCCAGGCGGCGATCGCAGCGAGAGCCACGGCGACCAGACCGGCGAGAAGCGCGGAACGCCGTCCCATCGAGCACTACCGTAGCATTCGGGTGACGGGTAAGGGGATGCGGCTCCGGGCGGCTCGGCTCGGTGGCAGGAAGCGCGGCCAAGAAACGGCATCGGAACAGGTAGCCTGCCCGCGGTTCACGGCCACGGGCCCGCGCCACCGGCTCCGGTATCCGCGAGCACCGCGTGCCTCAGGGTGCCGATCGAGTCGGATGGCACTCCGAACGGGGACACTTGCCCCCCGCAACGCGCTCGCGGATGATGGGACCCCATGATCGCGGTTCGGTTCCTCGTGCTCCTGGCCCTCCTCGGCGCACCGCTCGGCGCCGAGGCGAAGCCAGTGGGGCAGGTGCCCCGTATCGGCTTCCTGACGTGGGAGACGTGTCCGACCCCGGACTCCGTCTTCGGTGTGGCGTTGCAGAATCTCGGCTACACGTGCGGACAGACAATTCAGGTCGTGTGCAGAAGCGCCGAGGGCGACTACGAGCGGCTGTCGGAGGCCACGGCCGCGCTCGTCGCACAGAAGGCCGATGTCATCGCGGCTCTCACCCACAGACCGCCAGAATAAATACGGAGGCTTCGAATGGAACGATTGATTCAGATCCTACTCCTCAGCCCCCCCGGAGCCACCGCCGGCCCGTTGGCCGCCGGTGTCGAAGGGCTGGTGCTGGGTCTGGATGAGGCGGGCACGCTGTGGACCGGGAAGCTGGGTGGACCCGGCGGGGCATGGTCAGTTCTTTGGACCGAGGTGGCCGATCCAGCGCGGGTGGAACGCGAAGCAGCGCTGAAAGCTCAAGACGTCGAGGCGGACAAGCGACGACCGTAGCGAGCGACTATCCGCGCCGGTCCGTGACCACGATGATGCCCGCACCCCCCAACGACCTCGCCCGCGCCGCGTGATCCCCGACGCGCGTGATCTAGCTACTTTCCGGTGCAGAAATGACCGTTGACGTCGCCGAACGGTGCGGACGCGCGAGTCCGGCCCATGTAAGTCCGCTCAGGTGGCGCTTTGGCGCCGCGCGGTGCCGCCATCGGCCGGCCGATGGCGGACGAGGTCGTGCTCTCATCCGGTCCGGGCCCGCGCGATGGCCGTCAGGTTGTTGGCAATGACCCCGAGCCCGACCCAGCGCTGCATGCCGGCCGCCCCTCGGTATCGGCACCGACGGAGCCCATGACAGCGTTTCAACGCGCTGATGCGTCCTTCGCTCCCGGTCCGCCACCGCAGGGCCGCCCGCGCCGCCGCGAGCGGCGTTCCTTCCCCCGTCGCGGCAGGACGACGTGGCGGACCCCGTGTGCTTCCGCCCAGCGTTCGTTCGTGCGCGAGGCAAACCCGCCGTCGGCCACCGCGAGCTGCGGGGGATGGCCGAACAGCGCCGCGTGTTGTTCGAGCGCCGGCACCCAGAGATCGCGGTCGGATTGCCCTGGCGCGCACACCACGTAGTCGGTGATGACCTGGGCCTCGGCCTCTTGGATCTTCACGACGCAGCCGAACTCCGTCGGCTTGGCCAGCTTCCCCTTGCGGATGATCTGCGTGTGCGGCTCGAACACGCTCACACCTTGCTCGGGATAGTGCGTGTCGCCGCGCAGGACCCGGGCGCGGGTCTGGGCCACCACGCGTTGCAGGATCCCGATCGTCGCCTGCAGGCGCTCGCCGAGGCGGCGCATCCGCGGCCGCGGCCGGGCCGGCAAGCGGGCGGCCACGGCGTGGGCGTCGCGGCCCACGCCGCGCCGCGCATCGCAGGCCCGCGGTACAGCCCCTTCATCCGGGCGTGGCTCTCGTCCCGCACGGCCTGACGGGCGCGGGTCCCCGCCGTGCGACTGCGCTGCGCGATCTCGAACACCCGCCGCGCGACGCTGCGCGTCCGGTTCCGCACCCGCTCCCCGAGCTGCCGCATCGTGCGCGTGAGCACGCGCACGCCGTCGGCCAGCAGCGTGCTGTCGGTCGGATAATGGATGTTCGTCTCCACCACCGTCGTGTCCACGCGCAGGCGCTGTCCCCGCACCACCCGCTGCTGCCGGGCCAGGCCCACCACCCGCGCCAGCACCGCCTTCAGCACGGCCTCGTCGAGCAGATGGCTCAAGCGGATGAGCGTCTTGGCATCGGGCACCCGCTCGCCATCGATGCGGCAGAAGGCGCGGTAGACCAGACTGCCGCGCACCTCGCGCTCGCACTCGTCGAAGCTCCAGTCGGACAGATGCTTGAGCACGAGCATGCGCAGGACGACCGTCGCCGGCGTGCCGAGTCGCCCCCGCCGCGAGCTCTGGCGGATGGCGCCGGGCCAACGTGTCCGCGATCACCTCGACGAGGGCCTCGTCGTCGAGGAGCGCGTCGATCCGGCGCAACGTGGGATCCCAGAGCTTGTCGGCGTCGGGCAGGAGGACTTCAATGAGACTGCGTTGCTGGTACGCTCGCCGCACCATGGCGTCTCCGGAGGGGTCGCCGCGTGAGCTGCGCAGCGCCGCGACCGGTGCGATCGCGCGGCTCTCTCACCATCGCGCGGACCCCGAGTCGCCGTCAACAAAGAAGTGTTCATTTCGACCGGATCCTCCACGCCGTCGCCGCGAAAACACAGGCCGCGCTGCGTCCATTTCGCACCGGAAAGTAGCTAGTGGAGTTAGGCTCGCGGGCCATCTCCGAACGAACGGCGGCCGCGTGCCGGAGAGATCCATCAGGAGCGAAGGAGAGACCATCGTGATCAAACTTGTGTACGTAATTCGCAAGCGCGCCGATGTTTCGGAGAAGGACTTCCATGAATACTGGCTCAAGACACATGGTCCGCTGGTGCGCAGCTTGGCCAAGGCGACGCACGCGAAGAAATACGTCCAGAGCCATACCGTCATGGAGGATGTGGGGCGGAAATTTCGCGCCTCGCGCAAGATGACGGAGACCTGGGACGGCATCACCGAGGTATGGTGGGACACCTTCGAGGAGATGACGGCGGACCCGCAGAATGCGCAGCGCCTCGAAGCGGGCCGCGCGCTGCTCGAGGATGAGTCGAAGTTCGTCGACTTCGCGCGCTCCTCGATCTTTCTCACCGAGGAGCATGAGATCTTCGACTACACGAAATAGCTTTGGAGAGGAACCCACGAGACCGTTGCGCATGACCCTCCCCGCTGGCATCGAGGCCACCCTCGCGGACGAGGTGCGCGCGGTGCTTTCTCATGAATCAGGTGCTTCTCAAGGCCCCGGCGGGATGGAAGGTGACGAGCATCCCCCCGATCCTCGCCACGACGCCACAGGGTAGCCTCCGCTCGGTGGCGGGACTCGCGAGCCGCGTGCTAGGCTCTCGCCATTGCCGCGATACCGATGACAGGGGGACAACCCGATGCTGAGCCACGACGACAACGAGCTGCTGACGAAGACGGGACCGGGGACGGCCATGGGGGCCCTCATCCGCCGGTACTGGATTCCCGTGGTGCAGTCCAGGGAGCTGGAGCCGGGCGGTCGCGTCAAGCGGGTCATGCTGCTCGGGGAGCGGCTCGTGGCCTTCCGCGGCACGAGCGGCCGGCCGGGGCTCATCGGCGAGTTCTGTCCGCACCGGCTCGCTTCGCTCTACTTCGGCCGAGTCGAGGAAGCGGGCATGCGCTGCGTCTATCACGGGTGGAAGTACGGCCTCGACGGCCAGTGCCTGGAGATGCCGAGCGAGCCGCCCGAGTCCGGCTTCGCCAGCAAGGTGAAGCACACGGCCTACCCGTGCGAGGAGCGGGGCGGGCTCATCTGGGCCTACATGGGGCCCGCGAGCCCGCCGCCCGCGCTGCCCGATCTCGAGTTCGCGCTCCTGCCGGAGTCGAACGTCTTCATCTCCAAGCGCGTCCAGGATTGCAACTGGTTCCAGGCGATGGAGGGCGGCATCGACTCGAGCCACATCTCGTTCCTTCACGCGCCGATCGATCATCGCGACGCCGAGGTGACGCGCGGCATCGATCGCGCGAGCTTCGGCGTGGGAGCGGCCGTCGAGACCGGCGACCGCGCCCCGCGCTTCGAGGTCTCGGACACGGAGTACGGCGTGGCCATCGGGGCGCGGCGCACGCAGCCCGACGGGCGCTGGTACTGGCGCATCACCCAGTTCCTGATGCCCTTCTACACGATGCCCCCCACCGACGTGGACGAGAAGATCGTCCAGTCCCACATCTGGGTGCCGATGGACGACACGCACCTGGTGAACTGGATGGTGACCTGGCATCCAGAGCGCGCGCTCACCGACGAGGAGATCGCGCTGAACGTGCAGGGCAAGGGCGCGCACGTCTGTGACTACTTGCCCGCCACCTCGGAGCCCTACGGCGACATCCGCACGGCGGCCAACCGGGACAACGACTACTGGATGGACTGGGAGGCGCACCGCACGCGCATGTTCTGCGGCATCCCGGGCTTCGGCGTGCAGGACCAGGCCATCCAGGAGAGCCAAGGGGACATCGTCGACCGCACCCGCGAGCGATTGGGCACGAGCGACACCGCCATCATCCAGGTGCGCCGGCGCCTCATGACGGCGGCCCGCGCGCTTCGCGATCAAGGGGCCCCGGCGCCCGCGGGTGACCCGCGGTCATTCCTCGTGCGGTCGGCCTCCGTCGTGTTGAAGCCGGGCGAGAGCTGGTTCGACGGGGCCATGTCGCGCATGGTGGTGACGCCGGGCAGCCATCTTACCGTCGTCTGACGGGCGGAAGCGGGCGCCGGTCCCGGCTCGGACACGGCGAGCGGCGCTCCTCAGATTCCGAAGCGGTCAACCACCCGGGCGGCGAACAAGCGGAGGTCGGGGAGGTGCCGGGTCACAATGGCCTCCACGATGCCAGCGTCGAGCGTCTGGTAGTCGTCGATCGCAATGTTCCGGAACCCGACCATCCGGCGCAGGCGCTCCGCCAGCGGGGGTTCCAGTATGCCGTGTCCCTCCAGCACCGAGAAGAACGCGGCCACGGAGTCGGGAAGCGCATACCCTTCGGCCGACACGACGTGGGTTGCCAGGTCGATAGCCGCTTGGACAGCTCGCTGGAGATTCAGGACGACGATATCCTCGATCTCGACGGGCAGCAGCACGACGCTGCGCTCACCACGAGTTTCCGATATCCGCTGAAGGCAGCGGTCGATCGTGGCGACCTTCGCGGTCACGACGTCACGATCGACCATTCCGGATTCTCGCGAGCATGGCGCGCTCGGCCTCTCGCCGCACGATCCGCAGGTCCTCGTAGCGGCTTGCCGTACTACTGACGGCCTGGTGACGGCGCCTTGGAGTTCGCATCGACGAGCAGGCGGCCATGTCGAAACACCTGCATCGCGACGATTGGGGAGGCGCGCTCCAGGTCCACGAGATCGACGTCCCGCCCGAGCAATGCGCCGAGGACATGCCGGGCTTCGAGTAGGTCCAGCGCGGAAAGCCGGCTACGGAAGAGGCCGGCCAGATCGATATCCGAGAAGGGCCCGGCCGAGCCGACCGCCTCCGACCCAAACAGCCAGAGGGCGTCGAGGCCGAATCGGCCGTCGAGGTGCTCTGTGATCGCGTCGATGTGAGCCGAGCTGAGCACGGGGCGCACGTCTCTGTGGCCATTGTGGCACATGCGTGACCGCGGGAGGTGCCGACGCGAGCGTACCGAACTATTCTATGGATGCACGAGGGAAATGAGGGCCGGGCGCGCGGGTGAACTCACCCGCGCGCCCGGCCCTGACTGGTGTGCCGAAGCGATCAGCGCTAGTCGAACATCAGCACGGTGCGGGCGACCTCTCCCGCCTTCATCGCTCGGAACGCCTCGTTGACGTCCTCCAGGCGGCCGCGCCGCGTGATCATCTCGTCGAGCTTGAGGCGACCCTGACGGTAGTAGTCGATGTAGCGGGGCATGTCCACCTTGAAGCGGTTCGAGCCCATGCTGCAGCCCTGCACCTTCTTCTCGCGCAGGAACATGTGGCCGTCGAGTTCGATCTTCTGGCCCATCGGGATCATGCCGACGATGGTCGCGGTGCCGCCGGGCCGGATGCAGTCGAAGCACTGCTCGGCCGCCTTCTTGAGGCCGATCGCCTCGAACGAGTAGTCGGCGCCGCCATTGGTCAGCTCGCGAATGGCCTTGACCGGATCACCGGCGGACGCATTGACCGTATGGGTCGCACCCAGCTCCTTCGCCTTCGCGAGCTTCGAATCCACGACGTCGACCGCGATGATCATCCGGGCACCGCCGATGCGCGCGCCCTGGATCGCCGCCAGCCCCACGCCGCCCGCGCCGAAGACGACGACGGCGGAGCCGGCCTCGATCCGCGCCGTGTTGAGCACCGCCCCGACGCCCGTGGTCACGCCGCAGCCGATCAGCGCGGCGCGGTCGAGCGGCATCGTGTCGTCGATCTTCACGAGGGCGTTTTCGTGCACGAGCATCTTCTCGGCATAGGCCGAGAGATTGGCAAACTGGTTGACGGGCTGACCCTTCCACGACAGCTTGGGCGGCTCGTTCTTGCCGCGGACGGGCCGGGTCTGGCAGAGGTGCGTCTTGCCGGTGAGGCAGTAGTCGCAGTGGCCGCAGAAGACGGAGAGGCAGGCGATGACGTGGTCGCCCGGCGCGAATTCCGACACCTGCAATCCGACTGCCTCGACGATCCCCGCCGCTTCGTGGCCGAGGATGGCGGGCGTGGGGAAGGGGTACAGGCCGTCGACGAAATGCAGGTCGCTGTGGCAGACGCCGGAGCCGACGACACGCACCAGCACCTCGCGGCCCATGGGCTTGTCGATGTCGACGTTCTCGATCGTGAGCGGCTGATTGGGCCCGTGGAACATGGCTGCTTTCATCTCGTCCTCCTGGTCGGGACGCGTCCGCGCGTCCGATCGCGTGCAGGGTCTCCTCGATGCGCCGCCCGATACCGGGGCGGCGCGCACTCGAACACATAGCCCCCCGCGGCCCGGCGTGTCAAGGCCGGGGGAAATTGACCCACTGCCCGCGGCCGGCGACGCGGGACCCGTGCGTCAGTAGAGCGTGGTCTTGTAGTTTTCCTGCAGGCGGTGATCGATCGCGTCTGCGGTGAGGCCGGGGACGCGCACCTGGTCGGCGAGGATCTTCGCGATCGAGGGCAGGTCCGAGCGGTCCGGCCACCGCGACGGCTCCCAGAGGCCGGAGCGCTTGAAGGCCTTCGCGCAGTGGATGAAGCACTCGTCGACCTCGACGCCGATGCCGAGCAGCGGGCGCTTGGACCCCACGGTCATCCGCGCGAGGATCTCCTCGTCGCGCGTGATCCACGCGCGCCCGTTCACGCGCAGCGTCTCTTCGAGCCCGGGAATGATGAAGAGGAGGCCCACGTGGGGGTTCTCGAGGATGTTCTGCATGTTGTCGAGGCGCCGGTTGCCCGGCCGATCCGGGATGACGAGGCGGCGCTCGTCCAGCGCGAGCACGAACCCGGGCGCATCCCCGCGCGGCGAGACGTCGCAGTCGCCCGAGGCGCCCGACGTCGCCAGCGCCACGAATGGCGCATGCGCGATGAGGGCGCGGCAATGCTCGTCGAGGTGGTGGATGACCTTGCGGCACACCATCTCGCTCGGGGGCTGGACAAGGCCTCGGAGCTCCTCGATGGACGTGATCACGGAGGGGAAGGGGGCGGGTTCTCCATTCGACGCCGCGCTCCGGAGCGCCGTCACGCGGCCGCCCCACACACTTCGGGGATGGTCTGGTCCAGCACGGTCACGATCCGGTCGATCTCCGGGCGCGTCAGGACCAGCGGCGGCGCCAGGATGATCGTGTTGCCCAGGTGACGGCCTCCGCCCGAGCGCCCGACGAGGACGCCGCGCTCCTGGCAGCGCTCGACGATCTGCTTGATCTGCGCGGCGGGCATGACGGCCTTGGTCGCGCGGTCGGTGACGAGCTCGACGCCCGCGTAGAGGCCCTTGCCGCGGACATCGCCGATCCACCGGTGGCGCGCCTGCAGCGTCCCCAGCGCGTCGAGGAGATAGGCGCCGTTCTCGGCCGAGCGCTCGGTGAGCTTTTCCTCGAGCAGGATCTCGATATTGCGAGCCGCCACCGCCGCGGCCACCGGGTGCCCGCCATAGGTATTGACCTGGTTCACCTGACGATTGTCCGCCGCGTCGCCCACGAACGACTGGAAGACCCGGTTGCTGATCACGGTCGCGGCCATCGGCAGGTACGCGCTCGAGATGCCCTTGGCGAGCCGCCCGCGCCAGCTAGCGGCAAAGGCGCCAATTATCAACTTGTCAAAGGAATACGAAATTCTTGGTCGCCCGAACCGGGTGATCACGATTGCGCTGCTGGTTGAGGTAGCGCCACCTCAACTGGGCTACTTCCTGCAAAGGACGGTGCCTACACCATTTGCCGCGTCAATCGGGAGATAAGGATGAAGACTCCCGGCCCGCTGCTGCCGACCGTTTTGCTACAGACACCTGCCGGCTGGTCTGCCCCGGCTTCCTGCCTCGTGGCGCCGGGGAAGCCACGGCGTGACCCGCTTGGGATTACGGTGACAGTGCATTTAATTACGAATTCCCGCTGCCGACGCAGTTGCGGCGCGCCGATGGTCGGCTATTGGCGGTGGACGACAGAACTCTTGCCTTACTCCGGCTTGATCTTCGCGAACTTGATCACCTTCGCCCATCGCTCGGTCTCCTCGGCGATGAGCTTGCGGAATTCCGCGGGCGACATCATCAGAACCGGGCTGCCCAGGTTCTCGAGCCGCCCCTTGATCTTCGGATCGGCGAGCGCGGCGTTGACCTCGCGGTTGAGCAGATCGATGATTTCGGTCGGCGTGCTGGCAGGCGCGCCGATTCCGGTCCAGCCGCCGCCCACGTAGCCCGGCACCGACTCGCCGATGGTCGGGACATCGGGCAGGGCCTGCGAGCGCGTCGCGGGCGTGACCGCAAGCGCACGAATCCTGCCGGCCCTGATGTGCTCGATCGACGACGGCAGGTTGTCGAACATGACCTGGACCTGCCCGCTCAGCAGGTCGGTCAGCGCCGGCACCGAGCCGCGGTACGGCACGTGCAGCATGTTCACGCCCGTCATCATCTTGAACATCTCGCCGGCGACGTGGCCGGCACTTCCGATTCCCGGTGAGGCCATGTTGAGCTTGCCGGGATCGGCCTTGGCCAAGGCGATGAGCTCGGGGACGGTCTTCACCGGCAACGAATTATTGACATTCAGGACCTGATAGCCGCGGCCGAAGGTGGCGATCGGCGCGATTTCGCGGGCGAAGTCGACGGTGCCATAGAGCGTGGTGTTCCGGACAGTGCCAAACTGAATGGCGCGAACGGGTCTCCTGCGTGCGCGAATTGGACATGCCGGGTTCAACCGATATGACGGACCGAGTTCATTACGTCCTTGGCCTTCATGACACGTCCTTGGCCTTCATGACGATCCGCCGATAAGCGGTTAAGATTGGCCCATCCCCTTGTCGATAAGTTCCTTCATCGCCTTCTCGTTCTTGCGAACGTCCGACAACCCCATGCCGCGCAAGACCTGGGGCGCCTTAGTGAACTGGACGTTGTCATAGCTGACGATCTCTATGCGGTTGCCCCAAGGATCGAGAAAATCCAGAAACGGACCGGACAGTGTTTTCACCCCTGCCTCCGCCAGAGCGCGGCGGACGGCCTCCTTGTCATCGACAACGAGTCCAAAGTGACGGCCATCATCGGCGGGTTGGGTGCGGCCCTTCTGGAGTGCTAGGAATTGATCACCCAGATCGATGAAGGCGGAGGTCTTGCTCCTGCCGCGAAGCTTAAATTCGAACAGGCGACCGTAAAACGCCAGTGCCTCATCGATATCACCGACTTCGAGAGCGACATGGTTGAAACCGATGGCGCGCGCCTTCTTTTCGGCGGGCATAGGGGGCCTCCGATCATTTATACCAAGCTGTCATATGGTTGCGTGAGCGGCTAGGCCAACATGCCTGCCAACATGCCTTGAGGGCTCCAAACACCTCAGATCAACCCGCCTTCTTGCGCGGCAATCCTTTGCGTTTTGTCTTCGCAAAGTCGACCAATTGCCGTTCACTCATTGAATTCACCATCTGGCGAGACGCTCCTTTGAGGCTTGCCTTTGACCGCTCGCCGCGTTTGGCGGCGAGCGCCGCGCCGGCGGCCATCTGCTGCTTCTTCGATTTGGCTGGCATTTTGGTACTCCATTCTTGATGGATGCCAACGTCGGCCTTCAAACAGAAGACGGCCGATCGCCCACCTGGAGGGCTGATTGATGTGCCGTTTTGTGATCGATGTATCGCATAAATGGAACATTTTGGTCATCTGCAAGTTCCTCGGTCGAGAACGCCGCACGTCGACCTGCGGACGCCGACAGTCATTATCACCGGCATCACCGGCGATCGCGATACGATGGTCTCAGCGCAAATCCATGGCAGCAGCATTGAAGCGGCCACGTTGCCTACTGCTCAGTTCTGCTCAACGGACATTGTGCATCATGGCGCACCACGCTACTGAGATCGATCGCGACGCGCTTGAGAGGTCCTGCCGCACACTGCGAGTCGTTCCATGGCGCTGGCTTTGAGGACAGTGATATGATCCAGAGCCTCGATCGCCCGGCTCCGACCGCTCCGACATAAGCTGGCGCTTTGAACTATGGCGGCCACAAGCGAGCGTACCGTCACCGTGTTCGGCGGAACCGGATTTCTCGGCCGCCGGGTCGTTCGGCATCTGCGTCAGCATGAATTCTCCGTTCGGATGGCATCAAGGCATCCGGAACGGGGTCAAACGCTCTTTGGCGCTAACGATCAGCGACTTCAATCGGTCAAGGCCGACATTCACGACGAGCGCTCAGTCGCCGATGCCGTCGCCGGCGCTTATGGTGTGGTGAACGCAGTCAGTCTTTACGTCGAGCACGGACAGGAGACGTTTCATACCGTGCATGTCGAGTCTGCCCAACGGATAGCCGTGCAAGCGCGCCGAGCTGGAGTGGAACGCCTCGCGCACGTGTCGGGAATCGGCTCCAACATTGCCTCGCCCTCGCTCTATATCCGCAAGCGTGGCGAAGGCGAATCAGCGGTCCGAACCGCGTTTGCCGATGCCGTACTCATCCGTCCTGCGGTGATGTTCGGCCCGGACGATGCGTTTCTCACGACCATCCTCGAGCTCCTCAGGCGGCTTCCGATCTACCCGATGTTCGGCCGCGGCCTCACCAAGTTGCAGCCAGCCTATGTGGAAGATGTGGCGGAGGCGATCGCAAGGGCGCTACAGGAGAGGGAAACGCATGCGATCACCTACGAGTGCGGTGGCCCTCGCGTCTACTCTTACGAGGAAGTTCTCCGAGCCGTTGCACACGAAGCCGGGATCAAACCCAGACTGATTCCCGTACCATTCTCCGCTTGGCACGCATTGGCGTGGATCGCGGAAATGCTGCCGAGTCCCCTCGTCACTCGCAATCAAGTGGAACTGATGCAGGTCGATAACGTGTCATCGCCGGAGATGCCCGGATTTGGAGAGCTTGGAATAACGCCGCACCCGGTCGAGGAAATACTCCAGGAAATATTATGGGACCACTGATTAGAGCTTCTCCTGCCTGGAAGAATCCGGCCGATCATCGGCGCTGCGGAGATTAGGCACGGCGCATCAGCCGCCTGTTACGAACCAAAAAGGGGGCTGGCGCGTTGAGGTGCGATTCGAACGTAAGGCGCGGCCCTTGAATTAAGCAGTCAGTGGCTCCCGGACATATGGCCCCTGAGGTCGGCATTTCTTGTTGGGCGCCTGAGGCAAGGCCGATGAAGCTCACAGTCGCTCCTCTCACGCCAGATCGCTGGTCCGACCTCGAAGCGATCTTCAATGCCAAAGGTTGCTCGGTCGCTCGTGGCTGCTGGTGCATGGCCTACCGCCTCAGCGGCTCACGCGAACCATTGCCGCCCGGGGTGACCCGCGCTCAAGCGAATCGCGCTGGCCTCAAGGCGCTCGTCGACGCCGGCAATCCACCAGGCCTCATCGGCTATCGCGGCAAGGTCCCAGTCGGCTGGGTCTCCATCGGTCCGCGTGAGGAGTACGCCAAGCTCAAGCGCTCGCCCGTCATGAAGGCTGTCGATGAGCAACCCGTCTGGTCAGTCATCTGCTTTGTTGTGCCGGCCGAGTACCGCGGCCAGGGTGTGGCACAGGCGCTCCTCACGGGAGCCGTTGCATACGCCAAGAAACAAGGCGCCACGCTGGTCGAGGCCTATCCTGTCGACAAGCCCACTCGTTCCAACGACGACTACATGTGGTTCGGGGCCAAGTCCATGTACGACAACGCCGGCTTCAAGGAAGTGGCGCGTCGCAAGCCCCAGCGGCCGATCGTCCGCATCAAACCCGCCTGAGTTCGCCAATGTCGCAGGTGCAGGCGTCAGCCGGCGTCAACGCCATCGTCGATGCGCTGTCGGTGCTCGGCATCAGGCACGTCGACACGCCGTGCACGCCCTACCGGGTGTGGCAGGCGATTGCGAACGCCGGTGCCCGGGGCACGAAGCCGGGCACGCCTTAGATGCTCATCTGGCGGGCGACTGGGGATGATCTCATTGCAGCCAAAGAGGGAAAATAGAAGCTCTTGCCTTACTCCGGCTTGATCTTCGCGAACTTGATCACCTTCGCCCATCGCTCGGTCTCCTCGGCGATGAGCTTGCGGAATTCCGCGGGCGACATCATCAGAACCGGGCTGCCCAGGTTCTCGAGCCGCCCTTTGATCTTCGGATCGGCGAGCGCGGCGTTGACCTCGCGGTTGAGCAGATCGATGATTTCGGTCGGCGTGTTGGCAGGCGCGCCGATTCCGGTCCAGCCGCCACCCACGTAGCCCGGCACCGACTCGCCGATGGTCGGGACATCGGGCAGGGCCTGCGAGCGCGTCGCGGGCGTGACCGCAAGCGCACGAATCCTGCCGGCCCTGATGTGCTCGATCGACGATGGCAGGTTGTCGAACATGACCTGGACCTGCCCGCTCAGCAGGTCGGTCAGCGCCGGCACCGAGCCGCGGTACGGCACGTGCAGCATGTTCACCCCGGTCATCATCTTGAACATCTCGCCGGCGACATGGCCGGCACTTCCGATTCCCGGTGATGCCATGTTGAGCTTGCCGGGATCGGCCTTGGCAAAGGCGATGAGCTCGGGGACGGTCTTCACCGGCAATGAATTATTGACATTCAGGACCTGATAGCCGCGGCCGAAGGTGGCGATCGGCGCGATTTCGCGGGCGAAGTCGACGGTGCCATAGAGCGTGGTGTTGATCACGTTGTTCGACGAAATGATCAGCAGCGTGTAACCGTCCGCCGGAGAGCGCGCCACCATCTCGGTCGCGACATTGGCGGCGGCGCCGGGCCGGTTCTCGACGATGAATGTCTGGCCGAGCCGCTGCTGCAGCCATTCCGCCATCAGGCGCGCGAAGATGTCGATGGCCTGCCCGGCCGGAAAGCCGACGACGATGCGCACCGTCCGGCTGGGATAGGCTTGCGCGTTCGCCATGGGCGAGACGGCCGGCAGCGCGGCCGCGCCCGCTGCCAGGTGCAGGAATTGACGACGTGGAAGTATCATGCGCTCCTCCTGGTCATAGGCGATAGAGTCGGTTCATTCTCATGCCTGCGAGCTGAGCGTGCAACAGAGGCCCTTCACGCGGCCGCATTCCGCGGATTTCCAGACCCCGGCATTGGCATCGTCACACCCTTCTTTGCTAGCGCTTTGGCAGCCGTTCGAAGGTCGGCAAGCCTTCGGGAATTTGGTGAAAGTCCTGCTTGTCGATGGTGTAGATCGCCATCTGTGGGCCGCCAAAAAGTCTCGGGTCGTCGAGTGTGCCGACTTTCAAGATCACGGCCGGCAAGCCGGGCCGCCGGGTCAGGATATGCGTGCCGCATTCGGCGCAGAATTCCCGCGTCACGGCGCGCTCGAGATCGCTGCGCGTAAATTGCTTGGGCGTCCCCTTGGTGTAACTGAAGCCATCAGGCGGCATGAGAAGAAACATGTTGGGAGCGCCGCCGCTGATATATTGGCATTCACGGCAGTGGCATTGCGCCTTCAACGTCGGCTCGCCTTCGGCCATGTAGCGCACCTTGCCACAATAGCATCCGCCTTCCAGTCTCATGGCATTCTCCGGACGTCACATTCATCCCGACGCTGCAATTCCGCCGTGCCTGACCTTCGCACCGCCGCATCCTTATCTCACTCGATTTTCATGTGAAGCGCGGATATACACAGTGTCATGAGAAGGACAAGATGACTGACATAATTCTTTCCAGGCGGGCGCTATGTGTCAGCGCGGTTGCGGGGTTGGCCGTTACGCTTTTGGTCATTGACGCCGCCAAAGCGCAGGAGGGTGAGCCGAAACCTCAGGTTACGCACATAATGATGCTTCAAGACGCAAAAGGCGAGATTTTTGGGATTGGCTTTCGGTTTGTAGTCAAGGACGTGGAAAACATCGCATACAACAAAACGATAGCCGAGAAGATCCTGCCCGACGCAATCGCGTACGCCGAAGCACGAAAAATTTCGCTCGTCAACTTACGAGCCTATCAGGTGGGAATCCAACGAGAATACGGGTACACTTGGAAGAAAGACCCAACAACTGGCACTTGGTCGGAAGTGCAGAAGCGGGAGTGAGGTGCGGCTCATTCTCTCGCTGGCAAACTCGTAATCCAAGCGGGGCCGCGGTGCTGGAAGCAGAACCATTGCAAGAAGTCTGGTGACCACGTCCGGACTTCTTGGTGGGTGTCACAGCGGCATTTCAGGCAAGGTCTCATAGATCGTTGACGCCCAGTTCGTGCTCGAATGCCGTGCCTGTCTCTCCGTGAAGTACAGCTAATCCGCTAATCCGGCTTGGTGCGCGCGGATGATGTCGCGGAAGCGCGGAAGCGACGCATCCCTGCAGACCGGTGGTCCATGTCGTTGAGGTTGACCGGGTTTATCGCGTCTGAGGTTGAATGATGATTTTTGGAGTTGGTGGTTTGGACCACTCCGGCTCGGAGAGCCAAACGAATGCGCAGAGTACCGCAAGGCCGATCATGACCCCAAGGAACATGTAGGGGGCCAGTCTACGGCGCGGCGGCTTTGGGTGACGCGCTGACTGCGGGAATTGAACGACACGATCTTGGGCCGGCTCGGGCGAGATAAGCGTCGCGATTTTCTCGTTCTTCGAAGTTGGCTTGGGCGGTTCATCAGCCATGGCGAACCTGCTGCCCAAGCATGAGAGAAAACCGCTCTATAAATTCCGTCTCGGCAGCGTCAATCCTGGATCTTCGTACATAGCCGAGCAATTGCTTGTAGAGGTACAGAGCGTCCTCATCATTCGCGAACCTATCGCGGCAATTGCGCTCAACAACATCAAACGCAATTTTTCGCGTCACAGGATGCCGCATTGCGTTGATAAAGAGCCGAATATTTTCGGCTGAGGACGAAAGGGGAGGGTCCACAGTCCTCGACTCATCTGTCAGCGCCACTTGGGAAAATTTCTGGTCGATCACGACGCCAATCTTCTCGTCGCATTGAGCGTCGGGGAACATCCATGGAACGTCTAATTGGTGCCCCTGGCCGGAATCGAACCAGCACGGTGTTGCCACCACCAGATTTTGAGTTTGGCGCGTCTACCAATTCCGCCACAGGGGCAGGCGGCCGGATCATAGCGGCGACCGGCAGAGGGTCAACGCCCATCCCGATTTCCGCCCATACCAATGCCGGATTCGCCTCGCTATATGTGGCCCAGAGCCCCGGTGAGCGAGGATCGCGGAACGACCCATGGCCGACGTCACCACCAGCATGATCCGTTCCCGGCCGTTGGCGGCGGCCGCGGTCGCGATCGCGGTCGTGGGCGCGGCGACCATCCTGGGCGCGTGGTTCTTCGAATACGTGGTCGGGCTCAAGCCCTGCCCGCTCTGCTTCGAGCAGCGCTACGCCTATTATTTCGCGGTGCCGCTCGCGGTGCTGGTCGTGCTCGGCGACCAGTTCGGCGCCTCGCGCAAGGTGCTGATCGCCGCGCTGATCGCGATTGCGGCCGGCATGCTGTGGAACGCCGGGCTCGGCGTCTACCATGCGGGCATCGAGTGGCAGTGGTGGCCGGGTCCGCAGGAATGCTCGGGCACCGGCGCCAGCGTCGGTCCGGCCGGCAGTCTCGCAAAGCAGCTCGAATCGTTCAGCGTCGTGCGCTGCGACGAGGCGGCGTGGCGCTTCCTCGGCCTTTCGCTCGCCGGCTACAACGCGCTGATCTCGCTCGCGCTGGCGGCGATCGCCGCGTACGCGGTGGCGAAGGCCTGGCCGACGTGATCGCCGTGCATCTCGCGCGCGCAGCATGACCTTGCGACTGCCGCAAGATCAGTCTTGGCGGTCGGATCAGCGCGCAGCGCGTTGCAGTTCAGCCGGCGTCAGATCGCGACCGTTACGGCTCCAGCTCGGTGTCCCAATAGAGATAGTCGAGCCAGCTGTCGTGCAGATAGTTGGGCGGGAACAGCCGGCCGTTGCGGTGCAGGTGGTGCACGCTCGGCTGGAACGGCATCTGCGACGGGAACATGCGGGCCTCGGCCATCGTCATGTTGCCCTTGCGCAGATTGCAGGGCGAGCAGGCGGCGACCACGTTCACCCAGGTCGTGTGTCCGCCGCGCGAGCGCGGCAGCAGGTGGTCGAAGGTGAGGTCGTCGCGCTCGCCGCAATACTGGCAGGAGAACCGGTCGCGCAGGAACACGTTGAAGCGGGTGAAGGCCGGCTGGGTCGCGGGCTTCACGAAGGTCTTGAGCGAGACCACGCTCGGCAGCTTCATCTCCAGGCTGGGGCTGTGCACCGCGCGGTCGTAATTGGCGACGATGTTCACCCGCTCGAGGAACACCGCCTTGATGGCGTCCTGCCACGACCACAGCGACAGCGGATAGTAGCTGAGCGGCCGGAAGTCGGCGTTGAGCACCAGCGCAGGCCATCCGTTTGGCGATACGTGAGCGTTCACCGCAGCGTACCTCGAGCCGACTCCCTGGGGCTGCCGATATGGCAGGTGGGGCGTAGTTTATAGGCAGGCATGTCAGAAATGTGAAGCCCAATCCTGGGGTTACGGGTGGGGCGGGCGTCCGCCGCTCACCGTGCGCGAAAATGAACGGCGGCACGCGATGCGTCGCGCAACTCCGACGGCGTCAGCAACGACGCGCTCAAGACCGAATGCGCTGCAGGCGGCGCTGACAGAACTCGGCGTCCGTCGCCGACGATCGAGACGCCGAAAAATTCGCCGCCTTCATGCGCCGCCGAGAGCGCAAGGCTGGACCGAGATCGCCACCGTCGCCGGCGTCAAGGTGGATTGAGCATCAACGTGGACTGAGCACGCGCTGTACGGGGATCAGCGTGCTCTCGGGCAATTCGGCAAAATCGCGAATCCTATGGGGCCGTCATTCCGGGGGCGCCGTAAGGCGGCGCTCATGCGCCGTCCCGGAATGACGACCGTTGGATGTGATCGGTTTCATGAAATCGATGGTCTAAAGAGTTTCGGCCGCCCTTGACAACATTCCTATAAAGAACATATCATGAACAAATGATTCGCTTCGTCCGAGGGCGCTCGATCGAGCGCCCGACGCCGAGGCGGAGCGGCGCTGTCGGTGCGGGGAGAACGTGGCCCTGGCCGAAGCGCCGCAGGTGGAGCGCCGGGAGGCGCCGCACCCCTACGTCACTGGGGTGCGCGCGCCCTCGCAAGGCGCGCGGCGGACCCTCGCAAGGTTCGCCAGGGTGCCTCGCAAGCACCCGGCGCCTCCCGGCGCTCCATTTCCCTTGCGTGCAAGGGAGAAGGAAAAAGGGGAAAGGGCGACGCCCGGCGCCCGAAAATCCAAGTCCCCGGGCGGCGGAGCGTTGTCTATTAGGGCTGTTTGACAAGTGAATATGAATTGTGGGCTTTCGCCCTTTGAATTCGTTGGCGAAATGCCCGTTGGGTTTGTTCGTGCCAAAATCGCATCTACGCCCCGCGCACGCGATCGATGACCGCGATCGGATCATCGACCGCGTCGCCGTGCCAGGCGATGTGCTGGTCGGGGCGAACGAGCACGAGCTTCGTGCGATAGAGCCCGTCGGGAGCCTCGAGCCGCAATGTCTTCATCGGCACGCCGCGCGCGTTCGCCGCCGACTGCAACGCGCTCGCAGCTTCGGGCGCGCCGAAATCGAGCAGCGTGAATCCTTTGCCGAGCTCGTCGTAGAGCGCGCGCTTGGGCGCCAGCCAGACGTGCGGCGCGCGCGCGCCCGGGCGGTCGAGCGGCGTGTAGGTGTCCCATGGGTCGGGCGGCGCCGCGGTGCCGTCCGGGCAGATGATCGGCGAGCCTTCGTAGCGCTCGCCGAGCTGGATGCCGACCGTGAGATATTGCGGCGTGTCCTCCTCCATGATGCGCGCGCCGAAGGCGCGGCGCGTCGCGTCCGCCGCGTCGCCGTCGTCCTCGAAACCCGGCGGCAGCGTCCAGCCATCCATCACGCGGGTGCAGCGCACGCCCAGCTGCGAGTTGCGCACCCCCATGGGACGGCGCTCGATCTCGTAGCTGTCGGTGAGGCGCGGTCCGGCCCAGCCTTCGTGCACGGCGGCGAGCTTCCAGCACAAATTCATCACGTCGCCGATGCCGGTGTTCATGCCGAGCCCGCCGAGCGGCGTGAACAGGTGCGCGGCATCGCCGGCGAGGAAGACCGGGCCCGCCTGGTAGTGCTCGGCCACCAGCGCGAGCCCGCCGGTCCACGGCCCGCCCGAGATGATCTCGAAATCGATATCGGCGCCGATCATCGTGGCGATCACCGCCTTGCCGTCGACGGCGCGCCAGTCGGTCCCCGGCGGCACCTGGTAGTGCACGACCCAGGTCTCGCGGCCGTCCTGGGAATACATCATGCCGCGCATCTGCGGGTTGATCACCCAGGTCATGTTGGTCGGCGGCCGCCCGCTCGCCGCCAGCAGGCCGGGCGAGCGGATGTAGAACGACAGCATGGTGCCGCCCATGAAGGCGCGGTGCGTGCTGCCGTCCTCGCCGATCATCGCAAAGCCGAGCGCGCGGCGCACCGCGCTGCTCGGCGCCGTCGATGCCGAGCAGATAGCGCGCCTTGATCTGGTGGCGTTCGCCGGTGGTCGTGTCCTCGACGTCGGCGACGACGTGATCGTCGTGCGCGGCGAACGACATGAGCCGCCAGCCGAAGCGGATGTCGGCGCCCGGCTGCCGCTCGGCGCAGCGCCGCAGCACGCGCTCGAGCACGATCTGCGACACGTTGTTGGGGATCTCGGGCGTCGGCCAGTCCGAATAGGGCCGCGGCAGCCGGCCGAACTCGTGGCCGCAGAACCGCGTCACATAGGCGGAGGCGCGCGCGATCTGCGGCGGCAGCCCCTCGGAGCGCAGCTCGTCGGCGATGCCGAGGCGGCGGAAATGCTCCATCGAGCGCGCGTTGGTGTTGTTGCACTTGGGATGCTGCGCGGTCGTGAGCTTCTCGGTCACCAGGATGGTCGGCACCGCGCGCCAGCCGAGCTCGATCGCCGCCGCCAGCCCGACCGGTCCGCCGCCGACGATCAGCGCAAAGGTCTCAGCCTGCATCGCTCGCTGCTCGAGACTCAACGCGCGGCGGCGAACCGCCGGGCGAGAAACTCGCCGCCGTGGCGCAGTCCTTCCTGGTCGATGCCGTGGCCGATGCCGTGCGACATGTGCCACTCGACCGGCACGCCGAGCGAGGCGAGCCCGCTCGATGCGTGGAACAGCGCCTGCGCGGGGATGAGATCGTCCTGGTCGCCGTGGATCAGCAGCACCGGCGGGCGCGACTTGATCTCGGCCGCGAGCGTGTCCGGGTTGGCGTCGGGCGGCACCACCAGCAGTCCCGAATAGCCCACGATCGCGAGCGGCGGCGTGGCGCGCCGCAGCCCCACATGCAGCGCCATCATGGTGCCCTGGCTGAAGCCGACCAGCGCGAGCGCCGACGCCGGCAGCTGGCGGCGCGCCAGCTCGGCGTCGAGAAAGCCTTGCAGCACCGGCGCCGCCTGGTTGGCGCCGACCCAGCGCTCGTTGGGATCGCGGAAGGTGAGCGAGAACCATTGCCGTCCGACCGGCGCCTGGCCGCACGGCTCCGGCGCGTGCGGCGACACGAACGCCGCCTGCGGCAGCAGTCCCTGCCAGGCGCGCCCGATCTCGATGAGGTCGTTGCCGTCGGCGCCGTAGCCGTGCAGGAACACCACCAGCTGGCGCGCCGCGCCCGAGCGCGGCTCGAGCCGCGGACCGTCGAGCTCAGCCGCCATCATCACCTCCGCATGGTTGCCGTTGGCTGCGATCGGCGCGCCGTCGCGCTGCTTGTGCGCGCGGTAATAGGTCCACAGCAGGCAGGCCGCGGCGCCGCGCCACGGCCGCCAGGCCTCGGCGAGCGGCCCCATGTCCTTGGTGGTCGGCCGCGTCTTCAAGGCGAGCAGCAGCTTCGTGGCTTCTTGCAGGGCGAGGTCGCCGGCCGGCCAGGCGTCGGCGTGGCCGAGGCAGAACAGCAGATAGATGTCGGCGGTCCACGGGCCGATGCCGTGCAGCGAGGTCAGCGCCGCGTGCGCCTCGTCGGCCGATTTGTCGACCAGCGCGGGCAGATCGACGTGGCCGCGATCGATCGCCTTGGCGAGCGCCTTCAGCGTGCGGATCTTGGGCGCGGACAGCCCGGCGCGCGCCAGCCGCGCCGGACGGGCGCGCAGCACCGCCGCGTGATCGAGCGGATCGAGCGCCTCGGTGAGCCGTCCCCAGATCGCCTTGGCGCTGGCGGTCGAGACCTGCTGCGAGACCACGATCGAGGCCAGCCCGGCAAATCCGTCCGGCTCGCCGCCGCAGCGGCGGCCGCCCGGCGCGCGCCAGCACCTCGCCGAAGCGCGGATCGGCGGCGACGAGCCCGGCGATCGCGGCATCGAGATCGGCTTCGGTGTGGATGAAGAACGACATGACCGGCGCGCAGCATCACCAAATGCGATGCCGACGCAACCGATTTTTCGCCACCATCGGATGGCCGCACGTCGCGTAGACCGGACGCGCGGGCGACGAGGCGGCCATGAGATAATGCCGGCGTCGAGCGAGATACGATCGGTCCGATGACCACTCCGGTCTTCCGCTTCGCGCCGAGCCCGAACGGCTACCTGCATCTCGGGCATGCGCTCTCCGCGCTGCTCAATTTCGACATGGCGCGCGCGGCCGGCGGACGGCTGCTGCTGCGCATCGAGGACATCGACGCGACGCGCTGCCGGCCGGAGTACGAGCGGGCGATCTACGACGACCTGGCGTGGCTCGGCATCGTCTGGGAGCAGCCGGTGCGGCGCCAGAGCGCGCATTTCGACGACTACCGGGCGGCGCTCGCCAGGCTCGACGCGCAGGGCCTCGTCTATCCGAGCTTCGAGAGCCGCGGCGAGATCGCGCGCCTGGTTGCCGAGCAGGAGAGACAAGGCCCATGGCCGCGCGATCCCGACGGCGCGCCGCTCTATCCCGGCTCGGGCCAGGTCGCTCGCGGCGGCCGAGCGCCGCCGGCGCATCGACGCCGGCGAGCCGTACGCGCTGCGCCTCGACCTCGACGGCAGCGTGCGCGCGGGCGGGCGCGCTGGCGTGGACGGAGACCGGCTCGGGTCCGAGCGGCGAGGGCGGCACGGTTGCGGCCGCGCCCGCCGCCTGGGGCGACGTGGTGCTGGCGCGCAAGGAGACGCCGACCAGCTACCACCTCGTCGGTCGTGGTCGACGATGCGCTGCAAGGCGTCACCCACGTGGTGCGCGGGCAGGATCTGTTCTGGTCGACCAGCGTCCACCGTCTCCTGCAGGCCCTGCTGGGCCTGCCGGCACCCCTCTACCACCACCACCGCCTGATCCTCGACGCCGGCGGCCAAAAGCTCTCGAAGTCGACGCGCGCGACCGCCCTGCGGGCGCTGCGGGAGAGCGGGGCGCGCCCGGCCGACATCCGGGCGATGGTCGGACTGGCTTGAGTCCTGTGGCCGGCTGCGCGTCGCCGTGGCAAGCTCTGCCGGGGGTGCGATGCGAAAGCAAAAGACATTCGCCGGAAAGCGGTCACGCCGGGCGAAGCGCGCGCCGCCGCCGCCGCGCGTCCGTGCCGCGCGGGCGTGCGGTCGAGGCGACGCTCGCCGATCTCGCCCATGATATCCGCACGCCGCTGACCGGGATCCTGGCGCTGAGCGAGCTGTTGGCCTCCTCCGAGCTCGCCGAGCGCGAACGCGGCTGGGCCAATACGATCAAGAGCACGGCCGAGCACCTCGCGCTGTTCACCTCGCTCATCGTCGATGCCGCACGCCCCGACAGCCGGGGCCTGGTGCTGCGCCGTGAGCTGGTGCGGCCGCGCCGGCTTGCGGATGCGCTCGCGGCTTCGCTGGCGGCGCGCGCCGAGGCCAAAGGGCTCGAGGACGAGGCGGAGATTTCCGGCGACTTGCCGGAGGCGGTGATCGGCGATCCGCTGCGGCTGCGCGCCGCGCTCGAAAACCTGATCGACAACGCCGTGAAATTCACCGAGCGCGGCAGCGTCCGGCTCGCGGTGGCCGCGGAGAACGCCGCGCGCCGGAAGGTGCGGCTCGTCTTCACCGTGACCGACAGCGGCATCGGGCTCAGCGCCGCCGAGATAAGGCGGCTGTTTCGGCCGTTCGCGCAGGCCAACGAGCAGATCGCGCGCCGCTACGGCGGCGCCGGGCTGGGCCTCGCCTCCGTCAAGCGCATCGCCAAGGCCATGGGCGGCGATCTGACGGTCGCGAGCGAGCCGGGCGGCGGCAGCCGCTTTCGCCTCAGCGTCACCGTCGACAAGGTGACGCAGCGAGCAGGTGCGGCGCCGGCGGCAGGGCGCCGCCGAAAGCGCGCCGCCGCTGCGCGCGCTCAACGTCCTGTGCGCCGAGGACAACCCTTATGGCCGGGTCGTGCTCAACACCATCCTGAGCGAGCTCGGCCACCGCCCGGACTTCGTCGGCACCGGCGCGGCCGCGATCGAGGCGGTCGCGCACGGCCGCTACGACGTGGTGCTGATGGACGTGACGCTGCCGGATATCGACGGCGTCGAGGCGACCCGGCGCATCCGCGCGCTCGATGGCCCCGCCCGCAGCGTGCCGATCGTCGGCGTGTCGGGCCGCGCCAATGCGGCCGACGAGGCGGCCGGCCGCGCCGCCGGCATGGACGGCTATCTCACCAAGCCGCTCAGCCCGAGCGCGCTGACGCAGGTGTTGGGCTCGCTGCCGGTGCGCCTGCCGCAACCGTAGTGCCGCCGGATGGGGTGAGCGAAACCGCCGCTTGCCAGTCGCCCGCGGTCAGTATCTCGCGACCAACGGACCTGAGTCGAACTTGTAGTTGATGCCCACGCGCAGGATGTTGTCGGTGATGTGGGAATTGAAGCTCAGCCGAACCGGCGGCGCCATCAGCGTGTTGATGGTGCTGGTCTCGATCGAGCCGAGATCGACGTAGAGGTATTCGATCTTCCCGGTCCAATTGCCGCCCAGGCGTGCCTCGAGGCCTGCTCCGACCGTCCAGCCCGCTTTCGTGGCGCTGCTGCTGAATGCGTTGCTGGTCGCGAGACCCGCAATCGTAAACCCGGAGAACGTACCATCGCTGTCGAGCCGGCCGTAAGCCAGACCGCCGGTGACATAGGCCAGGACGGTGGGCGCCAGCGCCGCGCCGAAGCGCGCGCGCACGGTTCCGAACCAGGCCAGGCGCTGGTTCAGGGTTGCCCGCACCACGTTGGTATCGAACGTGTCGGCGAGCGGGTTACAAATCAGGACCCCGCAAGCGATGCTCGTGCCGCCCTTTTGGCCGGAGGCTTGGAGGTCGGCCTCCAGGCCGAACACCCAGGTGGCGACTTGCCAGTTGTATCCGATCTGGCCGCCGCCGATCCAACCGTCGAGATCGAAGCCGGGGCCGGCCGCGAACAGCAGCGCGCCGGTCGTGTTGTTGCGCAAGCTGGCGTCGGTCGCGGACCGGCCCCAGCTGTAGCCGACGTTGAGCCCGACATAGAACCCGCTCCAGTTCCACGGGTCGACGATCGGCGCCTTGTAGACTGGTGCTTTGATGCGCATGTCGGCCGCGCTTGCGGGCGCGGTCGCCGCCGCGAGCCCGAGCACGCCGACGGTGGCGATGAGAATCTTTTTCATCCGGAGTCTCCGATTGCCTGGTGGACAAACGCACTGACTCGCAGACGCCTCCTGCTGACGAACGAGTTGGACAAACTGTTTTTGAGTGGCACCGCCGCGAACGGATACCTGCGGACGAATCACCGCCGGGTGCCGAGTACAGCGATGCCACGGCCATGGTGGAAGTCAACGACACGCACCGCAGAGAATTGCGCCGGAGCCTCAATTCTCGAACGGGTGTGGCGCAATTGCCGCACAGGGTGCGGCCAACGCAGGCGTCAGGGTATGACATGCAAACGCCGCCCTTCGCGGGCGGCGTTGCCGATTGGAGTTGCGGCGAGCGTCAGTATTTCGCGATCACCGCCGGTGAATAAAAGTGGTAGTTCAGACCGACGCGGAAGATGTGGTCGGTGAACCGCGTGCTCGCGCTGGCGTTGAAGGTCGTCACGGTGTTGAAGCCGATCGACGGCGTGTTGAGCTGGTTCGTCGTCGCCGACGCACCCGCGACATCGAATGTGCCGAGATCCATGTAGAGATACTCGGCCTTGGCGGTCCAGTTGTCCCAGAGCGCCGCCTTCGACTCCGGCGCCGACGACGTAGCCCGCCTTTGTCGTCTTCGAACCCACCGCCACCGATCCGACGCCGCCGAGCGCTGACGAGATAGTTCGACTCCAGCTCGCCATAGGCCAAGCCGCCGGTGACGTAGAGCAGAACCCGCTCGCTCGGCAGCACGCCCAAGCGACCGCGCAAGGTGCCGAACCACTTCAACTTGTGCTCGGCGCCGATGGTCACGGCTGTTGCCGGCGTCGCCCCGCAGGCGCCGCCGCCGGGAACGAATGCCGGAATGACGAACGACAGGAACTGATCGCCGCGCTCGCCCGAGGCTTGAATGTCGGCCTCGATTCCCCAGAGCCAAGAGCCTTGCTGCACGTTGTAGCCGGCCTGGAAGCCCGCCGACCCAACCGTCGACATTCGTGGTGTTGCTCAAACCAGCGCCGATCGGGCCTGAATCGAAGACCAGGTCCGGGCCGGCGGTCCGGAAGACTTGCACGCTGGCCGATCCCGCGAGGTCGGTGTTCGCGCGTCCCCAGCTGTAACCGACGTTGGCGCCGATGTAGAAGCCGGTCCAGTTGTATATCGCCACGATCGGCGGCGGCGCCTTGTAGACCGGCGCCCTCACTGCCAAATCCGCCGCCGCTGCCGGCTGCATCGCGGCCGCCAACGCGAGAGCGCCTATCCCCGTGGAAAGAATCGTTCTCATGTGAGCCCCCGAATTCGGTCTGATGGTGCCTGGCAAGCGATCCCCAAAAGGCTCGCCAGTCTGAACCGAGCAGCGTCTCAGCGCGGTCGCACCAAGTCAAATCGCCAGCAGCCGTTGTATTTCGTTCGGCGGACCAGGAACGGCTCGCCGCTCGGGTCGAAGGAATTGGAATCATTGAGCGTTCAGAGACGCTATGGCAAACCGGCAACAGACTGGAATTATTCGAGCTGGCGCCGCCGCAGTGCGACTGCGCAGAACGTTAACCATCGCGCGGGCCGCGTCACGCCGCCTTCTCGGCCGCCGCCTCCTCCACGATCCGCACCACGTCCGCCATGATGCGGTTCAACTCGAAATCCTTCGGCGTGTAGACCGCGGCGACACCCGCCTGCTGCAATGCCTGCGCGTCGTCCGGCGGGATGATGCCGCCGACCACCACCGGGATATCGTCGAGCCCCGCCGTTTTCATGCGCGCCACGACCTCCGTCACCAGCGGCAGGTGCGAGCCGGACAGGATCGACAGCCCGACCACGTGCGCGCCCTGCTCGCGCGCGGCTTCGACGATCTCGGCCGGGGTGAGGCGGATGCCCTGATAGACCACGTCCATGCCGGCGTCGCGCGCGCGCACCGCGATCTGCTCGGCGCCGTTGGAATGGCCGTCGAGGCCGGGCTTGCCGACCACGAATTTGAGCCGGCGGCCGAGCTTGCGCGAGACGCGGTCGACGTCGGCGCGGATGTCGTCGAGGCCCTCGGTCTCGTTGCGCGGCGCGCGGCCGACGCCGGTCGGCGCGCGGTACTCGCCGAAGCTCTCGCGCAGCGCAAAGCCCCATTCGCCGGTGGTGACGCCGGCCTTGGCGCAGGCGATCGAGGCCGGCATGATGTTGCGGTTTTCCTTCGCGGCCGCGCGCAGGTCCCGCAACGCGGCCGACACGGCCTTCTGGTCGCGCGCGCTGCGCCAGGCCTCGAGCCGCTCGATCTGCTCGGCTTCGGCCTGCGGCGAGACCGTGAGGATGGCGTCGGCGGCGCCGGCGAGCGGCGAAGGCTCGGTCTCGATGAACCGGTTGACGCCGACCACGGTCTGCTCGCCGCGCTCGATCGCCTCGACCCGGCGGGTGTTCGACTCGACCAGCTGCTGCTTCATGTAGCCCTGCTCGACCGCCGCCACCGCGCCGCCGAGCGCCTCGATGTGGGCGAGCTCTTCCTTCGCCTCGCGCTTGAGGCTCGCGACCTTGGCGGCGATCGCCGGCGAGCCGTCGAAGATGTCGCCGTAATCGAGCAGGTCGGTCTCGTAGGCGAGGATCTGCTGCATGCGCAGCGACCATTGCTGGTCCCAGGAGCGCGGCAGGCCGAGCGCCTCGTTCCACGCCGGCAGCTGCACGGCGCGCGCGCGGGCGTTCCTCGACAACGTCACGGCCAGCATCTCGATCATGATCCGGGTGACGTTGTTCTCCGGCTGCTGCTCGGTCAGCCCGAGCGAATTGACCTGCACGCCGTAGCGGAACAGCCGCTGCTTGGGGTCATTGACGCCGTAGCGCTCGGCGGTGATCTCGTCCCACAGCTCCGCGAATGCGCGCATCTTGCACATCTCGGTGACGAAGCGCAGGCCGGCATTGACGAAGAACGAGATGCGGCCGACCACCTCGCCGAACGCGCCGGGCTCGACCGCGCCCGAGGCCTTCACGGTGTCGAGCACGGCCACCGCGGTCGCGAGCGCAAACGCGAGCTCCTGCACCGGCGTCGCACCCGCCTCCTGCAGGTGGTAGGAGCACACGTTCATCGGATTCCATTTCGGCATCTCGCGGGTGGTGAACAGGATCGTGTCCTTGGTGAGCCGCATGGAGGGCGCGGGCGGGAACACGTAGGTGCCGCGCGAGAGATATTCCTTGATGATGTCGTTCTGGGTGGTGCCGGTGAGCTTTTCGCGCGCGGCGCCCTGCTCGTCGGCGAGCGCCACATAGAGTGCCAGCAGCCACGCCGCCGTCGCGTTGATGGTCATCGACGTGTTCATCGCGCCGAGCGGGATGCCGTCGAACAAGGTGCGCATGTCGCCGAGATGCGAGATCGGCACGCCGACCTTGCCGACCTCGCCCTTGGCGAGCGGATGATCGCTGTCGTAGCCGGTCTGGGTCGGGAGATCGAAGGCGACCGAGAGGCCGGTCTGCCCCTTGGCGAGATTCTTGCGGTAGAGCGCGTTCGACTCGCGCGCGTTCGAATGCCCCGCATAGGTGCGGAAGATCCAGGGCTTGTCGCGCGCCCGGCTCACGCCATCCGCTGGCTCGGTCATCGCATCGCCCTCTCGGCCCTGCGATTGTGCAATGCAGCATACTCCAATATCGGTCGCAAGCGCATTCTTTGGTCGGCGGCCGCGTGATCGGCAGCCGCGTGCACCACGCGCTGGCGTCACGCGCGTTGCGAGTCTCAAATGGAGTTAGGCGCGAGTGCGCGCTCACGCACTCGCGTGCTCAGATCCTCGAGCTTGCGGTGGCGCGCGGCCCGCTTCGCAAAACGAAGCCGCGCTGGCCCGTCAGCGTCTGATGAACCCGACGATGACCAGCAGGATCACCGCGCCGATGGTCGCATTGACGACCGAGCCGATGAAGCCGGCGAACGGCACGAAACCCAATTGCCTCAGCAGCCAGACGCCGATGAAGGCGCCGACGATGCCGATGACGATGTTCCAGAGCAGTCCGAACCCGAAGCCGCGCACGATCTGCCCGGCCAGCCAGCCGGCGATCGCGCCGACGATCAGCATGATGATGATGCTGTCTATTCCGATCACGATGTCCTCCCCCTGCCGGGCGGGAACCAGCGTCCCGCAGGCAATCTGCACTGCAACCTAGGTAGTATATCTCAAGGCATCGAAACTGTCGCGCGGAAAGCGCGCAGTCCGTTTCATTGTTGCGACGCAACATGAAATGCGCCAGAATGTGCCGACATCCTGGGTGTGTTTCTTTTGTGTGTTTCGGGAGACGTCCATGCCGGCCGTTGCGATGACGAAGCCGCCGCAGGCGGCGCCGCTCAAGGACCTTTACGAGATCGGCGAGATTCCGCCGCTCGGCCACGTGCCGGAGAAGATGCACGCCTGGGCGATCCGCAAGGAGCGCCACGGTCCGCCCGAATCCTCGATGCAGATCGAGGTGCTGCCGACCTGGCCGATCGGCGAGGACGAGGTGCTGGTCTGCGTGATGGCCGGCGGCGTCAACTACAACGGCGTGTGGGCGGGGTTGGGCCAGCCGATCTCGGTTCTCGACGTCCACAAGAATCCGTTCCACATCGCCGGCTCGGACGCGGCCGGCATCGTCTGGGCCTGCGGCCGCAAGGTCAGGCGCTGGAAGGTCGGCGACGAGGTCATCGTCCACTGCAATCAGGACGACGGCGACGACGAGGACTGCAACGGCGGCGATCCGCTGCTGTCGCCCTCGCAGCGCATCTGGGGCTACGAGACGCCGGACGGCTCGTTCGCGCAATTCTGCCGCGTGCAGTCGCGCCAGCTGATGCCGAAGCCCGCGCACCTCACCTGGGAAGAATCGGCCTGCTACACGCTGACCTTGGCGACCGCCTACCGGATGCTGTACGGCCACTCGCCGCACACCCTCAAGCCCGGCGACTACGTGCTGGTGTGGGGCGCGTCCGGCGGCCTCGGCGTGTTCGGCGTGCAGCTGGTGGCGGCGTCCGGCGCCAACGCGATCGGCATCGTCTCGGACGACAGCAAGCGCGACTACGTCATGCAGCTCGGCGCCAAGGGCGTGATCAACCGCTCGGACTTCAAGTGCTGGGGCCAGATGCCGAAGGTCGGCACGCCCGACTACGACACCTGGGTGAAGGAGGCGCGCAAGTTCGGCAAGGCGATCTGGGACATCACCGGCAAGCGCGACGTCGACATCGTGTTCGAGCATCCGGGCGAAGCGACGTTTCCGGTCTCCTGCCTGGTGGTCAAGCGCGGCGGCATGGTGGTGTTCTGCGCCGGCACCTCGGGCTACAATATTACCTTCGACGCGCGCTACGTCTGGATGCGGCAGAAGCGCGTGCAGGGCTCACATTTTGCGCACCTCAAGCAGGCGAGTGCCGCCAATCAGTTCGTGCTCGACCGCCGTGTCGATCCCTGCATGAGCGACGTGTTTCCCTGGAGCAAGATTCCCTACGCGCACGAGCTGATGCGCACGAATCGGCATCCGCCCGGCAACATGGCAGTGCTGGTCAACGCGCCGCGCACCGGGTTGCGCACGCTCGATGACGTGGTCGAGGCGAGCGCAGGCTGACGGCGTCTTCTCGATCGTCGCGGCCGCGGACGGATCGTCAGCGAAATCCGCCGATTGATTGCCGACCTCTGCGCTTGCGCAGGTCATTTCACGCGCGCTTCATGCGGATTGCGCGGCGGCGCCACAAGAATGGCATCTTTATTGCTTGCAATACCGACATGGGGCGATGCGGGGGGCTTAACGAAGGAGTCCTTCCCATGTGCGACTACAGCCTACACCACGTCAAGTCGCGTGCCGCCAAAGTGGGAGACAAGGTCACCACGCGCAACTTCGGCACCGGTACGCGAGGCTTCGCCGCGCCGGAGGATGCCGGCACCGCTGTTTGTGTGCTGCCGGGAACGGAGCTCGCTTTCTCCCAGGAGCCGGCCTGCATGGCATCGGGCCCGCTCGGGTGGGGAGCGAAGACCATCAACCACCAGACGGCGATCTTCCGGCAAGTCAACAAGGACGCGCTTCGGGTGCATCACGACGCGCTCGAGTTCCCGGACGGACAGATCGTTCTGCTCACCGATCTGTGCGAGGGCCAGGAAGCGACGGTGCTGCAGCTTCCGGCGCAGCCGATGACCGCGGCTGAGGCGCAGGCGCAGGAGCGGGTCGCCTACGTCGGCTGACATTCGCGGGCGTAACGACGCAGATCTAGAGGAGGGCCGCTCCCGGCGGGGCGGCCCTCTTTGCTTCTCGCATGACGGCGTGAGACGTGCTCCGCCGCACGCAGGGTTGCGGATGCTCACTCCGGCTTGATGCCCGCGGCTTGCACGATTTTGCGCCAGCGTTCGGTTTCGGTCTTGATGAGCGCGGCAGTGTCGGCCGGCGAGCCGCCGACCGGCGTCGCCGACAGCTCATGCAGGCGGTGCGCGACATCCGGCGATTGCAATACATCGACGATCGCCGCGGAGAGCTTGGCGGCGATCTCGGAGGGCGTCTTCGGGCGGCGCGACGATGGCGAACCAGGTCGTCACCACGATAGCCTGGAAATGTCTCGGCGATCGCCGGTGTGTCGGGCAATGCGAGGTGACGCTTCTCGCTGCCGATGCCGAGGGCGCGCACCTTGCCGTCCCGGATGAGTTGCAGCGGGTTGCCGATATTGTCGAACATCACGTCGACGTGGCCGGCGAGCAGATCGGTCAGGGCGGGAGCCGAGCCTTTGTAAGGTACATGCGTGAGCCGAATGCCGGCCGAGCGTCTTGCAGCCACTCCATGGCGAGCTGCGGCGGGCTGCCGATGCCGGCGGACGCGATAGTTGAGCTTGTCCGGATTGGCTTTGGCGTAAGCAATCAAGCTCCGTAACGGTCGAAAACCGCACGCTTGGGATTGGCGACGAGCACGTACGGCAACGCCGCCATCACCGTCACCGGAACGAATGCGGCCGGATCGAAGCGGAGCTTGGCGTACAGGCTCTGATTGACGCACGAGCGGTCCGGGCGGCGTGGCGAGCAGCGTGTAGCCGTCGGGCTCCGCTCGTGCGACCGCCTCGGTGCCGAGATTCGACGCGGCGCCCGGCGCGGTTCTCGATGACGACCGGCTGGCCCCATTTGACGGTGAGCTTCTCGCCGATGATGCGCGGCAGCGTGTCCGCGGTGGCGCCGGGCGGCAGCGGCACGATGATCTTGATCGCCCGGTTGGGATAGTTGTCCTGCGCGGCCGCGCCGGCGCGTCGCGACGACGAGCAACGCCGCTGCCGCCAGCACCGTCCTGAAGACCCGTCGACCTGGTTCCTTGCTGCGCATCGCCACTCGCCTGATTTGCCCTGCGGCTGCCGCTCGGGCACGAGCCGCAGACGACCGATTATACATGGCGAGCGTCGAGCCAGCGATCAAACCGAAGAACAGCATCGCCATCGGCCTCGCAGCGTCAGACCTCGTCCACCGGCGTCGCGTCGGCGCGCGCGGACGTCGAGCGCGGATGGAATATGGCCGCATTGAGCGCGCCGCCGTAGACGAAGATCGATGCCGTCCAATACAGGAACATCAGCGCGATCATCGCCGAGGCGAGGCCCGCATAGTAGCTCACGTAGGTGTCCGAGTACTGGGCCAGATAGCGGCCGAACGCGATGCCCGCCACCAGCCACAACACCAGCGTCGCGATGATCCCGGGCAGGATCTCGATCCACCCGCGGCGGCCGGCCGGCAGCCATTTGTGTGCAACCACGAGCGCGATGATGAGCACGACGGTGGCGACCGCGAAGCGCAGGACCGTGAACGTGCCTTCGAGCGGCTCGAGCCAGGGCGCATGCCGCAGCGCGGTGCGGAACAGGAGCGGGCCGAGCACGATCAGAAAGCCCAACGCCAACAGCGCCGCGGCGCCCAGCACCACGTAGCCGATCGATTCGAGCCGCAGCAGAAGCCAATAGCGCGTCTCGACCACCCCATAGGCGCGGTTGAGGCCGATGCGCAGGCTCTCGATCCCGCTCGACGCGAAAAAAATCGCCAGGATGAGACCCAATGTGACCACGTCGCGGCGCGGCCGCAGAGCGTTGTGAATTTCCTGCGCGATCGGGCGCGCCACCTCGTCGGGCCAGGTCGCGAGCATCAGTTGCGCCACCTTCTCGGCGAGATCGCTGGACCCGAAGGTGCCGGCCATCGAGGTGAGCACGATGAAGAACGGAAACATCGCCATCAGAGCCGACAAGGCGATGTGGCTTGCGATCGCCCAGCCGTCGTCCGCGTTGAAGTTCCAAAAGGCGTCGATGGCGATCCTGAAGGCGCGTCGCATGGAGAACCCCGGCTGCCCCAATCAATTGAGGACGCTTGCGGCGGACTTTTCAAGCCGCGGCGCTGGCGTCTTGTGGATGGATTGGACATTGTAGCAAACAGGTCGATCCATGCCGTCCCAGCAAGCCACCGCCTTCTTCATCCGCGCCGCGCCGCTGACTTTCGCGTTCTTGTGGTCGAGCGGCTTCATCGTGGCCAAATACGCGGTGCCCTACGCCGAACCATTCACGTTTCTGATCGCCCGCTTCGGGTTGGCGATCGTCGTCCTCGTCTTGATCGCGCTCGCGAGCCGCGCGCCATGGCCCGCGACCGCGGGCGATGCCGGGCACAGCATGGTGGCGGGGGCGCTGCTGCACGGCGGCTATCTCGCGGGCGTCTGGTGGGCGGTCGCCCAGGGACTGCCGGCCGGGATCGCGGGGCTCTTCACCGCCCTGCAGCCGCTGCTCACGGCGCTGCTGGCGGCGCCGCTGCTCGGCGAGAGGGTGACGTCGCGGCAGTGGCTCGGCATCGCCGCCGGCTTCATCGGCATCGTGCTCGTGCTGGCGCCTCGGCTCGGCACGGTCGACGTGGCCGCGCTCGGCGACGTTGCGATGCCGATGATCGTCAATCTGGGCGCCATCGTCTCGGTGACGCTCGGCACCTTCTATCAGAAGCGCTTTGTCGCCGGCGCGGATCTGCGCACCGGCACCTGCCTGCAATATGTCGGCGCGCTCGCGGTCGTGGTGCCGCTCGCGCTCGCAACCGAGGCGCTGCGCTTCGACCCCACCGTCACCTTGCTCGCCGCGCTCGCCTGGTCGGTGCTGGTGATGTCGATCGCCGCGATCGTGCTGCTGATGCTGCTGATCCGGCACGGCGAAGTTTCGCGCATCGCCACCTTGATCTACCTGGTGCCGCCGCTCACCGCGCTCGAGGCATTCATCCTGTTCGGCGAAAGCCTGAGCAGCGTGCAAGTCGTCGGGATGGTCGTCGCCGCCTCCGGCGTCTGGCTGGCGACGCGGCGAATGTAGCGGCCGCGCGGTTGCCGCCAGCTTCAGCCGCGCGGAGGCGATCAGCGCCCGTCGTCGATAATTGATATGCTGGCCGGTCTCTGCCGTCCGTCGTCCGACTTGGAGGAACCATGCGTGTCGCGATCGTCAATATCGGCCAGATCGTCTCCGGCGATCTGAACGAGCCCTTGGTCAAAGGGGATACGATCATCACCGACGGCGACCGCATTGTCACGGTCGGCGTCGCGCCGGCGGCGGACGTCGAAGCCTGCGACCTCGTGATCGACGCCGATCGCACGACCGCCATTCCGGGGCTGATCGATTCGCATGTGCACGTCACGTTCGGCGATTTCACGCCGCGCCAGCAGACCGTCGGCTACCTGGAAAGCTACGTGCACGGCGGGGTGACGACCGCCATCAGCGCGTCGGAAGTCCATGTTCCCGGCCGGCCGCGCGATGCCGACGGCGTGAAGGCGCTCGCGGTTGCCGCGCAAAAATGCTTCGAGCACTACCGGCCGGGCGGAATGAAGGTCTACGCCGGCTCGGTCATCCTCGAGCCCACGCTCACCGGCAATGACCTCGGCGAGATCGCCAAGCAGGGCGTGTGGCTCGCCAAGGCCGGATTCGGCGCGTTCAAGACCGCGTTCGAGTACGCGCCGCTGGTCGCTGCGGCGCGCGCGCATGGCATGATCACCACCTGTCACACCGGCGGATCATCGATCCCGGGCTCCGGCGCGATCACCGGCGATCACCTGCTCGCCATGCGGCCGCATGTGTCGTTCCACGTCAACGGCGGACCGACCGCCATGCCCGACAAGGATTTCGAGCGGATCATCGTCGAAGGCGACATGGCGCTGCAGGTCTGCACCGCCGGCAACCTGCGCACCACGCTGCTGTGCGCGACGCTCGCCCAGCGTCACCGCGCGTTCGATCGCCTGATCGTGGCGACCGACACGCCGACCGGCAGCGGCATCATGCCGCTCGGCATGCTCTACACCATGTCGCATCTCGCGAGCCTCGCCGGCATTGCGCCCGAGCTGTGCATCGCCGCCGCCACCGGCAGCAACGCGCGCGTCTACGGGCTCGACTCGGGCCTGCTGGCCGCCGGCAAGGCGGCCGATATCGTGCTGCTCGACGCGCCGGATGGCGGCACCCAGCACGACGCGCTCTCGGCGATCAGGAACGGCGACATCGCGGCGGTCGGCGCGGTGATCACCGCCGGCGAGCCGCGCTTCGTCGGGAGGAGCCGCAACACGCCGGCCACCACGCGCAACATCCGGGTCGCGAGCTGCAAAGTGATGCGCGACTTCTCGGGCGCACGGCACTGATCGGGTGCCGCGTGGCCGATCAAGCAATTTTCGTTCGTTGGATTGGTATTCTCGCCGGAGACGCTCGAGGCTTTCTTTGCCGCGGGCTTATTGCCGCCGGTGAATCCGGTTAGGATGTCCCCGGCAACGCCGCGCATGCGACCCGGCGGCCCAGGGAGAAAACACAATGACCACGATCACGCGCCGCTCGCTCGTGCTCGGCGCCACGGCGGTGCCGTTCGCTCGATCTGCCCTCGGCCAGACCGCCACGGGCAACATCACCCGGATCGTCGTTCCGTTCCCGCCCGGCGGCACGGTCGATCCGATTGCGCGAACTCGTGCAGCCCGGGCTGCAGCAGCGGCTCGGCACCATCATCGTCATCGAGAACAAGCCGGGCGCCTCCGGCAGCATCGGCGCCGCGCAGGTCGCGAAGTCGCCGCCGGATGGCAGCAACTGGGTGTTCGTGTTCGACACCCACGCGGTCAACCCTTTCCTGCAGAGCCTTTCGTTCGACACCGAGAAGGACCTCGAACCGGTGCTGCTGATCGGCACCGCGCCCAACGTCGTGGCAACCCATCCCGGACGTCCGTTCAAGACGTTCGCGGACGTCATCGCCGCGGCGAAGGCCAAGCCCGACAGCGTCACCTACGGCTCGATTGGCAGCGGCAGCCTGGGTCATCTGACCATGGTGCTGCTGTCGCAGCGCGCCGGCGTCAAAATGGTGCACGTACCCTATCGCGGCGGCGGTCCGCTGATGAACGACGCGCTGGCGGGCCACGTCGACCTGGCGATCGCCAGCGCCGCGCTGGTCACACCGCAAGTCAGCGGCGGCAAGCTGCGCGGACTGGCTCAGACCAGCGCGACCCGCATCGCCGGTCTGCCGGACGTTCCGACCGTGATCGAGAGCGGCTTCCCCGGTTTCGAGTCCTACGCCTGGTGGGGCTCGTTCACTGCCGGGCGCACGCCCCGCGCCATCGTCGATCGTTTCAGCAATGCATTGGCGGAGACACTGCGCGAACCCGAGATCAAGAGCCGCATCGAGACGATGCAGATCACGATGCAGCTCGGCGGCCCGGACGTGCAGCGCAAGTTCCTGGCGGACCAGATGAAGCTCTGGGGCCCGGTGGTCAAGGAGCACAACATCAAGACCGATAGCTGACGAGTCGACGAAGGCACGCACCAGCAGATGACCGGCCCTACCGCCGTCATGATCAGTCGACGGACACCCCGCTCGCCTTGATCGGCCCGGCCCATTTCTCGATCTCGTCCTTCACGAACTGGCCGAGATATTGCGGCGTCGAGCGATCGTCGGAGGCGATCTGGGCGCCGAGCGCCCCGAGACGCTCGGCCACCGCCGGCGTCTTGATTGTCTGTACGGCGGCGTCGTTGAGTTTCTTCACGATGTCCGCAGGCGCGTTCTTGGGCAGGAAGATCGCATTCCAGGTGTAGGCCTCAAGTCCCTTCGTGCCCTGCTCGAGCGCGGTCGGAACGTTCGGCAGCGCCGGGGAGCGCTGCGCGTCGAGGAGCGCCAGCGCCCTGACGGTGCCGCCCTCGATCTGCGACTTGGCGGCGGTAATGGCCTGGCACATGAGGTCGATGCGTCCGGCCACCAGATCCTGCGTTGCCGGTCCGGTGCCGCGATAAGGCACGTGCGTGATGTTGGTGCCGATGACGTAATTGAGCAGCACGCAGGCGAGATGGGACGCGGCGCCGGCGCCGGCCGAGCCATATTGCATCTTGCTGTCGTTCGCTTTGGCGTAGGTGACGAATTCCTTGAAATCATTTGCCGGCAGGTCCTTGCGCACGATCAGGGCGATGGGAACCTCGGCCAGCAGCGCGACCGGAGTGAAGTCGGTAACCGCGTTGTAGGGCGGTTTCTTGTACAGGGTCTGTCCCTGTGCGTGGGTGCCGACCGTGCCGAGCACGATCGTATAGCCGTCGGGCGCGGCCTGCGCGACCCGCAGCGAGCCGACCGTCCCGCCGGCGGCGCCGATGTTCTCGATCACGATCTGCTCGCCGAGGATCTCGCTCATGCGCTGGCCGACGATGCGGCCGAGCACGTCGGTGGGACCGCCGGCGGCGAACGGAATCACCATCGTTGATCGGCCGGTTCGGATAGCCCTGGGCGCTCGCGCCGGCGGTCAGCGCCAGAATCGCGGTCAAGGCCGTGCAGATCGTTGTTTTCGACATGCCATCCTCCTATGGGTGGCGCGAAGACTTGCCGCCCCGGGGCAACGGTCGTCAAGGCTGCGCCGCAACGCCGTCATGGGATGCGACGCTGTGTCCTGAGAGAGTGGCTACAACGAACTCCGCGATCTTCGTCAGATCCAGCGGCGGATGCGATGCGCCGAGCTAGCGTCGCGGTTCGCCATGCGCACCACCAGCGCGGCAATACGCTGAAGGACCGGAACGCCGCTACGCCGCCTGCACGTCGGCGAGGAAGCGCCGCACCTCGCCGTCGAGGCTCTCGGCCTCGACCGCGAGCGTATCGGCCAGCGCCTTGACGTCGACCGCGGTGGCGCGCGCATCGCTGGTCGCGCCGGCGACGCGGCTCATGGCTTCGGCGCCGGTGCGCGCCTCGCCCGAAGCGCGATGGACGCCTTCGGCGATCGCCGAGACCGCCTGGTTCTGCTCGTCGACGGTCGCCGCCACCGTGGCGGCGATGCCCGACATTTCCTCGATGATGCCGTTGACCTGCTCGATCGCCTGCGCGGCGTCGGCGACGGCGGACTGGATCGCCCCGACCTGGCCGGCGATCTCCTCGGTCGCCTTGGAGGTCTGCGCGGCGAGCGACTTCACTTCCGAGGCGACGACCGCGAAGCCCTTGCCGCTCGCCCCCGCGCGCGCCGCCTCGATGGTGGCGTTGAGCGCGAGCAGGTTGGTCTGCCCGGCGATCGCCTGGATGAGCCCGATCACCTCGCCGATGCGGGTCGCGGCTTCGCCCAGCGCCGACATGGTGCGCACCGTGCGCCGCGCCTCGGTCACCGCGCGGCCGGCGACCTCGGTCGACCGGATCGCCTGCTCGGCGACCCCCGCGATCGAGGCGGCGAGCTGCTCGATCGAGCTGGCCGCCGCCGTGACGTTGCCGGAGGCGGAGCCGGCGCGTTCCTCGGCCGTGCGGGCTTCCGCCGACACCGAGTTGGCGGAGCTGTCGAGCTGCGTGGAGGCGATCTCGAGCCGCTCCGCGGCGTCGCGCACCTTGGCGAGCGCCTGGTCGACCGACGCTTCGAACCGCGCGATGGTGGCGGCGATCACCTCGGCGCGTGCTTCGCGCGCGCGGTTGGTCTCGGTCTGCGCGGCCGCCAGCTGCGCGCGCTCGATGATCTTGTCGCGGAACACGATCACGGTGCGCGCGATCGCGCCGAGCTCGTCCTTCACCCCGGTGGCCGGGATCTTCGCCGAGGTGTCGCCGTCGGCGAGCCGCTGCATCACGTGCGCGAGGCCGTCGAGCGGCCGGGTGATGCTGCGGCCGATGCCCCAGCTCACCACCAGCCCGAGCGCCACGGCCGCCAGGCCCACCACGATGATGATGTTGCGCGTTTGCGCCTGCGAGCGGGTGAGCGACGCGCCGGCAAGCCGGCGCTGCTCGTTCGAGCGCCGGACAGTGGCGTCGGCGTTGCGGATCAGAAACTCGGTGTCGGCCTCGATGCCGGCGACCCGGCCGGCGATGTCGCGATCCGAAGCGTGCCACGCATCGAAGGCGTCGCCGTAGCCTCGCACCGTCTCGCGAATTTGACTCTTGAGGACCTCGGCCGCCACCACGCCGTCGATGATCTTGCCGAACTTCTCGAGCTCGTTGCCGAAGCCCTGCTGGTCGTCGAAGCGGCGATCGAGCATGAAGGCGGCCTCGAAGCGTCGCATCGACAGCAGGCTCGCGACCAGCCGGTGAGCGGTGTTGTCGGTGAGCCACGACATGTCGAGATCGATGACGCGTTCGACGTCGGCCGCCGCTTGACGCAGCTTGGCGCGAATGCCGGTCTCGCTTTCCGCGCCGACCCGCTCGTATTCCTTGCGCAGCTCGCCGAAATTGAGCTGCAGCCGCGACAGCGTGCGCTCGATCCCGTCGAGACCGGCTTGGGCGGCGCTGTCGCTGAGGTGCCGGATGGTGATGAACTGAGCGGTCGCGGAAGCCTGCGCCTCGTCGAGGACTTGGAGATAGCTCGATTGCGGACGCACCGCGAAGGAGCGCGCGGCGGACTCCATGGCGGCGACCGCGTTCTTGAATTCACGACTCGCATCGGCGAGCGCGGTCGCACGCTGCACGCTGCTGAAGGCGGCATCCACCTCGCGCGCTCCGGAGACGAAGGCGATGCCGGTGGCCAGGAAGCCGGCGACCGGGATCAGGGCGATCGCCACGATCCGGGCGCGGACCGTCAGCTTGGAAACGAACCGCTTCGGTGCGATGGAGCGCAGGATCGGCAGCATGGCTCGCGATCGGCATGGGAATGGCCGGACATCGTGCTCATGCGGGCACGTGCCGATAGGACATGACCGGCGCGGCGCCGGCCGAACCCCGGCAACAGTTTGTCGCCGGTAGTATTTCGGTCATGAAAGCGCGAAATGGTTAATTATGCGGCAATGTCTGCCTAAGCTCCCGGCAGGTCGGCCGAATATCCACGGCCGGCGTTGCATTTGTGCAGTGCACGCGTAGTGTGAATCACCCGCTAGCCGCGCGACCGCCGCCCGGAGACCGCCGATGCTATCCAAGACCGATCGCCGCGACGCCGGCGTCAAGCTCATCGCCCTGACCCGCGAGGCCACCCTGGTGACCGAACGGCTGCTGGCGGATGCGGTGCGGGCCGTGCGCGAGCGCGTCAGCGTCGAGGCCCACACGGTCGGCCGCATCTTCGATCGCGAGCAGCGCGCGACCCACGGGCTTGCCTGGCTCGCCACCTATGTCGAGGCGATCCGCCAGCTCGCGGCCTATACGGAGCGCATGCACGCCGGCGGCGGCCTCGGCGAGATCGAGGAGCTCATCGTCCAGATCGGGGTCGGCGAGTATCTCGCGCAGATCCAGGGCGGCATTCCGATGAGCCAGGGCGAGATCGTGCGGCCGGCCGATATCGGGCTCTCGTCCGCGGCGGTCGCCGAGCGCATGGCGGGGTCGCTCGAAGGGCTGATGGCGTCGGGCAACGTCGAGCGCCGGGCCCGCCTGGTCGAGCTGATGCGCCGGCACCACGAGGCGACGGTCGGCGATTGCGGGCTCGACGAGACGCTCACCACGATCCGCGACGAGATGCGCAAGTTCGCCGACAGCGAGGTGATGCCGCAGGCGCAGGACTGGCATCGCAAGAACAACTACATCCCGCTCGACATCATCACGCAGATGTCCGAGCTCGGCGTGTTCGGCCTCACCATCGCGGAGGAATACGGCGGCCTCGGGCTCGGCAAGGAATCGATGTGCGTCGTCTCCGAGGAGCTGTCGCGCGGCTATATCGGGGTCGGCTCGCTCGGCACGCGCTCGGAGATCGCCGCCGAGCTGATCCTCGGCAGCGGCACCGAGGAGCAGAAGCGCAAATGGCTGCCGTCGATCGCATCGGGCGAGGTGCTTGCCGACGGCGGTGTTCACCGAGCCCAATACCGGCTCCGATCTCGCCTCGCTGAAGACGCGCGCGGTGCGCGACGGCGACGTCTACAAGGTCTACGGCAACAAGACCTGGATCACCCATCCGGTGCGCGCCGACCTGATGACGCTGCTGGTGCGCACCAACCCGAAGGAGCCCGGCTATCGCGGCCTCTCCATGCTGCTGGCCGAGAAGCCGCGCGGCGACGATCAAAACCCGTTCCCGGCGCGCGGCATGACCGGCACCGAGATCGAGGTGCTCGGCTATCGCGGCATGAAGGAATACGAGATCGCCTTCGACGGCTTCGAGGTCAAGGCCGAGAACCTGCTCGGCGGCGTCGAGGGGCTCGGCTTCAAGCAGCTGATGCAGACCTTCGAGGCGGCGCGCATCCAGACCGCCGCGCGCGCGATCGGCGTGGCGCAGGCCGCCATGGAGCAGGCGCTCGCCTACGCGCAGGAGCGCAAGCAGTTCGGCGAGCCGATCATCAATTTCCCGCGCGTCGCCGACAAGATCGCCATGATGGCGGTCGAGATCATGATCGCGCGCCAGCTCGCCTATTTCGCGGCGCGGCAGAAGGATTCCGGCCGCCGCTGCGATCTCGAGGCCGGCATGGCCAAGCTGCTCGCCGCCCGCGTCGCCTGGGCGGCCGCCGACAATGCGGTGCAGATCCACGGCGGCAACGGCTTCGCGCTCGAATTCCCGGTGTCGCGGCTCCTGTGCGATGCCCGCATCCTCTCGATCTTCGAGGGCGCCGCGGAGATTCAGGCGCAAGTGATTGCGCGGCGGCTGCTCGACGGCAGCAACTGACTGCGAATAGCGAGTAGCGAGTAGCGAATGGGGGTCGGCCGCTTCCTATTCGCTACTCGCTATTCGCTCTCTTCTCGCTATTCGCTCTTCGCGGCAACTGAATCGGCCTCTCGGGCGTTTGCTCCAGGAAATTGATCCAAGACAAGGCGCGGTCGGCGTTTGGCGCATATCTTTGGTCGAAGCTGGAGGTGCCGCATGTCCAAGCTGAAGATTCGTCAGGGCGATTGGGTCGTCGTTTGCGACGGGAAAAAGGCGCTGGTGCTGGAGAATGTCGGCGACGAGAAATTTCTCGACCTCAAGACCCGGGAAGTCTTCGAGCATGCCGACGCGAAGACCCACGAGCTCGGGACCGATGCGCCGGGCCGCTCCTTCAGCTCGGTCGGATCGGGACGCAGCGCGATGGAGCAGACCGATTGGCACGCGCAGGAAGAAGACCGGTTCCTGCAGAAGCTCGTGCGCCATCTCGAGGCCGAGCTCAATGGCGGCAAGGCGAAGTCGCTGATCATGGTGGCGCCGCCGCGCGCGCTCGGCGTGCTGCGCCAAGCCTATTCGCACAATCTGCGCAATGCGCTGCGCGCCGAGATCGACAAGGATTTCGTCAAGCTGCCGGTGCACGAGATCGAGAAGCACCTCGCGCGAACGCAGGTGATCGCGCCTGAACAGCTGCCGCTACGACGCGCTACGCCGCCTTGGCGGGCGTCTTCGATGAGCTTGCCGACATTGCCCGAGAGGATCGCCTCGCCGTCCTTGCCGAGCGCGGCGAGCTCGCTTGACGAAGTCGCGCACCGCCCGCGCTCGCGGATCTCCTGCGGGTAGTCGGTGGCGAACACGATGCGCGACGGCCGGGATCTCGATCAGCGCGCCCTTCACCGCGCCCATGGCGCCGCAGAAGCCGGCGGTGTCGAACACCATGTTGTTGCGCAGGTAGTAGTCGAAATCCTGCTTCGCCTTCATGCCGTGGCGGGCATTGTCGAGCGTGCCCCAGAAATCCTTGTCCTGGTAGGAGCGGATGCGCCCGAGCAGCGCCGAGAGCCCGCCGCCGAGATGCGACATGTGAACGGTCAGATTGGGGTGGCGGTCGAACACGCCCGAATTGATCAGCCGGATGGTCGCCATCACCAGCGAGAACTCGCGGCCGACCGAGCGCGCGGTGTCGTAGCCGTCGAACTGCTTGGTCTGGTTGAGCTTGAGCGCCGGGTGCACGAACACGAACAGTCCGAGCTTCTCGCACTCGGCCCAGAACGGCTCGAATTCGGGCGCGTCGAGATAGAGGTCGTTGGTCTCCGAGGTGATCACCACGCCCGGAAAGCCGAGCTCGTGCTTGCAGCGCGCGAGCTCGCGCAAGGCGTCGGCGCCGCCGAGCGGATTGGCATGCGCGGAGCCGATGAAGCGGCCGGGATAATCGCGCTCCGCCTTCTTGGCGCTCTCGTTGCACAGCCGCGATTTTTCGAGATCGGCGCACATGCCGGCGGCGCTGGTGAGAAACGCCACGTCGATGCCGGCCTCGTCCATCATGCGGATATGCTCGTCGAGGTCGAACAGCATCCAATGCATGATGAAGCTCGGCGCGCCGTGCTCGTCGTAGGAGATGAGCTTGCGGCGGCCGAGGTCCTTCGGCATCAGCGCGTGCGGCGTGAAATGGTGCTGGAAATCGACGATCATCGGCACGTCCTTTTTCCGTCATGCGGCGTTTCGTCAAGCGATCGCGCGCAGGTCCTCTAGGGCGCGCGCGACCGCAACGTCAAGCGGCGTGTGCGGCACCTCGCCGATCGCGGCCTTGAGCTTGTCGCCGGCGATGCGGTGCGGCTCGTGCCAGAGATAGGCGATCTCGGAGAGCTCGCGCGGCAGCGCCAGGAACGGCGCGCAGCGCGTGGACGAGCCACCAGGTCATGCGCTTGACCTCGAGCCCGCGCTCCGCCGCCTTGGCGATCGCCTGGGTGAACTCATGGCCGGTCACCGCATGGCCGGCAAAGCAGAACGTCTCGAACCGTGGAAGCGTGTCGCGGATGGCGGCGAGCCGCACCAGCGCCGTGGCGAGGTCGGGCAGATAGGCCCATTCGTGCACCAGCTCGAGCGGTCCCGGATAGGTCAGGCGGCCGCTGCCGATCTCCTTGGCGATCACCAGGTCGAGCCAGGCGCCGCGCCCGCCGCCGAAGAAATCGCCGGCGCGCAGAACGATCATGCGCGCGCCGCGCTCGGCCGCTTCCGCCATGCGCTCCTCGATCGCCAGCGCGCAACTGCCCCTTGCGCGATGTCGGCCGCATCGGCGTCGTCTCGTCGATCACCGGCGGCAGCGGCGAGCCGTAATTGTAGAGATTGCCGGGGAAGAGGAGCGTCGCGCCCGCCGTCTCCGCCGCCGTGATGGCCGAATAGGCGAGCGGCAGCGTGAGCCGCGACCAGTCCGTATAGGGCGGATTGAGCGCATGCAGGACCACGTCGGCGCCGCGCGCCGCCGCGGCCACCGCCGCATGGTCGAGTGCATGCACCTCGAGAACCTCGGTGCCCTTGGGCGCGCGGGCGGCCGCGCCCGGCCGCACCAGGCTCGTCACCGTCCAGCCGGCCTTGCGGAACGCCCCGGCGGCCGCGGAGCCGACCCGCCCGGCGGCGCCGAGGATCAATATGCGAGAGCTCATGATTGGACTCGGGGTTACAGAACGACATTCCGGAATGACGGCGCGGCCATGCTAGGCGGCGTCCGCGTGATTGCAAATGCGACACGTTCAGGCAGTCATGCAAGCGCGGCTGCGCGTGCGCAGCGTGGGCACCGGGAACGTCCGCAGGCGAATTGACTGTCGGAGGTGGTCTCACCATTTGGATGGTGATAAGAGGTGCGCCAATGGCCGATTTCCTCGCCTATGCTCTCGTCCCGCTCGCGGTCGGCGTCGTCGCGATCGTCCTGCTGTTCGGCCTCGTCAACATGATGCGCGGCGGCTCGCCGCAGACCTCGCAGAAGCTGATGCGCCTGCGCGTGCTGATGCAATTCATCGCGATCATCGTCATCATGGTGACGATCTGGGCGATGCAGAAGTGAGGCGGCGCTGATGGTCGTGCTCAACAGGATCTATACGCGCACCGGCGACGACGGCACCACGTCGCTCGGCAGCGGCGACCGGCGCAAGAAATACGATCTGCGCGTCGCCGCCTATGGCACGCTCGACGAGGTCAACGCGGTGATCGGCCTGGCGCGGCTGCACACCGGCGGCGACCGCGTGCTCGACGCGATGCTGGCGCGCATCCAGAACGACCTGTTCGACGTCGAGGCCGATCTGCTGCCTGTCGGCAGAAAGGGCCCGGCGGCGCGCGCATGACGGTGACCGACGTCCAGGTGGGCTGGCTCGAGGGCGAGATCGATCGCCTCAATGCCGATCTCGCGCCGCTCAAGTCGTTCATCCTGCCGGGCGGCAGCGCCGCCGCGGCCTACCTGCATCTCGCGCGCACGGTCTGCCGCCGCGCCGAGCGGATGATGGTCGAGCTCAACGACAAGCCGGGCGAGGGCGTCACGCCGGCGGCGCTCAAATACGTCAACCGCCTCTCCGACTTCCTGTTCGTCGCCGGCCGGCATGCCAACGACAAGGGCGCGACCGACGTGCTGTGGGTGCCGGGACAGAACCGGTGATCCGCACGCGTCGAGCGCAACAAGGCGAAAGATGATCCCCGATGGTGATGCCGCTCTACGACGACAACCCGTTCACCGCAGCCGATCAAGCCGGTGGTGACCTGGTGCCTGATCGCGATCAATCTCGGGATCTTCTTGTACGAGGCCGGCGCCAGCCAGCTCGCGCTCGAGCGCATGATCGACACCTTCAGCCTCACGCCGGCGGCCTTGGTCGGCGACATGCGCGCGCGCGGCTGGGTCCCGGCCGTCGTGACGCTCGTCACCTACAGTTCTTCCACGCCGACATCGGGCATCTCCTCGGCAACATGATCTTCCTGTGGGTGTTCGGCGACGACATCGAGCGGGCGCTCGGCCGGTTGCGGTTTCTCGCCTTCTATCTGCTCTGCGGGGTGGTCGGCGGCGCTGGTGTTCGTTGCTCAACGACCCGCACCTCGCAGATCGAGCTGATCGGCGCCTCGGGCGCGATCGCGGGCGTCGTCATCGCCTATGTGATGCTGCGCCCCTGCGCCAAGATCACCGTGCTGCTCTGGATCATCCCGCTGCGGATCAGCGCCTATTGGGTGATCGGCCTGTTCGTCGCTCCTGCAGTTGTGGAATCTCGGCTCGGTCGTCGAAGAGCGAGGTCGCCTATTGGTGCCATTTCGGCGGCATGCTGGCCGGCGGTGTCCTGTTCCCGCTGATGAAGTCGTCGGCCGTGACGCTGTTCCAGTGCCGGCAGCCGGTGCCGGACACGCTGGTCCGGATCGGGCCCAGCGCGGCCGCCATAGCGCGTGGACGACGCGCATGGACGCGCTGACGGCCGGCGCGCCGTCTCAGTGTCGACGGCCTCCGTTGACACTGCGAGGCGGCGGCCATTAGGTTGCCGCCGCGCGCCGTGGCGAGGCGCCCGGTCGTCGCGAGAGCGAATTCCATGAAAATTCTGGTGCCCGTCAAACGGGTTGTCGACTACAACGTGAAGATCCGCGTCAGAAGCGACGGCAGCGGCGTCGAGCTCGCCAACGTCAAGATGTCGATGAATCCCTTCGACGAGATCGCCGTCGAGGAGGCGCTCCGGCTCAAGGAGAAGGGCCAGGCGACCGAGGTCGTCTGCGTGTCGATCGGCCCGCCGCAGGCGGCCGAAACCATCCGCACCGGGCTCGCCATGGGCGCCGACCGCGGCATCCTGGTGAAGACCGACAAGCTCACCGAGCCGCTCGCCGTCGCCAAGATCCTCAAGGCCATCGTCGAGCAGGAGAAGCCCGGCCTCGTCATCATGGGCAAGCAGGCGATCGACGACGACTGCAACCAGACCGGGCAGATGCTGGCGGCGCTCACCGGCTGGCCGCAGGGCACCTTCGCCTCCAAGCTGGTGATCGAGGGCGACAGCATGCTGGTCACCCGCGAGGTCGACGGCGGCCTGCAGACCGTGAAGCTCAAAGGCCCGGCGATCGTCACCACCGATCTGCGCCTCAACGAGCCGCGCTATGCGAGCCTGCCCAACATCATGAAGGCGAAGAAGAAGCCGATCGACGAGAAGACGCCCGAGGCCTACGGGGTCGACATCTCGCCGCGGCTCGAAGTGCTCAAGACCACCGAGCCGGCGGGCCGCAAGGCCGGCGTCAAGGTGAAGACGGTCGCCGAGCTCGTCGACAAGCTCAAGAACGAGGTGGGGGTGCTCGTGATGACCACGCTCCTCGCTCGCCGAGCACGACAACAAGACGCTCAAGGACTCGACCAACAAGGCGCTGACCGCCGCCAAGGCGCTCGGGCCAGCCGGTGCATGTGCTGGTCGCCGGCAAGGGCTGCCGCGGCGGTCGCCGAAGCCGCCGCCAAGCTCGACGGCGTGAGCAAGGTCCTGCTCGCCGACGGCGCCGCCTACGAGCACATGCTGGCCGAGCCGCTGGCGGCGCTGATCGTCTCGCTGGCGCCGGCCTACGACGCGATCGTCGCGCCGGCGACCACCACCGGCAAGAACGTCATGCCGCGCGTCGCCGCGCTGCTCGACGTCATGCAGATTTCCGACATCGTCAAGGTGATCGCGCCCGACACCTTCGAGCGGCTGATCTATGCCGGCAACGCCGTGCAGTCGGTGCGCTCGAAGGACAAGACCAAGGTGATCACGGTGCGCACCTCGACCTTCCAGGCGACCGGCGAGGGCGGCTCGGCGCCGATCGAGGACGCGGCCGCCGCCGCCGATCCCGGCATCTCGTCGTTCGTGGGCGAGGAGCTGTCGAAATCGGAGCGCCCGGAGCTGACCTCCGCGAAGATCATCATTTCGGGCGGGCGGGCGATGCAAAGTCGCGAGAACTTCACCAAATATATCGAGCCGGTCGCCGACAAGCTCGGCGCCGCGGTCGGCGCCTCGCGCGCCGCCGTCGACGCCGGCTATGCGCCGAACGACTGGCAGGTCGGCCAGACCGGCAAGGTGGTGGCGCCCGAGCTCTACATCGCGGTCGGCATCTCGGGCGCGATCCAGCACCTCGCCGGCATGAAGGACTCGAAGGTGATCGTGGCGATCAACAAGGACGAAGAGGCGCCGATCTTCCAGGTCGCCGACTACGGGCTGGTCGCCGACCTCTACCAGGCGCTGCCGGAATTGGCGGCAGAGCTCGGCAAGCTCGGCCGTTGACCATCATCGAAGGGTGCGGCCATGGGCGTGTGGTGTCGCGGCCCGGATCGTCGTAGAAAAGGCGTAAGGCAATCATGATCGAGGTCAAGGAGCGGCCGAAAGCGCGCAGCGAGCCGGCGGAGAACATGGCGCTCACCATTCGCAAAGTCGGCGTGATCGGCGCCGGTCAGATGGGCAACGGCATCGCGCATGTCTGCTCGCTGGCGGGCTTCCACGTGCTGCTCAACGACGTCGCGCCCGACCGCATCAAGGCCGGCATCGCGACCATCAACGGCAACATGGCGCGCCAGGTGAGCCGCAAGCGCATCACCGAGGAGGAGCGCCAGGCGGCGCTCAGGCGCATCGCGCCGGCCGAAACGATCGACGCGTTCGGCGACTGCGATCTCGTCATCGAGGCGGCGACCGAGAAGGAAGACCTCAAGCGCACGATCTTCGCCAGCGTCTGTCCGGTGCTCAAGCCGGAGGCGATCCTCGGCACCAACACGTCCTCGATCTCGATCACGCGGCTGGCGTCGTCGACCGACCGGCCGGAGCGGTTCATCGGCATCCACTTCATGAATCCGGTGCCGCTGATGGAGCTGGTCGAGCTCATCCGCGGCATCGCCACCGGCGATCCGACCTTCGAGGCCACCAAGCAGTTCGTCACCAAGCTCGGCAAGACCATCGCGGTGGCCGAGGATTTCCCGGCCTTCATCGTCAACCGCATCCTGCTGCCGATGATCAACGAGGCGATCTACACGCTCTACGAGGGCGTCGGCAACGTCGAGGCGATCGACACCGCCATGCGGCTCGGCGCCCACCATCCGATGGGGCCGCTCGAGCTCGCCGACTTCATCGGGCTCGACACCTGCCTGTCGGTCATGCAGGTGCTGCACGAGGGGCTCGCCGATTCCAAGTATCGCCCGTGCCCGCTGCTGGTGAAATACGTCGAGGCCGGCTGGCTCGGCCGCAAGACCCAGCGCGGCTTCTACGACTATCGCGGCGAGAAGCCGGTCCCGACGAGGTAGCGGACGACAGACGACGGAAAGAGCGGTTCCGTCGCTCCGTCGTCCGTCCTGCTGTCGTCAGATCATGCGGCAGCCGCAACCGGCGGCGGCGCGGTCTCCCGCCAGGCCGGCAGCGCCGACACCCGCTCGAACCAATCGCGAATGTGCGCGTAGGGCGCGAGCGGCAGCTCCGCTTCCTTGGCGTAGAACAGCGGCGCCGCCACCGAGAAGTCGGCGAGCGTCGGCTCCTCGCCCGACCAGGTAGGGTTGCTTTGCGAGATGGGCATCGAGCACGCGCGCTTCGCGGTTGAAGCTCTCGGTGCCCTTGGCCACGACCGCGGCGTCGGGCGTGCCCAGGTTGAGGAACTTCTTCACCAGCCGCTCGAAGATCAACGGCTCGCAGCCCTCCTTGCTCCAATGCTGAAGCTGCCAGCTTTGCCAGCGCATGATGTCGGCGCGGGTGCGCGCGTCGTTGGGCCAGAGCGCATTCGAGGTGCGGCTGGCGAGGTATTGCATGATCGCGGTCGACTCCCAGAGCGTGAAGTCGCCGTCGACCAGCACCGGGGTGCGGCCGGTCGGATTGAGCGCCAGATATTCCGGCGTATGCGACTGTCCCTTCGTGAGATCGACGAATTCCAGGTCGAGCCGGAGTCCGAGCTGGGCGGCGACGGCGCGAACCTTCCAGGTATTCGGTGAAGGCGGGAATCCATAGAGCTTCATGATCGTCTCCTGTTGTCGGCGCCTGAACTTGCGGTCGAGGCGGTATCTCGATAGTTAACTATGTGGTTAAGTTTATGAGAAAGAGCGAGCCCTGTCAACCGTCGCGGCGGGCGCATCGTCTCAGCGCGCTCGATTGCCCGACGTCCGATTGCCTCGGATCACGCGTGCGATGAGCCGCGCCGGCCGTCCGTCGATGGCGGCGAGCCCGACCGCGATGATCGCCATGCCGACGACGTGATGCGACGCCAGCCGTTCGCCGAGCACCAGCGTGCCGAGCAGGATCGCGCTGACCGGGATCAGGAACGTGACCAGCAGCAGATTGGTGGCGCCGGCGCGGGCGAGAATGCGGAAATAGATCACGTAGGCGAGCGCGGTCGAGAGCGCGGCGAGCGCGAGCAGCGCACCGAACGCGGTGGCGGTCGGCGGCGCCAGCCGCCATGGCCGGTCGACCAGCGCCGCGAGCGGCGCCAGCATGACGGCGGCGGCGATCAATTGGCCGGCCGCCACGACCATGGCCGGGCAGTTGGGCGAGGCGGCGGCCGCAGACGCCGGCCACCGCGTAGGACATCGCGGCGAGCGAGGCAGGCGAGTTGCGCCCAGAGGTCGACGCCGACCTGCGCCGAGCAGGTGCGGACCCAGCATCGCCACGACGCCGACGAATCCGGCGCGCGACGCCGACCAGCTTCGCGGCGGTGAGCTTCTCGTCGCGGGTCGCAAAGTGCGCGACCAGCGCGGTGAAGATCGGCGTGGTGGCGTTGAGGATCGAGGCGAGCGCCGCTCGCGATATGGGTCTGGCCCCAGAAGATCAGCGTGAACGGAAGCGCGCTGTTGAGGAGGCCCGAGCACCGCGAAAGCCGGCCAGGCGCGCGCGAGCGGCGCGAGGCTTTCGCCGGTCACGGCCCGCCAGACGGCGAGGATCGCTGCCGCGATGGCGACCCGGCCGAGCGCCAAGGTGAGCGGCGGCAATTCGTCGACCGCGACCTTGGCGAAGAAGAACGAGCCGCCCCACAGCACCGACAGGACGACCAGGAGCAGCCAATCGGCCGCCGACATCGACAGTTTTTTCGGCATGGCGGGCTCGGGTGAGGCGCGAGAGCGTCGCCCGATGTCCGCGATTTCGGCGGCCGGCGCCACCCGATTTTGCGGCGGATCGGCCGAATCGCGGCGGTGCCCGGCCCGTTTACGCGTCGTTAACGCTCAGGATCCGTTAACCGGCGCCGACTATGCTGGTCTCCGCGAGGATGACGTGGCGGCCATTCAGACCAAGAAATTCGGCTGGTATCGCTTGCAGCCGCTTTGGAAGCAAAACGAGGCGTGGCGCGAGCGCCGCACCGCCATGCGCCAGAGCTTCGAATCGATCAATTCGACTGCCAGCAACAATCTTGCGACCGCCCAGATCAACCTGACCAGCGGTCTTGCGTCGCTCTCGGCGCAGGCTTCGATCGACCGTACGCAGAGCGAGACCGCCGCCAAGACAAGCGCAGATCGACAAGCTCGCCTGACGGCACCACGCTCGGCATCCAGACCGGCCGATGTGACGGCCTGAAGCGACGGACGCTGATCTGCGCTATGACGAACGCCCAATCGCGGCCGAGATCAGCTTGACCGCATCCTCGCTCGCCCATTCGGCCGGGCCCGCCACGGTGCCGATCTCGCAGCCCGACGGATCGACCAGCAACGTCGTCGGCATGCCGGCGGCGCGCCCGAGCGACCTTGAGATCCTGAAACACCTTGGCGCTCGGATCGGCGTAATAGGCGAGCCGGTCGATGCCGACCTCCTTGAGCCAGTTGCGCGGCTTGTCGGGATCGCGGGTGTCGATGTTCACCGCCACCACCTCGAAGGCGGGCCCGCCGAGCTTGCCTTCGAGCGCGTCGAGCGCCGGCATCTCCTTGCGGCAGGGCACGCACCAGGTGGCCCACAGGTTGAACAGCACGGTGCGGCCGCGCCAATCGGCCAGATGCCGCTCCGTTCCGGCGGCGTCGCGGAAGGCGAGGTTGGGCAGCCGCAGCGGCGTCTCGGCGACCACCAGCGCGGCCACCTCGCCGCGCGCGAGCGGCGCGATGCGCTGGGCGAGCTCCACCGCCGGCCGGCAGGCGGCATCGCCCGCATTGCGCTGGAACCGCCCGATCCCGTATACCGCCGCGAGCCCGACGGCGACGCCGGCGATGCCGCCGGCCACGACCATGACAAGCCGCTTCTTGGCGTTGGCTCGCGCTGCCTGCTGCGGGTCCGGTCATGGTCGGCGAAACCTCGGTAGACGTGCCAAGTGGACGTATCATGAGCAACAAGATGTGGGGCGGACGCTTCAGCGCGAGCCCCGACGCGGTCATGGAGGAGATCAACGCCTCCATCGACTTCGACCGGCACCTCTTCCGTCAGGACATCGCCGCCAGCAAGGCCCACGCCGCGATGCTTGCCAAACAAGGCATCATCACGGCCGACGATGCCGCCAAGATCGCTCACGGTCTAGACACGATCCTGTCAGAGATCGAGAGCGGCAAGCTCGAGTTCAAGCGGGCGCTCGAGGACATCCACATGAACGTGGAGAGCCGGCTCGCCGAGCTGATCGGGCCGGCGGCCGGGCGGCTGCACACCGCGCGCTCGCGCAACGACCAGGTGGCGACCGATTTCCGGCTGTGGATCAGGGCGACGATCGACGCGATCGACGCGGCGCTCGCCGACTACCAGCGCGCGCTCGCCGAGAAGGCGCTGGAGCATGCCGCCACCGTGATGCCGGGCTTTACGCATCTGCAGACCGCGCAGCCGGTGACCTTCGGCCATCATCTGCTCGCCTACGTGGAGATGGCCGCGCGCGACCGCGGCCGGTTCGCGCGATGCGCGCAAGCGGGCCAACGAATCGCCGCTCGGCGCGGCGGCGCTCGCCGGCACCGCCTTTCCGATCGACCGCGCCATGACCGCAAAGGCGCTCGGCTTCGACCGGCCGATGGCGAACTCGCTCGACGCCGTCTCCGACCGCGACTTCGTGCTGGAGACGCTCGCCGCCGCGGCGATCACGGCCGTGCATCTCTCGCGCTTCGCCGAGGAGATCGTGATCTGGTGCTCGCCGCTGGTCGGTCTGATCGCGCTGTCGGACCGGTTCACCACCGGCTCCTCGATCATGCCGCAGAAGCGCAATCCGGACGCCGCCGAGCTGGTGCGCGCCAAGACCGGGCGCATCATCGGCGCGCTCGACGCGCTGCTGATCGTGATGAAGGGCTTGCCGCTCGCCTACCAGAAGGACATGCAGGAGGACAAGGAAGGCGCCATCGACGCGCTCTCCGCGCTCGCCCTGTCGATCGCCGCCATGACCGGCATGGTGCGCGACATGACGCCCGACGTCGGGCGCATGCGCGAAGCCGCCGATCAGGGCTACTCGACCGCGACCGATCTCGCCGACTGGCTGGTGCGCACGCTCAAGATGCCGTTCCGCGAGGCGCATCACGTGACCGGGCGGATCGTCGCCAAGGCCGCGGCCGAGCAGGTTCCGCTGCACCAGTTGCCGCTCGAGGCCATGCAGGCGATCGAGAAGCGGATCGGCAAGGACGTGTTCGCGGTGCTCTCGGTCGACAATTCGGTGAAAAGCCGCGTGAGCCATGGCGGCACCGCCCCGAAGAACGTGCGACGGGAAGCCCGGAAATGGCTCAAGACGCTGGGCGAAGGGGCCGGCAAGGGGCCAGGGTAGTATCCTGGTCCCGCGCGGGACGAGGATATTCGGCCATGCTGTCGCCTCCTCCGTCCGATCTGATATGGTGTCGCCGATTCAAGTGGGGTTCCTGGTAATGCGATGGTCCGACCGCATCCTCCCCAGGGTTGCCGTCATCGGCGTGCTCGTCGCCGCGCTCGGCCTGGCCGGCTGCGGACGCAAGGGCGGGCTCGATGCGCCGCCCGCCGAGCGCGTCGATCAACCAGGAGCCGCCGGTCGGGGCCGCGGTCGGAGCCGGGCGTCGCGCCCGATGGTCGGCCGGTCAACGCGCCGCCGCCGGCAGCGAGACGACGCACCCCGATCGATTGGCTCCTCGACTGAGCCCGCGCCGGATCCCGCCATGCACCATTTCAGCTATCGCAACGGCGTGCTCCACGCCGAGGCGGTCGATCTCGTTGATCTGGCGCGAGGCCGTCGGCACGCCGTTCTATTGCTACTCGACCGCGACGCTCGACGCGTCACTACCAGGTGTTCGCCGGCGCGTTCGCGGACGTGCCCGCGCTCGTCTGCTACTCCCTGAAGGCGAATTCCAACCAGGCGGTGATCAAGACGCTGGCGGGGCTCGGCGCCGGCGCCGACGTGGTCTCGGAAGGCGAGCTCAGGCGCGCCCGCGCCGCCGGAATTCCGCCGGACAAGATCATGTTCTCGGGCGTCGGCAAGACCGCGCGCGAGCTCGCGCTCGCGGTCGATGAAGGCGTTCTCTGCGTCAACGTCGAATCCGAAGCCGAGCTCGAGCTGCTGTCGTCGATCGCGGCCGGCAAGGGCCGCGACGTCTGCGTCTCGGTGCGCGTCAATCCCGACGTCGACGCCAGGACCCACGCCAAGATCGCGACCGGCAAGGCCGAGAACAAGTTCGGCATCCCGATCAGCCGCGCCCGCGACGTCTATGCCCGCGCCGCCAAGCTCCCGGGCCTGAAGGTCACCGGCGTCGACATGCATATCGGCAGCCAGATCACCGAGCTGCAGCCGTTCGACGACGCGTTCGCGCTGCTGTCGGATTTCGTGCGCGCGTTGCGCGCCGACGGCCACCGCATCTCCCATGTCGATCTGGGCGGCGGGCTCGGCATTCCCTATCGCGAGGACAACGAGCCGCCGCCGGATCCGGACGCCTATGCGGCGATCGTCAAGCGCGCGACGCGCGATCTCGGCTGCACGCTGATCTTCGAGCCCGGCCGCCTCATCGTCGGCAATGCCGGCATCCTGGTGACGCGCGTGCTCTACCTCAAGCGCGGCGAGGCCAAGACCTTCGTGATCGTCGACGCCGGCATGAACGATCTCATCCGCCCGACCCTGTACGAGGCGCACCACGACATTCGCCCGGTGCGGGAGCCGCCGCCCGGCACCCGACGCGTGGTCGCCGACGTGGTCGGTCCGGTCTGCGAATTGGGCGATTTCCTGGCGCTCGACCGCGACATGCCGGAACCGCAACCCAGCGATCTCCTGGCGGTGATGACGGCGGGCGCCTATGGCGCGGTCCAGGCCGGCACCTACAATAGCCGCGCGCTCATTCCGGAAGTGCTTGTTCGGGCAGGCGAATGGGCGCTGGTGCGGCCGCGCCCGGAGATCGCGGACCTGATCGGGCTCGACCGGCTGCCGCCCTGGCAGGGAGCGTAATTTGAACTATCTTCCGATGCCGTTGTTTTGAACAGTGAGTGCCTTCCTTTTGCCAGCTAACACGGCTCTATTTGCGTGTTAGTATCGAAAGTTAGGGCCAGATTCGCTTGAGCGGAGACGTCCTTGACCGACCGTTCCCCGCACGCGGCCGCCGATCGAGCCTCCCCGCAGGAGCGTCACGGCGACGAAGTGCTGTCGCGGGCGCTGGGGCGGGCGCGCTGGACGATCTTCTGGGAACGGCTCTGGCCGGGCGTGGCGTCGATCGCCACCGTGGTCGGCCTCTTCCTCGCGGTGTCGTGGCTCGGGCTGTGGCTCTGGCTGCCGCCGATCGGACGCGCGATCGGTCTCGGCGTCTTTTTCCTGCTTGCCGCGGCGGCGTTTGCGCCGCTGCTGACGCTGCGTCTGCCGAGCCGGCATGACGGCCTGCGGCGGCTCGATCGCAATTCCAGCGCTGCCGCATCGACCGGCGACCGCGATCGCCGACGAGATGGCGGTCCCGACCGCGATTCGTTCTCGGTCGCGCTCTGGCGCGCGCATATCGAGCGTGCGCTGCGGTCGGCCACGACGCTCAAGGCCGGCGTGCCGGCGCCGCGGCTGGCGCTGCGCGATCCGTTCGCGTTGCGCGCGCTGGTGGCGGTGCTGGTGGTCGCGACCTTCTTGGCCGCCGGCGGCGAGCGGATCAAGCGCATCGTCGCGGCCTTCGACTGGCAAGGCGTGATGGTGCCGGCCAATTTCCGCATCGACGCCTGGGTGTCGCCGCCGACCTATACCGGCCGGCCGCCGGTGATCCTGCAGGGCCTGCGACCGGGCGAGCCGGTGCAGACCGCCGCCAATCTGTCGGTGCCGGCCGGCAGCACCTTGCTCATCCGCGCGACCGGCATCCGTCTCGACGTCGTCGCCAGCGGCGGCGCTGAGCGACCCGAAATCGGGCGGGCATTCGGTGAACGCCAGGGGCACCGAGGAGCGCCAGTTCGTCATCAACGAGGCCGGCACGGTCACCGTGCGCGGCGCCGCTTCGCGCGACGTGACCTGGCACTTCACCGCCATCCCCGACAAGCCGCCGACGATCGCGCTGGCCAAGGACCCGGAAGGGCCAGGCGCGCGGCGCCTTGCTGCTTTCCTACAAGCTCGAGGACGACTACGGCGTCGTCGGCGCGCAGGCGATCTTCAAGCTGCAGAACGTCGAAGGCACCAACGGGCAGCCGCCGCGCGCGCTCTACGACGCGCCCGACGTCACGCTGGTGCTGCCGCAGGCGCGCACCAAGAACGGCGTCGGGCAGACCACCAAGGATCTGACCGAGCATCCGTGGGCCGGCGTCGACACGGCCATGACCCTGATCGCCCGCGACGAGGCCGGCAACGAGGGCAGGAGCGAGCCGTTCGAGCTGCGCCTGCCCGAGCGGCCGTTCACCAAGCCGATCGCGCGCGCGCTGATCGAGCAGCGCCGCTCGCTGGCGCTCGACGCCGACGCGCAGGCGCGCGTGCTCAACGCGCTCGACGCGCTCACGCTTGGCGCCCGAGCGCTTCAAGATGGAGAGCAACGTCTATCTCGGGCTGCGCTCGATCTTCTGGCAGCTGGCGCGCGCCAAGAGCGACGAGCAGTTGCGCGACGTCGTCGCGCGCATGTGGGACATGGCGGTCAATCTCGAGGACGGCAGCGTCTCCGATGCCGAGCAGGCGCTGCGCGCGGCGCAGGAGGCGCTTGCGCCAGGCGCTGGAGCGCGGCGCGAGCGACGAGGAGATCAAGCGCCTCACCGACCAGCTGCGCGCGGCGCTCGACAAGTTCCTGCAGGCGCTGGCCGAGCAGCTGCGCAAGAATCCGCAGCAGCTGGCCCGGCCGCTCGATCCCAATGCGCGCATGCTGCGCCCGCAGGATCTCAAGAGCATGATCGACCGGCTGGAGCAGATGGCGCGCTCCGGCGCCAAGGACGCCGCGAAACGGCTGCTGCAGGAGCTGCAGTCGATGCTCGACAACCTGCAGATGGCCCGTCCGGGCCAGCAGATGGACGGCGACGGCGACGACGACATGATGTCGGCGCTCGACGAGCTCGGCGACATGATCCGCAAGCAGCAGCAGCTGCGCGACCGCACCTTCCAGCAGGGCCAGGACATGCAGCGCGACCGCCAGCGCGGTCAGCGCGGTCAGCGCGGCCAGCAGGGGCAGCAAGGCCAGCAGGGCGACCAGAACGCCGATGGGCGATCTGCAGGGCAACCAGCAGGCGCTGCGCGATCAGCTCAAGAAGCTGATGGAGGAGCTGCGCAAGCGCGGCTTCGGCCAGAAGGGCCAGCAAGGCCAGCAAGGTCAGCAGGGCCAGCAGGGCCAGGGCAAGGGCCAGGGCGAGATGGACCAGTTCGGCCAGGCCGGCGAAGCCATGGGCGACGCCGAAGGCCAGCTCGGCCAGGGCAATGCCGACGGTGCCGTCGATTCCCAGGGCCGCGCGCTCGAGGCGCTTGCGGCGCGGCGCCCAGAACCTCGCCCAGTCGATGCAGCAGCAGGGCATGATGGGTCCCGGCCCGAACGGCCAGCCCGGCCGCCTCGGGCCCGCCGCGCGCGCAGCAGGAGACCGATCCGCTCGGCCGGCCGCTGCGCGGACGCGACTACGGCGACGACACCACCGTGAAGGTGCCGGGCGAGATCGACGTGCAGCGCGCACGCCGTATCCTCGAAGAGCTGCGCCGCCGCTTCGGCGAGAATTTCCGCCCGCAGCTCGAGCTCGAATATATCGAGCGGCTGCTGCGGGATTTCTACTAGAGCTTCGAGAACGGACGACGGCGACAGAGGACGGAAGCAATCCGTCCTCCGTTGGCTGTCGTCCAGCGTCTGCTTGGCCTAATGCGTGTGCCGGGCGGCGCCGGCGGTGAGCGCGTCATTGACGGCCGAGCGGATCGTGCCGAGCGAGAACGGCTTGGCGATCACGTCGTGGATCAGCGCATCGAGGCCGTGCGCGCGCTCGCGCTGGTCGGCGAAGCCCGTCATCAGCAGGATCGTGACCTTGGGGTGGTCGCGCGCCGCCGCCAGCGCCAGCGCGATGCCGTCCATGACCGGCATGCGGATGTCGGTGAGCAGCAGCTCGAACGCGCCGCGCTCGCGCGCCAGCAGGTCGAGCGCCTCGGCCCCGTCGTTCGCGGTCGTCACCGCGTGACCGTCCTGCATGAGCGCGCGCGCGATGAAGCCGCGCAGCGCCTCCTCGTCCTCGGCGATCAGAATGCGTGCCATCGAACCTCACTCGATCTGGTTCACTGAATCCCGGCGACGCGGTCGCGGCGGTTGAAGAAGCGCACCAGCACGTCGTGCGCTTCCGGCGGCGGCGAAGCGAGCCGCGAACGGAACGGCAGCGTCTCGCCGGGCGCCAGCACGCTGCGGCTCGGCAGCGCGGTCCAGGCGTAGACCTCCTGGCCCTGCTGATTGCGGACCGAGAACCGCAGCCGCGGCACCTCGGCCGCGCGGTCCTTGGCGTTCACGATGGTGCCCTCGACCACCAGCACCGGCACGCCGTCGTGGGTCTCGGTCGCGCTCGCGACATTGGCGAAGGCGAGGCCGCGCAGATTGACCGGAAGCCCGATCGCCGCATAGAGCGAGGCGGTCTGCGGCAGGAATCGCACCACCTCGGCGCGCCAGCCGATCAGCGCGGCGTTGAGCGCGACCAGCGCCAATATGGCGGTCGGCAGGCCGGGCAGCGGCCAATGGGCGCGCCGCCGCGCCGCCTTCTGGCGCAGGCGGCGGGCGGCGAAGGTCTCGATGTCCTCCGCGGGCGTGGCGTCGGCGGGTAGCGCCGCGCCGTCATGCTCGCTCGGCGCCAGGCAGGTGGTCGATGGCAACCGGCTCGCGCGGCTGGCGAGGTCGTGGTCGGACCATCGGCGGCCGCCGGGGGAGGCGCCGGCTCGGCGGGCGCGTCCAGCGTCGCCGGGCGCCTGCTCGGGCAGGTGCCCGGGCTCGATCGCCTCGGCCGCGGGCGAGGACTGCTCGAACTCCGCGTCCGCGCCGGGAAACGGGGCGGATGGCTCGGCGAGGTCGGCGGCCGCGGCCTCTGCCGCCAGCGGGTCCGGCGTCGACGCGAAAGTCCCGCGTCACGGCGGCGAGCGCGCCGGGCTCGCGGGCGAACCAGATGGTCCGACAGCGGACGCAGCGCACCGACCGCCCGGCCGCACCCAACGAGGACGGCTCGACCCGGTAGGAAGTCGCGCAATTCGGGCAGACGATCAGCATCGGCGAATCGAGTCGAAATGGGCTCAGGCTCGACGGTAGCCGGCGTCCGTTAACGAATCGGAAACCATCGGGCGGCCGCCGTTCCCCACGCTGGTGAGGGGGACTAGCCGGGACCGTGCTGGGAGCTTTTCCGAAGGCTCGGCACGCGCCGCCGCTATTCGGGCTCCGACCGCTGCTATAAGGCGGACAGCAACGGCGGGGGGCCGGCATGCCGGCCCGCCGCGTGGGGCGGCGCTCCGGCGGGGACGCACGTGGTCCGATTCGAAAACGTAGGTCTGCGCTATGGCCTCGGTCCCGAGGTCCTGCGCGACGTCACCTTCCGGCTCGAGCCGCATTCGTTCCAGTTCCTCACCGGGCCCTCCGGTGCCGGCAAGACCTCGTTGCTGCGCCTCCTGTTCCTCTCGATGCGGCCGACCCGCGGGCTGATCACGCTGTTCGGCCACGATGTCGCCATGCTGAGCAAGGACGCGCTGTCGACCTTGCGGCGCCGCATCGGCATCGTGTTCCAGGATTTCCGGCTGCTCGACCACATGACGACCTACGAGAACGTCGCGCTCCCGTTCCGGGTGATCGGACGCGAGGAAGACACCTTCCGCGACGAGGTCGTGGAGCTCCTGCATTGGGTCGGCCTCGGCGACCGGATGTGGGCGCTGCCGCCGGTGCTCTCCGGCGGCGAGAAGCAGCGCGCCGCGATCGCGCGCGCGGTGATCGCGCGGCCGCAGCTGCTGCTCGCCGACGAGCCGACCGGCAACGTCGATCCCAATCTGGCGCAGCGCCTGCTGCGGCTGTTCGTCGAGCTCAACAAATCGGGCACCTCGGTCGTGATCGCGACCCACGACATCGCCCTGATGGATCAGTTCGACGCGCGTCGTCTCGTGCTGCACGAGGGTCGGCTGCATGTCTACGATTGACACGACCAAGGAAGGCGGCGGGCACGAAACGCGCGACGCCGGCCGCCGCCGCCGCTGCCGCGCGTCGAGACCCCGATCGTGCCGCAGAGCACGATCGGCGGGCGCGCGCTGGTCGCGGTGGTCGCCATCATGACGTTCCTTGCCTCGCTCACCACCGGCGCGGTCATGCTGGTGCGCGCGGCGGCGAGCGATTGGCAGGCGGACGTGGCGCGCGAGGTCACCATTCAGATCCGTCCGGCGGCCGGCCGCGACATCGAAGCCGATATCGCCCGGGCCGTCGCCATCGCCCGCGCGTTCCCCGGCATCGCCGAGGTCCGGCCCTATTCCAAGGAGGAGGCCGGGCGCCTGCTCGAGCCATGGCTGGGGACCGGCCTGCAGCTCGACGATCTGCCGATGCCGCGCATCATCGTGGTGCGGATCGCGTCCGGCGCGGCGCCCGATCTCGCGCAATTGCGCAATGCGCTTGCCGAGCAGGTGCCGGGCGCCAGCCTCGACGACCATCGCGGCTTCGTCGAGCGCATGCGCGCGATGGCCGGCGCCGCCGTGCTCGGCGGCATCGCGCGTGCTCGTGCTGGTGATCGTCGCCACCATCCTCTCGGTCACGTTCGCGACGCGCGCCGCCATGGCGACCAACCGGCCGGTGATCGAGGTGCTGCATTTCATCGGCGCCCGGAACAGCTTCATCACCGGCCATTTCCAGCGCCATTTCCTGCGGCTCGGGCTGAAGGGCGGGGCGATCGGCGGCGGCGGGGCGATCGCGCTGTTCGCGCTCGCCGAAATGTCGGGCCGCTGGTCGCGCGGCGATGCGGGCGGCGACCAGATCGCGGCCCTGTTCGGCACCCTCTCGATCGGGGTGCTGGGGCTATGTGGCGGTGCTGGCGCAGGTCGTGCTGATCGCCGCCGTGACCGCCGCAACCTCGCGCCGCACCGTCAACCGCACGATCGAAACCATTCGTTAACCTCGCTGCCACCACGCCGCCGAATTTTCGGCTATGATTCCGCCGGGACTCGCCGGGTGGACTAGAGATGCCGATGGTGGGATCGAGCACCGATGACGGCGCCGGCGGCGAGCCTCGTCCGGCGGCCGCCGCGTGCGCGGCTCCGTCGGCTGCTGCGGCGCCTCGGCTGGTCGACGGTGGCGGCCGGCGCGGCCGTGGTCCTGCTGCTGGGGCTGGGCTTCCTCTGGTTCATCTGGCGCGTGCCGGGCGACGAGGTCGCGCTGAGCCGCAACGCGGACGGCATCGTCGCGCTCACCGGCGGGGCCTCGCGCGTCGCCGATGCGATGGAGCTGATGGCGGCCGGGCGCGGCCAGCGCCTGCTCATTTCGGGCGCCAACCGCACGCACCACGCTCGGCGAAATCTCGCGCCTCAATCCCGAATACGCCCGGGTGGTGGGCTGCTGCGTCGACTTCGACCGCTCGCTCAACACGCTCGGCAATGCGATCGAGACCAGGCGCTGGGCCGAAAGTCGCGGCTTCCGCTCGCTGATCGTGGTGACGTCGAACTATCACATGCCGCGCGCGCTGGCCGAGATCGCCCACCAGCTCCCCGGCGTCGCGCTCGTTCCGTTCCCGGTGGTGACCGACAGGCAGCGCGCCGAGCCGTGGTGGACGCAGCAGTGCCACCGCCCGACTGATGTTGTCCGAATATGTGAAATACGTGTTCGCCAAGGTCCGAATGGGGTTCGCGGCTTCGAGACGTCGACGGAGCCCCGGCAAGCGCGCGCCCCTGGCTGACGTCGGAGCCTCAGAGTAACATCGCGAACGGCGCTTCTCGGCGAAACGGCCGCCGCGGACCTGATCCGCGGGCCGGAACCGGTTCGCAGAAATTCGCAGAAACGCGTCAAACGCAAGAAGCTCGATTCCACAGGTCAGCAGGTCCCGTTCGTGCTCGTCACCGTCCGCTCCATCCTGTTCAATGTCCTGTTCTATCTGAACCTGGTCGTTCACCTCATCGCGGCATTGCCGACCCTGGTGCTGCCGCGCCGGGCCATCATCGAGGTCGCCAGGTTCTGGGCGCGCACCAATATCTGGCTGCTGCGGCTCACCTGCGGCATCAAGGTCGAGTTCCGCGGGCTCTCGAAGATTCCGGCCGGGCCCGCTGCTCGTCGCCTCCAAGCACCAGTCGCTGTGGGAGACGTTCGCGCTGCTGCTGTTGCTGCCGGATCCGGCCTACATCATGAAGCGCGAGCTGATGTGGATTCCGTTCTTCGGCTGGTACACATGGAAGGCCGGCATGATCGCGGTCGACCGCGGCAAGGGATCGCAGGCGCTCGCCGAGATGAATGCGCGCGCGCGGCGCGGAGCTCGCACGCAATCGCCAGATCATCATCTTTCCGGAAGGCACGCGCCGCCCGCCCGGCGCCGAGCCCCGCTACAAGTACGGCGTCGTGCACCTCTATGCCGAGACCGGCGTGCCTTGCCTGCCGATCGCGCTCAATTCCGGCCTGTTCTGGCCGCGCCGGTCGATCCGCCGCAATCCCGGCACCATTCGGGTCGAGGTGCTCGATCCGATTCCGGCGGGCCTCGACAAGGAGGCCTTCTTTGCGCGGCTGCAGCAGTCGATCGAGCCGGCGACCGCGCGCCTCGTCGCCGAGGGCGAGCGCGAGCTCGCCAAGAACGGGGTCGACCGGGCGTCGCTTGCGCCGTCAGCGTGACGGCGGCACGCGTGCGTCTCGTGCACGCCCTTGAGCCGCTCGGCGAGCAGGTGCAGCTCGGTCTCGCGATAGCCGAGCTGCTCCAGCGCGGCGACCGTCTCGATCACGTAGTCGCGGTTGGCGCCGGATTGGCCGTGGCCCTGGCGCACATGGTGCAATTGCTGCTCCAGCGTGAGCCGCCCGGCATATTGCACGTGGCCGCGGTCGACCGTGTAGCAGAGCGCCGGCACTCGCCGCTCGGGCTCGCTCTTGAGCCAGACCGCGCGGACGCGCTCGAGATAGACCGAGGTGCCCTGCTCGCGTGCCCGCAGATAGGCGATGGTGCGGGAGCGCTCGGCCGCCGCCACCCGGTAGGCGATGCCCCGGCAGGTGCCGCCGTGATCGAGACCGAGCACCAGGCCCGGCCGCTCCGGCGTCCCGCGGTGAACAAAGGAATAGATGCAGAGCGCCCGATGGGCGCCGATCAGCCGTGCCTCGACGCCGCTCCAGATAGTCAAAGCCGGGCCGCCACATCAGCGAGCCGTAGCCGAACACCCATAGGTCTTCGGTGGCGTGGTCGTCGGTCGGGGTCATGGGTGAGAGATCGGCGAAGCGCTGCGGAATGGGCCGGCACGGGCTCGCCTAACAGGGCCTTGCGGCCGGCGCAACGGTATGGACAAACAGCCGTGGATCGGAAGACTAGACTACCTCCGAAACGCCGCAATCGGCGCGTTTTGGAAGGGGCCTGGGGAGGCACCGTCCGCGGCGGTACAGGAGCGCCAAGCATGACTTACGCCGCCTATCCCGCGCTTGCCTCTCGCCGCCGGCGCTGGCCGCTGTTCCTGATCGTTGCCGTGGTCGTCGGACTGGCGGCGGCCTGGACCGGGCTCTGGTTCTACGCGGCCGCCAAGGCGAAGAGCGAGATTGCCGCCTGGCGTGAGCGTGAATCTCGGGCGGGGCGCCTCTACGACTGCGCCTCGGAAGCGATCGGCGGCTATCCGTTCCGTCTCGAATGGCGCTGCGGCGCTGCCGCCCTCGAGCTCAAAGGCACGCCGACGCTGCAGCTCAAGCTCCCGCTCATTCTGGCTGCGCTCCAGGTCTATGACCCGACGCTCGTGATCGCCGAGTTCAGCGGTCCGCTGGACGTTTCCGAACCCGGGCGTCCGCCGACCTACGTGGTCAATTGGCAACTCGGCCAGGCGAGCGTGCGCGGGACCCCGGGCGCGCTGGAACGCGCGTCGCTCGTGCTCGACGTTCCGACCGTTCGCGATCCCCGCGTGGTCGGCAGCGACACGGTGTTCCGGGCGCAACGCGCCGAGCTGCATGGCCGGCCGGCGACCGGCTCGACGTCCGACAGTCCCGCGGTCGACGCCGTCCTGCGGGTCATTGCCGGCGTCGCGCCGAACCTTCATCCCGCGACGGCGAAGCCGATCGATGCCGATATCGCGGCGCTGCTGCGGGGCGTGCGCGACGTCTCGCCGAAACCGTGGCCGGTGCGGTTCAAGGAATGGCAGGAGCGCGGCGGGCAGCTCGACATCATCAGGGCGCGCCTGCAGCAGGAGGACGTGATCGCGGTCGGCTCCGGCACGATCAAGCTGACCGCGGCCGGCAATCTCGACGGCAATCTCCAGGTGACGGTGGTGGGGCTCGAGAAGGTGCTCAAGATGTTCGAGATCGATCGCATCATGTCGGAGGGTCAAATCGGCTCGACGCTCGGAGCGCTCGATCGACTGATCCCGGGATTGGGCGACATCGCGCGCCAGAACGCTCCCGGCCTGATCGCATCGATCGGGCAACGCACGGTCCTGGAAGGCAAGCCGGCGGTCGCATTCCTGCTCCGCTTCGTCGACGGCGTGGTTTTTCTCGGCCCCATGCAGGTCGGCCGCGTGCCGCCGCTGTTCTGAGGGACGGAACGGTCGCCGCCTCCAAAGCGTTCTGCTTACGGCGAAATGGCTCGTGACCCATGGAGGCAGCCATGCAGACCGACACGTTCACCCCCCAGCCCAAGATCAATCCCAAGATCAATCCCGATCCAAGCCCATCCACCCCATAGCTTGATCGCGAGCGACCGGGTCGAAGGCACGCCGGTCCGCCGCTCCGACGGCCAGAAGATCGGCACCATCGAGCGCCTGATGATCGACAAGGTCAGCGGCAATGTCGCCTATGCGGTGCTCAGCTTCGGCGGTTTCCTCGGCATGGCCCAAAAGCATTTGCCGATTCCGTGGGCGCGGCTGACCTACGACCGCCTGCTCGGCGCCTATCATCTCGATCTGACCGACGAGGAGTTGAGCCGCGCGCCGTCGTTCGCCGCGAACGCCGACTTCGACTGGGGCGACCGCAGCCGCGAGGTCGACATCCACAACTACTACCGGGTGCCGCCCTATTGGGGCGCCTACTGAGCGGTCGCCGAACTCCGAGAACGGCTCACTTGTCGTCGACCGCATAGGGCCGCGGCAGCGGCTCGTGCGGGAGATCGGGATGCGGGCGGCCGAAGTCGGGGGCCGGTGAATCCTGGCCGATGTCCACGATGCCGCGGCGGATCGCGCGCGTGCGGGTGAACTGCTCGAACAGGGCGTCGCCGTCGCCGCGGCGGATCGCGCGGGTGAGCATCGAGAGGTCTTCGTTGAAGCGGCCGAGCATCTCCAGCACGGCGTCCTTGTTGTGCAGGAAGACGTCGCGCCACATGGTCGGGTCGGAGGCGGCGATGCGGGTGAAGTCGCGGAAGCCGCCGGCGGAGAACTGCAGCACCTCGGAGCGCGTGACCTGGCCGAGCTCGTCGGCGGTGCCGACGATCGTGTAGGCGATCAGATGCGGCAGGTGGCTGGTGATGCCGAGCACCAGGTCGTGATGCTCGGCCGACATGGTCTCCACGTTGGCGCCGATGAGCCGCCAGAACGCCGCGAGGCGCTCGACCGCGGCCTCGTTCGGCGTTCGCCGGCGGCGTCAAGATGCACCAGCGACCGACGAACAGCTCCGCAAAGCCGGCGTCCGGCCCGGAATGCTCGGTACCGGCGACCGGATGCGCAGGTACGAAATGCACGCCGGCCGGAAGATGCGGCGACATCTCACGCAGCACCGAACCCTTGACTGAGCCGACATCCGAAACGATCGCCCCCGGTGCGAGCTGCGGGCCGATCTCCCGCGCGACCGCGCCGCAGGCGCCGACCGGCACGCAGACGATGACGAGGTCGGCGCCTTCGACCGCCGCCGCATTGGTTTCGACCACCTGATCGGCGATGCCGAGCTCGGCGACCCGCCGGCGGGTCGCGGCGGAACGGGCGGTGGCGACGATCGAGCGCGCCGCACCCTGTGCGCGCGCTGCGCGCGCAATCGAGGAGCCGATCAGGCCCACCCCGATCAGCGCGAGCCGGTTGAAGATCGGCTGCGCACTCATTTGCTGGCCCAAGGACTTGCCCAGGAACTCGGCCAGCGCCTCGACCACGAGCCGGTTCGCCTCTTCGGTGCCGACCGTCATGCGCAGCGCGTTCGGCAATTTGTAGGCCTTCACGCGCCGCAGGATCAGCCCGCGCCGGGTGAGGAAAGCGTCGGCATCCTCCGCGGCCTTGTCGCTCGGGAATTGGATCAACACGAAGTTGGCGACGCTCGCCGTCACGTCGAGCCCGAGCTTGCGGATTTCCACTTGCAGCCAGTCGAGCCATTTCTCGTTATGCGCACGCGCGACCTCGACATGCGCGACGTCGCTCATGGCGGCGATGCCGGCCGCCTGCGCGGCCGCATTGACGTTGAAGGGGCCGCGGATCCGGTTGATCGCATCGATCACATGCGCGGGGCCGTACATCCAGCCGAGCCGCAGCGCCGCCAGCCCGTGGATCTTCGAGAACGTGCGGCACATCACGACGTTGTCGGATGTCGCGACGAGCTCGATGCCGGCCTCGTAATCATTTTTCCGCACGTACTCCGCATAGGCGGCATCGAGCACGAGCAGCACATGCGGCGGCAGACCGCGATGCAGCCGCTTCACCTCGTCGAACGGCACGTAGGTGCCGGTCGGATTGTTCGGATTGGCGAGAAAGACCGCCTTGGTGCGCTCGCTCACCGCTGCGAGGATCGCATCGACGTCCGTGGTGTAGTTCTTTTCCGCGGCCACGACCGGGGTGGCGCCCGAGCCGAGGATCGCGATCGGATAAACCAGGAAGCCGTGCGTGGTGTAGATCGCCTCGTCGCCGTCGGCCAGATAGGCGTCGGCGATGAGATTGAGCAAATCGTCGGAGCCGGCGCCGCAGACGATGCGGTCGGGATCGAGCCCGAAAGCGCGCCCGATCGCCTCGCGCAGCTCGGTCGAGGCGCCGTCCGGATAGTCCTCGAGATGCTCGGCGAGCGCGCGATAGGCGGCGATCGCCTTCGGGCTCGGGCCGAGCGGCGTCTCGTTCGAGGAAAGCTTGATCACGCGCGCGACGCCGGGCGCCGTGCTCCTGCCCGGCACATAGGGATCGATGGCGAGCACGCCGGGGCGCGGTTGCGGACGAAGCGGGGCGGTCATTTCACACCTTGTCGTGGCCTGTGGCTACTGGATCGCCCGCTTCCGGCGAGACAGTGTTGCTTCACCGGCCGGTCGGGACCGGCCGCGCGCCTTTGGCGGGGACCCTATAGCGGGTCGCGTGGCTTCCGACGAGACCCGAGGCCCGCACCGACGCGCCGGCCTTGATCAGCGCGTCCGTGACCGCGAGCGATGCTCGCCGTCTCACGCGCTATGCGGCACCGAAATGAGCAGCGCCGCGCCGTCGAAAGCGCGATCCGGCACCGCGATCACCTCGGCGAGCGGCCCGAGCGCCTGCGCGGCCGCCGCGCTCCAGCCGGCCACCCGCACGCTCCACACCTCGACCTCCTTCACCATGGCGTCGGGCGCGGCGCGCGAGACCACGAACACCGGCACCGCGGCCGGATGGTCGGCGCGGTCGACGAAGGGCAGCCGGGCGATGATCTTCGGTGCCGCGTCGAATTCGAGCGCGCTCCACCATGCCCCCACGCCCGTCATCGCGAAGGCCGGCACCAGCCCGAGGTCGCCCTTGGAATCGGAGACCGCCGCCACCACGCTCGCCGCCCCCATATGCGGCACGAACGGCACCGTGAAGCCGAAATGAAAGCGCGCGGAATCGCGCATGGCCGCGTCTCCCGCCGAGAGGTCGGCGTGAACCGAGAACGGCGCCTGCACATACGTGAAGGTCGCGATGATGACGCGCCAGATGCTCTCGACGGTGTCGAGCGGCAGGATGCCGGTGTGGCGGTCGACGAGCCGGCGCATCATGTCGGCCTCGCGCGCCGGCCGGAACGCCGAGCCGGTTTCCTGCGTGTGCTTCACGGCGATCAAGCGGTCGATGATCTCGCCGCGGTCCATCAACAGGCGGTGCACGCGCTCGTCGATGAGATCGATCTCGCGCCGCAGATCCGCGAGCGACGGTGTGTCGGAAGGGGATGGTTTCGGCCATGGCACCACGCGGGCAAAAAACGCGGCCAATTGATAGGGGGCAGGCAGGGCGAAAGCAAAGAAAACATTGACAGCCGGAAGGGCTGGCCTATCTAAGCCCGTCCGGGCGGCCCGACGCCGACCGGGCTACTTCATCGGCGGGCGATGCCGCGTGGTGGGAATTGGTTGGATGGTCGAAGCCGCCTCGAGCCTCATGCTTGAACCCGCCGAGCGCGTGCGCGAGGCGGATCAGCCGAGTTCGCCGGTCGTGCGGTTCGGGCTCGACCGGCCGTTGCGGCTCGACGCCGGCATCGATCTCGCCCCATTCCAGATCGCCTATCAGACCTATGGCGCGCTCAACGCGGATCGCAGCAATGCGGTGCTGATCTGCCACGCGCTCACCGGCGATCAGCACGTCGCCAACGTTCATCCGGTCACGCAGAAGCCGGGCTGGTGGGAGACCATGGTCGGACCCGGCCGTCCGATCGACACCGAGCGCTATTTCGTGATCTGTCCGAACGTGGTCGGCGGATGCATGGGCACCACCGGGCCGGCGTCCACCAATCCGCAGACCGGACAGCCTTGGGGCCTCGAGTTTCCGGTCATCACGATCCGCGACATGGTGCGCGCGCAGGCGATGCTGCTCGACCATCTCGGCATCGACTCGCTGTTCTCGGTCGCCGGCGGCTCGATGGGCGGCATGCAGGTGCTGCAATGGGCGGCGAGCTATCCCGAGCGCGTGTTCTCGGCCTTGCCGATCGCCTGCTCGACCCGCCATTCGGCGCAGAACATCGCCTTCCACGAGGTCGGCCGGCAGGCGGTGATGGCCGACCCGGAATGGCGGCACGGACGCTATTTCTCCGAAGGCACCAATCCGCGCCGCGGGCTCGCGGTCGCGCGCATGGGCGCGCACATCACGTATCTCTCGGACGCCGCATTGCACCGCAAGTTCGGCCGCCGCTTTCAGGATCGCGACAACCCGACATTTTCCTTCGACGCCGATTTCCAGGTGGAAAGCTATCTGCGTCACCAGGGCATCACCTTCGTCGAGCGCTTCGACGCCAATTCGTATCTCTACCTCACGCGCGCGATGGACTATTTCGACATCGCGGCGGACTACGACGGCGTCGTCGCCAACGCCTTCAAGAACACGCCGACGCGGTACTGCGTGATCTCGTTCACCTCGGACTGGCTGTTCCCGACCGCGGAGTCGCGCGCCATCGTGCACGCGCTCAATGCCGGCGGTGCCCGCGTCTCGTTCGCCGAGATCGTCACCGACAAGGGCCACGACGCCTTCCTGCTCGACGAGCCGGAGCTGCTCGCGATCGTGCGCGGCTTTCTCGAAGGCGCCGCCAAGACGCGCGGGCTGCCGCCCGCGAGGGGGTGAGGATGCTCAATCGCCTCAAGCGCGATCTGACCATGGCGGAAGCGGTGCGCACGCCGACCGGCGCGCGTATCGACCTCGTCCTGGTCGCCGAGATGGTTGCGCCCGGCGCCAAGGTGCTCGACGTCGGCTGCGGCGACGGCGAGCTGCTGCGGCTGCTTGGCCGAGACGCGCGGCGTCGACGGGCGCGGCATCGAGCTCTCGCGCGAGGGCGTCAACGAGTGCGTCGCCAAGGGGCTGGCGGTGATCCAGGGCGACGCCGACACCGATCTCGCGGATTATCCGGACGACGCCTTCGACTACGTGATCCTGTCGCAGACGCTGCAGGCCACGCGGCAGCCGCGCGTGGTGCTCGAGCACATGCTGCGCATCGGCCGCCACGCCATCGTGTCGTTCCCCAATTTCGGCCATTGGAAGATCCGCCTGCAGGTCGGCCTCGGCGGCCACATGCCGCACACCGACAACCTGCCCTATGCGTGGTGGGATACGCCCAATATCCACTTCTGCACGATCAAGGACTTCCGCCTGCTCTGCCGCGTGGTCGGCGCCAAGATGGAACGCGCCGTGGCGCTCAATGCCTGGGGGCGGGCGCTGCGCTTCAACGCGCCGGGCGGGTTCTGGAACCTGTTCGGCGAGCAGGCGGTGTTTCTGCTCAGCCGGCGCGGCTGAAATCCTTTCGGCGGGCTCTCGCCGAAAAAAGCACCATCACCGGAAAGCCGACGGTCGCCCAAAAAGCAGAACCCCAAGACGGCTTGCGCCGCTTGGGGTTCGCTAGGCTTACTCTTGCCGGACGATGTCGGGGGGCTGGGGAACCGCCCGGCGCGCCTAGTAGCACAAGACATGGTGAGCCGGATCGCCGGTTCAAGCGATGCGCGGGCGTGGGGATATTTTTTCAAATCTCGCTTGCAAACTGGGCCGACGCTACCTAGTCGGCCAGCCTCTGCCTGGCGAGCGCGATGAGCTCCGGCCGATACTCGAAATGCATGCTGTCGAAGTGATACCACTTGGCGCCCCAGATGAAGCCGTGGCGCTCGAAGATTTCGCCGATGGCGCCGGGCACGCGGTTCTTCCAGACGACCTTGCCGTCCTTGCCCTTCGACCATTCCCAGTAATCGGCGAATTTGGCGTTGATGTCGATCGCCGCGCCGAACGCATGCACCGACAGCCGGCTGGTATTCGCAATGGTGCGGCAATTGTAGGTGCCGGCGGAGGGCACGAGATATTGGTTCAGGTCGGCAGGCAGCCGTTCCAGCTCCTTGACGACATCGGCGAGCCGTTGGTCGACGCCGTTGACCGAGGTCGCCGAGACGATCCCGCCGCGGCGTTGCGGCATCCACGCCACCGGACGGAGGCGCTTGGCTACCTCGCCCTTGCGACAATCGCCGTACATCTTGAGAAAAAATCGTTCGTTGCGGATGCGGCCGGGGTCTTCGTTGACGGCCGGGACCTTGAGGTCGGCGCCGAGCGGGTAGGGGATCGCGAACTGGTCCCTGATGTCGGGATTGTTGAGCAGCTCGTCGAAGCTCTTGCCGCTGCGTCCATCCGAGATCGGCATGCGGGTACCGTCCTTCCAGATCAGCTCGTTGCCGTCGTGACCGGCAAGATGATCCGGATAGGCGGCGACCAGCGCGTCGAGCGCCGGATCGGCGCGGGTAGGCGCAGCCAACAGTGCAAGCGCAACCAAGGCGACGCCGAGGCTTCTGGCGGTCATGCTCGCTCCGGCCTCCTGCTCCCGCCGTTGCCAAGCGACTCGGCCACTCGGTCTTCCGTCGCGATCTCTCCCGCCTTCACCACCTCGCCGTAGACCCCGCAATCGGCGTGGCCGAACGTCCGCATCAGGGTGTCGGGAATCGAGAGGTCGCGCATGCCGGTGTCGGGATCGACGTTGGTGGCGGCGCAGCGCACGATGCGCTTGACGATCTTGAGCCGGGCCGCGGCCCCGATCGCGATCTCCCGTCCGACCAGATCGAATTCGTGCCAGGCCGGCCAGCCGGTCACATAGAGGTTGCCGCGAAAGCGCAGGGATCGACCGGCGCTCCGACGAGATCTTCGACCGCCGCAACCGAGGCGAGGTTGATGATCGAGACCACCTTGCGGGCAACATCCGAGAAGCTGAACCCGGGGGCGTGCAGGACCTTCGGCGGCCCGCGCAGCTCGTCGGCGCAGAAGCCGGCCACGAAGCGCTCGATCGCCGCCCGTCCGTCGGGCGTGCGCAGATCGCCGCGCGCGGCCTCGCGGCCGTCGAAATCGATCATGAGCGTGTGGCTCGCGTCCTCGAAACGGGTGCGAAGCGTGGCCAGCCGCTCATTGCGCATGAGCATCAGATAGCGCGCCTTGGGCGCGTAGCGCGGCGCCGCCGGGTCGAATCCGGAGGGCCCGTTCTCGATCGCATAGAGCCGGTCGCCCGCTACGGTCTCGCCGACCGCCAGATCGGCGTGCGGCAGCGGCTGCGGGCTCAGGCCCTTCACGGGATAGCGGTAGATGGATTGGACCTTCGCGATCATTGCCAGCCCTTGTTAACCGCTGGGCTGCGCACTGCCCATAGCGTTTTCCGGCGAATGGGAACCGGTTCGCCGCGGAAAACGCGTCAAACACAAGAAGGCCGCCCGAAATTGCATTCAAGACCTCTTCCGTCCCGGCGGCCGCGCTCCCACATGAGGCGAGGCGGATGCCGCAAGGGTCCGCCACCAAGCGCCCTCCTTGATTCCAATCAAGGACGGGAGATACCAACCCAATGACGATGTCCCCTACGCGCCGCCAGGGCGGGGGGATAGGCCGAGGGAAAGGACATGGACTTCGAAAAATACACGGACCGCGCCCGCGGTTTCGTTCAATCTGCGCAATCGCTGGCCCTGCGTGAGGGTCACCAGCAATTCGCCCCCGAGCACCTGCTCAAGGTCCTGCTCGACGATCCCGAAGGGCTCGCGGCCGGCCTGATCGACCGTTCCGGCGGGCGCTCGCGCGAGGCGCTTGCGGCCGTCGAGACGGCGCTCGCCAAAGTTCCCAAAGTGTCGGGCGCCGGCGCCGGACAGGTCTATCTCGCGCCCGCCATGGCGCGGGTCTTCGATCAGGCCCAGAAGGTGGCCGAGAAGGCCGGCGACAGCTACGTCACGGTCGAGCGGCTGCTGCTCGCGCTCGCGCTCGAGAAGGACAGCGAGGCGGGAAAAATCCTCGCTCGCGCGGGCGTCACCCCGCAGAACCTCAACGAGGCGATCAACGCGCTGCGCAAGGGCCGCACCGCCGACACGCAGCGTCGGCCGAGAACGCCTATGACGCGCTCAAGAAATACGCCCGCGACCTCACCCAGGCGGCGCGCGACGGCAAGATCGACCCGGTGATCGGCCGCGACGAGGAAATCCGCCGCACCATCCAGGTGCTGTCGCGCCGCACCAAGAACAATCCGGTGCTGATCGGCGAGCCCGGCGTCGGCAAGACCGCGATCGTCGAAGGCCTGGCGCAGCGCATCGTCAACGGCGACGTTCCCGAAAGCCTGCAGGACAAGAAGCTGCTGGCGCTCGACATGGGCGCGCTGATCGCGGGCGCCAAGTACCGCGGCGAGTTCGAGGAGCGGCTCAAGGCCGTGCTGCAGGAGGTGACGTCGTCCGACGGCGGCATCATCCTGTTCATCGACGAGATGCACACCCTGGTCGGCGCCGGCAAGGCCGATGGCGCCATGGACGCCTCCAACCTGCTCAAGCCCGCGCTGGCGCGCGGCGAGCTGCATTGCGTCGGCGCGACCACGCTCGACGAATACAAGAAGCACGTGGAGAAGGACGCGGCGCTCGCCCGCCGCTTCCAGCCGGTCTATGTCAGCGAGCCCACCGTCGAGGACACGATCTCGATCCTGCGCGGGCTCAAGGACAAGTACGAGCAGCACCACGGCGTGCGCATCACCGACAGCGCGATCGTCGCCGCGGCGACGCTCTCGAACCGCTACATCACCGACCGCTTCCTGCCGGACAAGGCGATCGACCTGATCGACGAGGCGGCCGCGCGCCTCAAGATGCAGGTCGATTCCAAGCCGGAGGAGCTCGATTCGATCGACCGCGAGATCGTGCGGCTCAAGATCGAGCAGGAAGCGCTGAAGAAGGAAAGCGATCCCGGGTCGAAGGAGCGGCTCAAGCGGCTCGAAAAGGAGCTGGTCGCGCTCGAGAAGCAATCCGCCGATATCACGGCGCGGTGGAAGGCCGAGAAGGAGAAGCTCTCGGACGCGCAGAAGCTCAAGACCGAGCTCGACCAGTTGCGCAACGAGCTCGCCAATGCGCAGCGCAAGGGCGAGTACCAGCGCGCGGGCGAGCTCGCCTATGGCCGCATTCCCGAGATCGAGAAGAAGCTCAAGAGCATCGAGGCCGCCGACGGCAAGGGCGCCATGGTCGAGGAGGCGGTGACCGCCGATCACGTGGCGCAGGTGGTCTCGCGCTGGACCGGCGTGCCGGTCGACCGGATGCTGGAAGGCGAGAAGCAGAAGCTGCTGCGCATGGAGGAGCAGATCGCCAAGCGCGTCATCGGCCAGGCGGAGGCCGTCAAGGCGGTCTCGACCGCCGTGCGCCGCGCCCGCGCCGGCCTGCAGGACCCGCACCGGCCGATCGGCTCGTTCATGTTCCTGGGGCCGACCGGCGTCGGCAAGACCGAGCTCACGAAAGCGTTGGCGGAGTACCTGTTCGACGACGAGTCGGCGCTGCTGCGCATCGACATGTCGGAATACATGGAGAAGCATTCGGTCGCGCGCCTGATCGGCGCACCGCCCGGCTATGTCGGCTACGAGGAAGGCGGCGCGCTCACCGAAGCGGTGCGGCGGCGGCCCTACCAGGTCATCCTGTTCGACGAGATCGAGAAGGCGCACCCGGACGTCTTCAACGTGCTGCTGCAGGTGCTCGACGACGGCCGGCTGACCGACGGCCAGGGCCACACCGTCGATTTCCGCAACACCCTGATCGTGATGACCTCGAATCTCGGCGCCGAGTTCTTGGTGAACCAGCCGGAAGGCCAGGACACCGATGCGGTCAGGGACCAGGTCATGGCGATCGTGCGGGCGAGCTTCCGGCCCGAGTTCCTCAACCGCGTCGACGAGATCATCCTGTTCCACCGGCTCAAGAAGAGCGAGATGGGCAAGATCGTCGACATCCAGATGGCGCGGCTGGACAAGCTCCTCGAGGACCGCAAGATCACGGTCGTGCTCGAGCCGGCGGCGCGCGACTGGCTCGCCGACAAGGGCTGGGATCCGGCCTACGGCGCGCGGCCGCTCAAGCGGGTGATCCAGAAGTCGATCCAGGACCCGCTCGCCGAGCTGATCCTGGCGGGCAGCGTCAAGGATGGCGACAAGGTCGTGATCTCGGCCGGCAAGCAGGGGCTCACCTTCAACGGCAAGCTCGCGGCGGCGGCGTAATCAGACGACGAGGACGCAATGACGTCGGCGACAGATCGTAGCTGATTTCGTCGCCGGTCACTCGACCCGGGCGGCGTGCCCTGGCGCGCTACCGCGTCGGCGTAGCGCGAGCCGCGGGTCATCATGGTGTCGAGCCGGCCGCGTTCCTGCTCGAAGCCGGCGAGCAGCGTACCGTCGAGCACGCGGCCGCGCGGCAGCTTGATCTTCATCGGATCGACGAAGCGGCCGTTGATCAGGATTTCGTAGTGCAGGTGGGCGCCGGTCGACAGGCCGGTCGAGCCGACATAGCCGATCACCTGGCCCTGGCGCACTTTCTTGCCCGGCTCCATGCCGCGCGCGAAGGCCGACATGTGGCCGTAGGCGGTCTCGTAGCCGTTGGCGTGGCGGATGCGGATGTACTTGCCGTAGCCGCCCTTCCCAGCCGGCCGTCACGACGGTGCCGTTGCCGGAGGCGAAGATCGGCGTTCCCATCGAGGCCGCCCAGTCGATGCCGGTGTGCTGCTTCATGTAGCCGAGGATCGGATGGTTGCGCGAGCCGAAGCCCGACCGCATGATGCCGTCCGCCAGCGGCTTGCGCACCAGGAACTTCTTCGCGCTCTTGCCGGTCTCGTCGTAGTAGTCGACGATGTTGTCGTCCGTCGTCTGGTAGCGGTAGAACTTCCTGGTCTCTCCGCCGGTGGTGAGCGAGGCGAACAGCACTTCGCCCTTGCCGTCGTTGCTGTTCTCGTCCTGGCCGGCGAACAGGATCTCGAACGAATCGCCGGGCTGAACCTTGCGCTGGAAATCGACGTCGTATGAATAGATCCGGATGAGATCGTCGATCACCGGGCGCGGCACCTGGTTGCGCAGCGCGGTCTCGTAGATGCTGTGGTAGAGCCGCACGCCCTTGCCGTCGTCCTCGTCGTCGTCGTTGGCGGCAGCCACCGTGTTGGCGCTGCGCACGTCGACCGCGACGTATTTGCCCTTGTCGGACCACGCCACCATCGCGTCGATGCTGGTGTCGGTGGCGATGATGACGCGAACCGGCCGCAGCCGCTTGCCGCCGGTCGCCGGCGCCAGCATCACCCGCAGCTTGTAGCCGTCCTTCGGGCTGCTGTCCTTGCCGCGGCCGAACGCGGTCGCGATCGCCTTGATCTCGTCGGCCGTGGCGCCGAGCTCGCGCAGGATCGCCGCGACCGAGTCGCCCTTCTTGAGCGCGAAGGTGCGCTCGTTCCAGGCGTTGCCGCCGGTGGCCTGCGTGGTGGTCTTCGGCAGCAGGGTGATGTTTTCCGGCACGATGCGCGGCTCGAAGCCGCGGTAGTGGTCGGGCTCGTGCCGCTCGGAGGGAGCGTACGACATTGGCCCGATCGAGGAGGTGATCAAGCGGCTTTTGGCCGTCCCAGTTGGCGGCCTCGCGCACGCGCGCGAGGATCTCGTCGATCCCCACCACGGCGGCGATCTTCGCCCGCGGCAGCACGGTGGAGAGATCGCGGGTGAAGAACGACACTTCCGCGTCGGGCTCGGTGCCGGCGGCCTCGTCCGCGGCGACCGCCGCGTCGGACGGCGTGAGCATCTTCAGCGCATTGAAGGGCGGAATGCTGGCGGAGAGCTCCGATAGCGAGAGCGAAAGATTGCCCGCGACCCGCACGAACGGGCGCACGCGCACGATCTCGCGGTTGTTGGCGCCGCGCATGGTGGTCGAAACCGGAATGACCTGCCGCGTGCCGGTGGTCTCGCCGGGCGGCGGCAGGCGGTCGCTCTTGCGCGTGGCGTTGGCCAGCCGATCCCCGATGCCGCCGACGGCGCCGCGCAACGCGGCTTCCACGCGCTCCGGCACGGTGGCGAAATTGGTCTCGCCGTCGAGCGCTGCAAAAACGGCGCCGCCCATGAGGGCCGCGCCGCAAAGACCGGTCAGGATGGTGCCGCTGAACCACTGCACCGAGACGCGGCGGCGATCCACCAAGCCGGTGGTCTCGCCATCGACCGACAGCGGCGGCTCGTTGCCGAGATCGATATGCTCGGCCTCGAGACGATATCCGCCGCGTCGTTTGCCCTGATCCAAGACCGACGTCCCCCTCCGCCCGCGAGCGCGGACGGCCTACGCGACACAGCCGAGGTGCCAAACGCGACCGGGACGACGGCATTGACGTGAGCCGCGGCACAAACCGCAGCGTTCACGGTCCATCAATGACCGCGTCCGATCTTCTGGCCTATGGTGGGTTTGACGCCGGCGCGTCGCCGATCGTGTGACGCTGGCGTGACTTCCCCCCGAAGTGACACCTCCCACTACGGCGACAAGAGGGGCGGAGGAATGTGGCCGCAGTACGGCGTCGGCAGCCCTTTCCACCCGGCCTAAACCCCCCATATTGCTTGCGAAGATGGCTGTTGCCGGCCTGCACCGGGAGGGTGGATTTTGGCCCTCCGGGGTGTTGACATTCGAGGGCTGGCGACCCTATATACGGCCTTCGGCACGCCGCCGCCTCGGTGCGACGGCGCGTCTTCGAAGCTCCTCACTGAAACTCGGTGAACAGGCTTCCGATCCAATCGGAGGCTACGGGCTTCGACGGCTCTCCGGTTCGCCGGAGGGTGGGGCCGCCTTGGTCCCGGGCTGTTTGACAGGTGAATAGGAAGAAAGAGAAACGTGGACGGCGGAGTCCTTGCGGGCCGCTTCCTCGATCTGGGACTTGTCCTCGGACTTGTCCTCGAAAGAGACGGCGGCCGACGAGACTTCGGCGGTACACGTTTCAGGTCAACACCCTTGTCGTGAAAGCGGCGGGCGTGGGCGTGAGCAATCACGCGCACGCTCGAGCGCGCACGAACAGGAGTGGGACCTCGTCAACGTGAAACGTGATGACCAGCCGAGATCAGATCTCATGAAACTTGAGAGTTTGATCCTGGCTCAGAGCGAACGCTGGCGGCAGGCCTAAAACATGCAAGTCGAGCGCTCGTAGCAATACGAGAGCGGCAGACGGGTGAGTAACACGTGGGAACGTACCCTTTGGTTCGGAACAACCCAGGGAAACTTGGGCTAATACCGGATAAGTCCGCAAGGAGAAAGATTTATCGCCGAAGGATCGGCCCGCGTCTGATTAGCTTGTTGGTGAGGTAACGGCTCACCAAGGCGACGATCAGTAGCTGGTCTGAGAGGATGATCAGCCACACTGGGACTGAGACACGGCCCAGACTCCTACGGGAGGCAGCAGTTAGGAATCTTGGACAATGGGCGCAAGCCTGATCCAGCCATGCCGCGTGAGTGATGAAGGCCCTAGGGTTGTAAAGCTCTTTCAGCGGGGAAGATAATGACGGTACCCGCAGAAGAAGCCCCGGCTAACTTCGTGCCAGCAGCCGCGGTAATACGAAGGGGGCTAGCGTTGCTCGGAATCACTGGGCGTAAAGCGCACGTAGGCGGATTTCTAAGTCAGGGGTGAAATCCTGGAGCTCAACTCCAGAACTGCCTTTGATACTGGGAGTCTCGAGTCCGGGAGAGGTGAGTGGAACTGCGAGTGTAGAGGTGAAATTCGTAGATATTCGCAAGAACACCAGTGGCGAAGGCGGCTCACTGGCCCGGTACTGACGCTGAGGTGCGAAAGCGTGGGGAGCAAACAGGATTAGATACCCTGGTAGTCCACGCCGTAAACGATGGATGCTAGCCGTTGGTGGGTTTACCCTTCAGTGGCGCAGCTAACGCATTAAGCATCCCGCCTGGGGAGTACGGTCGCAAGATTAAAACTCAAAGGAATTGACGGGGGCCCGCACAAGCGGTGGAGCATGTGGTTCAATTCGAAGCAACGCGCAGAACCTTACCAGCCTTTGACATCCCGGTCGCGAGCACCAGAGATGGAGCTCTTCAGTTCGGCTGGACCGGAGACAGGTGCTGCATGGCTGTCGTCAGCTCGTGTCGTGAGATGTTGGGTTAAGTCCCGCAACGAGCGCAACCCTCGCCCTTAGTTGCCATCATTCAGTTGGGCACTCTAAGGGGACTGCCGGTGATAAGCCGCGAGGAAGGTGGGGATGACGTCAAGTCCTCATGGCCCTTACAGGCTGGGCTACACACGTGCTACAATGGCGGTGACAGTGGGACGCAATGGAGCAATCCTGCGCAAATCTCAAAAAGCCGTCTCAGTTCGGATTGTGCTCTGCAACTCGAGCACATGAAGTTGGAATCGCTAGTAATCGCAGATCAGCACGCTGCGGTGAATACGTTCCCGGGCCTTGTACACACCGCCCGTCACACCATGGGAGTTGGCTTTACCTGAAGACGGTGCGCTAACCGCAAGGAGGCAGCCGGCCACGGTAGGGTCAGCGACTGGGGTGAAGTCGTAACAAGGTAGCCGTAGGGGAACCTGCGGCTGGATCACCTCCTTTCTAAGGATGATCCTTCAGAGGCGCCTCACGCGTCCTCTATCGGATCTCTTGGAAACATCAGGGTCGGTCGTTCTCAAAGACGATCGGTCCATTGGCGGGACACCGCCGTCTACGTTTCTCTTTCTTCGCGGACGAGCCCCGTGCCACGTCGACGTTCCACGTCGAATGGCCGGTCCGTTAGTCTTGGATCTCGGGCTTGTAGCTCAGTTGGTTAGAGCGCGCGCTTGATAAGCGTGAGGTCGGAAGTTCAAGTCTTCCCAGGCCCACCACTTTCAGGCGTCAGTGATCAGAGGTCGGTCATCAGCAACGCGTGCGTTACTTCTGATTACCGACATCTGATACTGGTCCCTGGAGGGGCCATAGCTCAGTTGGGAGAGCGCCTGCTTTGCAAGCAGGAGGTCGTCGGTTCGATCCCGTCTGGCTCCACCAGCCGGGTTTTCGGCTCGTCCGCAGAGAAACAATCTTTCGCATCCGTCATCGAGCCGCGAGGCTTCTTGCGGATGCGTGATATCTGACATCGTGAAGAGGTAGGATCGCTCCGAGAGTCGATCGTGATGAAAATCGTGGTCGATGCGCATCTCCGAGCGTCATGCGTGATGAATGTCGCGCGTGGCGTTTATGTCGGCTGCTTGACCGCACGCCGTCGGAACGATCCGAAGCAAGCTGGTCTTTCTAATCAATGTCCGACCGGACGGTTTGCCTGCCAGAACGCGAGTTCTATCGGGCGATCGACCGGGTCCGCTGCCGAGCGGGATGGGCATTGATGATGAGAGCGATCAAGTGTCTTAAGGGCATTCGGTGGATGCCTTGGCGCTGAGAGGCTATGAAGGACGTGCTACGCTGCGAAAAGCCGCGGGGAGCTGCGAAGAAGCTTTGATCCGCGGATATCCGAATGGGGAAACCCACCTTCGATACCAGAGTTCAGAGGTCAGTGATCGGAAACGTTTTCTGATTACCGACAGCTGACTTCTGATCTCCGGTATCAAGAGAAGGTATGAACCTCTGAATACATAGGAGGTTTCAAGCAAACCCAGGGAACTGAAACATCTCAGTACCTGGAGGAAAGGACATCAACCGAGACTCCGCTAGTAGTGGCGAGCGAACGCGGACCAGGCCAGTGACGAACGCAAGACAACCGGAACTCTTCAGGAAAGTTGGACCTCAGAGGGTGACAGTCCCGTACGGGTAATGCGAGCGTTCGTCCTTGAGTAAGGCGGGACACGTGAAATCCTGTCTGAACGTGGGGGGACCACCCTCCAAGCCTAAGTACTCCTCAGCGACCGATAGCGAACCAGTACCGTGAGGGAAAGGTGAAAAGCACCCCGACGAGGGGAGTGAAATAGACCTGAAACCGGATGCCTACAAACAGACGGAGCCCAAGGTTCGTCCTGGGTGACGTCGTACCTTTTGTATAA
>CAVPTV010000014.1:0-95000 GCA_963708765.1 uncultured Alphaproteobacteria bacterium | reverse complement strand
GGTCGGCACCGACGCGATGATGACCTCCAACGTCTACCTCTACAAGAACATGCCGTTCGACCCGGTGAAGGACTTCGCGCCGATCACCAATGCGGGCGCCAACATCATCGGCCTCGCGGTCAATTCGCAGCTGCCGGTCAGCATCGGTGCCGGAGCTGATCGCCTACGCCAAGGCCAATCCGGGCAAGCTCCACTACGGCTCGCCCGGCATCGCCTCGCCGCATCATCTCTCCGGCGAGCTGCTGCGCCAGAAGACCGGCATCGAGATCGTCCACGTGCCCTATCGCGGCGGCGGCCCGGCCGCGAACGATCTGCTCGGCGGCCACATCGGCATGGCCTTCCTCAGCCTGTCGTCGGCGGTGCCGCATCTTGCCACCGGCAAGATCAGGATGCTCGCGCTGGTCGAGAAGACCCGCTATCCGGCCATGCCGGACATCCCGACCGTCGGCGAGACCGTTGCCGGGCTTCGAAATGTCGTCGTGGCTCGGCTTGTTCGCGCCGGCCGGCACGCCCGAGCCGCTGATCGCGCGCCTCAACGACGGCGATCATCAAGGTCCTCACCGACCGAGGCGGTGAAGGAGAAGCTCGCCGGCCTCGGTCTCGCGGTCGCGCCCAGCACGCCGGCCGAGCTTGCCGCCATCATCAAGGACGGTCTCGCCGTGCGCGGCCAACTGGTGAAGGCCGCCAACATCCAGGCCGAATAGGCTCACGATCGAACGAGAAAAAGCGCGTCCGGCCTGACGCGCGCGCCCGGAGGTGATCATGTTGCGAGCAGCCTTGCTGGTGGCTTTGCCGCTGGCCTCAGCGCTGACCTTGGCGCCGCCGAGCGCCTTCGCGCAGGCCGACGCCGACTATCCCGAACCGGCCGGTGCGGCTGGTGGCCGCCGCCGCGCCCGGCGGCAACCCGGACGTGCTCGCGCGGCTGCTGTCGCAGAAGCTGACCGGCGCGTTCGGCAAGTCCTTCGTGGTCGAGAACGTGCCGGGCGCCGGCGGCGTGGTCGCCGCCAAGATGGTGGCCGCCGCGCCGCCCGACGGTCACGTGCTGATGCTCGGCGATTCCGGCGCGATGGCGATCAACGTCGTGCTCAATCCCGACCTCGGCTACGACCCGTTGCGCGACTTCACGGCGATCACCGCCCTGGTCACGGTGCCGACCGTGCTGGTGGTGCATCCCTCGGTGCCGGCCAACACGCTGCAGGAATTCATCGCGCTTGGCGAAGTCGAAGCCCGGCCACCTGAGCTACGGCTCCGCCGGGCCCGGCTCGATCCACCACCTCACGATGGCGATCTTCGCCGCGCAAACCGGCATCGACCTGCTGCACGTGCCCTATCGCGGCGGCACCAATCTGGTGACCGGCTTGCTCAAGGGCGAGGTGCAGGCCGGCTGGTCCGGCATTCCGAACGTGCTGCCGCTGATCCAGGACGGCAAGCTTCGCGTTCTCTGCATCAGCACCCAGGAACGCTCGAAATCGGTCGCCGACGTGCCGACCGCGATCGAGCTCGGCATTGCGGGATTCGATTACGCCACCATGATGGGCCTGCAGACCTCGGCGGGAGCGTCGCGGGCGCTGGTGGCGCGCCTGCAGGCGGCGGTCGCGAAGGCGTTGCGCGAGCCCGACCTGGTGGAGCGCATGGCGGTCCTCGGCATGGACCTGCGCGAGAACGGCACCGCCGACTACGTCAAGTTCATGCGCGACGACATCGAGCGCTATCGAACCGCGATCAAGACCTTCAAGCTGCAGCTCAATTGAGGCAACCGATGTCCCGCTTGCGCATCTACGGCATTGCCCGCACGCGCGCCTTTCGCGCGCTCTGGATCGCGAAGGAGCTCGGGCTCGACTACGAGCATATCCCGGTCGAGATCGGTCAGGCGGGCGCGCGCCAGCCGGAATACCTGGCGATCAACCCGAACGGCCGGCTGCCGGCGATCGACGACGGCGGCTTCGCCCTGTGGGAGTCGCTGGCGATCACGCTCTATCTCGCCAAGAAGCACGGCACCGGCCGGCTCTATCCGGCCACGCTCGAAGGCGAGGCCAAGGCCTGGCAGTGGAGCCTGTGGTCGGTGCAGGAGGTCGATCGCGGCGTCAACATCTGGTCGCTGCACGCGGTGCGCCTGCCGCCCGCGGACCGCGACCCGCAACGGCTGGCCGAGGCGCTCAAGGTGCTGGCAGGCGCCGTTCCGCGTGCTCGACGGCGCGCTCGCCGACCGTCCCTATCTGCTCGGCGATGACTTCACGGTCGCGGATCTCAACGTCTCGGCGGTGATCAGCCGCGCCATCGACATGGATCTGAGCGCCACGCCGCGGCTCGGCGATTGGCTCCGGCGCTGCCTCGAGCGCCCGGCGGCGCGCGACGCCCGCCGCGCTGCGCCAGGACGCCGACGACGCCGTTCCGGTCGAGGTGACGCGCGCGATCGCCCGCAACAATCGCCTGTGACCTGCCGCGATGGCCAAGCGCAGCGCCGGCATCCTGATGTACTCGCGCGCAGCCGGCGCTGCGGCGTCGAGGTGCTGCTGGTGCATCCGGGCGGGCCGTTCTGGGCCAAGAAGGACTTGGGCGCCTGGTCGATCCCGAAGGGCGAATACGCCGAGGGTGAAGACGCCGCTCGCCGTCGCGGTGCGCGAGCTCGAGGAGGAAACCGGCGCGCCGCCCGCACGGCGAGTTTCTGCCGCTCGGCGAGCTCGTTCAGCCGAGCCGCAAGATCGTGACGGCGTGGGCGGTCGAAGGCGACTTCGACGTCGGCGCCCTCAAGTCCAACACGTTCGAGCTGGAATGGCCGCCGAAGAGCGGACGCAAGCAGTCGTTTCCCGAGGTCGACCGCGCCGCCTGGTTTTCGGTCGCCGAGGCGCGCCGGAAAATTCTTCCCGGGCAAAGCGGCTTCATCGACCGGCTGCTGGCGGCGCTCGACGGCAAGTGACGACTCTGCGTCACCGGCCGACCTTCCACATGATGGCGAGCCGCCGGCGCAGCGCGTTCGGCTTCTCGACGAACAGCCGCGCGGCGATGCGCGAGGCGGCGTCGACATGCGCGGCCCTGCGTTCGGCGATCGCCGGCGCAAGCCGCGAGCGCCAGCGCGCCAACGGCTGGTGCGCCCCGGTGAGGCTCTCGAGCATCAGCAGGTCCTGGTGCTTGCCGAGCCGGTCACGCAGCCGCTGCGCCTCGCCGGTCCACATTTTGGTGAAGCGCGGCCATAGCGGCTCGATGATGTCCATCTGATAGCGGTGGATCACCACCCGCTTGCGGAACTCGTGCAGCGCCTCGCCGTCCGCCGCCGGCCAATCCGTCGGCGTGAGGCCGCGCGCGGCGCGGTAGAAGCGCGCCAGCTGATCGGCGACGTCGTCGAAGGTCAGGAGATGGAGCGGCCAGCGCTCGACTTGCGCCTCCGCCTCCTCGAGTGCGCTGTTGAGGCGCAGCCGCATGTCGGGATTGAGCGTCGTCTCGGCCGCTTTGCGGATCTCCTCGATCCGCGCGCGCAACCCGGCGACCGAGCGCGCCGAGAGCGCGAGGCCATGCTTCTCGACGTCCGCGAGCGCGTCGAGCGCCGACTGGGCGTTGCGCGGCCCGGCGAGCGCGCCGGCGAGATCGCGCGCCTCGTCGCGCAGCCGCTTGGCGGCCTCGCCCACGAAGGGCTCGAGCAGGCGCAACAGCGCCCGCCAGCTCTTCATCGCGCGGCGGAAATCGTGCACCCGCTCGGCGTCGGATTTCGCCGGGTCGTCGATCGCCGTGCGCGCCTCGGTGAGGATGTCGCGCGCCACCGCGCGCAACGCCTCCCCCACCGCCACGCCCGGTCGTATGGCGGGCCTGTCGTTCATGCGGGGGAACTATACGATATTGTTCCATGACAGGTTGACGAAAGCCGTGTCCGAGTGGACTTTTTGCGGGTTTTCGCGGCTGATTTTTCGCCTCCGGGCTTTCCAAGCCCTGTCATGATTGCTACATAAGCCGTCGCGCGGGGGTGCCCGCGCTTCCCGTTTTCGCTGGATTGACGCGGGGTGGAGCAGCCCGGTAGCTCGTCAGGCTCATAACCTGAAGGTCATAGGTTCAAATCCTATCCCCGCAACCAAATAACGCCGCCAAGTCAATGACTTGGCGGCGTTCGCCGTTCCGGACGACGGGCCGGTCGCGCAACTCCCGGTCACCGGCCCAATGGGTCCAGCCCTGGGCCGAGGCCCGTGCGTAACCACAGGTGTCGGGTAGCGAGAGCGACAGTCTCCCCGAACATGTTGCGCCATCGATCCTTCATCACGGGTCGTCGACTTTGCCACGGGGCAGGCATGGCCCGCTGCCCTCGAAAGAATTCAACCGCCCTTCTGCAAGAGATCGGCTGCTGTTGATCTAGAAGGACCTGCCGGCACCGACCCGGACGGGTAGGGGATCGCCCGTCCGGCTCGAAATTGCCGAGCGCGTGCGGTATTGCGGCAATCTCGCCTTGACCAGACCAAAGCCGCAGAGCGCCAGGCTCGACCACACGGCAACACTGAAATACAGCGACATCCACGCAATCTCATCCCGCCAGTGCGCGATGTCGTGCGTGACTGTCCAACGTGTGCTCACATCACGCAATCCTTCGAGCACTCCAAGCAGCGGCTTTCCGGTTGCGGCATCCGCTTGCCAGCGGCCGAAATACATCGGCACGTCGATGATGAACAGAAAGGCCAAATAGGCCGCGATCCCGGCGACTGCCGATCCGATCGTAAGCCGGATCACGCCGTGAAACTCATTGCCTAGCCGCAACAGGGCGGCGGCTATCATCAGGAAGGTCACCGCCCACAACGAATTCTCGATCGCGTTGCCGAGGTAGTTCGTCGTGAGCACCGCGTACCATGAGCAGCACTTCGGCAAGCACGATCAGCGGAACGATGGCGTTCGAGATGTTTCGGGCGGTATCCGCTTTCGACAGGATCGCAAGTTGGCGCAGGACGATCGCCCACTGGGCCGCGAAGCAAATCTCCGCCACCGTCGCGACCGAGCGCCCGACGACGACGCTCGAAAGCCAGGTGTCGAAAAGACAAATTCTCTGAACATCGGCCCGCGGCAGCACGGAGCGAAAGGCGCAGCCGAATACGTAGGCGGCGCACAGCAGGAGCAGGAGGAGCTCGATCCGGGTGCCGGCTTGATCGTTGAGCGCTCGCTCGCGCAACCAGCGATAGAGCAACAGCAGCAGGGCGATGTTGGCGCTGCTGACGACGACCAAAAATCCCCACCAGATCGCAACCGGATTTGACCAGGCCAGCCAGTCGAAACTCATGATAAGGCCACTCCGCGCTTGTCATCAAACTTCCATATACCTGCAATGATACTGACACACAACGCGGCGGGGCGGAGGGCTCCGGCGGCGAAAAACCGCGCGTGGTGAATGTCGGAAGATGACTGACTTCATCGCTCGGCGTGGACGAAAGGCGCGGCACCGTCGCTCATGGTAAGTCGCCGACGTCACGGGCGCCGGCGGCCGCGCGGAGTCCGTCGGACACGACGGACGATCGTCTCACAAATCGCGGTGGCGGCGACCGCTCGCAGGCCCGCCAATGAGCGTCGAAGCGTTGAACGCTTCGCGGCGGCCGACCTCCCGTCGATCTGTAACAGTGTTGTAACAAATCGCAGCCACGCAGCGCGCGATGCAAAGGCGTTTCGAACGCAAGAACATCTTCGGCTCGATTTGCTTCTCACGGATTCGAGGGCTGCTACCCGATATCGTCACATGATTGAGATATGAATTCGCAATGTTGTCGCATGCGATTCGACAACGAGATGGCTGAGCCATACCGGCCGAGAGCAGGCTCGATGCGGGTTCTGGTGGCAACGGATGCCTGGCACCCGCAGGTGAACGGCGTCGTACGGACCTTGACGTCGCTCGCACGCAGTGCGCGGCCCGCTCGGCGTCGGCATTGAGTTTCTCTCACCGGATGGCTTTCGGACCATTCCGGTGCCGACCTATCCGGAATTGCGCCTGGCCTTGCCGAGCCGGTGGGAGATCGCTCGCCGCATCGAGCAGGCCAGGCCCGACGCGATCCATATCGCGACCGAAGGACCGATCGGTCACATGGTGCGGGCCTATTGCCGCAAGCGCGGCTGGCCATTCACCACCAGCTACACCACCCGGTTCCCCGAATACATCTCGGCCCGCGCCCCGATCCCGGAGAGCTGGATCTACGCGGCCTTGCGACGCTTTCATGCCGCCGCGACCGTCACCATGGTGGCGACCCCATCGCTTTTCAGCGAGCTCGCCCAGCGCGGGTTTTCCAACCTCGGCATGTGGACTCGCGGCGTCGACACCGACCTGTTCAGGCCCGAGCGGGCGATCGAGCTCGGCTTGCCACGGCCGATCTTCGTCAGCGTTGGACGGGTCGCGGTCGAAAAGAACCTCGACGCATTCCTCTCGCTCGATCTGCCCGGCACCAAGGTCGTCATCGGCAAAGGTCCGCAGGAGGATGAGCTCAAGCGCCGGTTCCCGGACGTAAAGTTTCTCGGGCTGCTGGAGAACGGGACCTTGGCGGCCCACCTGGCGGCGGCCGATGTCTTCGTGTTTCCGAGCCTCACCGACACGTTTGGCGTCGTGCAGCTCGAGGCGCTCGCCAGCGGTGTTCCGGTCGCTGCCTTTCCGGTCACCGGGCCGAAGGACGTCATTGGCGGCAATCCCATCGGGGTCTTGAACGAAGACCTGCGCGTGGCCTGCCTGGAAGCGCTTCGAATTCCCCGCGAGGCCTGTCGCGCATTCGCGCTGGGCTGCTCCTGGGAGAACAGCGCCCGTCAGTTCATCGGGCATATCCAGAAAGTGGCCACGGGCAGCCATCGCCAGCCGGGCATGGAGATGGCGGCACCGGCGACCGCGCATGGTTGACGGAACGATCGTCTGGCGGCGGCAGCCAGAGCGCATGAAAGGGTGACGGTGATGACTGATATTGCAGGCGCGGAGCTCGACAAGGACACGATTACCAAGGCCTATGCGCGCTGGGCGCCGGTCTATGATGTCGTGTTCGGTGCGGTCTTCGAGCGCGGACGGCGTGCCGCGATCGCCGCCGCCGAGCGCATTGGAGGCCGCATCCTCGAGGTCGGAGTCGGCACCGGCATCTCGCTGCCCGATTATTCCCCCTCCAATCGCCTCTGCGGCGTCGACATCTCCGAGCCGATGCTGCGCAAGGCGCAAGAGCGGGTCGCCGAGCTTGGACTGGACAACGTCGAGGGGCTCTGGGTGATGGACGCGGAGCATCTGGGCTTCCCGGACGCTTCATTCGACGTCGTGGTGGCGCAATACGTCGTCACGACCGTTCCGAATCCCGAGGCGACGCTCGACGAATTCGCCCGCGTCTTGAAACCGGGCGGCGAGATCGTGCTGGTCAGCCGTGTCGGCGCGGAAGCGGGATTGCGGCGCTCGCTGGAGCAATGGTTTGCGCCGGCGGCGCGCAAGCTCGGCTGGCGCACGGAATTCTCCTTCGAGCGCTACGCGCGCTGGGCCGAGCAGTCTCCCGGCATGCGTCTCATCGAGCGGCGCGCGATGCCGCCGCTCGGGCACTTCTCGCTCATCCGCTTCGGCAAGAGCGGCGCCGCAGCCGACATGCGCGACGAAATACCGGCCGCGCGCGTCGCCGTCTGACCGCATCCTCATGACCCTGGCGATGTGCGGCACCCTCGCGGGTACTGCGGTCAGCAGGATGACACTTTCGACCTGTCACATCGGATTCATCGAATCGCCATAGCAAGGACAGATGGCTGCAACATTGAGGGGTTCCATGGCCGGGTTTCTCGAAGCTCTGAGAGTGCAACGCTGGGATGACCATCGCTACTATCATCACAGCCGGATCAATCAGTCGCTCCATCTGGTAAGCGCCATAAGCTTCCTGTTTTCCTATGTGATGATCTTCAAGGATCCGGCCATTGCGGCCCTGGTCGGCTGGCTGGTGGCGATGACGACCCGGCAGGCCGGGCACTTTTTCTTCGAGCCGAAGGACTACGACGTCATCAACCAAGCGAGCCACGAGCACAAGGAGGAAATCAAGGTCGGCTACAATCTGCAGCGCAAGGTCGTGCTGCTGACGATCTGGGCACTGTCGCCGCTGCCGCTTCTCGTCGACCCCACGCTGTTCGGCATTTTCACGCCGCACGCCGGCGCAGCAGAGTTCGTGCGCCACGTCGCGCAGATCTGGCTCGTCATCGGCCTCGGCGGTCTGCTGTTCCGGACGATCCATTTGTTCTTCATCAAGGACGTGCAGACCGGACTGGTGTGGGCGACCAAGATCCTCACCGACCCGTTCCACGACATCAAGCTCTACTACAAGGCGCCGCTACTACCTGCTGCGCGGCGAATTGATCGATCCGCATCACGGGCATCAGGCCGACGGACGACTGGAGCGAGGAGGACGCCGCTCCGCGCGCCACTTGAAAGCTGCAGGAAGACCGTCAGGATCGCTTCGGGTGATCGCGCGCTAGGCAGAAAACCGGTGCGCGATCATCTCCTTCAGGATGCGCCGCTTGATCGACTTGTTGGTCGCCGCGGGATCTGCTCCACCACCAGCCATCCTGCTGCATCGCTCTGCGCGGCCGCCACGAAACGGTCCGCGACCGCCTCGAAGTCCGCGTCGGCGTAATTGAGGCTGAAGATCAGACGGCCGGTTCCGACCCAGCTCAGCGCCAATCCCTCGGCGCGCAGATAGTATTGCAGCATCCAGTTGTAGCGCGACGGCTGAGTGTAGCAGACCGTCCAGATCGAGGACATGTTCGCCACCTGCACCGGCAGCGCTTCCTCGTGCAGGCGCGGTTGAGTCGCTGCGCCCGCTCGTTCCAAACTCGATCGAGGTCGCGATAGATGTCACGCGCCTGCGGCGTCGCGAGATGCCGCAGGAACTGCTGCATCGCGCCCATCACGTAAGGATGCGAGTTGAACGTGCCGCGGGCAAAGCAGATGTCGGCCGGGCGGTCGTCGCGGAACCGCTTCATCAGGTCCTTGCGGCCGCAGACGACGCCGACCGGAAGCCCGCCGCCGAGGGTCTTGCCGTAAGTCACGAGGTCGGCCTTGACGCCGAAATATTCCTGCGCTCCGCCTCGGGCGAGACGAAAGCCGACGAACACCTCGTCGAAGATCAAGACGATATTGCGCTCGCTGCAGACCGCCCGCAGCTGCTCGAGCCAGTCGGCATAAGCCTCCTTGTCGAAATGGGCGCTGCGCGCGCTGTCGACCAGCGAGGAGTCCGCCGGCGCGGACGCATTCGGATGCAGCGCCTGCAACGGATTGACCAGCACGCAGGCAATGTCCCGCCGCGTCCGCAGCACGCGCAGCGTATCCTCCGACATTTCCTTCAGCGTATAGGTCTCATGCGCCGGCACCGGATTGCCGATCCCGGGCTGCACGTCGCCCCACCAGCCGTGATAGGCGCCGCAGAAGCGGACCAGGTGGGACCGGCGGGTGTGGTAGCGCGCGAGCCGCACCGCCTGCATCACCGCCTCCGTGCCCGACATGTGGAACGACACTTCGTCGAGTCCGGAAATCTCCTTCAGGCGTTTCACGTTGTCGGCGATCACCGGATGATAGAGGCCGAGCACGGGGCCGAGGTCGCGCACGCGTTTCAAGGCCGCGCTCGATGGCCTCCTTGTAGAAATCGTAGCCGAAGAGATTGACGCCGTAGGAGCCCGTGAGATCGTAAAACTCGTTGCCGTCGAGGTCGGTGACCGTCACGCCCGCGGACGATTGCACGAACGCCCCCGACCGCAGGTGCTGCCGGACGAATCGGCTGTACTGGAACGGCACCCGGTAGGCGTCGGTGAACTGCAGATCGGAGATGCTGTCGCTCACCTCGGCGGTGCGCCGGATCGTCTCCGCAAAGCGTGCCTGATAGAGCTCGGAGAGCCGCATGAAACCGGCGCGGCGGCGCGCGGCAATCTCCGCCGGCGCATCGTCCGAGCAGAAGAAGCGGGCTTCGTCGTACTCGTAGAACGGCAGCCAGGACGCCACCCGCCGCGCTATCCGCGCATGGCCGGTCAGCGACCAATGCTTTCCCTGCGAGAGCTGCAGCCGCCGCCGCAACGTCACGAGCGACGTCGCCAGGGCCGCGGTGCCAAGCCCGTAGAAGGCAAGGGTTGTGGTGCCCCATTTCATCGAATCAGGGTCTACCCGAGGGACTTTACGGTACGATGACGCTCCGATCCCGGATCTCGCGCTTGTTCGAGCAGGAGAACGTCAATTTCCTGCTCACCAATCGGATTCCGCGCCGGCTGCTCACCCAGTTCATGGGCTGGTTCAGCAAGATCGAGCAGCCGCTCGTGCGCGACCTGTCGATCGGGCTGTGGCGCTTCTTCTCCGGCCTGGACCTGAGCGAGGCGAAGAAAGCCGCAGCTTTCGCAGCATGCACGATTGCTTCATCCGCGAGCTCAAGGATGGGGCGCGCCCGGTCGACGGCAGACCCGAAATCCTGGTCAGTCCGTGTGACGCCATTGTCGGCGCGTGCGGCGCGATCGCCGGCACCAATCTCTTTCAGATCAAGGGATTCCCCTACACGCTGGAGGATTTGCTCGCACCAGCGCAACCTGGTCGATGCCCATCGCGACGGCCGCTACGTGACGCTGCGGCTGACCTCGAGCATGTATCACCGCTTCCATGCGCCGCATGATTGCCACGTCGATCAGGTGACGTACATTTCCGGCGACACCTGGAACGTCAACCCGATCGCGCTGCGGCGGGTCGAAAAGCTGTTCTGCAAGAACGAGCGCGCAGTCTTGCGGATGAGGCTCGACGCCGCCGATCACGCCATCACCCTGGTGCCGGTCGCGGCGATGCTGGTCGCCAGCATCCGCCTGCATTGTCTCGACGTCCAGCTCGGCCTCGAGCATCGCGGACCCAATCTCTTCACCTGCGACGCGTCCTTCAGGAAAGGCCAGGAAATGGGCTGGTTCGAGCACGGCTCGACCATCATCGTATTCGCCCCCGACGGCTTCGCGCTGTGCGACAATGTGCGAGAAGGCGATATTATTCGTGTCGGCCAGCCGCTGATGCGACTGCCGTGACTGCAATCGGCCTGGCCCGCAGCTTCGGCCCCGCGCATCTTCTATACTGGCCCGTGTCTCGGGAAGGGAGCAGCCCATGCCGCGCCTTCGCAGCTACGCGCTTGCCGCACTGGTCCTCGCCATCGCCGGTCTTTGCAGCGTTCCGTGCCGCGCCGCCGACGACTATCCCTCGCGGCTGGTCAAGGTGATCCTGCCGTTTCCGCCGGGCTCCACGCTCGATGCGCTGGCGCGCGTCATGACCGACCAGATGGCGCAGAAGTGGGGCCAGCCGGTCGTCATCGAGAACGTCACCGGCGGCGGCGGCAACATCGGCACCGATCGGTTCGCGCGCTCGGCGCCCGACGGCTACACCTTGATGTTCAGCCCGCCCGGGCCGCTCACCATCAATCCCCTGCTCTACAGCGACGTCGCCTTCGACCCGACCAAATTCGTGCCGATCACGCTGCTCGCACGGGTGCCGAACGTTCTGATCATCCGCAACAATCTCGGCGCGGCCTCGGTGCCGGAGCTGATCGGCCTCGCCCGCGCCAATCCGGGCAAGCTCACCTACGCGTCGCAAGGCGTGGGCTCCACCGCGTTCCTCACCGCCAAGCTGTTCGAGACCACGGCCAGTATCGCGATGGTGCACGTGCCCTATCGCGGCGCCGCGCCCGCGCTCAACGACATCGTCGCCGGTCACGTCGACATGATGTTCGACACCATCGTGACGTCGTCGCCGTTGCACCGTGCCGGCACCGCCAAGATCTTGGCCGTCGCAAGCTCGGAGCGGTCGAGCGCCTTGCCGCAAGTGCCGACGATCGCCGAATCCGGGCTGCCGAATTTCCGCTCGATCACCTGGTTCGCCGCGGTGGCGCCGCCGGGCACGCCGGCGGCGGTCGCCGAGAAGATCAACAAGGACGTGGTCGAGATCATCCGGCGGCCGGAGGTCGGCGCGCGGCTGCGCGACATGATGCTGGAGCCGGTCGCGAGCACGCCCGCGCAGGCGGCGCAGTTCTTCGCGGCCGAGACCGCGCTCTGGGGCAAGCTGATCAGGGACACCGGCGCCAAGGCGCAGTGATCCGTCACATCTTTGTCGTCCGGGCGAGGATGTATTGCCAGCAACAGGCGACATCTTCCGTCCCGCAGAATGGAGGCGCGCATGGCTATCCGCATCCGCAACGGCGTGACCCGCCGCCGGCTGTTGGCCACGGCGGCGTCGGCAACCGCTGTTTCCATTATCGGATCGATCGCCAAGCCGTATCTCAGCCGCGCCGCCGACCGGCCGCTCGTCTCGCACGGGGTTCAGTCCGGCGATGTGTCGATCGATTCGGGCGTGATCTGGGCGCGTGCCGATCGCCCGGCCCGAATGCAGGTCGAGATCGCCACCACGGATAGCTTCAAGACCATCCGGCACGGCGCGTTCGCCGATGCGCTGCCCGAGAGCGATCTGACCGCCAAGCTCCTGATCGAGAATCTGCCCGCCGGACAGGACATCTTCTACCGCGTCCGGTTCCAGGACCTCTCATCGCCTACGCTCGTCGGCGAGCCGCTCGTCGGCCGCTTTCGCACCGCGCCGGCCGATCGCCGCTCGATTTCCTTCGTCTGGTCGGGCGACACCGCCGGACAGGGCTGGGGCATCGACGAGGCGCGCGGCGGCATGCGCACCTACGCGGTGATGCAGCGCAACCGCCCCGATTTCCTCATCCACAACGGCGACACGATCTATGCGGACGGCCCGATCGCGGCCGAGCAGAAGCTGCCGAACGGCGAGATGTGGAAGAACATCGTCACGCAGGAGAAGTCGAAGCCCGCCGAGACGCTCGCCGAGTTCCGCGGCAACTACAAGTACAACCTGCTCGACAAGAACGTGCGCGCCTTCAACGCCGAAGTCCCCGTGTTCAGCCAGTGGGACGACCACGAGGTCACCAACAACTGGTGGCCGGGAGAGCCGCTCACGCGCGCCGAGCATCAACGCAAGAGATACGTCGAGAAGAACGCGCTGTTGCTGGCGGCGCGCGCCAATCGCGCCTTCCGCGAATACATGCCGATGCGCGAATCGATCGTCGAGCCGGGCCGCGTCTACCGCAGGATTTCCTACGGCCCGCTGCTCGATATCTGGATGCTCGACATGCGCAGCTACCGCGGCCCGAATGGCGAGGACAAGCAGGAAACCTACGGCCCGGACGCCTACTTCCTGGGCCCGGCGCAGGTCGCCTGGCTCAAGCGCGAGCTCTTGAATTCACGCGCCACCTGGAAGGTGATCGCCGCCGACATGCCGCTCGGGCTCATCGTGCCCTACGATTTCGACCGCAAATGGGGCATCGAAGGCATCGCCCAGGGCGACGGCCCGGCGCTCGGACGCGAGCTCGAGATCGCCGACCTGCTCTCGTTCATCAAGCATGCAGGCATTCGCAACACCGTGTGGCTCACGGCCGACGTGCACTACACCGCCGCCCACTACTACGATCCCAACAAGGCGGTGTTCCAGGACTTCGAGCCGTTCTGGGAATTCGTCTCCGGCCCGATCCACGCCGGCACCTTCGGGCCCAACGCTGCTCGACAACACGTTCGGTCCGCAGCTGCGCTACATCAAGGCGCCGAGCAAGGAGCAAGGTCAAAACCTGCCGCCGAGCGAAGGCCTGCAGTTCTTCGGCCATGTCGCAATCGACGGCGCCTCCGAGGTGATGACCGTCACCCTCAAGGATGTGGAAGATCGGGCGCTGTGGTCGACCAAGATCGAGCCGAGGCTTGGTTAGAGCGCTTTCCGGCGAAAGTCGTAGCATCAGGACATCTTGTCGGTCCCCGCCGCTTGGCGCATGTTTCCGGCGAGAGCCTGTCCCATTCCAAAGGAACCCGACATGCTCGACCCGGCGGGAGCGCTGCGGAAAGATCGCAAGCTCATTCACGTCAGTCATGAAAGGACAACCCCATGCCTCGTCTACGTCACATCGCTCTCGTCGTGAAGGACCTCGAGAAATCGGCACATTTCTATGAAGGCGTATTCGGCTTCACCCGCGCCGGACAGGAAACGCTCGAATTCGCATCCGCCATCTATCTCACCGACGGCACCATCAACCTCGCGCTGCTGAAGTATCGGGGCAGCCGCGGCCACGGTCTCGAGGATCCGACCAAGTTCGTCGGCATCCACCATTTCGGGATTCAAGTCGATGACATGGGCGAAGCCCAAAAGAAGATCGAGGGCGCCGGTGGCGAGTTCTTCTTCGATCTCGGCGACGACATGGAAAAAGAGAACTTCGAACGCAAGTTCAAGGATCCGGACGGCATCATCTTTGACGTTTCGGTGAAAGGCTGGATCGGAACGACCGCGCCGAAAAAAGTGACGGCGTGACGGTCTCACGAAGGAACGATGGAATGCCGGATGTTTGGTACGAACGCGCTCTGACGTGCCGTCACTTCTTCGGGCCCGGCATGTCGTGCGGGTGCCCGGGTCCCCAATAGTTGGTCGGCGTGTCGTCGCCCCAGACCTTCGGCCGCTGCGGCCGCTCCTGGTGCCAGGGCCGCGGCTCGAAATAGCCGAGCTCCTCGTCGTGCATCACGTCGAGATCGGTGAAGAACTCGATCGTGATGCCGTCGGGGTTCCGGTGGTAGATCGCGATATTGTGCCCGATCACGTGGCGGATCGGCCCCCAGAACAGCTTGATGTTCTTGCGCGCCAGCAAATCGCAGGTCCGGTTGATCTCGGCCTCGTCGCGCAGCTCGAACGCGATGTGGTGGATGTTGGCGTTGTCGGCCTGCAGCAGGTTGATGGTGTGGTGATCGCGGCTGCAGCGCAGGAAGGCGAAGAAGTCGCCGCGCCAGTCCGACACCTTGAAGCCCAGCATGTCGCAGTAGAACTTCACCGTCCCCTGCACGTCGGGGGTATGGAAGGCGACGTGGCCGAGCTTGCGCGGCATCACGCCGGTGTCGTTTCCGTCGTCCTTGGCGAAGGCGTAGTCGGAGAAGATCTCGATGCTGGTGCCCTTGGGATCGGAGAACACCACCGCCTGGGCGATGCCGGGCGTGATGTCGCTGCGCCGCTCCGATTTCACGCCCGCCTTGGCAAGTCGCGCGGAGAGCTCGCCGAGATCGCTGCCGGGCGCCACTTGAAAGGCGAGCCGCACGCCGGCGGGCCGGTCGCCGTGCTCGAGCACGATCACCTCTTGCCCGGGCTTGGTGGCGAGGATCGCCCGGTTCTTCTCGCGCGCGACCGCGGTCAGGCCGACGACCCGCGTGTAATAGTCGAGCTGGCGCTCGAGGTCGGGCGTCGTCAGCGTGGCGTGCCCGATGCGCTTGACCTGCAGCATCGCAAATCTCCTGCCTTATCCGCCGGCCTTGTGCGCGCGCACCGCAATGTCCATGGCGCCGATCGGAGCGATCTCGGCGCGCATCACGTCGCCGGGCTTGACCGGGCTCACGCCCTCGGGCGTGCCGGTGAACAGCACGTCGCCCGGATAGAACGTGTAGAAGGTCGAGCCCCACTCGATCAGCTTGCGGCAGTCGTAGATCAGCTGCTTGGTATTGCTGCTCTGCTTGACCTCGCCGTTGACCGAAATCGTGAGCGGCACGTTGTCCGGATCGGGGATCTCGTCGGCCGTGACCAGCCATGGCCCGAGCACCGAATAGCTGTCGATCGATTTGCGGAAGCTGCGGTCTTCCGGTCCGCGCGCCGTCATGTCGAGGCCGATGCAGTAGCCGACGACGTAATCAAGGGCTTTCTCGCGCGAAATGTCGCTGCCTTGCTGGCCGAAGATGATCGCGAGCTCCACCTCGTGCTCGTTGCGCCGTTCCGGGAAACGGATCGCCACGCCCTCGGAGGGGCCGACCAGCGAGGAATTCGCCTTCAGGAACAGGCCGGCGGTGCCGATCGCGGGCGACTTCATGATGTTCTGCGTGGCCGCGCGCGCCGCCATCTCCTCGATATGCGCGGTGTAATTGGTGGGCGCCGCCACCAGCTTCGAGGGCCGCGCCACCGGCGCGAGCAGCTTCACCTGCGACACCGGCTTGCCCGGCGCTTTCGCCGCCATCTCCTCGAGCCGCCCCCGCCACGCCGGCAGCGCCGCGATCACCGCGTCGCCCTTCATCGCATAGGGCGCGGCCGCCCGGATCTGGGTCTGCGCCTCGGTGACGTCGTGCACCAGGTCGCCCCGCACCACGCCCAGGCGATCGTCGTCATACCGGCAGAGTCGCATTGCATTCTCCTATGTGATGGCGACCGACCTTCCTGCGCACTCGCGCATGATGCTGGTCGGTTTGATTGGCGTGCGGCGGGACGCTTACCTTGCCCTGAAGATTTCCTTGAACAGCCCCTGCCATTTCTTCTGCTCTTCCCCGGCGAAGATAGTGGCAATGATTTTGCGGTCCTTCAACACGTCGGCGACATGGGGCGGGTTGACCGGCACGTCCAGCCGGGTCGGCATGCGGCCGCGCCGGGTGAGGAACTGCTCGGCCTCGCGGCTGAGCATGAAGTTCGCCGCCAGCTGCGCGGCCTTGGGATGCGGCGCCTGCGCGCTGATGCCGACCGAGCCGAAGAACAGCGCGACCGGATCGAGCGCCCAGAACTCGATCGGGGCGCCCGCGAGCTGGACGTTGACGGTGAGCGAGGCGTAGTTGTTGAGCGCCAGCCAATATTCGCCGGCTCCGACCGAGCGCGCGAGCGCGAGGTGACCGTCCACCATGATCGGCTTGAGCGCCGCCACGATGTCCTTGAGCAGTTTTTTCCCGCGCTCCTCGCCGTAATGGATGATGATCGCGCTCAGCCATTCGTCGTCGGTGTCGTCGAGCGCGATCTTGCCGGCCCATTGCTTGCGGTCGAGGAATTCCTCGTAGCTCCGCGGCAGCTCCGCCTTCTTCACCAGGTTGGTGTTGTAGGCGGGCGTGTTGTAGTTGGCGTAGACCCCGTACCAGCGCCGGTTCGGATCGCGCGCTTGCGCAATCAGCGCATGCGCCTCCGGCGGATCGAACTGCAGCAGCACCTCGTTCGGCAGCCGGTTCACCGTGGTGGTGACCGCCAGGTCCCAGGTGCGCTGGCGGGCGCGCGTCTCGATCGCGATGCGCGCCAGGATGTTCGAATCCGACGAGCGCACATAGTTCACCTTCACGCCGGTCGCGTCCTCGAACAGCTTCCAGAGCGGCAGGCCCTCCTGCTCGTTGATCGAGGAGTAGACCGTCAGCGAGCCTTCGGCGCGGGCGGCGGCGACGAGGTCCGGGATGATCCAGGGCGGCTGTTGGCCGGACGCCGTCGGCTGGGCACGCGCCGCGCTGGCAGCCGCGAGAGACGATCAGCGCCGCGAATACCGCACCGGCCAAGATGGCCGGAGCGGCGAAGAGCTTGAGGGCCAACACGGCGGTCGACGCGTCATGCATGCAGCTCCTGAGACCGCCCGCTTCGCGCGCTCGGCGTCGGCGCGAAATTCGGATCGCGCAGCGTCGCGTCGAAGCCGCGACGCAGCGCCGCGAGCCGTTCGCGCCGGCACGCCGGGCGGCGCCGCGAACGGGCGGCCCGCCTCCTGCCGGATCAGGATCAGCTCGAGCACCTGCCGGCTCTCGGGATCGGTCACCAGCTCGAGCGCGCTCGGCACGTCGGGCAGGTCGGCGAGCTTCTGCATGCCCATCTGCACGATCACGTTGAGCAGCTTGTCCTGGATCCAATGCGGACGCGACGCCTTCATGGTGGACCAGGACAGCCCGCAAATGCCCTCCGCCTCGCCGCGCTCGAGCGCCAGCGTGAGACCGGCGCCCGGATCGTAGCCGGCGATCACCTTGAAGCGCGTGCCGATGAGCGCGTTGAGCACCCGCGGCATGATCGCGGTGTTCGAGGTCGGCGCCGGCCGCGCGCCACGACGACCTCGCGCTCGCGCGCCGCCGCGATCCGTCTTGACCGGGCTCTGATGCCAGGTCGCGCAGACGTTCTGCAGCTTGCCGATGCTGCCCAGCCAGTTGAGCTTCTGCGCGTCGTAGCGTGCGCCGGATTGCCGAACAGCGGATCCATCGGCGACGCCGTTGGTGAAGCGCCGCGATGGTCGAGCCGTCCTTGTCGGCGGTGTTGTAGAGCGCGCTCGCGGCGGCAAGCGCCGGCCGCCGCCGGCATGTTCTTGGCGATGATCGCCGGATGGCCGGGCAGATGCTTGCCGGCGTGTGCCGGGCGAAGACGCGGGCATAGGTGTCGTAGCCGCCGCCGCGCGCGCTGCCGACCAGCATCGTGAGCGATTTGCCCCTGGTAGAAGTCCTCGACCGTCTGCGCCGCGCCGCTCGTCGGCAGCCGACACGCCGGCGAGCAGCAACACCGACCGCGCGTGAACCGATGGCATTGCACGCCCTGGCTAGCTGGCGCCGGTACTTCTGCTGCATCGCCGCGAAGTAGCCCTCGCTGCCGCAGCGCGTCGAGCAGGCTCGCTGTCCACGTAATCCTCGACCTTCCGGCTGCCGCCCGGGAACTGCGCCAGGATGTTCTCGGCGCCTTGCCGCGAGGGCTCCGTGTTCGGCGGCGTCAGCGCCTTGAAGTCGTTGTAGGTGATGTCGAGGATCTTCGGGTCGCTGATCTTCAGTCTCGGCGCCAGCACGTCCTTCGCGCGCTGCGCATCGGCGAGCGCCAGATAGTTGCCCTCGATCGTCGCCTTGAGAAACCGCGCCAGCACGTCGCGGCGGCCGGCGACGTCGCCGCGCTCGCACCACGATCCCGCTGAACACCCACGGAATCTGCTCGGGCACCAGATCGATCAGCACGTTGACGCCTTGCTCGCGCGCCATGCTGGCGGTCGGCTCGTTGATCGGCGCTGGCCTTGATCTCGCCCGCCTGCACGGCGGCCAGCCGTCGCGAGCCGCCGCCGTATTCCTTCAACGTCACGTCGCTCCTGGTCAGCCCGAGCCGCTGCCAGCGCCAGCGTGACGGTGGAATCGCTCTCCGAGCCGAACGTGCTCACGCCGATGACGCCGCCCTTGAGATCGGCCGCGGTCCTGACGCCGGCGGCGGAGAAGAAGGTGAAGCGGATGACGTTGGCCAGCGACCCGATCAGCCGGATGTCGCCGCCGGCGCGATTGACGCGGATCACCGACGACAGTCCCACATGCATGACGTCGAGGCGGCCGGCCTGCAGCTCGGCCGCGCCCCGGCTGCCGCCGTGCATGTTGACGATCTCGACCTTGAGCCCCTGCGCGGCGTAGAAGCCGGCGTCGCGCGCCATGTACCAGGCCAGCACCGTGTTGACCGGGTCGGAGATGCCGGCCTTGAGCTCGACGGGCTGCTGCGCCCTGCCGGTCGCCGCCGACGAGAAGGCCGAGGATACAGCAGCAGCGAGGATGCGTGCGGCGCACGGACGGTCGTCGTTCGCATGTCCGTTGCCTCGCGGTCGGCCGCTTGCGAGCACGTTGGCAGCGGAGAGCTCAAAACTCCCGCAACAGCCGGCCAAATCCCTCGATCCGGTCGTTGACGCCGCAGCGCCGCAGCGCATCCCACACGATCGCCTGATGCGCCGCCATCACGTTGACGCCGAGTTCGCGCTCGAGTGCGTCGATCAATTCCGCCGTCGGCCAATGCGGCGACGGCAGCAGGATCGAATTCGGCGTCGGGATGCTCGCGCATCAGCTTGCGGCCCATGTCGAGCGCGGCGTGGCGCGGAATGCGCCCGATCTGGTTGAAGGCCGCTGCCCCAGCCGGTCGCGCCCAGCACCTCGCAGCCGAAATGCGCGCCGTAGCTCGCGATCCGGTCGGTCTCGCTCAGCTCGTACGGCTGCGCCACCACCACCTTCCGGCAGCCGAGCGCCTTGGCGGCCTTGGCCTGCGCCGACGCGCTGGTCGAGACCTTCACGCTTCAGCTCGGCCTCGAGATCGACGATCATCTGCTCCGCGTTGGCGTGGCCCTTCGACAGATTGATCGGAACGCCGCCGAGCACGCACGATGTCGACGCCGGCCGCCGCCATCTCGCGCGCGCCCTCTTTTTCGCGGATGGCGCAATGTGGCGGCGGCCGCATTGCTCGCGGCCGCCGTCACTGCCGCCTGGCGCGGTGGCCGACGACAGCGTCACCCTCGGCAACCTCACCTTCGTCAACAAGGGACTGGTCGGCGCCGGTCGCATCCCCGCCGACCTGCGCGACAAATTCGGCGAAACCTTCGGCTCGGGCTCGAGCCTGGCGGTCGACCCGAGATCGTGGACGCGGACCTCCGACGGCTACCAGGGCACGTTCTACATGCTGCCCGACCGCGGCTGGAACGTCTCCGGCACGGTCGGACTATCGCGCGCGGCTCAACAAGCTCTCCATCACCTTCAAGCCGGTCGAGGCGTCGGCGGCGATGCCGGCCGAAGACCGCCAGCGCAGCGTCGTGGCGACGCTCGCCGACACCATCCTGCTCACCGACGCGGCCGGCGCGCCGCTGACCGGGCTCGATCCGGCGGAGGGCGGCATCCGGCGCGCGGCGGACGGCTTCCCGGACCTGCCGCAGGCCGCGAACGGCCGCGTCAGCATCGACGCCGAGTCGCTCGTGCTGCTGCCGGACGGCGGCTTTTTCATCGGCGACGAATACGGGCCCTACATCTACCGCTTCTCGGCCGACCGGCCGCATGCTGGCGGCGATCAGGCCGCCCGAAGCCTTCATCCCCAAGCGCAAGGGCAGGGATCACTTCTCGTCGAACAATCCGGGTCCGGGCGCGGCCGACGCCCGAGCCGCGCAACCCGGAACGCGGCCGGCAGAACAATCAGGGCTTCGAGGGCTTGTCGTTGACGCCGGACGGCAGGTTCCTGGTCGCCGTCTTGCAGAGCGCGACCCGGCAGGACGGCGGCACCGCGCCGGAGACGCGGCGATACACCCGCATGCTCTACTACGACCTCTCCAACGCGACCTGCCGCGGCTGGTGCGCGAATACGTGGTTCCGCTGCCGGTGTTCGAGACGGCCGAGGGCAAGAAGCGGGTCGCCGCGCAGAGCGAGCTGCTCGCCCTCGACGAGACCCGCTTCCTGCTGCTCTGCCGCGACTTCGGCAACGGCTACGGCCTGGAGGGCGCGACCTCGCGCTACCGCAAGATCGAGCTCGTCGACACCGCGCAGGCGACCAATATCGCCGGCTCCAACTATGACGGCACGGTGCCGGTCGCGCCCAACGGCAAGCTCGCCGGCGGGATCGTGCCGGCGACGCTCAAGCCGTTCATCGACCTCAACGACAATGCGCAACTGAGCAGGTTCGGGCTGCACAACGGCGAGCCGAACGACCGCAACAATCTGTCGGAGAAATGGGAGGGCATGGCGCTGGTGCCGGCGCTCGATCCGGCCAATCCGCGCGACTTCTTCCTGTTCGTCGTCAACGACAACGACTTCATCACCCAGAACGGCTTCCAGGTCGGCGCCGCCTACAAGGACCCGAGCGGCGTCGATGTCGACACCATGCTGCTGGTCTATCGCGTGACGCTGCCCGATCTCGGCCGGTAGGTTGGGTCGAGTTCTTACGAGACCCAACATCGCGAACGCGGCTGAAGCCGTTGGGTCTCGCCATAGCCCGCGAAGACGGGCGTAAACGCCCTGATGGCGGCTCGACCCAACCTACGTCACCGCCCGGCGTCGCGCCGGCAGCCGCGTCGCCAGCACCTTGTCGACGCGACGGCCGTCGAGATCGACGACCTCGAAGCGCCAGCCATGCGCATCGAAGCGCTCGCCGACCGAGGGGAGGGCGCCAAATCGGTCGAGAACGTAGCCCGCGACCGTGTGATAGGAGCGGTCGGCCGGCAGGCGGATTCCGGTGCGCTCGCGCGAACTCGTCGACCGGCATCCAGCCGGAAATCAGCAAGGAGCCGTCGTCGCGCCGCACCATCGCGGGTTCGATCGGCCCTTCCTCCGAGCGAAACACGCCGACGATCAATTCCAGAATGTCGGCGGTGGTCACCACGCCCTCGAAGTGTCCGTACTCGTCGTGGACGAGACCGATGTGGACGGGCGACGCCTTGAGGATCGACACGACGTCACGGGCATCGACCGAATCCGGGATCACCGGCGCATGGCGGACGAAGGCCCTGATGTCGAGTTCCTTGCCCGCCATGCAGGCGTCGAGCAGCTGCTTGGCCTGCACGACGCCGAGCACCTCGTCGGGATTGCGGTCATAAACCGGCAGGCGCGAATGCGGGCTCTTCGCGATCGCCGCGCGGATCTCTTGCGCAGGGCTCGCGAGATCGAGCATGTCGACGTCCCAGCGCGGCGTCATCACCGCGCGGACCGGTCGATCGCCGAGCCGCATCACGCCGGCGATCATCTCCTTCTCGCCGGGCTCGAGCACGCCCGCGCTTTCCGCTTCCGCGATCAGGGTCCTGATTTCCTCCTCGGTGACCCTTTCCTTGGTCGCGCCGTGATGCCCGAGCAGCCACAGCGCGGCCTTGCCGGAGACGTCGAGCATCCATACCAGCGGCGAGGCGACCTTCGCGAGCACGGTCATCGCGGGCGCGACCCGGACCGCGACTGCCTCCGGATTGCGCAGCGCGATCTGTTTGGGCACCAATTCGCCGATGATCAGCGAAGCGTAGGTGATGAGCGCGACCACGACGGCGACCGCGAGCGGCTCCGCCACCCGCTCGGAGAGGCCGAGACCGATGAGCCAATCGGCGAGGCGCAGCCCCAGGGTCGCGCCCGAGAATGCACCCGACAGCACCCCGACCAGCGTGATCCCGATCTGGACCGTGGACAGGAACTTGCCCGGATCGGACGCCAGCGCCAGCGCGCGGCGTGATCCGATGACGTTCCTCTCGATCATCGCCCGCAGCCGCGCCGGGCGGGACGACACGATGGCCAGCTCCGACAGCGCGAGCAGCCCATTGAGGACTATGAGCACCGCAACAATCGACAATTTCCAGTATCAGCATGGGCGATGAAATGGCGATCGGACCGGCCCGATGACAGGGCCTGAAGTGGTCAGGTTTACCGGGCTTTGGGGCTGGCCGGCAGCGGGCAATTCGACGCATATCGCCTATGACAAAGCGACCGTGCGTCACATGGTCGTGGCGCGTTAACGGAGAAATTTCGTCATAAGTCGAAAGTTGCGCTGTTTGAATTCAAACATTCGCATATATTTACCACAACCGCTAGTTTTGGTCGCAGGAGGTAGCGGGCGAGGTTATTGGTTGATTTTCAAGACAAAAATGGCGCCCGGAGGCACCGGGCCGACAACGGGGACGACGCCTAGGAGGGAATGCAAATGCAAATGAGAAATCGTGGTCTGGGCCTCGGAGCGGTTGCTGCGCTCTGGGGAGCTAGCAATATTCGTGCCCGCTCCGGCAGGAGCCGCGTGGGAGCCCGTCCGGCCGGTGGAATTCATCGTCCCGGCCGGGACCGGCGGCGGCGCCGACCAGATGGCCCGCACCATCCAGGGCATCGTCGCCAAGCATGGCCTGATGAAGCAGCCGATGGTGGTGATCAACAAGTCGGGCGGAGCCGGCGGCGAAGGCTTTCTCGACATGAAGGCCTCGCGCAACAATCCGCACAAGATCGTCATCACGCTGTCGAACCTGTTCACCACGCCGCTCGCGACCGGCATTCCGTTCAACTGGAAGGACCTCACCCCGGTCGCGATGATGGCGCTCGACGAGTTCGTGCTCTGGGTGAACGGCGAGACGCCCTACAAGTCGGTGAAGGAGTACATCGAAGCAGTCAAGAAGGAGCCCGGCAAGTTCAAGATGGGCGGCACCGGCTCGAAGCAGGAAGATCAGATCGTCACGGTCGCGATCGAGAAGGCCACCGGCACCAAGTTCACCTTCATCCCGTTCCGGGGCGGCGGCGAGGTCGCCGTGCAACTTGTCGGCAAGCACGTCGATTCGACCGTCAACAACCCGATCGAAGCGGTCGCGCAGTGGCGGGCGAATTCGGTGCGGCCGCTCTGCGTGTTCGACGGCAAGCAAATGCCCTACGCGGACAAGATCGGCGAAGGCAAGTCATGGGGAGACGTCCCGACCTGCAAGTCGCAAGACCTCGACGTCGAGTATCTGATGCTGCGCGGCATCTTCACGGTACCGGGCGCCACCAAGGATCAGGTTGACTATTACGTCGAGCTGCTCAAGAAAGTGCGCGAGACACCCGAGTGGAAGCAGTTGATGAACGATGGCGCCTTCAATCAGACCTTCATGACCGGGGCAGACTACGGCAAGTGGGTCGAGAATGAAGAGAAACGCCACCAGGCGCTGATGAAGGACGCCGGTTTCCTGGCCGGACAATGAGCCGTGCTGGTCGCGTGCCGCTGGCGCAGCCGACGTGCTGCGCTGCGGCACAAGCATCCGTAATGGATCATAAATGACAGAGCAGTCGGATGGTGCCAGAGCCGGGCCGACCCACCGGTCGGTCGAGATCGGCGTCGTGGTTGCGATCGTGGCGTTCGCCCTGCTCGTCATCGTCGGCAGCCTGCAGGTCGGCATCGGATGGGGCGCGGAAGGTCCGAAGGCGGGTTTCTTTCCGTTCTATATCGGGGTGCTGATCCTGATATCGAGCGTCGTCAATTTCGTCCGTATCGCCCCGAAGACCTCCGACCGCCAGCTGTTCGCCGATTGGGGACAGCTCGCGCAAGGTGATGTCGGTCCTGGTGCCGACCGCGATCTATGTGGCGATGATTCCGTGGCTCGGGATCTATGTCGACCTCGATACTGCTCATCGCCGTCTTCATGCGCCGGCTCGGCCGCTACGATTGGAGCATCGTGGCCGCGGTCTCGCTCGGCGTGCCGCTGGTGATATTTCTCATTTTCGAGAGATGGTTTCTGCTTCCGCTGCCGAAGGGACCGATCGAGGCTTATCTCGGTTTCTGATACGGGACGAATGAACTAGAGGATTGTGGAGTAGCGAGCGCAGGCGCATGGAAGAGCTCACCAATCTGTTCCACGGCTTTGCCGTCGTGCTCCAGCCGTTCAACCTGATGGTGATGGTTGTCGGCATCATGCTCGGCGTCATCATCGGCGTGCTGCCCGGCCTGGGCGGCGCCAACGGCGTCGCCATCCTGCTGCCGCTGACGTTTTCCATGTCGCCGACCTCGGCGATCATCATGCTCTCGTGCATCTACTGGGGCGCGCTGTTCGGCGGCGCCATCACCTCGGTATTGTTCAATATTCCCGGCGAGCCATGGTCGGTCGCCACCACCTTCGACGGCCATCCGATGGCGCAGCAGGGCCGCGCCGGCGAGGCGCTGACCGCCGCCTTCACGTCGTCGTTCGTGGGCGCGCTGTTCGCCGTGATCATGATCACGCTGGTGGCGCCGCTGGTTGCCAAATTCGCGCTGCAGTTCGGGCCGGCCGAGAAGTTCGGGGTCTATTTCCTCGCCTTCTGCAGCTTCATCGGCATGAGCAAGGAGCCGCCGTTCAAGACCGTGGCCTCGATGATGATCGGCTTTGCGCTCGCCGCGGTCGGTCTCGACAGCATCACCGGCCAGCTGCGCCTGACCTTCGGATTCACCGAGCTGTTGACCGGATTCGACTTCCTCATCGCGGTGATCGGCCTGTTCGGCATCGGCGAGATCCTGCTCTCGATCGAGGAGGGGCTGACCTTCAAGGGCGGCGCCGCCGGCATCAATCCCAAAGTCGTGTTCCAGACTTGGGCGAAGTTGCCGCGCTACTGGATGACGTCGCTGCGCTCCTGCATCATCGGCTGCTGGATGGGCATCAGCCCGGCCGGCGCGACGCCGGCCTCGTTCATGAGCTACGGCATCGCCAAGCGCGTGTCGAAGAACGGCGACCGCTTCGGCCGCGGCGAGATCGAGGGCGTGGTGGCGCCGGAGACGGCCGCGCATGCCGCCGGCACCGCCGCGCTGCTGCCGATGCTCTCGCTCGGCGTGCCCGGCTCGCCGACCGCCGCGGTGCTGCTCGGTGGGCTGCTGATCTGGGGCCTGCAGCCCGGACCGCTGCTGTTCGTCGAGCAGAAGGAGTTCGTCTGGGGCCTGATCGCCAGCATGTATCTCGGCAACGTGGTCGGGCTGATCGTGGTGCTCACCTGCGTGCCGCTGTTCGCCGCGATCCTGCGCATCCCGTTCAGCATCATCGCGCCGATCATCCTGGTGTTCTGCGCGATCGGCGCCTACACGGTCCACAACTCGACCTTCGACGTGGTGATGATGCTGGTCTTCGGCGTCGTGGGCTACGTGTTGAAGAAGTGCAATTACCCGCTGGCGCCGATGGTGCTGGCGATCGTGCTCGGCGACAAGGCCGAGGAGGCATTCCGGCAGTCGCTGCTCGCCTCGCAGGGCAGCCTCGGCATCTTCTTCTCGAACACGCTGGTGAGCTCGATCATGGCGCTCGGCCTCATCGCCCTGTTCTGGCCGCTGATCTCCAACGCGATGACGCGGTTGCGGCCGCGGCCGGCGATCTAAGGGAGCCTTGCAAGCCCGAATCGGGGCTTTTGGCGCGGGAGCGCGCCGGAACTGCGCTCCGCCCTTGGCAATTCACCAATCGATCAACAGGGCGCGAGACGGGTTGCGCCCGCAGGGGCATCTGTGGAATATTGTATACCAGCGAAGTTGAGAGTGGCTTCTTGATGAGTGCAACCGATAGGTCCTCCGGCGCCAGCGTCCGCCTGGAGGACACGCAAGCCGGTGAGCCGGCCGTGCTGCCGCGCGGCGCGGTCGAGCCGATCGCCAGCCCCGAGAGCTTCAAGCGCAAGGCCTACGCGGCGCTCAAGGACGTCATCGTGTCGATGGACGTCTATCGCAGCCGCGCCGACATCCGGCTCGACGAGCGGCAGCTGGCGCTGGATTTCGGCATCAGCCGCACGCCGGTGCGCGAGGCCATGGCGCAGCTCGAGCGCGAAGGTTTCGTGCGCGCGGTGCCGCGGCGCGGCATCTACGTCGTGCGCAAGACCAAGCAGGAGGTGATCGAGATGATCACCGCCTGGGCGGCGCTCGAGAGCATGGCGGCGCGCCTGATCACCGAGAAGGCGAGCGAGGAGGAGATCGCCTCGCTGCGCAAGATGTTCACGCGCTTCGAGAACGGCGAGCTGCACGCCCGGCTCGACGAATATTCCGAGGTGAACATCGAGTTTCACCAGGCCATCATCCGCATGAGCCGCAACGGCGTGCTCATCTCGCTCGCCGAGAATCTCTTCACCCATATGCGGATGATCCGAAGAAAGACCATCGGCGAGAAGGATCGCGCCAACCGCTCGATCCGCGATCACATGACCATCATCGAGGCGCTCGAGGCGCGCGACACCGCGCGCGCCGAGGAGCTCGTGCGCAACCACGCGCTCGGGCTCGCCGAGCACGTGGCGAAATACGCCGACTATCTGGATTGAACAGAAAGACCGGGAGGATCCCGATGGCTGAAGTAGCGGTAAAGGCCAAGGCGCCGGAACCACGACCGCGAGCCGAGCGCAGAAGCAAGAGCTGACCGATGGCTTTCACCTCGTCATCGATGCGCTCAAGCTCAACGGCCTCAACACGATCTACGGTGTGCCTGGCATCCCGATCACGGACTTCGGCCGCATGGCGCAGGCCGCAGGCATTCGCGTCATCTCGTTCCGGCACGAGCAGAACGCCGGCAACGCAGCGGCGATCGCCGGCTTCCTGACGAAGAAGCCCGGCATCTGCCTCACGGTGTCGGCGCCCGGCTTTCTCAACGGCCTGACGGCGCTCGCCAACGCCACGACCAACTGCTTTCCGATGATCCTGATCAGCGGCTCGTCCGAGCGCGAGATCGTCGACCTGCAGCAGGGCGACTACGAAGAGATGGACCAGCTGGCCATCGCCAAGCCGCTCTGCAAGGCGGCCTTCCGCGTGCTGCATGCCGCCGACATCGGCATCGGCGTGGCGCGCGCGATCCGCGCTGCGGTGTCCGGGCGTCCGGGCGGCGTCTATCTCGATCTGCCGGCCAAGCTGTTCTCGTCAGGTGATGGACGCGGAGGCCGGACGCGAAGTCGCTCGTCAAGGTCATCGACCCGGCGCCGGCCCAGATTCCCGCGCCCGATGCGGTCAAGCGCGCGCTCGATGTGCTCAAGAGCGCCAAGCGCCCCCTGATCATCCTCGGCAAGGGCGCGGCCTACGCGCAGGCCGATGACGCGATCCGCGCGCTGGTCGAGAAGAGCGGCGTTCCGTTCCTGCCGATGAGCATGGCCAAGGGCCTTCTGCCCGACACGCATCCGCAGTGCGCGGGCGCGGCGCGCTCGACGGTGCTGAAGGACTCCGACGTCGTGATGCTGATCGGCGCCCGCCTCAACTGGCTGCTGTCGCACGGCAAGGGCAAGACCTGGGGCGAGCCTCATTCGAAGAAGTTCATCCAGATCGACATCGAGCCCAAGGAGATGGACAGCAACGTCGAGATCGTCGCTCCGGTGGTCGGCGACATCGGCTCCTGCGTCTCCGCTCTTCTCGAGGGCATGGGCGGCAACTGGCCGGCCCCGCCGGCTGACTGGATCAACGACCGTCAACGTCGAAGCGGGAAGAGAACATCGCCAAGATGGCGCCGCGGCTGATGAACAACAACGCGCCGATGGACTACCACGGCGCGCTCGGCGTGCTGCGCACCATCGTCAAGGAGCGGCCGGACGCCATCCTCGTCAACGAAGGCGCCAACACGCTCGATCTCGCGCGCGGCGTCATCGACATGTATCAGCCGCGCAAGCGCCTGGACGTCGGCACCTGGGGCGTCATGGGCATCGGCATGGGCTATGCCATCGCGGCGGCGATCGAGACCGGCAAGCCGGTGCTCGCGGTCGAAGGCGACAGCGCCTTCGGTTTCTCCGGCATGGAAGTGGAGACGATCTGCCGGTACAAGCTGCCGGTCTGCGTCGTCGATCTTCAACAACGACGGCATCTATCGCGGCACCGACGTCAATTCCGGCCGGTTCGGACCCTGCGACGACCGTCTTCGTCAAGGGCTCGCGCTACGACAAGATGATGGAGGCATTCGGCGGCGTCGGCGTCAATGCGACGACGCCGGACGAGCTGAAGCGCGCCGTGAACGAGGCCATGGACTCCGGCAAGCCGACCCTCATCAACGCGGTGATCGACCCGGCGGCCGGCAGCGAGAGCGGCCGCATCGGCAATCTCAACCCGCAAAGCGTGCTTCGCAAGAAATAAGATCGGCCACATCGATTGAACTCGAGAGGAGACGACAATGGCAAAGAGCAAGAAGGTGAAAGCCAAGACGAAAGCTAAGCCCAAATCCAAGGCGGCGTCGAAGAAGGTCGTGAAGCTGAAGGCGAAAAAGCCGGCGGCGAAGAAGGCCGTCGCGAACGGCCTGCCGAAGCCGTCGGCCAAGCCGTTCGGGCAGGCCGGCAAGGCGCTCGACGGCGTGAAGATCCTCGACTTCACGCACGTCCAGTCGGGCCCGACCTGCACGCAGCTGCTCGCCTACATGGGCGCCGACGTGATCAAGATCGAGCGTCCCGGCGTCGGCGACATCACGCGCGGTCAGCTGCGTGACGTCAAAGGGGCCGACAGCCTCTATTTCACGATGCTCAACGGCAACAAGCGCTCGATCACGATCGACTCCAAGCATCCCAAGGGCAAGGAGATCATCGAGCGCCTGATCAAGCATTGCGACGTGCTGGTGGAGAACTTCGCGCCCGGCGCGCTCGACCGCATGGGCTTCACCTGGGAGCACATCCACAAGACTCAACCCGCGCATGATCGTCGCCTCGGTCAAGGGCTTCGGCCCCGGCCCCTACGAGGACTGCAAGGTCTACGAGAACGTCGCCCAGTGCGCCGGCGGCTCGGCCTCGACCACCGGCTTCCGCGAGGGCCCGCCGCTCGTCACCGGCGCGCAGATCGGCGATTCCGGCACCGGGCTGCACCTGGCGTTCGGCATCGTCAGCGCGCTCTATCAGCGCATCCGCACCGGCCGCGGCCAGCGCGTGCTGTGCGCGATGCAGGACGGCGTGCTCAACCTCGCCCGCGTCAAGCTGCGCGACCAGCAGCGGCTCGCGCACGGTCCGCTCACGGAGTACCGCCAGTACGGCGAAGGCGTCCCGTTCGGGAAGGCGGTGCCGCGCTCCGGCAACGACTCCGGCGGCGGCCAGCCGGGCTGGATCCTCAAGTGCAAGGGCTGGGAGACCGACCCCGACGCCTACATCTATTTCATCACCCAGGCGCCGGTGTGGGAGGCGATCTGCGACCTGATCGGCAAGCCGGAATGGAAGACCGATCCCGACTACGCCACGCCGCCGGCGCGGCTGCCGCGGCTCGGGCACATCTTCGATACGATCGAGCAGTGGACCATGACCAAGACCAAGTTCGAGGTCATGGACATCTGCAACGCGGTCGATATCCCGGTCGGTCCGATCCTGTCGATGAAGGAGATCGCCGAGGAGCCGTCGCTGCGCGAGACCGGCACCGTGGTCGAGGTCGACCATCCGACCCGCGGCAAGTATCTCACGGTCGGCAACCCGGTGAAGATGTCGGACTCGATCACCGAGGTGAAGCGCTCGCCGCTGCTGGGCGAGCACACCGAGGAAATCCTCGGCAAGGTGCTCGGCTATACGGCCAAGGAGATCGGCGAGATCAAGACCTCGGGCGCGATCACCGCGCCGGAGAAAGGCGCGAGAGCCGAGGCGGCGTAAGCAAGCGGCGCCAACAAACTGTCGTCCCCGCGTAAGCGGGGACCCAGTAAGCCGAGGACTCTGGAATACTGGATGCCCGCGTGCGCGGGCATGACACCGAGAAGAGGCGAGGGGAGTGCAATGCGTATCGTGGTGCACGGCCAGCAGGCGTTCGGCAAGGCCGTCCTGGAGGCGCTGATCAAGCGCGGCGAGAACGTCGTCGCCGCCTATGTGGCGCCCGAGAAGCCGGGCCAGAAGGCCGATCCGCTGAAGGAGGCCGCGCTCGCCGCCAACCTGCCGGTCTATCAGCCGGCGTCCTACCGCAAGCCGGAAGTGTGGGAGGAGTTTCGCGCGCTCAAGCCCGACCTGCAGGTGATGGCCTTCGTCACGCTGTTCGTGCCCGAGGAGTTTCTCAACATCCCCACCAAGGGCACGATCCAGTATCATCCCTCGCTGCTGCCGAAATACCGCGGCCCGAGCGCGATCAACTGGCCGATCATCCAGGGCGACAGCGAGACCGGGCTGTCGATCTTCTGGCCCGACAACGGGCTCGATACCGGCGACGTGCTGATCCAGAAGAAGACGCCGATCTCCGACACCGACACGCTCGGCTCGGTCTATTTCGACCGCCTGTTCCCGATGGGCGTCGAGGCGATGCTGGAAGCGGTCGACCTGGTGAAGGCCGGCAAGGCGCCGCGCATCAAGCAGGACGATAGCCAGGCCACCTATGAGGGACGCTGCGGCCCGGACAATGCCCGCATCGACTGGGGCAAGCCGTGGCGGCAGATCGATCGCCTGATCCGCGGCTGCAATCCGGCGCCCGGCGCCTGGACCACGCTCGACGGCAAGACGCTCAAGGTGTTCGAGGCCAAGCCGCTGCCCGCGAAGGATCCCAAAGGCATCGCCGGCAAGATGGGCGAGATCGTCGAGGTCGGCGCCGACGGCTTCACGGTGGTCTGCGCCGACGGCCGCATCAAGGTCACGCGCGTGCAACCCGCCGACGGCCCCAAGGTCGCGGCCGGCGAATTCGCCGCCAATGCAAAGCTCAACCCCGGCACGAGGTTTTCATGACTCCGACGCCCGCAACCGCAGCCAAGGCACCGATGCCCGCCTCGCAGCACGCCAATCCGAAATCCGACATCGAGATCGCCCAGGCCGCCAAGAAGCGCCCGATCATGGAGGTCGCGCGCGAGAAGCTCGGCATCGCGCCCGAGAACCTCGAGCCTTACGGCCACTACAAGGCCAAGGTGTCGATGGACTACATCAAGTCGCTCAAGGACCGGCCGAACGGCAAGCTGATCCTGGTCTCGGCGATCACCCCGACGCCGGCCGGCGAGGGCAAGACCACCACCACGGTCGGGCTGACCGACGCGCTCAATCACATCGGCAAGAAGGCGATGCTGTGCCTGCGCGAGCCGAGCCTGGGCCCGTCATTCGGCATGAAGGGCGGCGCCGCCGGCGGCGGCTATGCGCAGGTCGTGCCGATGGAGGACATCAACCTCCATTTCACCGGCGACTTCCATGCCATCACCTCGGCGCACAACCTGCTCTCTGCGCTGATCGACAACCACATCTACTGGGGCAACGAGCTCGGCATCGACAGTCGCCGCGTCGCTTGGCGGCGCGTCATGGACATGAACGATCGTGCGCTGCGCGAAATCGTTTGCTCGCTCGGCGGCGTGGCCAACGGCTTCCCGCGCGAGGCGGGATTCGACATCACGGTTGCCTCGGAGGTGATGGCGATCTTCTGTCTCGCCAAGGACCTCGATGACCTCAAGCAGCGCCTCGGCAGCATCATTGTCGCCTACACCCGCGACCGCAAACCGGTGCGGGCGCGCGATCTCAAGGCGCATGGAGCCATGACGGTTCTGCTCAAGGAATCGTTGGCGCCCAACCTGGTGCAGACGCTCGAAGGCACGCCCGCCTTCATCCATGGCGGTCCGTTCGCCAATATCGCGCACGGCTGCAACTCGGTGCTCGCCACCACGACTGCGCTCAAGCTCGCCGACTACGTGGTGACCGAAGCGGGCTTCGGCGCCGATCTCGGCGGCGAGAAGTTCCTCGACATCAAATGCCGCAAGACCGGACTGTCGCCCGACTGCGCCGTGCTGGTGGCGACCATCCGCGCGCTCAAGATGCACGGCGGCGTCAAGAAGGAGGACCTCAAGACCGAGAACCTCAAGGCGCTCGAAGCCGGCATGGCCAACCTCGCCCGTCACGTCGAGAACGTGCAGAAGTTCGGCATCGTGCCGGTGATCTCGATCAACCGTTTCAGCGCCGATACCGAGGCGGAGATCGCCCTGGTCAAGAACGCCTGCGCCAAGCTCGGCGTCGAGGCGATCATGGCCGACCATTGGGCCGAGGGCGGCGCCGGCGCCGCCGACGTGGCGCGCGCGGTGGTCAAGGTGATCGACAGCGGCAAGAGCAAGCTGAAGCTGCTCTATCCGGACGAGATGCCGCTGCTCGAAAAGATCCGCACCATCGCCAAGGAAATCTACCGCGCCAAGGACATCTCCGCCGACAAGCCGGTGCGCGACCAGCTCGCCCAGTTCGAGCAGATGGGCTACGGCAAGCTGCCGGTCTGCATCGCCAAGACCCAGTACAGCTTCTCCACCAACGCCGACACCAAGGGCGCGCCCAACGATCACACGATCAACGTGCGCGAGGTGCGGCTCTCGGCCGGCGCCGAGTTCGTGGTGGCGATCTGCGGAGAGATCATGACCATGCCGGGCCTGCCCCGGGTGCCGGCCGCCGACTCGATCGACGTCGGCGCGGACGGGCGGATCGTGGGATTGTTCTAGGGCGCTCTTCACCCGACGCTGGCGTGCCGCCGGCCAGCACGGTCTGCATCCATGACCGATCGATGTTCTGGCCGGTCACGATCACCGCGACCCGGCGGCCCTGGAGCCGGTCGCGCTCCTTGATCAGCGCCGCCAAGGGCGCGGCGCCGGCGCCCTCCGCACCGGTATGGGTGGCGCTGTAGAGAATCCGGATCGCCTCGGCGATCTCGTCGTCGGACACCTCGACGATCCGCTCGGTCCCGCGCACGGATGACCTCCAGCGCCGTCGCATCCGGCACCCGCACCGCCATGCCGTCCGCGAAGGTGAGCGCCGAGTTGGTTTGCACGACATGGCCCGCCGCGACCGAGAGCCGATAGGCATTGGCGCGATCGGAGACCACGCCGACGATCCTCGTCTTCAGTCCAAGAAGATCGCGCGTGCCGATCACCCCGCAGATGCCGGAGCCGAGCCCGATCGGAACATAGACGGTGTCGAGCTCGCCGACCGCGGTGAACAGCTCGTGGGCGTAGGTCGCCACCCCGACGACGAAATCGCGGTGGAACGAGGGAGCAAATTCCAGGCCGCGCTCGGCCGCGATCCGGACCGCCTGCTCCTTGGCCTCGTCGAAGTCGCGGCCGTGCTCGATCAGCTCGGCGCCGAGCGCCCGCATCGCCCCGTTCTTCTCGGTCGAATTGCCGTGCGGCACCACGATGGTCACCGGCACGCCGGCGCGCGCGCCCGCGAAGGCCAGCGACTGGCCGTGGTTGCCGCGCGTTGCGGTGACGATCCCTTTCACCTGCGGCCGCTCGCGCTTCAGCCGATCGAGATAGACGAGCCCGCCGCGCACCTTGAAGGCGCCGATCGGCGTGTGGTTCTCGTGCTTGACGACGACCTCGACGCCGGTGCGCGCCTGCAACAGCGGCCAGGCATATTGCGGCGTCGGCGGGACGCTCGCGCGCACGATCGGCATGACGCTCTCGAGCTCGGCAAGCGTGAACATGGACACCCCGGATTGCATAGTCCGCGCTCCCATAGCAGGAGTTTGTGCTAGGTTTCCACGCATGAGCGACATCGTCTTTCGCCGGGCACAAAAATCGGACCTGCCGAGCATTGTTGCTCTGCTGGCAGACGATCACCTCGGGCGGACTCGCGAGGACGCGTCCGTTCCGGTCAACAGCAAGTACACGGACGCCTTCGCTGCCCTCGAGCGCGATCCCAATCAGCTGTTGGCGGTCATGGTTCGTCGGCGGCGCCGTCGTCGGATGCCTGCAAATCTCGTTCATTCCGGGCCTGTCCCGTTTGGGCATGTGGCGTGGCCAGATCGAGAGTGTGCGGATCGCGTCGAGCTGCCGGGGCGAAGGACTGGGACGTCGGCTGCTCGAATGGGCCATCGCCGAATGCCGGAAGCGAGGGTGCGGGGTGGTGCAGCTCACCAGCGACAAGGCGCGGCATGACGCCCGGCGATTCTACGAGTTCGTTGGGCTTTCGCGCCAGCCACGAAGGCATGAAGCTCCACCTCTAGCGCTCATCCGATTGACGGCCTCGTCGTCGATCGTCTTCGCCAGCCGATGCGCTTCCGCCACCAGCGCGGCGGTCAGCGGCGTCATCGGCTCGCGTGCCGGGACCACCAGGCCGATGGTGTGCACCGCCTCCGGCTCGACGATCGGAATGGCGCGGATCGTCTCGGTGAGGCCGAGTGTCTCGGCGAGCTTCGCCGGCATGACGCTTGCCCAGCGGCCGGTGCGCACGTGCGCGAACAGCACGATCATCGAATTGGATTCCAAGGTCGGCTGCGGCGTGCCGCCGGCGCCGCGCAGCAGCTCGTCGATGATGCGCCGGTTCTGCATGTCGGGCGTCAGCAGGCAGAGCGGAACCTGCGCCACCTCCGCCCAGGTCACCGCGTCGCGGTTGCCGAACGGCGCGTCCGAGGACGTCAACAGCCGATAGTGCTCGCGATAGAGCGGGACGGCGTTGACGCGGCCGAGCGGCTCGTTGTCGAGATAGGTCACGCCGGCGTCGATCTCCAGGTTCTCGAGCTCGCCGAGCACCTCGATCGAGGTGCGCGACAGGATGGTGAACTGCACGTTGGGATGGCGCATGCGGAACGGCGTCGTGAGGCTCGCCACCATCGCGAGCGTGGTCGGGATGGCGGCGATCCGCAGCCGGCCGGTCAGGCCATGGCGCAAGGCATCGAGCTCCTGCCGCATGGCGCGCGAGTCGCCGACGATGCGCCGCGCCCAATCGAGCACCCGCTCGCCTTCCGGGGTGAAGCTGCGGAAGCGGGAGCCGCGATTGACCAGCAGCACGCCCATCGTGCCTTCGAGCTGCTTGACCCCCGCGGAGAGCGTGGGCTGGGTCACGCCGCAGGCTTCCGCCGCCCGGCCGAAATGCCGCTCGCGGGCCAGCGCCAGAAGAAATTCCAGCTTATCGATCAATGCGATAGCCCTGATTTGCGCTGCCACCAATGCTGACCGTGATGATAGAGAATTTCGATCGATCGATCGTAGTTGGGGGCTTGTTTTTAATCAATGACTGCCGTTCTTCTGAGTTCAGAAGGATTCCAGCATGGACGCGCTCACGTGACAGCAGGCGAAGCGCCGCCGACCCGGAGAGGATTGTCGCCGCGCGGAATCGTGCTCGGCGCGCTTGCCGGGTTGCTGCTCTTGCCAGCGGCGCTGCAGGCGCAGAGCTGGCCCAGCCGGCCGGTCACCATGGTGGTGCCGTTCGCGGCCGGCGGTCCGATGGACACGGTCGGTCGCATCCTGGCGCCGCGCCTGAGCGAGCTGTTGGCGCATCAGGTGATCATCGAGAACGTCGGCGGGGGCGGCGGCACCATCGGCTCCGCCCGGGTCGCCAAGGCTGCCGCCCGACGGCTATCAGTTCGTGCTCGGCAATGTCGGCACCCACGCGGTCAGCCAGACCCTGTTCAAGAATCCGCCCTACAGTTCCGTGACCGATTTCGCGCCGGTCGCGCTGATCGCCGACCTGTCGCTGGTGCTGGTCGCGCGCAAGGATCTGCCGGCCGGCAACTCTGCCGGAGTTCATCGCCCATGCGAAGGCCAACCAGGCCAAGATGCAGTTCGGCTCGGCCGGCGCGGGCTCGGCGACGCATCTCGGCTGCGTGCTGCTCAATGCGGCGATCGGAATCAATGTGACGCACATTCCCTATCGCGGCGGCGCGCCGGCGATGCAGGATCTGATCGCCGGCCGGATCGACTACCTCTGCATCGACACGCCGATCGTGATTCCGCAGATCGAGAGCGGGGCGCTCAAGGCCATCGCGATCCTCTCGCGCGAGCCGCTCGTCGAGCCTGCCGGCGCTCGCCTTCCGCGCACGAGCAGGGGCTGGCGAATTTCGAAGCCTCCAACTGGAGCGCTTTTTTCCTGCCCAAGGGCACGCCGGCGCCGATCGTCGCGAAGCTCAATGATGCCACCGTCGCGGCCGCGAACACGCCGGCCGTGCAACAGCGGCTGAAGGACAACGGTATCGACCTGGTCGCGCCCGACCGCAGGTCGCCGGACTATCTCGCCAGGTTCGTCGAGAGCGAAATCGCCAAATGGGCCGGCCCGGTGAAGGCCGCCGGGGTCGTGTCGGACTGAGCCCCGTGCGCGTTAGAGAGCAAGGAGCCGCGCGATTAACGACGTGATCGACAAGCCAGCCAGCGGCCGCCGCAAGCCGCGCGCGCACGCCCAAGGGCCGCCAGGTCGACCCGCAGGCGCTCGACGAGGTGCGCGCGCTGCTCGGCGACGCGCCCGCGCCGGCGCGATCTGCTGATCGAGCATCTGCACCTGATCCAGGACCGCTACGGCCATCTCTCCGGCCGCCCATCTCGCGGCGCTGGCGCAGGAGATGAAGCTCGCGCTCACCGAGGTCTACGAGGTCGCGACCTTCTACGCCCATTTCGACGTCGTGAAGGAAGGCGAGACGCCGCCGCCTGCCGTCACGGTGCGCGTGTGCGATTCGCTCTCCTGCGCCATGGCGGGCGCCGAGCATCTCTTGCGCGACCTGCCGGCGAGGCTCGGCCGCGACGTGCGCGTCGTGCGCGCGCCCTGCATGGGCGCCTGCGACCGCGCGCCGGTCTGCGCCGTCGGCCATGCGCAGGTGATGCACGCGACCGTCGACAGCGTCGCCGCGGCGGCCGCGCACGGGCGCGCACGCGCATGCCTACCGCGACGCCGAAAGACTTCGACGCCTACCGTGCGCGACGGCGGCTACAAGCTGCTCGAAGGACTGCATCGCCGGCACGCGCACGCGCGACGACGTCATCAAGACGGTGAGCGACGCCGGCCTGCGCGGGCTCGGCGGCGCCGGCTTTCCCACCGGCCGCAAATGGACGCTGGTGCGCGCCGAGCCGGCGCCGCGGCTGTTTGCGGTCAATGCCGACGAGGGCGAGCCGGGCACCTTCAAGGACCGTTACTACCTCGAGCTCGATCCGCACCGCTTCATCGAGGGCATGCTGATCGCCGCCTGGGTGGTCGACGCGCGCGACACCTACATCTACATCCGCGACGAATATCCCGAGGTGCGGCTGCTGCTGGAGCAGGAGCTCGCCAAGGTCGAGCGGGCCGGGCTCGCCAGCCACAGCAAGCTTCATCTTCGCCGCGGCGCCGGCGCCTATATCTGCGGCGAAGAGTCGGCGATGATCGAGTCGATCGAGGGCAAGCGCGGGCTGCCGCGCCATCGCCCGCCCTACGTGGCGCAAGTCGGCCTGTTCGGTCGGCCCACGCTCGAGCAGAACGTCGAGACGCTCTACTGGGTGCGCGACATCATCGAGAAGGGCGCGGCGTGGTTCACCTCGCATGGCCGCCGCGAGCGCAAGGGCTTCCGCAGCTTCTCGGTCTCCGGCCGGGTGAAGCAAGCCCGGCGTGGTGCTGGCGCCGGCCGGCGTCACCGCGCGCGAGCTGATCGAGGAGTTCTGCGGCGGCATGACGGAAGGCCACAGCTTCAAGGGCTATCTGCCGGGCGGCGCCTCCGGCGGGATATTGCCGGCATCGATGGCCGACCTGCCGCTCGACTTCGGCACGCTGGAAAAATACGGCTGCTTCGTCGGGTCGCACGCGGTTGTGATCCTGTCCGACAAGGACGATATGAAAGCGGTGGCGCTCAACCTGATGCGCTTCTTCGAGGACGAGAGCTGCGGCCAATGCACGCCCTGCCGGGTCGGCACCGAGAAGGCCGCCAAGCTGATGGCAACCGGTCCCTGGGACGAAGCGTTGTTGAACGAGCTCTCCGACGCCATGCGCGACGCCTCGATCTGCGGCCTCGGGCAGGCGGCGCCGAACCCGCTGCTCTCGGTCTTCAAGTACTTCCCCGAGGAGCTGACGAAGCCGTTGGGAACTGGTGATGAAGGCAGTGCACAACTCGGCTGTCGTCCCCGCGCAAGCGGGGACCCATCGTGCCACAAGTTGGCCTCTGGAATGGGTCCCCGCTTACGCGGGGACGACAGTTGGAGCGAGGGTCGACCGATGAGCACCAACGGAAGCGGGAAGCCGAGCACCTTCATCCTCGACGATCGCGAGGTCGACATCCGCGACGGCGAGACCATCTTCCGCGCCGCCCGCCGCGTCGGCATCAAGCTGCCGCATCTCTGCTACTCGCCCAAGCCCGGCTACCGCCCGGACGGCAATTGCCGCGTCTGCATGGTGGAGGTCGAGGGCGAGCGCGTGCTGGCCGCGAGCTGCATCCGCACGCCGACGCCGGGCATGAAGGTCAAGACCCAGACCGATCGCGCCAAGACCGCGCGCCGCATGGTGGTCGAGCTGCTGCTGGCCGACCAGCCGCCGAAGGAGGTGGCGCACGATCCCGAATCCGAGTTCTGGCAGACCGCCAAGCGGCAGAACATCGCAGCGAGCCGCTTTCCGCGTCGCGCCGCGCCGGCGCCCGACCGCAGCCATCCGGCCATGGCGGTCAATCTCGACGCCTGCATCCAGTGCAATCTCTGCGTCCGCGCCTGCCGCGAGGTGCAGGTCAACGACGTGATCGGCATGGCCGGCCGCGGCCACCACGAGAAGATCGTGTTCGACTTCGACGATCCGATGGGCGCCTCGACCTGCGTCGCCTGCGGCGAATGCGTGCAGGCCTGCCCGACCGGCGCGCTGATGCCGGCGACGCTGGTGAACGAGCAGAACGTCCGCACCGAATTCCCCGACCGCAAGGTGAACAGCGTCTGCCCGTATTGCGGCGTCGGCTGCCAGCTCACCTATGAGATCAAGAACGACAAGCTGATCTCGGTCAGCGGCCGCGACGGCCCGGCCAACCAGAATCGGCTCTGCGTGAAGGGCCGTTTCGGCTTCGACTATGTCAGCAATCCGCAACGCCTGACGCAGCCGATGGTCCGCAAGGACGGCGTCGCCAAGGCCGCCGACGATCTGGTCGATCCGTCCAATCCGTGGACGCATTTCCGCCCGGCGACCTGGGAGGAGGCGCTCGACCGCGCCGCCAAGGGTCTGGTGAAAATCCGCGACCGCGACGGCCCCCGCGCGCTCGCCGGCTTCGGCTCGGCCAAAGGCTCGAACGAGGAAGCCTATCTGTTCCAGAAGCTGGTTCGCACCGGCTTCGGCTCCAACAACGTCGACCATTGCACGCGGCTCTGCCATGCGTCGTCGGTGGCGGCCCTGTTGGAGGGCGTCGGCTCGGCGGCGGTGACCGCGACGTTCAACGAGTGCAAGAACTCCGACGTCATCATCGTCATCGGCGCCAATCCGACCGAGAACCACCCCGTCGCCGCGACCTTCTTCAAGCAGGCGGCCAAGCGCGGCGCCAAGCTCATCGTGATGGATCCGCGCGGCCAGGCGCTCAAGCGCCATGCCTGGCAGATGATGCAGTTCAAGAACGGCACCGACGTCGCGATGCTCAACGGCATGCTCAACGTCATCATCGGAGAGAAGCTCTACGACCAGCAATACGTCCAGACCTACACCGAGGATTTCGACAAGCTCGCCGAAAGCGTGAAGCCGTTCACGCCCGAGGAGATGTCGCCGATCTGCGGCATCGAGCCGGACGTGCTGCGCAACGTCGCGCGCACCTTTGCGCGGGCCGAGAGCGCCATCATCTTCTGGGGCATGGGCGTGTCGCAGCACACCCACGGCACCGACAACGCGCGCTGTCTCATTGCGCTGTCCCTCATTTGCGGCCAGATCGGACGTCCCGGCACGGGGCTGCATCCGCTGCGCGGGCAGAACAACGTGCAGGGCGCCTCCGACGCCGGCCTGATCCCGATGTTCTTCCCCGACTACAAGTCGGTGGAGAACGCCGAGATCCGCGCGAAGTACGAGGCGGCGTGGGGCGTGAAGCTCGACCCCAAGCGCGGCAAGACCGTGGTCGAGATCATGGACGCCGTGCACGCCGACGAGATCAAGGGCATGTACATCATGGGCGAGAACCCCGCGATGTCCGACCCCGACCTCAATCACGTCCGCGGCGCGCTCGCCCATCTCGAGCATCTCGTGGTGCAGGACATCTTCCTGACCGAAACCGCGTCATACGCCGACGTGATCCTGCCGGCCTCCGCCTGGCCGGAGAAGGACGGCACCGTGACCAACACCAACCGCCAGGTGCAGATGGGCCGCAAGGCGCTGCCGTTGCCGGGCGAGGCGCGGCAGGATCTCTGGATCATCCAGGATCTCGCGCAGCGCATCGGCTGCAACTGGAACTACAAGCACGTCGGCGAGGTGTTCACCGAGATGGCCTCGATGATGCCGGCGCTCGACAACATCACGTGGGAGCGCGTCGAGCGCGAAAGTCACGTCACCTATCCGGTCGACGGACCGGATGTGCCGGGCCACGACGTGGTGTTCGACAAGGGCATCCCGCGTCCGAACGGCTTGGCCAAGCTGGTCGCGACCAAGTTCCAGGCGCCGGACGAGATGCCCGACGCCGAGTATCCGTTCATCCTCACCACCGGCCGCCAGCTCGAGCACTGGCACACCGGCGCGATGACGCGCCGCGCCTCGATGCTCGATGCGTTGGAGCCCGGCCCGGTCGCGGGCCTGTCGCGCGGCACGATCGCCAGGCTCGGCATCAAGCCGGGCGATCCGGTGCGCGTCTCGACCCGCCGCGGCGTGGTCGAGCTGGACGCACGCCAGGACGAATCGGTGCCGGACGGCGTGGTGTTCATCCCGTTCGCCTATGTCGAGGCGGCCGCGAACCTGCTCACCAATCCGGCGCTCGATCCGTTCGGCAAGATCCCCGAGTTCAAGTATTGCGCCGCCAAGGTCGAGGCGGTGGAGCCGGCAAGCCGCATCGCGGCCGAGTAGGGAGGGACCGCTATCCCTCCTTCTTCTCCCGGAAATATGGTTCCACCGTCCCCTTGAGCTTGATGGTCAGCGGATTGCCGAAGCGGTCCTTGGCCTTGCCTGCCGCCACGCGGATCCAGCCCTCGCTCACGCAATACTCCTCGACGTTGGTCTTCTCGGCGCCGTTGAAGCGGATGCCGATGTCGTGCGTTGAGCACGTCGGCGTTGTAATGCGGGCTGCGCGGATCGGTGGACAGGTGGTCGGGCAGATCGTCGGACATGGCGGATCGTTCCCATCTCGCGTGCGTGAGCACGTGCTACCGTAATCGGGAGCGCTGGAACAGGTGTAAAGACGCTTGGCGCCTCTTGTGGGCGTAAGGAGCGGCTGAGGGCGAGGCGACGTGAACGGCAAACCGATTGACATCATCGTCGTCGGCCAGGGCGCCGCCGGGCTCGCGGCCGCGCTGTCGGCGGTCGAGGAGGCGCGCGCGCGGGACCTGCCCGTCGCCGTCTCGCTGATCGACAAGGCCTCTGCGGACGAGGCCGGCGGCAACACCCGCTGGACGCCGGCCTATATGCGCATGGCGGCGCCGGACCGCGTCGAGCCGAGCTTCGTGCACGACATGCTGGAGGCGACGCGGTTCCAGGGCGACGAGAGCTACTTCGCCCGCCTCGCCCACGACGCGCCCGCGACCGTTGCGTGGATCGCCGCGCACGGCGTCGAGTTCCACCAGCCGACCTACTATCTCGCCAAGGGCCCGCCGCGCATCCAGCCGGTCGGCGGCGGCGCATCGATCTTCCGCGAGCTCACGCGCGCCGCGCAGGACGCGGGCGTTCTGTTCCGCCACGCCTGCGCTGCGCGAAGGCGCTCGTCGGCGAGGGCGGCGCGATCCGCGGCGTGCGGCTGCGCGGCGGCGAGGTCGTCGCCGCCGACGCCGTGGTGCTCGCCTGCGGCGGCTTCCAGGGCAACCGCGACATGATGCGCGAGCATTTCGGCCCAGGCGGGGAGGGCATCCCGCTGCTGGCGCCGCGTGCGCGCTTCAACACCGGCGACGGCATCGCGATGGCGCGGGCGCTCGGCGCGGACGCCGCCGGCGAGTGGAACGGCATGCACATCGAGCCGGTCGACCCGCGCAGCACGAGCTCCGCGCCGGTCGTCCTGCTCTATCCCTACGGCATCGTGGTGGACCGCACCGGCCGCCGCTTCTTCGACGAGGGCTGCGGCCTCGTGCACGAGACCTGGGAGTGGTTCGCGCGCCACATCCATTTTGCGGTCGAGGGCCGCGAGGCCTACGCGATCCTCGACAGCCGGGTGCTCGCGATCGCGGACTGGCAGCGCGCGACCCGCTCCGAAGTGCCGCCGTTCCAGTCCGATACGCTCGACGGACTGGCGAAGCTCATGGGTGTCGACGCGGCGGGTCTCGCGGCGACCGTCGCCGCCTACAACGCCGCCTGCACGGGCGATCCGGCGCGCTTCGACCCCACGCGCTGCGACGGGCTTGCGGCCGGCGGCACGCTCGTTCCGCCGAAGTCGAGCTGGGCGCGCGCCATCAGCGAGCCGCCGTTCCTCGCCTGGCCGCTCGTCGGCGCCGTGGCCTACACCTTCGGCGGGCTCGCGACCGACGACCGCGCGCGCGTGCTGCGCGGCGGCGCGCCCATTCCCGGCCTCTACGCTGCCGGCGAGATCACGGGGCATTTCTATGCGACCGCGCCGAACGCGGTCTCGGTGCTGCGCGCGTTCGTGTTCGGAAGGGTTGCGGGCAGGGAGGCGGTTGCGTCCGCGCCTCGCCGTTGAGGCTGATCGGCACGTGGCCGGCGCGACGTGCCGGTGCGCGCTCGCTTGATTTTGCGCCTGCCCGTCGCCATGGTGCGGCCATGGATGACCGCACCGTCCCGGCCGAACGCCTCGCCCGCGACATCGATATCGGCGCCGTCCGCAACGACTGGACGCGCGAGGAGGTGCGGGCGCTGTTTGCGCTTCCGTTCCCCGAATTGATCTTCCGCGCGCAGAGCATCCACCGCCTCCACTTCGATCCGACCGAGGTGCAGATTTCGACCCTGCTGTCGATCAAGACCGGCGGCTGCCCGGAGGACTGCGCCTATTGTCCGCAGAGCGTGCATTACGACACCGGCGTCAAGGCCGAGAAGCTCATGAGCATCGAGGCGGTGCTGGCCGAGGCGCGCGCCGCCAAGAGCGCCGGCGCGAGCCGCTTCTGCATGGGCGCGGCCTGGCGCGAGCCCAAGGACCGCGATCTCGACAAGGTGTGCGAGATGGTCGAAGGCGTCAAAGCGCTCGGGCTCGAGACCTGCGCGACGCTCGGCATGCTCACCGGCGGCCAGGCGAAGCGGCTGAAAGCCGCCGGGCTCGACTACTACAACCACAACCTCGACACCTCGCCGGAATATTACGGCGCGATCATCACCACCCGCACCTACCAGGACCGCCTCGACACGCTCGGCCACGTGCGCGACGCCGGCATCCACGTCTGCTGCGGCGGCATCGTCGGCATGGGCGAAGGCAGCGAGGACCGGGTCGGCATGATCGCGACGCTCGCCAACCTTCCGGTGCATCCCGAAAGCGTGCCGATCAACATGCTGGTCGAGGTCGAGGGCACGCCGCTGGCACGCGGCACCAACGCTCGATCCGCTCGACTTCGTGCGCACCATCGCGGTCGCCCGCATCACCATGCCGAAGTCGGTGGTGCGGCTCTCGGCCGGGCGCGAGGACATGAGCGACGAGACCCAGGCGCTCTGCTTCCTCGCCGGCGCCAACTCGATCTTCTACGGGCCGAAGCTGCTCACCACGCCCAATCCCGAGCGCGACCGCGACATGCGGTTGCTCGACAAGCTCGGCATGGTGCCGATGCGCTAGGCGGGTTTCGTCGAAAGCGTTCTCGAGCTACGCGGTGATTCAATGGATATTAGCGCGATCTCGGCCGGCCCCAATCCGCCCCACGACATCCACGTCGTCATCGAGATCCCGCTCGGCGGCACGCCGGTGAAGTATGAGCTCGACAAGAAATCGGGCGCGCTCATGGTCGATCGCTTCCTGCACACGGCCATGTTCTATCCCGGAAATTACGGCTTCATCCCGCAGACCTTGTCGGACGACGGCGATCCCTGCGACGTGCTGGTGGTGAGTCAGGTGCAGGTGGTGCCCGGCGCCGTCGTGCGCTGCCGGCCGGTCGGCGCGCTGGTGATGAAGGACGAAGCGGGCGGCGACGAAAAGATCATCGCGGTACCGGTCGACGCGCTCGCCCCGTTCTATACAAGGACGTACGCAGCTACCGCGATCTGCCGCCGATCATGTGCGAGCAGATCGCGCATTTCTTCCAGCACTACAAGGACCTGGAAAAGGGCAAATGGGTCACGATCGTCAAGTGGCTCGACGTGAAGGCGGCCGAGCAACTCGTGCTCGACGCGATCGCGCGTGCCGAGCGAGGCGCAAGTCGGCGGGCAAGTCGAGGCGAAGTGGTCCGCGCACGCCCCGCGAGCAAGCCGCCGATCGAAAGCGCAGCCGAAACGTTGATATGGCGCGCCGCCTGCTCGACCGCACGCCCGTGCGTCAGATCATCGCCGCCGCGATCATCGCCAGGCCGATGATGCTGATGGTCCAGACCACCGAGCGCAAACCTGAGCCGGCGAGATAGGCCGGCCAATACGCCACCCGCGCCCAGAAGAAGATGTTGGCGCCGAGCTGCGCCTGCGCGCTGGCCTTGCCGGCAAAGTGCACGGCCGCAATCAGCGCCGTGAAGATCACCAGATTTTCGAGCATGTTCCTGGCGGCTCGATCGGCACGGCCGGCGAGCGGCGTCGGCGCTGGCAGATCGTCGCGGTTGCCCATGGCCCTGCCGAAGCCGCCCGGCGCCAAGCCTTGCGTGCGTAGCGCGCTCGCGGTCAGCAGCATCAGCCACAGCAGCACGGTCGACCAGAGCAGCACCGTGATATCGGTCATCATCATCCTCTCCTCCCGTGTCAGGTGAAGTGCCGCATCAGCGCAAGCCCCGCGAACAGGCCGCCGATCGTGAGCGCGACCGACAGGATGACGTAAAGCGCCGCGAGTCCGAGCTCGCCGCGCTCGTAGAGCAGCACCGTATCGAGCGAGAACGCCGAGAAGGTCGTGTAGCCGCCGAGTATCCCGGTGGTCAGAAACAACCGCCAGTGTTGCGGGACGCCACCGTGGAAGGCGAAATAGCCGACCAGCAGGCCCATCACCAGGGAGCCGGTGACGTTCTCGGTCAGCGTGGCAAACGGGAACGCCGTGCCCAGCCAACGCGCCATCACGAGGTTGACGCCGTGGCGCAGCGCGGCCCCGAGGCCGCCGCCGAGGAACACGATCAGGAAACCCATGGTCGCTCCTTGCTGGGTTCAGGGCATGAAAAAGCCGCCCTGCGGCGGCTCGGAAAGGACTCCTACCGCCATTGTTGCGCGGTAGGAGTCATCAGCCTTTGCGGGCGGTTTCGGGGGACTCCATCCCCATCGCCGCGCTGGCGAGCGAAGCGAGCGGCCAGCGCGGCCACTTTAAAGTGCGCGCGCCGGATGACTCGCCCTGAACCGGGCTCGTCGGCGCGCACCCGAAACGCTAATGCGTTCGATGCATGGGGTCAACGCCGACAAATCCGTCGCCGCATGGGATCGCGCCGGGCGATCTCGCGTTGATATGATGGACGTGAAGGGACCACGCGATGCCGCTCGACCCGACCTCGCTGCTCGGCCGGACGCCGGTCATTCCGGTGCTGACGATCGAAAGCGCCGCGCAGGCGGTGCCGCTCGCCCGCGCGCTGCTGGCGGGCGGCCTGCCGGTGCTCGAGGTGACGCTGCGAACGGCGGCCGCGCTGGCGGCGGTCAAGGCGATTGCCGCCGAGGTGCCGCAGGCCGTCGTCGGTGTCGGCACGGTGACCAGCCCGGCCGATGTCGGCAAAGCCGTCGCCGCGGGGGCGCGCTTCCTGGTCAGTCCGGGCACGACCGCGGCGCTGGCCGATGCGCTGGCGGCGGCTCCCGTGCCGGCGCTGCCCGGCTGCGACAGCGTCGCGGGCGCGATGGCGCTCGCCGAGCACGGGTTCAAGGTGTTGAAATTCTTTCCCGCCGAGCCGTCCGGCGGCGCCGCCTGGCTCAAGGCGGTCGCCGAGCCGTTGCCGAGCATCAAGTTCTGTCCGACCGGCGGCGTCAACATCGCCAATGCGGCCGCCTATCTGGCGCTGTCCAACGTGGTCGCGGTCGGCGGATCATGGCCGGCGCCGCAGCCCATGATCAGCGCGGGAAAGTTCGACCGCATCGACGAGCTGGCGCGCGAGGCGTCGGCGCTGCGGCGCTGATCCTAACAACTCAGCAGGTTCAATGCATCGCCAGCGCGGCGCGCGGCATGATCGCGCCGCGGTGTCTGATCACCTCGCCGGCCAGCCGGTGCGCTTCGGCGGCGGCTTCGGCCGGCTCCTTGCCGGAGAGCCGCGCCGCGATATAGCCGGCGTTGAAGCTGTCGCCGGCGGCGGTGGTATCGACCGGCACCACCACCTCCGGCACCGGGATGAATTCGCTGCGACCGCCGGCGGCCACCAGCGCGCTGTTCGGTCCGTTCTTCACCACGATCTCGCCGATGCCGAACGCCTGCATCCGCTCGACCGTCGCCTCCGGGCTGGGATCTCCCCACAATACGGCTTCGTCGTCGTAGGTCGGCAGCACGATGTCGACGCGCTTGAGCGCCTCCACGAAGACGGTGCGCGTGCGCGGCAGATCGCCCTTCCACCCGCGCGGACGGAAATTGCCGTCGAAGGCGACCTTCACGCCCTGCTGCCGCGCCATCTCGACGATCGCCAGGAAACGGCCGAGCCCGTTGTTGGAATAGAGCGACAGCGTGATGCCGGAGAAATAGACCAGCTTGGCGGCGAGCATGCGCTCCGCCACCCGGCTCCAGTCGGGCAGCTCGAACAGGTCGCGCGCCGGCGCGGTCTCGCGCCAGTAGAAGAACTGCCGTTCCCCCGCCGTATCGGTCTCGATCAAATAGAGGCCGGGCAGCCGGCCGGGCACGCGCAGCACCGGTTCGCTCTTCACGCCTTCGGCCGCCGCCAGCGCCAGAATGCCGTCCGAATAGCGGTCGTCGCCGAGCGCAGTCGCGTACGCGACCTCCATGCCGGCGCGCGCCAGATAGACCGCCACGTTGAAGGTGTCCCCGCCACAGCCGAAGCCGAAACGGCCATCGGCGCCGCGGGAGAATTCCACCATCACCTCGCCGATGCAGACGACGCCGGATTTCTGCTCGCTCATGCGCTTTGTTCCACCGTCGATGGGGTGCGGGAAGGGCCGGACAATGGCGCGGCGGGGCGGCCTTGGCAATCGAGCCCGCCATGGCCCTCTCTTGGCCCTTTCGCAACGCGGCGCTGGCACTGGCCGGTTCCGAATGTTATATTGTTACACCTAGCCGCGTCCAACCGCCGGGCCTGCCATGCCGACGCACGTCGACCACCCGCACCACCACCATCATCCCGGCCAGGGTCATCCGCCGGCCTCGGTCGCCCCGTCGATTCTGCGGATGTCGGCGCTCGAGCGGCTTGCGGTCGCCGCAGCCGTGATCGTGGTGATCTGGGGCGCGGTGATCTGGGCGATGGCCTGAAAGTGTGACCAACGTGACCGCAGCCCTCCAATTCCGCAACCTCACGCTCGGCTATGACCGGCACCCGGCCGTGCATCATCTCGACGGCGCCATCGAGACCGGCGCGCTGATGGCGGTGGTCGGTCCCAACGGGGCCGGCAAGTCGACCCTGTTCAAGGGCATCGTCGGCGTGCTCAAGCCGCTCTCCGGCAAGATCGAGCGCGGCGGGCTCAGACCGCAGGACATCGCCTATCTGCCGCAGGCCGCCGAGATCGACCGCTCGTTCCCGATCAACGTCTACGACATGGTGGCGATGGGGCTGTGGCACCACACCGGCCTGTTCGGCGGCATCGACCGCAAGGCGCGCACGTCGATCGAGCGGGCGCTGGCGGCGGTCGGCCTGACCGGCTTCGAGGACCGCGCCATCGCGACCCTGTCGGGCGGGCAGATGCAGCGCATGCTGTTCGCGCGCCTGCTCTTGCAGGACGCCCGCGTCATCGTGCTCGACGAGCCGTTCAACGCGGTCGACGCCAAGACCTCGGTCGACCTGTTCGATCTGGTGCAGCGCTGGCACGGCGAGCAGCGCACCGTGCTCACCGCGCTGCACGACATCGATTTCGTGCGGACGCACTTCCCCGAGACCCTGCTGCTCGCGCGCGAGCCGGTCGCCTGGGGCCGCACCGCGACCGTGCTCACGCCCGAGAACCTCCTGGTGGCGCGCCGGATGTGCGAGGCGTTCGACGAGCGGGCACCGGAATGCGCCGACCCGCCGAGCGCAGCTGCCGAGCGGCGTCCCGGCCGAGCCGCAAGGCCGCGAGGCCCGCAATCCGTAGCCACTACCGGCCCGCATCGATTCGCCGCCGACCACAAACCACTGTTGCGACCTGACCGATGATCTACGACACGCTGATCGGCCCATTTGCAGAGTTCGAGTTCATGCGCCGCGCGCTTGCCGGCACGCTCGCGCTGGCGCTCGGCGCGGGTCCCATCGGCGTGTTCCTGATGCTGCGGCGCATGAGCCTGGTCGGCGACGCCATGGCGCACGCGATCCTGCCGGGCGCGGCGATCGGCTTTCTGGTCTCCGGGCTCAACCTGTTCGCCATGACGGCGGGCGGGCTGATTGCCGGCTGCGTGGTCGCGCTGCTCACCGGGCTGGTGGCGCGCATGACGGAGCTCAAGGAGGACGCCGCGCTCGCGACCTTCTACCTGCTGTCGCTCGCGCTCGGCGTCACCATCGTCTCGCTCAAGGGCACCAATATCGACCTCCTGCACGTGCTGTTCGGCTCGGTGCTGGCGCTCGATGATCAGACCCTGCTGCTGATCGCCGGCAATGCGACGCTCACCCTCATCGTGCTCGCCTTGATCTATCGCCCGCTGGTGGTCGAATGCGTCGATCCGGGTTTCATGCGCTCGGTCAGCCGCGCCGGCGCGCCGGCGCATCTCGCGTTCCTCGGGCTGGTCGTGCTCAACCTGGTCTCCGGGTTCCACGCGCTCGGCACCCTGCTCGCGGTCGGCATCATGATGCTGCCGGCGGCGACCGGGCGCTTCTGGGCGCGCGACATCACCTTGATGATCCTGATCGCGGCGACGAGCGGCGCCGTCTCCGGCTATGTCGGCCTGCTGATCTCCTTCCACACCGGCGTGCCGTCGGGCCCCGCCATCATTCTGGTCGCCGGCGTGCTCTACGTGCTTTCGGTGCTGTTCGGCCACGTCGGCGGTCTGGTCCGGCAGGTGGTGCCGCGGCGCCATCTCGAAGCGTGAGCACCAACAAGCTTGTCAGGAGGTACCATGATCACGCGACGACACATGCTCACCGCGGCGGCTGACCTTCGCGGCGCTCATGGCTGCCGGCCCGGCGGCTGGCGCAAGACAAGCTCAAGGTGCTGGCGACGTTCTCGATCCTCGGCGACTTCGTGCGCAATGTCGGCGGCGACCGGATCGAGGTGGCGACCTTGGTCGGGCCCAACAGCGACGCGCACGTCTACGCGCCGGCGCCCGCCGACGCCAAGAAGGTGGCCGACGCCAAGGTCGTGTTCACCAACGGGCTCGGCTACGAGGGTTGGATGAGCCGCCTGGTGAAGGCGTCGGGAACCAAGGCGCCGCTGGTGGTCGCCACCAAGGGCGTCAAGGAACGCAAGGCGCAGGGCGGCCACGGTCATGGCGGGGCCGATCCGCATGCCTGGCAGTCGGTCGCCAACGCCAAGGTCTATGTCGCCAATATCCGCGACGCGCTCGTCGCCGCCGATCCGGCCGGCAAGGCCGCCTACGAGGCGAACGCGACGGCCTATCTCGACAAGCTCGATACGCTCGACAAGGACGTGAAGGCCGCCGTCGCCGCCATTCCGGCCGACCGGCGCAAGGTCATCAGCACGCACGATGCCTTCGGCTATTTCCAGCAGGCCTACGGGGTCGAGTTCATCGCGCCGCAAGGCGTGTCGACCGAAGCCGAGCCTTCGGCCCGCGACGTCGCCCGCATCATCACGCAGGTGAAGAAGCAAAAAATCCCGGCGGTCTTCCTCGAGAACATCACCGACGCGCGGCTGATGCAACGGATCGCGCAGGAAAGCGGCGCGCGCATCGGCGGCAAGCTCTACTCCGACGCGCTCACCGACGAGAAGGGCGATGCGCCGTCCTACATCGAGCTGATGCGCCACAACGTCAAGACGCTCAGCGCCGCGCTGATGAGTTGACGTCGAGCGCCCGCCGCGACGTGCGCCTTCATTCGCGTCCGCCTCGCTCGCGGATGAGCTCGGCGACTTGCTGCTGGCCGCAAAATTCCGCCCAGCCGAGGACCGTTGCGTCGTACTTGTCGTCGCGGATGTCCGGATCGCCGCCCGCGTCCAGCAGCATGCGGGCGATGTCGGTCGCCCCGCTCTCCGCGGTCATGTGCAGCGCGGTGTGATTGCAGTCCCACAGCACCCGCTTGGCATTGACGTCGACGCCATGCTCGATCAGCCATCGCACCGACTCGACGTTCTTCTTGCTCACCGAGAGGTGCAGCGCGATCGTGTCGCGGCCGTCGCGACCGATGCGCGATGGGTCTTCGAGCAGCATCGCCTCGGCAAGGTCGTAGCGCTTGAGATTCACCGCGGCGATGAAATCGAGCTTCGCGCCGGCCGCTGAGCAGCATCGACGACCAGGCTCGGGTCCGCATCCTCCTGCGAGGCGGTGGTCAGCGGCGTCGCGCCGGTCGTGTCGCTCGCGTTCGGGTCGGCCCCCAGATCGAGCAGGAGCCGCACGATCTTCGGCCGGTTCGTCGCCGCCGCGTGGTGCAGGGGCGTTCGATGGTGCTCGTTGCGGCTCATGCGCGCGCTCAGCAGCGATGGGTCGCGCGCGACCATGCTCCGCACGTCATCCGCTCGATCGAGCGCGATCGCGGACCAGAGATTGATTTTCGCGCCATGGCGCAGAAGATACGCCGCCACGTCCTCGCGCACGCGTCGAAAGCAGGTTGCCCAGCCGAGCACGCCGAGCTGGTGGTCGTCGCCCTCGCCGACGACGTCGGCGCCCGCCTCAACGAGCATCTTGACGATCTCGAAGTCCGCGGCCTCGGCGGCGAAGTGCAGCGCGTAGGCGTTGTCGCCGTAATCGCGGATGCGAACGTCGGCGCCGCGCTCCAGCAGCAGCCGCACGCAGGCCTGCCGGTTCCGCCAGGCCGCCATGTGCAGGGCGGTCCGCCCCCAGAAGTCTCCGCCGCGCGCGTCGATCAGGTCGGGATGGACGTCGAGCAGCCGACCCAGCTCGTCGGCGCGGCCTTTCTCGGCCGCGTCGAGGATGGCGTCGATCGCCTGCTGTTCCTCCAGGGGACGCGTATCGCGCTCCTGGAACTCGCGGGCGAGCAGCTCGATCGCCGCGTGCCCGTCCGCCTTGGCGATCTGGTGAATGGTGCGGCCGTCGTCATCGGTCGCGCCAGGATCGAAGCCCGCCTCCAGCGCCCGGCGAACCGTCTCGACGTCGCCCGCGCGGGCCGCTGCGAAGACCTGCTTGCGGTTCCGTTCAGCCGGGCTGATCTTCTCGACCTCGGCCTTGAGCTGTCGCCAGCTGGCGAAGCCGTAGTCGCGTGCGACCGCAAGCTGCGCCGCGGCGAGCTTCACTTGCGGCTGACGGTTTCGCAACGCTTTGAGGCGTTGCTTGGCCTCGTTTTTCAAATGCTCGAGGTTCGGCCGCGGCGGTAGCGCTCGGGCCGGACGCGCAGAATCAGATGCGATTGCGAGCGCATGGAGAACCTTCCTTCCATATGCGCCCGGCGTCCGCGAATCTCGGGCAGGAAGTCAGGTTATGTGAAACGGCAACTCGGCGGGCTGAGCCCTTTACGCGGACCGTTGGCAGCCGTTGCGGCCGAGAACAGGATACCGAAAGTGCCATCCCTCGCGCAAGCAGCGCCCGGCGCCGCTGCGATCACTTCAACAGTCCGAGCGCACCGAGCAACCGCTTTTTCTCCGCGACGTCCTTCTCCAGGTTGCCCGCGAGCGTCGCGCTGTCGCCGTAATAGTCGCTCGGCTGGAAGGCGTTCTTGGTGACCCGCACATAGGCGTCGGCGTGCGCGGCGGCCCGGCAGGCGTCGCCGAGCTTGCGCTTGACGTCGGCCGGCAACCCGGCCGGCCCGACCAGCGCGCCGAAGCTCAACGGTGCCACGTCGAAGCCCTGCTCCTTCATGGTCGCCACGTCCGCGATCGCCGGGTTGCGGGCGGGAGCGAACAGCGCGGGCATTTTCAGCCCGCTGGTGGCGGCCGCGCTCAGCGGCACCGCCGCGAAGTCGATCTGGCCCGCGTGGGTCATCTGGATGGCTTCGGCCGGCCCCTTGAAGGGCACCTGGTTGAACTCGACTTTGGCCAGGCGGGCAAACTCGATCATCGCCAGATGCGGGATCGTGGCATTGCCGGGATGCCCGTAGTTCAGGCGCGCCGGGCTTGGCCTTGGCGGCGGTGATGAGATCCTGCGCGGATTTGAACGGTCCGTCCGGATGCGCCACGATCACCTGCTCGTTCTTGAAGGTCTGGCAGATCGGCTCGAATGACTTGTGGTCGTAGCGGGCCTGCGGATCGAGCAGCGGCTGCACCGTGAGCGAGAACGCGGCGCCATGCAGCAGCGTGTAGCCGTCGGGCTTCGCCTGCGCGACCGCGGCCGAGCCGATCACGCCGCTGGCACCGGCCTTGTTGACGACGATGAAGCGCTGGCCGAGCGCTTGGGTGAGGCCGTCCGCCAGCACCCGGCCGAGCAGGTCGGCGGTGGCGCCGGGCGTGGACGGCACCACGATCTCGACCGTGCGCTCCGGGTAGCCTTGTGCGCGGGCGATATCGGCGACGCTCAGGAGGGCCACAGCCGCGCAGCGTGGCGATCATTCCCACTCGTGCCATCGTTTCCTCCCGCGCTCTTCCGGCAAGGCCGCTGTTGCGCGCGGAGGATAGCATCCGCCCGGGGATGCATATATACGGTGCCCAACGGAGTGAAGCGATGTCCGACAAAGTCCCCGTCACCGTGCTGACCGGCTATCTGGGCGCCGGCAAGACCACCCTGCTCAACCGCATTCTGTCCGAGCCGCACGGCCGGAAATACGCCGTCATCGTCAACGAGTTCGGCGAGATCGGCATCGACAACGAGCTGGTCGTCGGCGCCGACGAGGAAGTGTTCGAGATGAACAACGGCTGCATCTGCTGCACGGTGCGCGGCGACCTCGTGCGCATCATCGACGGCCTGATGCGCCGCAAGGGCAAGTTCGACGCCATCATCGTCGAGACCACCGGGCTCGCCGATCCGGCGCCGGTGGCGCAGACCTTCTTCGTCGACGAGAATGTCGGCCGCAAGACCAAGCTCGACGCGGTGGTGACGGTTGCGGACGCCATGTGGCTGCAGCGACCGGCTCAAGGACGCGCCCGAGGCCAAGAACCAGATCGCGTTCGCCGACGTGATCCTGCTCAACAAGACCGACCTGGTGGAGCCCGAGGAGCTCAGCGAGGTCGAGGCGCGCATCCGCGGCATCAACCCCTACGCCAAGGTGCACAAGACCGAGCGCTGCCAGATTGCGCTGCCGGAGGTGCTGGGGCGCAACGCCTTCGATCTCGACCGCATTCTCGACATCGAGCCGGAATTCCTGGCGGGCGATCATCACCATCATGGCCATGATCACGATCATGACCACGATCACGGCATCGACGGGCACGATCACCATCACGATCACGCCCACGATCACGGCGGCCTCAAGCACTATCACGACGAGGACATGCAATCCGTGGCGCTGAGGACCGACAAGCCGCTCGATCCCGACAAGTTCTTTCCCTGGGTGCAGAACCTGGTGCAGGAGGAGGGGCCGAACATCCTGCGTTGCAAGGGCATCCTCGCCTTCAAGGACGACCCCGACCGGTTCGTGTTCCAGGGCGTGCACATGATCCTCGACGGCGACCACCAGCGTCCGTGGAACGAGGGCGAGACGCGCTCGAGCCGCGCCGTCTTCATCGGCCGCAACCTGCCGGAAGAGAAGATCCGGCAGGGCTTCGAGAGCTGCCTGGCGTGAGGCCGATGGCGTCCGCGTGTCCCGGACCAGCGAGCGCGCTTGCGCGAGCGAGAGCCGGGACCCAATGACCGACGCCCGTACCACCATTCCTTCGGTCGCGGCGCGCACGCGGCCGGTCGCGGCCGAGACGCCGGTCGTCGCCGTGCGGTTTCTCGGCAATACGGCGGCCTTCGTGCTCGGCGAGGAGGCGCTGCTGCTGGTCGCCAAGGACGGCGCGCAGCGACGCACCGCGATCCACGCCGGCGCGATCCTGGCGGCGGCGTCGGACGGCGAGCGCATCGTCACCGGCGGCGACGACGGCAAGGTCGCGGCCACCGACGCACAGGGCGAGAGCGAGATCCTTGCCGTCGACCCAAAGCACCGCTGGATCGATCACGTCGCCGTTGGGCCGAACGGCGCGATTGCCTGGTCGGCCGGCAAGCAGGCCTTCGCGCGCACCGGCAAGGGCGCCGAGCATGCGCGCGACCTGCCCTCGACCGTCGGCGGATTGGCGTTCGCGCCGAAAGGCTTTCGGCTCGCTGCCGCCCACTACCACGGCGTCACGCTCTGGTACCCGAACGCGCGCGAGGCCGAGCCCGAGACGCTCGAATGGAAGGGCTCGCATCTGGGCGCGGCCTTGAGCCCCGACGGCAAGTTCCTGGTGACGACCATGCAGGAGCCGACGCTGCACGGCTGGCGCCTCGCCGACCGCAAGGACATGCGCATGTCGGGCTATGGCGCGCGCGTGCGCTCGCTCGGCTGGACCGTCGGCGGCAAGTGGCTCGCGACCTCGGGCTCGACCCAGCTGATCCTGTGGCCGTTCCAGGGCAGCGACGGACCCATGGGCAAGACGCCGCGCCTGCTGGCGCCGACCGAGGCGCAGGTCGAGGTCGTCGCCTGCCACCCGAAGCAGGAGGTGGTGGCGGTCGGTTACGCCGATGGGCTGGTGCTGATCGTGCGCATCGAGGACGGCGCCGAGGTTCTGGCGCGCACGCCGGCCGAGGCGCCGGTCACCGCGCTCGCCTGGAGCGCGGCCGGCAACATGCTCGCCTTCGGAACCGAGGACGGGCAGGCGGGGGTGCTCGATCTCTGACCCGCGCCGGTCGAGTGGTGTCGCGGCCGCTTATTTCTTCTGCGCGCGCGGCGCCGGCCGGGCGGCGGTGGACGGCGGCGGGTCCATCGCGCTATCGGGCAGCCGGTTCCAGACCTGGCTGCGGCCGAACAGCGAGATGCCGAGATAGCCGCGAACCTCGAGCTTCTTGCCGTCGGGGCTCAGCGACATGAGCGCGCGATAGACCGAGCCGTCGCGCGGGTCCATGATGGTGCCGTTCTCGTAGGCCAGCCCCTTGCGCTGCATGCCCTTGATGAGCGCCAGGCCCAGCACCGGGGCGCCCCGCTCGGAGCCCTCGCACTTGTCGCAGACCCAGTTCGTGTCCTCGCCGGGCTTGTAGAAGATCTTGACGATATTGCCCATGTAGGCGCCGCCCCGCTCGGTGATCCGGAACCAGCTTTCGGCCTTGCCGGTGCTCTCGTCGACCTGTTCCCACAGGCCCACGGCCGAGGGCTCGCTCTGCGCGGCGGCGACGCCGGCCCCGACCATGATGGCGACGCCTGCGATGATCAGCTTCTGCAATACGTTTCTCATCATACCCCTGCACCCTGGCACGATCTGTTTGACCTTATTCCCGGGTCGAGCCCGCTCCATCCGTGGGTCGACCCCGCCCCCGAAGCCGGTTCCATGGAACCAGAGTGTGGTGATTTCACGGAATTTCAATGAGCTGGGAAGGCGATTGGGTGGCGCCCAGAGGGGGCAGGGCGGCCTCACGGGAGCCCCGGGACCGCGCGTCATGGAGCGGGCGGCCCCGACGGCGCCGCTCAGATCACGTATTGCCGCAGCGGCGGATAGCCGTTGAAGCCCACCGACGAATAGGTGGTGGTGTAGGCGCCGGTCGCCTCGATCAGCACCTTGTCGCCGATCGCCAGCGAGACCGGCAGCGGGTAGGGGGTCTTCTCGTACAGCACGTCGACCGAATCGCAGGTCGGGCCCGCGATGATGCAGGGCGCCGTCTCGTCGCGGTCGCGCGGCGTGCGGATCGGATAGCGGATCGACTCGTCGATGGTCTCGGCGAGGCCGTGGAACTTGCCGATGTCGAGATAGACCCAGCGCACCTCGTCCTCGGGCGAGCGCTTGGCGATCAGCACGACCTCGGCCTCGATGATGCCGGCATTGCCGACCAGCCCGCGGCCGGGCTCGACCACGGTCTCCGGAATGGCGTTGCCGAAATGCTTGCGCAAGGACCGGAATATGGCCTTGCCGTAGGATTCGAGCTTCGGCGTCTTGCGCACGTAACGCGCCGGGAAGCCGCCGCCGAGATTGACCATGGCGAGGTTGATGCCGCGCTCGGCGCAGGCGCGGAAGATCGCCGCGGTCGAGGCCAGCGCCCGGTCCCAGGCCGCCACGTTGTGCTGCTGGGAGCCGACGTGGAAGGAGACGCCGTGCGGCACCAGGCCGCGCCGATGCGCCAGCTCGAGGATGTCGGCCGCGTAGTCGGGCTCGCAGCCGAATTTGCGCGACAGCGGCCATTCCGAGCCGGTGCCGTCGCAGTGGATGCGGCAGATCACGCGTGCGCCCGGCGCCGCGCGCGCCACCTTCTCGACCTCGGCCTCGCAGTCGACCGCGTAGAGCGTGACGCCGAGGCGGGCGGCGGCGACGATCTCGCTCTCCTTCTTGATGGTGTTGCCGTAGGAGATGCGCTCCGGCGTGGCGCCGGCCGCCAGCGCCGCCTCGGTCTCGCTCACCGAGGCGACGTCGAAGCAGGCGCCGAGCTCGGCCAGGAGCTTGAGGATTTCCGGCGCCGGATTGGCCTTCACGGCGTAGAACACCTTGCTGTCGGGCAGCGCCTTGGCGAACGACAGGTAGTTCTCGCGGACGACGTCGAGGTCGACGACGAGGCAAGGGCCACCATCCATGCCTTCGCCCTGGCGGTGCTTGAGAAACTCGCGGATGCGTGCGGTCATCACGACTGCTCCCCTATCCAAGCGCGTTCGGCGGCGAGCCGCCGGTGAACCTCGAGTGACGCTCTGCGGCCCGCGCAATGCGAGCCCATGGCATCACAATGATTCTGCCTTGGTCCGGATGAGGGAGATCCCGTTCCGCACGGCCGGCAAAGAAGGACAAGCCTGTTCAGTGATCCGGCATTGGCGCCGGCGTTACCAAAGAGGCCCGCTCCGTCGTTGCTTTAAGCCGCGTTCCCCGTTGAGCGCGGGGTGCGCCGGTTTCGCCTCCGGCTGCCGATCGCATGAGCAAGGAGGTAGGTCCCTCCTTAGGCGGCTGTCCGGCCTCTTGTCCGGATGCCCACCGACCGACACACGGCCACAGGCACGTGCGAAATTGGGCATTCAACGCAATAAGCCAATTGGTCCGAAGTGATCACTTTGACCGGAAGGCGCTTCCGCACAGCTCAGCCGGCGATGGAGCTGCATGATCTCCCGCGCGCAGGCAAGGCGTCGGTTGCCGCGCACAGCCGGATTGGCCGTCACGACACTCACGCAATCGTCACGGCGGATGCCCGGTCAGGCCTTGCCGCGCAGAAGCTCGCTGACCGCGATGTTCTTCGGCGCGAAGGCATCCCGCAACACCGGTATGCACGCATCCGGGTTGGCCTTGCCGCACATGAACACGTCGAGCGCGGCGTAGCCGCTCTCGGGCCAGGTGTGGATGGAGATGTGGCTCTCGGCCAGGACCGCGACCCCCGACACCCCGCCGTTCGGCTCGAAGTGATGCAGGTGGATGTGCAGGAGCGTCGCGGATGCCGCATTCACGGCCCGCCTGAGCGCTGCTTCGATGTGATCGATATCGTCGAGGCGCTCGGCTCCGTACAGGTCGATGATGAGATGCGCGCCGGCGCACCTCACCCCGTTCCGCACCACGAAATGATCGTCGCGCTCCTCGATCTCAGCCGTGGCGGGCGTGGCAATCGCCAATTCTTCCTTGCGGGCAGTCGCCGGGGCCGATCGCGCGGCCTTCGTGCCGATCGAGCTGCGCGCGACGTCGAAACGGGCAGACAGGGAAGACGCTGACAGGGAAGACTTGGCCATCTCTCGCACTCCAATCAATGGGGACGTTAAGGGGCTCGCGCCAGCGTCTGCTCGGCCTGAAGCGAACGTGGTCAGATGTGGTGAAGGTCTCGAGCGGCGCGAAGCCGTTGAAGGCCACCGACGCATAGGTCGCCGTATAGGCGCCGGTGCCTTCGATCAGCACCTTGTCGCCGATCTCGAGGCTCACCGGCAGGTCGTACGGGTCCTTCTCATAGAGCACGTCGACCGAATCGCAGGTTGGCCCGGCCAGCACGCAGGGCGCCGTCGCGTCGCCGTCGCGCGGCGTGCGGATCGGATAGCGGATCGACTCGTGCATGGTCTCGGCCAGCCCGCCGAACTTGCCGATGTCGAGGTAGACCCAGCGCACGTCCTCGCTCTCGCTCTTGCGCGAGACCAGCACGACCTCCGCCTCGATGATGCCGGCGTTGCCGACCATGCCGCGGCCCGGCTCGATGATGGTTTCCGGGATGCGGTTGCCGAAATGCCGCCGCAGCGCGCGGAAGATCGCCGAGCCGTAGGTCTTCACCGTCGGCACGTTCTTGAGATACTTGGTCGGGAAGCCGCCGCCGAGATTGACCATGGCCAGCTGCAGGCCGCGCTCGCCGCACTCGCGGAACACCGCGGCCGCCGAGGCGAGCGCGCGGTCCCAGGCGCCGGTGTTGCGCTGCTGCGAGCCGACGTGGAACGACACCCCGTGGGCGACGAGACCGAGCCGGTGGGCGTGCTCCAGCACGTCCACCGCCATCGACGGCTCGCAGCCGAACTTGCGCGACAGCGGCCATTCGGCCCCCACGCAGTCGGAGAGGATGCGGCAAAAGACGCGCGCGCCGGGCGCCGCGCGGGCGACCTTCTCGACCTCCGCCACGCAGTCGACCGCATAGAGATCGACGCCGAGCGCGTGGGCGCGGGCGATGTCGCGCTCCTTCTTGATGGTGTTGCCGTAGGAGACGCGGTCGGGCGTGGCGCCGGCCGCCAGCACCATCTCGATCTCGGCGACCGAGGCGGTGTCGAAGCAGGAGCCGAGCCCGGCCAGGAGCCTGAGCACCTCGGGCGCCGGATTGGCCTTCACCGCGTAGAACACGCGGGTGTCCGGCAACGCCTTGGCGAAGGCGTGGTAGTTCTCGCGGACGATGTCGAGATCGACGACCAGGCAGGGGGCGTCGTCCCGGCCGTCGTCGCGGCGGTTGCGCAGGAACTCTCGGATGCGCGCGGTCATGGCGCTCTCCTCACCAAGGTCAACGGGCGGCAAGCCGCCCAGATTGAAGTTCAGGCGGCGAACCGCCCGGCGTCAGCGGGTGAGGGACTGCGCGCTGCCGTGCGATGGAGACACGACCGGCGCGGAGCGTTCTTCACCCGACGATGCTGCCTTGGATTGGAGCGGGGATTCCCGTTCCGCACGGCCGGCAAGGATGGACAAGCCTCTACGGTGTCGACCTTTGGAGGGCCGACGAGACCAAAGAAGCCCGTTCCGTCGTTGCTTTAAGCCGCGTCCCCCGTTGAGCGCGGGGTATGCCGGTTTCGCCTCCGGCTGCCGATCAAGTGTTTTCGGAGCTCAGGCGATCGCAGCTGTTCGTTCTGCGATCTCGCTCCGGGCGGCTGTCCGGCCTCTTGTCCGGATGCCCACCGATCGACACACGGCCACAGGCACGTGCGAAAAAGGGCGTTCGTCACATAAGCGATTTGAACTCGCTGTCAAGCGAAAATCGCAGGCGCGAGAAAAATCTTGGTGCGTAGCGGCGAGGACGGCGACGTCGGCCGCGCGTGGAGCGCGACGAGCTCTCGCCGCTCAGCCCTTCTTGGTGAACGGCTCGACGCGCTGCGCGGCGCGGATGAAGGCGACCATGATGGCAATGCCGCAGGCGAAGAACAGGCCTTGCATGATGTGCTCGCCGTAGGGCCCGAGATCGAGCAGTTGGCGAGCGCCCAGCCGCCCGCGAAGGCGGCGCCGAACACTTCGGCGGCGATCAGGATCGCGGCGCTCACCACGGTCAGCACGTTCTGCCAGGCGATCCGGCGGTCGCCGGTCAGGGTAGGGGCTTTGCTCATGGCAGGGATCAGATATCAGCAATCAGTCATCAAGCAAACCCTTCCGATGACCGACTTCTGATCGCCGGCTCCTGGTCAGGCGGCGTCGCGGCTCGCCTTGGCGGCGAGCAGGCCGGACTCGACCAGCGCCGCGCGGATGCGGTCGATCTCGGCGCGCGACAGCTTGACCAGCGGCGGCCGCACCACCGCGCGCGGCAGCCGCCCGAGCAGCACCAGCGCCTCCTTCATGCGGTTGTGCATGTCGGCCCAGGGCTCGGCGTAGAACACGCGCGCCAGCGGATAGATGCGGTCGTTGAGCTGCTTGGCGGCGGCGAGGTCGTTTCCCTGCACGGCGCGGAACAGCTCGGCCTGCAGGTCCGGGATCACGCTGCCGCTGCCCGAGAGAAGCCCGTTGCAGCCGAGCACCAGCGAGGAGAACAGCCAGGCGCTGTGGGTGGTCAGCACGTTCACCGGCCGGGAGAGGCTCTGCAGTGTCCGGATATGCATCTCGTGCTGGGGCACGTTGCCGGCCCAGTCCTTGATGGCGCGGATGGCCGGGACCTGCTCGACCATCTTCAGCAGCGTCTCGCGCGGGTAGCCCTGGCCGGTCGCCAGCGGATACTGGAAGGCGATGATCGGGAGGTCGGTGGCGTCGGCGATGCGCTTGAAATGGGCGAGCGCCATCTCGGGCGATTGGCCGAGCGTGAAGGGCGCCGGCGGGAACACCAGCAGCGCCGAGGCGCCGCCCTCGGCCGCCATGCGGGCGATGCGCGCCGCCTCCAGGCTGCCGTCGGCCCACACGCCGTTGACGATCGGGAGCCTGGCGCCGATCTCGTCCTGCGCGATCTCGAGCACGCGCCGCTGCTCGTCGAACGAGCAAGAGGCGACCTCGGTCGAATGCGCGTTGATCGTGATGGCGGAAATGCCTTTGGTCGCCGCCACGTCGCGCAGGTGACTGCGAAAGCTCTTCTCGTCGATCGAGAGGTCGTCGTTGAACGGCAGCAGCACGGCCGGAATGACGCCGTGCGGAACGTAATGGGCGTGACGGGGCATGTGTCGGCTCCTTGACCCGGGGGCATTCGCCCCACCGAAATCAGCTCCGCCCCTATAGCATGCGGGAGCGGCGGAAGTCCCGCGTGAGCCTGCCCTGAGCGCGTCCTGAGCGCGTGGCCTGCCTTGATGTTCACCAAGGGTCGGGCGTACCCTGAACCCCCGCCGAGGCATGAACCCAGGAGCTGTCCCATGGGAGCTCGCTATCTCAGGTATCTCTGGCTTGCGCTCCTTCTCGCGCCGTTGCCCGCATCGGGGGAGACGGTCCGCATCTACGTCACCAACGCCGCGGGCGACAACGTCCACGTCATCGACCCCGCCACCAACAAGGTCGTGCAGGAGTTCAAGGGGCCGGAGGCCGCGCACGGGATTGCGTTGGCGCCCGACGGCTCCCGGGTCTATGTCAGCAACGAGGCCGAGCACGCGCTCGACGTCTACGATCGCGAGAGCGGGGCGCTGGTCAAGAAGGTGGCGCTGAGCGAACGCCCCAACAACATCGCGGTGACCAAGAACGGCGACCGCGTGCTGGTCGGCATCGCGCGCGGACCCGGCGCCGTCGACGTCATCGACGCCAAGACGCTGACCCGAGCAAGAGCATCCCGGTCAAAGGGCGGCTGCACAACATCTACGTGACGCCGGACGGCAAGCACCTGATCACCGGCTCGATCCCGGCCAAGCTCATGACGGTCATCGACCTGCAGACGGAAACCCCGGTCTGGGAGCTCCCGTTCGACAAGGGCGTGCGGCCGATGGCGATCGAGGCCGGCCCCGACGGCGCGACCAAGCGCATCTTCGTGCAGCTCTCGGAGACCAACGGCTTCGCGGTGGTGGACTTCGCGGCCCGCAAGGAGGTGGCGAGGATCACGCTGCCGAAGACCAAGACCGAATTCGAGACCGACCCCGGGCGTGCCACCTCGCCCTCGCACGGCATCGGCGTCACCCCCGACAACAAGACGCTCTGGGTCACCAGCATTCCCAACAATGCGGTGTTCGTCTATGACCTCGCCGATCTCAAGCTGATCGGAGAGGTCGCGCTGCCGAGCCTCAAGCTGCCTGGCCGTGGCCCGCTCGCGTCGGTGCCGAACTGGGTGACGTTCACGCCCGACAGCAAGACGATCTATATCTCGAACGCCGCCATCAAGTCGGTCACGGCGATCGATACCGCCGGCATGAAGGTCAAGGCCGTCATCCCGGTGGGCGAGGTGCCCAAGCGGATCAACACGCTGGTGATGAATTAGGCGTAGCGCCGTAGCCGGTCATTTGCGCGGATCTCGACAGCTCTTCGTGGGACGCCGTGCCCGGGCCTGCGCACGGGCTCAAAGCTTCTTTCCGTTGATCCAATCGGCCAGAAGCTTCCACTCCGGATCGTCCTTGGACGCAAACTGCCGGCCGCCCGAGTGGTAGGCGCCGCCGCCGGCCTCGGGCGCGAGCGGGTGCGTCAGCAGCCGGCTGGTCTCCGGGTCGCCCGGATTCACCAGCTTGGACGTCATCTCGAAATTGCGCCGCGACTGCTCCTCGGTCCACGCGGTCGCCCCGGCCGGGAGCCGCTCCAGGCGGAACGCATTGTTGCTTTCCGCATGGCACACGTAGCAGCGCGTCAGCCCGGGCCGCTTTTGCAGAAACATCGGCTCGACCCGGCCCTTGAAGAAATCGTAATCGAGCGTCGGCGCCGCCCGCGACGCCATATGGGGCATGGAAGCGGCCGCCAGCAGCGGCCGCGGCCGCGCTGATTTTCGGTAGACAAGCCGCCATGCGAATCCTCCCGAGACTTCTTGATTTTGCAGCGGAGTGACGTCTGGGAGAATGCTAGTCCAGCGCCGCGACCGTGCCAATCCGGTTAGAACGCATTGAGTGGCGCATGTTCTTGGCGGCGAACCGGTGTCCACCCCGGATCAAGTCCGGGGCAGGCGTTCGCCGGAACATGCGCTATGTGTTGGTCAGCCGAATACCCCCGCGGCGGCCCAGGCCTTCGCAGTCCGCGTCGGTCTTGAGGCCGACCGCGCGGATGCCATAGGCGGCAAGCTCCTCGTCGCGGTCCTCGGTGTCGCCGGTCACCCCGACGCGCGCCGATCACCTCGCCCTGCGCATCGCGAATCTGCAGGCCGCCGCCCTCCGGAAAGATCTGGTCGCCGGTGGCGCTCGAGCAGATAGCGCATGAAGATCGGCTTCTCCTCGGCGCGCACCTTCACGAGCTTGGAGGAACGGCCCATCGCCAACGCCGCATAGGCCTTGCCGTAGGCCATCTCGAACCGGATCATCGACGCGCCGTCCTCCTTCTTGAATGCCTTCACCTTGCAGCCGGGCTCGACCACGATCACCGACAGCGGCCGGCAATCGAGCGCCGCGCCGCGCTCGAGGATGGCGTCGATGAGCCGGTCGGCCTGATCGAGCGTAATGGCGGTCATTGCGATCTCCGCTTCGAAGTGAGCGGGCGCTCGTCTCTTTACCATTCATTATCGTTGCGCAGCGAATGGACGCTCGATCGAGCCGGTGCGCGCTGCGGTCGGCTGCGCGGTGTATAATCCACCACAAGCATCTGATTCCCGCCCCGCGCGGCGCTCGCGCCTGACGTCAGGAGCTTCCCCATGACCGAAATCTCACGACGATACGTGTTGGGCGCCGCTGCCGCCGGCAGCGTGATCGCTGCGGCGACGGCCACCTCGGAGACGCTGGGACAGGGGCAACCACCGTGGGGACCGACGCCGCCGGTGTTGGCCGGCGCCCAACTGCCGTCGTTCCGCTTCCGGCTCGGCGCGGTCACGCCCAAGTCGTGGGACGGCGGCTGGGCCAAGGAGGCGACGGTCGCGGAATTTCCGGTCTCGGAAAAGCTCGCCGGCGTGCTGATGTCGCTCGCGCCGGGAGCGCTGCGCGAGCTGCACTGGCACGCCAATGCGGCGGAGTGGGCCTATATGTTCAAGGGCCAGTGCCGCGTCACCACCATCGACCCGCAGGGCCATTCCGAGATCGTCGATTTCGGTCCCGGCGACGTGTGGTATTTCCCGCGCGGCCACGGCCACTCGATCCAGAGCATCGGCCGCGAGGACTGCCTGTTCGTCCTGGTGTTCGACAACGGCTATTTCTCGGAGTTCGGCACCTTCAGCATCAGCGACTGGCTCGGGCACACCGCGCCCGAAGTGCTGGCGAAGAATCTTCGGCGTGCCGGCGCAGACGTTCGCCAACTTTCCCAAGAGCGAGGTCTACATCGCCAAGGGACCGGTGCCGCCGCCGCTGCCGGCCGATCCGGCGCCGGGCTCGCTCAACGCCGGCGCGCTCACCCACCGCTACCGGTTGCTGGCGCAGCGGCCGGCGACGTATCCCGGCGGCAACCTTCGGCTGGTGTCGGAGCGCGAATTCCCGATCTCGACCACCATGACCGGCGCGATCATGCGCATCAAGCCGGGCGGCTTGCGCGAGCTGCACTGGCATCCCAATGCCGACGAGTGGCAGTACTACATCTCCGGCCGCGCCCGCATGAGCGTGTTCGGCTCGCACGGCCGCGCCCGCGTCGAGGAATTCGGCGCCGGCGACGTCGGCTACGTGCCGCAGGGCTACGGGCACTACATCGAGAACGCCGGCACCGAGGACGTCGAGCTGCTGATCGTGCTCAACAACGGCAACTACCAATCGATCTCGCTCAGCGCCTGGATGGCGGCCAATCCGCACCTCCTGCTCTCGACCAATTTCCGCGTGCCGGAAGCGACGTTCGCGAATTTCCCGAAGAGCGAGCGGTTCATGCCGGGGTGAGGCCCGCTGCCAGCTGCTTCCGCCGCCGCGTGCGCCAATCGCCGAGGAACAGCAGGATCGGCGCCGCGATGAAGATCGACGATGACGCGGCGACCACGATGCCGAACACCATCGGCACCGCGAAGCTCTCGACCGCCGCGCCGCCCCAGATCGCCATCGGCAGCAGGGCCAGAAACGCGGTCACCGAGGTGTAGAGGCTGCGCGCCAAGGTCTCGTTGATGCTCTTGTCGATCAGCTCGCGCAGCGGCATCGCCTTGTAGAGCCGCATGTTCTCGCGCATGCGGTCGTACACCACGACCTTGTCGTTGACCGAGTAGCCGACCAGGGTCAGCAGCGCGGCGATCGCCGTCAGGTTGAAGTCGATGCCGGTCAGCGCGAAGAAGCCGACCACCTTGGTGACGTCGAGCATGAGGGTCGCGATGGCGCCGACCGCGAACGGCCATTCGAACCTGATCCAGATGTAGGCGAGCATCGCGAGGCTCGCGAGCACGACCGCCAGGATGCCGGTCTGGGCGAGCTCGCCGCTGATCTTGGGCCCGACCACCTCGGTCCGCTCGAAGCGCACGTCCGGCTCGACCTTCTGCGATCGCCGCCTTGGCGCGCTCGACCGCCTTGAGCTGCGCCGCATCGTCGCCGCCCTGGCGCTCGATGCGGACCAGCACGGTCGATGCGTCGCCGAACTCCTGCAAGGCGATCTCGCCCAGGCCGGCGCCGCCGAGCTCGGCGCGCAGCGCCGCGAGGTCGGCGGCCTTCGGCGTCTTCGCCTCGATCAGGACGCCGCCGACGAAGTCGATGCCGTAGTTGAGCCCGGGCTTGATGAACAGCCCGATCGACGCGAGCGACAGCACGATCGAGAGGCCGATGCCGAGAAAGCGCGCGCGCATGTAGCGGAACTGGGGCGGGCGCTGCCAGAGCCGCACCGGGATCAGCGGCTCGATCAGGAACTGCTTCGGCCGGCGCCAATGCAGCCAGCTCGCCATGATCGCCTTGACCACCGAGACGGCGGTGAACATCGAGATCGCGATGCCGAGCCCCATGGTGACGGCGAAGCCGCGCACCGGCCCCGAGCCGAACCAGAACAGCAGCGCGGTCGCGATCAGCGCCGTCACGTTGGAGTCGACGATGGTCGCATAGGCGCGGTTGAAGCCGGCCTCGAGCGCGGCGGCGGCGCCTTTGCCCTTGCGGGTTTCCTCCCGGATGCGCTCGTTGATCAGCACGTTGGCGTCGACCGCGAGCCCGATGCCGAGCACGATGCCGGCGATCCCCGGCAGGGTCAGCGTGGCGCCGAGCAGGCTCAGGCCCGCGAACGTGAGCACCACGTTGATCAGCAGCGCCAGGTTGGCGACCAGTCCCCAGCGCCCATAGAGCAAGGTCATGAATCCCACCACCAGGATCAGGCCGGCGAGGCCGGTGATCGCGCCGATGCGGATGGCGTCGCTGCCGAGGTCGGGGCCGACGGTGCGCTCCTCGATCACGCTCAGCGGAACCGGCAGCGCGCCCGCGCGCAGCAGCGCGGCGAGCGAGGCGGCCTCGGCGACCGTGAAGCTGCCGCTGATCTGCCCGGTGCCGCCGGTGATCGGCTCCTGGATGACCGGGGCGCTGAGCACCTTGCGGTCGAGCACGATGGCGAACGGCTCGCCCACATGCGCGCGGGTGAGCTCGGCGAAGCGCTTGGCGCCGACGCTGTCGAAGCGGAACGTGACGATCGGCTGGCCGGTCTGCTGGTCGAAGCCGGCGGTCGCATCGGCCAGGCGATCGCCCTGCAGCACCGGCTGCCGCTCGACCGGATAGGAGACTGTCGCCGCTGCTGCCCGGGCAGCATTTCGTAGCCCGACGGCAGCTGGGCGCCTGACCAGCCGGCCGTGAATACGCGATGAAAGCTGAGCTTGGCCGTGCGTCTTCAAGCATCTTCTGAATCTCGCCGGAGTCCTGCACGCCGGGCAGTTGCACCAGGATGCGGTTGCCGCCGAGACGCTGGATGGTCGGCTCGGCGACCCCGTGCCCGTCGATGCGCCGGCGCACGATCTCGAGGCTCTGGTCGACCGCCGCCGCCCGTCGGGCAATCAGCGCGGCCTCGGTCGGTCGCAGCTCGATCGTGCCGTCGGGCAGAACCTTCACGTCGAGATCCCGTTGCGCCTCGGTGAACGCCGGCAGCGACACGGTCGCAACGAGGCCGCGCAGCACGCGCGCGGCCTCGGCGCGCTGCTGCGCGTCGGCGATGCGCACGGTGACGGCGTCCGGCGTGCTGCCGACCGTGCCGGTAATCCGTGCTTCGCCGAGCGCGGCGCGCACGCGGTCGGTGAGCGAATCGATTTGGCTGCGTGCCAGCGCGGCAGGATCGATCTCGAGCACGAGGTGGGAGCCGCCCTTGAGGTCCAACCCCAATGTCACCTGCTGCTTGGGCAGCCAACCGGGCAGGGCGGCGAGCTGCTGCCGGGTGAACAGATTGGGTGCGGCGATGGCGCAGCCGACGAGGATCACGATCGCGTAAGTCGCGAGCTTCCAGCGCGAGGGAAACATGGGAAACGTCCTGAGCAGGAGTGCGGGACCGCTCGCATGCGAGGCGGCGTCCCGCGGCGTGGTGCCGGGGACGTGGGCGTCGCGCGAGCAGCGCGGCCCGGCCGTCGATCAGACGGCCGGCGTCAGGTCCTGCTGGACGGGGGAGCGCGCGGCTGCGCGACGATGGCGGCCGGCGCGGGGAGGTGGATGCGCTCGCCGCGACTGTGGTCGACGCGAGTGTCGCGATTTGCCTGCTCGACGCTATCGGCCGCAGCTGCAATCGCGGCAGGCGATGGACCCGGTTGCGGGTCGAGGCGCTTCTTGGTCGCGGCTTGCAGCCGCGATGGCGGATTGGGCTTGACCGCGGTGCGGTCGACGCCGCCGATCGTGTCGACGACCGGGGCATCGGCCTTCCAGGCGCCGCCGGCGATCCCCGCCAGGGCGGCGGGCGACGGCTGCAGCCACGCGCACAAGCAGCGCCGCCACGAAGGCGAGCACCGGCAGGGCGCGCCGCAGCGTCCCGGTCGATCTCACCCTGTGCGAAGTGCCGTGCAAAGTCGCTCAATCCCAGCGGGTCAAGGCGAAGTAGCTTCCGATCTATGCCCTTCGCCGCCGTTGGCAAGGGGGCGGACCGGGGTTACGGACGACGGGCAACAGCGAGGGTGCCGTTGCCCATCTCGCTGTGGTGCCGGCGCCGCTTGCTTCCTCACGTCTTCAGCGTCTTCCTCACGCCTTCAGCGTCGCCAGCACGCGCTCGGGCGTGAACGGCAGGTGGCGCAGCCGCTTGCCGGTGAGCCTGAAGAACGCGTTCGAGATCGCACCGCCGATGAACGGATTGCCGATCTCGCCCAGTCCGGTCGGCCGCGTGTCTACGTCGACGAACTGGACATGCATCTCCTCCGGCAGGTCCGACATCCGCATCAGGTTGTAGTCGTGGAAGTTCGACTGCTCCACCACCCCGTCCTTGATGGTCACGCGCTCATGCAGCACGCTCGAGAGGCCGTAGATGATCGCGCTCTCCACGTTGGCCTTGGCCGGGCCGGGCGTGACGATGAGGCCGCCGTCGATCGCGGCCCACACCTTGTGCACGCGGATCTTCCCGCTAGTGCGGTCGACCGAGATCTCGACCGCGCCGGCGCCGAGCGAGTTGGAGCGCTCGGTGATCGAGATGCCGAGCGCGCGGCCGTCCGGCCGCTTCGCCTTGTAGTCGCACATCTGCGCCATCGCCTCGAACACCTTGCGCGCCTTCGGCGTGGCGCCCATGCGCTCGAACCGGAACTCGATCGGATCGATCCCCTGATCGGCCGCCATCTGGTCGACTAAGCTCTCGATCGCGAAGGTGTTGAACACGTGGCCGACCGCGCGCCAGTGCTTGAGCTTGATGCCGTGCGAGACGCCGCGCCGCTCGATCCATTGGTTCGGCACGCCGTAGTACGGAATCTTGATGCCGGTGATCAGCAGGAACTCGCCGTCGCCGACCACGCAGTGCTTCCATCCGGTCACCTTGCCCGACGCGTCGGTCGCCGCCTCCAGGCACTGGAACGATTGCGGGCGGAACATGCCCTGGGCGATGTCCTCCTCGCGGGTCCAGATCAGCTTGACCGGCCGGCGCACCTCCTTGGCGATCAGCGCGCACTCGGCCGCATAGTCGCCGAGTCCGCGCCGGCCGAAGCCGCCGCCCATGTAGCACTGGTGGAAGTCGACCTGCTCGTTCTTGAGGCCGAGCGCCTTGGCCACCGCCTTGCGCGATTCGTCGGGCGATTGGCTGCCTTCCCACACCTCGACCTTGTCGCCGGCATCGTTGATGCGCACCACCGCGTTGAGCGGCTCCATCTGCGCGTGATAGCCGTAGTCGCTGCGGAATTCGGCCTTGTAGGTCTTGGCCGCGCCCGCGAACGCCGCCTTCACGTCGCCCTTCTCCTCGAGCTTGACCACCTGCGCGTTCGGGTCGTTGTGGATGCGAACATATTCGCCGAGCGCGCGGTCGGAGTCGAAGCCTTCGGCTTTGGCTTTGGCCCATTTCACCTTGAGCGCGTCGCGGCCGGCCTTGGCGGTTTCGAAATGGTCGGCGACCACGGCGAGCCCGTTCGGCAGCTTGACCACCGCGAGCACGCCCTTGATTGCCTTGATTTCGGCGTCGTTCCAGCTCTCGGCGGTGATGGCCGACGGATCCTGCTTGCCCGGATCCCAGACGCCGGGCTGGGCGTTGTGGATCGGCGAGTGCAGGGTCGAGGCATAGACCATGCCCGGCAGCTTCACGTCGATGGCGTACTGCGCCGTGCCGTTGACCTTGGACGGGGTGTCGCGGCGCGGCACGGTCTTGCCGATCAGGCGGAAATCCGCCCGCGGCTTGAACTCCTTTGGATCGACCGCCGGCAGCGTCGCGGGAATCGTCCCGAACGCGGCGATCTCGCCATAGCTGAGCCGTGCCCCGTTCGCGGGATTGATCACCGCGCTCGGCTCGGTCTTGAGCGTGGCGGCGTCGACGCCCCATTTCTGCGCGGCGTTGGCGATCAGCACCTTGCGCACCTGGGCGCCGGCGGTTCGTAGCTGCGTGAAGTAGAGCATCACGGCGCGGCTGCCGACGATCCACATCAGCTGCTCGGTGCCGAACGGGTTCTTGTAGCCGTAGACGCTGGGATCGGCCGGCGCCCATTCGAGCGCGACCTTCGACCAGTCGGCGTCCATCTCCTCGGCGACGATCAGCGGCAGCGACGTCATCGAGCCCTGGCCCATCTCGGCGCCGGCGGTGAGAATGGTGATCTTGCCGTCGGGCGCGATGCGCACCCACGGGGTGACGTTGCGTTGGCGAGCGTATTGGCCTGCGCCTGCGACATCAGGCGAACGCCGTCGTTGCCGACCGCGATGCAGAACGTCAGGCCGCCCAGACCGGCGAGCACGCCGCGGCGGGAGAGATTGGTGTCTGATCATCGTCATGGCTCAGCCCTCCCGCGATGCGCGCTCGACGGCGGCGATGATGCGGTGATAGGTCCCGCAGCGGCAGATATTGCCGTCCATGTGGGTGATGATGTCGGCGCGGGTGGGCTTGGGGTTCTTCGCCAGCAGCTCCGCGGCCTTCATGATCTGGCCCGATTGGCAATAGCCGCACTGGGGCACTTCCTCGGCGATCCAGGCCTTCTGCAGCGGGTGCGAGGAATTCGGCGACAGGCCCTCGATGGTGACGACCTTCTTGCCGGCGACCGAGCCCACATCGGTCATGCAGGAGCGTTGCGCGGTGCCGTCGATATGGACCGTGCAGGCGCCGCACAGTCCGGCGCCGCAGCCGTATTTGGTGCCGGTCAATCCGACGTGATCGCGGATCGCCCACAGGAGCGGGGTCTTCGGATCGGCGTCGACCGAGACCTGCCGGTTGTTCAAGGTGAACGAGACCATGGTTCCTCCTCTTGTGCTTGGCGCTCCCTTCACGCGCTCTGCCGGGCTGCAAATGGCCGGACACGCGGGAGGGGCTGCTCGATTGATTTTCAACGCAGATCGACTTGTCGACTTGACGATGCGATCAGTCTAGCAAGCGGCTTGGTCTTTCACATCGGAAAAATTAAAAGGAACGGGCGTGCCCAATCGACCCGGCAACGGCCGGTTGCCGAGGTGCAAACGAACCGGTCACACCCCATATGGCGGACATGAATCAGCAGAACCAAGCACTTGCCGCCGCCGATCGTAGCGAAAACCCGTTCTTCCAGGACTGGACCGGGCCGCTTCGGCGTGCCGCCGTTCGAGCGGATAAGGCCCGAGCACTTCCGGGCGGCCTTCGCGCGCGCCTTCGCCGAGCACGAGGCCGAGGTCGCCGCCATCGCGGCCGATCCCGCGCGCGCCGACCTTCGCCAATACCATCGAGGCGCTGGAATTGAGCGGCGACGCGCTGGCGCGCGTCGACGACGTCTTCAATGCGCTCTCCGGCGCCCACACCAACGACGCGATCCTGGAGATCGAGCGCGAGATCGCGCCGCTGAGCGCCCAGCACTGGAACAAGATCCTCATGGACGAGGCGCTGTTCCGCCGGGTCGACGCGCTGCATCGCGAGCGCGACCGGCTCGCGCTCACGCCCGAGCAGCGGCGCGTGCTCGAGCGCTATCACGTCAAGCTGGTGCGGGCCGGCGCCGCGCTCGATCCGGCGTCGAAGCAGCGGCTGGCGGCGATCACCGAGCGGCTGGCGAGCCTCGGCACCGCATTCAGCCAGAACGTGCTGGCCGACGAGCAGAGCTACGCGCTCGTGCTCGACGGCGAAGCCGATCTCGCGGGCCTGCCGGATTTCCTGCGCGCCGCCGCGCGCGAAGCGGCCGAGGAGCGCGGCCTCCCCGGCAAGCACGTCATCACGCTGGCGCGCTCGAGCGTCGAGCCGTTCCTGCAGTTCTCGTCGCGGCGGGATCTGCGCGAGAAGGCGTTCCGCGCCTGGATCGCGCGCGGCGACGGCGGCGGCGAAACCGACAACAAGGCGCTGATCGCCGAAATGACGGCGTTGCGGGCCGAGCGCGCGCGGCTGCTCGGCTATCCGAGCTTCGCGCATTACCGGCTCGACGACGCCATGGCGAAGACGCCGGAGGCGGTGCGCGGCCTGCTCGACCGGGTCTGGGCGCCGGCGCGCGCCGTCGCGCTCGCCGACCGCGACGCCATGCAGGCGATCGTGCAGGCGGAGGGCGGCAATTTCGAGCTCGCGGCGTGGGACTGGCGCTACTACGTCGGCATGCTGCGCAAGGCGCGCTGCGACCTCGACGAGGCGACCATCAAGCCGTATTTCCAGCTCGACCGCATCATCGAGGCTGCCTTCTACACGGCCAATCGGCTGTTCGGCCTGAGCTTCGAGCGCCTCGAAGGCATTCCGGTCTGGCACGAGGACGTGCGGGTGTGGGAGGTGCGCGACGCCGCCGGACGCCACCGCGGGCTGTTCTTCGGCGACTACTTCGCGCGCAGCTCCAAGCACAGCGGCGCCTGGATGACGACCTTGCGCGACCAGCAGAAGCTCGAGGGCGACATCCGCCCGCTCGTCGTCAACGTGATGAACTTCTCGAAAGCCGGCGAGGGCGGGCCGACCTTGCTGTCGTTCGACGACGCCAGGACCTTGTTCCACGAATTCGGGCACGCGCTGCACGCGCTCGTTTCCGACGTCACCTATCCGCTGATCTCGGGGACCAACGTGCTCACCGATTGGGTGGAGCTGCCGTCGCAGCTCTACGAGCATTGGCTGCAGCGCCCGGAGGTCCTGCGCCGATTCGCCGTGCATTGCGACACCGGCGAGCCGATCCCCGAGGAGCTGCTGCGCCGGCTGCTCGATGCGCGCACCTTCAACCAGGGCTTTGCGACCGTCGAATACCTGGCCTCGGCGCTGGTCGATCTCGACGTCCATTCGCAGCCGGACGCCGAAAATTTCGACATCACGCGCTTCGAGCAGGCTTCGCTCGCGCGCATCGGCATGCCGGCCGAGATCGTCATGCGGCACCGGCCGACCCATTTCACCCACGTGTTCGCGGGCAACAGCTATGCGTCGGCCTACTACAGCTACATGTGGTCGGAGGTGATGGACGCCGACGCCTTCGCGGCGTTCGAGGAGGCGGGCGACGTCTTCGATCCCGCGACCGCCGCGAGCCTGCGCGACAACGTCTATGCGGCGGGTGGCTCGCGCGATCCGGCCGAGCTCTACACCGCCTTCCGCGGGCGGTTTCCGACGCCCGACGCGCTGCTGCGGCGGCGCGGGTTGAGCGAGGCGCCTGCGTAGCGCCAGCCATGGACCTCCACACCGCCGGACATCGCCGGGGCGTCGTCTGCGCGCCGCATCACGCCGCCGCCGAGGCCGGGCGCGCGATCATCGCCGAAGGCGGCAACGCGCTCGAAGCCATGGTGGCGATGGCGGCGACGATCGCCGCCGTCTATCCGCACATGAACCACATCGGCGGCGACGGCTTCTGGCTGGTGCGCGAGCCGTCGGGCCGCGTGCGCGCGCTGATGGCGGCGGGCCGCGCCGGCGCCGATGCGCGGCGCGAGCTCTATCGCGACTACGAGACCATCCCGCCGCGCGGGCCGCTGGCGGCGCTGACGGTTCCGGGCGCGATCGCCGGCTGGACGCTTGGCGCTCGAGGTCGCGCGGGCGCATGGCGGGCGCCTGCCGCTCGGCGAATTGCTGGCGCCGGCGATCCGCCACGCCCGCGAAGGCTATCTGGTCACGCGCAGCCAAGCCCGGCTCACCGCCGAGAAGCTCGCCGAGCTCGAAGGACGTGCCGGGCTTCGCGCAGACGTTCCTGGTCGACGGCAAGCCGCCCGACCCCGGCACGACGCTCAAGCAAACCGCGCTCGCCGCCACCCTCGACCATCTCGCGCATACCGGGCTCGACGATTTCTACCGCGGCGATGTCGGGCGCGAGATCGCCGCCGATCTCGAACGCATCGGCAGCCCGGTGACGCGCGCCGACCTCGAGCGCTGCCGCGCCACGCTCGCCGAGCCGCTGTCGGTCGCGCTCGAGGCCGGCACCGGCGTTCAACACGCCGCCGCCGACCCAGGGCCTCGCCTCGCTGATGATCCTCGCGCTGTTCGAGCGCCTGCGCGTCACCGAGGCCGAAGGCTTCGATCACGTGCACGGCCTGGTCGAGGCGACCAAGCGGGCGTTCCGCGTGCGCGACCGGGTGATCACCGATCCCGATCGAATGGCGCATCCGGCCGATCGCTACCTCGACGCCAAGTTCCTCGACGCCGAGGCGCGCAAGATCGATCGCCGGAAGGCCGCGCCGTGGCCGGCGCCTTCCGGCGAGGGCGACACCGTCTGGATGGGCGCCGCCGACGCCTCGGGCCTCGTCGTCTCCTACATCCAGTCGCTCTACTGGGAGTTCGGCTCGGGCGTGGTGCTGCCGCGCACCGGCGTGCTGATGCAGAACCGCGGCGCGAGCTTCTCGCTCGATCCCGGCGCCGTGAACCCGCTCGCGCCCGGGCGGCTGCCGTTCCACACCCTCAACCCGGCGCTCGCCGTGCTCGCGGACGGTCGCGTCATCGCCTACGGCGCCATGGGCGGCGACGGCCAGCCGCAGACGCAGGCCGCGCTGTTCACCCGCCACGTCACTCTATCGGCAGCCGCTCGACCAGGCGATCGACGCCCCGCGCTGGCTGCTCGGCCGCACCTGGGGCTCGACCCACACCAACCTGCGGATGGAATCCCGCTTCGACGGCAATCTCGTCGATCGCCTGCTGGCGGCCGGCCACGACGTCGAGCTGCTGGCGGAACCCTATTCGGACCTCATGGGCCACGCCGGCGCCGTGGTGCTGCATCCCGACGGCACGCTCGAAGGCGCCCACGATCCGCGCGCCGACGGCGGCGCGGCGGGGGTGTAACTTTCACGTGATTTTGTAATCTTGTAGCATCGGCGAGGCGCGACTCGCGCCCCCATTCCGCCGCACTCCATGCTATGGTGCCGGCGACCGCAGCTTTGGCGAGCAGACCCATCATGCACCGCTTTTTTCTCATGGCCGTTGCCGCGCTGGCGAGCGTTCTCGTCACCGGCGGCGCGGCCTCCGCCCATCCGCACGTCTGGGTGACGATGCAGAGCGAGCTCGTCTACGCGCCCGACGGCACGGTGACCGGCGTGCGCCACGCCTGGACCTTCGACGACATGTTCTCGGCGTTCGCCGTGCAGGGCATCGAAGCCAAGAAGAAGGGCGAGTACACCCGCGAGGAGCTCGCCCCGCTCGCCGAGGTCAACGTCACCTCGCTCAAGGAATACGATTTCTTCACCCAAGGCCTGGCGGATGGCAAGAAGGTCGAGTTCAGCGAGCCGCCGGCCGGCTACTATCTCGGCCTTCGACAAGAAGGACGCGGTGCTGACGCTGCACTTCGTGCTGCCGTTGAAGGCGCCCGTGAAGGCCAAGGACCTCAGCCTCGAAATCTTCGACCGCGAGTTTTTCGTCGACTTCAGCTTCAAGGACAAGGAGCCCGCGAAGCTCGTCGGCGCGCCCGCGCGGTGCAAGCTCGTGGTCGGGCGGCCGCAGGACATGGGCGCCGAGCTGTCGCAGCGGCTGAGCCAGCTCGGTCCCAACCAGCGCGATCCATCGCTGACCATCGGTGCCGAGTACGCCAACAAGATTTCGGTGAAATGCCCATGAAGGTCGTGGCCGGGGTGACGCCCCGGCTTGCGAAGCTCCTCGTGGCGGTGGCGGTCATCCTGCTGGTGGCCGGCGCCGTCGATGTGCTGTTGGCGCAAGGCGGACCGTTCGGCGTGCCGCGTCCGCAAAGCGCGCCGCCGCCCGCAGCCGGCGGCGTGCTCGGCTGGATGTTCGCCAAGCAGGCTGAATTCTACCGCGCGCTGTCGGGCGCGATCCGCGCCGCCAAGGCCGACGGCAGCGCGGCCTGGACCCTGTTCGGCATCTCGTTCCTGTACGGCGTGTTCCATGCGGCCGGGCCCGGTCACGGCAAGGCGGTGATCTCGTCCTACGTGGTCGCCAACGAGGAGACCTGGCGGCGCGGCGTGGTGCTGTCGTTCGCCTCCGCGCTGCTGCAGGCGCTGGTCGCGGTGGCGATCGTCGGCATCGCGGCGGTGCTGCTCAACGTCGACGCGCCGCCACGATGAAACGTGCGGTCGACGTCATCGAGATCGTCAGCTACGCGCTCATCATCCTGATCGGCGCTGCGGCTGCTCTGGGTGAAAGGGCGCGCGCTTCATCGCGACGCTGCGGACGCTGCACCGTCCGGCCGCGGTCGGCGCCGCCGTCACGCCGGCGCACCACCACCACGATCACGCGCCACGATCATGCGGGCGGTGGCCACGATCACCACCATCACGGCCACCAGCATGATCACGATCACGCGCAGCCACCAGCATGACCATCCGATCATGGCCACGCGCATCACGACCACGGCCACCACGACGCATGCCTCGGCCTGGGGGCATGCCCATGCGCCCGAGCCGCAGGAGCTGGCCGGTCCGGGCGGATGGCAGCGCGGGCTCTCGGCGATCGTCGCCGTCGGCCTGCGGCCGTGCTCGGGCGCGATCCTGGTGCTGGTGTTCTCGCTGGCGCAGGGGCTGTTCTGGGCCGGCGTCGTCTCGACCTTCATCATGGGGCTCGGCACCGCCATCACGGTGGCGGCGATCGCCACCATCGCGGTCGGCGCCAAGGCCTGGGCCGGCCACTTCGCCAGCGCGCGCTCCGGCTACGGCACGCTGGCGATGCGCGGCATCGAGGTCGGCGCCGCGGCGGTGATCGTCGCCTTCGGCGCGCTGCTGCTCACCGGCTACATGGTGAGCGAGCGGCTGATCGGGATGTGAGGCGCGCCCGCTCCCGTAGCGAATCGGTTACCGCTTCGTCCGGAAATCGCCACGCGCCGCCTCGTCGTCGGCACGCCTGACTCGCGCCCATCGAGCTACACTGCCGGCTGATTCGCGGAGGGCAGCCCAAATGTCAGCAGAGCAAATCTCCACCCGTTGCTGCATCGTCGGCGGTGGGCCGTGCGGGCTCATGCTCGGCTTCCTGCTGGCGCGCGCCGGCGTCGACGTGGTCGTGCTCGAGAAGCACGCCGACTTCCTGCGCGATTTCCGCGGCGACACCATCCATCCCTCGACCCTCGACGTGATGCGCGAGCTCGGCCTGCTCGACGAGTTCCTCGAGCTGCCGCACCAGAAGGCGGCCGACCTTCAGCGCGTTCTTCGGCGGCCGGGAATACGCGTTCGCGGATTTCACCCACCTGCCGACCCGCTGCAAGTTCATCGCGCTGATGCCGCAGTGGGACTTCCTCAATTTCCTCGCCGAGCAAGGGCAAGAGCTATCCGTCGTTCCACCTGCGCACGCGCGCCGAGGCGGTCGACCTGATCGAGGAGGACGGTCGCGTCACCGGCGTGCGCGCCAACACGCCGGACGGAGCGATCGAGGTGCGTGCCGACCTCACGGTCGGGTGCGACGGCCGCCACTCGACCGTGCGCGAGCGCGCCGGCTTCACCGCCGAGGATCTCGGCGCGCCGATGGACGTGCTGTGGTTCCGCCTGCCGAAACAGCCGACGACCACGGCAGAGACCATGGGCCGGTTCGACGCCGGCCGCATCATCATCCTGATCGACCGCGGCGACTACTGGCAATGCGCCTTCCTGATCCGCAAGGGCGCGATCGAGGAAACCAAGCGCGCCGGGCTGCCGGCGTTCCGGCAGAGCGTCGCGCGGCTCGATGCCGGCATTCGCCGACCGGGTCGACGAGCTCGCGGACTGGGACCAGGTCAAGCTGCTCACCGTCGCGGTCAACCGGCTCGAGCGCTGGCACCGGCCGGGGCTCCTCTGCATCGGCGACGCCGCGCACGCGATGTCGCCGATCGGCGGCGTCGGCGTCAATCTCGCCGTGCAGGACGCGGTGGCGGCCGCCAACATCCTGTGGCAGCCGCTCAAGGCCGGAACGCTGCGCGAGGACGATCTCGACTACGTGCAGGAGCGGCGCGAGTTTCCGACCCGCGTCACCCAGCGCATGCAGGTCTTCGTGCAGGACAAGGTGATCGATCGCGCGCTCGGCGACGGCAAGGCGCTCGAGGCGCCGCTGCCGCTGCGGCTGATGGCGCGGTTCGCGCTGCTGCGCCGCATCCCGGCGCGGCTCGTCGGCATGGGCGTGCGGCCGGAGCACGTGCACACGCCCGATATGCGGCGGCGAGGCGGCCGGGTCGCAGGCCGCGATCCGCTAATCCGCGAAGTCTTCCGGCTTGAGCTCGATCGGCGCGCCGTGCGGCGTGCGGTCGGCGGCGTGGTCCCAGGCGTCGCGGTAGCGCGCCAGCGTGCGCGGCGTCGGTCACGCCCTTCTCGGCGACGATGCGCTCGAGCGTGGTGAGCCAGTGCCGGTAATAGGTCTCGCCGGTGTCGGGATCGCCGGCCGCCTGCGCGCGCTTGATCTCGTCGGCCGAGCGTCGCCGCCCATTCGCGGCCAGGTGAACAGGCCGCGCTCGTGCAGCGCGAGCGCCATCGCGAAGGCCTGCGCCTCCCACGGCTCGCGGAACACCGGGCCTTCGGCGTCGCGCGGAATGCTCGGCACCGCCTCGGTCGGCGCGGCGCGCCGCGGCCGGGTCGATCGAGGTCATGTCACGCCGGACTCCAGATAGGGCTCGAACGCGTCGATCGAGACCTTGAGGGTCGGGTCGGCGTCCGGGCCCCACAGCTCGCGGCTCTCGAACACCACGGTGTAGAGCCATTGCGGGTTGTCGCCCTGGTCGATCGCGACCGCGTCCGGGAACGACGTGGCAGCCGTGCACGAGCTCGACCACGCCGACCTTGCCGCGCGCGTAGCGCGGCAGCCGCGTGTGGGTCGGCGGGTGGATGTTCCTGGTGCGCACGCGGTCGCCCGGCTTGAAGCGCGCCGGCGCCTGCGCCTGCCGGTAGAACGAGCCGCGCGTCATCCCTTGCTTGACGACGTCCGGCGTCAGCTTGCGCTTGAGCGGCTTGCCCGGGCGCAGCGCGTGGCCGGCGGCGAGCTCGTCGGCATCGGCGAACCCGCGCTCGACCACGTTGCGCTCCATCGCCAGCGCCCAGCGCTGGTAATAGGACGCGGTGAGGTAGACCTGCGGCGGCAATCGCTCCTGCGCGAAGCGCGACATGTCGATGTTCCAGGCGCCCGCGTAGCCCATGGCGCGCTGCATGGCGAGCACGCGCCCTTCCCACGGCGCGTGGAACGGCGGCTCGTTCGGCTCGGGCTCGACCTTGCCGAAGCCGTCCATGCCGCCCATGTCGTGGACGCCGTTCATCAGCCGACCTCCTCGGGACGCTTGTGGCAAAGCCGGTGCCGATCATCGAGTCGCGGGTGACGAGCGCGGCGAGCCGCTCCTCGCTCCAGCCCTCGGTGCCGGCGGGCCGCATCGGCAGCACCAGGAAGCGCGTCTCGGCGGTCGAGTCCCAGACGCGGATCTCGGTGTCCGCCGGCAGCGTGACGCCGAAGTCGGCGAGCACGCCGCGCGGGTCCTTGACCGCGCGCGAGCGGTAGGGCGCGGACTTGTACCAGACCGGCGGCAGGCCGAGCACCTCCCACGGATAGCAGGAGCACAGCGTGCAGACGACCATGTTGTGGAGCGCGGGCGTGTTCTCGACCGCCACCAGGTGGTCGCCGACGCGGCTCTCGTGGCCGAGCGCGCGCGACCGCCTTGGTGGCGTCCGCGAGCAGCGCCTGCTTGAACGCCGGATCGCTCCAGGCCTTGGCGACGACGCGGGCGCCGTTGTGCGGACCGATCTTGGTCTCGTAGGTCTCGATGATGAGGTCGAGCGCGGCCGGATCGACGTAGCCCTTCTCGGTCAGGACCGTCTCGAGCGCGCGCACGCGCAGCTGCGTCTCCGAGAGCTCCGAGCCGTGCTCGTGGTCGATGGTCGTCGTGGTCGTGATCGTGTGCTGCATGGCAATGCGAACCTTCTGCGCTTGTGTCATCATTCGGCGGAGCGCGCGGTGGCGGTCATCCTGCTGGTGGCGGGCGCCGTCGATGAAATATTGGCGCAAGGCGGACCTGTTCGGCGGGCCGCGTCCGCAAAGCGCGCCGCCTCCCGCGGCCGGTGGGGTGCTCGGCTGGGTGTTCGCCAAGCAGGCGGAATTCTACCGCGCGCTGTCGGGCGCGATCCGCGCCGCCAAGGCCGACGGCAGCGCGGCCTGGACCCTGTTCGGCATCTCTTTCCTGTACGGCGTGTTCCATGCGGCCGGGCCCGGTCATGGCAAGGCGGTGATCTCGTCCTACCTGGTGGCCAACGACGAGACCTGGCGGCGTGGCGTGGTGCTGTCGTTCGCCTCCGCGCTGCTGCAGGCGCTGGTGGCGGTGGCGATCGTCGGCATCGCGGCGGTGCTGTTGAACGCGACGGCCGCCACGATGAAACGTGCAGTCGACGTCATCGAGATCGTCAGCTATGCGCTCATCATCCTGATCGGCCTGCGACTGCTCTGGGTGAAGGGGCGCGGCTTCATCACGACCTTGCGGACGCTGCACCGTCCCGCCGCGGTCGGCGCCGCCGTCACGCCGGCGCACCACCACCATGATCACGCACCAGCGCGCTATCACGAGCATGCGGGCGGCTGGCGACGATCACCACCCCATCACGGCCACCAGCATGATCATGGCCACGCGCACCACGACCACCCACGAGCACGCCTCGGCCTGGGGGCACGCCCATGCGCCCGAGCCGCAGGAGCTGGCCGGTCCGGGCGGCTGGCAGCGCGGGCTCTCGGCGATCGTCGCCGTCGGCTTGCGGCCGTGCTCGGGCGCCATCCTGGTGCTGGTGTTCTCGTTGGCGCAGGGGCTGTTCTGGGCCGGCGTCGTTTCCACCTTCATCATGGGGCTCGGCACCGCCATCACGGTCGCGGCGATCGCCACCATCGCGGTCGGTGCCAAGGCCTGGGCCGGCCACCTGGCCGGCGCGCGCTCCGGCTACGGCATGTTGGCGATGCGCGGCATCGAGGTCGGCGCGGCGGTGGTGATCGTCGCCTTCGGCGCGCTGCTGCTCACCGGCTACATGGCGAGCGAGCGGCTTATCGGGATGTGAGGCGCGAACGCTCCCGTAGCGAATTGGTTACCACTTCGCCGGAAATCGCCAACGACGCCGCGTCGTCGGCACGCCTGACTCGCGCCCATGAGCTACACTGCCGACTGATTTGCGGAGGCCGCCCAAATGTCAGCAGAACAAATTTCCACGCGTTGTTGCATCGTCGGCGGTGGGCCGTGCGGGCTCATGCTCGGCTTCCTGCTGGCGCGCGCCGGCGTCGATGTGGTCGTGCTCGAGAAGCATGCCGACTTCCTGCGCGATTTCCGCGGCGACACCATTCATCCTTCCACCCTCGAGGTGATGAGCGAGCTCGGCCTGCTCGATGAGTTCCTCAAGCTGCCGCACCAGAAGGCGCCCACGATCAGCGCGTTCTTCGGCGGCCGGGAATACGCGTTCGCGGATTTCACCCACCTGCCGACCCGCTGCAAGTACATCGCGCTGATGCCGCAGTGGGATTTCCTCAATTTCCTCGCCGAGAAGGGCAAGAGCTATCCGTCCTTCCACCTGCGCACGCGCGCCGAGGCGGTCGACCTGATCGAGGAGGGTGGCCGCGTCACCGGCGTGCGCGCCGACACGCCGGACGGAGCGCTGGAAATACGCGCCGACCTGACGGTCGGGTGCGACGGCCGCCACTCGGTCGTGCGTGAGCGCGCCGGGCTCGTCGCCGAGGATCTCGGCGCGCCGATGGACGTGCTCTGGTTCCGGCTGCCGAAGCGAGCCGACGACCACGGCGAGACCATGGGCCGGTTCGACGCCGGCCGCATCATCATCCTGATCGACCGCGGCGACTACTGGCAATGCGCCTTCCTGATCCGCAAGGGCGCGATCGAGGAAACCAAGCGCGCCGGGCTGCCGGCGTTCCGGCAGAGTGTCGCGCGGTTGATGCCGGCATTCGCCGACCGGGTCGACGTGCTCGAGGACTGGGACCAGGTCAAGCTGCTCACCGTCGCGGTCAACCGGCTCGAGCGCTGGCACCGGCCGGGCCTGCTGTGCATCGGCGACGCCGCGCACGCGATGTCGCCGATCGGCGGCGTCGGCGTCAATCTCGCGGTGCAGGACGCGGTGGCGGCCGCCAATATCCTGTGGCAGCCGCTCCGGGCCGGAACGCTGAGCGAGGACGATCTCGACTTCGTGCAGGAGCGTCGCGAGTTTCCGACCCGGGTCACCCAGCGCATGCAGGTGTTCGTGCAGGACAAGGTCGTCGATCGCGCGCTCGGCGCCGGCAAGTCGCTCGAGGCGCCGTTGCCGCTGCGGCTGATGGCGCGGTTCGCGCTGCTGCGCCGCATCCCGGCCCGGCTGGTCGGCATGGGCGTGCGGCCGGAGCACGTGCACTCGCCTGATATGCGGGGCGAGGCGGCCGGGTCGCAGGCCGCGATCCCTAATCCGCGAAGTCTTCCGGCTTGAGCTCGATCGGCGTGCCGTGCGGCGTGCGGTCGGCGGCGCGGTCCCAGGCATCGCGGTAGCGCCCCAGCGTGCGGCGCGTCGGTGACGCCCTTCTCGGCGACGATGCGCTCGAGCGCGTTGAGCCAATGCCGGTAATAGGTCTCGCCGGTGTCGGGATCGCCGGCCGCCTGCGCGCGCTTGATCTCGTCGGCGAGCGTCGCCGCCCATTCGGGCCAGGTGAACAGGCCGCGCTCATGCAGCGCGAGCGCCATCGCGAACGCCTGCGCCTCCCACGGCTCGCGGAACACCGGGCCTTCGGCGTCGCGCGGAATGCTCGGCACCGCCTCGGTCGCGCGCCGCGCCGCGGTCGGATCGATCGAGGTCATGTCACGCCGGATCGAGATAAGGCTCGAACGCGTCGATCGAGATCTTGAGCGTCGGGTCGGCGTCCGGGCCCCACAGCTCGCGGCTCTCGAACACCACGGTGTAGAGCCATTGCGGGTTGTCGCCCTGGTCGATCGCCACCGCGTCCGGAAACACGTGGCAGCCGTGGCAGGAGCTCGACCACGCCGACCTTGCCGCGCGCGTAGCGCGGCAATCGCGTGTGCGTCGGCGGGTGGATGTTCCTGGTGCGCACCCGGTCGCCCGGCTTGAAGCGCGGCGGGCGCCTGCGCCTGCCGATAGAACGAGCCGCGCGTCATCCCGTCCTTGACCACGTCCGGCGTGAGCTTGCGCTTGATCGGCTTGCCCGGGCGCAGCGCGTGGCCGGCCGCGAGCTCTTCGGCATCGGCGAAGCCCGCGCTCGACCACGTTGCGCTCCATCGCCAGCGCCCAGCGCTGATAATAGGAGGCGGTGAGGTAGACCTGCGGCGGCAATCGTTCCTGCGCGAAGCGCGACATGTCGATGTGCCACGCGCCCGCGTAGCCCATGGCGCGCTGCATCGCGAGCACGCGCCCTTCCCAGGGCGCGTGGAACGGCGGCTCGTTCGGCTCGGGCTCGACCTTGCCGAAGCCGTCCATGCCGCCCATGTCGTGGACGCCGTCCATCAGCCGACCTCCTCGGGACGTTTGGCAAGCCCGGTGCCGATCATCGCATCGCGGGTGACCAGCGAGGCGAGCCGCTGCTCGCTCCAGCCCTCGGTGCCGGCGGGCCGCATCGGCAGCACCAGAAAGCGGGTCTCGGCGGTCGAATCCCAGACCCGGATCTGGGTGTCCTTCGGCAGCGTGACGCCGAAGTCGGCGAGCACGCCGCGCGGATCCTTGACCGCGCGCGAGCGATAGGGCGCCGATTTGTACCAGACCGGCGGCAGGCCCAGCACCTCCCACGGATAGCAGGAGCACAGCGTGCACACGATCATGTTGTGGAGCGCGGGCGTGTTCTCGACCGCCACCAGATGGTCGCCGACCCGGCTCTCGTGGCCGAGCGCGCTCACCGCCTTGGAGGCGTCCGTCGAGCAGCGCCTGCTTGAACGCGGGATCGCTCCAGGCCTTGGCGACCACGCGGGCGCCGTTGTGGGGCCCGACCTTGGTCTCGTAGGTCTCGATGATCAGGTCGAGCGCGGCCGGATCGACGTAACCCTTCTCGGTCAGGACCGTCTCCAGCGCGCGCACGCGCAGCTGCGTCTCGGAGAGCTCCGAGCCGTGCTCGTGGTCGGATGATCGTCGTGGTCGTGATCGTGTGCTGCCATGGCAATGCGAACCTTCCGCGCATTGTGTCATCATTCGGCGGATGCTGCAGTATCCTCCGCACCGGGACCGAAGTCGAGGGTGGGGCCCTGCAAGCCCCATCTCTCGTTCGTGCGCATCCAGCGCGTTGCCCTGGCGGTGTCATGGTTCGGGCCGGGGCTTGCGACCTGGCTGCCGCATAGGCTTTATGGCCCCTGAACGCTGGGCAGAACATGAGCGCCGCCGACATCTTCGATCTCAAGGGCCGGGTCGCGCTCGTCACCGGCGCCTCCAGCGGGCTGGGCGTGCGTTTCGCCGAGGTGCTGGCCGAGAGCGGCGCGGCGGTCGCGCTGGTGGCGCGCCGCGCCGATCGCCTCGCGGCCGTCAAGGCGCGCATCGAGGCGGCCGGCGGCCGCGCGGTCGCGCTCGGCGCCGACGTGCTCGACCGCCAGGCGATGACCCGCGCCTTCGACGCGGCCGAGCAGGCCTTCGGCACCGTCACCATCCTGGTGAACAACGCCGGCGTCGCGCATGCCCATCGCGCGGTCGACCTGCCCGAGGAGGAGTGGCGGCGGGTGGTCGGCACCAATCTCGACGCCGTGTTCTTCTGGGCGCAGGAGGCGGCCCGCCGCATGCTCGCCGCCGGCAAGGGCGGCGCCATCGTCAACATCGCCTCGGTGCTCGGCTTCGGCGTCTCCAAGGGCACCGTCGCCTATGCGGTGGCGAAGGCCGGCGTCATCCAGCTCACCAAGACGCTCGGCCTCGAGCTCGCCTTCAAGGGCGTGCGCGTCAACGCCATCGCGCCGGGCTGGATCGTGACCGATCTCAACCGCGACTTTCTGACGAGCGAGCCGGGCGCCGCCATCAAGCGCGAGATCCCGGTCGGCCGCTTCGGCGAGGCGCGCGATCTCGACGGCGTGCTCCTCCTGCTCGTCTCCGACGCCGGCCGCTTCATGGCCGGCACCACCGTGGTGGTCGACGGCGGCCAGATGGTGGCGCTCACGGGGATAGAAAGGGATTCGCGATGGACTTCACGCTTTCCCCCGAGATCGAGGACATCCGCGTGCGCACCCGCGGCTTCGTCGAGGAGCACGTGCTGCCGCTCGAAGCCGACGCGGCGAACTACGACGACCACGAGAACATCCGCCTCGACGTGCTGCGCGCCGTGCAGGCCAAGGCGCGCGCCGAGGGCCTGTGGGCGCCGCAGGCGCCGAAGGAATACGGCGGGCTCGAGCTGCCGATCGTCGGCTGGGCGGCGATGTACGAGGAGGCCAACCGCTCGATCTTCGGCCCGCTCGCGATGAACTGCGCGGCGCCCGACGACGGCAATATGAACCTGCTCGCGCTCGTCGGCACCCAGGCGCAGAAGGACAAGTGGCTGGCGCCGATCGTCGCCGGCGAGGTGCGCTCGTCGTTCGCGATGACCGAGCCGGCGCCCGGCGGCGGCTCCGATCCCGGCATGATCCGCACCCGCGCCGAGAAGACGGAACGGCGGCTGGGTGATCCACGGCCACAAGTGGTTCATCACCGGCGCCGGCATCGCCGATCATTTCATTCTGGTGGCGCGCACCTCCGACGATCCGCGGCGCGGGCTCACCGCCTTCCTCTATCACCGCGACCAGCCCGGCTGGAACATCGTGCGGCGCATCCCGATCATGGGGCCGGAGGAGCACGGCGGCCATTGCGAGCTCGTCTTCGAGGGGCTCGAGGTCGCCGACGAGAACGTGCTGATGGGGGTCGGCGACGGGTTGCGCGCCACCCAGATCAGGCTCGGGCCGGCGCGGCTCACCCACTGCATGCGCTGGCTCGGCCTCGCCAAGCGCTGCATGGAGATCGCGCAGGCCTACGTCGAGGAGCGCGAAGGCTTCGGCATCAGGCTCGCCGACCGCGAGAGCGTGCAGATGAAGCTCGGCGCGGTCGCGCACAACATCCAGATCGGCCGGCTGCTGGTGATGAACGCGGCCTGGAAGCTCGACCAGGGCGACCGCGCCCGCAAGGAGGTGTCGATGGCCAAGCTCCACGTCGCCGACACCCTGCACAACGCCGCCGACGTGGCGATCCAGCTCAACGGCGCGCGCGGCTATTCCAAGGACACCATCCTCGAATGGATCTACCGCTACGCGCGTCAGGCCCGGTTGGTCGACGGCGCCTCCGAGGTGCACCAGATGGTGCTCGCCCGCTTCATGCGCGAGGAAGGCCGCGACTTCTGGCGCTGGAGCGCGGGCAACAGGGTGTGATCCGGCTGCAGCTGCCGCAAACCTGCCTGTCACACTCAGCCGAACAGGGGAGCACCCGTTGTGGTATCGGCCATCTCATATTCGTGAGCGCGAGCGGTCGCTCGCGGCCGAGATGGCATCGATCAAGGTGGCGGGCGACGCCGCGGTCGGATTGGAGTTCCTCGACCCCGGCGCGCGATCGGATGACCTCGATGGCTTGTTGCGGTTCGTGCGCGCCAAGCTCGATCACGTGGAAGAGTATTTCGCGCTGCCGGGCGAGATTACGTACCATCGCTCCGGCCATCTCATCACGTTCGAAAGCAGCGGTGCGAGCTCTCGGGATTCCCCCAACAACCTGGCGATCGCGAGGCTCTTCGAGGCGCGGCGTCGCGACCGGGCGGTCGTCATGCTGCCGTATTGGAATTCGCAGCGGCATGAGCTTGCGGCTTTCGGCCGGATGCTGGCGGCGTGCGGGATCACCTGTCTGCAGCTCAGCCTGCCCTACCACGACGAGCGCCGAGCTCCCGGTGCCGGCTTCGCGCGCGAGCTGGCCTGCGAAAATCTCGGGCTGACGCTGCAGGCCAATCGGCAGGCCATCCTCGACGCCCGCGCATGCCTGGCCTGGCTGGACATGGCGGGATATCGGCGCCTCGGAATTGTCGGGCTCAGCATCGGGGCTTCGGTCGCTTCCATCGTTGCCGCGCTCGACCAGAGGGTGGCGGCCGTGGCGCTGCTGCTGATGGCCGATGATTTTGCGGAAGCCGTTTGGACCGGGAGCGCGACCCGGCACGTGCGGCAAAGCCTGCAGCGGCGCTTCACGCTCGATGCCGTCCGCGACGCCTGGGCGCTCGTCAGTCCGGCCAGCTACGCGGATCGGCTGGCCCGACGTCTCGATCACGTGCTCATCGTTTCGGGCGACCTCGACACCGTGTTCATCCCCGAGCTGGCGCAGCGCTATGTCGACCGGCTTCGGCGATCGCGCCTCGATCCGACCTGGGTTCGCCTCGGGTGCGGCCACTACACGCTCGGTCTCCCGCCGTACGCGCTGCGGACGTTTTGGCGCACGCTCGTGCATTTGCGGGCGCGACTATGAGGGTGAACGTGCGGTCCGCGTCCAAGCCGACGAACCCGGGTCAGCGGCTTGGGGTTTGCGTATCGCGTGGGCACCAAGACGAATTGCCTAGAAATGAATCGCAAGGGAACCAGCCTGCATTGAACGCAACGGCAGCCTAGAAAATAGGTGCCTAAAGTAATTGCAAATCGTTCTTGCCCTGTTCCCTCAGAAACGACTAGCCAATGGCCTCCTCTTCCTGTATTGGGGCCGCCCCTGGGTGGGGAGCGTTCCGCGACTATTGATTTGTGCCGAGAACCCCTGCCCGCGAGATCGAGATCACCCATGAAAATTCGTGTCGGCTTCGAGTTCGTCTATGAGTTCGTCGAGCGCACCCCGATGGTGCTGATGCTCAACGTGCACCCGTCGCGCGCCGGCGACCTCATCCGGCCGGATCAGCTTCGCATCACGCCCACGCTGCCGGTCACGCGCTACGCGGACATGTTCGGGAACGTCTGCAGTCGCGTGGTGGCGCCGGCCGGCCGGATCGAAATCTGCGCGGATGCGCGTCGTCGCCGATTTCGGGCCGGCCCGATGCGGTCGAGCCCGGCGCGCGGGCGCACGAGATCGCCGAGCTTCCGCACGACACGCTGGTATTCCTGCTCGGCAGCCGATACTGCGAGACCGAGCGCCTCATGAACACGGCGTGGTCGCTGTTCGGCAAGACGCCGGCGGGCTGGCCGCGCGTGCAGGCGATCTGCGATTTCGTCCAATCCCATATCCGCTTCGGCTACGGACACGCCCGCGTCACCAAGACCGCGGCCGACGCCTTCATCGAGCGCCGCGGCGTGTGCCGCGACTTCGCCCACCTGGCGATCACGCTGTGCCGCTGCATGAACATCCCGGCGCGTTACTGCACCGGCTATCTGGGCGACATCGGCGTTCCGCCCGAGCCGGAGCCGATGGATTTCAGCGCCTGGTTCGAGGTCTATCTCGGCGGCCGCTGGTATACGTTCGATGCCCGCCACAACATTCCCCGCATCGGCCGCATCGTGATGGCCCGCGGGCGTGACGCAGCCGACGTCGCGTTCAGCACGACCTTCGGTCCGAACGTGCTCAGGCGCTTTGTCGTGCACACCGACGAGCTGATCGAGGAGCCGGCGCGCGCCGAGCTGTTCGACCGCAAGGTGGCGTAGGCGGATCGCCGGACCGCGTGCGGATCCAGCGCCTACTGCGCGGCCATCTCGGCGCCGGTCTGCAGCGGCTTCTGCTCCATCAGCACCAGCGCGACGAACGCGACCGCGAGGCTCGCGGCCGCCACGAAGAAGGCGCGGCCGAACGCTTCGGCTCCGCCCAGCGGCGAACCGGCGGACGCGCTCGCCGGCCACGATCGCCCCGAACACCGCGATCAAGATGGTCGCGTACAGGTTGCGGCTGAAATTCATGGTGCCGATCGAGATGCCGAGCTGGTGCCGCGGCACCACGTTCTGCATCGCCACCGAGGTCAGCGACGGCAGCGGCCCGAAGCCCATCCCGATCACGATCACCAGCAGCTCGAACGACAGCGGCGTCATGCTCTCGGCGCGCCACGCCAGGGTCGCGACCGCCGCGGTCGAGACCAGGAGCCCGATCATCGGCAGGAGCTTGTAGTGCCGCACGCGGCCGAGCACCTGGCCGGCCAGCCCGGCGCTCGTGTTCAGCGCCACCATGAACACGATGAGGCTCAGCCCCGCGCTGGTCGGCGAGAGCCCCATCACGCCTTGCAGATAGATCGGCAGGATGATGTTGAGCCCGATGATCGAGCCCCAGCCGAAGGCATTGGCGGCGATCGCGTAGCGCACGATCGGATGGGTCAGGATCGAGACCGGGATCAGCGGCTCGGGCGCGGTCAGCGAGGCGCACCACGAAGAAGCCGCCCATCAGCAGCGCGACCGCGAGCAGCGCCAGGATCGGCGGCGAGGTCCAGGGGAAGCGCACCCCCGCGGTGTTCAGCGCCAGCATGAACGAGACGCTGGCGAGCACGATCAGGACCGCGCCGACGATGTCGAGGCGATGCGGCCGCTCGTGGCGGGGCAGGCGGCGCAGCAGCGACGTCGTGATCGCCAAGGCGGCGAGCCCCATCGGGATGTTGATCCAGAAGATCACCGACCAGTGCAGATGGTCGGCGATGAAGCCGCCGAGCGCCGGCCCGCAGCCGCCCGCGGTCGTGTAGGTGAGCGAGAAGTAGGTGTAGTAGCGCCCGCGCTCCTTGGGCGAGACCAGGTCGCCGAGCACGATCATCCCCATCGACGAGAGACCGCCGCCGCCGAGCCCGTGCAGCACGCGCCCGAAAATGAGCACCAGCATGTTGGGGGCGAGCGCGCAGACGAGCGAGCCGGCCAGATAGATCAGGATCGCGATCCGCAGCGTGAACCGGCGCCCATGGATGTCGGCGATCTTGCCGTAGAGCGGGATGGTGGCGGTCGACGCCAGCAGGTAGGCGGTGATCAGCCACGGCAGGCTGTGGACGTCGCCCAGGTCGCGTCCGATGGTCGGCAGCGCGCTCGCCAGGATGGTCTGGTCGAGCGAGCCCATGAACGTCGGCAGCAGCACGCCGAACACGATCAGCAGCGTCTCACGATGCGTGAGCGGCTCGGCCTCGCGGCGCTCGACCTGGGCATCCATTGCGGCAGGAGCGTTCCGGTCCCGGGATTATTGTCTGTGATCGGCGGCATGCCGGCCGTCACGTTTGTTGATCCGGTTGTAAGGCACCGGTCTTGGTTCCGCCAGCGGCGGCGCCACATCGGACCAATGTGACGCGCGCATGCCGCCGATCGGAACCGCATGCATCGAAACAATCGGTTTTACAGATCGCGTGTCAGACGCTATCTGCACGCCTAACGATGCGGAGCCGGCTGCGAGCGCGCCCGGCGCCGATCGGAGGAGAGGCAGCCATGCTCTACAATCCACCTGCCCATCGCGAGCAGGATCTCGCAACCCTGCACGCCCACATCGCCGCGACCGGGCTCGCCACCCTGGTCACCGTCGGCGAGGACGGCCCGCTGGTGAGCCACCTGCCGCTGCTGCTCGAGCCGGCCGCCGGCCGCCATGGTGAGCTGACCGGTCATCTGGCGCGCGCCAACCCGCAATGGCGCACGAGCGATCTGCGCAAGCCGGCGCTGGCGATCTTCATGGGTCCGGACGCCTATGTGTCGCCTTCGTGGTATCCGGCCAAGCAGGAGCACGGGCGCGTGGTTCCGACCTGGAACTACAGCACCGTCCATGCGCGCGGGACGCTCGAATTCTTCCATGAACCCGAGCGGCTCGCGGCGCTGGTCACACGGCTGACCGACCGTTACGAGAGCCGCTTCGCGGCGCCCTGGAAGGTCACCGACGCCCCCGCCGACTACCTGCAGAAGCAGCTGCATGCCATCGTCGGCTTTGTGCTCAAGATCGAGAGCCTCGACGGCAAGCTGAAGCTCAGCCAGAACCGCTCCCTGGCCGACCGGCGCGGGGTGGTGGCGGGCCTGCGCGCGTCCGAACGTGCCGCGGACCAAAGCACCGCCGACGAGGTGGAGCGGCAGATCGGCCCGTCCGCCGCGGTGCGCCAAAATTCGTGAAAGGCCCGTTCCGGGCAATTTCCTTGCCGGCCCCGCGGGTCTGCGCGAAATAGCCAGTCTGCCCAAACTGTTGCCATTGCTGGCCGGTGGCGCCGGATTATATCTTTTGAACGAATCGAAAGTCCCTGGCGGCATTTCCGCCGCCGGGGCACACTGCCGCCGCGGAGGCCCGCCTGATGGCGCTCAACCACGTCACGCTCGACGACAAGTACGACCTGACCAAGAGCCGCATCTTCGTCACCGGCTTCCAGGCGCATCGTGCGGCTCTGCATGATGCAGAAGGAGCGCGACCGCCGTGCCGGCCTCAACACCGCCGGCTACGTCACCGGCTATCGCGGCTCGCCGCTCGGCACCCTCGACCAGCAGTTCATCCGCGCGCAGCGCTCGCTCGACAAATACGACATCCGCTTCCAGGCCGGCATCAACGAGGACATCGCCGCGACCGCGCTGTGGGGCTCGCAGCAGGCCGAGCTGCGCGGCGAAGGCAAGTTCGATGGCGTGTTCGGCATGTGGTACGGCAAGGGCCCGGGCGTCGACCGCACCGGCGACGTCTTCCGCCACGCCAACTTCGCCGGCACCTCCAAGCACGGCGGCGTGCTGGCGCTGATGGGCGACGACCACACCGCCGAATCCTCGACCACCGCGCACCAGTCCGAATACCACTTCGTCGACGTGATGATCCCGATCCTGAACCCGGCGGGCGTGCAGGAGATCCTCGACTACGGCCTCTACGGCTGGGCGATGTCGCGCTTCTGCGGCACCTGGGTGGCGCTCAAATGCATGCACGAGACGGTCGAATCGACCGCCGTGATCGACGGCAGCCTCGAGCGCGTCAACATCGTCATCCCGGAAGACTTCCAGATGCCGGAAGGCGGGCTCAACATCCGCCTGCGCGACACCATCCTCGGCCAGGAGGCGCGGCTGCACGACTACAAGCGCGACGCCATGCTGGCGTTCGTGCGCGCCAACAAGCTCAACAAGTACATCACCTCGGGCGGCCGCAAGCCGAAGATCGGCATCATCACGGTCGGCAAGAGCTATCTCGACGTGCGCCAGGCGCTCGACGAGCTCGGGCTCGACGAGGTCAAGTGCAACGATCTCGGCTCCGCCTCTACAAGATCGGCTGCCCGTGGCCGATCAGCCAGCGCGACCTCAAGGAATTCTCCGAGGGGCTCGACCTGATCATCGTGGTCGAGGAGAAGCGCTCGCTGCTCGAGGTGCAGGTGCGCGAGGAGCTCTACGGCACCGCCAACCAGCCGGTCTGCATCGGCAAGAAGGACGAGCAGGGCAACTGGCTGTTCCCGGTCAAGGGCGCGCTCGATCCCAACGACGTCGCGATCTGCATCGGCGAGCGCATCCTGCAGCGCATCGGCCCGAACGAGGAGATCGCCGCGCGCGTCGCGCCGGCTCAAGGAGGCGCAGCGCGATCCTGGCCGAGACCCAGGACATCGCGGTGCGCACGCCCTATTTCTGCTCCGGCTGCCCGCACAACACCTCGACCGTGGTGCCGGAGGGCATGCGCGCCTATGCGGGCATCGGCTGCCACTACATGGCGCAGTGGATGGACCGCTCGACCTCGGGCTTCACCCAGATGGGCGGCGAGGGCGCCAACTGGATCGGCGAGGCGCCGTTCTCCAAGCGCGCCGCACGTGTTCCAGAACCTCGGCGACGGCACCTACAACCATTCCGGCTACATGGCGATCCGCGCCGCGATCGCGTCGGGCGTCAACATCACCTACAAGATCCTGTTCAACGACGCGGTCGCGATGACCGGCGGCCAGGCCAACGACGGCGGGCTCACGGTGCCGCAGATCGCGCGCCAGGTCGCGGCCGAAGGCGCCAAGCGCGTCGTCGTCGTCACCGACGAGCCGTAGAAATATCCGCAGCGCGAGGACTGGCCGCGCGGGCTCACCATCCATCACCGCGACGATCTCAACGAGGTGCAGACCGAGCTCGCCGCGATCCCCGGCTGCACGGTGCTGATCTACGACCAGACCTGCGCGGCCGAGAAGCGCCGGCGCCGGAAGCGCGGCGCGCTTCCCCGATCCCGACAAGCGCGTGATCATCAACGAGCTGGTCTGCGAGGGCTGCGGCGACTGCGGCGTGAAGTCGAACTGCGTGTCGGTGCAGCCGCTCGAGACCGAATTCGGCCGCAAGCGCACCATCGACCAGTCGAGCTGCAACAAGGACTTTTCCTGCGTCAAGGGCTTCTGCCCGTCGTTCGTCACCGTGCACGGCGCCAAGCTCAAGCAGGGCACGGCGCGTCGCCGAGCCGTCGATGACGCTGCCGGCGCTGCCGGAGCCGACGCTGCCGCCGATCCGCCAGACCTACGACATCATCGTCACCGGCGTCGGCGGCACCGGCGTCGTCACCATCGGCGGCATCCTCGGCATGGCGGCGCATCTCGAGGGCAAGGGCGTCGGCGTCATCGACATGGCCGGCCTCGCGCAGAAGGGCGGCGCGGTCTACAGCCACATGCGCATCGCCGAGCGGCCGGAGGACATCCACGCCATCCGGGTCGCGGCCGGCGGCGCCGACCTCGTGCTCGGCGGCGACATCGTGGTCGCCGGCAACCGCAAGGTGCTGGCCGCGGTCGCGCCCGGCAAGACCGACATGGTGATCAACATCGCCGAGTTCCTGCCCGGCGATTTCACCCGCAACGCCGACTTCTCGCTGCCGACCGAGCGGCTCAAGCGCACGATCGTGGCCGCCGCCGGGCCGCGACAAGACCCACTTCGTCGACGCCACGCGGCATCGCCACCGCGCTGTTCGGCAACACGTCGGCGCCAACATCTTCCTGGTCGGCTACGCCTATCAGCTCGGCGCCATCCCGCTGTCGGCGGCGTCGATCGAGCAGGCGATCGAGCTCAACGGCGAGGCGGTCGCCGATGAACCAGGCCGCCTTCCGCTGGGGCCGCCGCGCCGTCGTCGAGCCGGCCGCGGTCGAGGCGCTGGTCAAGCCCAGGCCCGAGGCCGTGGAGCGACGCGCGCCGGCTCTCGCAGTCGCTCGACGAGATGATCGCAGCGCCGCGTCGCCTTCCTCACCGCCTATCAGGACGCCGCCTATGCGGCGCGCTACCGCGCGCCTGGTCGAGAAGGACGAAGGCGGTCGAGGCCGTGCAGCGCGCCGGGCAAGAGCGGTCTTGCCGACGCCGTCGCGCGCTATCTGTTCAAGCTGATGGCCTACAAGGACGAGTACGAGGTGGCGCGGCTCTATGCCGACGACGCGTTCGTCAAGCAGGTGAAGAGCGAGCTCGGCGGCGAGAACCTGCGCCTGCACGTGCATCTCGCGCCGCCGCTGCTCGCGCGCACCAACAAGGCCACCGGCGAGCCGAGGAAGATCACCTTCGGCCCGTGGATTTTCCCGCTGTTCCGGCTGCTGGCGAAGCTCAAGGTCCTGCGCGGCACCGCCTTCGATCCGTTCGGCTATTCGGCGGAGCGCAAGACCGAGCGCGCGCTGATCGCGCGACTACGAGGCGATGCTCGACGAGATCCTGGCGCAAGCTCACGCCCGACAACCACCACATCGCGGTCGGGCTCGCCGCCATCCCGGAGAAGATCCGCGGCTTCGGCCACGTCAAGATGCGCCACCTCAAGGCCGCCAAGGCCGACGAGGCGGCGCTGCTCGACCAGTTCCGCTCCGGCCCGGCGCCGCTGCTC